>JAUCBT010000029.1:0-12169 GCA_034676685.1 Xanthobacter sp. | reverse complement strand
TCCATCCCAAAGAAAATATAACACCATCAAACCATGAGATCACACACCAGCTAATTCAACTGGCTATGCTTGGCATCCGTTGCGGCGAACTCTATCAGCGCGCGCAACTTGCGGGGCATCGTGCGTCCTTCCAGATAGACCATGTTCAGCGGATGCCGGGGGGGCCTCATAATCCGGAAGCAGCGCAACCAGTCTTCCATCCTGTAGTTGCTCGCTCACGACAAAGTGCGGACAAAGCGCGATCCCCAACCCCTCGCCAGCAAACTCTGCGGCAATCTGCGCATTATTGACGGAAAACCGTCCCTGCACGATCACCGTCTCCGTCACGCCATTCGCGGACAGGTTCCAGCGCAGGGGATGACGGCGATTGGTGTCGATGATGCAGTCATGGGTCGACAGATCGGCGGGACGAACCGGAGGAGCGCGATGGGCCAGATAGCCGGGCGAAGCCACCAGAACAGAACCCAGCACACCCATCCGCCGGACCTTGAGAGATTGCAGATCAGGCTCGCCAATCCGAAAGGCGATGTCGATCCCATGCCGTGCCAGATCAACATAACGGTCGTCCAGTTGCAGATCGACAGACACGCCCGGATATTGCGCCAGAAAACGCCCGAGCATTCCCTTGATGTAAACCGCTCCGAAAGTGATCGGGGCACTAACCCGGATATGCCCGGAAAGCTGTACAGTATCTTCCGCGACACTAGACAATAGATCATCCAGATCTTCAAGAAGTGCAGGCGCACGGGCGAGCAGATCCTGCCCGGCAGTCGTCAACCCCACAGCGCGCGTGGTGCGTTGCAAAAGCCGTGTGCCGAGGCGTCGCTCCAGTTCGGCAACATATTTCGAGGTCAGCCGGTTGGACACGGAGAGACGCTCGGCAGCAGCCGTGAATGAGCCAGTTTCAGCGGTCGCGACGAAGGCGCGGATGCAATCCAGAAGGTCCATCTCAATTACGAACATTTCATGGATAGTGTGACAACAAAATATCCATATCATTCTGAATAAGGCGGCGCAATATTCACCTCAACAGAACGGCGGCCAAAGCGGCTGCCCAGACAAGAGGCGAAGCAAATGACCATCGCGATTATCGGAACCGGAAACATTGGTGCAGGTCTTGCCCGTGTATTTTCCAGTGCGGGGCATGATGTGGTTCTTGCCAATGCCAATGACAGCACAGAAGCGGCTGAAAAGCTTGGCGTGCGCGCAGCAAGCGTGAGCGAAGCGGTCAAGACCGCAGATACCGTCATTCTCGCCACCCCCTATGATGCAGCACAAAGCATCGCTCAGGCGGCAGATTTCACGGGGAAGGTCGTTATTGATGTGTCGAACCCTGTCACTGCGGACTTTTCAGGCCTGCAGCTGGGCCAGACCAGCTCAGCGGCGGAAGAGATTGCCCATCTCCTGCCCGGCGCGACGGTGGTCAAGGCTTTCAACACGGTTTTTGCCCAGCACTATGCCGGTGATCTGACCCTTGAGGGTCGCAAGATTCAGACCTTCGTGGCAGCGGATAATGACACCACCCGCCGCGCCGTCGTGGCGCTTGCCAACAGCGTCGGGTTTGAGGTCGTGGAATCCGGCCCTCTGTCAAACGCCCGCTATCTGGAGGCGCTTGGCTACATGAACATCCAGTTCGGCTTCATGCTGAACCGGGGCACGGGGATTGCGCCGATCTGGCTGGGCTGAACAGCCATCGACACGACGCGGCTATTCGAAATTCGAGGAGATGAAGATGGGCACGGCACAATCTCTTGCACAACTAAAGGATGGGCTAAAAGCATCAGACCGGATGCCGCTCGTCTTCCTTGGCCATGGCTCGCCCATGAACGCGATCGAGGATAATGCCTATTCGCGTTCATGGATCGAACTGGGCAAGACCCTGCCACGCCCGCAGGCCATTCTGGTGATATCCGCACACTGGATGACGCACGGCTCGACCCTGGTCGATGTCTCGAAGATGCCGCGCACCATCCATGACTTCTATGGATTCCCGCAGGAACTCCACGCCGTTCAATATCCGGCGCATGGGAAGCCCGAGCTGGCGCGGGAGGTCATCAGCCTTCTGGCCAGCCATCATGTGGAAGGCGATGAGACCTGGGGCCTCGATCACGGGGCATGGTCGGTGCTGGCCCGGCTCTATCCCGAGGCGGATGTACCGGTCTTTCAGCTCTCCATCGACATGTCGAAGGATCTCGACTGGCATCTGAAGATCGGCAGGGATCTGGCAGACCTGCGCCGCAGGGGCGTTCTCATCCTCGGCTCGGGCAATGTGGTGCATAATCTGCGCACCATGCGCTGGGGCGGGAAGCCCTATGACTGGGCAGAGGAGTTCGACACCTTCTTCGCTGAAAAACTGGAAGCGCGCGATGTTGCTGCGCTAGCCGACCGCACGGCCATGGGAAACCTCTTCCGCATGGCCCAGCCGACCCCTGACCATTATCTGCCTGCCCTCACCATAGCCGGCCTCGGCGAGGCGGCCGACAGGCTGACCTTCATGAACACCTCGATCGACATCTCCTCGGTGTCGATGCGCAGCTTCATCTTTCATTGAAACAAGGCACGATGTTCTGACCAGACCTGCAGGGCAAAGCACCTGCCCCGCGCCTTGAAGGAGATCCATGATGCTTGTTGACGGCAAATGGGCCAGTGATTGGCAACCCATTCAGGCCAGTGATGCCAAGGGAGCCTTTGTCCGCCAGACGTCCGGGTTCCGCAACTGGATCACCCCCGACGGCAGTGCCGGCCCCACCGGGATGGCCGGCTTCAAGGCCGAGGCCGGGCGCTATCATCTTTATGTCGCGCTGATCTGCCCCTGGGCCAGCCGCACGCTGATCGCCCGCAAACTGAAGGGGCTGGAGCATGTGGTCTCGCTGTCTATTGTCGAGCCCGAACTGGGCGATCAGGGCTGGCGCTTTGCCTCGCCGGACCCGGTGAATGGCGCGCACTACCTGCATGAAATTTATACGAAAGCCGATCCGCATATTTCCGGCCGGGCAACGGTTCCGGTGCTGTGGGACAAGAAAACCAGCACTATCGTGAGTAATGAATCTGCAGAAATCGTGCGCATGTTCAATTCGGGTTTCGGCGCACTTGCCTCCGGGCCAGATCTTTACCCCCAAACCCTAAGTGCCCGCATCGATGCGCTGAATGAGCGGATCTATCCGCGCCTGAATAATGGAGTCTACCGCGCAGGCTTTGCCACCACCCAACTGGCCTATGAAGATGCTTTCCGCGATGTCTTCACCGAGCTTGATACGCTTGAGGCCGAACTTGCCGCAGCCGGCCCGTGGCTTGTGGGCCAGACATTCACTGAAGCCGATATCCGTCTGTTCGTCACGCTGATCCGTTTCGATGCGGCCTATTATGGGCTGTTCAAGACCAATCTGCGCCGCATCGCGGATTATCCCGCGCTCTCAGCCTACCTCTTGCGGGTGCTAAACCTGCCGGGCGTGCGGGAGACGGTTTCCATCGCCCACATCAAGCGCGGCTATTACTCAATCAGGAAGCTGAACCCGAACGGCATCGTGCCCGTGGGGCCGGATTTATCGGGGCTGGACGTGGTGGGAGAGTGATGAGAAGGATGGCTGGAACAACGAAACTACCGGAGCACCGCACCTTGTGCGCCCTGTGACCGGGATCTTGCGGAGGCTCCATGCGCTGGGTGAAATCTCATAAATATCAGCACCTGCTTCATGGCGCTTTTCATGGTGCGGGTTGCGCCTGCATGCGCCCGGAAGTTCAAAATGTCTGCGCCCGTATCGAGCATGCCATATCCCGCCGCACTCTGCTGGGTGGACTTGCCGCGCTGATAAGCGCCCCTGCCCTGGCCACCATTTCTCCGGCCTTTGCCCAACCCGCCTCTCGCCCGACCCTGCTGCGCAATGGCCGGATTTTTGATGGCGTCTCCAGCACGCTTCTGGAAGGGCGCAGCATTCTGGTGGATGGCGGACGCATCAAGGCCATGCCCGGTGCGGATGAAACCATCGCAGATGCCGAAATCATCGACTGCACAGGCAGAACGCTGATGCCGGGGCTGATTGATGCACACTGGCACACGCTTCTCGCCGCCATTCCACTGACAGTGGCGATGACGGCAGATGTCGCTTATCTCCATCTCGTTGCCGCCGAGGAAGCGCAGAAAACAATTCTGCGCGGCTTCACCACTGTGCGCGACATGGGCGGTCCCTCCTTCGCCCTGAAGCGCGCCATCGATGAAAACCGCATCGCCGGCCCGCGCATCTTCCCCTCCGGCGCGATGATCTCGCAGACCTCCGGCCATGGCGATTTTCGCTCGCGCCGCGAACTGCCCCGTGCTTTCGAAATGGGGATGAGCGATGCGGAGAAAGCCGGCATTTCGGCCATAGCAGATGGCGTGCCGGAGGTGCTGCGTCGCACCCGCGAGCAACTTATGCTGGGTGCAAGCCAGGTGAAGATCATGGTGGGAGGCGGCGTCTCATCGCTCTATGACCCGCTGGATTCCATCCAGTTCACCCGCGAAGAAATTCGTGCGGCAGTAGAGGCCACCTCGGACTGGGGCACCTATGTCTGCGCCCATGTTTATACTGCGCCCGGCATCAAACGCGCCCTCTCCAATGGTGTGCGGTGTATCGAGCATGGCCAGTTGGCGGATGAGGAGGCTGTGCGGCAAATGGCTGATACCGGCGCATGGTGGAGCATTCAGCCCTTTCTGGCGGATGACGATTCCAACCCCAAAAGCCTACCTGAGCAAAGGGCCATGCAGGAACTGATTGCAGAAGGAACTGTTCGCGCCTTTGATCTGGGACGTGATTTCAAAGTGCAGATGGCTTGGGGCACAGACATTCTGTTCAACCCCGCTGGCACCCGCACACAAGGCAGGCAGCTTGCCAAGACAGCCCGCTGGCTAGGCAATGATGGCGCCTTGCGCATGGCCACCAGCGGCAATGGCGAGTTGCTCGCTCTCTCCGGCGGCCGCTCCCCCTACAAGGGGCAAATCGGCGTTCTCGCCCCCAATGCCTATGCCGATATTCTGGCGATAGACGGCAACCCACTGGAAGATATTTCCCTGATCAGCGATCCGGAAAAAAACATGAAACTCATCATGAAAGACGGGCGCATCTATAAGAACACGCTGGCAGATCAGCATTAGCGTGCCGTGCTCAAGGCGCGGCATTGCATTCTGGAACATTGCGGCGACAGCACGACCTACCCCAACGGCATCTTCGCAAGCAGGCCTTGCGGGATTGCATCATGATTTTCAAAAATGACGCAATAGAGTGAGGGTGATTCAGCCATGCTTCACTGAATATGCCTTCTTGTGGCCTGATTCAGTGAAGTATCATTCCTGATGCATTGTAAGAATTGGAATTTTTCAATGAAGAAGCATGGTATCGTAGCCTCTCTTCTGGCGGGTGCGCTTTTCGTCACGGGTAGCGCATCTCTGGTCACGCCCGCCTTTGCAGAGACGGCAGCGAAGAAGGAAGCAGCGGCAGTTACGGCACCTGCGGGAATCTACAAGCTGGACGCAACCCATGCGGCCCTGCTCTGGTCTTTCAAGCACAATGACATTTCAAACTATACCGGTCGCTTCCAGGCTCTTGATGCAACCTTGAACCTGGATCCCAAGCAGATCGACAAATCCTCGATTGAATTTACCATCGACCCGAAGTCGGTACAGACCTCCTATCCTGCTGACTACAAGGCCTTCCACAAGGACAGTGCCTATGAAAGCTGGAATGAGGACATCAGCCGCAACCCAAGCTTCCTGAACAGCGACAAGTTCCCGAACATCACGTTCAAGTCCACGAAGGTGGAGCAGACTGGTGCGCTCACCGCGCGCGTGACCGGCGACCTCACGTTCCTGGGCGTGACCAAGCCCGTCACACTAAACGCAACCTTCCTGGGCGGCATTGCAAGCCACCCTTACATGAAGGTTCCTGCAATCGGTTTTGCTGCCGAAGGGCATTTCAACCGCAAGGACTTCGGGCTGGAGCCCGGCCCGGTGGGTGAAGAGATCACCATCCGCTTCGATGGTGAATTCGTGCAGCAGAGTGCGCCTGCCAAAGCCAACTGACATCATATGAATGCAAGCAACGCCCCACGAGTGACTCTCATGGGGCGTTGCTTACGTTTCGGATCTTGATGAAGAATGGGCACTGTTGCATCAAGCATGCCAAGCCATAGCCGCAAGGCTTTTCAGAGCCCGCCTCATAGTTCAGGTGGGAATTTCAATGTCTTGGAATAAGTGAGGCTGCCGAGGCTGAGGGGCAGTAGAGCATCAATCGGCCAGACCATAATGGTCATATCACAGGCGCCCTCATAGGGCGGAGCTTAACCCACGAAAATGGTTCAGTATACTTCTAGATTTTGCCATCAGTTTTTCATGTGACATAATACTTACTGAAATTCTATTTAATACATGAACATGAATAAAGTATAACTGAAGAGCCCTTCTGGAAGATAATTTGCATCAGGACGGGCATATAATTGAAATTTTCAGAAATCTATTTACCCCAGTTCTCCGGTGAACTGGTCGTATCGCGTCGATCTGGTTCCTTAGCGACGCCTTGAAATGGGCCCGGAAACTGCTTCACACCCATCATCCGGCCCGTGCTCTCGTTGCGCTTCCGCCAGCTGCTGTCCTAGCGCTGAAACCGGGCTCTTCGCGCACCGCACCTCACCGAAAACCATCACCTGTATTGCGCGCCAGACTGCACCTCTGATGTCATTCGCATCCCAGCGAATGGCCAGTTCAGGTGCAGAGCCCTCCGGATGAGCTGATGCATAAGACCAAATCTGGCATAGGTCAGACAATCCGGCATATGGACCGGCTGCCCTTCATTGAAAGGCAGCCAGATACCAAAGCAGATCAGCTGCAGCCGGTGGTGGAACCACAGGTGTCACACTTCAGGCAGGTGCCGTTGCGCACGAGCGTGAAGTTCATGCACTCAGGGCACGCCTCGCCCTCATAGCCCTTGGCCCGTGCTTCGGCCCGTGCTTCCGCCTTGCGGGCCGTCGCGCTGCGCCATGGCAGCGTCTGTGCCAGCAGTTCGCTCGCAGCCTCGGCGCTTTCTGCCTCCACCACAGTTTCCACTGTCTCGGTCAGCTCCGAGGTTTCAACCTTGAGAACGGTCGCCCCCTCAACACGGCCACGCAGAACAGTGACATTATCACTCGGCGCACGCGGTTCGCTCGCAGTGGCAGGCTGCGTCACCATCAGGTTCACAGCCTTGCCGCGCACCAACCCCTTCGAGACGATCCGCGCAGCAGGATTGGGGGCCTTTCCCTCATCCACGCCCTTGCCCAGTGCATCAAAGCCCGTTTCGCCCGGATCCACATGGCCCAGATCATTGCGGGCGAGATAGGACACCGCCAACTCGCGGAACACATAGTCCAGAATCGAGGTGGCATATTTGATGGTGTCATTGCCCTGCACCGGGCCGGCTGGCTCGAAGCGGGTGAAGGTGAAGGCGTCCACATATTCCTCAAGCGGCACGCCATATTGCAGGCCGAGCGAGATGGCGATGGCGAAATTGTTCAACAGCGAGCGAAGGGCCGCGCCCTCCTTGTGCATGTCGATGAAGATCTCGCCGAGGCGGCCATCATCATATTCGCCGGTGCGCAGATAGACCTTATGGCCACCCACAACCGCCTTCTGGGTATAGCCCTTGCGGCGGTCCGGCATCTTCTCGCGCGAACGCACGTGATGCTCGATGACCTTTTCGATCACCTTCTCGACGATCCGCTCCGCAACGGCAGCGGTGCGCGCGGCGGCCGGCTGGGCCACCAGCGCTTCCACTGCGTCTTCCTCATCCTCATCATCTGCCACAAGCTGGGAATTGAGCGGCTGGGAGAGCTTGGAACCATCGCGATAGAGCGCATTCGCCTTCAGTGCGAGCCGCCAAGAGAGCATATAGGCGGCCTTGCAGTCCTCCACGCTCGCATCGTTCGGCATGTTGATGGTCTTGGAGATCGCGCCCGAAATGAAGGGCTGTGCCGCAGCCATCATGCGAATGTGGCTGTTCACCGAGAGATAGCGCTTGCCGAGACGACCGCAGGGAGAAGCGCAATCAAACACCGGCAGATGTTCCGCCTTCAGGTGCGGCGCGCCTTCCAGCGTCATCGCCCCGCAGGCATGGACGTTGGCGGCCTCGATCTCGGCCTTCGTGAAGCCGAGGAAGGACAGGAGATCGAACTTCTGATCCACCATCTGCGCCGCCGACACCTTCAGCACCTTGGTGAGGAACTCCTCACCGAAGGTCCAGCGGTTGAAGGCGAACTTGATATCGAAGGCGCTTTTCACCGCAGCCGCAGCCTTGGCCAGAGCGGCATCATCAAAACCCTTGGCCCGCAGGCTGGACGTATTGATGGCAGGGGCCTGATCCAGAGAGCCATGGCCCACCGCATAGGCTTCGATCTCGGCGATCTGCGCCTCACCATAGCCCAGCGCGCGCATCGCATCCGGCACAGCCCGGTTGATGATCTTGAAATAACCGCCGCCGGCGAGCTTCTTGAACTTCACCAGCGCGAAGTCCGGCTCAATGCCCGTGGTGTCGCAATCCATCACCAGACCAATAGTGCCGGTGGGTGCGATGACCGAGACTTGCGCATTACGATAGCCATGGCGCTCGCCCAGTTCCAGCGCCTTGTCCCATGCGCGTGCGGCATGTTCCACAAGACGCGCGGGGCAGGACTTCACATCCAGCGGCACAGGCGCAATGGAAAGGCCCTCATACCCCTCCGCCTTGCCATAGGCAGCGCGGCGATGGTTGCGGATGACCCGCAGCATGGATGAGGCATTCGAGACGTAAGCCGGGAACGGCCCAAGCTCACGCGCCATTTCCGCCGATGTGGCATAGGAAATGCCGGTCATGATGGCGGTGAGCGCCCCGCAGATGGCCCGGCCTTCCTCTGAATCATAAGGAATGCCGGAAGACATGAGCAAGCCGCCAATATTGGCGTAGCCCAGCCCCAGCGTGCGATAATCATAAGAAAGCTCGGCGATGCGGCGTGAGGGGAACTGCGCCATCAGTACCGAGATTTCCAGCACCACGGTCCACAGCCGCACCGCATGCTCATAGCTGGAGACGTCGAACTGCTTGTCCTTGTCACGGAACTGAAGAAGGTTCAGCGAGGCAAGATTGCAGGCCGTGTCATCCAGGAACATATATTCCGAGCACGGATTGGACGCGCGGATCTCGCCACCCGAGGGGCAAGTGTGCCAGTCATTGATGGTGGTGTGGAACTGAATGCCTGGGTCCGCGCAATGCCATGCGGCGGAGCCAATCTTCTCCCAAAGCTCTTGCGCCTTCAGGGTGCGTGCCACCTTACCATCGGTGCGGCGAATCAGATTCCAGTCCGCATCAGCTTCCACGGCGCGCAGGAAAGCATCCGTGACACGCACCGAATTATTGGAGTTCTGGCCGGCAACCGTGAGATAGGCCTCGCCGTCCCAGTCGGTGTCATAGATGGAGAAATCAATCTCCTTGTAGCCTTGGCGGGCATACTGGATGACACGACGAATGGCGACATCGGCTACGCTGGCCTTGCGGGCCGCGCGGATTTCACGCTTCAGAGCCGGGTTCTGCTCGGGATCAAAACAGGAATCGCCCTCGCCATCGCAATTCACACAGGCCTTCAATACGGCCTTGAGGTGCTTGGCATTGAGCTTGGAGCCGGTGACAAGCGCGGCCACCTTCTGCTCTTCCACGACCTTCCAGTCGATATAGCCTTCGACATCCGGATGGTCCGCATCCACCACCACCATCTTGGCCGCGCGGCGCGTGGTGCCGCCAGACTTGATGGCACCGGCGGCGCGATCACCAATCTTGAGGAAGCTCATCAGGCCGGAAGAGCGGCCACCACCGGACAGTCGCTCCCCCTCCCCGCGCAAGGCGGAGAAGTTCGAGCCGGTGCCCGAGCCATATTTGAACAGGCGCGCCTCACGCACCCACAGATCCATGATGCCACCCTCATTGACGAGGTCATCACCCACGGACTGGATGAAGCAGGCATGCGGCTGCGGGTGCTCATAGGCTGAGGTGGAGGCCAGCAACTCGCCCGTGCGATAGTCCACATAGAAGTGGCCCTGCCCCGGTCCATCAATGCCATAAGCCCAGTGCAGGCCGGTATTGAACCACTGCGGAGAGTTGGGAGCCGACATCTGCATCGCGAGCATGTAGCGGTGCTCGTCAAAGAAGGTCTGGGCGTCGGCTTCACTATCGAAATAACCGCCCTTCCAGCCCCAATAGGTCCAGGTTCCCGCCAGACGGTCGAACACCTGCCGCGCCGAGGTTTCGCCGATGATGCGCTCATCCATCGGCAGTGCAGCCAGCGCATCCGCATCGGCAACTGAGCGCCACAGGAAGGAAGGCACATCATGCTCTTCCACCTTCTTCAGGCGCGCAGGCACACCGGCCTTGCGGAAATATTTCTGCGCAAGAATGTCGCTCGCGACCTGCGAAAACTGGGCAGGAATTTCGATGCCCTCCTGACGGAACACAACTGATCCGTCAGGATTACGAATCTCGCTCACGGCCTGGCGGAACGCGATGGCGGCATAAGGTGACTGACCTTCCTGCGTATATCGACGTTCAAAGCGCATGACCGTATCTCCTCACAGCGGCACTGCTGGCCGCAAAACTTGAGCGATAACATTGCGAGGAAAGGCACAATTCGCTTCAACGCGAACCAGCTTTCAGAACGCCATGTATGCAGAGGGGCGCGCCACCCCCTCAACTCGGACGGGCGTGAGCGCGCGATTCTGATCGCAAGCTAGTATGAGTCGGCCTACCGTCAAACCCCTCAGAGACACCGCAAAAGCCGCCAAGGCACGATATATGGGCATTGTGCCAGCAGAAGCACACTACATATAGGGAGTAATGACAGGCTACTATAGCCTGAGAAAAAGGTGAGACCCCTGCAACCCTCGGGGCTTAGGCCGATTGCGAGAGCTCAGATTTCAGACAAATGACGGGAAAGCGGCTTTCCCCCGCCATCCACAATCACAAAAAATCTTTGTCGGCCCCCTTTAGCGGATCCCGTGTGAATCACTCTTTCTCAGGAATAGCAGCCACCGGATTTTCCAGCCGCCATGCGGCCATCAGACGACGATAGCGAATGGTCGAAACCGGAAGAAAGGCAAGATAGAGCAGAGTGCAAACCGTCAGAACCACCCATGGGTAGCTGGCCAGCAAAGCAAAAAACAGCGCAACCACGACAAACAGAGGCAGCACCATATCCCGACGCACGCGCCGCCCCATGGTCTTACCTGACCAGGCAGGAACGGTTGAGATCATGAGAAGCCCAATCGCGATACAATAAATCAACGCCAGCACGGCACCGATGCCATGATGGGAAACCCCGAGTAACTCCAGATAGACCGGCAGAAGAACGGTGATAGCCCCGGCCGGAGCCGGAATTCCGGTAAAATAGTCACTCGCAAAGGGCGGCTTGTTGGGGTCATCAAGCATGACATTGAAGCGTGCAAGACGAAGAGCTGCGCAGATCGCATAAATCAGTGCCGCAATCCAGCCAAAGGACCCCGCCTCATTCAGCCCCCAGAAGTACAACATCAGTGCCGGCACACAGCCGAAATTCACGAAATCGGCGAGACTGTCGAGTTCGGCACCAAAACGAGACGTGCCCTTGAGGGCACGTGCAAGGCGTCCGTCAATGCCATCCAGCAATGCAGCAAAGACAATAGCAACAATTGCGAGCTCTATCCGATCCTCGATCGCAAGGCGCACAGCAGTCAGGCCAGAACACAGGGCCAGAATCGTAACCAGATTGGGAAGCAGAATACGGATTGGCACCTTGCCGAACTGGCCAAAACGCTGACGTTGATGGCCTTCCGGATCAAAGGGGGGGAAGGGAGAAATCATGCCGTCAACTCACACGATAGGTGGCATCCCGAACAGGATTTGCCGCCAGATCACACAAGATAGTTTCACCGGCTGTGGTGATCTGCCCTTCGGCCACCTGCACTTTTGTGCCAAGCGGCAGATAGACATCCACCCGTGACCCAAAACGGATAAGCCCAAACCGCTCACCTGCTCCGATCTCCTCCCCTTCGCGCACGAAGGAGACAATACGGCGCGCAATCAATCCGGCAATCTGGACGACACCAACCGTGAGAGTGGACGAACGGATGATAAGTCCGTTGCGTTCATTATCCTCACTGGCCTTGTCC
>JAUCBT010000028.1:0-101324 GCA_034676685.1 Xanthobacter sp. | reverse complement strand
GGTCGGATCAATATTCAGGAGTCCCGGCTGTGTCGATCCGGCGTAGGCTTGGCTAGATTTAGCCGTTCCCACCATCCGGCCAAATGTCATGTGCATCGCAAAGGCGCGGGACATCTCTCGCTCTGGGGCAGACGGCCGTTCAATTGCGTCTTCCCCCGGAACCAAACAAAGAGCCACTCCCCGGGTGGCTCAGGCCCCCTTCACGCCATAAGCAGCAAGAAACACGCGCACAGCACGCGCGACCTGGGCCTCGATATCCTCGGCCGTCGGTGACTCCAGAATGCCGAAGAGAAGTCCCTTCACCAGATTGCCCTGACACAGGTTCAGGAACTCAAACGCCGCCGCCTCATAATCATCGACCTCAAGGCGGCCGAGTTCCACATGGCGCGCGATGAGTTCTCCCAACCGCCGGCCACCATGCGAAGGCCCTGTTTCAAAAAAGGTCCGGCCCACGGCGGGAAACTTCTCTGCAACGCCGATCACCATGCGCACGAGCCGGATATGATCGGGGCGCACCATCATCGTCATGAACGAGACGCCAATGCGAAAAAGCTGGCGTTCCAGATCAATATCGCGCGGGTCAAATTCGAACAGACGCTCGGCGGACTGCTTGCGATCCACTTCCACGAGTGCACCGAAGAGATCGGCCTTGCTCGGGAAATACACATAGATCGTCGCTTTGGAGACAGAAGCGGCACGCGCGATCGCGTCCATGCTGGCGGCATCGAACCCCTTGTCGAAGAAGACCCTTCGCGCGCCATCAATGATGTCGCGTCGCTTCTTCGCCTCTGGTCCGGGCTCCACGGCGGCGGGCCGAATCTGGGGCTCCATGCCGGAACCCTGTACTGGATCGCTCATATCCGCCCTCCTCAGCGCCCAACCCAAAAGGTACTGATCAATTTCCGTGAATGATGCCCCGCCCGATAGGGGCATTTGGGACGTGATCATTATGGTCTGGACGGGTTGTGCTCTACCGCCTCTCACCTCGGAAACGTCTCTCGTTCCAAGATATTCAAGCCCATGAATGACTTATGATTCGGGCTCTCAGAGGTTGATGAATAAGTGTGTTTGGCGCTGCCGTCAAAGCGATTGACTGAACGGTTCAGTTTAATGTAATTTGCACCACCTTAAAACTAAACGGTTCAGTCAGGTCGCGAACGACCCGATACAGCACACGGCAAAGCACATGGCCCAGACCAACACTATCGACCCGGACATCACCATGTCGCGCAGCCGTGAAGCATCCGGCGCGCAGATGCAGCCGGAAGGGGTGGCCATGCTCAAGACCCGATCCATGGATGCGGCTCCAGCGCAGGATGCGCCCGCGCAATCACCCGTGCAACCGCGCTCACGCAAGCCTGTGGTGTTCGGCACGATCGCGGCGTTGCTTCTGGCAGCCGGGGGCTGGTGGGGGCTCGGCTGGTGGCAGGTGGGGCGCTTTGAGGTCTCGACAGATGATGCCTATGTGGCTGCGGATACGTCCGTTCTGGCCGCCAAGGTGGGTGGCTACGTCAAGAGCGTGGATGTCACGGCCAACCAGTCCGTCAAGGCCGGAGACGTGATCGCCCGCATTGATGACGGCGATTATACGCTGGCCCTACAGGCCGCGCAGAACAGGATCGCCACGCAGGAGGCATCGCTCGCCCGTTTCGATCAGCAGGAAAAGGCCAGTTTGGCCGCCGTGGATCAGGCCAAGGCCCAGCTTCTCGCCTCACAGGCGGACCTCCAGCGCACGCAGTCGGAGTTCGACCGGCAGGACAAGCTGGCCAAATCGGATTTCGCGAGCCGCTCGACTCTGGACAATGCCATCGCGGACCGCGACAAGGCCTCCGCCAGTGTTGCTGCGGAGACGGCCGCGGTCGCTTCCGCCGAGGCGCAGGTGGCCGTGCTTCAGGCCCAGCGACTGGAAGCCGCCCATGTTCTCGACGAACTGAAAACCGCACGCGATCAGGCTCAGCGTGATCTCGACTTCACCGTGATCCGTGCACCAATTGATGGCGTGGTGGGCAACCGGGCGATGCAGGTGGGCCAACTGGTGCAGACGGGAACACGCCTTGTCGCCGTGGTGCCGATCGAGGGTGTCTATGTGGATGCCAACTTCAAGGAGACGCAGCTCGGCCGGCTCGCACCCGGCCAGACGGTGCACATCTATGTCGATGCCTATCCGGATCAAACCATCACCGGAAAGGTGGCGAGCGTTTCGCCCGCCTCAGGCTCCGTCTTCAGCCTTCTGCCGCCGGAGAACGCCACCGGCAACTTCACCAAGATCGTGCAGCGCATTCCGGTGCGCATCGTCATTGACCCCTCCATCCTCGCCAAGCATGAGCTGCGGCCGGGCATGTCCGTGACCGCCACGGTGGATACCCGCCATGAGGGATCCTGAAGGTTCAGGAGCAGGATGAACGGCCATGGCCACCACCCTGACAGCCACACCGGGCCAAACCTCCCCCGCAGTTGAAAAAAGGCGCATGTTCGCCTTCCTCTGCATGGTGTTCGGCATGTTCATGGCGATTCTGGATATCCAGATCGTCTCGGCCTCCCTTGCGGAGATTCAGGCGGGGCTTGCCGCCTCGTCGGATGAAATCTCCTGGGTGCAGACCAGCTACCTCATCGCCGAGGTGGTGATGATCCCGCTTTCGGGGTTTCTCTCACGCGCTTTGTCCACGCGCTGGCTGTTCGCGGCCTCGGCGGCCGGCTTCACCTTCATGAGTTTCATGTGCGCGACCGCCACGTCGATCGAGCAGATGATCGTCTATCGTGCGCTGCAGGGCTTTCTCGGCGGCGGCATGATCCCCACCGTGTTTGCGGCGGCCTATTCGGTCTTCCCGAAGGAAAAGCAGCCCATCGTCGCGCCGATGATCGGGCTTGTCGCCACTCTCGCCCCCACCATCGGCCCGACAGTGGGCGGGTATCTCACTGACCTGTTCTCCTGGCACTGGCTTTTTCTAGTGAATGTCCTGCCGGGCATCTTCGTGGTGATCGCAACCGTCACCCTTGTCGATTTCGATGAGCCGGACTTCGGCCTGCTCGACCGGTTCGACTGGTGGGGCCTCCTGTTCATGGCCGGGTTTCTCGGCAGCCTGGAATTCGTGCTGGAGGAAGGCCCCACCAATGACTGGTTCGAGGATGAGTTCATTCTCATCTTCGCCGTCATCTGCGCGGTGTCGATGGTGGCCTTCTTCGCACGGGTGCTGAAGGCCCGAGACCCGGTGGTGGATATCCGCGCCTTCGAGAACCGCAATTTCGCGGTGGGTTCAGCCTTCAGCTTCGTGATGGGCATCGGCCTGTATGGCCTCACCTATCTCTATCCCATCTATCTGGGGCGGGTGCGGGGCTATTCGGCACTTCAGATCGGTGAGACCATGTTCGTCACCGGGGCCGCCATGTTCATCATGGCCCCCATCGCCGGGCGGCTCATGACCAAACTCGACCCACGCGTGATGATGGGGGTGGGGTTTGCCGGCTTCGCACTCGGCACATGGTGGGTTACGGACATCACCAAGGACTGGGATTTCTGGGAACTCTTCATTCCTCAGGTTTTGCGCGGCGTGTCGCTGATGATCGCGATGATCCCCATCAACAACGTCTCGCTGGGCACCCTGCCGCCGGAGCAGATGAAGAACGCCTCCGGCCTCTTCAATCTCATGCGCAATCTGGGCGGCGCGGTGGGGCTCGCCATCATCAACACCGTGCTCAATGATCGCTGGGACCTGCACCTTGCCCGGCTGCATGAGCATGTGGAATGGGCGAGCCACATTGCGCTGGAGCGGATCGACGGCATGACCCGAAGCTTCTCGGATCTCGGTTCCGATGCCCCGGTCGCGGCTCTGAAGCAGATGGCGACACTGGTGCGGCGGGAAGCGCTGGTGATGGCCTTCGCCGATGTCTTCTACCTTCTCACCTTCCTCTTCCTTGCATTGGTTCTCGCCGCTCCGCTGATGCGGCGAACCAAGCCCGGTGGTGGTGGAGGTGGCGGGCACTGAAGGCGATGGGAACCAGCAGGCACGCTCAGGCCGCCACGCACGGCCTGTCGGTCTGGGCTGGCGGCATTTCAGTCTTCAGAGCTGGCGGCCCAGATTCTCCGCGAAGGAAAGGATGTGCGCGCGCATCGCCGCTTCCGCCCCATCCATGTCGCGATCCGTCAGCGCACCGACAATGGCATCATGCTCAGCCACCACGCGGCGGTGATGATCGCGATCACGCAAGGAGAGATGCCAGAAGCGCTGGGAGCGCTCATGCAGGTTTTTGGTAAACTCCGCCATCACCGCATTGCGCGCACTGCTGCATATGGTGGCATGGAAGCTGCGGTCGAGCAGCATCAGCGCCTCGACATCATAGCCTCCGAGCGCGGCGCGCCCACGGGCGATATTCGCCTGCAGCTCCTCAAGGCTGGCCTTATCGATGATCTCGGCGGCCTGACGGGCGCAGAAACACTCATTGATGAGCCGCGCCTCCACCATGTCACGCACCTCATCCTGCGTGATGGGCCGCACGAGGATGCCCTTGCGCGGCAGAACCTCCACCAGTCCATCCCGCATCAGACGATCGAAGGCCTGCCGCACGGGCGTGCGACCAAGGCCGAGCGAGGCGGATACAACCGCCTCGCTGAGCGCCTCGCCGGGACGGTATGTCCACATGATGATGCGCTGCTTGATGAGCTCATAGGCTGCATCGCGCAGGGAAGTCACCGGCCCGCCGGGCAGGTCTTCTTCTGTCGCATAAGCCATATCGGCAGAGGCGGGCTCCATCACCATGGCATCACCCGGCAACCGGCAGGACGGTGATGTCATAGCCATGGCGGATGGTGCGGCCCAGAACCGGATCTTCCAGTTCAAAATCGAACCGTTCGGCCGGGCGAATGCCGCCAATGGCTGCCAGCGTACCACACAGCATGGCTGAACCATTCTCCAGCGGCGCATCCTTGAAGCCAGCCAGAATATCTTCCGGCGGCAGCATCGCGGTCACACGGCCGTCCTGATAGAGCACCCGCTCGCCATTGATGGTGGCATAGGCGCGCAGGATCAGCTCATCCCAGTGGCCCAGCACGTCATCCAGCAGCCAAAGATCGCGCGCGATCGGCTTGTCGCAGATCTGCTTGGAAATGGCGATGCCGTGGGTTTCCACCACCCGGTCGGTGTGGTCGGAGGCCAGACCCAGATAGCGCTTGCCGCCAGCCTGAAGCACCACATATTCCACTTCGCCGCTGGAATCCCCGCCGGTGTGCTCGATGGCATCATCCTGCGTGAGGCGCGCGGCCGCCACGCGGTAATAGATCGGCGTGGAAGCGGGACGGGCGATGCCCAGCTCTTCCAGCTCGCGGATATGCTTTTCCAGCGCATCCTTGTCGCGTCCGGTCCAGCCGGCGATCACGAACGTATTAATCGCTAGCGTTTCCTCACGGGGCGCATCCCCGGCATGGATCGTGAACTTGAGCGTCTTGCCCGACATGGGACACCCCGATGGTTGGTGGAAAGAACCGGCGCTATGAAACATGCCGGCCCTGCCCTTCTGTGTGGTTCAGGCCGGGTGTGATGCCGTCCCGTTTTTCTTGCTCTGACGGTTTTTGCCTGAAGCTGGTATGCGGCCTCAGGCTGGCTTCGGAAGCCGGGCACAGGCCCGGTTCCCGGAAGGGTCGTTCACTCCGGCATGCGGGTGTCGAGCAGGGTCCAGTTGCCGTCCTTGATTTCCAGCACATAGACCGGCTTCACCGCATCGCCATCGACGAAGGAAATCTTGCCCTCAAGAGCCTCGAAATCCTTCAGCTTCGACACCTCATCGCGGATGGCGGTGCGCTCTTCAGCCAGCTTCGCGGTGTCGCCCGTCACCCCGCCGCGGTTCATCGCCTCGGCATAGACCTTCACGATGTCATAGACGGAAGCGTCCATCTGGTTCGGCACCGTGCGCTGCATGCCGGCGGCCTTGGTGCGCTTGCCGAACTCCTCGGTGAACGCCTTGGTGGTGTCGTTCACATCGGTGAAGAAGGTGGAGCCGAGAGTGAGGTTTTCGCCCGCCCCATCCATACGATGAGGCAGTTCCGGGTCGGCAATGGTGGTGCCGCCTACGAGCCGGCTTTGCACACCCTGACGGCGCATCTCACGGGCGATGTTGATCGCACCTTCCGGAGGGGAGCCGAGGCCGATGATATCCGGCGCCATCTGCTTGATCTGCGAGACCTGCGGGGAGAGATCAAATGCCGCGAACTGGAAGTCCACCGAACCCTTGAGCGGAATGGAGAACTTCTCGAACAACTCCGGCACCACCTTGGTTCCGACCGACTTGGAAACGGTATCATCGGTGGCATAGGCAGCGACGCCGGATGCCATCGGCAAGCCCTTCTCCTTGATCGAGGTGAGCACGGTGTTGATCACCTTGCCCTCATCAATCGTATTGCGGAAACCGTAGGAGAACCCCTTGGTAAGACCGGGGGCAGACGAGGCCATGGACATCTGCGCAAGGCCCGCGCGTTCACCCACCGGGAATGAGGTGCGCACCTCTGAAGACGAGAACGGGCCAATCACGGCCAGTGCATTGTCATCCTGCGCGAAGCGGCGCAGCGCGATGGCGGCCTGCTTGGGATCACCGGCGGTATCGAACTTCACCACCTTGATCTTCTTGCCGTTGATGCCGCCCTTCGCGTTGATTTCCTCCACCGCGAGATCAACTGCAATCTCATTGGTGTTGGCGAGGCTGACATAAGGGCCGCTCTTGGCCATCATGTAACCCAGAACCAGTTCATCTTCCGCATGGGCCACAGGCCCAGCAACGATTACCGCAAGCGCGGCCACTGCACTCAGTAGAACTGCTTTCATGACAATGTCCTCTCCACGCGACCGCTGTTTACGTGTCGGCTTTTATTTTTATTGGATTAAAGCGTTTTCCCTGTTGTTCTTCAGTGGCCGCCGCCATCGCCCAGATAGGCTTCCCGCAGACGCGGGTCGGCAGCCAGAGTCTTCGGATCGCCCGCCATCACCACCCGGCCGAGTTCCAGCACAGTGGCTTTGTGCGCGACGCCGAGCGCCTTGCCGGTGTTCTGCTCCACCAGCAGAATGGAGAGCCCGCCCGCATTCAGTTCCCGGATCAGATCGAACAGCTTCGACACGAACAGGGGCGAGAGGCCGAGAGAGGGCTCGTCGAGCAGCATCAGCCGGGGCTTGGCCATCATTGAGCGGCCAATGGCGAGCATCTGCTGCTCACCGCCCGAAAGGCAGGAGGCCAGCATGTGCCGACGCTCAGCCAGATTGGAAAAGCGCGTGTAGATGGCATCCATCTCCGCACGGATATTGGCGGTGTCGGTGCGCATGTGCGCGCCCAGCAGCAGGTTTTCCTCAATGGAGAGGGAAATCAACACCCGCCGACCTTCCGGCACCAGCGAGATGCCGCTGGCGATGCGCTTGTGGGGCGCAGCATTCGTGATGTCATCATTCGCAAAGGTGATGCCGCCCTTGCGCACCGGAACAGCGCCAAGGATCGCTTTCAGCAACGTGCTCTTGCCCGCGCCATTGGCACCGAGCACGGTGACGATTTCGCCCTCGCCCACCTGCAAGTTCACCTCGGTGAGTGCGGTGACACGACCATACTGGACATGGATGTCGGATACATCGAGCAGTGCCATGGGTCAGCCCTCCTCATCGCCGATATAGGCGCGGCGTACTTCCGGGTTCTGCTGGACCACCGACAACGGCCCCTCGGCGATCTTCTCACCGAAGTTGAGCACCACCACATTGCGGCAGATGCTGTCGACGAAGTGCATGTCATGCTCAACGATCAGCAGCGTGAGCCCCTGCGCCACAAGGGCGTTGAGATGGTCACGCAGATCATTGGTCTCGGAAGGATTGAGACCTGCGGCCGGCTCATCCAGCATCAGCACGCTGGCCCCCGCGAGGGTGGCGCGCACCAGATCGATGCGTTTGCGCACGCCATAAGGCAGCGCGCTCACCATCTCGTCCGCATATTGCTCCAGCCCGTTCTCGGCGAGGGCGCGACGCGCCTCCACCTTCCAGGGATGGTTGGGAAAAAGCCGATAGGGGGTCAGCAGCGCGCCGAGCGACGAAGCCCGCACATGCTGGCCCACCAGCAGGTTTTCCAGCACCGAGAGATGTGCCATGAGGCGCACATTCTGGAAGCTGCGGGCAATGCCCTTGCCGATGCGCTGGCGCGAGGGCAGATGGGTGATGTCCTGCCCGTTCACATGCACCGTGCCGGTATCGACCCCATAGACACCGCTGACCAGATTGAACACCGTGGTCTTGCCCGCGCCATTTGGGCCAATCAGTGCCGTGGCGCCGCCCTTCGGCACCTCGAAGCTGAGATTGCGGATGGCGTGCACGCCCGCAAAGGACTTGCTGACCCCGGAGACTGCGAGCGCGGCGGGCACGGCCTGCGCTCTGGGTGATGCAAGAGAGGTTGCCGTAGCGCTCATTGTGCGGCCTCCCCGGAACGACGGCGGGAAGATGCGGAACAGGGAGGTTGTCACCAGCCCCTGCGGGCGGATCGCCATGAACAGGATGATGAACACCGCGAAGATGGCGTAGCGCCACTGCTCACCGGCACGCAGCAGTTCCGGCATCAGGGTGAAGAAGAGCGCGCCAGCCAGCGGGCCCCACACGGTCTGTGTGCCGCCAAATAGCACATACAACACCGTGAAGACCGAGAGCAGCACATTGAAATGCTGGGCCTCGATGAAGTTGTAGTGCAGGGCATAGAAAGCGCCGCCAAAGCCCGCCACGGCCGCACCCAGAGCGAAAGCAGCCACCTGGATGCCGCGCACGGAGATGCCCATGAGATCCGCAACCGTGGGGTCGCTCTTCACCGCCGTGAGATAGAGCGCGAACCGGGTGCGAGAGAGCAGCAGCATGAACACCACCACACCGGCCGCTGCCCAGAACACCACGTTCGGCGGAACATAATCGGCCACCGTGTAGCCGGCAGCACCACCCACCACGTCCAGATTGAGGAAGATGGCCGCAATCACCTGACCCAGTGCGAAGGTCGCGAGAGCCAGATAGATGCCATGGGTGCGCAGCACCGGAATGCCGATGAGAATGCCCACCAGCCCGGCCGCGGCAGAGGCAGTGGGCACCGCCATCCAGATGGACCAGCCATATTCATTGGTCAGGAATGCCGCGCCATAGGCACCGATGGCCATAAAGCCGGCAATACCCAGATTGAGCTGGCCCGCCGCCATCGGCAGATAGACCGCATAGGCCGCGATGACATTGAAGGCGAGAACGACAAGAACGCCGGTGAGATAACCGCTCATCACAACTTCTCCCGAGCCGGAGGCTTGCCGAGCAGGCCCTGCGGCCGCACGATCAGGATCAGCAACAGCAGGCCATAGACGGTGATGTTCACCATGTCGGCGCCGATATAGGAGATGGAAAACACCTCGGCGAGACCAAGCAGCAGCCCACCCAGCACACTGCCCCAGATGGAGCCCATGCCGCCGATAATCATGGCGGCCACGCCCTTAAAGCCCGGCCCTTCACCCATGAAGGGCGAAACCTGCTGGTAGTTCACCGCGAACAATATGCCGCCCACGGCTGCCAGCAGCGCGCTGGCCACGAACAGTTGCGGCACCAGACGATCAATATTGATGCCCATGAGCATTGCCGTTTCGCGGTTCTCCGCCACGGTGCGGATGCGTCGGCCCGCATTGGTGGTCTTCAGGAACCATGAGAGCCACGCCACCAGCGCCACCGAAAGCGTGAGCGAGATGACCTGCGCCATGCCCAGCACCAGCCCGCCAATGCGGAAGTTCATGTCTGGCAGGAGGGCGGGAAAGGCCTGCTGATCGGAGCCGAACTGGATCAGCATCAGGTTCTCGAGCAGCACAAGGAACCCAAGCGAGGCCACAAGGGGCACTTCGGGGTCTCCATCCCTCATACGTCTGTAGGCGAGGCGCTCCACCAGCAGCGAAATGAGCGCCGCCACGAACAGCGCGCCGCCCATGGCGAAGAACCAGGGCCAGCCCAGCTTCATGAGGCCATAAGCCATCATGCCGCCAACCATGAACAGGCCCGGCAGGGAAAAATTGAGGAAATTGAGGACGCCAATCGCCAGCGTGAAGGCTACCGCCACCAGCATGTAAATGGCGCCAAGCATCAGTCCATTGATGAATTGCTGGAGCAGCATGGCACACCGATCGTTAGAAACTCAGCTCGCGATGAGGGCCGCCCCTCGGTGGAAACATTTGTAAACTGGCTAAAATACAAAGCTAAAATGGACAGGTGGTCAAGCTGAAATTTCAGGCGCATTTCAAGGAATTCAGAATGGAGCCACGCCGCACAATGCATTGGCTACACTCGTTTTCCGAAAAATGGATAGAAGCTTCAGCGCATCGGATGATCAGGAAACCAGCGCGCTTTGCCTTAAAATTGAACGCATCAATGAACGTTCTAGGCCTGTGATTAAAAGCACCTTCTCTGCCCTTCCTAGAGGCAGGCCTCATCCAGACCGGGAGGTGCGCCAGATGAAAAATGCGGCAATATCTTTATATTTCCAGATGTGGATAACCGCAGAATATGGATACTGGCAAAGTCGGCCTTCCAAAGAGGCTCGACGGATGCCGGCTGGCTTGATTTGCGCTCTTCACCCCGCATCAGGGGCAGGCGGGAGAGCGGCCAAGGATGGGAAGATAACGCGTGAATCTGCGGCAACAAATTCTGGCATTGGCAATTGTGCCGCTTGTCGTTGCCATTCTGGCGATCACGGCGCTGATTACTTGGCAATCCACACATCTCGTGCGCACCAGCATCGCCACGTTTGAACGCAACATGCTGGCTGCCAAGCAGACCGAGTTGCTCAACCTGACCAATCTGGCGCTGTCAGCCATTAACGAGGTCTATCTCAAAGCCGGGCCGGATGATGAAGCCGCGAAAGAACAGGTACGCAATATCCTGACCGCCCTCGACTATGGAGAGGACGGCTATTTCTTTGTCTATGACTATGACGGCACCAGCATTGTCCATCCACGACAGACTTTCCGTCCGGGTCACAACTGGCGGGACCTAACCGACCCCGACGGCAACAAGGTGATTGCACGGCTGATCGACAAGGCACGTGAGGGTGGCGGGCTCTTCCAGTACAAATGGGAAAAGCCCTCACTGGGCGAAACCGCAGACAAACTGTCCTTCGCCGTGGGCCTCGACAAATGGGGCTGGATGCTGGGCACGGGTGTCTATCTCGACGATGTTTTCGCCCAAACCGCAACCGCCAATGCAGATCTGCGCGCAACCATCGGGCGCACCTTCTTCATCGTGGCCGGAATTGCAGTGCCAGCCGTGCTCGTCGTCTTCGCCACCTGCATGCTACTCAATCTGCGCGAGCGCAGGCTGGCGGATGAAAAGCTGAAGAAACTCACCCAGCGCATCATCGACACACAGGAGGAAGAGCGCTCGCGCGTGGCGCGCGAACTGCACGATGGCATTTCCCAAAATCTGGTTGGCGTGCGCTACGCGATCGATCTGGCGCGGCGCAAGGTGCACCATGACAATACCGATGCCGTTCATGCCATTGAAAAGGGTGCCAACGCCCTGAATGACGCCATCAAGGAAGTCCGCCGCATGTCACACGAATTGCGCCCACACGTGCTGGATGACCTTGGCCTGACTGCCGCTCTGGAGGCGCTGATTAACAACTTCTCGGAACGCAATAATATCGAGGCCAGCCTTGAATCCGTGGCCTTTAAGAACAGGCTCGTACCCGAGGCGAAAATCGCGCTTTATCGTGTTGCGCAGGAAGCCCTGACTAATATCGAGCGCCACGCCAATGCCTCGAAAGTCGCTGTCCGTTTCACCAGCAATCATGCGCAGGATACAACCGGGCACGGCCATATGCAGATGGACATCATCGATAACGGACGCGGATTTTCCGCACCCAAGAATGCAGGCTCCGGGCTAGGATTACGCAACATGCAGGAAAGAATGGCGCACTTTGGCGGGCATGTTGAAGTCGAGAGTTCTCACAGGGGAACCCGACTCACGGCAGTCCTGCCACATTCTGCGCTGATTGGGCGGCAGGCACAGATGGAGCCGACATGAGCAACCCTAAAGTCACCACCAAGGTTCTGCTCATCGATAACCATCCGCTTGTTCTGGATGGATTGAAGGCCATTTTGGAGACCTATGACCATATAGATGTGGTCGGCACTGCACCGCTCGCAACGGAAGGGCTTGAAATCGCCATCCGGACTCACCCCGCCGTGGTGCTGATGGATATCAACATGCCACAGATGAATGGCATAGATGCGATCGAAATGTTCAAGGAACGCGTGCCTTCCAGCCGCCTTCTGATGCTGTCCATGCATGACAGTCGCGAATATATCTCAACATCTGTAATGTATGGCGCATCCGGATATATTCTGAAAGATGTTTCGACGGATGAGATTATTGCCGCTATTGATGCTGTCGCTGCGGGCGGCACATATTTTTCTGAGGGTGTTCAGGAGGCCCTGCTGGAACGAAGAGCCGTTCCTGCTCTGGCAACTGCGCTCACCACCCGGGAACAGGATGTGCTCCTGCTCATAACCCAAGGGTGCAGCAACCGGGATGCCGCACGGGCACTTGATATTTCCGAACGAACAGTGGAAACGCATCGCAAGAATATCAAAAGAAAGATTGGTGTCACAACAACTGCAGGCATTATCCGCTACGCCATCGACAATGGGCTGATTGGGAAAAGCTCCTTGTAGAACAGCTGATCTGCCTGAAAATAAAAAATGGTCAGGGAGAGATATGTCGGAAATTTTTCTGTTTGCGGCAGGCATTCTGAGCGGAGCGATCAACGCTCTGGCGGGCGGCGGGTCATTCATCCTGCTTCCGGCACTTATGTTCGCCGGGGTTCCACCCATACTTGCCAATGCATCAAATACCTATGCGGCCATGCCCGGATATGTGAGCGGCGCCTTCGGATTCTGGGCTTATATCTCACAGTACCGGAAGAAGTTACTCGCTTACTCAATCGTGTCCGTTATCTGCGGCTATCTGGGTGCGGAGCTTCTACTTGTCGTATCCGATGAACAGTTTTCTGCTCTCGTACCATGGCTCATGCTTGTTGCCGTATTGCTGTTCGCTTTTGGCGCGCAGATCAGCACATATCTGCGCCAGTTCTCATCACAACGACGCAGCACGCAAACAACTGGTGCCATTGCCCTCTGGGCTTTTCTTGCTGCTGTTTGTGTTTATGGCGGTTTTTTCAATGCAGGGCTCGGCATCCTGCTGCTCGCATTTCTTGCTACAGCAGGGATTTCCGACATTCATGCCATGAATGGGCTAAAGCTCTGGATATCGGCACTCATTGCGCTTGTGGCCGTCATCCGGTTTGCGTGGAGTGGGACTATCGACTGGTATAATGGCTCAATTGCCCTGCTGGGCGTGACCATTGGGGGCTATATCGCCGCCCGCTATGCTTATCTCATCCCCGCAAAAGCTCTGCGCATCGCAATCATCATCTATGGCGTACTGATGACTGCCTATTTTTTCTGGAAAATTCCGGGATAGCAAAAAACCCGGAAGGCCTGCGCCTTCCGGGTTTCTCTCTTGCTGGATTCAGACCCGATTACTGACCAGATGCCTGCGCTGAGAACACGAAGCTATCATAGCTGTATTCAGCCACACGGAACCACTCAAATCCTTCGCCCCGGAACTTTTTCCATTCCGGATAGATTTTCGCCCATGTATTCGGATATTTCTGCATAAACTCATCATAAAGGTCGAAGCTGACCTTGTAAGCCGTATCCAGAATATCACGCGGCATGGGCCGCAACTGGGTGCCCTTGCCAACGAGAGAGCGGATAGCCGCCATATTTTTCACATCGTATAGCGTCTGCATGTTCATATTGGTGGCGCGGAATGCTGCTTCCAAAACGGCCTTGTAATAGTCTGGAAGCTTAGCCCACTCATCTTTGTTGATGTAAAAATGGATAGTCAACCCACCTTCCCAGAAGGCGGGATAATAGTAATAAGGGGCGATGTTATAGAAGCCGAACTTCTCATCGTCATAGGGGCCAACCCACTCGGCGGCATCAATGGTGCCGCGCTCCAGCGCCGGATAGATATCACCACCCGGAAGCTGCTGGGGCACAACACCAAGGCGGGACATCACCTCACCGGCAACACCCGCAATACGCATCTTGATGCCCTTGAGATCGGGCAGGCTGTTGACCTCCTTACGGAACCAGCCGCCCATCTGCGCGCCTGTTCCACCGCCCGGAAAGCCAACGATGTTGTAATCCGACAGAAAATTATCATAGGCTTCATTTCCGCCGCCATGATACAGCCAAGCATTCTGCAGGCGGGTATTCAAGCCGAACGGAAGAGCCGAGCCGATAGCGAAGGTCGGATCTTTACCCGTGAAATAGTAACCGCAGGTATGCGCCATTTCGACGGTATTGGCTTTCACGGCATCAATAGCCTGCGGCCCCGGAACGAGTTCACCGGCCTGAAACACCTGAATCTGGAACTTGCCCTGCGTCATCTCACTGATGATCTTGGCAGCATACACCGCGCCGCCATAGATGGTGTCCAGATTGTTTGGGAACCCGGATGTCAACCGCCAACGGATGGTGGGAAGCTCCTGCGCGATGGCGGGAGAGGGAAAACTGGATGCTGCAACCGCAGCTGCACCCGCGCCGGTCAGAACGCTCTTTGACAGAAAGCTTCTACGATCAATCGACTGCGTCATTTTTTCCTCCACTCTTATTTGTTTTTGGGAACAAGCTCGAACAAAACCGAATGAAACCGGCGTCCTGAAACACTCCAGAAAGCCACCTGTTCACAGAGCCCACGCATCTCAGGCGTATGAATACTCTGGCGTCACACTCACTTTGGCGCATCGGCAGGCTTCACACCGAAGGATGGCGGCGCAGCCGGCGTGCCGAATGAGGGTGCAGCAGCCCCACCGAAAGGTGGTGGCGGTGCGCCGAAAGGATTAGCTCCACCAGCACCCGGCATCGGTACATTGAGCTTGATTGAAGCAGGATCAACGACCTTTGCACCAGATTTATAGTGCATCACAATTTGTGGGAATGAAATAACCACCGCCACCATTGCCAACTGGATCAACAGGAACGGAATTGCACCCATATAGATCTGCGTGGATGTTACCGGCTGGATAGTTACACCCGTCAACCTGTCCTTGTAAGCGCGGATAGGCGCGACTGAACGCAGGAAGAAGAGAGAGAAGCCGAAGGGCGGATGCATGAAGGACGTCTGCATGTTGATCGCCAGCATCACACCAAACCAGATCAGATCAATGCCGAGGCTTTGTGCGACAGGCGCCAGCAACGGTATGATGATAAAGGCAAGCTCGAAATAATCGAGGAAAAAGGCGAGAAAGAAGACCAGCGCATTCGCAAGAATGAGAAAGCCAATTTCTCCGCCCGGCACCGATGTCATCAGATGCTCGACCCAAACATGGCCATTGACGCCGTAGAAGGCCAGAGAGAAGACACGCGCACCCAGCAGGATGAACATCACGAATGCCGACAGCTTTACCGTGGCATACAGTGACTTGCTCAGCAGAGACATATCCAGCTTGCGATTGATGGCCGCAAGTATAAGAGCACCGGTCGCCCCCATGGCCCCACCTTCCGTCGGCGTCGCGATGCCGAGAAAGATGGTGCCGAGCACGAGGAAGATCAGCACCAGTGGCGGCACGAGCGAGGTAATGACCTTGCGCACCATGGCCCAGCCATGGAGCGTGCGCGCCGCTTTCGGCAGTGCGGGCACCTTCTGGGGGCTGATGATGGAGATCACGATGATGTAAAGCGCATAGACGCCCACAAGCATCATGGCCGGCACCAGAGCGCCTTTGTACATGTCACCAACGGAGCGGCCGAGCTGGTCGGCCAGAATGATCAGAACGAGGCTTGGCGGCACGATCTGCGCCAGAGTGCCGGAGGCCGCAATGGTTCCGGAAGCCACGCGCCGGTCATACCCATAGCGCAGCATGATCGGCAGCGAGATGAGGCCCATGGAAATGACGGATGCCGCCACTACACCCGTTGTTGCGCCAAGAAGCGCACCGACAATAATGACGGCGAATGCAAGCCCGCCCCGCACCGGCCCGAACAGCTGGCCAATTGTGTCCAGCAAGTCTTCCGCCATCCCGCTTTTTTCGAGAATGAGGCCCATGAATGTAAAGAACGGAATGGCGAGCAATGTCTCATTCGACATCTGCCCAAATATACGGTCCGGTATTGCACCGAACAGGTTAATCGGCAGAAGGCCCAGCTCGATGCCGATAAAGCCGAAGACAAACCCCACGAATGCGAGCGCGAATGCAACCGGATAACCCAGAAGCAACACGACGATCAGCGACGCGAACATGATGGGCGCGAGATTTTCCGCGATAAGTGCAACCACGATCTGCTCTCCCGAAATCTTAGTTTGACGAAAGAGCGGCCGCCTCAGCGTCCGCGATCAGAACAGGATCGGGAATATCACCGCGCAGAATTGCGATGCGCTTTATCAGCTCGGAAAGCCCTTGCAGGGCCAGAAGACCAAAGCCAACCGGTATGATGGCCCATGCCGGCCACTGGATAAGGCCGCCCGTATTGTTGGACATCTCGGAAGAAGCAATCTTGGACAACACAATAGGGGATGCCAGATAGATTGTGATCAGGCAGAACGGCAGCAGGCAGAACAGCGTACCGAGAATTTCGACCCAGATCTGACCCCGGCGCGGCAGCTTGCCATAAAAGAGATCTACCTTGACGTGCTCATTGCTGAGCAGCGTATAGGCTGCCGCAAGAAGAAATGCGGCTGAAAACAGATACCATTGCGCTTCAAGCCACGCATTGGAGCTGAGTGAGAATGCCTTGCGGCTGATGGCATTCACGGTGCTGATCAAAACAGCGGCCAGAAGCAGCCATGAGACTGCTTTTCCAATGAATGTATTCATCGCGTCTATGTTGCGCGATAACCAAAGGGCAAGTGGCATCCCCGGTCCTCCCCTCGTCTTTATTTTTCGCCGACATCCGTTTCAAGACGGGCAGGTCGTGCGAGCTTATACAAATGGCATGGGGGCCAGCTCAGTCATGGTCAAGTATTGAACGGATGAGCGGCGCGCATTATGTTCAAGCATCCGTACAACTGGGTAGGTGAGAGGCATCATCCTGCCGTGGCCACCTCTTCTTCACCCTGCGGCGGCCATGCCACATCATCCACCCCCTCCACCCTGGTGAGGGTGGGTGGCGCGATACAGACGTAACCTGCTACCTGCTCACCAGTGACGCGTTAAGCCAGACAATACCGTTCTTGGAGGCCTGAGGCGAAGCTGCGCCACGCAGGCTGCAAGCACCTTTCCGCCCCGGTATGGATCGGATCATGACAGTCTTGGCGTGAACGCAATGCGGGAGGGATTGAGGCGTAAAGTTCCGGCCGGCAAGGTCATGACGCAGCGGAACAAACTCATACCAAGCCCATCCAATCCTCGATTGGATTTCCACCTCTGCACGGATAGATCAGCGCGGGAAGACAGCCATTATGAACCGCAATGCATTGCCGGCCTGCCAGACCTTCAGTTGCGCACGCCGGGCAGGCCAATGTCATCCCGAGAGGTCAGGCTGCCGGTGAGGAACGCCAGATTCACGGCAGAGATCAGCGAGACGGCATGCGCCTCGGTCTGTGCAAGGCGGGCATCCAGCAAGGCCGTATTGGCCTCATTCACCACGGTCACGGTGCCCAGCCCATTCTTGTAGGCGTCCAGCGCAGCGTCATAGGTGGTGTTGGCCGCCTGCGCCAGAGCACCGGCCGCACGGTAGGATTCCAGCGCGGTGCGCAGCACATTGGAAGCGACGACAATTTCAGAGACCGCCGCATTCTGGGTCTTGCGGAAGGTCTGCTCCATCGCGGCAGCCTGGGATTGCGCGTTTTTGAGCTGAGCCGCGCGCAGGCCCGCATCATAGATCGGCACAGTGGCACCCAGAAGGATGCCGCTGCTGGTGTACTGTTCCCGGGCTGTTGGCAGGTTGCCCATACCAAAGCGCGTATCGTTGTATCCCGCGGCACCGGAGAGGAACACCTTGGGCATGAATTCAGCTTCAGCAGCAGCGATGCCAGCTTTGCTGGCCTTCAACGCGGCATAGCTGGCCACCACATCGGGGCGACGGGAAAGGGCCAGCTGGATCATGCTTTCAGCTGTATCATCCACCCGCGCCGGCAATGCGCGCCGCTCTGTCTCCCGGATCTTGATGGGCAGGGTGGCATTCACGCCCATGGCGGTGAGCACACCCTGATACGCATCGCGCACCTGCCCTTCCGCCGTGACAACCCGCAGCCTCGATTGCGCCACCTGTTGGCGGGCCTGCGCCAGTTCCACGGTTGTCGCACGGCCATTGGCCAGTTGCGCCTCTACAGCCGCCAGAACCGCATTGCTGTTGCCCTGGGATTGACGCGCAAGCCGCAGGGCGGAAACCGCCGCTCCATGGCGGTAATAAGCTGTGGCGACCCCCAGAATAAGCTGCTGATGCGCCGCATTGAACAGCACATTCGCGGCAAACGACCCTTCTTTCGCCGCCTTCGCCACCGCAGCGCGCTGCCCAAAATCAAACACCAGCCATTCGAATGCCACCACCGGCGAGGTGCCCTGCGCTGTAAGTTCGATATGCCGCGACCCCACGATCGGCACCGGATTTGGAACCGAGGTCTGAAGACCGCCAGCGAGCACATTGGCCGTTATCAGCGGCAGGTAGGTGGCCTCCACCATACCCACAGCTAGCGCAGCCTGCCGGGCTTTCTCCCAGGCCGTGCGGGTATCCGGGCTGTTGCGCTGGGCTATGTCAATCAGCTCAGCGAGACCATAGCTGCGCTTTGTGTCCACCTGCGTGGGCTGCTGCAACTGCGCCAGTTCCGGGTTTGCGGGAATGGAGAAATCCGGCGGGTGGCCATTGTCCTGCATTGCTGCGGTCTGGTCTTTCGCCGAAGCAGAATGGGGCATGGAGGCCAGGGCTGGGGCCTCTCCCTCTGCCGCCGGGGCCCAGGGCTGGTCGGGGGCAGCCGGGGCCAGTTGCAGGGCATTCGGCGCGCAGCCAGCCAGCATCAGGCCCAGCGTAGTGACGACAACGGGAAGAGACATGCGGCCATATCGTCTGGGTGCTGGCGTAAGACGGCCAGAAAACATGTTCTTCATGCGCCCCCGGCCCCCAGGGCTTCCATGCGACCCACGCGTTGCGTCATCCGGGACGGAACGAGCGCATCGTCCTCTCCCACACCAACAGGACTTCCTGTCACAAGGCATGAGCCTGAATCTGCCCTGCGGACATCTGCCGCGAGCTGATGAAGACGGGCAGACAATGCAGGAAGTGCATTGGCAGAAAAGAAGATCTCGCGGTTCAGCGCACTCACCTGCCCGGCCATTTCCTCCAGGTTCACCTTCTGCCGGGATGAAAGCTGGAGATGGCGCGGCTCGAACGGCAACAGGTAGATCTGGTAATTGATCCGTCCCACCAGAACTTCCACTTCCGCCGCTTGTGCCACATGCTGCTCTCGCTCGGCCGGTGCAAAGGCCGCCAGCCGTGAAAGTCCTTCAAGGGCCTTTGCCAGATTCTGCCGCACCGTGCCAGCCAGCGGAGCGGGCTGGATCAATATCGAAACGAAATATACCGCCACGTTGCCGACGAGAATACCGACAATACGGTCCCACCCTGAATCCAGGCTGGTACTGGGGCTGAAGCCCTGAAGCATGCACAAAAGGAAGGCCAGCCCGACCTGCACCCCGGCATAGGATATGCGCTCCGGTCCCGTGGAGACCCAGGCAGCGACCATTATGCACAGAAAGACCAGCAGCATCAGCTGCCAGATCTCATCCATATAGGGAATGAGGAACAGGATGGACCCAAAACCCATGGCCGCACCCACGAGGCAGCCGCTAATCCGCAAGGCCAGCTTGTGAATGGTCTCACCCGTGGTGCCCAGAGCCGCCACATAGCAGGTGATCATGGCGGTGTGGATGCCATCCCACGCGATCGCAGTGTAAAAAATATAACAACTGATGGCCGCCAGAGTGATCTTGAGCGCGAACTGCTGATAGGCAGGGTTTGTCAGGGCGTCCGGCGCGAAAAAGGGTTCGGCCGGGGCTGGCTTGAAATGAGGCGGAGCACGCCCCGCCATCAGCGTCAGCGCATCCCACATGCCGCGCTCCGCCCGTGGGGCCTTGAGATGGGGCTCCGGCGGCGATGAAATGGAAAGACCGGCCTCCAGTGCCGCCTCGGCCGCCTGCAACTGCGCACCAAGGCTCGCACGTACGGAGGCTGGCGTGTCGTCCGGCAATGCTCCCGCAGCCATCATCAGCTGGTAGGAGGCACGCACATCGGTGCTCATCCGGGTTGCTGCGGCGCTTGGGGCAAGATGAAACAGCTTCACAAAGGTGGTGCGTTTTAGCCCGTCGCCATTGCCCTCCTGCAGCAGGTCTTCCAGTTTTTCCCGGTCTCCGACAATGGCCCGGCGGGCAGCATCTAGCCTCTCCCGCATCATCACCTGCAACACGCTCACGGTTGATGGACCAAAGATGAGGCTGAAGGCGGCAATCACCACCAGCGGCATCACCGCCATCTCCCACGCGAAACGCAGCCCTTCAGAGACGAACTTCCCCGCCGGCACCAGATCCAGCAGCGTCAGCAGAAAGGCGAAGATCAACGCCACAACACCGCCCGCCTCCCCAAGCTTGGAGGCCGCACCGATATATAGAAAGACAAAGGAGCAGACCGCCATCGCCAGTACCCGCAGAAATGCGGAGTCGATGGTCACAATGACTACCAACACCAACAGCGCCACGATGATGGTGATGAGAACGGCAGCAACAAGTGGAACGAGGATGTTCTCGGTCCCATCCGGCTTCATCAGGAAGATGACCAGATAACAGCTGATGGCGGATTCCGGGATGGAGAACATCATCGCCACCCCTGCCACCAGCGCGCAAACAGCAGCGATGCGCCACGTCATCGCGAAGCGCATGGGAAAGGGCCGCAGGTCCGCGAGGGTCTGGCGTACCATCGCCCTCAATGGCGATTCAGCAATCTGTTCCATGCTGCACAGTCACGACCGCAGATGCGCCGATGCGCGTCAGGTCTTCAGGGGCATCGATCAGCCGCACGCGCACGGGGAAACGCTGGGCAATGCGCACCCAGTTCAGCGTCTTGGGCACATAGGGCAAGGACCGCGGCAGGTTGATGAGCTCTTCCGAGGTCACGCCCCAGCCAATGCCTTCCACCACGCCCCGCACCGGACGCGCACTGTCGGACATGACATAGACACGGGCACAGTTGCCGGCCCGGATCAGCGGTAATTCCGTTTCATCATAGGCAGCCGAGGCGAACCAGCTATTGGTGTCGATCAGGGTGAACAGCGACTGGCCGGAAATCACGAACTGGCCGGAAGAGGTATGCAGCCCCACCACACGGCCATCGTGCGGCGCATAGACCTTCACATTCTCCAGATTATATTCCGCTATTGCCAGCGCAGCCTGACGGGCTGTCACCATTGCCCGCGCCTCATCAAGAGTGCTCACCAGCTTGACCGCAGCCTCAGACTGCTTGATGGCCTGGGAGAGACTGAGGCGCGCATCATCGCGCGCGGTGCGGGCATCATCCACCTGCTGGCGGCTCACATAACCCTTGGGCGCAAGAGCCGTGAGGCGGGACAGCGTAGCTTCCGCCAGCGCCAGATTGGTGCGGGCGCGCTCGATCTGCTGGCTCGCGATTTCGGCATTCGCCTGTTCGGCCGCAATATTCCGGCGCTGGGTTTCCAGCGCGGCTTCCGCCAGCTTCAGGTCTGCACCTGTCTGCTCGGTCAGATGGCGGAAAGGTGCGGGATCAAGCTCAAAGAGCAGGTCGCCTTTGCGCACCTTCTGATTTTCCACGACATGAATGGCCAGCACCCGCCCCGGCACGATGGGGGCGACATTCACTGTATTGGCGACGATAACCGCATCTTTCGACGTGGGGTAATTGCTCTCTGCCCGCAGATAGAACCAGCCCAGCAGCACGGCGACCACAATGATGCAGCCCGCCACCACAATGCCCCTGGAGCCGGGCTTTCGCTTAGCATAAGGCGAAGGGCCGGGTGCGGGAGCAGGTGCGGGTGGCTCTGCATTCAGCGCCCCGGTCGATGACATCTGGTTATCGGCCTCCGGCATGACTCAAAGCCCATAAATTGCGAGAGCGCTGGCAAAACCGATGGCTGCGGCAAAGCTGATATAGACCAGAAGCCGAACCGGAAGCTCATCGTCGATCCCCACGCGCACCAGCACCACCCTCACGATCAATGCACCGATGATGCCGATGCAGACACACAACATCCAGGAGGGAAAGTAAGCCCCGAAGAAGAACATGGATGGGCTGGGCGGAGCCTCGCCGCAGCCTGAGAGCGCCAGTGCAAAACCGGATGAGACCAGAAACGGAACCAGCCTTCGCGCAGAAAACCTGCGCCTCGACACCATGCAGGGCCTTGTCATCACGCAGACAGACCTGATCCAGACAACAGGAAACGCTGCATGCGCATATCCACCCTCTCAGCCCCGCAACCTGCCTCGTATTCGCACATCATACCACCACCAGACACCACCCGCCTAGCATATCTGCCATGCAACGCACAGCACTCAACACCTTTGGCATCCTTGAAAACATATCAGAGAGGGAGGGCAAAAACCGGTACAGAAAAACAACACAGGTACGGCTGAATCAACAGATCGCCCCCAGCCGAATGACACAACAGACTGATGAAATATGTTGCAATGCTGGCCCGGATCATCCGGCTATTGCACAGATCAGTTTGCCGGCGATGAGCTGGACTGAAAATCTCCCGGATGGGTCATTCAGAGCCCGCGGCATCAATAAGCAGGTTCCAGACCAGATACATGATGTGCGCCCACAACATTATAAAATATAACATCTATTCTGTGCGGAGAGAGCGCCTGTCTGGCCTGACCTCTCTTGGCCTGCACCGGCGGACGCGTTAGTTTTGCATGCTGGCCAGCACAAGGTGCGCGCATGAATGCATGGATACCGACCATCGCCGCCTTTTTCACCATGCTCATCGCCGGTGGCGCAGGCATGGTGCTCGCCCGCCGCGTTCCGGAAAGCTGGCATAATGAGATCACCGTCAAAAGCCTGAAGACCAGCATGGCCATGGTGGCCACCATGTCTTCCTTGCTGCTCGGCCTGATGGTGAATTCTGCCCGCTACAATTACAGCGAGGCGTATTCAGACGTTCAGAAATATGCCGCAAGCATCCAGATCACGGATCTTGAGCTTTTGAGCTTCGGTGCGGCAGCCTGCCCGCTCCGCAAGACCTTGCAGAACTACGCACGCCAGCTTGTGGCCGAGACCTGGGAGGTCGAGACCTCCTCCACCCAGACCACGGCCCTCAAAACCCTGCTGCGCTTTGATGGTGAGGTGCGCGCTATTCAGGGCGCGACCAGTGCCGAGCAGCAGGCGCGCGGCAATCTACTTTCCCTTACCCGCCAGCTCATCGAATATCGCTGGAAGGTCACCGGTGTCGCGCGCACCGCCACGCCGTCCGCCTTCATCGCGGTGGTCATCTGCTGGTTCGCTCTCATCTTCGCCTATTCAGGATTTTTCGCGCCGTATACGCCGATTGCCATCGCGGGGCACATTCTCGCAATGGTGGCCATATCGGCCGCCATCTTCATGGTGACAGAACTGGGGGAACCTTTTGTTGGCCCCATTCAGGTCTCTCCTGCCCCCGTGATGCGCCTTCTGCTGCGCATGGAGGCTGAGCCCTGCCCGATAGCGCCCATCCCAGGATGAAAGACGCCTGCATATCTAACATCCTCCCCGCGCCGCCTATCCCTCGCCCACCACTTCCACCTTCAGCAGAGCCTCCAGCCAGTCCGCGAACACCTGAAGCCGGCGGGAGAGATGCTGGCGGTGCGAATACAGCAAGGCCATGGGCAGGGCCTCGGCCTGATGGCCCGGCATGATTTCAACCAATTCCCCCGCAGCCAGATGCGAGCGGACATCATAGGCGGGGATCTGGATCAGCCCGAGGCCGGCAAGACAGCAGGCGATGGAGGCCTCCGCACTGTTTACCGTAACACGCCCGCGCATGGGCCGGGTGCGCAGCACGCCCTCCTCGATCCACTCCCAGTCCTCCACCCGCCCGCTGGAGGGCGAGGCATAATTGACCGCCCAGTGCGCCCCCAGATCCTCCGGGCTGTGCGGCACGCCATGGCGATCCAGATAGGCCCGGCTGGCGACATTGATGAGGGGCAACTTGCCAATTGCGCGCGCGATCAGGCCGGAGTCGCTCAGGGGGCCGACCCGCAAGACACAGTCCACACTGTCTTCCACCAGATCCACCGCACGGTCGGTGACACCAAGGACAATATCAATCTGCGGATAGCGGTCGAGAAAAGCAGGCAGGGCCGGGGCGATGATGAGGCGACCGATGCGCCCGGGCACATCAATCCGCAATCGGCCGGAGAGATGGGCATCCGTTTGCCGGAACAGGTTTTCCGTATCCTCGACATCGGAAACAACCCGCTGGCACCGGTCATAAAAGGCAAGCCCGTCCTGTGTTGGTGAAACCCTGCGGGTGGTACGGTGAAGCAGCCGGACACCGATGCGCGCTTCCAGTTCCTGCACGGCAGCAGAAACAGATGAGCGGGGCATGCCCAACGTGTCGGCCGCACGGGTGAAGCTGGCGCACTCGACAACGCGCAGGAAGATACGGAACAGATCGATACGATCCAACGGACAGGCTCCGATTGTCTGTATTTTCTGACAGGTGATGTCAGATTGCCTGCCTTTATCTGAAAATTCCAGACGATACCCTGGGTCGGAAAACAGTGGCCGGCATCCGGATACGGCCGCACACCTGCAAAGGAAGCCGAGCCATGACCGACCACAGCATCACAGGCAAAACCGTTCTGATCGCCGGCGGTGCCAAGAATCTGGGCGGCCTGATTGCCCGTGATCTTGCGGCCCATGGCGCAAAGGCCATCGCCATCCACTATAACAGTGCAGCAACCCGTGCCGATGCCGAGATCACGGCGGCAGCGGTGCAGACATCTGGCTCCGAGGCAGCTTTGTTTCAGGCGGACCTGATCTCGGCCGGTGCGGCAGAGCAGCTCTTTTCAGACGTCGCCGCCACATTCGGGCGGCCGGATATCGCCATCAACACGGTTGGCAAGGTGCTGAAGAAGCCGATCATCGAGATTTCGGAAGCCGAGTATGACGAGATGTCGGCGGTGAATGCCAAGAGTGCCTTTTTCTTCATCAAGGAAGCTGGCCGGCATCTGAACAATAACGGCAAGATCTGCACCGTCGTCACCTCTCTGCTCGGGGCCTATACGCCTTTCTATGCCGCCTATGCCGGCACCAAGGCACCCGTGGAACACTTCACGCGCGCGGCCTCCAAGGAGTTCGGGGCCCGCGGCATTTCAGTGACAGCCATCGGCCCCGGCCCGATGGACACGCCCTTCTTCTACCCGGCCGAGGGGCCAGAAGCGGTGGCCTATCACAAGACAGCGGCGGCGCTCTCGGCCTTCTCCAGAACCGGCCTGACCGATATCGAGGATATCGTGCCCTATATCCGCTTCATGGTCTCCGAAGGCTGGTGGATGACGGGCCAGACCATACTGGTGAATGGCGGCTACACGACGAAATAGGGCCAGGGCGCTGAAGAGCATTCTTGCTCCATGGTCTCTCGACGCGGGGCCAGAGCACGTCGACCTATTGCTCCAGCAAGAGCGCCACTGCTCCACCCACACCGGAAATGGTCAAAACGCCCCGATGCTGCCGCCGTGCGAACTTCATCAAAGAGCGATAAGCCAAATGCATCTCTCTTTGATATGAGTTCAGAAAGCCTGCCGCCTGTGCGGCAGGCAGCCGGCACACAGCAATCGGCGGATCAGCCATGACCATCCAGTTCCTTATGATCAGACCCGCGCCTTCAGCGGGCTCACGCTCCATGTTCACGCGAGACGCAAGCAGCACGGCCCCGGCAGACCCGGCCCGTCCTCTCTATTGTCCTGTAACAGCCGCATCCTTCGCCATGCCAACCTCCCGCCCGAAGAGAGGCTGACCCATGGCACCCGATGCAGCCTCCCATGCCGCAGAAGCCGCCGCCCATGGCGGTTTCAATCTCATGCCGATCGTGGTCATGCTCGCAGCAGCGGTCATCGCCGTGCCGCTGTTCAAGCGGCTCGGGCTGGGGTCGGTCCTTGGCTATCTTGCCGCCGGCCTTGCCATCGGCCCCTTTGGCCTTGGCCTGTTCACAGACCCGCAATCCATTCTGCATGTCGCCGAACTTGGCGTCGTCATGTTCCTCTTCATCATCGGACTGGAGATGCAGCCCTCACGACTGTGGTCGATGCGCGGGGAAATCTTCGGTCTCGGCCTCGCCCAGGTCTCCCTCTGCATCGGTCTTCTCACCTGTGTCGGGCTAGCGCTGGGCTTTCCGGTGGTGCAGAGCTTTGTGGCCGGCACCGGCTTTGTGCTGACCTCGACCGCCATCGTGATGCAGATGCTGGAAGAGCGCCGGGCGATGGCGCAGCCCAAGGGGCGCAGGATCATCGCCATCCTGTTGCTGGAAGATCTCGCGATCGTGCCGCTGCTGGCGCTTGTCGTCTTCCTTGCGCCCGGCGGAGAGAACGCAACCCTCACGGATCGGCTGACAAGCATTGCCATCGGCCTTGCCTCCATCGCCGGGCTGATCCTTGCGGGGCGCTATCTGCTGGACCCGCTATTCCGCATCCTCGGCCAGGCCAAAACCCGGGAGGTCATGACGGCGGCGGCGCTTCTGGTGGTGCTGGGCGCGGCGCTGGCGATGCAACTGGGTGGGCTTTCCATGGCGATGGGCGCGTTCCTCGCCGGTGTCCTGCTCTCGGAATCCTCCTTCCGCCATCAGCTTGAGGCGGATATCGAGCCGTTCCGCGGCATATTGCTGGGGCTGTTCTTCCTCGGTGTCGGCATGGCGCTTGATCTGGCGGTGATCGCGGCGAACTGGCGGCTGATCGCCCTCGCCGTTGCCGCCTATATGGTGCTGAAGCTGATCGGCATCTATGCCATCGCCCGCCTGTTCCGCGCCAGTAATCGTGAGGCCATCGAGCGGGCCGTGCTGATGGCGCAGGGGGGCGAGTTCGCCTTCGTGCTTTATGCGGCGGCAGCCTCGGTCGGCATCATCAATGCCGAGGCCAATGCGATGCTGACCGCAACCATCATCGTCTCCATGGCGCTGACCCCGGTCATGATTATCCTGCATGACCGGCTGATGCCCAAAACCAAACCCTCGATGGACGGCGTCGATGCCGCCGAGAACCTCTCCGCCAGCGTCCTGCTGATCGGGTTCGGGCGTTTTGGGCAGATTGTCAGCCAGCCCCTGCTGGCACACAGCTGCTCCATCACCATCATCGAGACCGACACCGACGCCATCCGTCAGGCGCGGAAGTTCGGGTTCAAGATCCATTATGGCGACGGGGCACGGCTGGATATCCTGCATGCAGCCGGTGCGCACAACGCCAATCTGGTCATCGTCGCGATTGATGATCGCGAGGCCAGCCTCAAGATCGCCGAGCTCATCCGGGATGAGTTCCCGCTCGTCCCTGTTCTCGCCCGCGCCTATGACCGGGTGCACGCGACTGAACTCATTCATGCCGGTGTCGCGTACCAGATCCGCGAGACGCTGGAATCTGCCCTCGCCCTCAGTGAAAAGGCACTGGAGCTGATGGATGTGGATGAGGATGAACGCGTGCGTATTCTGGAAGAGGAGCGCCGCCGCGATAACGACCGGCTCGCCATCGAGATGACCGGCGGCATCTATGCGGGGCGCGACCTGATCCACGGCAACATGCCCGGCAAGAACAGCAACTGAGGCCCGAGCAGGACCACCTGTCGCCCATGAACCCGGCTGATCTCATTCAGCCGGGTTTTCTCGTTCAAGCGCTTCACGCGGCGGGCTGGGTGCGCTTCTGATAATATTGCGCGGAAAGCGAGATAAGCCCGCACAGCACAAAATAGACAGCGCCGGTGAAGATGAAGATCTCGGTCGCGTAGATCTGCGTGCGGTTGTTCACCTGCCCGGCCACGGTTGTCAGTTCCGGCACATTGACGATGAAGGCCAGCGACGTGTCCTTGATGAGCGAGATCAGAACACCCGCCAATGAGGGCAGAATATTCGGCACCGCCTGCGGCAGCAGCACATAAAGCAGCACCTCCAGCCGCGAAAAACCGGCGGAAACTCCGGCCTCCTCCTGCCCGCGCGAGAGCGCCTCGATACCGGCGAGCGTCGAATACATCACCGCCGCCGAGGTGAACCAGGCCAGCGCCAGCACAACGGTGAGTGTATCCGGCAGATCGGTATTGAAGAGCGCCGGGATCAGGAAGTAGAGCCAGAAGATCACGAAAATCAGCGGAATGCCGCGGATGAAATCGGCCCATGCGAACAGGATGCGCCGGGTCCAGCCGCCGAACAGCCATGCCGCCAGCGCCATCAGCACGCCAAGGACCAGCGAAAGCACGCCCGCCTCAAATGCCATGATGAGGGTGAGCAGCAGGCCGCCGGGCTCACCATCAAACGCGCGGCCCCAGAGGAAATAGGGCAGATTATCTATGATAACGGAGAAATCAGGCATCGCTGCTGGCTCCCACCACCTTGGCGGCGGCTTCTGACGGGGTGGGACGCGTAGGACGCGCATTGTACGGCTTAGGGCCAAGGCGGGTCAGGATCTGGCCCAGTAACAGCCCCAGCAGCAGATAAAGCGCCGTGCCCACCGCGAAGGCCTCGAAAGTATGAGCGTTGTAGCTCTCGATATTGCGCACCTGATAGGTCAGTTCCGCGAGGCTGATGGCGCTTGCCAGTGATGAGAGCTTCATCAGGTTCAGATACTGCGTCACCAGCGGCTGCCACGAATTGGCCAGCGCCTGCGGCAGCAGCACCAGCCGCAATGTGGCCCAGTGGCCGAACCCCTGCGAGATGGCGGCTTCTCGCTGTCCGCGCGGCATCGCATTCAGCCCGGCGCGCAGTTCTTCCGTCAGAAAGGCTGCAGTGAACAGGCCCAGCCCCCATGCCGCGGAAATGAATTCCGGCGACAGGATGAGATTGTTCACCGGCAGCACCGCCCACGCATGCTCCGTATTGATGAAGATGCGCACAGATGAAGGCAGCAGGCTGAAGGCCGCGAAATACCAGAACAGGAACTGCACCAGAATGGGCGTGTTGCGGAAGATCTCGATGATGGCGATGCCCACAAACCGCACCGGGGCGGATGGCGCGATGCGCAGGCCCAGCAGCAGCACAGACAGGATGGTGGCGAGAACAGACCCGGCAATGGTCACATAAATTGTCATCAGGAAGCCGGAGAGCAGCCATTTGCCCGGCAGGCCGGTGAGCACCCCGGCGAAGTCCAGCGCTATGCCATTCATGCCGCCCCCACCACACTGAGAGGGGAGAGCAATTGCTGAAGAAAGCGCTGGGTACGCGGGTGCTTTGGCGCGGAGAAGAAGACTTCCGGCGGCTCCAGTTCCAGTATCTTTCCGCCATCGGTGAAGGCCACCCGGTCGGCGACATCACGCGCAAAGCTCATCTCATGCGTCACCACCAGAATGCTGATGCCAGCCTTTGGCAGTTCGCGGATGACGGAGAGCACTTCCCCTGTCATCTCCGGGTCCAGCGCCGAGGTGGGCTCGTCGAACAACACGATTTTCGGCTCGGTCGCCAGCGCACGGGCGATGGCGACGCGCTGTTGCTGGCCACCTGAAAGCTGGGAGGGGAAATGGTGCGCCTTGCTGGCCAGCCCCACCCGGTCCAGAAGGTCGCGCGCGCGCTCGGAGGCCTGCGCTTTTGGCACACCGCGCACCTTGCGCAAGGCGAGGGAGACATTATCCAGAGCGTTCAAATGGCCATACAGATTGAACTGCTGGAAGACAAAACCGATCTCCGTGCGCAGTTCGCGCAAGGCCCGCCCGGTGAAACCGGCGGTGGGCACACCATCAATGAAAATCTCACCGCTTGAAATAGTCTCAAGCCGGTTGATGAGCCGGATCAGGGTGGATTTCCCCGATCCGGAAGGGCCGATAATAGCCAGCGCCTCGCCGCGACCGACCTTCAGGTCGATGCCGTCGATGACATGCAGGTCTCCATGCCATTTATGGACATTCTGGAGCTCGATCAGCGGTGAGGCGTTGGTGCTCATGTCACCCTCACTTGTCGTTCGAGGCAACGATGGTGAAGGCGCGGGGCGCGTGATACGGGCTGTCAGCACCGAACCACGTCTCATAGATGCGCGCGGCATCTCCGCTCTTCTCAAGATCGACCAAAATCTGGTTCACCCGCGCCAGCAGGGCATCCTGCCCCTTGGCCACGCCAACCCCGATGATCTCCGTGCTCACCCGGTCTTTGAGGATCTTGTATTTGGCCTTGTCCGGCGCATTGGCCAGCAGGCCGTTGAGGATGGTGCCGTCCTGGGAAATCGCATCCACCGATCCGCTGCGCAGGGCGCTCAGGGCCAGAGGAATGTCATCGTAAGACAGCACACGACCCTTCGGAAACAGCACTTTCAGCTCCTGCTCGCCGGTCGTGCCCTTCACTGCGCCGATGCGGGAGGTGGCATAATCCTGAAGATTGTCAGAGGCACTGGCCGGCACCAGAAGCTCCTGCCCGGTCACGAAATAGGGGGTCGAGAAATCGATCACCTTGGCCCGCTCCGGGGTGATGGTGATGTCCGCGACAATCAGATCCACCTTGCCGGACTGGATCAGCGGAATGCGGTTCGCAGGGTTGGTCGCCACCAGTTGCAGCTTCACGCCCAACGCCTTGGCGATGGCTTGCGCGAAGTCCACATCATAACCCACGATCTTGTGGGTCTTCGGGTCGATGGAACCAAAGGGCGGGTTTGAATCGAAAGTCGCAACGCGGATAACGCCGGAGGTCTTGATCTTCTGCAACAAATCCGGCGCAGCGGCGGCGGGTGCGTTTGCCCCGGCAAAACCGAGCAGGCTGGCGATGCCAACGAGCGCGCCAAGCATATGGCGGCGGGAGAAAGCCTTCATGGAACGGGTCCTTTCGGTTGATGTCGCATGAGCAGCGCCGGCCGTGGTCGGAGCCTTTGGTCTTTCCGGGCACGCCAGAAACGCGACTGGAGCGTTTCTCCGTTTCCCGCAATCTGAGACACACTCCACATTTTGAGTTGCCGCATTTTCTTCACGCGAACCGGCACCCACCTCGCTCGAAAATGCGCGTTTACGCGGGCGGGGCAAACGGGTGGGACACGTCATGCGCGCTGGTTCCATGGCGCGCGGGCCAACAACAGGCCCATACCGCAGAAGTCGGTGATGCCGGCAAAGACCAGCCCCGCCCCCACGAAACCGGAGAGCAGGATGAAAGCCGGGTGCACCAGCCAGGCCAGCAGCACGCCCAGCACCACCAGCGACCCGGCACCGATGCGCACCTGCCGTTCCAGCGAGATGACCTTGCGCGTGCCGCGAACGACCGGATAACCGGCCTCATCCCAGCCGGAGGTTCCACCCTCCACCACGATCACATCCTTGAACCCGGCCTTCTCGAACGTGCTCGCGGCCAGCTTCGAGCGGTTCTGGGTGCGGCAGATCAGATAGAGCGGCTGGTCCAGAGCCACCATTTGCGCCTGAAGCAGGGCATCCGGGTTCAGGCTGTCCAGCGGCGTGCTCCGCGCTTGCGGAATATGCACCTCCCCATATTCAGCGGGAGTGCGCACATCCAGCAGGGTCAGAGGCCCCTGCGCGATGTGCTCGCGCAGGGTCTTGATGGAGATAAGGCGTGCCATGGTGCGCCTCAGTTGCGCGGCAGGGCGTGCAGTGCGCGCACCAGCGCGTCCACGTCCTCACGGGTGTTGTAGAGGGCGAGCGAGGCCCGGACCGTCGTTTCCACACCGAAGCGGCGCAGGGCCGGCTGGGCGCAGTGATGGCCGGAGCGGGTGGCAATGCCCTGCTTGTCGAGGAACTTCGCAACCTGCTCGGTATCGCGCCCCGCAATCACGAAAGACAACACGCTGGCCTTGTGACGGGCGGTTCCGATGAGGCGCAGGCCCTTCACGGTGGTGATCGCATCCGTGGCATAAGCCAGAAGCTCATGCTCATAGGCCTCGATCGCCGGCAGGCCCACGCTTTCCAGATAGTCCACCGCCGCACCCAGCCCCACGGCCCCGGCGATGTCGGGCGTTCCCGCCTCGAACTTTTCCGGAATCCCGTTGAAGATGGTCTTGGAGAAGGTCACATCCTTGATCATGTGCCCGCCGCCCTGCCACGGGGGCAGGCTTTCCAGCAGTTCGGCCCGGCCATAAAGAATGCCGATGCCGGTGGGGCCGAACACCTTGTGGCCCGAAAGCACAAGGAAATCCGCCCCCAGCGCCTGCACATTGATGGGAATGTGCGGGGAGGACTGGGCCGCATCCACCAGCACCGGCACACCACGAGCATGCGAGAGGGCGATGATCTCCTCGATCGGATTGATCGTGCCCAGAGCATTGGCCACGTGCGTGATCGAGACCAGCTTGGTGCGGCCCGAGAGCAGCGCCGCGAACTGCTCCAAGATCAGCTCACCCCGGTCATTCACCGGCACCACCTTCAGCACCGCGCCCGTCTGCTGCGCCAACAACTGCCAGGGCACGATATTGGCGTGATGCTCGATGGTGGAGACGATGACCTCGTCGCCCGGTCCGATATTGGCCCGGCCGAAGCTCTGCGCCACAAGGTTGATCGCCTCGGTGGTGCCGCGCACGAAGACGATCTCCCGTGCCTCCCGTGCCCCGATGAAGCGACGCAGCTTTTCGCGCGCCCCTTCGAACAGGTCGGTGGAACGCTCCGCCAATGTGTGGGCGGCGCGGTGGATGTTGGAATTGTGCTTCGCGTAATATTCGCTGGTGGCGTCAATCACGCTCTGCGGCTTGTGCGTGGTTGCGGCATTGTCCAGCCACACCAGCGGCTTGCCATGCACCTGCTGATGCAGAGCCGGAAAGTCCCGCCGCACCTTCTCCACATCGAACCCGGCCAGAACCCCGCCATGGTTCGGCGCCACCGACGACGAACCCAGCGCGGAACTGTGAGGCACAGGCCCACCCGTGCTGTTGCGCGAGGTGCCGGGGGTGAGGAAGTAGAAGTCCGAACCCGCATAGGGGTCCGCCCCCGCCGGATTATCCACCACCCGGATACGGGACCAGCCATCCTTGCTGGCCGGCTTGGGAGCGGCCTTGAGGGGCTCTTCCACCCGTCCGAACGAGGGACTGTCCACACCGGCCGCCCGCAGAAGCAGACCGAAATCGAGGCCACCGGTCTCGATTTCCGGCACCGCATTCGATGCGGGAGCCGTCTGTTCCAGCGGATCCAGTACCGGATGCACCGGCGGCAGCGCGCTGCTCACCTGATGCGGGTCAGCGCTGCCCAACGGCACGCTTGCCGGCACGCCCTGGGAATAGGCGGGCTGGGTTGCGGCCGGCTCCAGCCCGGGTGCAAGGCTGACGGGCGCAAGAACCGAAGCCGGGATGGCGTTTTCAAATGAAGGCCTGAACCCGCCCCCATGCGAGACACCGCTTTGCCCGGCTGCCCCTGTTCCGGGCACACTGCTGCCGGAAAAACCGCCCGGCCCCAGAATGTCGGTCGGGATGGCGGTCTGGGCCAGAGTCACGCTGTCCACATTCGGCCAGAAGGTCTCCGGCAGACGGGCAGCGGGCCATGCGGCGTTGGGTACCGGGGCGCTTGCGCCCCGGCTGAACTCGTTCCAGATCTCATTGGCCAGTTGGCCAATGAGTTCCGTCTTGAAGGGATCACCGGGCAGCAGCCCGGTCACCTCCAGAGGGAGTGGTGCGCTCGGGGCGCGAAGATCAGGCGTAGTCATGGTAACGGCCGATCAGCACGTTATCGAGACGGCCAATGGCGTCCTCGACCAGAACGGCGGCCGAGAAGTAACGCGTGACAAGATGGGAGGCGATGGAGTGCTCGTTGGTGCCCGAATAGCGCACCGACAGACCCGGCTCGACCTCACCGGTCACGCCCACCTTCTGCAGGCCAACGACACCCTGCTCTGCCTCGCCCACACGCAGCAGCAGGATGGAGGTGGAGGCCACACCCGTCGCCGGGTCCACATTCACCGGTACCTTGTCGCTCGGCACCAGCGGAATGCCGCGCCAGGTCAGGAACGGCGAACCATAAAGATGCACCACCACCGGCGGCACACCGCGCCGGGTCGCCTCACGCGCAAAGGCGGCGATGGCATGCGGATGAGCGACAAAGAAGGCCGGACGCTTCCACACCAGCGCGATCAGGTCGTCCAGATCATCCGGGGTGGGTGCGCCGGAGCGGGTGGGAATGCGGAACTGCGCACTCACCTCATGCAGCAGGCCGAAATCCGGATTGTTCAGCAACTCCCATTCCTCGCGTTCCTTCACCGCCTGAACGGTGACGCGGATCTGCTCGCGCAGCTGGTCGATCTCATTCGAATAAAGATCAGTGATGCGGGTATGGGTGTGCAGCACGGTCTGGATGGTGGAGAGATGATACTCGCGCGGGTGCTCTGCATAATCCACATAGGTGGTGGGCAGGAGCGGCTCGCCGATATGGCCGGAGAGCAGTTTGATGGACCGCTCGCCGAATGCATTGGTGCGCTGCTCGGCCTTGTCGCGCACCTTCACGCCGGCTTCGATCTTCTCCTCAAGACCCTTGATGTTCTTGATCTTCGAGGCATCAAGGGTCAGCACAGTTGCGGCGGAAAGTGCCTTCACGGCTGGAGAATGGATGGTCTCGCCTTCCAGCACTTCCTCACCGAAATAGTCCCCGGTGGTGGCGAGACGCTGGCGCAGCGCGCCACCGAACGGGCCACCGACGAACAGTTCCACCGTGCCATCAGCCACCACATGGAAGTGGCGCGCGCCCTTGCCCTGCTCCAGCACCACCGCGCCGGGCGCATGTTCGGAAACAGTGAAGGCCTTGGCGAGGTCAACCAGATCCGCCTCATCCAGCCCGGACAGGCTCGGAATCTGGCGCAGGCTTTCCGGCTCCACGCCCTTCTCGGCGGTGATGCGGATGAGACCCGGACGCGGCACGACCACGGAACGACGGTTCACACGGAACACGCCACCTGCCACATCCACCCATGGCAGCAGGCGATGCAGCCAGCGCGGGGTGTTCTCGGAATTCTGGATAACGGTGACGCTGGCGGTCGCAAGATTTCTTGCGGCGGCGGCGCTGACACTCAGTCGCAGATCACTCATGGACATGGAACTCCCGGGTTGAAAGGCAGGGTTGAAAGGCCAGGTTGAAAGGCAGGGTCACGCGGAAGAAAAAGGCGGATCAGATGCCGTCGCCGAAGATCTGATCCATGCTGAAGGCAGGTTGCTGGTGGCGCGAATGACCGATGATCTTCGCGGGCACCCCGGCGACGGTTGTGTGCGGGGGGACATCGTTGAGAACGACAGCGGCAGCGGCGATACGCGCGCCTTCACCCACCTGAATATTGCCCAGCACTTTCGCGCCGGCTGAAAGCAGAACCCCGCGGCCGATCTTGGGGTGACGATCGCCACGCTCCTTGCCATTGCCGCCGAGGGTGACGTTCTGGAGAATGGACACGTCATCGGCCACCACCGCGGTCTCACCGATGACGACGCCGGTGGCGTGGTCGATGAACACGCCCGAGCCGATACGCGCGGCGGGATGGATATCGGCCTGGAAAATCTCGGAAACGCGGCTCTGGAAATTGAGCGCGAGCGTCACCCGGCCCTGCTCCCACAGCCAGTGCGCGACCCGGTAAGCCTCCAGCGCGAACAGACCCTTGTAGTGCAGGAACGGGTCCAGAAACCGCCTGCAGGTGGGATCACGGTCGCGGATGGCGTTGAGATCGCGCACCAGCGCCACACGCAGGTCCGGGTCCGCCGCATAGGCCGAAAGCGCCAGATCGCGCACGGCAAGCCGGCCCAGATCGCCCTCGCCCAGTCTTTGGGAAAGACGAAACGCGAAAGCGGAGGTGATGTCCGGCTGGTCGAGAATGGTGGCCTGTAGCACCGCAGACAGCAGCGGCTCCTCGATCGCAGCATCCGCGGCCTCTCGGCGCAACTCCCACCAGATGTCAGTGGCGGAGGACTCACTGGAAGGAGCGATGCGAGCGCTGGTGAGATTCACGGTGAGGCCCCCTGTTCGATCTTTAGTATATTAAATCCATAGAATTTAGAAAGATAAGATCCGTCAAGGGAGATTTATGCGATTTCAGACTCGACGAAAGGATAGTCCGCACCCATGAATGGCCGCATCTCATTGATTTAAAATATGTATTCCCTAACACTTGGGTTGATTGTTATATAAATAATATCCATAGATTATATTGACATTAGGCATTACCAAAGGTCATCTAAGAACATCCCAACCTTGAGAACCTCCCAGTTATCGCGGGGGTATGAAGGAGTTGCAGATGTCCCTTTCACGCCTTCGCTGCCTTGCCTTTGCCTCGCGTCTGGCCCTTGCCGCCGTGGCTGTTCCCGCCGCCTACGTCATCTCCGTCCCCGCCATCGCGGCGGCGCAGGAAGGACCGCTGGTGGAGGCGGAATGGCTTTCAAAGAATCTCGATAATCCGAAGGTGCGCGTCTTCGAGGTCAGCGTTGACCCCGGCATTTATGAGCGCGGGCACATTCCCGGTGCCATCAACATCAACTGGCACACCGATCTGGTGGACCCCGTGAAGCGCGACATCGTGAGCCCGGAAAAGTTCAAGGAACTGCTGGAGAATGCCGGTGTCGACAAGGACACGACCATTGTTCTCTATGGCGACAACAACAACTGGTTCGCCGCATGGGGCGCATGGGTGTTCAACCAGTACGGCCTCGTCAACAACGTGAAACTGTTGGATGGCGGCCGCAAATACTGGGAACAGCAGAACCTGCCGTTCGACACCAAGGTCTCGACGCACGCCAAGACCGAGTTGCCTTTGCCGGCCGCCAATCCTGAACTGCGCGCCCGTCTTGGAGATGTGCTTGAAGTGGTGGACGGCAAGAACGAAGCCGTCATCGTCGATATCCGCTCTCCGGATGAGTATTCGGGCAAGCTGTTCGCTCCTGAAGGCTCCAAGGAGCTCTCAATTCGCGCAGGCCATGTGCCCGGCGCGAAGAATGTGACCTGGTCCAAGGCCGTGAACCCCGAGACGGGCAAGTTCCGCACCAAGGAAGAACTGGTGAAGCTCTATGCGGATGCGGGCGTGGATGGCTCCAAGCCGGTCATCGTCTATTGCCGCATTGGCGAGCGTTCCAGCCACACCTGGTATGCTCTCTCCCGCATCCTTGGCTATGACGTGCGCAACTATGACGGCTCGTGGACCGAATATGGCAATTCGGTCGGCGTGCCGGTGACCAATCTGGCCGGCACGGTGTGGCAGGGCCGCTGAGCCCCCTTCGGGTTCCAGACGGCTGCACGCAGGCTCGTTCGAGCACCATGCATGTTGAACAAGAGGCCATGGGACACACCCAGTGGTCTCTGGCTCAGCCACGGCAGGCGGTGCGTACATCCGGCAGAGATGCCGTGTGATGCACGCGCCAGCCTGAAGGGTCTCATGCGCTCATCACCAGACAATGAGAACCGGCGCATCATCACATGTCGCGCCGGTTCCACCTGCTTTTCCTGACATCGGCTCTTTCCTGTCACCGGCTTCAACGCCGGAAATGCCCGGCCCTGTCCTTCCAGAAAGCCTGCTCATGCGTGTCTTCGCCATCGGCCTTGCCGTCGTGATCGTCATCGCCATTGTCTCTGGTGTCCTCAATCTCTCCGGCGCGGATGCGATGGGGCGCGGGCTGGCTTTGTCTCTGGCGCTGGGGGCTATATTCGGCGTGGTGCTGCAACGTTCCCGCTTCTGCTTCTTCTGCAACGCGCGAGATTTGGTGGAGCATCGCGACGCCAGCGGTGTGCTCGCCATTCTGGTCGCGCTGGCAGCGGGGGTGGTCGGCTATATGGTGATGATTGGCGCATGGTTGCCTGTGCCGGTCGCCGGTCGTCTGCCACCGGATGCGCATATCGGACCGGTGAGCTGGGTTCTTGCCCTCGCCGCTCTGGCCTTCGGGCTTGGCATGGCGATTTCCGGCTCCTGCATCTCGGCTCATCTCTACCGGCTGGGAGAGGGCTCCCCCACCTCCCCCTTCGCGCTGATTGGCGCACTGGCCGGCTTCGCGCTCGGTTTTCTCACCTGGAACCGGCTCTATCTGGCTGATATTTCCGAGGCGCCTGTAGTCTGGTTGCCGCATCATCTGGGTTATGCGGGCACTCTCGGCCTGAGCCTCGCAGTGCTGGCCATTCTCGCCCTCCTCACCCTGCTCTGGGCACGCCCGAGCAAACCAGAACAGGGAGCGGCCTCTGAAGACGGACACGCCCTCTCCGCTTTGGGGCACCGCATATTCCAGGCCCGCTGGCCGGCCGTGACCGCCGGTCTGCTGGTGGGCGGTATTTCCGCCGCCAGCTATCTGCGCGTCGGCCCTCTGGGCGTCACGGCGGAGTTGGGAAGCCTTGCCCGCAGTGCCGCCGATGGCTGGGGGCTGCTGCCCGAAACGCTCTATGGACTGGATGGTTTTCGCGGCTGCGCCACAGTGGTGAAGCAGGCGCTCTTGTCCGAAAATGGCCTGTTCGTGCTTGGCCTTGTCGCCGCCAGTTTTGCTTCTGCGCTGGTGGCAGGCCAGTTCACGCCCCGCTGGCCAAAGGTGCGGGATGTCTTCTCCGGGCTTTTCGGCGGCCTGTTGATGGGCTGGGGGGGCATGACAGCGCTGGGCTGCACCGTCGGCGTGCTGCTCTCCGGCATTCATGCGGGAGCGCTTTCCGGCTGGGTATTTCTGGTCGCGGCCTTCATCGGCCTGCTCATCGGCCTGCCAATCCGGCGCAGGCTGATGGCGAACGGATAAGTGCACCACCACCCATCCCGGGGTTCAGGCCTATGCGCCCACAGGCACACAAGACCTGAACCCCGGGATGGGTGGTGGTGGTGCTGTGCTTCTCACATCCGGGCGGGCCGGCATCGGCCATGCCTTGCTGCCCCCAGAACCAGACCGACCACATAACGCGCCCGGCCAGCCCAAAACGCCTGGTCCCAAAACCCTACTGGCGCGCCACGCACCGGCGGCCTTTCTGGGCCTCGGTTTTCAGGGTGGTGAAATTGAAGAATGTCTTTTCCTCAATGGCGGCAGAACCGGTTGTTTTCATGAAGCGGGCATAGTTCGTGCAATTCTTGGCGGTCGCAGGCTCCGCCACCTCGCGCCAAAATGTCAGCCCTTTTTCATCAATCCGGAATTCGTCCGATTCACAGCCCGATGTGGGATCGCAATTATCCTGAACGGAATAATCTGCTTCGAGCACCGGCTTGCCGGTTCGCAGATCCTGGATCACCAGCCTGCGGTCTGGCCCTGTTCCGGAATCCAGAATGAGAAGCGTCTTGACCAGCGCGACATAATAAAGGGATAGCATGTCATCCGCATTCTTCCCCTCGCCGATCACATGATCGCTTGGGCGCTGTTCGATGGCGCAGTCGGCCTTGATGGCGGGCGTTGTCTTGCGCACCAGAAAGCGAGTACCCACCTCGTCCTTCTTCTCGGTCGCCAGCACCGTGAAGCTCTCATTCCGATAGCACTGCCAGACTTCTGGCGGGAATGGATTGGCCGCAGCCCCTCCTGCGCCAAATGTCAGAACCGCGCCACCGAGCGCGAGTGAGAATGAAGCGGCCTTCAGCCCATGGAAACTCATCATCACCAAGCTCCGGTGCAGGACACGCACAGGCCTCCCGACCAGACGGATCAGAAGCAAGCCCATGCTTGAATAAAAGTGATGCCAGCGGGAACCGGCATCAAGACAGATCCGCATAGGCGGAACACCCCGGCCAATCGCTCCCGCTCAATCCGGAAGCCGCCGGAACGGAGACCATCAGCGCCGACGCAGTTCGTCATCCCCGAACGGGGACACGGGCAGCGGCTTTGCATTTTCCTTGATGAAACGGCGCATATCAGTGCCCGCGCCACTCACCTTCTCAAGGGTATCATCCGCCAGCGGCACGGCCTCAACCTTCTCGATTTCGACCTGCGGCACTTCATTTTCCTTTTCCGTGCTCATCCTGCTCTCCTGTCACTGCGGCCTGAAGCAGGCCGGTTTCCTCATCAATAGGGCAGAGTGTGGCAACCTTCGCTTACAGCACGCTTACAGAACCGGGCCGTGGCGCACATTATGATGGCTCCAACCCATCTGCCGGATCACATTCTCTCATGCATTTTCCTCCGGGAAGCAGTATCAGTTCTGCCGACTGACGCGCGGAGCTTCCGCCATGGATGAGATCAGAACCGAGTGCGCGATCGTGGGCGCAGGCCCTGCCGGCCTGATGCTGGGGCTGCTGCTGGCCCGGGCTGGCGTGCCGGTGGCCGTGGTGGAGAAACACGGCGACTTCCTGAGGGATTTTCGCGGCGACACCATCCATCCCTCCACGCTTGAAGTGATGCACGAACTGGGCCTGCTCGAAGGCCTGCTCGCCTTGCCCCACACCCGCGCACCCACATTGCATGCCGAGATTGGCGGCAGGGATGTGACGTTGGCGGACTTCTCACGCCTGCCGACACGCTGTCGGTTCATTGCCTTCATGCCGCAGTGGGAGTTTCTGGATTATGTGGCCCGGGAGGCCGCGCGCTATCCGCACTTCCGGCTCGTCATGAATGCCCGCGTGGAGGCGCTCACTGAACAGGATGGCCGTATCACCGGCCTCATCGCCACCACACCGGAAGGGCCACTCACCATCTCTGCCACGCTGGTCGTGGGAGCGGATGGGCGCAATTCCGTGGTGCGGGCGAAGGCCGGGTTGGAAGTGGAAAGCTTCGGCACGCCCAGCGATGTGCTCTGGATGAAACTCTCGCACCAACCCGATGATCCACCCTATACCATGGGCCATGGCGGCCCCAAACAGGGCTTCGTGATGGTGAATCGCGGCCATTACTGGCAATGCGGCTATGTGGTGCGCAAGGGCAGTTTTGCGGATGTGAAGACCAAGGGACTAGAGGCTTTCCGCGCCACTGTCGCCGCTGTTTCACCCCTGCCGCCGGAGCGAATGGAGGAAATCCGCACGTGGGAGGATGTTCATCTCCTGAGCGTGAGGATCGACCGATTGAAGCGCTGGTGGCGGCCCGGCCTGCTGTGCATCGGTGATGCCGCCCATGCCATGTCGCCTATCGGTGGGTTCGGCGTGAACCTGGCGATTCAGGATGCGGTGGCGAGCGCCAATATCCTTGCCGCCCCTCTTCAAGCGGGAACGCTGACAGACAACCACCTGGCTGCCGTGGAAGCGCGCCGCAGTTTCCCCACCCGCGCCACCCAGAAACTGCAACTGATGATGCGCGGCAAACGACGCGCGCAGGACGAGACCACCGAAAAAGATGGCAAAACCGCCCCCCGCAGCGGCCCACCCGCCTTCATGCGCACCATCGCCCGCTGGCCGCTCCTGGCCCATCTGGCCGGACGGCTGGTGGGGATCGGCTTCCGACCCGAGCATGTGCGCAAACGCTGAACGGCCGTTTGAAAATCTGTAACGGGTCTCTTGCCACAGTTATGAAGGTGGAAAATTCTGCTTTCCGGCCTTCCGATGCATAAGACAGGCGACGATTGAGCCCCCATTCAGACAACCTCCGGGAAAGAACCCCAGTTCCTCTTCGGTGGTAAGACCGGAGGGGCACCGCGCCCATCTGGCTATTTCCATGCAAACCAAGCAACTGCAGCCAGTCCAAGATCCGAAGACAATCTGGATATGACCCTGCCATACCGTGCCGATGAGCCAGACCCGCATAGGCCTTGAACCCCGCACCCGCCGCCACGACATAAATGCGCAAGATCGGCAGGGGCCCGCAGGAACTGCCTCCCCGTGTTCTCGGGTTGACGCCTGTAGCGTTGAAGCGAAGACACGCGCTAACAATTTGAATTATTGAATTTTCTGCACATGAACGGTGTCCCGGCTTACTCCACAACACTCCAAACATATCGGGGCACAGGAGAGCATCTGTCCGCTGCACTCTGGAAAGCCATGCTCCTTTTCAAGCGATGCCCCCATCCCCATATCCCTACAAAACATGAGCCCCAGACCCGCATCGGTTGGCGGGCATAGCGACCGCATAACGCCCCCCGCTTTCATCCATGCGGGCCACACAGCCCCGCCAGTCCGCCCTGACAGGAGATGACATGACCGATTCCGCCACCTACATCCCGCCCAAGGTCTGGACCTTCGAGCAGCCCAGTGGCGGCCGGTTCGCCAATATCAACCGCCCCATCGCCGGTGCCACCCATGAGCAGGACTTGCCCGTGGGCCGCCATCCGCTCCAGTTCTATTCGCTGGCCACGCCCAATGGGCAGAAGGTCGGCATCATGCTGGAAGAGCTTCTGGCGCTGGGCCACCGCGGCGCGGAATATGATGCATGGCTCATCAATATCGGCAAGGGCGATCAGTTTTCGAGCGGCTTCGTGGAGGTGAACCCCAACTCCAAGATTCCAGCCCTGATGGATCGCTCGGGCGAAAAGCCAGTGCGGGTGTTCGAGTCCGGAGCCATTCTGCTCTATCTGGCCGAGAAATTCGGCGCGCTTTTGCCGGAAGATGCGGCCGGAAAGGCCGAGTGCCTCTCCTGGCTGTTCTGGCAGATGGGCAGCGCACCTTATGTCGGCGGCGGGTTCGGCCATTTCTATGCCTATGCGCCGGAAAAGTTCGAATACCCCATCAACCGCTTCACCATGGAAGTGAAGCGCCTGCTGGATGTACTGGACCGGCGGCTGGCCGAAAGCTCTTATCTTGCGGGCAATGACTACACCATCGCCGATATCGCGGCCTTCCCCTGGTATGGCGGTCTGGTGAAGGGCTGGCTTTATGACGCTGCCGAATTCCTCTCCGTGCAGGACTACAAGCATGTGCAGCGCTGGGCCGATGCCATTGCCGCACGGCCGGCCGTTGAACGCGGCCGCATGGTGAACCGCACCTCCGGCCCGCTGGAAGGCCAGCTTCATGAACGCCATGAGGCCAGCGATTTCGAAAACCGCACGCAGGACAAGCTGCAAAAGGCATAAAGCGGCCAGCCAGAGACTGAGCCGGAAAAGACGCCCAAAGCCAAGGCGCAGTAAAACCGTGCCATGCGCCGGTGTTCACAGCCCTATCTACCGCCTTTTCATCACTCCCGGCGCAACCGCTCCGGGGGTGATTTCATGAACGCGCCGCTCATGATCGCCCACCATGCCATCTGCCCCTCCCCGATATGGGCCGCATAGGGTTTGCATCCCGAGGCTTTTCATCAAATGAAGTTGGGTACCATCGGCATTTTCGAGTGAAGCGAGTACCGGCTCGCCTGAAGAGCCCGCCCTACGCAATCCGTTCGAGCATTTCCCGGCTTCACGACACAAGAAATGCTCGCCTATCCTGTCGAAGGGCAGGCCACCCACTCGCGCTCAAGCCGATGCCGCCTCCCATGCAGGGAACGGATCAGGCAGATATTTGAGCGCTTCAGGGTCAAAGATTTTCGGATCGGCAGGCCCCACGAGGCAGGCATCCAGTTCGGTTCGCATCGCGGCTTCATCCAGTCCCATACCGATGAACACCAGTTCCTGCCGACGGTCGCCATAGCCGGGCACCCATTGGGCGCGCAGCCATGAGCGCCAGTCCGGGCTGGTGGGCCAGTGCTCCTGCGGAATGCTCGCCCACCAGCGTCCGATATTTCCGGTCTGGCAAATCGCCCCAGCCAGACTCATCTCGCCCACCCCGCGCGGACGGGTGGCCAGCCAGAACAGGCCCTTGGCGCGGACCAGACCCGGCCATGTGCGGGCCAGAAAATCATGGAAGCGATCCGGGTGAAACGGCCGGCGTGCACGGTAGACAAAGGAGGAAATGCCATATTCCTCCGTTTCCGGCACATGGTCATGAAAGCCGTTCAGTTCCTTGAACCACATCGGATGCGTGCTGGCGCGCTCGGCATCAAAACGCCCGGTGCCGAGCACATCAGAAAGAGCGACCTTCGAGAAATCCGTTTCGATCAGCTCCGCATCCGGGTTCAGCGCCTTGACCACCCCACGCACGGTCGCGCGATGCTCAGGTGCGACACTGGACACCTTGTTCAGCACGATCACATCGGCGAACTCGATCTGGTCGGTCAGCAAGTCCACAAGGGTGCGGTTATCTTCCACTCCCGCCGTCTCGCCCCTATCGCGCAGGAAATCGCGTGAACCGAAATCGCGCAGCAGATTGGCGGCATCGACCACCGTCACCATCGTATCCAGCCGGGCGATATCGGCGAGAGAGAACTCATCTTCATCGCGGAAATCGAAGGTGGCCGCCACCGGCAGCGGCTCGGCAATGCCCGTGGACTCGATCAGCAGATAATCAAACCGTCCCTCATCCGCCAGACGACGCACCTCGGTGAGGAGGTCATCGCGCAATGTGCAGCAGATGCAGCCATTGGTCATCTCCACCAGCTTTTCCTGGGTGTGGGAGAGATTGGCCCCACCGGCGCGCACCAGTTCCGCGTCGATATTCACCTCGCTCATGTCATTGACGATGACCGCCACCTTCAACCCCTCGCGATTGGCAAGGATATGATTGAGCAGGGTGGTTTTTCCTGAACCGAGAAAGCCGGACAGAACTGTCACCGGCAGGCGGGTTTCCCGCATCTTGCGCACTCCGGACTGAAATATAAGGGTCGCAGAAGGCTTGGATGCGCAGACAGGTTCTGCCGCGCGCCAACCTCAACGACTAAAATGATATAATGTATCTTTATGGAATTCGTAAAGAGCGAAACAGGGCTCTGCCCCCGCATCGCGGCATATGCAGCGATGAAGTTGGCTCGCCAGCCCTGAAGCTGCCGTTACGTAAAATTACAGATGAAAGAATGAAGGCACAGACCGGCCAATATCCGCTGCACCTATGTCAGAACGCAATCTGCCCGCGCATCACAACCCATGATGGAACAACAGGTAAAGCAGACGGAACGCACGATGCGTCAGTGGCCTCACATGTCTGAACGCTATGGCAAGAGGTGGAATTCGCGCCAAACATGGCCGAAAAAGCGCGCGGCCATCACAACGCACCTGTGGCACATATGTGATGCCTATACAGGCAATAGGGCCGGCAGGAATGGCGCGCAAAGAAGAAATCTTTTGTGCCTGACCCAGCAGACACGTGCGCAGCACCAGAAAGACTGACATCCGGGTTTTGGCTGGCGATGGGGAAGTCCCCGGCTGGCTGAACACCGAATGCGCTATCTAAATTAGACTGTTTCTAATAAAAAGAAAAGGCCCGAAGCATGAAAATGCGGGCAGCCCCTCGCAGAGAGCAAACCACCCCTGCCCCCGTCTGGGCTGACAGCCCATGACCTGTCGCATCAGCGCCATAACTCACGCCTGTGCGGCTGCACCAAAAATCCGGTCCACAAGCATCTGTACCTGCTTGAAGGCCTCTTCCGCACCGGCAGTCACCCGCGCCTCACTGGCCTCATCGACCTCCGGGGCATCCAGAGCCGCGGTAAAGGTGCGCCAGTGCAGGCCACGGCCTTCGGGGGCAGCCGCCAGATGGTGCGCGCCAAAGGTTTCGGACAGGCCCAAAGATGCAGCCGCCTTCAGCAGGAAAGCCGCGCCAAGATTGGAGCCTTCAGCCACATACAGCCAGCCGAGGGCTGTTGGAATATCCACCTCGCCGCCATCAAACATCGGCGCACGGTCTGCTTCCGGGGCGGAAATGCCGAGATCCGCCAGATCCTGCGCCACCTGCGCAAAACGACGACGACCTTCCATATCCGGCAGCATGCGATCCAGTTCCGGATTGGAATAGAGCGCGTCAATATCGCGGTGGAACAGATACTGGACCTGTAGGAACAAGCCGTAACGCTCGCGGCTCTCGAACGGCCGGCCCGCCATGATGGACTTGTCCAGCTTCGAATGGGTCTCATGGGTCAGCTTCTTCAGCGCCAGCGCGCGCTGGGAAGCGGGTCTTTCGAGGGTTTCGGTGGTCATGGCTCGGTCCTCATCATCTGGGGCGGCATCAGCCGGAAAAGGTCAGTCAGGCGACCCGGACATGTCCGAATCCTTGGCGTTCAATGCCTGTGCGGCCGATGGCTGTGCCTGAGCATCCGGGTGATGGGTACAGGTATATTTACGGATAGGGAACAGCCCCACCCCGGCGACCGCGACATTTCCCCGGAGTGACGGGCAGACCGGCGCACAGTAAAGCCGTACGGATGCCGCTGGAGATCATGCCGAGAGAACCGCGCATGCGACATAAAGGCCGACGAACTGGCTGCGCGCGGCATCATGAAGGCACTGCACCCATGAAAAACAAATAGAAAACAGAGAACTCCGACATTCCAGAGAAATCATCAGCTTAATATAGATGTCATATTCGAAACATATAATCTTACATTAAAAATATCACGCACTAAAAACCAGACATCATTTTCCTGGAACAAAAACAAACAATACCTAAGCAATTCCCCGGATCTCTACAGAATTCACAACCGCATGTTAAGATACCCTGAAAACAACGCTTCTTGAGGCCCCAGATGACAGACAGGCCGCCTGCCCAAAGTCCAGTTCCATACGGGCACCGGCATCGTAAGATGAAGCGGAATGTCGTGACCCGATCTGCGGGGAAAAGAGGTCACCTGTGAGCGATCCCAAAGGGGCCGGTGCGCAATGACCAAGGGCAGTTTCAAGACAAAGGATGGTGCCCGGCTGGTCTATACCGACTCGGAGACCGGATTTCCGCTTCTGGCCCTCGCCGGCTTCACCCGCAGCGGACGTGATTTCGACTATATGGCCCGACATCTGCCGGATGTCCGCCTGATCCGGCTCGACAGCCGGGGGCGCGGCGAGTCGGACTGGACGGGCGCGGACACCTATACCGCCATGCAGGAAGCGCAAGACGCGCTTGAACTGCTCAACCATCTCGGGCTGGAACGAGTCGCCATCATCGGTACGTCTCGCGGCGGTCTGCTGGGTATGCTGATGGCGATGAGCGCCCCTCACCATGTCGCCGGGCTCTGCCTGAATGATGTCGGGCCGGCTCTGGAGCGCGCGGGTCTTGAGCGCATCGGCATGTATATCGGCGTAGAGCCGGCCGTTTCCACACTGGAGGAAATCGCCACCCGCATGCCGGCCGTCATGCCCGGCTTCGACAATGTGCCGGAACTGCGCTGGGAGCAGGAAACCACCCGTCGCTACACCCTCACCAGCAAGGGCATTGCGCTGCCTTACGACCCTGATCTGGCCAAATCTTTCCAAAAGGCCTTGGCCTCGCCGGTGACAGACGCATGGCCGCTTTTCGATGCCTGCGCGGGCATACCGCTGGCACTCATTCGTGGCGCCAATTCCGACGTGCTGAGTTGTACCACGGCGGACATGATGCAGACCCGCCGCCCGGACATGATCCGGGTTGATATTCCAGACCGGGGTCACACGCCCTTTCTGGATGAGCCGGAAGCCCTGAAGGCCATTCAACTCTGGCTTGCGCGCTGCGCCTGGAAACAGAGCAGTGGCATACAGCCCGCAACAGCAATGGCCGAGGCCTGAACCGCATGTGACGACGTGCCTGTTCAGGCAATGGCTGATGGATGTCCATCATCAACACGCCCCCAAAGCTGAAGAGCAGAGCGGATGGAGCACGAGGTGCAAAGAAGACTGAGATGAAGGGAAGCATGGGGCTTCAACCTCGCCCTACCCCTGCGGACTTGATGCTTCCCATGGACAACCGAAGCCCCAGTGGGGTGCTGCATCTGCTGGCGGCCCCCACAATACCCCTCGGTTGATCCCTCGGACCACCTCATGGACAATGACGCCATAGGCCTCCCGGATGGAATTGATCATGGACACCCTGCCGCTGAGCCGCGCCTTCACCCTTCTGGAGCCCGGCCCGCTTGTTCTGGTGACCACCCATGATGGTCACCGCAACAATGTGATGCCGCTCTCATGGACCATGGTGCTCGATTTTTCCGCCAGCTTCGCCATCACCACCGGGCCATGGAACCACTCCTTCACAGCCCTCAGCAAAACGCGCGAATGTGTGATCGCGATCCCAACCGTGGACATGATCGACACCGCCATCGCCGCCGGCATCTGTTCAGGGGCGGATACAGACAAGTTCGCGAGCCTTCCGTTCACCCCAATCAAGGCCAGCCATGTGCGTGCGCCATTGATCCGGGAATGTCTCGCCAACATCGAGTGCCGCGTGGTTGATATGATTGAGCGACACAATATCATTGTTCTGGAAGGCATCGCCGCCTGGTTTGATCCGGACCGCGCCGAGCAGAGAACCATTCATGCCGTGGGCGATGGCACCTTCGTGGTTGACGGAGAGCGGATCGACCGGCGCGACATGATGCGCTCCAAGTTGCCGGACGGGATTTAGCCGCAGAACAATTCTCATTCTGCACAAGGTGTTGCGGAGTGCGAACTTGTGTCCGAGAATGAGATTCTCGTCCACGTGGACAGGCGTGCAGAAACAGACGAGGGAAAAACGATAAACCCCTGTCCGTCCAGCATAGAGGAAATGCCCATGCCTGAGACACTCATATCGGTAGACCTCTCCCGCCCCGCGACAGAAAACGAGCACCTTCACAATCGCTGGCACCCGGATATTCCGATCAATGTCTGGGTGGAACCCGGCGCGGATTTCCGGGTGGAGACAGTGGACTGGACCGGCGGCGCCATCGCCAATAATGACAGCGCCGAAGACATCCGCGATGTCGATCTCACCACCGTGCATTATCTCTCCGGCCCCATTGGTGTGAAGGGCGCAGAGCCCGGTGACCTGCTGGTGGTGGACATTCTGGATGCCGGCACGCTGGAAGGCCATGAATGGGGGTTCAACGGTTTCTTCTCACGCAAGAATGGCGGCGGGTTCCTCACCGACCACTTCCCGAATGCGCAGAAATCGGTGTGGCACTATGAGGGGTTGTTCACGCGCTCGCGCCACATCCCCGGCGTGGGTTTTGCCGGCCTCATCCATCCCGGCCTCATCGGCACCATGCCTTCGCAGAAACTGCTCGACACCTGGAATGCGCGCGAAAAGGCGCTGATCGACACCAATCCTACCCGTATGCCTCCGCTGGCGAACCCGCCTCATGCCAGCACCGCGCATCTGGGCACGCTGACCCGTGGCACGGATGAATATGTGAAGGTCGCCGCGGAAGGCGCGCGCACCGTGCCGCCCCGCGAACATGGCGGCAATTGCGATATCAAGGATTTATCGCGCGGATCACGCATCTATTTCCCGGTCTATGTGGATGGCGGCGGCCTTTCCATGGGCGACATGCACTTCTCGCAGGGCGATGGCGAAATCACCTTTTGCGGGGCCATCGAGATGTTCGGGGCCTGGCTCCACATCAAGGTGGACCTGATCAAGGAGGGCATGAGCAAGTACGGGATCAAGAATCCCATCTTCAGGCCCTCGCCGATCACGCCCAACTACAAGGACTATCTCATCTTCGAGGGTATTTCGGTGGATGAGAGCGGCACCCAGCATTATCTGGATGCGAATGTGGCCTACCGGCAGGCATGCCTCAATGCCATCGAGTATCTGAAGAAATTCGGATATTCCGGGGCGCAGGCCTATTCCATCCTCGGCACCGCGCCGGTGCAGGGGCATTTGTCGGGCGTTGTGGATATTCCCAATTCCTGCGCCACGCTTTGGCTGCCGACCGAAATCTTCGACTTCGACATCCGGCCCAATGCCGCCGGCCCGCAGAAGTTCATCGATGGCTCGGTGGATATGCCCATTGCCTATGACTGAAACCGGAGTGCGGTGAGCCAAAAAGCTGGGGCGTGTCTTCAATTCAGTAAACGAAGGCAGGCTCCAGCCTCACCGCACTTGGCCTGCGTATGATGTCCTGCGCGGATCTCCCCTTTCACCTGCACCCTGCAACTTATACTGGGTGGCCGCGGCAAAAGCCTGCTGGAGAACACAGATGCCGGTCTATGATTATATGTGCGAAGGCTGCGGACCCTTCACCCAGATGCATCCGATGCGCGCCTGTGATGAAGCCCAGCCTTGCCCGCAATGTAAGGCTTTTTCGCCGCGCGCCTTTCTTACGGCCCCCAATATTGCGGCAATGAGTTCAAGCCGCCGCGCGGCGCATGCGGGCAATGAGCGCAGCGCCAATGCGCCCATGAGCGTGGGTGAATATGGCGAGAAGACCGCGCGGGCCAAAAGCCACGGTTCCGGCTGTGGATGCTGTGCACCGGGCATGAAAAGCCGAGCGCGCACAAGCCCTTCTGGTGCCAAGAGCTTCCCGGCAGCCCGGCCATGGATGATCAGCCACTGAACTTGAAAGCGGTGGTTAAATCTACCCTTAGTGCGCGTTTAGGACGTCGATATGTTGCGCTTGCCGGCTTAAGATTGCGGCTGGTGCAAACATGGTGATGAGGGTTTCCGGGATAGCCCCAAAATACGTTACCAGCCGGCAAAATATCGTCTCGCGCGCAAATTCATGCTCACTCAAATAAAGCAACCCATGGGGATGTGATGTGAGAAAGCCAAAATCCATCAAGGCACTGGAGGAGCTCGGACGTGTCCGACTATCCAAGTCCTTCTTCATGCGAGATTTTCTCTATAGTGAGATTTCCAATTTCTACGCTATTCCCAATATCCCGGATGATCCTGATCTTGCCATTACTGCAGGCAAGCATCTCTGCGAAAATCTCCTTGAGCCACTAAATGCCACTTTTGGCAGGATTGCTGTACGTTCTGCCTATCGCTCATGTCAGGTCAACGCATTTGGCAATGCCAACCAACTGAGCTGCGCTGCGAACGAGGCTAATTATGCCGGACATATCTGGGATCGCCGCGACTCTGACGGCCGAATAGGCGCAACGGCCTGTGTGGTCATCCCCTGGTTTGCCGATCAGTATGAAGCCGGCATGCCTTGGCAGGCTTTGGCGTGGTGGATACATGACCATCTGCCCTATTCCAGCCTGTGCTTCTTCCCAAAGCTCGCTGCCTTCAATATCAACTGGCGTGAACAACCTGAACGCAGCATTTACAGTTATGCCGCGCCGTCAGGATTTCTGACCCGACCCGGAATGGACAATTGGGATGGCGACCATAGCGAATACTATCCGGGCGTCCCTGCACTCGTCAGATGATCTGTTTGAAAGCGCGATTAAGAGGAGGAGAGATTTAAGGCCCTCCCAAATCTGAATCCGGACTCTCCAAATAAAAGTCCTGCCATCATAATGCATATACTCCGGGCACGGATAGAAACTGCCCCACCCGGAGTTCTGCCCCAAAGACCCGATGTGCCTCAGCCCTCGGCATCCACAGGCGGCGCAACCGTCGTGGCGAAGGCGGAGAAGAACTGATCCGCCAGCTTGCGCGCGCTGGACTGGATGAGCCGGCTGCCGAGCGAGGCCAGCTTTCCGCCAATCTGCGCATCCGCCACATAGGTCAGGATGGTTTCATCACCATCCTCCACCAATGTCACCTTCGCCTCGCCCTTGGCAAAACCGGCAATGCCGCCATTGCCCTGACCGGTGATGCGGCAGCTTTCCGGGGCTTCCACATCCAGAAGCTCCACCGTACCACTGAAGGTGGCCGAGACCGGGCCGATCTTGAGCTGCACCTTGGCGACGAAGTTGTTGTCTGCCGTCTGTTCCAGCTCCTTGCAGCCGGGAATGCAGGCGCGCAACACCTCCGGGTCCAGCACCGCTTTCCAGACGGTTTCGCGCGGGGCGGCAATGCGATATTCGCCGGTAAGTTCCATGGCGTGATCCTTCCCTGTTCTGGTTGTTGGCCCAATGGGCGCAAGTCGGGGGTTTGCCGCGCTCACATGAACGCGCGCCCGCACATGACAGTCTGGGTGTTTGTATGACCCGACACGCGACACCTCTGCCGCGCACCGGGTTCAGCTTAGCCGCGAGGCTCTGGAGCATTTCCCCGTTTCACTGAAGCGGAGGAGTTCTCCATTTCTATTTCGTCGCGCTTTATTCAGGTGAGCAGATATCCACTTTGAGAGATAATGCTCTCATCTATTGAATCTCTCACGTGAACTGACACTACATTCACTGCAATATAACCTACACCGCGCAGTAACGGTCCTGAATATCCTTATCCGCCAGCAAAGCGGCGGCGCTCGACTGATGGACCACCTCGCCCTCATCAATGATGATCGCGCGGCTGGCGAGATTGAGCGCCCATTCCACATTCTGCTCCACCAGAAGCAGGGTCATGCCCTGATCTCGCAGACGACGGAACAGCACGCCCATTTCCTCCACCAGCACCGGCATGATGCCCTCGGAAGGTTCATCCAGCAGCACCATGCGCGGCTTGGAAATGATGGCGCGGGCGATGGCGAGCATCTGCTGCTCACCGCCAGACATGGTGGTGCCCTGTTGGTTGAGCCGCTCCTTCAGGCGAGGGAAGCTTTCGGCAATCTCGTCAATGGCAACGCGCACATCTGTGCGACCAGCCGAGACGAGACCGATTTCCAGATTTTCCCGCACCGTCAGGCCCGGCACGATACGCCTCTCTTCCGGCACATAGGCCAGCCCCATGCCGAAGCGCGCATGCGCGCCCAGCCCCTGAAGCTCCTTGCCATCGAACCGGATACGACCTTCCGCGCGCGGCATCAGGCCCATGATGGCGCGAAGGGTCGAGGTTTTGCCCGCCCCGTTGCGCCCCACCAGAGCGACGATCTCGCCCGGCTCCACCTTGAACGACAGGCCATGCACCACATGGCTCGTGCCATACCAGGCATTGAGGTTCTCGACTTCAAGCATAGCCATCGTTCTGCCCCAGATAGACACGCCGCACTTCAGGATCTGAACGCACCTCATCGGGTGTGCCGTCGGCCAGAAGGCGGCCGTGATGCAGCACCAGAATGCGGTTCGACAGACCCAGGATCATCTTCATCTTGTGTTCGACCAGCAGAATGGTGCGATCGCCCGCAAGGCGTTCAATAAGTTCCACCATGTCCTTGGTTTCCTGCGGCCCCATTCCGGCGGTCGGCTCATCGAGCAGCAGGAGTTCGGGATCGGCGACAAGGGAGATGGCGATTTCCAGCGCACGCTGCTCACCATGAGACAACTCGCGCGAGATGCGGTTGCGCTTGGAGAACAACCCCACCTGAGCCAGCGCGGCATGCGCCTTCCCCAACAACTGCCCGTAGCGGGCGCGATGGGAGAAGATGTCATAGCGCGTGGTCAGAGCCTGCGCTGCCACCCGCACATTCTCCTCCACCGTGAGGGAGGAGAAGAGGTTGGTGATCTGGTAAGAGCGCGCAATGCCCAGATGCACGAAGCGATGCTGCTTCATGCCCGTCACATCACGCCCCTTGAAGCGAATGGCGCCGGTGGAGGGGGCCAAAGCCCCCGAGAGCACATTGAAGAAGGTGCTCTTGCCTGCCCCGTTGGGGCCGATCACCGCCGTTACCTTGTTGCGTTCGAAGCTGGTGGAAATATCCGCCAGGGCGACAAAACCGCCGAACGAACGCCCCACATTCTCAACAGTCATCAAAACGGTCATGGCGCATCCCTCCCCTCACGCATCAGGCGCGCAGCCAGCGTGCCCCACAGCCCCTTGGGCATGAACAGCACGAACAGGATGAAGATGATGCCGACGATGAGCTGCCAGTGGGAGGTCCACAGCGAGGCGACATCCTCGATCAGCAGGAACACCAGCGCCCCCACGAACGGCCCGAAGAAAGAGCCGGCCCCGCCCAGCATGGTCATCATCACCACAAGGCTTGAGGTGTGATAACCGAGCGCATCGAGCGGCACGATGGCCAGATGCAGTGCCGAGAGCGTGCCTGCCAGCCCGCACACCGCACCCGAGAGCACGAAGGACAGCAGCTTGGTGCGCTCCACATTGAAGCCGCAGGCCCGCGCGCGCACTTCATTCTCACGCACAGCCTCAATCGCCGCACCAAAGGGCGAATTCAGCACACGGGAGACGAACCACAACGCCACGGCCGTAAAGACCATGAGGAAGTAGTATTTCTGGGTCGGGTCCAGCAGATTAACCGTGAACAGGCCCAGTATATCAGCCTGCGCCACGGTGAAACCGCGCAGACCATTCTCGCCGCCGGTCCAGCCATAGGCCTGAAGTGCTGTGTAGTAAACCAGCTGCGACAGGGCCAACGTGACCATGCAGAAATAGATGCCGCGGGTGCGGATAGAGAGCGCACCAATCACCACCGCCAGTGCACTCGCGCCACCCACGCCCACCAGCATGGCCGGGAACCAGCCCAGCCCGAAATGGGCGATCGCAATACCGGTGAGATAAGCCCCCCCGCCGAAGAAGGCGGCATGGCCGAAGGAAAGCAACCCGGTGTAACCGAACAGCAGGTTGAAGCCGACCGTGAACAGGCCATAGATCAGCACATTCACCGCCAGAGCCTGCGAGGGCAGGATCCAGGGCAGAATGCACAACACCAGAATGGTGAGCGGCACCCGCCATTGCCCGGCCAGTGCGCCGAACGACATGGAGGAACGCGCGGGAAGGGCCCCGGCAGCCGGAGAAGATGAGGTCATCTTATGATCTCCACTCATGCGCCGGCCCGGCCGAACAGGCCCTGGGGACGCACCAGAAGAACGAGAGCCATGAGGGCGAACATGACGATGGTTGCCATTTCAGGCGCGAACAGTGCTGTCATGCTGATGGCAACACCCACCAGCAGACCGGCCACCACCGCACCCAGCAGCGAACCCATGCCGCCGATGACGGTGACAACGAAAGCCTCGGCCAGCACCAGCGTGCCCATTTCCGGGCTCACATTGCGCATGGGTGCGGCCAGCACGCCGCCAAGCGCGGTGAGCCCGATGCCGAGACCGAACACCAGCAGCCACACCTTGCTGATATCGACGCCCAGTACCCGCATGATGAGCGGATCACGCGCACCAGCCCGCACGATGAGGCCGAACTTCGTCTTCTCCAGCGCGAACCACAGAGCCACCAGCACCAGCGCCACCACACCGATGACAAAGATGCGATAGATGGGGAAGTAGCCGATGCCCAGATCCAATACGCCCTGAAGGGATTCGGGGGCGGAGAAGGGAATGCCATCGGTGCCGAAGGTGATGCGCACGCCTTCAACCAGCACATAGCCAAGGCCGAAGGTGAGCAGCAAAGGATCATCCGGTGAGCGCTTGTAAAGCGGACGGATGAGGAAGCGTTCGATCGCCATGCCAAACAGGCCGACGGCGATGGGCGCAACGATAAGCGCGCCCCAGAAACTGTCTGTCAGCGAGGCAACCCACAGGCCGGCATAGGCTCCCACCATGAACAACGCCCCGTGGGCGAAGTTCACGATGCCAAGCATGCCGAAGATGATGGTGAGCCCGAGGGCCACCATCACCAGGATTGCTCCGAGCGCGACGCCGGAGAACAGCTGCATGAGAATAAGTTCGAGATCCATGAGGAGTCTCCGGCCACGTGGGCGTCAGGTCGGGAAGCCAAGCTCTGCGCAGGTGCGCAGCATCAACTCGGAAGGGGGTTCCACATTCACGATGTCGAACAGATCATCCGGGCTCTTCATTTCGGCTTTCGCCTTGGAGCGCAGCACAAGAACAGACTGCACGGACTGATGATCGCAGGTGCGGAAATATTGAGGGCCCTTGGCCACGTCATATTTCAGGTTCTGCAAGGCATCGACCATCTTGTCCGTATCGGTGCCGCCAGCCTTTTCGATAGCGAGCAGAAGCGCGGAAACGCCGGTGAAGCCATAAGCTCCGTAATCTGTCGGCAGGCTGCCATAGGCAGTCTTGTAGGCATCATTGAAGGTCTTCGCGGTCGGCACCGTATCCTGGAGCTGCCAGTAATAATTGGCACCGCCGATAACACCTTCAAAGACCTCCGGAGCAACCGCGATGCGCTGATTGTGCAACAGCACGGGCACCACAATCTGCATCTGCTTCTTCATGCCAAAATCATTGGCCTGCTTGATAGCATTGGCCTGATCGCGACCGAAATTGCAGATGGCCAGAATGTCCGGCTTCATGGCGCGCAGGCGCGGCATCAGCGTGGAGTAATCCGGCGTACCGAAGGGGTGCATGATTTCACCCACCACTTCCGCGCCGATCTCGGCGGCCGCGCGCTTGAAGCCGCGCAGCATTTCGTGGCCATAGGCATAGTCCGCCACCAGGAAGGCCACGCGTGTGCCCTTCTTGAAGGTGGCGCGCGCCACGGCGGCGGTCGTCATATGCGGGTTCAGCGCCTCATGGAAGGTGAAGCGGGAGAAGTCCTTGATCTCGTTGATGGTATCAGACTGACTGATAGACACATAAACGACGCCACGCGCGCGTGTGACCTCGTTCACGGCAAGCTGCACGGCGCTTGACAATGCGCCGACAACCGCATGCACCTTGTCCTTTTCAATCAGCTCCAGCGTGCGGGTCGCTGCCTCGCCGGCATTGAGCTTGTCATCGCGCACCAGCAACTCGATCTTGCGACCGGCAATGCCGCCCTTGTCGTTGAACAGCTTCACCGCCAGTTCGGCGCTCTTCACCTGATCCTTCGCCTCTGCGCCGAACGGCCCGGTGAGTGGAACAGGAAAGCCGATGCGGATGGAATCCGTCTGCGCGCGCGCAATCGAGGGTGCGGCCACGAGGCCGAGCGAGCCTGCGCCCAGACCAACACCAAGGCTTGCACCCACACCCGCCAGAAGGGTGCGGCGTGACATTACAAATGGTGGTCTTGTCTTGTTACCAGACATGATTTCCTCCCAGAATATTGTTTTTATCCAATTATATAGCCCGCTCTTTTCCTGAAAGTGCGTGGCTGTCCTTCATTCTGATGCCAAAGCACTTTGACTGGTGCCATGGCCTCATTTTCCTTCCGCCCATCCTTCGGCCGGCCAGCAGACCCACCGAAACATATGCCCGAGCGTTTCACTGTTTCGCCGAACCAGAGAAATGCTCCAACCTCTTGGGCGTTTGCCCTTTCTTCACGCGAACCGGTATCCGCTTCGCTCGAAATTGCGCTAGTAGGCCCCCAAAGCCTTGAGGATACGCGCCGGCGTCATCGGGATTTGCGTCATCCGCGCACCCATGGGGCCCAGTGCATCATTCACCGCATTCAACGCGGCGGCGGATGAGGCGGCGGTACCCGCCTCCCCGCATCCCTTCGCACCCAACTCGGTATCATGGGTTGGCGTTTCCACATGATCGATCAGGATGTCCGGCATCTCGCACGCCATGGGCACGAGATAATCCGCCAGCGAGCCATTGGTCAGCTGGCCGTTTTCGTCATAGAGGCACTCCTCGAAGAAGGCTGCGCCCAGCCCCTGCACCACACCGCCGCGCACCTGTTCTTCCACCAGCAGCGGGTTAATGACCCGCCCGCAATCCTCGACCACAAAGTGCTTGAGAATTTTCACGAGCCCGGTCTCGGTATCGACCTCCACATGGCAGCCATGGATGCCATTGGTGAAGGCGAAGGGGTAACCCTGTGGTGCATAATGATGCGCCACGGTGAGCTGCGCTTCCGTGCCCGGTGGCAGCGTATCGGAGCGGAAAAAGGCGATGCGCGCCACTTCGGCCAGCGACATGCGCACCGCGCCGCCAATGCGGTCCACCACCTCGCCATTCACCAGATCAAGATCACCGGGCTTGGCCTGAAGGATGGTAGCGGCAAGCGTGAGCACATTGTTCTTGAGCTTGCGGGCTGCCTGAAGCGCAGTCTCTCCGCCAATGCCCGCACCCCGGCACGCCCATGTGGCGCCGCCATGGGGCGTCACCTCGGTATCACCGGTCAGCACCCGCACGATCTCGCGCGAGACGCCGAGATGATCGGCCACGATCTGTCCGATGATGGTTTCGGTGCCCTGCCCCTGCTCCGTCACCGAAATCGTGCACCGCACCTCACCGGACGGGGTGATGGTGATGACCGCTGCATCCTGCGCCGAGATACGCGCCCCGCCAACGCCATAAAAGGCCGGAGTAGGGTTTGTAATCTCGACATAGGCGGCAATGCCGATGCCGCGGTGAATGCCGCGCGCGCGCAGTTCCACCTGCTCCGCGCGTATCCGGTCATAATCCATCAGCCGGTGCAGCTTGGTGAGGCACGCCTCATGCGAGAGGCCCTCGAACTTGTATCCGGTGAGCGAGGCGCACGGATAGGCATCATCCGGGATGACATTCATCGCCCGGATCGCAAACGGATCGAGCCCGACCGCGCGCGCCCCCTCATCCATCAGATGCTCGGTCACGGCAGCCGCGATGGGATGACCCACGGCGCGATACTGGCTGGTTTGCGTCTTGTGCTGAAACACCACTTTCAGACCAGCACGATAACCCTCAAGCCGGTAGGGCGTGCCGATGAGACGCACGACCTGATTGCCCTCCACCACGCTGGTGCGGGGATAGGTGGAGAAGGCCCCGATGCCGGTTTCATCCTCCACATCCATCGCCAGCACGCGGCCTTGCGCATCAAAGGCGGCGCGCGCCTTCACGCGGTGATCGCGGGCGTGAATGTCGGAGACAAACGCCTCCAGCCGGTCGGCGACAAATTTCACCGGGCGGCCCAGCATGATGGACAGGCCCACCACGGCCATATCCTCATGATAGACATGCAGCTTCACACCGAAGGAGCCGCCGACATCCGGTGCCACCACCCGCACCCGCGCTTCCGGGATGCCATAATGGCGGGAATACAGATCCTGAAACTGAAACGGCGTCTGCGTGGCGTGATGCACGGTGAGGCGGTGCTCACTGGCATCATAATCAGCCACAATCGCGCGCGGTTCCAGCGTCACGCCGGTATGGCGACCGAACTTGAAATCGCGCGCGATGACATGGGCCGCGGAGGCGAACAAACCCTCCACGTCGCCCGCATTGATGGCGGTGCGGAAGCACATATTGTCAGCATAGCCCGGCGTGGCGAGTGGCGCATCCGCCGCAAGTGCCGTGTCGAGATCCGCGAGGACAGGCTGTTCCTCAAATTCGATCTCCACCAATTCGGCGGCATCTTCCGCCTCGGCGCGCGTGTCGGCGACAATCGCCACCACCGCCTGCCCGCACCACACCACCTCCTCCAGAGGAAGGGGAAGCTGGGGTGCGGATTTCATACCCTGAAAATGCGCCAGCGTGCCCACCCATGGCGTGCACAGCTTCGCCAGATCCGCCCCTGTCGCCACCAGACGCACGCCGGGAGCCGCACGGGCGGCCTCCACATCCACGGAGAGAATGCGCGCATGGGCATAGGGCGAGCGCACGAAAGCGGCATGCAGCATGCGCGGCAGGAAAAGGTCCGTCACATAACGCCCGCGCCCGGCCAAAAGCCGTTTGGCGTTGGGGCGCGACATGGGCTTCCCCACATGTCCATGTGGCCTGTCTGCGGATACGGGTAATGTGAGAGGTGCGTTCATGAGTGCCCTCCCACCTGCCGTTCGATCGCGGGCAGGCCGGCTCGCTTGCGAACCACGGTTTCTATTGCATCCACAATGGCTTCATAGCCTGTGCAGCGGCAGTAATTGCCCGAAAGCGCATCGCGGATCTCTTCCCGATCCGGTACATCTCCGCGCTCCACCAGCGCATGGGCGGTGACCAGCATTCCGGGCGTGCAGAAGCCGCACTGAAGGGCATTCCGCTCATGAAAGGCGCGCTGAAGGTCGGCAATAGCTCCGCTTTCTGCCAGCCCTTCTACGGTCTCCACCCGCGCGCCTTCTGCCTGCACCGCGAACACGAGGCATGAATGCACCGGCTCGCCATTCAGCATCACAAGGCACGCCCCGCAGGCACCCATCTCGCAGCCGGTATGCGAACCGGTGAGCTGGAGGTCTGTCCGCAGGAAATCAGCCAGAGTTGTGCGCGGGGCGACCACGCGGCACACCGCCGTGTCATTCACGGTGAGCGTCACCGGCAGCACATCGCTTCTGGTCGCGCTCATGGGGTCGTCTCCAGTCGGCTCAACAACCGCCCGAGCATCACCCGCGCCAGATGCTTGCGCATGGCGGCGGGAAGGTTTGCGTCTTCAGGCGGATCAAGATCACCATCAAGGGCGCGCTGGGCGGCGGCGATGCTGTTGGCATCCAGCCGCTGCCCAGCAATGGCAGCTTCCGCACCGGGCACACGCATCGGGGTCGCGGCTACGGAGAAAAAGGCGATGCGGGCACTTTCAACCACATCTCCATCCATCTGCGCCATGATGCCCGCTCCGACCATGGCGTAATCGCCCCGGCGGCGGGCCATCTCATCAAAAGCCCAGCGGTGATGTGGCTGCGCGCAGGGAATATGCAGCGCCACAAGAATATCTCCCGGCTCCAGCGCGGTCTGGTACAGATCCTGGAAGTAATCGTCGGCCTCCACCATGTTGGGGCCATCGGGCGTGGAAATCTCCATAGTCGCGCCCATGGCCAGCATCATGGCCGGAAATTCGGATGCCGGATCCGCCAAGGACACGCTGCCCCCGAGCGTGCCGCGATTGCGGATAGCCGGATGCGCCACATGGGGCGCGGCCTGCGCCAGCAGGGGCGCGTGTTCGGCGATGAGAGGGTGGCGCAGTGCATCCACATGACGTGTCAGCGCGCCAAGGCGCATCACGCCGCCTTCCACCGTGATGCCCCGCATATCGGGAATGGCGGACAGATCAATCAGAATCTGAGGCGCCTGAAGACGCATCGCCAGCGCCGGCACGAGGCTCTGGCCGCCGGAAATATAGCTCGCATCTCCCTCGGCTGCCGCGAATGCGGCATGCGCATCGTCAAGGGTCTGCGGCCGCTCGTAAGCGAAAGCGCGCGCCTTCACGGCATCCTCCCAATTTTGGCGTGGCCTTTTGTGACCATCTGGTCACAAGATTGACTGAAGCCACCTATCTGTCAATAGGCGACGCTTATCATTCACACAGGAGGACGACCTCAGGCTTGAAAGCACGCGGTACAAACGCCGTGAACATGGCAGATTTCCTCAAGCCTTCCCCAGCTTTATCTTGGTCGATGGACGCGATTGCGCTATCGCAACCTATATGGCGGCCAGCAGAACGGGCGAGGTTTGCGGTGACACAGGCAGAAGCAGACATGGCCCAGAGCACAGATGCGAATGGCAAGGACGTGAAAACCACCGCCCGCACGCAGGCCCGAGCCGACGCCGGCAAGCGCGAAGGCAAGACTTCAGCCAAACGTACAACCAGAATAGAGACGGCCCGTGCAGAGAAGCACAGCGCGGATGAACGCCCACGGCGCAAACACATGCGCGCAGCTGAACGTGAGCAGGCCATCATCGAGGAAGCCGTGCGATTCTTTGCGGAACATGGCTTTGAAGGCCAGACCCGTGAACTGGCCAAGCGCATGGGCATCACCCACTCCGCTATCTACCGCCATATTCCCAGCAAGGAAGCCTTGATTGAGCGGGTCTATGAACATGTGTATCTGAGCCGCTGGAGCCCGGACTGGGCCGCACTCATCACAGACCGCTCACAATCTCTCGAGGCCCGCCTGACCCGGTTCTATCTTGAATATGTCGAGCGGGTCTTCGACTATCACTGGGTGCGAATTTTCGCGTTTTCCGGCCTGAAGTCCTTCGACATCACCAGCCGCTATCTGGCTATCATCGGCGACCGCATCATCCGGCCCGCCTGCGCCGAGTTGCGCCGTGAACTGAACTTGCCGACACCAGAAGAAGCCCCCATCAGCGAGCGGGAAGCTGAACTGCTCTGGGGTCTGCATGGCCGCATCTTCTATCTCGCCATCCGTCGCTATGTGTATGTCACCCCCACCCCGGATGACCTGACACCGGTAGTGCGCGATGCTGTCCGCATTTTCCGCGGAGGTGTCGAACCTGTCCTGCGGGACATGCTTGACGACAACGCGCGCCTGACGTCTCTCCCTGTCACGGAGTAATGCGTGGCAGGGGGAGACGAAATAAAAGGCGCACCACATAAGCGCACACAGTAGATGAGCATCTCATTGCAGCATCCGTCTTCACCACCCGAATTCAAGTGGTGAAGACACACGCGGGAAGATGCTGGCTGCACAGTCAACCCATCAGAAGCGCCATGACAGACTGGCCTGCACGGCATTCACGGTGACGTTGTCCGCGAATTGCCCAACATAGGACAGGCCGACCCGTGCCTGTGGGGTGAGAATCAAATCTGCCCCGACCTCAAGCAGAGCCGTATTCTCGGCGAGAGGCACACCAGCCACCGTGAAGCCGGCACCCGGCGCGCTGAGGAAGAACATCTGCGCCTCTGGAGTGGTATCGCCAAAAGCATATTGCCATGCCGCCGAAGCACGTGCCTCAAGCGCCATGCCGCCGGAAAGCGCCATGCCGGTTGCCACACGCAAGCCCAGCGAGGAATAGCCGACACCCATAGTGTTCGCCGAACCTGTCAGGCCGGCAGTCGCGCCCCGCTCCGTGAAACCATCCGTATTCACATGAACATAGGCAAGACCGGCGAAGGGCTCCAATGCCAGCTTGTCAAAAGCAAAACCATATCCAGCTTCGGCGAAGACCTGCGCGGTGCCGCCATCATAGTCAGCCTTCGCCTGCTCCAGAAAACCGGGATAGGAGATGGTGCGTGTCGCGTCGATCTGGTTGAAGGCGTAGGTCGCGCCAAAGCGCAGCTTCAAGGGGCCTGCACTGGTGCCCGCATAAAGCGCCAGCATCAGGCTGTTCACATCTGACGAACTCATCAGCGTATCGACAGAAGTGCTCGTGTGCGAATAGCCCAAGGCCCCGCCAACCGACCAATCGCCAACTTTCACATCCGCGCCAGAAAGAATGCCACCCGTTGTCGCCTCAACACCGGATGCGCCAGAACTGCCATCATAGTTGCTCCAGCCACCAAATCCCTGCGCCCAGATCGTGCCGTTGAAGGCCGGCTCTGAAGCGATTGGCGCCCCGAGCGGGAAAGGCGAAGCGGGCACGGCCGGTGCGGAATAGGCAAGAGCCGGCCCACCATGGCCCAGTGAGGCCGTGGGGCCTGCTTCGCCCGTATAAGAATTCTGACGCAAACGCCCGAGCAGCGCCTGCCGACTATAGAACCCGTCTCCGGCCAGAACGGTCTGGGTGCTGGCATAGGCCTCGCCAGACAAGGCATTGAGCGCGCCCGGCAATTGGCTGGATGTGAGGTTGTAAAGCGGAGCCAGCGCGGCCGGCAAGGATGCCAGCATATTCGGTGTTGTGGTGTTGATGATACGATCGATGGAGGCACCAACAGCACGCTGGTTCGATGTGTTGCCCGGCAATCCGACAAGGTTGGCAGCAACGCTCATCGTCACCGTGGTCGGGGCATAGTTCAGGCGCGCATCAAACAATGCGGGCAGCCCCTGAGTGACGAACGTTTCAAACCGACCCGTCACTCCCTCTGTCGCGCCAATGAGCGTCGAGGTCTTGGCGAAACTGCTGGTCTGGAAACTGGCCGCAAGCGTGCCCGCAAGACGCACTGTGCCAGCCACACCCAGCGCATCATGTCCGCTGTCGGTCATCCGTACAGCCATGGTGCCGGCCGAAGTCTGCACAAAGGTTCCACCAAACAGATTGGTGATGGGAACCCCGGTGCCGGTAACACCGATCCAACCGCTGTTCTCGAAGCGCTTCTGCAAGCCTGCTGTCGCGGCAATCCGGCCATCAATGATGCCGGTGTTCACGATGATGCTGCCGAAGCTGTCGGGCCCGGTGCGCAGGGCATCAGCCACAGCGGGGGCTTTCAGGGTGCCGGAATTCAGCAGGGTGCCGTAAAGGCCGTGCACCTCCACCGCCGCACCAACAAGGCCGGTGGCGGTGATGGTACCGGAATTGCTCAGGACACCATAGGTTTCACCACGTATGCCAATACCACCCTTGCCGCTGACCTGAACGGTGCCGCTGTTGATGATGTCATCACCTTTGCGACCGGAAAGAGCTGCCGCATTGTCGGCGCTGAATGTCAGCGTGCCGGTATTGCGGATCGGATTGTAAATGCCCGGAATGGTAGCCAGATAACCATTGATGCCATTCGCATCGACATAAATGCCGACGACATTTTCGCCATATGCGGAATTGGATGAGACAACGGCGCCGGGAATGTCGATTTCATACCATGTGGCCCGGCCAAGGGCATCCACATGCATCACGGCAGGATGAACCGTGCCATCGGCCGTCACCCAGTTGGCGACAAGATTATATTCGCCAGAGCGACCAGCGCCGGTAATGCCTTCAAAATGCGTGGCAACCGCGCCGGGATGGTCATAAGTGGTGTAAGTGCCTGTGGCCTGATCGTAAATATAGCCATGTTCCGCGTGAATGCCGTCTCCGACCTTCACCTGCCCATAACCACCGGCAATCTTGTCACCGTAAATACCATAGGCCGTGGTGCTGATTGCGCCGGGAACATTGTTGGTGGTGTAGGTTCCGGTATTGATATCGTAGATAAAGGCATTTCCGGTCGCGAGCCGGGTGTCGTAATTGCCGACCACCTGATGGCCGAATGTACTGTGCGCGATGGTATAGAGTGTCCCGGAATCCGGATAGACCAGAGTCTTGATCTGCTGGCCCGGTGCAGCGGCGGCATCATAGATATAGCTGAGATCATAAGGGGCAGAACTCGCGGTCTGGTAACTGCCAACCACACGCAGGATGCCACCCGGATTGCCGAAATTCGGTCCATAGGGGGAGGAACCGATAGCGCCCGGGAAGTTCGCACCGTTTGCGGTGGCTTCCGGCATGGGCGACCACGTTTTCGTGGTGATATTGTAATAAAGCCCACCGGTTTCACCGGTCTCGGGAATGGTATAGTTACCGACAACATTATCTCCCCGGATACCGGTGAGAAATGTGCCATTGGTCCCGAAGTTCAGCGTTTGATAAATGGTTGGGGTCGGCGGCCTCAGCGGATCAGCCCATGCAGCCGATACATAACCTGCAACACTGAGCCCCAGACCAAAAGCGACAAGCCCGCTCACCCGCACCCGCGCCGCACCGCACGAAACAGCCTGAACTTTCATGATATTTGCCCCACACCCCAATGCGGGGCGATCAAGACTTATCATTCCCATGTGGAATTGGCGATGACGCTTTCCGGTCGCAAATTCAGGCCTCACACGCGCTGCGGATGAGCCGGCGACATCCTTTCAGCTTGGCATGAAAAATGGGGGAACAGCCTCAGGCCTGCTCCACCGTAGGAACACTCAAGCTCCACATGGCATCAAACATGGATGCCTGGAACGCGGCATATTCGGCGCTGTCGATAATCATGCCATAGCTTTCACGGGCGGAAGAGATCAGAGCAACCTTGTTGCCATAGATAAAGCAGGTCATCGCCAAGGTATGCGCACTTGGAGAATACCGCAGTTCCCGCAACTGCTCCTTGCTTGAAGGCCAGATGGGAACAATATCCCGTTCCACCGAACGGATAACACGCAGCCAAATTCCCCGCCGCGCGCGTTCGGAGAGATATTTTTCCATCTCCTCAAGGCCAGGCTCAGCCATCAACTCTTTCATGGAAAGCGTCGCGCGCAGAACCTTGTCGCCGCCCGCCAGCGTATCCCACAAGGTCGTGCGGATGCCTTCAGGGCCTGGATGAAAACGGACATTCGGCTTGCCACTCTCATGATGATACATGGAGCGCAGCACCGGCATCACATCTTCGATCATCTGCCGGCGGGCCTCGATGCGCTCCAGTAGAACACCCGGATCCTGCGCGACCACAAAACGTCGCTTGCCATGATCCACAAATTTGATGAGCCCCTCGGCCTCCAGTTTTGCAAGTGCGTCATGGGCCGTAGTGCGGGCCAACCCGGCCTTTGAAGCGACCTCGGTGATCGAAGCCCCGCCAAGCCCGACCGTCGTCAGATAGAGCTTGTACAGCGTCCCGGTTATCCCAAGCCGGGCCAGTTTTTCTTCCATATCCATGGTCACTTTCATTCCACCGATAGACGAAGCATGTCCGATCTCACACGTCAGGTCTACCATCGGTTTATACCGACATAAATATGGTGCAACGCACATATTTTAAGCGATAAGCCGGAAATATAGTCGCCAGAATCACTATATTTGCCCGATCTATCCGCATGCGATCGGCAATATTAAATTGACGGATTTTTCCGACACTCATAACATCTTCCACATATCCAAATGCATGCCCCAGCCCGTGCTGGACAGCGTGAAGGAAGATCTCCATGGAAGCGAAAGCTGATGCTGGCGCCCTCAGCGCCATGCCTGCCGTGCGCATGCCCGCCGCCAGGCGCTCGCCCTTGAAGCGGCTATTTGCCAACCGGTCCGTGCGCGCCGCGCTGGGCCTCACTGCCTTCTTCGCCTTCTGGCAGGCCATAACAGGCCTCGGCATCGTCGATGGCTTCCTGCTGCCCTCTCCAATTGAAGTGGCGAAAGCGCTCTGGGACATGGTGCTGGATGGTTCGCTCTGGATCCATCTCGGCGCAAGCCTTCAGCGTGTTGCCATCGGCTTCCTGCTGGCCTGTGTGTTCGGCCTTGCGCTGGGCCTTGTCTGCGGGTGGTGGCGCGGGGTTTCGGACTATGTGCGCCCCGTGGTGGAAGCACTCCGGCCGATCCCGCCACTGGCGTGGATTCCGATCACCATCCTGTGGTTCGGGCTCGGCGATGCCGCCTCATACTTCCTTGTTTTTCTTGGGGCTTTCTTCCCGGCATTTGTCGCAACCTACACCGCCGTGCGCGGCCTTGACCGCAACCAGATGAATGCCGCGCTGTGCCTTGGGGCCAAACCCTGGCAGCTCTTCTGGGATGTGCTGATCCCGGCCTCACTGCCCATCATCCTGCCCGGTCTTCGCATTGCGCTTGGCGTTGGCTGGATGTGCGTTGTGACAGCGGAACTGATCGCCGCCCAAACCGGGCTCGGCTACCTGATCCAGCAGTCCCGCATGCTGTTCCAGATCAACAATGTCGTGGCCGGCATGGTCACCATTGGTCTGGTCGGCTTCGCGATGTCCGCCATCCTTGAGAGGTTCGAGCGTCGTGTGAACGCCTGGGCCCCCTCCGAACGCAGCTGAGGACATCACCATGGCCGCGCATGCCGCACGCATCTCCCCCGCCACCTCTGACCTTTCGCCGGAACAGTCTCCGGCCGAAATCCAGATCGACATCCGCAATGTCGGCAAGGTCTATGGAACCAAGGTCTCGGATAATCCCGTCATTGCGCTGGATGGCGTGACATTGCAGATCCGACGAGGTGAGTTCATCTCCCTTCTCGGGCCTTCAGGCTGCGGAAAATCGACCCTGCTCGGCATCATTGCCGGCTTTCAGGCGGCAACCAGTGGGCAGATCCTGCAAGATGGCACGCCCATCACCAAGCCCGGGCCATCCCGCACCGTTGTCTTTCAGGATTACGCCCTGTTTGGCTGGATGACAGTTCAGCAGAATGTCGAGTTCGGCCTGAAGGCCAAGGGCATGCCCAAGGCCGAGCGTGCAGAGCTGGCCCGCTCCCTGATCGCGACGGTTCACCTCACCGGCTTTGAAGACAAATATCCGCACCAGATGTCCGGTGGCATGAAGCAGCGCGCCGCCATCGCCCGCGCCCTCGCGCCGGACCCGGATATTCTGCTGATGGATGAGCCGTTTGGCGCACTCGATGCGCAGACCCGCGTGCTCCTTCAGGAAGAAATTGCCCGCATTTCCACGGAAGCCGGCAAGACCGTTGTTTTCGTCACCCATGGCATCGACGAGGCCGTGTTCCTCGCCGACCGCGTGGTGGTGATGAGCCCCCGGCCAGGCCGGGTGCGCGAAGAAGTTCTGGTGCCGCTTCCAAGGCCGCGCACGGCCGAGATGCGGTCTGATCCATGGTTCGTTTCCACGGTCAACGACCTGTGGGAGACGCTCAAGCCGGAATGGCAGAAAGGGGAATAATCGTGACCTCAGGAATTTCACGCCGCCGCTTCGGTCAGTTGGCCGTTGGCCTCGCCGCCGCTCTCCCACTTGCAAAGCCTTCGATCCTGCGCGCTCAGGAAGGCGATGTCGTGCGGATGTGCTGGTTCAACACAACCACCGTGTCGGCCCAGATCGCACATGTTCTCATGCGCACCGATATTCCCGCGCGCAATGGCCTCAAGGTGGAGCTGATCCAGCTGGCCGCCTCCCCTGCCATCACCGAAGCGCTGGTCTCGGGCGCCGGCGATGTGGGTACGCTTTCGGACTTCGCCGCCGTGACAACCATGGCCATTGGCGCGCCGGTCACCACCGTCTCCTCGCAGGCGCGGTTCCGTTCTGCCATTCTTGCTACCAAGAAGTCTGGCATCACCAAGATGGAAGACCTGCGCGGGAAGCAGGTCTATGGCACATTCGGCATCACCGCCTTCCAGAATGCGCAGGATGCCGCGCTGAAGGCAGGACTTGTTCCGGGCAAGGACGTCACTTTCGTGAATGTCGGCCCCGCTGAGCTTGCAGATGCGGTGGGTGCACAGCGCATCGAAGCCTTCTTCACCTATGATCCATTTGTGAGTTACTTCGAGAGCACGGGCCATGCGCAGGTCGTCTCCGAGAACCTGAGTCCGGTCATCGTGCTCTCGGCCAATAACCGCTTTCTGCAACAGAAGCCGGATGTGCTGAAGCGCCTGCTGATGGCCAATGCGCAGGCCCTGTTCTTCGCCGCCCAGAACAATGATCTGGTCAATGGCTGGTTCCGCTCGCTTGAGCCGGCCAAGAACATTCCCGAGCCGGTCCTGCAAAAGGCATCGAGCTACGACCCGGCCTGGAGCGCGAAGACATTCACCGACATCAAAGTCGCCCTCTCTCCCGCGCAGATCGCCCAGATGGAAACACTGGCGAAATGGGGTGTTGAGGCCAAGCTTCTGCCGCGGCTTCCGGATGTGCCGAAGTTCATCAACACGGACATCGCCAGTTCAGTGGACAAGGAAATCGAGGCCGGTGGCTTCGATGTAAAGAGCGTGAAGATCCTTCGCGCCTGAGCATCACCGCGCGCATGCCTGATCCTGCCGTGGTGTTTCACACAGCAAGCGAACGCCACTGGCGGCCCGGCCAATCCCGACCCGACGGGATTGGCCGGACATCGGGCAGATAACGGACAGGCGGGAGAACAGGCAGACGCCGTCCCATCACCATCTGCCGGGCCAACCGGCAGAATGCGGACAGAGGCAGGGAGAAGACAGTGGACCCAACGCCGCCCGCGAGCCGCCATTTCGATTTCGGCACCATGCCTGCGGAAGACCGCTACCGCATGCTGGCCTCCACCATCATGCCACGCCCCATAGCGTGGGTCGTGACGTGCAGTCCGGATGGGGTCGTTAATGCCGCGCCCTATTCCTTTTTCAATTTCTTCGGTGCGGATGAGCCCGTGCTGGCGATTGGTATTCTCGCACGGCCGGGAAGCCTCAAGGATACTGCCGCCAATATCCGCGCCACCGGCGAGTTCGTGGTCAATCTCGTGCCTTATGCACTGGCGGAAGCCATGAACATCACCTGCGTGGAGGCTCCGTCCGAAGTGGATGAACTCGCCCTCGCGAGACTTGAAACCACACCCAGCCTTGCCATCCGCCCGCCGCGCATCTCCGCCTCTCCGGTTGGCTTTGAATGCCACCTGCTGCACCTGCTGGAGACCGGTCCTGGCCAATTTCTGGCTGTGGGAAAGGTGCTGCACGCGCATTACGCGGAACATGTTCTCACCGGCAATCCAGAACGCCCGCGCATAGACACCGCCGCCCTTGACCTCATCGGGCGGATGCACGGCGCCTCCGCCTATACCCGCACACGCGACCTGTTCGACCTGCCCCGTCCGCTGTGGCGCGAGGGGGAGATGGATGGCGCAGCACAGCACAAGGAATGAACACGATGTCCAAGATCAAGGTCGCCGCCATTCAGGCCGCAACCATTCCCTTCGATGGTCCCGCCGCCACAGCGCGCACAGTGGCGCTTCTTGCCGAGGCCGCCGCGACCGGGGCGAAGCTCGCGGTTTTCCCGGAAGCCTTTATTGGCGGCTATCCCAAGGGGCTGGACTTCGGTTGCAGCATCGGCCGGCGCACGGCTGAAGGGCGCGCGGATTTTACGCGCTATGTGAAGGGGTCCATCGCGGTTCCGGGGCCAGAGGTCGACCAGCTTGTCGCCGCCTGCGCGGCACATGACATGCACGCGGTTGTCGGCATCATGGAGCGCGATGGCGGCACGCTCTATTGCACCGCGCTTTATCTGTCGCCCGAAGGTCTGCTCGGCAAGCACCGCAAGGTCATGCCCACGGGTTCGGAACGGCTTGTCTGGGGCTTTGGCGATGGCTCGACACTGACGGTTGTCGATACGCCCCTTGGCCGGATCGGCGGTGCGATCTGCTGGGAGCATTACATGCCGCTGATGCGGGCCGCCTACTATGCCAAGGGCGTCCAGATCTGGGCAGCACCAACAGCCGACGACCGAGAAACATGGGTCGCCACCATGCAGCATGTGGCGATGGAAGGCCGCTGCTTTGTCATCGGCGCCTGCCAGGTGATGCGCCGCTCGGACTTCCCCGAGGACTATGCAAGCCGGATTGATGCCGAACCCGATGAATGGATGATGCATGGCCGCTCGGTCATCGTTGGCCCCCTTGGTGATATTCTGGCTGGCCCGCTTGTAGATGCGGAAGGCATTCTGACCGCCGAGATTGACACGGACGACATCATCGGCGCCAAGCTGGATTTCGATCCTGTCGGCCATTATGCGCGTCCGGACCTGTTCAGCTTGCGCGTTGATGAAAGCCCGCAGCGCCCGGTGGTGACACGGCCTGTGGAGACGGAAACAGACATCATCGCGGATCTGAAAGCGTAAGTGCGGATATCACGCTGAGGTTTCCAGCCGCGCACCAGATACAATCACCATACTGCGATTGTTCCGTGCGGATCTGGTGCGCTCTATTGGGCAAGAACACATATATCCTGAATCTCCAGACGCAGTAGTGTCTGGAGATTCAAGGAAAACCACATCAGGCATGTCCAGATAGAAGGTCTTGTCCCCCACTAGGATGAGACCTGCCCATCATTTTCTTCTACCGCATCCGCCGCAGCCATGCGATGCCGCCCCATGGGCAGCATCAGCGGCCGACCCGAGGTCGGGTCTATGATGATGCGGCTTTCAAGGCCAAACACATCGCGCACATTCTGTTCAGTCAACACCTCTTGCGGGCTGCCGGACACATGCAGGACGCCGCCCGCCATCGCGACGAGCACATCGGCATAGCGCGCGGCGAGGTTCAGATCATGCAGCACCATCGCAATCGTGGTTCCGCGTGACTGGTTGAGGTCCACCAGCAGATCCAGAACCTCGACCTGATGGCTGATATCGAGAAAGGTTGTGGGCTCGTCCAGCAGCAGGATGTCGGTCTGCTGCGCCAGCGCCATCGCGATCCAGACCCGCTGACGCTGGCCGCCTGAAAGCTCATCCACAATTCTGGTCGCCAGCGTGTCGGTTCCGGTGGCGACAAGCGCGGTTGTGACAGCTTCATCATCCGCGCGTGTCCAGCTTGAGAACATGCCCTGATGCGGGTGCCGTCCACGGCTGACAAGATCAGCAACCGTTATGCCCTCTGGCGCGATGGGGGATTGCGGCAGAAGGCCGAGGGTGCGGGCAAGCTGGCGGGAGGGCATGTGATGGATCGACTTGCCATCCAGCAGAACCTGCCCCTGACGCGGCGCGATGAGACGGGACATCGTGCGCAGAAGTGTGGACTTGCCACAGGCATTCGCGCCGACAATCGCCGTGATTTTCCCCGGCGGCACGGTGAGATCAAGTCCCTGCAGAATATTGGTCTCGCCATAACCTGCCGAAACATGGCTGACGACAAGCGAAGGCGCGCTCATGGAGAAGCATCCGTCTTGTTGGCGCGTATGATGAGATAAATCAGATAAGGCGCGCCGAGTGCGCCGGTCACAACACCAACCGGATAGCGGCCGGGCAAAAGGAACTGCCCGCAATAATCCCCCAGCAGAACAAGCACCGCACCGACGAGGGCGGAGGGCACCAGCATCGAGCCATTATTCCCCATGATGCGGGTCGCAATCGGCCCGGACAGGAACGCCACAAAAGCGATGGGGCCGACAATGGCCGTTGCGCAGGCGATCAGGCCCACACCGGCGATGATGACCGCAACACGCGTGCCGGAAACCTTCACCCCCAGCGCAGAGGCCGTATCATCACCGAGCCGCAAAATCTCAAGATCGCGTGTCCGGCTGAGCATCAATCCGCCAAAGACGATCAGCGCCAGTAACAGAGGCATCGCATCGCTCATCCGCGCGCCGTTCACACTGCCGGTGAGCCAGCGCATCGCTTCCTGCAAATCCCACGCCGGAGCACGAGAGAGGGTATAGGCGATGAAACTGTCCAGCATCGCGGAAACGCCGATGCCGACAAGAATAAGCCGCATGCCGGCAATGCCATTCCTGTAAGATAGCGCATAGACCAGCAGCGCCACGCCAAGACCGGCGATGACAGCAAATACAGACACCAGAACTCCATCCAGAGACAGAACGATAATGGCGAAAACAGCCGCCGCGCTCGCACCCGAACTGATGCCGATGATATCAGGACTGGCAAGGGGATTGCGCAGCATGATCTGGAACGCCACGCCGCCCAGCCCAAAGCACAAACCGGCAAGAACAGACAGAACAGCACGCGGCAGACGCAGTTGCCCAACAGTGAAACTCGCCCCCGGCACATTCTGCCCCAGAAGAACGCGGATTACATCTTCCGGCGGCGTGAAGGATTGCCCCAGTGAGAGGGTCAGCATGAACAGGGCCGCAATCAAGAGCACCAGCACGCTGATCACAAGCTGCCGCCGGCGCGCCCTGAGGCCGCGGTCTCGGGTCATGGCATCGAGGGTGGAAGCGAAAGACATCACAGCTCATTCACCCGCTGGCGTCGGACCATCCAGATGAACACGGGTGCACCCACAAAGGCGGTGACAATGCCCACATCCAGTTCTGATGGCCGCGCGATGATGCGCCCGAAAATATCCGCACCCACCAGCAGGCACGCTCCCCCAAGGGCCGAGAATGGCAGCAGCCAGCGATGATCCACCCCGACCAGCAGACGGCAGAAGTGCGGAACAACCAGCCCCACAAAGCCGATTGGCCCGCAGATGGCAGTGATGGCTCCACACAGCAAGATGGCACCGAAAGCTGCAAAACCACGGGCAACGGCGACATTTTCGCCCAATCCGGCGGCCAGTTCATCGCCCAGCGCGAGAGAGTTCAACTTGCGTGCAGACAGAAGGCAGATACCGAAGCCGACAACCAGAAAGGGCACCACGTGCAGAATGCTTGCATAATCCGCCCCGCCCACGCCGCCGATCTGCCATGACCGAATACCGCCCGCCAGATCACTGCGCGGCAGAACGATAGCGATAACCAGAGAGGAAAAGGCGACAGATGTCGCGGCCCCGGCCAGTGCCAGCTTGAGCGGCGTTGCCCCGCCCCTGCCCAGAGAGCCGATGACATAGACAAAGACAGCCGAAACGCCGGCCCCCACAATGGCCGTGAAGACATAGGCATTGGTCGTGGCAATATCGAACCACACGATACCGACCACCACCGCCAGAGATGCCCCCATATTCACACCCAGAATGCCGGGGTCAGCAAGCGGATTGCGTGTCACCCCCTGCATCACCGCACCCGCCAGCCCCAGCGCGGCACCCGCGCATAGCGCCAGCAGCGTGCGCGGCATGCGCACGGCAACAGCCGCCTCTCCAATCGTCTCGACATGCCCGCCCAGTGCACGGGCAATTTCCGTCCATGTCACCACACGCGTGCCGATGACAACCGAAAGCACGCACAAGAGCGCAAGAGCCAGCAGCAAGCCAAGCAGAGACAGAATCCGGATGCGACGCAAGCGCCCTTGAAAGGACACCCGGCCAGCAGAGGCAGCGCTGCCCCGCATCATGAGAGTCCCTCGGTCATTTCGCTTTCTTTGCGGCTTCGGAGAGCAGAGCTACATAGTCCTTCAGCACCCAAGAAATGGAGAGCGGTGTTGGATTGGCGGCCGTACCAACAGGATCGCGGCCCAGCATGACAACGGAGTTCCTGTTCACTGCGGGCATTCTGGACAGCAACAGGTGCTTGCTCACGATATCGAACAGAGCATTGCTGCCATATCCCACGACAATATCGACATCATCGAAAGCATCGACCTTTTCGGAACTGATGCTCGCGGCGAACTGGCCCGGCTTTGTCGCTTCCTGCACGCTGCGTGGTGAAACCAGCCCGAGATCATTGAAGAACTTCACGCGCGTATCATTGCCCGTATAGAAATTGATGACGCTGAGATTGGTCACGTCGAGATGCGTGACAAACATCGCCGACATGCCCTTCAACTCAGGATGCCCGGAAACGGCCTGGGTGATTTCTCCCTCGATACGCGAGATCAGCGCATCGCCTTCGGATGCCATGCCCAACCCTGCGCTGTTGAGGCGGATCATGTCCCGCCAATCGGTCGCCCATGCGGATTCAGGGTAAGCAATGACAGGGGCGATCTTGCTCAGCGTATCATAATCAGACTGGCTCAGGCCGGAATAGGCGGCGAGGATCACATCGGGTTTGGTGGCAGCGACGGCCTCAAAATCGATGCCATCCCCCTCATCGAACAGCACCGGTTTTTCAGCGCCGAGCTCCTTCAGCCGTTGCGCCACCCACGGCAACAGCCCGTCTCCGTCATCATCACCGAAATTGGCCGCGGCAAACCCCACGGGCACGATGCCCAGCGCCAGCGGCACCTCATGGTTTGCCCAAGCGACGGTAGCAACACGCTCCGGCTTCTTTGGGATGGTCGTTGTGCCGAGCGCATGCTTGATGACGATAGGGTAGGCTGTATTCTCCCCTGCCTGTGCGCCAAATGTCACACATGAAGCAATAAGTGTGACAACAAATACAATAGAATAATTAAAAAGTCGCAGCATATACGGAAGCTCCACAGCGCTTTTGGCGGCCATTTAGTTTCAGGCTCTCCATCTGCCGTCAACTCCGAAGCCCTCATACTTCCCATAAAGCGTGTATATTTCCGTGCCTTTCTACAAACTCGAGAAAATGTACAATACCTGATGGTGCCTCCCAGCTAGAGAAGAACCGAAGCTGACATACACATGCCTCCATCCGGCGGATTTGCACGCAGATGGTGATGTTCAGAAATTCTCACGGCCAACTATTCATTGAGTGCGCCAAGGATTTTAAGATGAGTCTTTTCACCGCCCCATTGTCGCGTCTGTTCAATCGCAGTCTTGCCGGCTGCTCCATGATCGCCATTCTCGCTTATTCTCCGGCGGCGCACGCTCAGGAAGACGAGCAGGCCATTCAACTGCGCACCGTGGAAGTTGAAGGCACCAGCACCACCCCCGGTGAAGGCATGGGCGGCGGATTGACCTCCAACGGCTATGTGGCGCGCGAGACCAATATCGGTACCAAGACTGATACGGATGTGCGCAAGCTTCCGCAGTCGATCGGCACAGTCTCACGTGAGGAACTGGAAAACCGCAACGTCCAGACCCTTGTGGAAGCCGCACGCTACACCGCAGGCGTGCGGGCGGGGCAGTTCGGCTTTGATCCGCGCTTCGACACCATCTATGTGCGCGGCTTCAATGTCACGGATACCGGCTACTACCGCGACAACCTGCGCAGTCTTGGCGGCGCCTTCTCCGTATTTCGCCATGAGCCCTATCTGCTACAGGGCGTGACCATTCTGAAGGGGCCAAGCTCTGGCCTTTATGGTACAGGCTCTCCCGGCGGCCTCGTAAACGTTATCTCCAAGCGCCCCACCGAGACGCCCTTCCATGAGATCGAAGCCCAGTTCGGTTCATTCAACCGCTATCAGGGCAACATCGATTTGTCCGGCCCGGTGCAGGGCTACGATAACGTCTTCTATCGCCTCACCGGCGTATGGCGGAATGCGGATACCGAATTCGTCGCCGCTCCCGATGACAGGGTTTCCATTGCCCCGGCCTTGACCTTCCGTTCGGAGGACAAGAACACCGAACTCACCGTTCTCGGTGAATATACCGACCTCACCTCGGGTGGCGCGGCCGGCTGGTATACAACACCGCAAGGGCAGATTACCGGCTATCAGCATGGCGATCCGCTGTACCAGAACTATAATGGCCGCCAGTTCCGCATCGGGTATGAGTTCAGCCACCGCTTCAATGAACATCTGACGGTGCGCCAGAACCTGCGCTATCAGGGCGTGGATACGGACATGAAATATGTCAGCATCCTCGGCCTCGACCCCACGCAAGGCGTTGCAAACCGTTATGCCGCCCGCCTCGTGGACAACTCCCAGGGCATCTCGGTCGACAACCAGATTCAGGCCAATTTCGACACCGGGCCACTCGCCCATACGGTTCTTGCCGGGCTGGACTACAACTATGTGAACTATCGCTATCGCTATGGCTTCGGCATGGCCTCCCCGCTCAATCTGCGCTTCCCCGTCTATGGCGCGGGCTGGGTTCTGCCGCCGCCCGCACTGAACGGCTTCGACCAGAAGACGAAGCAGCAGCAGGTGGGCATCTATCTTCAGGATCAGGTGGAGTTTGACCGCTTTGTCCTGACCTTTGGTGGGCGGCAGGACTGGCTGGATACGCGCAACACCAACATGCTGACCAATGGCAGCAACAGCCAGGACGACCAGAAGTTCACCGGGCGCGTGGGTCTGGCCTATCTGTTCGACAATGGCCTTGCCCCCTATGCGAGCTATGCCACCTCCTTCGCGCCCACCATCGGCATCTCCAGCACCGGTGAAAGCTTCAAGCCGACGGAAGGGCAGCAGGAGGAACTCGGCCTGCGATATATGCCGAAGGACAGCAACATCTCGGTGAGCGCCGCCCTGTTCCGCATCAAGCAGTCGGGCATACTGATGCCCGACCCGCTCAACCCACTGTTCCAGACCCAGACAGGTGAGGTGGAATCGCGCGGCTTCGAAATCCAGGCCATGGCGAGCCTCACCGATAGCCTGAACCTGACGGTGGCCTACACCTATCTCGACATGGAGTACATGAACGGCGTGAATGCAGGCAACATGCCGGCAGGTATTCCGGACAACCAGTTCTCCATCTGGGGCAATTACGAGTTCTCGGAAGGCTATGCGCGCGGCATCGGGGTCGGCTTCGGCACGCGTGTCCTCAGCTCCAGCTGGGCCAATGATGTGAACACGGTGCGCAACCCATCCCGCGTTCTGTTTGATGCCATGGTTTCCTATGACTTCGCCAATCTCGACCCGAAGCTGAAGGGCTTCTCCGGTCAGATCAACGCCAAGAACCTGCTGGATGACCGTATCCCCACATGCGTCAACAGCTATTGCTACCGCGAGGAAGGCCGCAACGTCATCGGCTCCCTGCGCTACAGGTTCTGAGGCTTTGGCGGCATGGCTTTCGAAATGCAAAGCCACTCTCCCGCCCGCATCATGCGGGCGGGGTCTCACCAGCTCTTATCGCAGCCGCCGCAGACGGCGCCATGCAGCAGGCGTTTCCCCAGCGATCTGCCGAAAGACCTTGGTCAGATGGGCCTGATCGGAAAAACCAAGACGCGCGGAAATCTCCGCTATCGTCATGTCGGTATCCGTCAGCATGGTCTTCACGCATTCGATGCGCACTCCAAGCTGCCACTGCTGTGGTGTCTTGCCCGTGGTCTGCCTGAAAACGGTGGCGAACCAGCTTTCAGACAAGCCCACCGTCTCAGCCATTTCCGCAACGGTAAGGCGGCCACCGCCGCCTGCATTAATGCGCGAGGCCAGCTTGTTCATCTGCCCCTGGGTGAGGCGGCCATCAGCCTTCTCCCCAGTGGAATCAGAAATATCGAGCAACCCTGCGGCGATGCAGCCGACAAGATTTTCGGCATAAGCAGCATGTTTCGATGGGCTCGAAACCTCGTCCACCAGCAGGCCAGCCAGCGTCTCGATACCGGCGACGTCCTGAACTTCAACCGGCCGGCGCAATGCCGTCAACGCATACGACGCCCCCACGGAGGGCGACAGGAATTTCAGCATGCGGTCCTTATGCACATGCAGATCCAGATGCGAAAAGCGATGCGCGGATGTGAAGCTGGTCCACAAAGGAACCCCGGCAGGAACATAGATCGCGCGCGACATCTGGCGATCATGCCCGTCAAAGCCGTTTTCCCGATTGCTCATGCGGATATGAGGGGAAACGTCGTTGAAAAAGATGACGATGCGTGGATCGGGAGACAGGTAATAGGCTCTGGCTCCGGCTTCACCCTCGGCATCCCAGAACACATTCATCAGGCCATTGAGGCCGCGCCACTTCACCGGCGCAACGGCCCGGATGCCTTCCGTGCGGCACGCCATCGAATGCGCAAAGCCTGACATGTCCACCTAACCTTCCAGACCAGCGCAGACATGAGCGCCCCGCCGGACCCTCCACCCCTTCACAGGAAAGCGTGTGGATGATGCAGGAGATAAGGCAATTGAAAAGCCCTTACCGTTTCCCATCCATCCTCACGCACACACCGATTATGAACCGGGCACACATGCGGAATACCATCATACACCGCAGCAATTGCCATAACAGAAGCGGTGTATATTGCAGGCAAAGAGCTGGCAATAGGCACACAGACAATGAAAACTATAATAATTACAATGTGAATATTCATCTAAAAACACATGTTGAATTCTATGCACACTGAGAGCCATCATTTCCAGAAATGACAGGCTTATTTTCTGAGAAAATATATGCGTACGCATATATCGGAAATTGGACTGATTTACCTCCGTAATTCCAAGTGCCTTCACATTTCAAAAGCAGATTTGGCTCCTTCCACCTCCCGTTGATCTGCCCCTTTTCCAGAACGACTGATGCCAAAAAATAAAACCGGAACCTGCCCCATGTCGGAAATGCACACTGCAACTCTTCTGGTCTCATCAGCCCGAATTGTTCTCAATAACCCTTCTGTTGTGCATGATCTGCTCTGCGATCATCTAGCCGAACACATACAGGTGAAGCGTCATGAAGATGGCGCGCTGTTCGTGACGGATTTCGGCACGGCGCGGACCGAAATCAGCGGTGACACCGTTCTCGTCGCACTGGAAAGTGCGGATGAGACCGGTCTGTCATTTCTGAAGCATATGGTGGCCGAGCATCTGCTGGAATTCGCAGGCGAGCACCAGCCCGTGATCCGCTGGAGCGGTGATGGCAAGATTGGCCAGCTCCTGCCCTATTTTCGGGAGATGCGCGTCGTATCCGTCGGCAATGTCACGCCCCTGATGCGCCGCATCGTGCTGAGTGGCTATGAACTCACACGCTTCGCCACCGGCGGCCTGCATGTCCGCCTGTTGTTTCCACCGGCTGGGATTGCGCCTCCGCAATGGCCCGTGAATGGCGAGGACGGTCGTCCGCGATGGCCACAGGGCGCGGCAAAGCCTGAGGCGCGCGTCTATACCATCCGCTTTATTGACATAGACAAGGGCGAGGTCACGATCGACATGCTTCTGCATGGCGATACAGAAGATCATCCTGCACCCGGAGCAGGCTTTGCCAGACATGCACAGCCGGGCGACATCATTGGCATGACGGGCCCTTTCGGGGGGACCCTCGCAGAAACCAGCCGCTACATCCTGCTCGGCGATGAAACCGCCCTTCCCGCTATCGGGAGAATGCTGGAAACCATGCCCGCCGCAGCACAAGCCTCTATTTTCGTAGAGGTTTCCAGTCCAGAGGAAGAACAGGAACTGCTTTCAGCCGCGAATATCGACCCACACTGGCTGCATCGCAATAGTATGGACCCAGCAGCGGGCAGTCTGGCCAAGATCATCCGAGCGCACCCGTGGCTGAGTGATGGCGGGCCTCTCCCCTTCATCTGGGCAGGCTGCGAGCATGCTCAGGCACGGGAAATCCGCCAGTTCGCACTGAAAGAGGCACGGCTGGCACGCGACACATGCAGCATCACCGCATACTGGAGGCAGGGTGGCATTGAAGATGAGGCGGGAACGGACTGAGAAGGCAGCACCAGTAACCTCATACATCTGCCGGGAGCCCTTTTTATAATTCGGTCTTTGTTTTCAATATCGAGAAAGAATAAATTCTTCCCGAGATGCGGAAACGACAGAATGAAACCTGACCGACCATAATGGTATCGCCCCAAATACCCTCATAGGACGGGGCGTGACCCACTCAAATAACTCAATTCATTTTGGGGGTGGGCTCTGTGAGCCTGCTTGGAAAATGAGCTTGGTGCTGTGATGAGAGGGATAATATTTCACACATCAAGTCGAGGCTTTCGCTGACCGTCCTTGCGACAGGACATATGAGACATTAACATAACGTCTGTATCCACTCAAAATGGACACCATCCTAAGCTCGAAAATGTAGATTCCAAGAGGCCATCACCCATCTAAAATGAAACACCAAACAGGTTCTCAGATCTAAAGAATCATCCATTCATAAAAACAACAAACATCAAAACCTCAATCGGCAACAGGTCGAAACCAACCTAATATAATACCATAATTCCTCAACTATATTCACGGCGGAGATATGACGATTATCAGGATTTAGACCAGATCCGGCTGAAAAGCCGAGCCAAGGCGATGCCAATCACCATGGCAACAACAAAAATCAGCGCATCCAGCTTCCCCAGCCCGAGAGCAGGAATGGAGCCGCCGGGGCAAAAACCGGCGATGCCCCAGCCCACACCAAACAGTGCCGCGCCGCCCAGCAGAGGCACATCCAGCCTCCGTCGTGTGGGCAGATGAAAGTGTGTATCCAGCATGGGAGCAGGCTGTTTCAGCACAATGCGATAGCCAATGGCCGTCACCACCAGCGCCCCTCCCATCACGCATGCAAGTGAGGGGTCCCACGTTCCGAAGATATCGAAAAAGTTCAGCACTTTTGCGGGATTGGCCATGCCGGAAATGACAATTCCCGCTCCGAAGATGAGACCGACGATTAGTGCCGCCACAATCTGTCTCATCACAAACCTCCCAGTACATGGCGGATGATGAAAACGGTTGTGGCTGTTGTCGCCATGAAAGTCAGCGTTGCGGCGATGGAGCGCGGCGACAGCCGCGCCATGCCACACACACCGTGCCCGGATGTGCAACCGGAGCTGAAATACACGCCCATCCCCACAAGCAATCCGCCAGGTACCAGCCATCGCGATGGCGTGGGGCTTTCAAAGGGAATGTCGAAACCGCCAAGGCCAACCAAAAGAGCCGGCATTACAATTGCCCCCAGCACCAAGGCTGCCCGCCAGCGCCAGTCTTGCGCCAGCGGTGGAATGAGGCCGGTCAGAATACCGGTCATGCCCGCGATGCGCCCATTGAGCGCCATCAGCAGCACGGCTGCAAAACCAATCAGCGCCCCCCCGGCCAGGGCGCTCCATGGGGTAAATTCAGTCATGGCCCGAACCACTCAAGATGTGAGACACGAACATTGTCCTTCAGCCTGATCTGAAGCCGGAGCGGGGATGGAACCCGCTACCGGCACGACTCAGCTCTCAAACTGATCATACGCCCGCAGCGCATCAGCGGCATACATCAGCGCCGGCCCTCCGCCCATATAGACGCACATGGACAGCACATCGCTCACCTCTTCGCGGGTCGCGCCAAGCTCCTGCAGCGCCTTGGCATGGAAGCCGATGCAGCCGTCACACCGCTGGGTGACGCCAATGGCGAGAGCAATCAGTTCCTTCGTTTTCTTGTCCAGCGCATTATCCGCTGTTGCGGCTTTCGCGAGGGCATAAAAGCCATTCATGGTAGCGGGTGCAGTTTTCCTGAGTTCTGCGCTATATTCAGAAATATCACGGATTATCTGCGTATAATCTTTGCTCATGGCTCTTCTCGCCTTAAATTCATATTTTTATAATATTATGAAAATATGAATTGTCAAGCGTGGTTCAGCCTGTCGAGAGGTGTCCATGGCCGAAGGTGATCTTGATGATTTTGCGAAGAATGCGGACAAGGCGGCCGCGTTTCTGGGCGGCCTTGCCAGTGCGCATCGCCTGCGCATTCTGTGCCAATTGACCGATGGAGAGAAAAGCGTTTCCCAGCTCATAGAAGCAACTGGAATGCCCCAGACCTCCATGTCCCAGCATCTGGGCAAGCTGAAGGATGAGGGGATCGTGACCTTCCGGCGTGAGCATCGCACGCTCTATTATTCCATCTCCAACCAAACTGCGGTGGACATCATGGCTATTCTCTACAGCCAGTATTGCGAGCACTGAATAGAACGCTCCATCCACGGCAGACCGGATGGCAGGGCGTTTCTCCGGTTCCGTGAAACGGAGAAACGCTCCATAATATGCAGAGTGGCTCTTAGGGCATGAGAGAACAACATACGCAGACCCGCTCCGCACCATCCCTCAAGCCGCGTTCAGCCTCTGTCGTGCGACATCCGCCACATGCTCAGGTGTGATGCCGAAATGGCGGAACAGAGCCTCGGTGGAACCTGAGGCACCGAAATCGCTCATGCCGACAAACGCGCCGGTTTCTCCGATGTAATAATCCCAGCCCTGCCGTACGGCCGCTTCCACCGCCACGCGCACGGTGGAACGGTCCACCACCGCATCGCGATAGGCCTTGTCCTGCTGCTCGAACAGTTCAAGACAGGGCATGGATACCACTGCCGTAGGCACACCCTCAGCCTGGAGAATATCGCGCGCCCTCAAGGCAACGGAGACTTCCGAACCCGTCGCCAGAAGCGTGACACGCCGCGCGCCGCCTTCGGCGTCTTTCAACACATAAGCCCCCTTGCGGCAGAGATTCTCGGAGACATGCGTGTCGCGTACTCCGCTCAGCGCCTGTCGGGCGAAGATGAGTGCGCAGGGGCCGTCCCGCCGCTCCAACGTCAATTCCCAGCATTCTGCCGCTTCCACCGCATCGGCCGGGCGCAGTACATGCATATGCGGAATGGCGCGCAGGGAAGCCAGAAACTCCACCGGCTGGTGGGTTGGCCCATTGGTGCCGATGCCGATGGAGTCATGGCTGAAGATGAACTTCACAGGCAGCTTCATCAGCGCCGCCATACGGATGGCGGGGCGTTCATAATCTGAAAACACAAGATAGGTGATGCCGCAGGCAATGAGACCGCCATGGGCCGCCATGCCATTCAGCATGGACCCCATCACATGCTCGCGAATGCCATAATGCACATAGCGCCCGTGGCGGTTCGTGGCGGTGAAGGCCTCAAGGCTGCGCTTGTGCAGGGTTGCGCCCTCAAGATCCGGTGCGCCGGTGATGAGTTCGGGAATGGCGGCAGCAAGCGCATCGCTGAGTTCGCCCGAGATCTTGTAGGCAAAATCGGTCGGGTGATCGGCTAGCCAGGCGCGCTTGTAATCCTCGATCACCTGACGCCACCCTTCGGGCATAAGACCCGCGCGCAGACGCTCATATTCCGCACGATTTTCCGGGGCCATGGCGTCAAGACGCTTCTGCCACGCCTCATATTCCCCCATGCTGCGCGCACCCGCGGCCTGCCATGCGGTGCGGATCTCTTCCGGGATTTCGAATGGCGCATGGGACCAGTCCAGCGCTTCACGGGCAGCCTTGGTGTCATCCGAGAACACGCGCCCGCCATGAGCGGCGCGCGAGCCCTGCACGCGCGGAATGCCCTCACCGATGCGGGTACGGCAGGCGATCATGGAGGGGCGCGGATCGGCCTTCGCCAGTGAAATAGCGGCAGAGACCTGCTCCGCATCATGCCCATCCACTTCCTGCACATGCCAGTGGCTGGCGCGGAAGCGGGCCGGCATGTCATCGGAGAGGGCGATGGCGATGTCCCCATCGTCGGTCATCAAATTATCGTCCCACAGGAAGATAAGCTTGCCGAGCTTCAGGTGTCCCGCGAGCGATATCACCTCCTGCCCCACGCCCTCCTGCAGGCAACCGTCACCCACCAGCGCATAGGTGTAGTGGTTCACGATGTCGTCGCCGAAACGCGCGTTCAGAATCGCTTCCGCCAGCGCCATGCCGGCCGCATTGGCAATGCCCTGCCCCAGCAGGCCGGTCGTGACCTCAATGCCGAGATGCGGGTCGATCTCGGGATGGCCGGCACAATGCGAACCCAGCACGCGGAAGGATTTCAGCTGGTCCAGCGTCATGCCCACATAGCCGGTGAGGTGCAGCAGCGAATAGATGAGCATGGAGCCATGCCCGTTGGACTGCACGAAACGGTCCCGGTCCGGCCAGAGCGGATCCTGCGGGTTGAACTTCAGGTGACGGGTGAACAAAGCGGTTGTGGTATCGGCCGCGCCGAGCGGTGTGCCCGGATGTCCCTCACCCGCACGCTCGATCGCATCCATGGCAAGGAAGCGGATGGCATGGGCCATGCGCTTCTGGGGGACTTCGGAATTCCGGGCGAGCGGAAGGGTGGCCGGCACAGCGGCGTTAATGGGAGCAGACATTGAAAGAACCTCTGGGTGAAACAGTGCGGACCTGAGCCCTGGAACGCAGGGGCTCCGGTTCGCGTGGAATGAAGAAATCAGCGGGTCGGGGCTCAACACCACAGAGACACACGCCATAATCTCAGCCCCCCTCGCCCCCAATGCGTGTGAGACGGAGAATGTTGGTCTTGCCGGGAGAGCCGAAGGGCACGCCGGCGGTGATGACGATGGCCTCGCCGGGCTGGGCCACGCCCAGCTCACGCACGACAGCGCTGGCCTTTGCCACCATCTCGCCGAAGGAGGAGATGTCCTGCGTCACCACCGTGCGCACACCCCATGCAATGCGCAGGCGGCGCGCCACGGTGCGACTGGGTGTGAGCGCCAGCAGAGGCACCGGCCCGCGCAGGCGCGAGGTGCGCATGGCGGTAGAGCCGGTGGTGGTGAAGGTGACAATGGCCGCGCAATCGCGCGCCCGCGCCACCGAACAGGCGGCATGGCTGATGGCCGCATTGTCGCTCTGGGCGGCATCTTCCGGCTGGCTCACATCCATGCGCTCGCGATAGAGCGGATCGGCTTCGGTTGCCTCGATGATGCGCGACATCACCGCCACCGCCTCCACCGGATAAGACCCGGCGGCGGTTTCCGCCGAGAGCATCACCGCATCCGCACCATCGTAAATGGCGGTGGCGACATCGGAGGCTTCGGCGCGCGTGGGAGTTGGCGCATGGATCATCGATTCCAGCATCTGCGTGGCGATGATGACCGGCAGCCCGCGATGGCGGCATTCGCGCACGATGCGCTTTTGCAGGGCCGGCACATGCTCGGGCGGCAGTTCCACGCCCAGATCGCCACGCGCCACCATGGCAGCATCGCACGCATCCAGAATAGCGTCCAGATGCTCGATCGCCGCCGGCTTCTCCAACTTGGCGAGCAGGGAGGCGCGGCCATCAATCAGCTGGCGCGCTTCTGTCAAATCCTGCGGGCGCTGCACGAAGGACAGCGCGACCCAGTCAACACCCATTTCAAGCCCGGCCTCAAGGTCGATCCGGTCCTTGGGAGTCATGGCGGCGACAGGCAGAATGGCGGAAGGAATATTCACGCCCTTGCGGTCTGAAAGCGGGCCGCCGGCCTCCACTTCCGTTTCCACGCGGCCGGGCGATGTTGCGGTCACCCGCAGGCGGATTTTGCCATCATCCACCAGCAGCGGCATGCCCGGCTCCAGCACCCCCAGAATCTCCGCATGGGGAAAGCCCACACCCTCAGCCGTGCCTTCCGCATCTGACGCGGAAGAAAGGGTGAAGCTCTGCCCCGGAACCAGTATCACCGGCCCGTCCCGGAATGTGCCAATACGCAGCTTGGGGCCTTGCAGATCCATGAGAATGGCAACCGCATCGCCCCGGCGCTCTTCCTCGGCCCGGATGAGCCGCACGGCCTCGCGGTGATCATCATGGGTGCCATGGCTGAAATTCAGCCGGAACACCGAGACCCCGGCATCCAGCAGCGCCCGTATCGTTGCCGCATCACGGCAGGCCGGGCCGATGGTGGCGATGATCTTGGCTTTTGCGCGCGTGGTCATGAAGCCTCCTTGATGCAGGTAAGCGAGGATTGCGACAGTATCTGCATACCCTCTTGCGCCCGCGTTGAAACGGGTGCGGAAATGGCTGGAACGGGCGAGTCTGCAATTGCGCCAGAACCGCAAACTAACGCATGTTCATGACCCGCAGAAAAACCGGCATGCAGTGTTCCGGCGGGGCGGAAGGCAAAACCATGAAGAACGTGCTCAATGTGAGCCGGATGCTCTATTTCGAAGCGGTCGCACGTCTTGGTCGCGTTTCTCGCGCGGCGGAGGAGCTTGGGGTTTCGTCTTCCGCTGTCAGCCAGCAGTTGCGCCTTCTGGAAGAGGCCTATGGTGTGGCCCTGTTCCGCCGTGACAAGCGCCAGCTGAGCCTGACGCAGGAGGGAGAGCGCCTCTATCAGACCTCCTCCGTCGCCTTCCGCATGATCCGTGAGGCCGGTGAGGCTGTCTCGCGCCGGCGTGAGAACAACCAGCTTTCGCTGCGGGTAAGCCCCAGCTTCGGCGTGCGCTGGCTGGGCCCGCGCCTCGCCGATTTCATCCAGACCCATGACAAATGGGACCTGCGTGTGGACGCCCAGCCGGACCCCACCGATTTCGACCGCGAAGTGGCCGACATTGACCTGCGCTATGGCACGGGTGAGTGGACCGGCCTTTATATCGAGCCCATCCTGAACGACCATGTTCTGCCCATGTGCGGGCCGAAATATCTGCGCAGCCTGCGCGAAAAACTGGGGCCGGACGCCTCTGCACAGGACCTGCTGGCGCAGGCGCAACTGATCGACAGCGTGAAAACCCTGTATCGCTGGGATACATGGCTGGCGCGTAACCATATTCCTGTCAACGACAAGGGGCCGAGCCTGCGGCTGGACCGCTCGTCCATGGCCATCCAGCTTGCGATGCGCGATGCCGGCGTGGTGCTGGATTCGGTGACGCTGGCCTATCAGGAACTGGCGAGCGGTGAACTTGTGCCCTTCTCGTCCGGCTTCGAGGTGCTGCGCTTCCCGGCCTACTGGATGGTCAGCCCGAAACACCATCAGAGCCGACGCATGGTGCAGCTTTTCGCGGCATGGCTGCGCCAGCAGGCTGCTATCCATGACGAGGCCGCACTGCATCTGCTTCGCTCCTTTGGCTGTTCGGTGGTGCACGTTGGCAATCCAACCCGCATGGATCCGGCGGTGCCGGAAGAATAGACCTCATGCGCTGAACATCAGCGCATGAGGTGAGACATAGAGCACTGTTCCCGTTCATGTTTCTGCACGCACAGCCCCACTCTGGAGTGCCGGCATTACATCCTCGAAGAAATGCGAGCACATCTTGTGTAGTGACGCTCTCCTAAAGGTGTGCTCGTCATATTTCCGGCCATGCTGGTGCCATCCTTACCGGCAGACCGATATCGGATGAGCGCGTAGCTGCCCTGAAATGACTCCATATTTATTTGAAACGCAGAAGCACTCCGCTTTTGATTTCTTGCATTTTCTTCATGCGATCCTGTATTCACTTCCCAAATCTTCATGCTTGAGAAAAGAAACGAGATCTAGACTCGCCTCTTCTCTATCGAAGAGACATCCGTGACCAGAAACGCTCTGAAATCATTTACATTCGTGCCCGTGGGCCCAGTGATGAACAGCTCTCCCAGAGCAGAGAAGGCGCTCCAAGCGTCATTGTCCGCCAGGAGAGCATGAGGATCTTTGCCGAGGGCGCGTAGACATCCGATGCTCTCGGTATCAAAGAATACGCCGGCATTGTTCTCCATGCCGTCAATGCCATCGGTATCCGCCGCGAGGCCATAAACAGGCTGCGCGGCTCCATGCAGGGTGAGAGCAGCCGAGAGGCCGAATTCAGAGTTGCGTCCGCCCCGGCCCTGGCCGCGCACCGTCACGGTTGTTTCTCCGCCGGATAGAATGACGACGGGCGGGGTGAAGGGCGCGCCATGCAACGCACATTCCAGCGCAATGGCGGCAAGCGGCTTGGCCACCTCGCGGGCCTCACCCTCGATCCGGTCGGAGAGCACGATGGCACGCACGCCCTCAGCCTCAGCAGCAGCCTGAGCGGCGGCGAGAGACTGGCGGGCGGAGGCCACCACATGCACACTGTTGCGCGCAAAGAAGGGAGCATCTGGCGCAGGGCTTTGCGCCGCATCGCTTTCCAGCACGGCGAGCACTTCAACCGGCAGATCCAGCCCAAAGCGACGGATAATGGCCAGCGCATCCTGCCGTGTGGCATGGGTGGGTACGGTGGGGCCGGATGCGATGGTTTCGGGCGCATCACCCGGCACATCGGAGATCACCAGCGTCACCATCCGGGCCGGAGCTGCCAGCGCCGCCAGCCGCCCGCCCTTCACGGCAGACAGATGCTGGCGCACCACATTCATCTCTCCAATCGTCGCGCCGCTGCGCAACAAGGCCCGGTTGATGTCCTGCTTCTGCGCGAACGTGATGCCCGGCAGTGGCATACTGAGAAGCGCCGACCCACCGCCGGAGATGAGGGCGATGACCAGATCATCCTCACTCAACCCCGACAGCAGATCATAAAGACGTTGCGTGGCGGCCTGCCCGGCTGCATCCGGCACGGGATGGGCAGCTTCCACGATTTCGATCTGCGTGCAGGATGCGCCCTCCCCACCCTGCCCGTGGCGGGTGATGATGAGCCCTTCCAGCGGGCCACCCCAGTGCGCCTCCAGCGCTGCCGCCATGCCGGCAGAGGCCTTGCCAGCCCCGATGACGATGGTGCGCCCGCGTGGCGCTTCCGGCAGTGCAGGTGGAATGACCAGCGCCGGGTCCGCCGCACGTACGGCGGCATCAAACAGGCGCTGGAGAAAAGCCTTGGGATCTTCAACCGTATGGGAGTGGGTCATGTGCGCATCCTCCCCCACGCTCAGACCAGAACCCGGATCGGCGCGCCATCGAGATAGGCGTCGATGCTCTCGACCACCTGGTTCCACAGCCCCTGCTGCGCCTCAAGGCTGGCCCACGCCACATGGGGCGTGATGATGACATTCGGCCGGTCTGCAACGGCCAGCAGCGGATTATCCGGCCGGGGCGGCTCACTGGTCAGCACGTCGAAACCGATACCGGAAATGAGGCCTTCATCCAGCGCCGTCACCACATCCGCCTCATGCACCAGCCCGCCGCGCGCGGTGTTGATGATGATGGGCTTGCGCGCCATCTTGCGGAACTCCGGCAGCGCCAGCATATCCCGCGTGCCGGGGGTGAGCGGCGCGTGGATGGTGATGATGTCCGCCGTCTCAAGCACCTGCTCGAAGGGGGTATAGAGACGCCCCATGCCGGTCTTGCCCTTGTGGGCGGCGAACATCACCTCCATGCCGAAGGCCTCGCACAGGCGCGCCACCGACCGGCCGATGGACCCGCTGCCGATGATGCCGATGCGCGAACCGGCGAGGTCTGCAATCGGATGGGTGAAGAAACAGAACTTGCCGGATTTCTGCCACTCGCCCGCAATCACATCCGCCCGGTAGGCGACGATGGAGCGGCGCAGGGCCAGAATGAGTGCCAGTGTGTGCTCCGGCACGGTGTTCACCGCATAGCCGCGCACATTCGAGACAGTGATGCCCAGTTCGCGGCAAGCCGCCACATCCACACAATCATAGCCGGTGGCGGCCACCGAGATGAACTTGAGATCCGGCAACTGTTCCAGCACCGCGCGCGGCAACGGCACCTTGTTGGTGATGGCGACCTGGGCGCCCTTCAGCCGTTCAACCACCTCGTCTGCGCCCGAGGATGCATAGTCAGCCCAGTCATGTGCCTGCCGCGGCTTGCCGAAAGAGACGGAAGGAGAAATCGTCTCACGATCAAGAAACACAATGCACGGGGTGGCGTTTGTCCTGGTGCTGGGCATGGCTGCAATTCCGTTATTTTTCAGGCCGGGGGCCAGGATAGCACAGGTGGCGGCAGGGATCAGACCCGCCACCACCTGCAAAGACGCAGGTCTGCCTTTCAGATCACCGGAACCGGGTTGCAACGGGTTACCGAAACATGTGGAGACAAAGTGCGCCCCAAGCTGAATGGCTCAGTGAATGAGCGAACCGCCATTCACATCCACTTCCGAGCCCGTGACATAGGCGGAGAGCGAAGAGGCGAGGAACAGCGCGCAACCGGCGACATCACTGGCTTCACCCGCACGGCCCATGGGAATGCCGGCGAGCACGCTGGCCTGCATTTCGGGGGTCAGCTTGCCGGCCGTGATGTCGGTGGCGATGAAACCGGGGCACACCGCATTCACACGCACATTGTCCGGCGCCAGTTCACGCGCCATGGCCTTGGTGAGACCGAGCACGCCCGCCTTCGCGGCAGAATAATGCGGGCCACCAAAGATTCCGCCGCCACGCTGCGCAGAAACCGAAGAAATATTGACAATGGAGCCGGACTTGTTCGTCCGCAGGTGCGGAATAAGCGCCTGGCTCATATAGAGCGTACCGCGCAGGTTCACGTCCAGAACCGCATCATAATTGGCGGGCGCAATATCCATGATCTTCAGCGGCTGGGTGATGCCGGCATTGTTGACCAAAATATCCACACGCCCCCAGGACTCGATCAGGGTCGCGACAGCCTTCTCACACGCATCCTTATCCACCACATTACAGGCAAGACCAATATGGCTGGGACCAATATCGGCCGCAGCCGCGCGCGCCGCAGCCGGATCAAGATCCAGAATGGCAACAGTTGCACCATGCGCCGCAAAAAGCTGCGCCATGGACTTGCCGAGGCCCCGCGGAGAAGCGGCACCGGTGATGATAGCGAACTTTCCTTCCAGCAGCCTCATGGACTATTCTCCCTATGATTGAATTTTTACAATATGGATACTGAAAACAAGACAACATATGCGAGGCATAGACACTCACTCACAAGTGAAGAAAAACTTCACACGAGAGAACGTTTGAAACGACCTGACCTTAGCCCCAAACCTCAATCACACAGCTGCGATTACGGGAAATCCGCCAATCGCAAAGCAATTTTTATAACGCTGGCGAAGCGATGGCATATGAAGAACCAGATGCAGCAGGTGCAGCGCAACAAACAAGGATGCATTTCTAAGGTTCAGATTAGCCCACCTAAACCTTTACCGATGAGCCACCCTCAAAACACCCATCCAAAATCATAAATATAGATACTTCTCTATATTTTGAACATCGGATCTCGCACCGCAAAATAAAAGGGCGAACAAAGTCGCCCCTTCAATTTTCATAATATCCTGACCAAGAACTGAAGCATCAGCCCTTCGGAACTGCCACACCATTCATCAGGTCATAGGTGCGGATCACCTGGCTGTCGTCCGCGCGGCCATCCCCACGACCAGATGTGGCGAGGAAAAGCTGATGGGCGACAGCAGCAAGAGGAAGCGCCACCTTCTTCTCCCGCCCGGCTTCCATGACGATGCCGAGATCCTTGACGAAGATATCCACGGCACTGGTCACTTCCGGTTCAGCTTCCAGCATGCGCGGGCCACGATCCTTCAGCATCCAGCTCGATGCGGATGAACCGCTGAGAATGTCGAGCAGGATGTGACGGTCCACGCCCACCTTGGCCGCAAGCGAGAATGCCTCGGCCGTGAGAGCGATATGTGCGCCGCACAAAAGCTGGTTCACGGCCTTCACCGTCGCGCCCTGCCCCGGCTTTTCGCCCACATGGAAAATGCGCTGGCCCACAGCCTTGAACACCGGATCCACCGCATCAAGCGTCGCCTTGGGGGCTGCGGCCATAATGGTGAGCGAACCCGCGATCGCACCCGCAACACCACCGGAAACAGGCGCATCGACAAAACGTTTGCCGGTTTCCAGAACGCGCGCAGCCAACCCTTCCACAACGCCCGGCGGGCAGGTGGCCATGAGTGCGACGATGCCATTGGGCGCCATGGCTGCCAGCGCGCCCTGCTCAAACAGCACGGTGGCGGCCTGCTCGGCATTCACCACCATGAGAATGAGCACATCCGCGCCCGAAGCGGCATCGGCGGTGGAGGTGGCAGATGTGCCCCCCTTCTCTGCCAGAGCACGCAAGGCTTCCGAGTTGAGATCAAAACCGCGCACACTGTGCCCGGCAGACAGAAGGTTCGCAGCCATAGGCGCACCCATCGCGCCCAGCCCAATGAAGCCGATCTGAGTCATGTCGAAAATGTCCTGAAAAATGGCGCCGCACCGGGGAGTGGGTGGGGAGGAAAAGGGCTCCCCGGTGCGGACGCCTAGTAGCTAGTAGATGGTGAATGCCGGCACGTAGGACATCAAGGCCAGCACGATCAGCGCGACCATGTAGAAGGGCACCAGTTCCTTCACGATGGCCCCGATGGGCTGGCGCGAGATCGCTGCCGAGATGAACAGCGTCGTGCCGATTGGTGGCGTGAACAGGCCGATGCTGAGATTCACCGCGATCATGATGCCCAGCTGGATCGGATCCAGACCGATGGCCTGGCCCACCGTGACGAAGGTCGGGCCCAGCAGCAGGATGGCGGCCGGCAGGTCGAGGAACATGCCGATGATGAGCATCAGGATATTCATCGCCAGAATGATGAGCCACTTGTCCTGCAGGGCAGACAGCGCCCAGTTGGCGACGGTCGTCGGCACATGCTCGATGGTCAGCACATAGCCCACAAGGTTGGAGGCCATGATAACCAGCATCACGATGCCGGTGGCGACCACAGTGCCAACCAGCGCACCCACCACGCGACCCAGCGTGAGATCACGATAGATCAGCGCACTGACCACCAGCGCATAGGCCACCGCGATCACCGAAACTTCCGTTGGCGTCGCAATACCGAAGCGCAGCAGAACGACGATGAAGATCGGCATGGCGAGAGCGGGCCCCGCCAGCACCATGGTGCGGCCAATCGCCTTCAGCCCACCGGGCTGATTCAGCAAAGGAAAGTTCCGGAACCGTCCGCTGAAATAGCACACCAGCATCATGCCGGCTGCCAGCATCAGACCGGGCAATACACCCGCCATGAACAATGATGCGATCGACGTATTGGAAACCGTCGCATACAGAATCAGCGGGATAGATGGCGGGATAAGGCCCGCAATCACGGATGAAGAAGCTGTCACCGCCGCCGCGAACGCTGCCGGATATCCTTCGCGCTTCTGCCACGGGATCAGCATGGAGCCCAAAGCGGACGCTTCAGCAACCGCTGAACCCGAAACACCACCAAACACGGTGGAACCAATCACGCTCACCTGCCCAAGACCACCACGGAACCGCCCCACAAGTGCGGCCGCAAAATTCACCAGCATCTGCCCCAGCCGGCCAGACATCATCAGCCCGCCGGAAAGGATGAAGAAGGGAATAGCCAGCAGTGGGAAACTCTGGGTCGGCTGGAACAGCTTCAGCACCGCGACCACAAACGGCCCGCTGCCCACGAACATCACAGATGCGCCGGAGGCAATGATAAGCGCATAGCCGACCGGAAAAGCGCAGACCAGAAGGACTGCGAAAATAAGGGTCATGACAAGGGTCATACCTCATCCTCCGGCGTATGGGCCCGCACAGTGCGTGGGTCGGCTGCAAGCAGAACGCGCACGAAGGTCGTGACCGCAGTCAGGGAAAGGCCGAAAAAACCTGCAACGACAGCAAGATAAGCCCAGCGCGATGAAAGACCCGAGATGGGATAAATCTCGGAACCCGTGATTTCGAGAATGGCGAAGCCGACCCACCCCAGATAGGCGAAGGTGACGGCAACCAGCGCCTGCATCGCCAGCAGCAGAAGCCGGGCCACAGAGGGGCTGAGCAGATCCAGAAGTGCGGTAACCGCAATGTGTGACCCGCGCTGGGCGGCCAGTACAATGCCGCCCATGACAAGCCAAGGGAACAGAAGGTTTGGCATTTCAGCCGGCCACCCCAGCCCCCGCGTCGTGAAATAGCGCACAATGACTTCAAGCAGCAGCGCCGCAAACAGGGCAACCAGAGCTCCCGAAGCGACAACGGCCGAGAGCGTGGAGACAATCCTGTCTACCAAATTGACGATTGAAGCGAGTCCCCCCGCTTCAACTGTCTTGTCGGTGCCGGGAAGGGCCGCCATCAGTTCTGCGCCGCCTTCGCCGCATCAACAATGGTCTGGGTCATCTCTGGGAACTGGGCCTTCCACTTGTCATAGACAGGACCGGTCTTGGCAACGAAAGCTTCGTGGTCGACCTCGTTGAACTGGACGCCAGCAGCTTCCAGCTTCTTGCGCAGGTCTGCCTCGTCATTCAGCGAACGCTGACGATTATATTCACCAGCCTCCTTGGCTGCTTCAAGTATAGCCTGCTTGTCCTTTTCAGACAGGCCGCTCCACACCACCTTGCTGGCCATCAATGGGGTAGCTTCATACTTATGACCTGTGAGGCTGATATTCTTCTGAACCTCATAAAGCTTTGAAGAATAGATGTTCATCAGCGGGTTTTCCTGCCCATCCATCACACCCTGCTGCAGAGCGATGTAAAGCTCGGAGAAGGCCAGTGGCGTGGGATTGGCGCCCAGCGCGTTAAAGATGTCGATGGTCATGGAGTCCGGCGGAGTACGGATCTTCATGCCGGTCAGGTCTGCGGGCTCCTTCACAGGGTGCTTGCTGTTACTGGTATGACGGATGCCGTTGTCCCAGAAGCCCAGAACCACCAGCCCCTTCTTGTCGGCAGCTTCACGCAGCTTGTCACCGGCCGGACCATCCATCACCTTCCATGCCTGCGGCAGGTCCTTGAACAGGAAAGGCAAACCCAACAGCGCGAACTCAGGCACAATGGTCGCTGTCGTGCCCTGCGAATTTGCGGAAAAGGCCAGAGAGCCCAGACGCATGGAGGTCAGGGCCTCGGTGTCATCACCAAACTGGGCGCTGCCGCCGACATCTACGGTTACACGGCCATCGGTCTTTTCCTTCACCAGCTTGGCGAACAGAAGCGAGGCGTCGGACTTCGGATTACCGGGCGCAGCATTATGGGCAAGACGCAAGGTTTCAGCGCTGACAGGGCTGGAAACGAGGGCAAGGCCCACGAGGGCTGACATAAGAATATGTTTCATGATTTTTCCTCCCGATGATTTTTTGAGGGTGTCCCACTCCCGGAAATATTCCGGCAGAACGCGGCGTGAGCCCGGCGTCCGATGCTCTGCATGAGCGATGGGATGGAGCATCCCGGATGCGCAGATGGCACCGAAACCACTCCTTGACCGCACATTGGCGGGGAACCCGCCCGGTTGATCCGGGCGGGTCAACATCACAACCAGGACTTGAGCGTCTGCGCCATGGCCGTTGTGGAAATACCGTAACGGTCATGAAGCGTGGGCAATGCGCCCGCATCAAGGAACTCATCCGGCAGTGCGATCTGGCGGAAGCGGGGGGCAACGCCGTTGCGCAGCAATGCGCCCGCCACAGCCTCACCCAGACCACCGATCTGCGTATGGTTTTCTGCCACCACCACCGGACGCCCGGTGCGCGCGGCTTCCTTCAGGATGGTCGCCTCATCCAGCGGCTTGATGGTGGGCACGTGCAGCACGGCCACATCAACGCTGTCGGCCCGCATCTGGTCGGCCAGCTCCAGCGCCCGCATGGTCATGAGGCCGGAGGAGATGACCAGCACATCCGCGCCATCGCGCAGCATCTTGGCCTTGCCCAGCTCGAACTTGTAATTGTACTCGTCCAGCACCGCCGGCACATTGCCACGCAGCAGGCGCATATAGACTGGACCCTTGTGATCCGTGATCGCCGGCACCGCCTGCTCAATCTCGCAGGCATCGCACGGGTCAACGATGGTCATGTTGGGCATGCCGCGGAAGATCGCAATGTCTTCGGTGGCCTGATGAGACGGACCGTAGCCGGTCGTCAGGCCCGGAAGGGCGCAGACGATCTTCACGTTCAGATCTTCTTCCGCAATCGCCATGCAAATGAAGTCATAGGCGCGACGGGAAGCAAACACCGCGTAGGTGGTGGCGAAGGGGGTGAAGCCCTCGCGCGCCATTCCGGCGGCAGCCATCATCAGCAACTGCTCGGCCATGCCCATCTGGAAGAAGCGCTCGGGATAAGCCTTCGCGAAGATGTGCAGATCGGTATATTTCGCCAGATCCGCAGAAAGGCCAACGATCTCGGGGCGGTCCTTCGCCAGTTCCACCAGCGCATGGCCGAAGGGAGCGGCGATGGTGCGCTGGTCTGGGCCGGCGATGGAGGCGATCATGGCCGAGGTGGTCAGCCGCGTGCCGCCCTGCTGCGGGTTCTCCAGAAAGGCGGGCCGCTGGTACTTGTTCCGCTTCATGCGTTCCTCCCGGCGTCCAGAACTTCAAATGCCCGGGTCCATTCCTCAGGCTCCACGCGCAGGAAGTGGTTGCGCTCGCGCTCTTCAAGGAAGGGCACGCCCTTGGCCATTTTGGTGTCGCAGATGATGACGCGCGGCTCCGGGCCGGGGTGGTTGCGGGCCGCGTCGAACGCCTTCACCAGCGCGCCAATGTCATTACCGTCCACGCGCTGGGTGAACCAGTTGAACGCCTCGAACTTGGGCGCCAGCGGCTCGAAGTTCAGCACGCTGGTGGAGGGACCATCCGCCTGCATCTGGTTCACATCGACGATGCCGATGAGGTTGCTCAGCTTGTAGCTGCCGGCAGACATCGCCGCTTCCCAGGTCGAGCCTTCATCCAGCTCGCCATCAGAGAAAAGGTTGTAGACAAAGGCCGGATTGCCCTTGTGGCGCAGGCCCAGAGCCATGCCCACCGCGATGCCAAGGCCGTGGCCCAGCGAACCGCCGGTAATTTCCATGCCGGGCGTGTAGGCCGCCATGCCGGACATGGGCAGGCGACTGTCATCGGTGCCGTAGGTTTCCAGCTCATCGGCCGGAATGATCTTGGCTTCGATCAGCGCGGCATAAAGCGCGATCGCATAATGGCCGATGGAGAGCAGGAAACGGTCGCGGCCTTCCCATTCCGGATCTTCCGGGCGGTAGGTCATTGCATGGAAATAGGAGACGGCCAGCACATCGGAAATGCCGAGTGCCTGCGCAATATAGCCCTGCCCCTGAACCTCACCCATCCGCAGCGCATTGCGGCGGATATTGTAGGCCCGTTCGACGAGCTGTTGATTATGACCAGTCTGGCTCATGTGAGAGATAAGCTCCTCCCTTCCGTCAGGCAGCACCCGGCATACGCCGAGGGCAGCCTGCCCGGCGGTGTCTCACTGTGGTGAATGGGGTTGTGCGCGCGCGGCTTGCCTGCCGATGCAGACCATGCCCAATGCTGCGCGCAATCCTTGGCTCAGGGCCGCATCAGGCCCGAGGACGCGCCGAATGCCGGCGCTGGAAAAAACATTGAATCATGTGAGGCGCGGTCATGACGCGAGGAGGTCATTCCGGACGTTATCTCGGCATCAGCGCGGATGCTCTCCCAATCCATGGGCATGGCGTTCTCCCTGTTCAGCCGCTTCTCCCATCGGGGGCAGCCTTTTGTGAATCTGATGCTAGGAAGTTGAACGGCTGGGGACAAACGAATAAACAGGATCAATAGATGAATTAAATTTGTGGGAATGGTGCAGTGCGGAACTTACCCTCTCTGAAAGCGCTGCAAGCTTTCGAAGCCGCATCCCGGCTCGGCTCATTTGTGACGGCGGCGGAAGAGCTTCTTGTCACCCCCTCGGCCGTCAGCCATCAGGTGCGCGCGCTGGAGCGGGAACTGGGCGTGACGCTCTTTCATCGGGTCCACCGCTCCATTTTGCTCACCGACGTGGGACGGCGCTATGCAGAACATATCGCTGAGGTTTTCGGCGCTCTGGAAACCGCCACACGCAGTATCGCGCGCTCCACGAAAAGCGATATTCTCACCATCCATGTGGTGCCGAGCCTTGCCGCGCAATGGCTCATGCCCCGCCTCTCGCGCTTCAGTGCTCAGAATCCGAACGTGGACGTTCGCGTGAACGCCTCAACCGCCGCCATTGACCTGGCCACCGGCGAAGCGGACCTCGATATCCGTTATGGCACGGTCTTCCCTACGGCCGGAGTAGAGGTGGTTCCGTTTCCGGAAGAGATTGTGCTGCCGCTGTGCTCGCCGGAACTCATTCACGGCGATTATCCCATCCGGACCCCGGCGGACCTCCGCCATCACACCCTCATACATTCAGAGGTGAACCTCATTCCATGGCGCGCCTGGCTGAAATGGGCGGGCGCGCCCGCCATTGACCTGTCACGCGGCCCACGTTTCGATCGCTCTTTCATGTCGATCAGCGCGGCGGTGGACAGCGTGGGGGTTTGCCTGGAAAGCCACATGCTGGTGCAGCGGGAACTGGCTTCCGGACAACTCGTCGCCCCGTTTGGGTTGGAAGGCCCAACCATCAGTGGACACAGCCTGATGTTCATGAAATCGCGCGGGAAACTGCCGAAGATTCATCTATTTCAGACATGGCTTTTTACAGAACTCGGACAAAACGTATAAAATACTTTGATTATATATGTAATTTATCTGGAATACATTACAGAAAAACATACGCAGGCTTTTTGATCGCACGACAGTTCCGTATGATGTTGCACTAAAAATAGGTGTTTAATTCCGGAATCTGCTGGATCGGATTGATGATAAATCTGTCCGGCCCTGATGCCCAGATGTTGCAGATGCACTCGCAAGACGTGAGGCTTCGAGTATACACGAAAGAGACTGCCTGATGTTTGAGCCGAATGATATCCGGCTTTCCTTTGAGGCAATTGAAAGTTCTATCCGGAACACTGCGGAAGCGAGCGTAAGATGTGCTCCGGTGCCGTTCCTCATAGGCGCTGATCACAAATATCATCGCGTATTGGGCATGCCCCCCCTGAAGGGAGCATGCCGCATCAGCTGTCCCGTGCAGTTTCTAGTGGCGGCACGGGACACAGAGGTTTCGTCACTGATACATCCGCGGAATATCTTCTTTCCAAGTCTTTTCTCTAATCAGCTCGCCGTTTTTCCGCAAAGTCTTTGTAAAAGTGACGTGGAAATGCGATGCATCCGACTCGATCCGCGCCTTGGTCTCGAGGTCGATCTCATTGCCCTTGATGGTAAAGATATTTCTACGTTCGCCTTGGTAACGGGCATTGGCGGGCGTGGCGTCATTGACCTCCCAACGGTATGCTTCACTGGATCGATATGTGTTGTCATGAATGACCCAGGTCATGTCGCTGGCAGTCGTGAATGCTGAATCGCCGGTTTGTTCATTGCGGAAACTATTGAAAACAGGACCGTTGTTTTCCAGAACCTTGCCGAAAGGCGCCTCATCACTTTGTTCCGGCATGGGCAGAACGCAGGCTTTGTTCGTTTCGTTTTGCACCGGTACCACCGGCAATTCGAGCCATGTGTCATTGCCCAGCATGAGACTGGTCATGCCCGGCGTAGGACTGGGCCAGACCATGGGAAACTGTGCGTTGGCGACAGCCATACGAATACGATGGCCGGGCTTGAAGCGCCATGTAGTGAAGTGAATTGCTGTAGTCAGCGTGGCCGGCTTCCCCGGTATCAACGCAGCAGGCTCAAGTCGCGAAATGCGCTGCGAAGGATTGATGATTGCGCCGCTGACCAAAGAGACCTGGCCATCCGGAGCGACATCTTCCAAACGTACTGTCCATTGATAAAAAGGAGCGTCTGCGGCCACCTGCAAGCGCACTTGCGGCATACCCATGATTTCCAGGGGCTCGGTCAGCGGGCCAGAATCGTAGATCAGGCTATGGGCATCGTCTGCGGCCATGTCGCCCGTTTGTTCGCCCCACCACCCGCCAGCAGCCAGCCCGACGCCGGCGCGGTACCGCAGGTCTTGAGTGGTTTCCTGCGTGGCAGGGGTGTTACCCAGCAATTGCGCGGTTTGGGGGTACAGCCGCTTGGGGGAGCTGTTCTCCCATGGCCACTCGGTTTCGCAACGCCAGTAACCGGGGACTGTCGTCAGATCGGTGGAAGGCGCGTGTCCGGTGCGCATGAATGCCGTCCAGCGGGGCTCGTCCAGAATTCCATTGTCTTTTCCCTTAAGCCAGTGGTCCCACCAGCGCAGGGCCTTCTGCCGCCACTCGTAGTTGGGGCCGGGGACGCCATATTCAGGCCACGCATGGTTCCACGGCCCGATTTCCGCAATGACCGGCGCCTTGGACGTCTGCCCTACATCGATAACGAAATCCCGGTAGCCATCGAGCAACCCACCAATCAGATAGGCTGGAACCTCCAAAGGAGCTTTGAACCTGACGGATTCCTTGCGCCAGAAATCACCATCCTGTTGCTGGCGCAGCCAAGTGAAGATCCAGGGCTCTTTGTCGAAACGGTTCCGGAAATATTCTTCATCAATGCGATAATCCGGGCTCTGCGGCATCGAATTATCGGTATCGATTTGATGCGCATAGGAATCGATATGCAAAGCGCCGTCGATATAGTGCACGTCATTGTAGAAGAGGTCGGTCGACCCATGCGCGGCAATGATAGCCTTGAGCGCCGGCGGCTTTCTATGAGCCGCCATCAAGGAATTGAAGCCGCTCCATGAAATGCCATACATTCCAACGTTTCCGTTGGACCAGCTCTTTTTAGACAGTTGGTCGATCAACTCTTCCGCATCGGAAATTTCCGCTTCGGAATACTCGCTTGCGGGGATGCCGCCGTCACTTCCCCCGGTACCGCGTACATCCACCCGAGCAACGATATAGCCGCGCTTGGCGAAATATGAGCCATAGTCATAATCGCCCAGCGCGAAAAAATCGTCCTTGCGATAGGGAACCATTTCCATGATCACTGGGAATTTTTCGCCCGGCTCTTTGACCACGGGCCGGTAGTAGGTCACGGCCAAACGCACGCCATCTTTCATTTTGAGCGTGCTGTTTTCCATAACAAACTCATAGCGCTTGGCATCCGCGGATGACGCGGCATGTCCAGAGCTGATAAATAAACCGCCTATAAGGAACAGACAGATTGCCAGCTTCCTGAAGCTGTTTTCCCTCCAAGCCATCATTTGCCCCCTGTCCCCACAGTGGTTTGTATTCCTTGCCATTGCTAATATCACGCAACAGCCCGGCAGTCAGGCCGCAACAGACCCCGCGCCGCCTTACGGCCTAACGGTCTCCAAGCCGGTCAGCACTCCCCAAAATTAGACAAAGCGTGTCTCCGGTCCCCAAACGCAATACATGACGCAACAAGCCTGACGAAATCCAGAGCACGTTCGATGTATTGGTGGCCGTGCCTGAGTTGACGTGCCTGAAGTTCGGCTTCTCGTGCTTTTACGCCGGCCTCCTTGTCACCCCAGATCAAACGCCTCAGAACACCAGCCGAGATGTCCACATTTCGAAAATCGTTGAAACGCACCGCACGACAGGAATGGGGCGCAAAGCTGTCGCCATCCCCTCAGACCGCACCGACATAGTCTTGAGAGGTCTGGAGCCGGGCGATGTCCTGGCGCGGCGGCGCACCGAAAAGACGGCGATACTCGCGGCTGAATTGTGATGGGCTATCATAACCGACGGCAAATCCGGCCGCCCCGGCGCTCACGCCGCTCGCCAGCATCAGACGTCGAGCTTCCTGCAAACGCAACTGCTTCTGGTATTCCAGCGGGGTCATCCGCGTGATCGCCTTGAAATGCTGGTGAAGCGATGAGGGGCTCATGCCCGCTGAAGCCGCGATCTCGTCGATCCTCAACTGGGTCTGAAAACCCTTGC
>JAUCBT010000027.1:0-49469 GCA_034676685.1 Xanthobacter sp. | reverse complement strand
GAACTCCCGACCCCCAGATTCGTAGTCTGGTGCTCTATCCAGCTGAGCTACCGGTGCATCCACCTGAAAACTTCTTGCGAAGCTGAGGTTTCCCTCTCAGGCCGCCAGCGCGTTTCCGCTGGCGAGGTCCGTGTGCTACCGGGTTTCAGACTGTCATGCAAGGGTCATTGTCGATTTTCGTGTGAGATTCCCCATTCTGTGGACAACTCACATTCTCAAATCACGCCCTGCTCACCCTCATGTGCAGCGCCCACCTGCCGGCTTGGCAGGAATATGCAGAACGTCGCGCCTGCCTCTCCTTCTTGCAGCCTGATCTCCCCGCCATGCGCCCGTACCAGTTCATCCGCGATCGGCAGCCCCAGCCCGGAGCCTCCCCGCCGCGCGGAGGCCGTAAAGGCCTCGAACAGATGCGCCCGCTGCGCCGGTGGGATCCCCGGCCCGGTATCGGCAAAGGTGATCTCGACTCCCGCCTCACGGCCTCGTGCCCGAATGCGGATCTGATCCCGGTCAGGATCCAGAGGCGCCCGGCCCTCCAGCGCCTCAACCGCATTTCGTGCCAGATTGAGGATCACGCGGAATAGCTGGTCCGGATCTGCAAACACCTTGAGGCCTGCGGGCACATCCACCACCCAGGCGATGCCTGCGCCGGTGCGGGCAGCCAGTGTCTCACGCACCTCATCCAGAAGCGGGGCCAGATCCATGTCCCTCTGGCGCGGAGGCACCTCCATCACGCGTCCATAAGCCAGAGTTTGCTCACAATAGGTGATGGCGCGGTCGAGCGCCGCCAGAAGCTTGGGGGCGAAGCGTTGGACGGTGGCATCCGGCACAATGGCAAGCCGATCTGACAGAAGTTGCGCGGAGGTCAGCAGGTTGCGCAAATCATGATTGATCTTGGCCACAGCCAGCCCCACGGAAGCCAGATGGCTCTTCTGCTGGAGGGTCTGGGATAAACCGCGCTGGAGATCTTCCAGCGATTCTTCCACCAACCCGATTTCATCTGTGCGCCCAGTGGGCTTGATGATGCGCGAGGCGTCTTCCGGATTCCTGCGAAAGCTCTCCATGCGCTCCGCCAGCACGGACATGGGGCGCACGAACATCCAGTTGAAGCTCATATAGACGATGATGCCGGCCAACAGCCCAACCACCAGGGACACGGACAGCGCCAGCACCGCAAAATGTTGCAGGGCCTGGCGCAGGGGAGTTCCCGAAACAACGATCTCGACAAACTCTCCCCCGGCCGGAGGCGGATCTCCAACCACGCGCAGGATGCGACCGTCATGCGCCAGCAGGGTGCCAACGGCGCCTGTTATTGACCCCCACAAGGTCAGCTTGCGCATGTCGATATGGACATCCACCCGCAAGGGCAGATCGGATATGGCCAGCAGGCGGCGTGCGCCTTCAGTCTTCACCACAATCAGCTGCGCGCCAACGCTTGCCAGAAGCTCTCGGGTCAGGTGTGGAGGAATGACGGCATCGGGCGCGGCTTCAAGCACCATGGCTGCTGTACGGGCCGCTGCCAGACGATCAGAGAGCCAGTCAATCCGATAACTGGCAATAGTGGGGATGAGCAGGCCCAACTGCACAGATATGACCACGATCGCGGTCATCAGAATCAGCTTGAAGGACAGGCTGGAGCGCCCGCGCTTCCTTTTCGCCGCGGTCTGTTCAGGTGCGGGGTTGGGTGCAGAAGTTGTGGCCATGCAGAGTGGACGCCCCTCCCCCTGTTCTGACGCGCTGGTCCGGATCATGAGAACCGGATCTATAGTATGAACCTGTGCCCCATGCCCGTGATTTCACAGTGCATGTGTTCTGCCTGAAAGACTTATATCATGAATTCAGGAGTGACCCGCGCATCAAATCAATCTCTTCGCACAAGCAAAACTTTCACGCGAAGGGTGGCCCTACTCTTCTTCACCAAAACGGTTGGCGACAAGATCTGAAAGGGCGGACATGGCAGCATCGGCCTGCGGGCCTTCCACGCTCACGGTCACGCTCGTTCCGGTGGAAGCGGCCAGCATCATCAGGCCCATGATGGAGGTTCCACAGACCTCTTCGCCATTGCGGCAGACACAGACACGGGCATCAAAACGCTCCACGGTCTGCACAAACTTGGCGGAGGCACGGGCATGAAGGCCGCGCCTGTTGACGATGGTGAGCTCACGCACAAGCCGGGACTGCGCACCGGCGGCGGCCATCATCACGTCTCGGGGATCATTTACCAGCGAGGACACGACTTGCGACATTGATATATTTCCTGCCTGCTTCCTGCGCCAGCTCCACCGCCTCATCCAGAGGCAGCTCCGCGCGCACCTTGGCCAGTTTTACGAGCATGGGCAGATTGATGCCGGCCACCACCTCCACATCGGGCGTATTCATCACCGATATGGCAAGGTTGGAAGGCGTGCCGCCAAACATGTCGGTCAGGATCACCACCCCCTGGCCGGACCGAACCCGATCCACAGCCTCAATGATGTCCTGGCGCCGCCGTTCCATATCGTCCTCAGGACCAATGGTAACAGTGGCGATCTGAGATTGCGGACCCATGACGTGCTCAAGAGCCGAACAAAACTCGTCGGCGAGACGACCATGGGTCACGAGGACAAGACCGATCATTATTCCTCCGCCCCCACAGACCACGAAAGGTCCGCCCGCAATGCGGGAAATACATATTCAGAGCGGCTCAAAAATTAAGCAAGGGGTGCGGCGCACAAAAACACATTCATTCGTCGTAATCCGCAGTTGCGAAGAGCGTTGCCAGCAAAAGACGGGCTCTTTCCGGTGAGGCAGAGACGATATGCCGCAAGGGCACCCCCTCCAGCATCACATGCGCATCCTCCATGTCCGGCAGACGCGGCCCCTCCCGCCCCAGATCCACAAGGTACGTGAGGCGGACCTGCGGGCGACACGGAAAGCGGCGCACACCAAGCCCGCGCACCTCCATCAACCCCGCCAGAGGGTCTGGAGCGCGAGCGACAAGGCCGTCCCCGTCCCGATGCAGCAGCACGCGATCATCGGCCACCAGTTCTGCGGATGGAAGGCTGCGCGGGGCATCCAGAATGAGTTGTAGCGCCAAAGTGGACTTGCCCGAGCCTGACGGACCACGGATCAGGACACCAGCCGAACCGATGGCCACACAACAGGCATGAATGCTGGGATATGCCGCGTCCGTCATCAGCCCCTCATCTGGCAGCAGCCGAAACATTTTTCCATTTCAGTCACATGGAGACATATTCCGCATGCGAGCCGGCATTCGCCTTGCCCGCCCATGCGCCCCGAACGGAACACCACCGTATGTGTACTCCATCGTGCCCGGCCGGCAGGCCCCCGCACCATGGGCAAGCCTACCGTTTTGCGACTCACTCCGCCGGCAAATGCACGATGAAACGTGCGCCGTCGACCTCATCATCCCCGTCCTCGTCCTTGACGATCCGGTTCTCGGCCCAGATTCGCCCGCCATGGGCTTCCACGATCTGGCGCGAGATGGACAGGCCAAGACCCGAATTCTGGCCGAAGCCCTGATGTGGCCTGTCGGTATAAAAACGCTCGAAGATACGGCTCAGTGCATCCGGACGAATACCGGGGCCCTGGTCATCCACGGTAATCTCCACCGCATCTTTCAGCCGCTTGCAGGTGACAGTCACCGTGCAACCATCCGGTGAGAAGGAGCGGGCATTGGAGACCAGATTATCAACCACCTGCCCCAGCCGCGTGGCATGGCCGGCCACCTTGAAACTGGCAGGCGCACCTGCCATCCGCTCGAACTTCAGCACAACGGAAACGCCATCATCCTTGCGCACATCCTGCGCCAGACCCACCACCATTTCCAGCAGCTGCTTCATGTCCACACTCGCCGCTTCCTGCCGCTGCAATTCGGCATCGAGGCGCGAGGCGTCGGAGATATCCGTGATCAGCCGGTCGAGGCGCTTCACATCGTGCTGGATGACCTCCATCAGCCGACCGCGGGAATTGTCGGTCTTGGCCAGCGGCAGGGTCTCCACCGCACTGCGCAGCGAGGTGAGCGGGTTTTTCAGCTCATGCGAGACATCGGCGGCGAAACTCTCGATCGCCTCGATGCGATTATAGAGCGCTCCGGTCATGTCACGCAGCGCGCCGGAGAGATGGCCGATCTCATCCGAGCGATTGGTGAAATCGGGGATTTCCACGCGGGTCTTGATGCGCCGGCGCACGCGCTCGGCAGCATCGGCCAGCTTGCGTACCGGGTCCGCGATCGTGCCGGCCAGCAGCACCGAGAGCAGCACCATCACCGCCGCCGCCACCAGAAACACGCGCACGATAACAAACCGCTCCGCCCGCACCGCCTCGTCGATCTCGCCGCCCTGGGTGGAGAGCATCAACTCGCCCAGAATGGCGCGGAAGCGCTGGATCGGCACGGCGACAGAAACCACCACTCGGCCCCGGTCATCCACCCGCACTTCGCTGGCCTTGCCCCCCAGCGCAGCAATGGCGACTTCCGGATAATTCTTGCCGCCCTGCGGCCCATATTCCTTGTAGAGAGGCAGATCGCCCCGCCCAAGCCAGAGTTGAATGCCCTGCCATAGCCGCTCCACCAGCCCGGGGCGTGCCTCATTCGGCGATGGCAGGTCGAAACGCAGAATTTCGCCGCGCGAATAAAGAGAGCGGGAATCGAGCAGCAACTGCCCTTCCCGGTCATAAATACGCGCGCGGGTGCGGGTTGGGCCCACAAGGCGCCGCAGAACCGGAGCCACCCGCTCCGGATTGATGGGGAATTCCAACGGAGAGAAACTGTCTTCCCCCGGCCCGTAGCTTTCACCGGCCTGCAATTCCAGCAGCCGTTCCGGATCCACCGTGATGGAGTTGGTTTCCACCTGGGCCGAGGAGGCGATGGCGGCGGCGATGATCTCGCCCTGCACCATCAGGCTCTGCACGCGCGCATCAATCAGCCCGGCACGGAACTCGGACAGATAGAGAATGCCAGACACCATGGCGCACAGGCCGGCCAGATTGAGCAGCACGATACGCTGGGTGAGCGAGGAAAAGCTGCGGAACGCCACAAACCGGCGCACCCAGCGCCAACCGGCCGCAAGGCCCCAGCGCCGCTCCCGCTCCGGGTGCGCAGGCACAGGGTCTTCCGGCTCAACCGGCGCGGCTTCGCTCTGTGCTGTCATATCCTGATGCGCCCACAGCCCCCTTCAGCACTCACTCCTTGAAGCGATAGCCGACGCCATAGAGCGTTTCGATCATCTCGAAATTGTCGTCCACTACCTTGAACTTCTTGCGCAGGCGCTTGATGTGGCTGTCGATGGTGCGATCATCCACATAGACCTGATCATCATAGGCGGCATCCATCAGCGCGTTACGGCTCTTCACCACGCCCGGGCGCTGGGCCAGCGCCTGCAGGATGAGGAACTCGGTCACGGTGAGGGTCACCGGGGCATTGTTCCAGGTGCAGGTGTGGCGCTCGGGGTCCATGCGCAGGCTGCCGCGTTCCAGCACCTTAGCGCTGTCGGTCTCGCGCACGGGCACGGTGCCGTCACGCACGCCGGAGCGACGCAGAACCGCCTTTACGCGCTCCACCAGCAGGCGCTGGGAGAAGGGCTTCTTGATGAAATCATCCGCGCCCATCTTCAGGCCGAACAGTTCATCAATCTCCTCGTCCTTAGAGGTGAGGAAGATGACCGGCATGTCGGTCTTCTGGCGCACGCGGCGCAGCAGTTCCATGCCATCCATGCGCGGCATCTTGATATCGAAGATGGCCATATCCGGCGGGTTGGTCTTGAATCCCTCCAGCGCGGAGGCGCCATCGGTATAGGTTTCGATGCGGTAGCCTTCCGCCTCCAGCGCAATGGAGACCGAGGTGAGAATATTGCGATCGTCGTCGACGAGAGCGATGGTGGGCATGACACCTCTTTCAGGCCAGTAATCAGCCCCCGTCAGGCGCGCCGCCGGGGAACTCACGGTCAAGTGCTCCGGTGAACCCGTTTCGCGTGGCCGAAATGTGACACACAAGCACGAAGAAAGACAGAATAGCGCGATTTTCCACGAACTCCACCCTATCTGGCGTGTTTCCCCCGTCCTGGCAGCCCGGTTTCAGCCTTTTGTTGCGAAATATTCCAAGCTGAACCTGCGGCACCGACATTGCTTGCCAATGCCTTGCAGCAGCGCCATCTTCCTCGCAAATGGAGGAGGATACCATGTCTGACAATGCCGCCACCGTGCGCCGTCTGATCCGCGAGGCCCGTTTCGGCTCTCTCGCCACGCTGGACGAAACCGGCGCGCCCTATGCCTCGCTCGTGGCGGTGGCCACCGATCCGGCCGGACAGCCGGCGCTGCTGATCTCCAAGCTTGCCCTGCATACCCAGTTCATTGCCCGCGATCCGCGCGTGACCCTTCTGGTCTCCACCCGCCTTGGCGCAGACCCGATGAACTCCGCCCGCGCCAGCCTGCGTGGCCGGGCAGAACTGGCGGAAGACCCGCAGGTGCGCGAGCGCTTCCTCGCCCGCCATACGGACGCCAGCGGATATGTCGATTTCCCGGACTTCGCCTTCTATCGCGTTGTCATCGACAGCGTGCATCTGGTGGAAGGCTTCGGCCGCATTGTCGATGTGCCCGGTTCCGACCTGCTGACCCACTGGACCGAGGCCGATGAACTGCAGGACGCGGCCAACGGCATCATCACCCACATGAATGAAGACCATTCCGACGCCGTGGCGCTTTATGCCACCCGCCTTGCCGGTGCGGCGGAAGGGGACTGGCGCATGATTGGCATCGACCCCGAAGGCTTTGAGATTGCTGCCGGTTCGGATGTGCGCCGCCTGCACTTCCCCTCCCGTATCACCACCGCGCTAGCCGCCCGCAAGGGGCTGGTGGCACTGGTGGAAGAGGCGCGCAAAAACGCGGCGGCCTGAAGCACAATAAGAGACGGGCTCAGAAGGGGCGGCGTTGGATAGACGCCGCCCTTTTTCTGTCCAACTGCTTCTGTGCCGCCTAAACCAGATCTACAGCAGCAGGCATCATGGAAAATACTTATTTCACAATGGAAATCAGGAGAAGAGAATAGAGCGTTAGCCGTCATGAAGACACAGGACATGCCTGATGCAGAAGAGCGCTCACCACATGGAGTTGGTTTACCAGCGAGAAACAGTCGATGCCGCTGAATTCGCGGATGTCCTGAACCGCTCCGGTTTGGGTGAAAGACGCCCTGTCGCAGATCTGGGACGATTGCAGCGCATGCTGGATGGCGCCAATCTGACAATCACGGCACGCACCCCCGGGTCGCACGCCCTGATCGGAATTGCCCGTTCCCTGACAGACTGGTCCTATGCCTGCTATCTGTCTGATCTTGCCGTTGATCGCGCCTTCCAGGGCCACGGCATTGGGACCAAGCTCATTGCATTGACACGGGAGTTTGCAGGCGAGGAATGCATATGCCTGCTGCTGGCCGCTCCAGATGCCGTGCCATTCTACAAGAAGATAGGCATGCCGGCATCCGAACGCGCCTTCCTCTACCCGCGCGTGAAATAAGGAATGACGCCCCGTGACTGCGGTGGAGGCCCGGGCCTCTTGCTCCGGGCACATCCCAAAACCAACATCCGCGCACACATTTTCATATGAGGCTTCAGCAACAACATTTTTCACCTGCCCATAACAAAAAGCCCCGGTCCTGCGACCGGGGCTTTTTTCATCTCACAGGCAAGAGCCCGGCCTCAATCTCCGCGGGAGAAGGCCAGAATCTCGCGCTTGCCGGCGTGGTTGGCGGGGCCGACGATACCCTCATTCTCCATCCGCTCCATCAGGCTGGCAGCCTTGTTGTAGCCCACCTGAAGACGGCGCTGGATATAGGAGGTGGACGCCTTGCGGTCGCGCAGCACGATCGCTACCGCCTGATCGTAGAGGTCGCCCGAGCCCTCGCCCATCGCGCCCTTGTCGAACACGGCCCCGTCCTCGCTATCAGCCGGGCCATCGGCTTCCTCGTCGGTCACCACCTCGTCCAGATATTCCGGTCCGCCCTGTGTCTTCAGGAAGTTGACCACATGTTCCACCTCGGCATCCGAGACGAACGGACCATGCACGCGCTGGATACGACCGCCCCCTGCCATGAACAGCATGTCGCCCTGCCCCAGCAGCGTCTCTGCGCCCATTTCACCCAGAATGGTGCGGCTGTCGATCTTGCTGGTCACCTGGAACGAGATGCGGGTGGGGAAATTGGCCTTGATGGTGCCGGTGATGACATCCACCGAGGGACGTTGGGTCGCCATCACCAGATGGATGCCGGCGGCACGCGCCATCTGGGCCAGACGCTGGATTGCGCCTTCGATTTCCTTGCCGGCCACCATCATCAGGTCGGCCATCTCGTCCACAATGATGACGATGTAAGGCAGCGGGGAGAGATCCATCTCCTGCTCTTCAAACAGCGCCTCGCCGCTTTCCTTGTCGAAGCCCACCTGCACCTGACGGGTGATGATCTCGCCTTTGGCGCGTGCCTCGGCCATGCGGGCATTGAAGCCGTCAATATTGCGCACGGCGAGACGGGCCATCTTGCGATAGCGGTCTTCCATCTCCTTCACCGCCCATTTCAGGGCGATGATGGCCTTCTTCGGGTCCGTCACCACGGGGGTCAGCAGATGCGGAATGCCCTCATAGATGGAGAGTTCCAGCATCTTGGGGTCGATCATGATGAGGCGGCACTGTTCCGGCGTGTGCTGGTACAGCAGGCTCAAGATCATGGTGTTGATGGCGACAGACTTGCCCGAGCCTGTGGTACCCGCCACCAGAAGGTGCGGCATGCGGGCAAGATCCGCGATCACCGGCTCGCCGCCAATGGTCTTGCCAAGGCCGATACCGAGCTTGGTGCGTGCCTCGCTGAACTCCTGGCTGGCCAGAAGCTCACGCAACCACACCGTATCGCGCCGCTTGTTGGGCAGTTCGATGCCGATGACATTGCGTCCGGGCACCACCGCCACGCGGGCGGAAATGGCGCTCATGGAGCGGGCGATATCATCCGCCAGCCCAATGACACGAGAGGACTTCACACCCGGTGCAGGCTCGAACTCATAGAGCGTGACCACCGGACCGGGATTGGCATCGATGATCTCACCGCGCACGCCAAAGTCGCGCAGGATCTGCTGGAGTGCGGTGGAGTTCTGGTCCAGCGCTTCTTCCGAAAGCTCATAATCCGGCTCAAGCAGGGGTGCCTCACTCAGCAGATCGAGAGACGGCAGTTCATAACCACAACCGGCCGCAGCCACCGCCAGATCTTCGGCAATGGCCTCATCCTCCTGCGCTCCCACATTCTGCCCTTCGACCTCAACCGGCAAAGGCATAGAAAGCGGCGCGGCAACAGCTTCAACCTGAAGAGCCGGAGCCTGTTCGGACATGACCGCAGGTACAACGGAAGCGGCTGCGACAGGCGCGGCCATCGCACCAAAGCGCATCAGATCCGAACCGATGCTCTGCTGATAAGGCTGCCACCCGAAGGCCGCGCCGATGACGGGTGCAGTGAATGCCAGTGCGGCAATCGCGGGAACATGCGCAGATGCAGCCACGGCCTCCACCAGCGCAGGTTCATCCGCAATGGTCTGGCTTGCGGAAGTCTCGATAGCCGAAACTTCAAGAGCCTCAGCAACATCCCCATCCGTCAGCAGAATATCTTCGAACGCATCCTCATCCAGTTCCGCTGCATCGTCTTCCAGCTCAGAGGCCAGAGCCATGTCCGTCAGAACAGCTTCTGCGTCCACAGCAGAATCATCCGACGTCGCGGCCTCTTCCATTCCGCTATCCGACAGCTCCGCGACAGCGACAGCAACCTTCAGCACATCTGTCATATCGGCAACTTCCGAAACCGAAGGCATGACAAGTGCGGCGGTGTCCGTCTCGCTCTCGTCTTCACCCAGAAGAGAGGCCGTCATGTCCTCTACCGGCTCGGCAGCCGCACCTTGGCCCGTCATGCAGACGGAGGACAGGAACGCCTCTTCCCATGCGTCCTCATCCGCATCATTCATCCCGGCATCTGCGAGGAGCGCGGTCGCATTGGAAACGGCCTGCGCTTCAGCCATCACATTCGCTTCGGTGAACACCTCAGCCGGCATTTCCATGCCGGAGAGCATGTCCGCTTCCGGCTCGAAATCACTCAGCATCACGGCAACGTCCGCCTCAGCCCCATCTACGGCCAAGAGTTCTGTAGCCAGAGGCGCTGACTCATGCTCGGGGAAAGATACTGGCAGCGCCTGATCCCAGTCGCTCAGCATCACCGCATCTGTTCCGTCATCCTCATCCAGAACGGGCAGCGCATGCAGATCCTGATCGGCGGCTGGGCGATGCACAAAACCTGCATCTCCCAGTATAATCGCCTGCCGCAAGGCCAGAAGATGCGCCGGCGGGCCGCCAAGCTCCGCCCGCTCCACCGCCCAGCTTGCAGCCATCTGCGGGCCGATGACATCGACCACCGACGTCATGATCCCCGCCGCAACCACGACATCAATGCAGCCCGCAGTAGATTCGATCTCGGAAGATGCGATCTCGGTCATTTCAGATGACACATCCTCAAGTGCGCCAGAAGGTACGGGCGCCGTGTCTGCCACCAGATCCATATCAACCACAGCATCCAGCACTTCAGGCACTTCAGGCACTTCAGGCACTTCAGGCACTTCGCTCTCGGGCAGATGCCCATCGAAGGCAACCGCTTCGACCTCAAGCGCATCACACACCGCAGAAGTCTCGTTCATTGTCTCTGTGGCATCCATCCCGGCCGGTTCATACTCCAGCCAGTTCGCCTCGCCGAACAGTGCTCCGGCATCCGTGTCTTCGTCATCATCCGTTCCCAGCTCCGCAGAAACAAAGCTGGCAATGAACCCGGCTTCCGCACTGAAGCTGCCTCCGGTGGAGAGGTCCGGCCCGCTCTCGCCATCCTGTCGCGCCAGACGTGCAGCGCCCTGAACTTCGGAGAAAGCCATTTCCAGCGCGTCCAGATCGGCCTTCAGGCTGGGGAAGGAGGAGAGGTCGTCATCCCGGTCCCGCGGCATATCGAGGAAATGCCATCCGGTACCGCCAATGCAGAAACCCGGTCCCGTCTCCAGTTCTTCCGCCTTACGCAGAAGATGGTCCGGCGTGCGGGTGAAACGGGTGGTGGCGTCCAGGCTGAAGGGGCGCAGCCAGCTCGGAACGAAATCCGAGTCGATCCAGGAATGGATGGAGGAACCATCCTCCCGCGCCTCAGACGTGGGGACACCCCTTCCTTCATCCTCCGAAACCAGAAGCGAGGGGAAGTTGACCGATCTCGGAGGCTGGTTCGAAGCAGACATAGATCCATAACCCAAAGGAACGCCGATGCATCAAGGCATAGAAGAGCGACCTTAAAAGGAGGTTTTCATGCGCGCCCGGAAACAGCCAAAGCCTGTGCACAGCGCGAAGGCTAGACCTATCTGCTTCATATATAAGATGTTTTCCGTGCACATTTTCGCCACGAAAAATCAGGCTGCGTCTCATATCTGAGATCAGAACGACCAGCAGGCAGGGGAAATCCAACCTACCCTAACGGCAACCACATCATCCAGCCCAGCCTGAATATCCGCACTCCAACGGGCTGACTCCCGGGCATGTCCCTCAAGCCATCACCATAGAATCGTGCGGGAAGAGGCCCGCGCTGCCGGCTCCTCCTGATGCCGCAGGGCAAGGCCGAAGGAAGAGCAGTCCACATCACAGGTCTGCCCCAGCAAGCGCAGCACCAAACCCGTGTCGCTTTGGGGCTGTGCTTTGATATATGGTCTGGCCGGGCCCGCATGGGCCGCTCATCCATCCGCTCCGGCTACAGGCTGGGCCAGTCCGGTCATGAAACATGCCTTCCCACATCGCCATCATCGGTGCCGGTCCAGCCGGTCTTGCGGCGGCTGAGCTGTTGTCTCAGGCCGGCTTGCGCGTTCATCTCCATGACCGCATGCCCTCCCCTGCCCGCAAATTCCTGATGGCCGGGCGCGGCGGGCTGAACCTGACCCATTCCGAGCCATTCGAACAGTTTCTCACCCGTTATGGGCACGCCGCCGCCCGGCTTGAACCGGCTCTGGCGGCCGTTCCCCCGCAGGCCCTGCGCGACTGGGCAAAAGAGCTGGGTCAGCCCACCTTTGTGGGCTCCAGCGGGCGCGTGTTTCCCAAAAGCTTCAAGGCCTCGCCTTTGCTGCGAGCCTGGCTGGCGCGACTCGCCTCGCAAGGCGTGATCCTTCACACAAGGCACAACTGGCTGGGCTGGAACGCGGAAGGTGCTCTGCGCTTCGATACCCCCGAAGGACCGCTGGAAACCCGTCCGCAGGCGACATTGCTGGCCCTTGGCGGCGCATCATGGCCGCGCCTTGGTGCGGATGGCGGATGGGTGGAACTGCTCCGTGCCCGGGGTGTGCGGGTGAAAGACCTCAGCGCCTCAAACATGGGCGTGCATGTTGAATGGTCAGATATATTTTGCGACCGCTTTGCCGGCGAACCACTCAAGCGCATCGCCTTGAGCTGTGGCGGGGCAAGCGTGCGCGGCGAGGCCATGGTGACCCGGAGCGGGCTGGAAGGCGGGGCCATTTATGCCCTCTCCCGCCATCTGCGCGAGGCCATGGAGCATGCCATGCCCACCCTGCTGGTGGATCTGCGCCCGGATCTGGATGAAGCCACCCTCGCCGCCCGCATTGCCGCTGCGCCCCGCAAGCTCTCTTTCTCGAACCTCATGCGCAAAGCAGGTGGCTTGTCTCCGGTCGCGACCGGCTTGCTGCGCGAGGCTCTTGGCAGCGAGAAGCCGGATGCAGCCACCCTCGCCCATCTCATCAAGGCCACCCCCGTGACCCTAACCGGACTGGCTGGCATCAACCGCGCCATTTCCAGCGATGGCGGCATTGCGTGGAGCGACATTGGCCCGGACTATAGCCTCACCGCTCTGCTCGGAACCTTCGCGTGCGGCGAGATGCTGGACTGGGACGCCCCCACCGGCGGCTATCTGCTTCAGGCCTGTTTCGCCACCGGGCGCGCGGCCGCCGAGGGCATACGCACTCATCTCACCCGGAAGGTATGAGGCCATCGGCCCCGATCTGTGTCGGCACCAGATAGGTCCATCCAAGCGAAGTCGCTCTAACGCCATGCGGGCCTGAACCAAGGGTCCTATGTCAGATAAAGGCTTTTTGGCATCAGACCATAAGCTCCGCCTTCATCTCAGCCCCCTCTGGCCAAGCCCGCACTGCGCATGAACAAAAACCGTGGGTGAAGCTCTCCGACACCAGCCAGAGGCTGGAGCTTGTGATGCCTATCAGCATCAAGGCCGGATGGCTCAGCCCGTAAAACCGCCGCCATCCAGATAGGCCTGCTCATCCGGCGTCATCACCCGCCCGAGAATGACATTGCGATGAGGGAACCGCCCGAAGCGGTCAATCGCCTCCTGATGAACGCGGGCATAATTCAGCCCGTTTTCATCACCCCATGCCTCATACAGCCCGTTTTCATCACCCCATGCCTCATACAGCGCGACACAGCGGGCCTGCGTCGCCACGTCTTCCGCATGCATCAGGGGCAGATAGAAGAAGCTGCGCAATGTGGGAGCCTGTTCCACCTGCGGGTCACGGTCAAACCCACGCGCGATCGCATCTTGTGCGCCGGCGAGAGCAAGAGGGTCGGTCGCGAAGGCTTTCGGCGTGCCGCGGAACACATTGCGCGGCACCTGATCCAGCAGAATGATCCGGGCCAGCGCCCCCTGCGCATCCTCTCGCCAATGGTCCAGTGCGCCGGACGCCGCCTGCTCATAAGCCGGCAGAAGATTGACCTTCACCTCTTCATCAAAGGCCTCACCGCCCTGAAACCACTTTGGAGGACCCGAAGCCCGCCAGAATGAGAGTATCCCTGCCGCATCCTGCTGCATGTCGTTTCCTTCTGCACCATTCATGACCCGGTCATTCAATGCCTCGGGCGACCCATGGTTCCATACGCGCCAGCCCCCTCCCACCATCCGGAGATGTTCAGGGCGTCCCGCCTCACATCAGCCCGGGTGGTGCCAGCGGATTTTCAGTGAGCGCTGCACGGTCCGGACTATCCACCTGGGGAATACCGAGAAAGGCATTGAACAGACGCGTGATCTGGCGCGGATCAAGATCCCGCACAATCATCACCAGCCGGGTGCGGTGGTCATCATCCGGCCATGCGGGCAGACGCTCCGGCGGGTGCATCACATGCTGCACACCATGGATCACCATTGGCTGTTCCGGGCTTTCCTTCATCTTCACGATGCCCTTGAGCCGCAGCATCTGGGAACCATGACTGGCCCGCACCAATTCCAGAAACATGTCGAGAGTGCTGGCCGGAATCGCGGCATCGGTCGCCAGCGTGAAGGCGCGGATATGGGCATCATGGCGGTTCCGGTCATGGCCATGCGCATGCTCGGGGTCCTGCGCCGCCGCCACCTCTTCCGCCGCCAGCCAGCGGGCGACATCCGGAGTTCTGGATGCGGCATCATAAAGACCCGCATTCAGAATCTGCTCTGCCGTTGCCTCTCCCGCGGCAGCATTCAGAACCCGCGCACCGCGGGCAAGCCGGTCAAGGCGCACCTTGAGTTCAGCGCCCTGCGCCGCCAGTTCCGGCGTGGTGAGAAGGTCGGTCTTGGTGAGGATGATGCGATCCGCCATCGCGGCCTGCTTCACCGCTTCCTCATGCGCATCCAGCGTCGCCATGCCGTTGACGGCATCCACCACGCACACCACGCCATCCAGCCGATAGCGCAGCATCAGATAGGGATGGGTCATGATGGTGTGGAGCACCGGGGCCGGGTCGGCAAGCCCAGTCGTCTCGATGATGACACGGGTGAAGGGCGGCAGGCGGTTATTGTCCCGCCCGCGCAGCAGATCCTCCAGCGCCGCCACCAGATCTCCGCGCACCGTGCAGCACAGGCAGCCGGAAGAGAGCAGCACCACCCCTTCCTCCACCGTGCGCACGAACAGATGATCGAGCCCGATCTCCCCGAACTCGTTGATGAGTACCGCGGTATCTGCCAATGCCGGGTCTGCCAGCAGGCGATTGAGCAGGGACGTTTTGCCCGCGCCGAGAAAACCGGTGAGCACGGTGACAAAAATGGGTGCGGGTGGACCCGCCTTGCGATCTGAACCGGACATGGCCGCAAGCTAGAGCATATTCAGGCGAAATAGCTACCGGCATGCCCGGTGAAAATGCACATGGAGCATTTTCAGGGGAAGCATCTGCTGCTCACATGAAGAGAAGGGGCCGGCTCAATCTGTTGCAGCGTCTCTCTGGTTCAATGATGCACAGAGGCTCCTCTGAAAAATATGGAAGGGCAGGTTTCATGTCATCAGAGCAGATGGAGCCCGGCTTCAGCACAAGCCATGGCGCGCATGAAGACCTCGCCTTGCCTTCAAGCCCCCCGCCCACGGCCGGACAAACTGCATCCATTCGCCAATATTATCTGGAATGGGATAGGGCTGCGAGAAAAGCGCCCCCATGGTCTGTAGAGTGCTGAACTGCATCACACACAATCCATGACCCTGACCTCATATGCCCCTCGCCCTATCAGGTGGCCGGGCGGGAGGGCGGTGCCGGTGTATCGCTGGCCGGTGAAGCCGAACGATTCTGTGGCTTGGAAACCGGCTTGGCCACGGGTTTAGAGGCTGGCTTCGCGTTCTGTGCCGAGCCCTGCGCCTTGGACTTTGACTTGGTATTCGCAGAGGCCGTGGCTGTGGGCTTCGGCGCGACCTTCACACCGCTGGTGTCTGCGGAAACCTGCACCGGCGGCATGGAAGCCGGCAGTTCCTGAAGCAGTTCCTTGCCTGAAGCCGGCAGGCCGGCATCACCAAAGGAGAGCACGCCGCCCTGAAGCCGGGCACCGGGGCGCTCATCCTCATTCTCCGCCGCAGCCGCAGCGCGGTTCGCACCACACACCTGGTTCCGCAGGCTCACCGGCGTACCGCCAGCATTGGGAAGCGAGGAGAGAGTGTGCGACATGCCGCCAAACATGCCGAAACCGGAAGAGGGAGAACGGAAGCCCTTCTCCAGCAGCAAGGCTGCATCCTCATTACGGGCGACTGCCGAATAAGCGCCGAACACCACCGCGATCAGCCGACGATTGCCGCGCTCGGCCGTGGCGACAAGATTGAAGCCGGAATCGCAGATGAAGCCGGTCTTCATGCCATCCGCGCCGGGATAGCGGTCAATCAGCCGATTGTAGTTGCGATAGACCGTATTGCCCATGCGAATCGCGGGAATACGGAACAGCGCTTCCTGCTCGGGGAAATGATAAATCAGGGCGCGCACCAGAATCGCCATGTCGCGCGCTGTGGTGATCTGCCCCGGATTGGGCAGGCCGTGCGGATTGGCGAAATGAGAACCGCTCATACCCAGATGCTGGGCGATGGCGTTCATCTCTTCCACGAACCCGTCCTGCGACCCGCCGACCCCTTCCGCCACGGTGACGGCGACATCATTGGCGGACTTCACCATCAGCATTTTGAGCGCATCGCCCAACGAGATCTTCGTGCCCGGCTGGAACCCCATCTTGGACGGCTTCTGCGAGGCCGCAAGGTTGGTGACGGTGAGCGGGGTATCCATGGTCATGCGACCGGATTTCACGGCATGCAGCGCCACATAGACAGTCATCAGCTTGGTGACGGAAGCGGGATACCACGGCTTGCCGGCATCCTTTTCCTCGATCACACGCCCGGTGTCAGCCTCAACCAGCAGATAGGGATTGGCCTTGGCGGCGACCGGAGCCAGGGCCAAAAGAGAGGCCAAGGCCAAAAGGGAGGCAAACCGCATTTTCAAGGCTGAAATTCCCCTGATGGGCATGTTTCTGGTCAATCTGTCCGACACATGGTTTAGCGCGCTATGAACCGCCCACCCCTGCGACCGGAGCCGGCGCTGCCATTCGGCGATCGCGGAGACTGTGATTTTCGCGCGCAACACCCGTTGCCCCCATGCTGAAGGAGAGCCCCCTGTGCCAAGCTCCTCCTTAAACCTTTTCGGCCATCCGGGGAAGACGAAAGGCACGCCAGCAGCCCTGCGATGCAGGAATAACCAGCCGGATACAGGCCACATTCTTGCCCTATTCTGGCAAGTCTTTCCGTTGAAATGTCTTTTGTTTCAGCGTCATCTGAAAGCCGACCCACGGAACACATCATCCGCGTGGCCAGCAAGAGCAGGGCCGTACAGAACAGCCGCGATGACAGATCAAAGTGCGCAGGCGGCAGGAACACCACGGCGCGCCTGAAATGGGAGCACCGGCTCCGTCCACACAGCCAGACGGAGCCGGTTATCCATGCCCTGTCTGCCCCGAGAAGACATGGATTTCATATTTATACAGATACAGCGCTAAAAAAAACTGAGATGGATCAATTTCGACCCCCTCATTTCCGATTTCCTCGCACCCATGCCCACGGCAACCGAAGATGCCGGCCTGTAAGGTCAGGCGCGGCGCAGCCCTCTAATGTGCGAAGGAGCAATGGTCGAGTTGACAGGAAGGGAAATGGCATGACCCATGAAACGGACGACCCCACGGACAACACATCTGAAAACCAGACTCTGAGCGATGCGGATCTCAATCCGGTGACCGGCGGGCAGAAGAAAATTGTCAGCGCCTTTGGCTCCTGGGTCCATGACGATAAGCCGCTGACGCCAAAGCAACAGGAAGGGGAAGATGGTGCCCTTCATTTCTTCTCACCCATCACAGGGATTGTCAGCTTTGTGAAAAGCAAGCTGGACTGAGAAGGGCATATGCGCAGGCATAGAACGGCTATTCTGACGGGATGCCAGAACTCCTCAACACATTGATATAATCAGACCCACCACATCTGGAGTTTGCTGACAGGGCCCAAGCATCCGAAATCCACTCAAGCTATCCGACACACATTATATTTCCGCACGTCTGTTCCCATTCCATTCAGGAATGTTCTAGTCTGCCGCCGCCCAATCCTTGCCTTGAGGGCACCGCCGGAGACCGGAAGATGACGCAGACCACGCCCCGCATGCCAGATGGTGCACCCGCCATCCGCACTATCGCCATGCCTGCCGATACCAATGCCGCCGGCGATATTTTTGGTGGCTGGCTGATGGCGCAGATGGACCTTGCAGCCGGCAATGTCGCAGCACGCCGGGCCAAGGGCCGCACGGTGACGGCATCTGTGGAAGCCATCAGCTTTATTTCGCCGGTCTATGTGGGCGATGAGGTCAGCCTGTTCGCGGATATCGTGAAAATCGGCCGCTCCTCCATCCGCATCAATGTCGCCGCATGGCGTCGTGACCGGGCCGGCAGTGAAGCGGTGAAGGTGACGCAGGCCGTTTTCACCTGTGTTGCCGTGGACGGTGACGGCCATTCCTGCCCCCTGCCACCGGAAGGCGCATGAGGCTCAGATCACAGGTGCTGTGAGACTATCGCATTGCAGACCCGTGACAGACATGCGGGCAAAACGGGCAAGCGGACATGAACCCCAAAGCCGAAATTCTGCACGCTTTCATCCGTGATGAAGAAGAAGCCCTCGGTGCCGGTCGCAATCAGGGGCACTTCTGGACCATGAACCATCACCGGATTGGCCCTCTTGTTCCACAAGCCGGCAAACTGCTGGATGGAAACCGGGAGGCGATCGAGGCCCTCTATTTCCACCTGATGCGGCGGGCCGGCGGCATTCCGGCCCACCCGAAGAGCGAACCGGCCCATCTCATCGCCGCCTATCAAAAAGTGCTGCCGATCATCGATACGCCGGTCCTGAATGCCCTGCCCCGCCATACCTCGCTCTATATTTTCGGCTTCGATGATATGGGTGCCCTGCCCGATGCGGGATCTTCAGAGATAACGGACTTCATCTCACGCATGAAGATTGTGGCGCAGGTCGGGAAATATTCGACCATGCCGGCCCAGCGCAAGGCGCAGCCCCGGTTCGAGCCTTTTCTTGATGCCGCACCGCGCATTCTGCGCACGTTGCAACACCTGAACTACAGACATGACCGGCGTTACCCGCACCGTGATGACATCTATAATTATACCGACCTGCGCTTCTGGGGGCTTGTGCTGATAACCCTTATGGCCCAATCCACCCGCGCAGATACTCTTGAGGGTTTTCTGGACGCTATCCCCGGCCTACCCAAAAGCACGGACCATCTGGACGTTCTGCATGCTTATGTGGGAGCAATTACGCCCCGTGTCGGCCCGGATGAAACCCGCTTTCTGGCCCTGTGCGAGCGGCTGGCGCAAAAGGTCTGAGAACGGCTGTCAGGTTCCACGCGGTTTGGCGCGCATGGTCGGCGGCGCTTCCGCCGGGTCTTCCGGCCACGGGTGTCGAGGATAGCGCCCGCGCATCTCCGCGCGCACCTCTCGCCAGGAGCCACGCCAGAACTGGGGCAGGTCTTTTGTCACCTGGATCGGTCGGTGCGCGGGTGAAAGCAATGCCAGTGTCAGCGGCACACGCCCGCCCGCCATGGCCGGATGCGTCTTCAGCCCGAACAGTTCCTGCACCCGAACGCTCACCTGCGGCCCGCCTTCCGCGCCATAATCTATGGGCAGGCGCGAACCGGTGGGCGCGGTGAAATGGGTTGGCGCTTCCGCCTCTAGCCGCTGGCCAAGAGCATAGGGCAAAAGGGCGTGAAAGGCGTTCGAGACCTGCTCTGCCCGAATGGATGAGAGCGCGGTCTCACCCGCGATGAAAGGCGCGAGCCACGTCTCGATATGCTGAATCAATGCAGCATCCGACAGGTCTGGCCATTCCCCGCCTTCCGCAGCACGCAAAAACATCACCCGCTCGCGCCATTGGTTCAGGACCGGGGTGAAGGGCAGTTTTGCCAGCCCCAGCGCCGCGATGCCCTGCGCCAGAAGGCGGGCTGTTTCCGCGTCTGCCGACACCCTGCAGGGGCGGCTGGCCAACTGTAGCGCGCCCAGCCGACGCACCTCGCGCCCACGCACGGCAGCGGCCTCCCGGTCAAACGCAATCTCCCGCCCGGCTATAATCTCTTTTGCGAACAGGCTTTCCAACTCATCCTGCCCCAGTGCAGCAGCCAGAGTGATGCGCGCCGCCTCGGCCTTGCCGGAGAGATCCGCTACGGCGAGGAAGGGCGCTCGGGCAAGGCCGGTTGCGGGGTCCATCACCCCGCCGCGCCCGTTCGCGAGAAGGAAACGAGTGCCATCACCGCGCGCCTTCGCCACCCTGTCCGGGAAAGCGAGAGCAAGGAGAGCGGCAGGCGAGGAGGTGTCTGCGACCGGAGTGGCCTGCCCACGAGACGCTGTTTCGGCCCAGCGGGCGGCCAGCCTGCGGGCATCCTCGGCGCGGCGGGAGCGGTCCCGGCGGAAACCATCCAGCCTGTGCAGCAGGTCCACACTCTCCCCGCCCAGCCCACGTTCGGTGAGCAGGGCGGCAATCTCCGCGGCCAGTTCACCCGCCCCCATGCGCGCGCCCAGCACCACCATATGGGCCAGACGCGGAGGCAGGGGCAGGCGAGCCATGCGTTCGCCCAGTTCGCTGACCCCGCCCTCGTCATCCAGTGCGCCCAGCAGTTTCAGCAGCGCCCTGGCTTCGACCACCGCCGGCGCGGGCGGCGGGTCAAGAAACGGCAGGCTGACGGGGTCGCGCACGCCCACACGGGCCAGATCCAGCACGAGGCCGGTGAGGTCGGCGGCCAGAATCTCCGGGGTTGCGAAGAGGGGGAGGCTGGCGGTTTCTCCCTCATGCCACAGGCGATAGCAGATGCCGGGTTCGGTGCGCCCCGCACGTCCCCGGCGCTGGTCCGCGCTGGCGCGGGACACCCGCACGGTTTCAAGGCGCGTCAGCCCCACATCCGGTTCATAGCGGGGCACGCGGGCAAGGCCGCTGTCCACCACCACACGCACGCCCTCTATGGTGAGGGAGGTTTCGGCGATGGATGTGGCCAGCACCACCTTGCGGCGCCCCGCCGGGGCTGGCAGCACGGCGCGGTCCTGTTCGGCCTGATCGAGCGCCCCAAACAGGGCGACAATATCAATGGAGGGGTCGCGCACGCTGGCGCTCAGCAAGTCCTGCGCGCGGCGGATCTCCCCCGCCCCCGGCAGAAAGGCCAGCACCGAACCTTTTTCACGCGCCAGCGCCTTCATCACTGCCTCGGCCACCTGCGGGGCAATGGGCGCACGGGTATCACGGCCCAGATAGTGCGTGTCCACCGGGAAGGCTCGCCCCTCGCTCAATAGGACCGGAGCCGACTCTCCCTCCCCCATCAGCGCCGCCACCCGCGCGCCATCGAGCGTGGCAGACATGGCGAGCAGGCGCAGATCGTCGCGCAGGCCGCGCTGCGAATCGAGCGCAAGGGCGAGGCCGAGATCGGCATCAAGGCTGCGCTCGTGAAATTCATCGAACAGCACAGCGGCGATACCGGACAGTTCCGGGTCATCCAGAACCATACGGGTGAAGACACCCTCGGTCACCACCTCAACGCGGGTGCGGCTGGAGACCTCGGCCTTGAGACGCACCCGGTAGCCCACGGTTTCGCCCACCCGCTCGCCGAGTGTCTGCGCCATGCGATGGGCAGCAGCACGCGCGGCAAGACGGCGAGGCTCCAGCATCAGGATGCGCCGGCCCCTCACCCAGGGTTCATGCAGCAGCGCCAGAGGCACGCGCGTGGTCTTGCCCGCTCCCGGCGGGGCGACGAGCACCGCACATGCGCCTGCTGCAAGGGTGGTTTGCAGGTCGGCCAGAATGGCATCAATGGGCAAGGACGTATCGAACATGGAAACCCGCGCGGAAATATCCCCCGCTCATAGCTATCGTCCGGCGATCTGGCAAAGCTGATGAGGACCGCTCTGATCTGCAAATCCTGTTTGGAAAACGCCCGTTGGCATCCATGGAGGCGCGCTGTCTGCTCTCCGCCGTCATGCCCGCGCGTAGAGCCCACCATGAACATGCGCTGATATTTCAAACCTTCTGAACCATTCCACATCAGCTAAAATGATACCGGCTTTTCGGTCGCCCTTTCTCCCAAAACCACGAAGAAGCTCTCCAACTTATTGTATGGCCGCATTTTCTTCACACGCACCGGTATCCACTGCCTGCGGAAATGCTCTAGAACAGCCCTGCCCCCTGTTCAGTCGGAATCAGCATCGCGATGTCCTCCGCCCCATCCAGCCTCACGGACAAGGTCCAGCCCCTCACCCTTGATGACGAGATCATCGCCGCCGCCTTTCTTGGCGCGGTGCCGGCCTTCATCACGGCCGACGGCGAACTGATCCTTGCGGAAGGGGAACTGCGCCGCGTGCGGCTGCATGAAGGTGCCACCCTTTCTGTCGCGGCGGATTCAACCCGCATTCTCACCGGCGGCGATGATGGCCGGGTGGTGGAAGTACAGGCCGATGGCACGCCTCTGACCATTTCCGAACACAAGGGGCGTTGGATTGACCGGGTCGCCCTTGGCCCCAATGGCGCGCGCGCCTGGTCTGCGGGCAAGATAGCCCATGCGCAGGTTGCCAAGGGCGAGGTGAAGAGCTTCGATGCCCCCACCACGGTTGGCGGCCTCGCCTTCGCACCCAAGGGCCTGCGTCTCGCCATCGCCCATTATGGCGGCGTCACCCTGTGGTTTCCCAATGCGGCGGGTGCAAAGCCCGAGAAGCTGGACTGGAAGGGCTCACACCTCGGCGTGCTGTTCTCACCGGATGGGCGCTTCATCGTCTCCACCATGCAAGAACCAACCATGCATGGCTGGCGGGTGGCCGATGGCGCACATATGCGCATGAGCGGCTATCCCTCCCGCGTGAAATCCTTTGCGTTCACCGCCGATGGCAAATGGCTGGCCTCATCCGGCTCGGGCGAGGCGATCCTCTGGCCGTTTCAGGCCAAGGATGGCCCCATGGGCAAGCAGCCCGCCATGCTGGCCCCCTCGCCCTCCGCGCGGGTCAGCATCGTCGCCCCCCACCCCAGCGATCCTGTGGTGGCCATCGGCTATGATGATGGCATGGTGATGATGGTCCGCATCGGTGACGGTGCGGAAATCCTGCTGCGCGCGCCCGATGGCGATGCCGTCAGCGCCATCGCCTGGAATGGCCCCGGCGGCGTTGTGAGCTTCGCAACACTGACAGGTAAAGCGGGTATTCTGACATTCTGACCCCCAACGGGCGGATCAGATGAAGCCAGACCTGCTCAGGGCTGGTATCGTCCGGACCGGTCCTGTAGGCATGACCCGTACAAAAATACCAATCATCAGATACGACTGGAGAAGTTGCTCATGAAGATTGATGACGTACGCCGCACCGCATACTCCATGCCGCTCACCAGCCCCTCCTTCCCGCGCGGGCCCTATCGCTTCGTTGACCGCGAGTTCCTGACCATCACCTACCGCACCGATCCGGCTGCGCTGGCCAAGGTGATACCGGAGCCGCTGGTGTTCGACGAACCGATCGTCAAGTACGAATTCATCCGCATGCCCGACTCCACCGGCTTCGGCGACTACACCGAAACCGGGCAGGTCATTCCGGTGACCCTGGATGGTGTCAAGGGCGGGTATGTTCTCGACATGTACCTGAACGATGAATCCCCGATCGCGGGTGGTCGCGAGCTCTGGGGCTTCCCCAAGAAGTACGCCAACCCCAAGCTTGAGGTGGAAAAGGACACGCTGGTCGGCACCCTGCATTATGGCAGCGTGCTCTGCGCCTCTGCCACCATGGGCTACAAGCACAAGGCCGCAGACCGCGAGGCCGTGCTCGCGAGTCTGGCCGAAGCCAATTACATGCTCAAGATCATCCCGCATGTGGATGGCACGCCACGCATCTGCGAGCTGGTGCGCTATTATCTTGAGGATGTGAACCTCAAGGAATGCTGGGTCGGCCCGGCCGCCCTCGGCCTGTTCCCCCATGCGCTGTGCACGGTCTCCCAGCTCCCGGTGCTGGAAGTGCTCTCGGCCGTTCATATCAAGGCCGACCTGACCCTCGGTCTGGGTGAGGTCGTGTATGACTATCTGAGCGAAGACAAGAAGTGACGCCGGTTGCGGGCGCGGCCTCAGGCCTGCGCCCGCACCAATGCAACCCGCTCCAGAACGAGAAAGATGAAAGCCATGGTTCACAGCGCAAAAGACCATCTTCCGGCTGACCTGTGCGATATCGTCGACGAATATCAGCGTGTCGCCCTCGTGTTCCAGGGCGGTGGTGCGCTTGGGGCCTATCAGGCCGGCGTCTATGAGGCTCTCGCGGAAGCGGGTTCGGAACCGAACTGGATTTCGGGCGTCTCCATCGGCGCCATCAACTCGGCCATCATTGCCGGCAATCCGCCGGAGCTGCGCGTGCCGCGCCTGCGCGAATTCTGGGAAACCATTTCCCACGGCAAGCTGCTGCCCTGGAGCCCGGAAGGCGACATTTTCCGCCAGTGGCGCAACCAGTTCAGCGCGGCGATGACCATTCTGCGCGGCCAGCCCGGCTTTTTCCAGCCACGCGTGCCCAGCCCGCTGCTTCAGCCGGCCGGCTCTTCTGGCGCGACCTCCTTCTATGACACCGCCCCGCTGCGCGACACCCTGCTAAAACTGGTGGATTTCGACCGCATCAACTCCGGCGAGAAGCGTTTCTCGGTCGGCGCGGTGAATGTGCGCACCGGCAATTTCGTCTATTTCGACAACAAGGTCGAAGAGATCACGCCCGAGCACATCATGGCCTCCGGCGCGCTGCCGCCCGGCTTCCCGGCGGTGAAGATAGACGGCGAATATTACTGGGATGGCGGCGTCGTCTCCAACACCCCGCTCCAGTTCCTGCTGGACCAGCCGGACCACCCGAGCGCGCTGGTGTTCCAGGTGGATCTGTTCAGTGCCCGTGGGCCTCTGCCGCGCGACATCTATGATGTCACCGAACGGCAGAAGGATATCAGCTATTCCAGCCGTACCCGCTACACCACGGATGTCTTCCGCCGGGTGCAGGAATTGCGCAGCAAGCTTTACACAGCGCTCCAGCGCATCCCCGAAGACCAGTACACCGATGAAGACCGCGCCCTCATCGAGGATTACGCATCCTCCGGCCCGGTGAACATCTGCCATCTGATCTATCAGGAAAAGTCCTACGAGCGCGAATACAAGGACTATGAGTTCTCCATCCTCTCGATGCGGGACCACTGGAAGACCGGGTACGATGACACGATGAAAACCCTGCGCCAGCGCGAATGGCTGAAAATGCCGGCCAGTGACATCGGCATCGTGGTGCATGACGTGCATCATCTCGCTGCTGAAGCTGTGCTGATGGGTAACGAGGGCAACTGATATTGCCCGCGCGGGATTGAAAACCCTATCGCCCCAGCGAGAGAATCAACAAAAAAGCCCACGGTTCATGCCGTGGGCTTTTCTCTTTCAGGGCTCCCCGCCCCTCAGGGCACAAGGATATTGCGGAACTGCCAGGGATCTTCCCGGTCAATGTCTTCCGGGAACAGGCCATGGCGGCCGGTCAGCGGGGTCCAGTCCGTATAGATGCCGGTGAGCGGACCAAGATAAGGCTTCTGCACCTCAAGGCAGCGGTCAAAGTCCATGTCATCGGTCTCGACAATCCCGGCCAGCGGGTTCTCAAGCGCCCACACCATGCCCGCCAGAACGGCGGAAGTGACCTGAAGGCCGGTGGCGTTCTGGTCCGGCGCAAGCTCGCGTGCCTGTTCGATGGCAAGTTGTGAGCCATACCAGTAGGCATTTCGGGCATGGCCATAAAGCAGCACGCCCAGTTCATCGCGCCCGTCCAGAATGTCCTGCTCTTCCAGAATGCGCCAGTTGCCCTGAAAACTCCCGCCATTGCCGAACATCTCGCGCACGGAGAGAATGGCGTCATCGCAGGGGTGATAGGCATAGTGGCAAGTGGGGCGGTAGACCACCTTGTCGCCTTCCCGCACGGTCAGGTAATCGGCAATCGAGATCGCCTCATTATGGGTCACCAGCAGCGCATGCTGGGCCTGTGCGGTCGGGGTCCAGGAGCGCACACGGGTATCAGCGCCGGGGCGCAGCAGATAGATGCCCGCGCCGCAGCCCTCTTCATGGGTGCGCGCCTCGGCCGGCAGGGTCTTTTCATGGGTGCCCCACCCCAGTTCCGCCGGTTGCAGGCCCTCTGAGACGAACCCCTCGACCGACCACGTATTGACGAACTCGCCCATGGCCTTGGGGGTGCGGGAACGCTGGGTGTCGCGCTCGGCGATATGAATGCCCTTCACCCCAAGCACCTGAGCCAGTGCGGCCCAGTCCTCTCGGCTTTTTGGCGGCTCATGCGCATGGCCGGTATCGGCGGCAATATTGAGCAGCGCCTGCTTCACGAACCACGACACCATGCCGGGATTAGCCCCGCAGGTAGAAACGGCCGTGCTGCCGCCCGGATTGCGCCGGCGCGCATCCAGAAGGCTCTCGCGCAGCACATAGTTGGTGCGGCCGGCCGGGCCGAGGGTCTCATCGAAATAGAAGCCCTTCCAAGGTTCGACCACCGTATCGATATAAAGCGCGCCAATCTCGCGGCACAATTCAAGCACCGCAACGGACGACACATCCACCGAGAGATTGATGCAGAAGCCCTGCCCCTCACCATGGGTGAGCAGCGGGGTCAGCAGTTCGCGGTAATTCTCCGCCGTCACTTCGGCCTGAATGAAGCGGATGCCGCTGGCCTCCAGCCGGGCCGCATGGGTCGCGGAAGGATCGATCACCACCATGCGCGCACGGTCGAACTGGAAATGGCGTTCAATCAGGGGCAGAGCCCCGCGCCCGATGGAGCCGAAGCCGATCATCACGATCGGCCCGTCAATCTGTGCATGCACCGGCCAGTTCCCCATTCCGCCCATCTCCCGTTTCAGTTGGCGCAGTTTCGCACTGCAACAGCACATCATCAAACATGCAGTTGCCGTAAAATAAAACTGCCGCCGCGCATCAATATGCGCGGCGGCAGTTCACGCGATGGAGCAGACACTGATGTGACAGACCAGGCATTCCCGGCGCATCAAGAGAAATGGGGGGCGCATTTCACACCCTCACCATGCACTGGACATCGACAACCGCCTGCCATGCTTCGCAGCACGAAGCTCAGCGCGCCTATGGCGCACAGCTCCATCAACGTGGTCAACGCTTCCGGCGTCATCTCCACACTGAACCGGAAAGCGCATACGCATTCAGGCGGAGCGGCGCACTTCTCCGGCGATGAGATCATCCAGCGAGGGACGCGCCAGTTCCCGACCCGTGGGGTTTATAAGACCGCGCGCACCCGCAAGGGCACCTGCACGCAGTTCCAACCCGAGCAGACGGGCTCGATCGAACGCACCGGGCATCCACAAGGCGCCGGTTTGTGCGGTCGAGAAGCCGAAACGCTCATAATAGGCGGCATCACCCACCAGTAGCACCGCGCCATGGCCCATCTGCCGCGCGGCATCCAGAGCAAAGCGCATCAGCGCCCCACCCAGACCGCGCGTGCGGAACCAGGGGTGAACCGCAAGCGGCCCCAGCAGCAACGCAGGGCAGCCCGCACCCGCGGAGACATCCCACAGGCGGACGGTTCCAGCGAGACGACCATCCGGCCCATGGGCGGCAAGAGCCAGCCCTTCGGACGGCAGACGGCCTTCGCGCAGACGCTCGGAAGCCTTGGCCCGCCAGCCCTCGCCCATGCACAGATCGAGCAGGGCATCGCGCTGGGCCACATCTTCCACGGATTCAAGCACAATGTCAGTCACCGGCAACTCCTGGCCATAACCGATACGTGAAGAACGCCGCCCCGGCCGCGCACGCGACCAGACCTGAAACCTTAAGGAAAAGCCTTGAAAGGGCAGCAGCGGAAGACGAGGGGGATGGCCCCCTCCTCACGCCTCCGGGCGGCAAAGCCGGCACCGGTTGGAGATCGCGGGCAAAGCCGTACCAGAAACCGAGGACAGATCTGCCCCGCTTTCGGCGACCATGCACAAGGGCAACCCCATACCTCCCCGGCATGGAAAAACCCTGCGATACCATATGCAGAGAGCGCCAGAACCCCTCAGGGCCCTGATGGCTCACGCATCAGATACGTCAGATGACGTAGGACTTCAGCGGCGGGAAGCCATTGAACGCCACCGCCGAATAGGTGGTGGTGTATGCTCCGCACGCCTCGATCAGCACCTTGTCGCCGATCGCGAGGGACAGCGGCAGTTCAACCGGTGTCTTCTCATACATCACATCGGCCGAATCGCAGGTCGGACCGGCGAGCACGCAAGGCGCGGTGTCGTCGCCGTCACGCGGGGTGCGCAGCGGGTAACGGATGGACTCGTCCATCGTCTCGGCGAGACCGCCGAACTTGCCGATGTCGAGATACACCCAGCGCAGCGCCTCACCCTCAGACTTGCGGGAGATCAGCACCACTTCTGCCTCGATCAGGCCGGCATTGCCGACCATGCCGCGGCCCGGTTCCATGATGGTTTCCGGAATGCGATTGCCGAAGTGCTTGCGCAGGGAGGAGAAGATCGCCTCGCCATAGGCCTGAGCAGCCGGGACGTCGTGCAGGTAGCGGGTGGGGAAGCCACCGCCAAGATTGACCATGGAGAGCACGATGCCGCGCTCTGCGCACTCGCGGAAGATGCCAGCGGCAGAGGCCAGAGCCCCGTCCCATGCATCGACATTCTTCTGCTGCGAGCCCACATGGAAGGACACGCCATAGGCGGCCAGACCCAGACGATGGGCATGCTCCAGCACATCGGCGGCCATTTCGGGCTCGCAACCGAACTTGCGGGAGAGCGGCCATTCAGCGCCAGCGCCATCGCACAGGATGCGGCAGAACACCTTGGAACCGGGTGCAACGCGAGCGACCTTCTCGACTTCCTCATAGGAGTCGACAGAGAAGAGGCGCACGCCCAGCTTGAAGGCGCGCTCGATGTCGCGCTCCTTCTTGATGGTGTTGCCGAAAGAAATGTTCTCCGGGTCTGCGCCAGCGGCCATCGCCATCTGGATTTCGTTCACCGAAGCGCAATCGAAGCAGGAGCCCATCTCGTGCAGCGCCTTCAGAATGGACGCGTCGGGATTGGCCTTGACAGCATAGAAGACGCGGGTGTCCGGCAGAGCACGGGCAAACGCACGATAATTGGTGCGCACCACGTCCAGATCGACCACCACGCAGGGGCCATCTTCACGTCGGTTGCGGAGAAACTCGCGGATGCGATCGGTCATGGTAACCTCCCAGTGACCAGAAGCCTCAGTGATGCGCGGCAGGCCCGCGCGCCGACAGGAACGAATGAGAGACCCGCGCCATCACGGCGTCGGAGACTTCATCCGGGGCATGCACGCGAGGAGACCCGGCGATGTGGACACGCCTGGGACACCACGAGCCATGCCCGCTTCGCCGGTCTTTTCAACCGGCCGCATCATGGAACCGACAGCACTGCCTTGCGTGCGGCTTTTGGAGCCGAACGATAAGACGGTGCACGATTGGAGAGGGATTCCCGCTCCGCACGGCCGGCAAGATGTAATGCCTCTTCAGTAACGCAACCCTGTGGAGGGGCGGCTGAGACCAAAAAAGCCCTTACGTCGTTGCTTCAAGTCACGTCCCCCGCATTGAGGAGCGGGGTAGGCCGGTTCCCTCCGGCTATCGGTCGTCCTGGCAGCTTTCCGGCCTCTTGTCCGGAGATCCTACCGACCGACACACGACCACAGGCACGTGCGAATTTGGGCAAGCGCGGATGTAAGGGATTCGCCGTGGCGTTGCAAGAGGCAATTGACAAAATTTCCGCCAGAAATCTGCTCGATCCCACATCAGCGGCATTAAAAAGTGGCTTTGCGCCGCAGGGGGCGCGCCGGATCGCCGCGCTTTCATCTAAGGCCTTGATCCACAGCGGGCGAGAGAGCAATGTGCGCTCATACTAGGATTAGAAGAAGTCGGGACAGCCTCGACCCGCCCCCCGCCTGCAGGGACTGGAATGAACTACGATCATTTCTTCAGTGACGCCATCGACGCTCTGCGCAAGGAACGTCGCTACCGGACATTCGCCGAAATCGAGCGCGATGCGAGCCACTTCCCGCGCGCCGTGTGGCATTCCCCCGGTGGCCCGCGCGATATCGTGGTGTGGTGCTCCAATGACTATCTGGGCATGGGCAGCCACCCCAAGGTGGTCGATGCCATGTGCGAAGGTGCACGAGCGCGCGGCGCAGGCGCAGGCGGCACCCGCAATATCTCCGGCAACAGCCATGAGATCGTGACGCTGGAGCGTGAACTCGCCGACCTGCACGGCAAGGAAGCCGGTCTCGTCTTCACCTCGGGTTACATCTCGAATGCCACCGGCATCTCCACCATCGTGAAGCTGATTCCCGATTGCGTGGTGATTTCCGATGAACTCAACCACAATTCCATGATCGAGGGCGTGCGTCAGGGTGGCCGGCAAAAGGCCATCTTCCGCCATAACGACCTTGAGCACCTTGAAGAACTGCTGCAAGCGGCAGGTGACCGACCCAAGCTGGTGGTCTTCGAGAGCGTCTATTCCATGGACGGCGATATCGCCCCCATCAGCGAGATCTGCGATCTGGCCGAGCGTTATGGCGCGATGACCTATCTCGATGAAGTGCATGCCGTGGGCATGTACGGCGATCGCGGTGGCGGCGTGGCGGAGCGCGATGGCGTGATGCACCGCGTGGATGTCATCGAAGGCACGCTGGGCAAGGCGTTCGGCGTGATCGGCGGTTACATCACTGGCAAGCGCGTGATGATTGATGCCGTACGCTCTTATGCACCTGGCTTCATCTTCACCACGGCGCTGCCCCCGGCCATTGCCGCTGCGGCCACCGCCTCCGTGAAGCACCTCAAGACCTCACAGGTTGAGCGCGAAGGTCAGCGCGCGCAGGTCGCCAAGGTGAAGGCCGCCTTCACCGCTGCGGGTCTGCCGCAGATGGAAACGGACACGCATATCATTCCGCTGATGGTGGGTGACGCGAAGGCCTGCAAGATGGCCACCGATCTGCTGCTGGCTGAATATGGCATCTATATCCAGCCCATCAATTACCCCACCGTGCCGCGTGGCACGGAGCGTTTGCGCATCACCCCCACACCCTTCCATGATGATGCTTTGATCGCTCATCTGGTTCGGGCGGTGACGGATATCTGGGAGCGTCTGGAACTGCCCTATGCCGACCGTATGGCCGAGCAAAGCCGCTCGCGTCGCGTCGCACTGGGCCCAGCACCCATTCCGGTGCCGGTGGCTGGTGGCTGATTGAACGGCGAAAGCCTTCAACAAAAGCCAGATCACCTCAGAGAAATAACAAAGCCCCGGCAGTGCCGGGGCTTTTCTTTTGTCGCGATGCTCAATTCACGCATGCAGCGAGAGCGCACCCGAACGGACGGCGGCAGGCTTCTACCTCACCTCAGACGAATCAGAACCAACCATTTGGGCACAGCCGCCACCTCCGCACGGTGATGACCGGTCTCCGCCCTCCCACCGCCGCGCATGGAATATTTTCGCGTGACGTGAGCACCGGTTCACGTGCGAAAAATGCGACCACTGATGATCTGCATCGTGCACCCGATCTCATGGATCATGAGAACCGCACCAGCCACAACCAAGATCAATCCGCGCCTTTGCCAAAGAGGGCCCACAAAAGAAAAGGCGCGCCAAGGCTCCCTCGAGAAGCCACTGGCACGCCTGATCTTCAAGCCCGCATCCCCGTTATGCGACGGGGACGCGAACAGTCATTTCAGCCCCTGAACTGCCTCGGAACATCCGAAGCAGCGCAGGGATTGGCCTCACTTTAATTCGGCCTTTTTCTTCTTCCGAAACAAGCTCTTGATGTTATCGAACAATTCGATTTTTACCCCATGGCGCTTCATGATGAAGGCCTGCTGGGCCACCGAGAGCGTGTTGTTCCATGCCCAGTAGATCACCAGACCGGCTGCAAAGTGCGCCAGCATGAAGGTGAAGAGCACCGGCATCCAGTTGAAGATGGTCTGCTGGGTCGGATCCGTCGGAGCAGGATTCAGCTTCATCTGCGCCCACATGGTGAAGCCCATGATGATCGGCCATGCGCCCAGCATCAGATAGGCACCAATCACGGGTACGGAAGCCGGGTTCCACGGAATGAGACCGAACAGGTTGAAGATGGTGGTGGGATCGGGCGCGGAAAGATCCTGAATCCAGCCGAAGAACGGCGCATGCCGCATTTCGATGGTGACGAACAGAACCTTGTAGAGCGCGAAAAAGACTGGAATCTGGATCAGGATGGGCAGGCAGCCCGCCACCGGATTGATCTTCTCCTTCTTGTACATCTCCATCATCGCCTGCTGCTGCTTCACCTTGTCATCCGCATAACGTTCGCGGATGGAGGCAAGCTCCGGCTGCACGGCCTTCATCTTCGCCATGGAGGCATAGGACTTGTTGGCCAGCGGGAAGAAGACGACCTTCAGCGCCACGGTGACAAGCAGAATGGCAATGCCAAAGTTGCCGACGAGGCGGTAAATCCAGTCGATCACCAGGAACAGCGGCTTGGTGATGAAGTAGAACCAGCCCCAGTCGATCAGCAGTTCAAAACGGTCGATGTTGTAGGTGTTTTGATACCCATCAACCACCTGCACCACCTTCGCACCAGCAAAGAGCTGGGCGTTGGAATGGGCAGTCTCACCCGCCCCTACAGTGATAGGAGCCGAGAGGAAGTCCGCCTGATAGGAGGGGACATTCCCGCGCATCGCCGTGGAGAAGCGCGCATCAAACTTCACATTCTGGTCGGGAATAACGGTCGCCGCCCAGTATTTGTCGGTGATGCCGAGCCAACCGCCCGTCACGCCGCTGAAGCTCTCCGGCTTGCCGGCCTCAAGGCTGGAATAGCCAATTTCCTGCAGCCCGTTATCGCCCACGACGCCAATCAGGCCTTCATGAAGGATGTAGAAGCCGGCCACATGCGGCACACCATGGCGCGAGACCAGCGCATAGGGATACAGCGTCACGGGTGTGCCGGTGGTGTTCTCCACCTCATCCCGCACCGTGAACATATAATAATCATCCACCCGGAAGGTGCGACGGAAGGTCAGGCCTTCACCATTGTCATAGGTCAGGACAAGCGGGGCCTTGTCGGTCAGCGTGGTACTTTCAGCCGTCCACAGCGTATCCGGACCAGGAACCTTCACATTCGCGCCCGACGCGGGGGTCCAGCCGAACTCCGCATAGAAGGGATTCGGCGCGCCAGAAGGCGAGAGCAGAACAATATGCGGACTATTGGGGTCAACAGTCTCGCGATACTGCATCAGCATCAGGTCATCGACCCGCCCGCCCTTGAGCGAGATCGAACCGTTGAGGCGCTCGGTCGCGATCGTCACGCGCGGAGAGGCTGCGATGGCCTGAATGCGCGTCATCGGCGTGCCGGGTACGCTGCTTTGCGTCGGCAGAGGCACGCCATCAGGGCCCACAGTGGGCGTGGGAACGCTTGAGGCGACGGTTGGTGCGGCAGCCTGCTGGCTGGCCTGCACCTGCTGTGCCTGCTGCTGGGCGGCACGCTGCTGTTCCGCCTGCGGAATGCCGTAAAAATATTGCCAGCCGAGAAGAATCGCCAACGACAGAACGACGGCGAGGATCATATTGCGGTTGTCACTCATGCCGGATTGCCTCCGTCGGCGGCGGTTTGCGGCTCGAAGCGCGCGGTTTCCGGCACGCTCATGCCGGAAGACGCAGGAAGAATGTGCGCCTGAGATTCGATTGTCTGCGATTCATTTGGTCGGTGTAGCTGCAGATCACCCGTCCTCTTCTCGCTCAGGAGAGTGACGTCCGCATTGCAGTCAGCGGACTGTGTATCGCTGCTTGGCGCACATCCGGCAAGTGCTTGCCCAACGACAACAGCCGCCTCAGGGGCGGCTGAAGGATGACCGGTGCGCGTGTTCTTATCCCTGCCGGAGTTTTTTCCGGCCTGGGAAGATCTGCCCGATCTTTCGGAAGAAGAAGGTGTTTCCGGTGCGTGTAGCTTGCGCAAAGCGCGGCCAAGATCACGCACCAGTTCCTCGAAGGGCGCAGACAGTGCCTGATGGCGGGCCACAAGCACATAATCATGCCCCGGGCGTGCAGCCTCGGGCATGACATGGCGGACAGCTTCACGCAGGCGCCGTCGAATGCGATTACGGACCACTGAGTTGCCGATCTTCTTCGTGACGGTGAACCCGACACGAATTTCACCGGCATCTCCACGGTCGCGCCCCTGCATCAGGCAGCACGCAACGCCTGCTCGCCGCGCCTTGGCGGCGGCGAGGAAATCTCGGCGTTTACGGAGGCGATCCAAGGCAGGCGCACCAGCGGCTAGGACGATCCAGGGCGGGTCGATCCTATGCGGGCCGACTCCGTGGGCGCGTTTTGTCAGGCCGAGAGGCGCTGGCGGCCGGCGGCGCGGCGGGCAGCGATGATCTTACGGCCGCTGCGAGTCGCCATGCGCGCACGGAAGCCGTGGCGACGCTTGCGCACGAGCTTGCTGGGTTGATAGGTGCGCTTCACGGTTTATCTCCGGATTAGCTGATTGAAATCTATGGGTTTCAAGACAACCACCATGAGACGGAGTCTTTGGCCTGACCGTGACGTTTTTGCGCCGCGACTGCTCTTTTCCGGCCCCTCAACGGACACCATTCAAGAGACAAAAAAGCCAAGCTCCAGCCGCCAGGGCCGCCTGAGTTCGGATGGCGCTTATAGGGGTGCCTTGCGCATCCGTCAATGTCACACGCGTGTTTTAAGATCATGCTTGTGCAGCGCGCATTGACTTGCAGACCTTAAATGCTGTAGGCGCATCTCTTCGCGCGGCCTGTATCCGTTCATCCGGTTGGCCGCATTCCCGTAGACCGGAAAAAGCCCGCCCTCGCAGGTGTGGCTGAACACGAAAGCGAGACAAGATGTTCGCGGTCATTAAAACGGGTGGCAAGCAGTATCGCGTTGCCGCCGCAGACGTCATCACCATCGACAAGGTGGAAGCCGAAGCCGGCTCGACCCTGACCTTCCCCGTGCTGCTCATCAGCGGCGAGACGACCTCCGTGGGCGCGCCCCTGGTGGAAGGCGCCAGCGTTCTGGCTGAAGTGGTCGAGCAGGGCCGTGGCAAGAAGGTTATCGCCTTCAAGAAGCGCCGCCGCCAGAACTCCCGCCGCAAGCGGGGCTTCCGCGCCGAGCTCACCACCGTGCGCATCACCGAGATTTCCGGCCTGGGCAAGACCGTGAAGGCCGAGCCCGTTGCCACCCAGACCGAAGGCGCGCCGGCTGTTGAAGCCGCTGCCAGCGCCTGAACACTGAACAAGGAGAGCAACAATGGCTCATAAAAAGGCAGGCGGCTCGTCCCGCAACGGCCGCGACTCGGCAGGCCGACGTCTTGGCGTAAAGCGCTCCGGCGGCCAGGCAGTTGTGCCCGGTAACATTATCGTGCGTCAGCGCGGCACCAAGTGGCATCCCGGCGACAATGTCGGCATGGGCAAAGACCACACTCTGTTCGCACTGACAGAAGGCCGCGTGGCTTTCCGTACCAAAGCGAACGATCGTACTTATGTATCGGTCGTACCCGTCGCAGAAGCGGCAGAGTAAGCCGGCGAAAGACCTCGACATGAAGGTTTCCGCCGGTCGCGTCGAACCGGTGGAAACCTGTCAGGGTTCCTGAGTGCCAGAAGGCCCGCTCAGAGACAGGATTTCCGGAACCGGGGAGACGAACGTCTTCCCGGTTTTCGTATATCTGGATCACAGGAGCCTGCCCCGATGACTGTTGCTGAGCCGTCGCCCTGCGCGACATTGCTGGAAAACAGTACGCCCGTCCTCGAAACCCGTCGGCTGGTGCTCCGCGCACCGTGCATCGAGGACGTTCCCGCCATCGCGGAGCTCGCCAACAATCGTAAAATCGCGGAAATGACCGCGACACTGCCCTTCCCCTACACGGTGGAGGATGCCCGCTTCTTTGTGGAGCAGGCGGCCTTTACTCCGGTTTCTGCGATCTTCACCCTGCTGCTGAAGCAGGGTGGTACACAGACCTTCGTGGGGATGTGTGGCTATACGCCCCGCACCTGCGAAGCAGACCCCGTCATCGGCTATTGGCTGGGCGAACCCTTCTGGGGCCAAGGCCTAGCAACAGAATCAATGCAGGCGGTCATTGACCATGCCTTCTCGGCCACGTCCCTTCAGGCGCTGGCCGGCAACACGCGCGTGGTGAATGGCGCGGCTCGCCGGGTTCTGGAGAAGTGCGGCTTTCAGTGGCAGGGTGTGGGCCTGTGGCAGGTGAAGGTGCTGGGCGCATCCCTGCCGGTGGACCGCCTGAGGCTGGAACGCGCACAGTGGGCGAATCCGGGTGACGGGAAGGTCATCCCACTCATCCGCCAGCCTTTGCGCGCGCACTGAATCTGCAGCAAGCATACAGCCCATCGGCCCTGCCACCCTGTTGAGGGCCGATGGCGTGCAGAACATGCGGCATATGCCGTCGATCCTGATGCATGAATCACAGCGCATCTTGGCCTTGCATCTCGGATCAATCCCAAGGCACCCGCTCATCATTTGGCGAATGTGCAATGCTTCATTCAGGCCCCCGGCCTTCCGGTGAAAGAATGATGCAGCCCAGTTGCACCCGCGACCTCGCCGCTTCGTCCAGTGGCAGATCACATCACGCAGTCCCCTTGCGCCAGACCTCCCATCAGGTCATCACTGCGCCAGTCCGTTGCGCGAGGCACTCATGAGCGACCCCACCGATATGCTTCCCTATCGTCCCTGCGTGGGGCTTTGCCTGTTCAATTCCACAGGCAAGGTCTTCCTCGGCCGTCGCTCCGGTGGGTCGGATCAGGCTGAAATGACCCATGCCTGGCAGTTGCCACAGGGGGGCATTGATGCAGGCGAAGAGCCCTACGCTGCGGCACTGCGGGAGCTTTATGAAGAAACCTCGGTTCGCTCCGTGACCTGGCTGGGGGAGATGGATCGCTGGCTCTCCTATGACCTGCCCCGAGACCTCTCAGGCAAGGCCTGGAAAGGTCGCTTTCGGGGGCAGACCCAGAAATGGTTCGCCCTGCGCTTCACCGGTGATGAAACCGAGATCAACATTCACACCCCGGGCGGCGGGCATCACCGGCCGGAGTTCGTGGAATGGCGCTGGGAAGACCTGTCCCGCGTGAGCGATCTGGTCATCCCCTTCAAGCGCGACATCTATGTGCAGGTGACCCAGAGCTTTACGCCCTTCACTATGGCGGGCTGACACAGCCACGCCGCACCTGTTGAAGACCCCACACCTCTTCCCGCCTTGCCATCCCGCGACTGCCAGAAAAGCAGCTTCGGGATGTAACCGCCCTCCTGATGGCTCATCCGGCTTTGCAGTTTTCATCTGGGAGGGCGGACGACGCCCGGAAATTTTCAAACAGGCTTTGTAAACAGGCTCAGCCTGACAGCCCGAGCCGAAATGAGTTGAGCGATTTCGACGGGTGACACCACGCTCTATGGGGGCATTTGAGACGAGCCATTATGGTCTGACCGGGCTGGACTCATCTGCCCGCTCATCCCCGGCAACCTCTCTTCTTCCAAGACATCGAAATCTATAGCCGATTCATGAGGCAGGTCCGAAGACACTCGCATCACCTCACGGCATGGAGCCTCACGCTTTGTGCGATTGAGCGGGAATGTCCGGTCCATTTATCCTGCATCACGGCCGTGTCGCGCTGTTTTCCAGACATGCGTAGAGGACAGATTCGCCATTCACCGCTCCTGCCCTGAGGCCAGCGCGCGACGGGCCAGCATATGGCTACGCGGATCATTGATGGAGCATACGGCCAGCAGCCGCTGATCCTTGAAATAGCGCACGCTGAAATGCCCGCCCTCCATGTCGCCTTCGGTTTCTGTGCGGTCATGCCCATCCAGAAGCCCGGCGATCTGGAGCTTCACATCATATTGATCCGACCAGAACCATGGCACCGGATCATAGACCACATCCTGCCCATTGATGGCATGCGCGGCGGCTTTGGCCTGATCTATGGCGTTCTGCACCGATTCGAGACGCACTCGGCGGCCATAAAGACCGCTTGGAAAAGAGGCGACATCGCCCACCGCATAAATCTCAGGCATGCTGGTGCGGGTGGCAGCATCCACCTTCACGCCGTTTTCAATCGCAAGGCCGGCCTCCTGCGCCAGTTCCACATTCGGCACAGCCCCCACCGCAGACAGAACCACATCTGCCGGCAGCAGCGTTCCATTGGTCAACTCCACGCCAGTAACCCGGCCCGCCGCACCCAGCAGCTGGCTCACCCCCACCCCAGTGCGGATATGAACCCCATGGCTGAGATGCAGGTTCGAGACAAAACCCGACACGATGGGGCAAGCCACCCGGGCCAGCAGACGCTCCTGCCCTTCCAGCACGGTGACATCCAGCCCCATCCCCCGGGCTTTTGCCCCGACCTCCAACCCGATATAGCCACCGCCGATGATGACCAGCCGCATGCCGGGCACACACTCCGCCCGAAACAGCCCAACATCTTCAAGCGTGCGGATGGTGTGAACGCCGGCCAGTTCCGCGCCGGGAAGGGTGAGGTCTCGCGCACGGGTGCCGGTGGCCAGAAGCAGCGCGCCATAATGCGTACGCACGCCACAGGCCAGCTCCACAGCCTTCTCGCCCGGCAGAATGCGGCTGACGCGAGCCCCCACATGCACGTCCACCCCATTGGTCATGTAGAAACCGGGCGCCTTGAGCGCCAGCCGGTCCGCCTCCATCTCCCCGCCCAGATAAGCCTTCGAGAGTGGGGGACGCTGATAGGGCAACCAAGGCTCCTCTCCGAACAGAATGATGGGTTGGCCATATCCCTCCGCTCGCAGCGTGGTGATGACCTGCGCAGCAGCCTGCCCTGCTCCTACAATCACCAATGGCTTATCCATGGCTGGCCTCTTCATCCCGAACAAACCCGGCTCCCCACGTCATACGGGAAGAGCCGGGCTCCTGTCTCTTTGCCCTGCGCTGGTTTCCCGTCCAAGCGGGCCAGGAACGACGTCAGGCACAGGGCATGTGGCCTCATATCATCGGCTCATGTTTTGGCCGGGGCTGAGCGGATTCGCTCAAGCACCAGAGGGCGGGCCTTTGGGTCTCAGTGATACACGAACAGGGCACAGGGCGGCTTTTCCACCAGCTTGCCCGTGGTGGAACCGAACAGAACCTGCCGCCATCCGCGACGGCCATAAGAACCCATCACCAGCGTACGCGCGCCCAGATTGGCAACCTCGGCCTGAACAACCTCGGCTGGATTCTTGCGGGAGGCTACGGCCACCGCATCCGCACTGAACCCGTGGCTGCGCAGATAAGACACCGCCCCCTCCGCGCTGCGCTCGGCTTCCTCCGCTTCCGGGTCCACGCTCAGCACCTTTATGTCCTGCCCCTCGGCCAGACCGATCAGCGCGAACATCTGCAAGGCGCGCATGGCCGGCACGCTGCCGTCATAGGCCACAACCACCCGGCCCTGCTCCGGCACATCCGGCCCACAGACAATGAAGGGGCGCGGGGTGGCGGACAGCAGGCGTGACAGCGTTTCTGGAAGCGGCTGTTCCGCACGCGCCTGAAAGCTGGTGTCGTGACCGGTGATGACAATATCGCGGGTTTCCACCGCAAGGCTCAGCGCCTCGTCGGGGTCGCCCTCAAAACTCTGCCATGCGAAGGGAATGCCGTGCGCGGCGCATTCCCGCTGATATGTATCGCGCAGACGCTGGCGAAAGCTTTCAGCCTGCTCGCGCAGCTCTTCCTCGATCTGCACCTGAATGCCGGCCGCACCCGCGCGCGCCAGATTTGGCACATGCAGGGATGCCGGATCGATGCCCGCCAGCCCGGTCAGTTCCACATTCATGTCCCGCGCCATGCGGAATGCATAATTGCGCGCCGCCACAGCGGGCTCGGATTCCCCGAGCAAGACCAGAACACGTCGCAGCATGTTTCCTCCTCAAACCGGGTTGAAACCCGTTTCCTGCATCTGGCTCCCGCTGCAAGACTAGAGCGCGATCACTCAGGATGGAACCGCCCGCGCGCGGCTTCTGCCAAAATGCCTTTTTCTTTCAAGGCCGGACATGTCTTGGAGCCGGAGTTTCTTGCAATTGCAGGACCGCGCAGCTATAAGCGCGCCTTCTCGCAAGGCATGCGCCCCCCTGGAGGCGTGCCGATGCGTGAAGATTTTTCATCCAGAATTCAGGACAAGTATCATGACTGCCACCAAGAAGCTGAAGGCTGTGGCGCGCGCGGGGACCGGCAAGGGGGCCGCTCGCGCCGTGCGTCGCGCCGGTCTCGTTCCCGCCGTGATCTATGGCGACAAGCAGGATCCGGTGACCATTTCGCTCGATTATACCGAGCTGAAGAAGGCGATTTACGCCGGTCACTTCCTGTCCACCCTGCTCGAGATCGACGTGGACGGCACCGTTCATCGCGTGATCCCGCGCGACTACCAGCTCGATCCGGTCCGCGACACCCCCCAGCATGTGGACTTCCTCCGCGTTGCCAAGGGCGCGACCATCACGCTGGAACTGCCCGTGCACTTCCGCAATGAAGAAGCTTCCCCGGCCATCAAGGCCGGCGGCGTGCTGAACATCATCGCCCACACCCTGGAAGTCGAAGTCCCCTCCGACGCCATCCCCGATGGCATCGAAGTGGACCTGACCGGCGCTGATTTCGACACCATCTTCCACCTCGACAACATCAAGCTGCCCAAGGGCGTGGTGTGGACCGGCCGTGGCGAGGATACCCTTGCCTCCATCGTGCCCCCGACCGCCTCTGACGAAGCTGCCGAGGGTGAGACCGAAGCCTGATCGGCTCCGGCTCTTGATGAACTGAGACTATAAATCGGGCCGGAGGCGCCACATGTTCCTGTTCGCAGGGCTCGGCAATCCCGGCCCGAAATATGCCGGCAACCGGCACAATATCGGTTTTATGGCGCTTGAAGCCATCTGCCGCCGCCACCGGCTGGGCCCTCCCCGCCGGCGCTTTCAGGGCGTGACGGCAGAAGGCGAGATCGACGGCCAGAAAGTTCTGGCCCTGTTTCCCGAGACCTTCATGAATGAAAGCGGGCGCGCCGTGGCCGAGGCCATGCGCTTCTACAAGATTCCGCTCGACAAGGTCTTCGTCCTGCATGATGAGCTGGACATCGCTCCTGCCAAGCTGCGCTTCAAAAAGGGCGGCGGCAATGCGGGGCATAATGGCCTGCGCTCCATCACCGCCCAGTGCGGCAATGATTACTGGCGCATCCGGCTCGGCATCGGCCATCCCGGCGACAAGGCGCGGGTGCACTCCTATGTGCTGAGCGATTTCGCGAAGTCTGAAAAAGGCTGGGTCGATGCGCTGGGAGATGCCTGTGCGGACAATGCCGCCTTGCTGGTGAACGGACAGGCCGATGCCTTCCAGAACCGCATCCATGTTTATATGGAAGCGCAGGGCTTTGCCGACCCGAAAATGGTGGGCGAGAAGGCCTGAGGCTGATGTGGCCAAACCGGGTTACCGGCGGGCCTGCGCTGTTCTGGTGCATTCCGTGCCTTCTCTCAGGCCTGGCTTTGCAGACCATACCGAGCCAAGCACGGGGTCGCACCACTCTCCGCTGAACACAGGCTTTGGCCTGCGGGCCCTCACATGCGCGTCCCGGAGCTTGCGCGCACCGGATGATTTCCCCGATTCATGGAATCGGATACCAAGCCGGCCTCTTGGGCGGCGGCATTTTCTTCACATGAACGAGCATCCGCTTCACTCGAAAATGCGCTGGCGTCTTGACTTGTGCGCCTTTCCAGCCAACTTGCCTCCAACCTCCTCCCTTGCGCGGGGCATGGCCGCTGCGGCCGCGCCGCCTTCCGCGCTTTCTGCACTTCAGCCTCGCCTTGCGGCGGGCCATATCAGGTAAGGCATCATGGGCTTCAAATGCGGTATCGTCGGCCTGCCGAATGTGGGCAAGTCCACCCTGTTCAACGCACTCACCCAGACTGCGGCGGCGCAGGCGGCCAATTACCCCTTCTGCACCATTGAGCCCAATGTCGGCGATGTGGCGGTGCCCGATGCCCGCCTTGATGCGCTGGCCGCTATTGCCGGTTCGGCCCAGATCCTGCCAACCCGCCTGACCTTTGTGGACATTGCCGGCCTGGTGCGCGGAGCTTCGCGCGGTGAGGGCCTCGGCAACCAGTTCCTCGCCAATATCCGTGAGTGCGACGCCATCGCCCATGTGGTGCGCTGCTTCGAGGATGGCGACATCACCCATGTGGACGGCAAGATCGCACCCGTGAGTGATATCGAGACCATCGAGACCGAGTTGATGCTGGCCGACCTCGACAGCCTTGAGAAGCGTGCCGCCGCGCTGGAGAAGAAGGCCAAGGGCGCCGACAAGGACGCCAAGGAAACACTGGACCTGATGAACCGCGCCCTTGTGCTGCTGCGCGAGGGCAAGCCCGCCCGCCTCGCCGAGATCAAGCCCGAGGAGCAGAAGGCCTTCGACATGTTGGGCCTGATGAGCGCGAAGCCTGTGCTCTATGTGTGTAATGTTGAGGAAGCCTCCGCCGCCGAAGGCAACAGCCTCTCCGCACAGGTGTTCGAGCGCGCCAAGCAGGAAGGCGCGCGCGCTGTCGTCGTCTCCGCCAAGATCGAGAGCGAGATCGCCGTTCTGCCACCCGAGGAGCAGAAGGAATATCTCGACGCCATTGAACTGGAAGAGCCGGGCCTCAACCGCGTCATCCGCGAAGGCTATGCGCTGCTGGATCTGGTGACCTATTTCACTGTCGGCCCCAAGGAAGCGCGCGCCTGGACCATCACCCAGGGCACGCGGGCACCGGCCGCCGCCGGTGTCATCCATACGGATTTCGAAAAGGGCTTCATCCGCTCTGAAACCGTCGCCTATGAGGACTATGTGAAGTTCAAGGGCGAATCCGGTGCCCGTGAGGCTGGCCGCTTCCGCCTCGAAGGCAAGGATTATGTGGTCGCCGATGGCGATGTGCTGCACTTCCGCTTCGCGAACTGAGGCGGGAGAGCACCATGGCGGAGAGCAGCGGGCCGGAAATCATCGGCCAGTTCACCTTCACCGAAGATGAGATCATCCGGTTCGCAAAGCTGTATGACCCGCAACTGTTTCACACCGACCCCAAGGCGGCGGAGCGCGGCATGTTCGGCGTGCTCATCGCTTCCGGCTGGCATGTGGCGATGGCGTGGATGGGCTGCTTCGTGCGTCACACCGGCATGCCGACAGACTATGTGGAAGACATGGAGACAGATGAAGCCCGTATCCTGTGTCCCGTCGGCGTCGGGATCAGTTGCGACAAGATGCGTTGGCATGCCCCGGTGCGGGTGAATGACACCATCATTTTCGACACGGAAGTGCTCTCCCGGCGCGCCAGTTCCAGTCGCCCCGGCTGGGAGGTCATCTTCCGGCGCAGCCATGCACGGCGCGAGGATGGCACACTGGTGATGAGCCATGAGATCACCCATCTCATGCCCCAACGCCTGTAGCGGATATGGCCAAGGCCTGATCCCGTCTATGGGCGCATACATGCCGAACACGCATCCGCGACATCAACCTGTGTTGTAAGGTTGCTGTCAGGGATGCGTTTTACAGTCCTCTCGATGGCCAATGGGCCGGACCGGCCTTCATGAGGATGGCGACAATGAACACCAGCATCGAGAACAGCGGCCAGACGGATCTCGACAAGATGTCTCGCGCACTGGAGGATCAGGCGCTGGCAAACGTCAATGGCGGCAGCCTGGGTGACGTCTTCCGGTTTGCCTTGGACATCGCCAGCCGTGTCGTCCCGGCTGTCATCCCCAAGGCATCTGATGCACTGCGGGCTGAAGTACCCGTCGCAACCCGGCCGACGACAGGCCCAAACACCTGAAAGTGCATGCAGGCGGTGGTCTTTACGGCTCCCCGCCATCTTGACGTCCGCGTTTACTCCCCTACTGGCCAGAGCATGATACACGCTCAGGCTGGAAGGCTGGCATCAGGACATCCTTGCAATTTGACGGGTGGGTGTTTATCTGGTGGCCACCACGCGTTCAAAGATGAGAGTCTGCATCCCGTGTCGTTCACAACGACCATGACTGCCACTTCTCTCTCCCGGGCCACCAAAGCTCCGGGCAACGCGGCTCTGCGCGCGCTTCTCCTCCTTAGCCGCCCCTGAGGGCCGGCCGGGCTTTTGCCTGGGCGCTCAGGGGATCGTCAGACCGGGGACGCGACCCGGTTTTGTATCGGCTAATAATCCGGATTGATATCCGCGCCATGCGCGTCGCCGGAATGTGAGAAGGACCACTGCGATGAGTGAAGCTGCAAACACCCCCGCGCCCGCCTCCAAGAACGACCGGGTCATCATTTTCGACACCACCCTGCGTGATGGCGAGCAGTGCCCCGGTGCGTCCATGACGCTGGAAGAAAAGCTGGAAGTGGCGGACCTGCTGGACGAGATGGGCGTGGACGTGATCGAGGCCGGCTTCCCGATCGCCTCCATTGGTGATTTCGAGAGCGTGGCCGAGATTGCCCGCCGCACCAAGCGCGCCACCATTGCCGGTCTGGCCCGCGCCATTCCCGCCGACATCGCCCGTGCCGGTGAAGCCGTGCGCCATGCGCAGCGCGGCCGCATCCATACCTTCGTCTCCACCTCTCCGCTGCATCTGGAATTCCAGATGCGCAAGACGCAGGAAGAGGTGCTGGAGATCATCAAGGCCACTGTCACCCAGGCCCGTAATCTGGTGGAAGATGTCGAGTGGTCGGCCATGGACGCCACCCGCACGCCGCTGGACTATCTGGCCCGTTGCGTGGAAATGGCGATCAAGTGCGGTGCCACCACCATCAATCTGCCGGATACCGTGGGCTATGCCACGCCGGACGAATATGGCGCGATGTTCCGCACCCTGATCGAAACCGTGCCGAACGCCGACAAGGCCATTTTCTCCGTGCATTGCCACAATGATCTGGGGCTGGGCGTCGCCAATTCACTGGCGGGCCTGAATGCCGGTGCACGCCAGATCGAATGCACCATCAACGGCATCGGCGAGCGCGCCGGCAACGCCGCACTGGAAGAAGTGGTGATGGCGCTGTCCGTACGCCGCGATGTGCTGCCCTATCACACCGATATCAACAGCCGGATGCTGACCCGCGCCTCCAAGCTGGTGTCTGCTGTCACCTCCTTCCCGGTGCAGTACAACAAGGCGATCGTGGGCCGGAACGCTTTCTCGCATGAAAGCGGCATCCATCAGGACGGCATGCTGAAGCACGCCCAGACCTATGAGATCATGACGCCGGAGACCGTGGGCGTCACCAAGACCTCGCTGGTCATGGGCAAGCATTCGGGCCGCGCCGCCTTCCGCGACAAGCTGAAGTCTCTGGGCTATGAGCTGGGCGAGAATGCCCTGAATGATGCCTTCGCCCGCTTCAAGAACCTCGCCGACCGCAAGAAGGTGGTTTACGACGAGGACATTGAGGCGCTGGTGGATAGCGGCATCGCCACCGCGAATGAGCATATCCGGCTGGTGTCTCTGGCTGTTGTGGCCGGCACGAAGGGCCCGCAGCGCGCCACCATGGAAATCGAAGTGGAAGGCGAGGTCCGCACGCAGGACGCCGAGGGCAATGGCCCGGTGGATGCCATCTTCAACGCCATTCAGGCGCTGGTGCCCCACACCGCGCGGCTGGAACTGTATCAGGTGCATGCCGTGACCGGCGGCACCGATGCACAGGCTGAAGTCTCCGTGCGTCTGGAAGAGGATGGCAAGGCTGTGACCGCCCGCGCCGCCGACCCGGATACTCTGGTCGCCTCCGCGCTGGCCTATATCAGCGCGCTCAACAAGATGCAGGTGAAGCGCCAGAGCGTGAACGCGCAGAGCGTCGCAAGCTGAGCTCTGTACAACAGTGCAATGACATGAAAGCGCGGCCTGCGGGTCGCGCTTTTTTTATCTTCCACGTCATTCGCCTGCGCGCCCTGCGCCGGAGCGGGAGAGCGGAACGGCGATATTCGACCTCTCGCTGACCCCGGAAAAACCCAAGCCATGGACACCCCAAGGCTGCTGTTTTCAACCCGGCTCAATCAGCGGATTGGTGCGGCGGATGAAGGTTTTCACTGCGAAGTTGGACTGGATGCGCGCCACCCCCGGCAAGGTGGTAAGATAATCCAGCGTCGCCTGATAATGAGCGAGATCGCGCACCGCCGCATGCAGCATGTAATCGGTGCTGCCACTGATCAGGAAGCCGCCGACCACCTCCGGCATCTCGGCCACACGGGCCTCGAAATTATCGAGAATCTCCTTCACCTGCCGTTCCAGCGTGACGGAGATGAAGACGGTCATCGCGCCCAGAATCCGGCGCTCGTCAATGTCCACCATATAGCCGCGAATGGTGCCCTCGGCCTCCAGCCTGTGCACGCGGCGCAAGGTGGGCGAGAAGGACAGGCCGATCCGGTCTGCCAGATCCCGCCAGCTGATGCGCCCCTCATTGGAGAGCACCTGGAGGATTCGCCGGTCAAACACATCCAGCTCACGTTCCTGGGCCATATGATCTCACAAATTGACTGACTATGGATCAAATGATCCAAAAATTCCTGAAACTATAAATCAGATCGCACATAAGACCATGGCTGATATATGTATATTGGAGCCAAGGGAGAACGCATTCACAAACAGAGTGCGGCCAGAACCCGGCTCCGGCTTCAGGCCGGGCCAGATAACACAGCACAATTGCCCAAGGCCCCATCATGACTGACATTGCCCCTGTCGATATCGCGGCATCCGAACCTGCGGAAAACCATACGCAAACGGCTGCAACGGATGCCTATCTGACCCACATCATCCGCCATCCCGGTCCTGCGGCCACGGATCGCATCCAGATTCTGCGCACCGGTCTGGTGCCACTCGAAGGCACGCTTAAGGTGGGAGAAGATCTCACGAGTGGCCTGCACCGCATCTTCGCGGATGCCGGATGCCGGGGCGGCGTGGCGATGCTGAAGGGCGGAGCATGCGCGCCTTTCCAGTTTGTCGGCCCCTCATTCCCCACAGATGACACCCATGCAGCATGGTACAGCGAGACCCGCATCCCCGAGGCCGGTGCGCGGATTGTGGGCGCCACCGCCATTATCGGATGGCGTGACGGGGAGGCCTTCGTGCATTGCCACGGTCACTGGCAGACACAGGACCATCTACCCTCCATGGGTCATGTCCTGACCTCCGAATGCCGGGTTGCAGAGCCCATCGCCATATCCGGTTTCGGTAGCCCAACAGCCTGGTTTGAGAGCCTGCCGGACGCGGAAACCAACTTCACGCTCTACACCCCCGCCGGGAGCGCCCATGCGGACGAAAGCCTGGGGGCTGGCATGCTGCTGCGTATCCGTCCGCATCAGGATCTCTGCCATGCGATTGAGACCGCGTGCCGGGAGCAGGGCATCACGCAGGCGCGCATCTTCGGGCTTGGCAGTGTCATCTCACCAGATTTCGAAGATGCCCCCCGCATCACCTGCCCCATTACCGAGATCGTTCTGGAACAGGGCGTGCTGGTGGACGGCATGGCGCATATTCATATGCGCGCAGTGGATGTGCATGGCACGATGCGCAGCGGCAAGATCCGCCGGGGTGGCAATCCGGTCTGCGTCACGGCTGAGCTTCTGGTGCTAACACAGCCGGCCTGAGGGTAATCGCCCCGAGAGGTCAGCGCCAATCAGAGCCTGAACAGAAAAAGGCCGCCACCGGAGGGTGACGGCCGAAATTGAACAGCATCAGGCGCTGGCAGATCGTTTCTGACAAATACCTCCCATGCAGCCGTCGCATGGTTTCCGGGGAGCTTTTGAGCCCGCCCGGAGCAGCTCGTCCTTTCAGGCAGCTTCTGTGCTGCGCTGGGCGCGGGCGTAATTCGTCAACGTGTCTTCCGGCAGCGCTTCCACTGGCGTGAAATCGGTATGCGCGATGAACTCCGGCCGGGTCGGCTTCTGAATCTTGTTGGAGAGCGCCGACAAGGTCAGATACACGATCTTGCGCGGATACGGCGTGATGTTGCCTGCCGAGCCATGCACCAGATTGGCATGGAACAGCAGCAGTCCGCCGGGCTTGCCGGTGGGGGCCACGATGCCACCTTGCTCCACCAGTTCCGCCACCTTGTCATTATCCAGCGTCCACAGCGGGTAAGCCGTGGTGGAGGTGTCATGCTCGGTGTCGATCGCGCCGCTCACATGGCTGCGGGGCACGAGCATCAGCGGGCCGTTAATGGGCATCACCTCATCCAGGAACACGGCGATGTTCATGGCCCGCGGCTCGGGCATGCCATCATCCTTGTGCCAGGTGGGGAAGTCCTGATGCCACTGCCACACATCACCGGAGAAGGATGACTTCGCGTTGATCTTGAACTGGTGCATGTAGCACTTCTCGCCAAAGATCTGTTCCAGCGGGTCTACAAGCCGGTGGTCATTGGCCAGAATGCGGAAGCATTCATTATAGGTGTGGCAAGCAAAGGCCGTGCGCGGCACGCCGGACTTTTCCATCCAGATCTCGGGGCGCTGGGCGCGGAAAACGTCATTCGCGGAATCGCGCATCAGCGCCACTTCTTCCGGAGAAAAAGCATCCGGAATAAAAATCCAGCCTTCGCGATCGAAGACTTCAAGCTGCTGCTGTGTGAGTTTCATCTCTTCCTCCCTGGGATTGTCATCCGGCGAATTATTATTGTGCCGGAGAACATCGTTCGCACTGCAACCGGACAATCCGGCTCAGGCTGATCTCAAATGCTGCTCGGTTGTGCGCCCGGCCTTATCGGCATGGGCGAAGGCGGCATCAGCCGCTCGTGTCACATCACCGGCAAGCACGGCATCCGCAATAGCGGCGTGCTCGGCCCACACGCGGTCACTCTGTGTGCGCACATGCATGGCCATAAGCACCACATGCATGGAGCGCATGATGTGCGGGATCTGCGGCTCCAGCGTATCCATGATGCCGGGATTGCCTGACATACGGTAAATCAGATTATGGAAACCGACATCGGCCAGAACAAAATCAATCGCATCTGTATCAGGATCCAGAGCCAGACCGTTTTTGACCGATCTTTCCAGCTCCTGTCTTTCCAGGCGTGAAACCTGACCTGCCCGAATACGTTCCGCCGCCAGCCGGGCAGCCAGCGTGTCCAGCGCCCCACGCACCTGATACAGATTGCGGATATGGTCTGGGTTAAGCGGCGTCACTTCCAGCCCCTTGCGCCCCGTCTCCTGCACCAGCCCCTGCTTCTTCAGCAATTGCAGCGCATGGCTCACCGGCTGGCGAGACACACCCAGCTGATGCGCGAGTTCCGCCTGCCGAATGCGCGCGCCCGGCTCCAACCGCCGCGCCGTGATGGCCAGCACCAGCTGCTCATGAACACGGTCCACGAGGATGGGGGATGGATCCAGCAGGTTCACGGCGGTGGTCATAATGGCGGCCTTGCGTTCCGAACTCTGAATTTGGAATTCCGAATTCGTGACATGAAGATTCGAACTGGTCAATCTGAAAACGGCTCCAGCGGATCAGAATATGCAAAACCGGCCAGTAAATGGATAGTTTCAGGCCATGTGTTCCGCATGGTGAAACCAAATGAAGCTGAACAGCATAAGTAGAGATGAAAGAATCAAACTTCGCCCATCTCTGTCCCCCGCGAGAACCCGAACGACAGCATAAGCGTCCCATGCTCAAGCGCAGGGGGC
>JAUCBT010000026.1:0-78490 GCA_034676685.1 Xanthobacter sp. | reverse complement strand
CCATACTCACGCGCCAGCAGCACAGCAAAGGGCGAGACGACGCAGAATATCAACAGCGGCAGGGTAATGAGAAACCCGGCCTCGCTCGCCCCCATGTCGAATGCATCTTGCAGAATATCGAGCAAGGGGCCGACAGCGGTGAAGGGGCCGCGCAGGGTCGTCGAAAAGACGAGAATTCCGACAATGACCCAAAGTGGGTTGAGGCGATGGACATGGGATGACATGGATATTCAGACACATGAATGCGGGTCATCTCCACATAGCATTGTCCGGTGTTGAAAATACATGCTGATGGATGCTGGCTTGGTTTCCATCACGCGCGCGCGCTTCAAAAAATCCGAATTGCGATCAATCGCTTGATGATGGGATGTATCTCTGTGCTCTGATGGCAGGAGTTGAAACGATCAACTCAAGGCTGTTCCTCTTTAAAGTTCTCGAAATGCCAGGTTTCGGCGATGCGACCGCCTTCAACACGATGCATATCCATGCCCTGAAACAAAACCGCCTGATGGCTCGGCTGCCAGGAGCCGATGGGCCGCACATGTATGCCGGACATGGTGATGCGACAGACGACGAACTCGCGTTCCGCAATCAGGGCATCGCGGTGGATCGTGAACTTCTCAAATGCCGCATGAAAATCAGAAACACCAGCCTTGAAGCCGGCCACATCATTGCTTCGCCCCGGATCTGCCGGATGGTTGATGAAGCGCGCAGCCAGTATCTCGTCAAACCGGTCAAATGCCCCGGCGGTGAATGCCTCATAAAAGGCGATCACAAGCTTCTTGTTTGCTTCGAGAGCGTGGCTCATTGCTTTTCACTCCGCGCATCGCTGATAAGTCCACTTCCGGCTCCGCGCCCTTCATCAGGTCATAGCCTTTCAGAGCCGGCTCGGAGCTATGGTTCCTCAGTTCATTAGTTCCACTTCATCTCGCCCTTGGCGACCTTGGAGCCGATATCGAGTGCAACGCCCATTTCCAGACCCGGAAAACGTTGCTCCATTGCAGATTTGAGGGCGGCCGCATCTTTGGCCTTCAATACTTCTTCTTGAAAGGCAAGCAGATAGGCTTTGGTATGTTCAACACCAGACATGTCTGTCTTCGCATCTGGAGCCATATGGCCTGCCACCACGATTGAAGGGTTCCGTGCTGCAATCGCGTCAAGTGTTGCGACCCAGGCCGCCTGTTCGTCCTGTGTGGGCGTATCGGCGGTCCACACATGGGTGCCGTTAAAAACAAGCACGCCGCCAAACACGGCCTTCAGCGATGGCACCCAGAGATAACGGCGGTTGGGTAAACCTTCAGCGGGCACAATCTCCACCACTTCGCCATCAACGGTCAGGGAAGAGCCATCAAATGCATCCGGCAGAATGATATCAGCCAGAGATTGTGGGCCATTCTCTTTCAGTTGCGGGCCCCAAGTGGCGAGCTTTTTCTCGACATTGCCCTTTATGGCCGCGATCGTTTCAGATGCCGCGATGACTTTCGCATCAGGAAACGCCTCGCGCACCGGCTTCAGGCTGAAATAATAATCCGGGTCAGACTGGCTCACATAGATGGTGGTCAGGGTTTTGCCGGTGGCCTTGATCTCTTGGGCCAGCGCTTGCCCATCTGCATAGGTGAAGCCGCCATCTATCAGCAGCGCTTCTTTCTGCCCTGTGATCAGCACCGGAGCGCGAAAGAACCCGTGGGGACCAGCTGGAAAGTATTTCCAGCTCAGTTCTGCGGCCGCTGCCGGGCCAAAGCCGTTTGGCATCAGCATGGCGGCGACACAGGCCCCAACCAAGACCTTGAGTATGTTTCGGCGGGTGAGCATATGTCTTGTCCTCATTGGAATTTTGTCGATCGGCAAGAAGCCGAAAACCGTGAAGCCTCATGCGGCCTGTAATTCGCGGATCAATGCATCCCAGTCACCGAAGAGGGTTGGGGCAGGCAACGCGCGGCGCGCGGTTCCCTCTCCCACCAGCAATGTGGGTACCCCTTGCACACCAAACCGGCCCATATCGGCACGGGCGGCATCAATCCGGGCACGATAGGCGGTGAGCAAATCCTCGTCAGGTGCGCGCACATCTCGCGCGGCATCCGGGAAGCCAGCTTCAGAAAGGATATCGGCCACAATGGCACGATCCGAATTATCGCGACCGGCCATATAGCGGGCCTCCTGCAATGCCTTCAGGGCCTCGAATTGCCGGGCCGGTGTGGTGCGCCCTACGGCGACGATCGCCAGCGTTGCCGGCGCAGAGTCAAACAAGCCGCCGGGCGTTTCGAGGACATGGGAGCGATAGGCGTCCGAGAAGACCTGTCCTGTCAGCCGGGCAATGCGCTGGTCATTGTGCCAAGCATAGGCTGCGAAGGCGGCATCCATGGGCCGCGCTCCTTCTCCTGCAAAAAGACCCGTCGGTGCCAGCTCCACTTCGATGCCGTCCTGCCGCACGAGGCGTTCCAGCACAGGGGCGGCCCCATAGCACCAGCCGCAGAGCGGGTCGAACAGATAGGTGATGCGCATGGCGGCTGCTCCACGATGATCTGGCGGGAATGCTAGTCGATGATATTTGTTGGATAAATCACACATATCATGACAGTCTGTATGCCTATGACTTACAATGAGGCGTTCTGGTATGGAGACGGTCAACCTCAACCGGCTCGCCTATTTCGCGGCGGTGGTGGATGCGGGCTCTTTCACGAGGGCGGCTGAACGTCTCGGCATCACCAAAACCGTGGTGAGCCAGCAGGTGGCCCGTTTGGAGGAGGAGTTGCAGACAACTCTCCTGATGCGCACCACACGGCGCGTTGAACCCACGGAAGCAGGCCGCTTGCTTCACGCCCGCAGCGTACAGGTGCTGCGGGAAGCAGAGGACGCTATCAGCGAAATTGCGCAGTCCAACGCTGCCCCACGGGGTGTGCTGCGCATCGCTGCACCGAGCGATTATGGCGCATCAACCATCGCCCCGTTTGCCGCAGCTTTCACGCGGCTTTATCCGGCCTGCCAGATCGAGCTTGTCTTGTCTGATGCCCGTGTCGACCTTCTGGTTCACCAGATCGATTTGTCGATCCGCATTGGTTGGCTGGATGATTCCAGCCTTCATGCCCGCCGGATTGGAACATTCCGGCAGCTTCTGGTGGCGTCATCGGAATGGGCGGCGCGGTTTCCGGTACGCGTGCCTGAAGATCTCTCTCTTGCACCATTCATCGCCAACAGCGCACTGAAAGACCCGCTGACCTGGCATTTTGCCCATGGTGATTTTGAGCGCCGCACGGTGCGGATGCGGCCATCACTCACCATTAATGATACGCCCGCCGTTCTGGAAGCCACGCTTGCCGGAGGCGGCCTCGCCGTGCTTCCAGATTATGTGGCGGAAGATCCCATCCGCACCGGCCGTCTGGTTCGCATTCTTGCGGAATGGAGCCTGCCCTCTGGTGGCATATATACGGTCTACCCCACCGCCCGCTTTCGTCCGGCCAAAGTCACGGTCTTTGTTTCCATGCTTGCGGGGCAGATACGCGGTTCTTGATCTCACGGTTTAAGGCTGAGACTTGAGTATTTTTTCTGGTCTTTGTCTATCTGTTTTCTAGAGTGTATTTCATTGCAAGCCCGGCGAGCGCAATGTTGTTGAAGGCTCAGATGGTCTGTAGTGATTGTTTTCCATGCAGTGATGGCAAGGCCGGCCTCGGCAACCATCAAAAGCGGCGTGTCATTGAGGCAGCATCCCGAATGCTGCCGTTGAAGCGCTTCTTCAGTGCATTCCGAATGAGTATACCCGGTGTGAAGACATGTCATTCGATGCCTGTCTGCCACCAAGTTCAGTTCCGTACTGTTGTTACAGAGAGCCTACCGATCCAGCCGTGTCAGTGGAGGGTGGGTCCCACTCGCGCACAACGCGTATGCTTAGCGCCGGCTCCCGGCACCGCGATGCCGCCTCTACAGTTTTTTCCGGTAGAGGCGTCGCGGCTTCTTCTGGTCTATCCCGATGCCCAGCATGTACAGCATGACACATCTTTTGCAGGTGCATCATCCGTTTCCATGAGCGAGGGCCTTACCCCATCTGGAGGACGGGCTGGGTCTCGGGCCGCTATCCTCCCGCTCTGTTCGCGGCCGCCGCTGCATTCTCGCGCTTGACGACATCACGAATACTCGGCGCGACACACACCATGTCGCCCTGAAAAGCAGAGCGCCAGACGAACCCCTGCTTGCACGCCATCGGACCAAATGCGGAGGAGGGCGCGCGCCGGCTTGCCGCTTGTGCATTTTCCTGCGCGGCGCGTTGGCGCGATGCGGGCGTGACGCAGACCTTGTCGCCGGATGTTGCCTCTCTCCACACAAAGCCCTGCTTGCAGGTGCCCGGAGCTGGTCTCTGAACCGTTCCGACAATCTTCTTGTTGGGTGGTGCGTTCTTTTTCTGCGCTGCGCGTTCAGCTGCGGCAGCATTCTCGCGCCGGGTTTCGGTGCGCACCTGCGGCGTGACGCAGACCGTATCGCCCTGAAAGGCGGAACGCCAGACAAACCCTTGCTTGCATGCCATGGGACCATATTTGTCCGAGGGTGCCCGCCGGCTTGCGGCTGCGGCATTATCTTGCTTGGCCCGTTCCCTTGATTGCGCCGTGACGCAAATCTGATCTCCCGATGCCGCTGAACGCCAGACCAGACCGTAGGGACAATCCTCGGCAGTCGCCGGGCTTATGAAAAGCACAGCTCCAACAACACCTGCGAGCATCGCAACACGTGTACCCAACATGGCTTCTCTCCGCTTGCCGTGAGCCGAGCTTGCGCCACGCGAACGTGCACGGCTCCGCCCGACCTGTCGCCGGCTCTTTGCGATCGTTTGGGCTCCCTTCAGCTCAGGCAAGGGAGCAGGGCACCACAAATCGCAGGAACCAGTCGCATCTGCGGAGGAAGATGGAAGTGACGCGGTGGCCCGGCATCCTTCAAATGAAGGATGCCGGGCGCATTTGTTTCTCCGAAAAATAGCAGATGAGAGACAGGCCATCATGCGCGCGCACATGCTGAACCATCAGCCGAAGGCAAGAGCGGCGCAGCCGCCGTGGGACCCGCTGGAATCCACGCGCGCCAACTCAGACGCGCCCGCATCTGATGCAGCCGCGCGCTTCGGATTCATGGGCCGCTATGCCCGGATCGCAGTGTTTCTCCTGATTGCCGTGTTTGTTCTCCCGCAGGTCCTTATTGCACTGCTGGTGATCGTGTTTGGCGGCGGGTTTCCGGCAGCCGGCCATCTTGCTCTGGTCATGGTGCTGCTTATCAGCCTCTATCTTATTGGGCTGAAAGGCTTCAGGCGCGCTATCAAAGCGTCCACTAGGCGTTTTCGTGCGCCGGCGATCCGCGCACCTGTGATGGCGGCGGGTGAGGCCCTTGGTCTGGACGCGCGCGGCCCCATCTCCCTAATGCGGCTGGGGCTGCTGCGAACCAGACTGGGAGATATCTATCACGCACTTGGTCTTCCCGATGAAACGCGTGGCGATATTGCCGGCGAAGCGCCTGATGAGTTTCGCGGTGTGCTGCCGATCGGGTCCGAATTCTGGTGCCTGATGAAAACCAGCGAAATGCCACTTGCCAGTGTGCCGGAGAGCTTTCGCGGCGGACGGGCTTCCACCGCGCAGGTCAACGTCACAATGCTCGCGATTGTGCTCGCCTTTCCATTGACACGCCGGCGTGATTTTCGGCTGGAAGTTCTTCATCGCGTCATGCAGGTGATGTTCGCGCGTGTCGCGCTGACGATCGATACAGGATCTACCGCCTTCAACAACCGCTTCCTCGTTGCAGCACATGGGCTGGCGGATGAGATTGATGTGCACCGCGCAGTGACGCCGGCCCTGCAATCCACCCTGCTCGATCTCGCGGAACGGTTCTGGTTGGTTAACCTCGTTGTCGAGGACGATACGGCATTCGTGAGTGCCATGGATTTTCATACAGCCGAAGGAGCTCAAGGCTCTTCAGAGCGCTGGATTGAGGTCGCGCTTGGAGAGGCCATGGCCGGCACGGCGCGCATCAAGAGCTATCTCGACTAGAATACAGGAGGGCACCATGGACATACTCATCCTTGCCGTGATTGCTGTTATTGCGATCTACATTCTGGTGCGCAACAGCCTGTTTGCCGCCGACCAGAAGGTGAATTCCGCATGGGCCGGCATCGAGGTCCAGATGAAGCGCCGTCATGATCTGGTGCCCAATCTGCTGAATGCCGTATCGGCCGCGATGCGCCATGAACAGTCCATCATCGACAAGGTGGTGGAAGCGCGCAAAGCCGCACTTCTGGCATTGGAGACCCACCAGCCCGAAACGGTGCAGCGTGCGGAGTCCAAACTGACCACCAGTCTGCGCAGTTTCTTCGCCTATGCGGAGGACAATCCCGAGATCACCGCGACGACCAACATACAGGTTTTTCAGCGGCAGCTTGAGGAAACTGAAGATCAGATCGCCGCTGCCCGCCGGGTCTATAACGGCAATGTCGAGTTCTATAATACGCGGGTGCTGTCGATCCCGTGGAACTACATTGCCGCTCGCCACAATTTTCATGTGAAACCGATGCTCCAGCTTGATGCAGCAGAGCGGGACAGTGTCTATCGCCCGGTTGAGGTCAGGCTCTGAGGCGGAAAACGAATGTCTATCTCTAAAAACTCTTAGGATACGTGGCTCCTCTAATTGAAAGAGAAGGCCAATCATGAAATGCAATTTTTCGGACATGAAGCTGTGTTGATTTTGCTCGCCTGATTGTAATTCAGCGCGTGGTGACCTTCAAAACTACGGTCTGTATAAAGCGGAATGCGGCAGATATTGTCGCATTTGAAGCTGGAAATACGGTCGTTGGAGGCATCTCCGACATAGGAAACCTCGCGGGTGTATTCGCCAAGGTTGAGGCCCATAACCACCTTGTATGGCTTGTATCGCCCTGAAAACCCAAATTCTCATCGAACGTTCACCCCAGTATCTTTCGGGGCTGCATGGTCCCGTTCGCTTTGGCGGCGGAAGGCGTGGATTTTTCAATTTACGGTCTTAGGCAGAAGCCGCGTTTGAAGCGCCCCCACGCCGGAGCCCTGTTGCGCTTGCGCGGCTGGGGCGAGCGCTGTCATTCCCCGCGAGGACCATCAACATGGGGCAGGCGAGGTAGCCGGACGTGCCTGCACACCCTTCATTTGAAGGATGTGAGCTGATCGAGACGCTTATAGCATATCGGGAGACGGTTGATGGAGACGCGAGATGAAGATGGCAGTGCGGCTTGGAACGGCTGCGGTATTGATGCTGGCTATGTTGGCACTGCCGACCCTGGCTTCGGCGCAGGACCATCCGCTCATCGGCCATCTGGAGGGCGCGAGCCCCGCCGGTTTCAGCGTTTCAGAGTTCGATGAAACCAACATCATCATCGGTCTCATTGCCTATCAGATGCCCTTTACCCAGCGCGGAGAGGGTTGGAAGACGGTGGAGGGCAAAGTCTACCACATTTACCACCGCTTGCCCGATGGGCTCACCAACCTTGCGGCCCAGCGCAGCTATGAGAAACATTTGAAGAGCAAAGGTTTCAATATCGCCTTTACCTGTAATACCGAGGCCGGAACCTGCTTTACCAATGGGCGCGGAGAGCCGGGATTGGCGCTTGGTCTGGCGCTCGACGGCACGGTTGATATGCCCCGGCTCGAGACTCCAGATCTCATCCGCAATCTGTTCTACAAGGGCACCGGGCGTTACCTGCTTGCGACGATGGATCGACCGGAAGGGACGATGTATGTCAGCGCGGCCTTCTCCGATTCCGAGGCGACCGGACGCTTCGTCATCGCCAAGATCATTGAAACCGGCGAATTGCAGCATACCGGCTTCGCGCTCACGAAGGCCAGTGATCTGGAAAGCAAGCTCAATGCCGAGGGCAAGGTCGACATCTACGGCATTCAGTTCGATTTCGACAGAGCGGATATCAAGCCGGAATCCCGTCCACAACTGGAGGCCATTTCAACCGTGCTGACGGAAAACCCGGAACTGCGGCTGAACGTCATTGGCCATACCGACAATCAGGGCTCCGAGGCCTACAATGCAAACCTGTCGGAACGCCGTGCGAAAGCCGTCGTGTCCGCGCTTGTAGCGGATTTCGGCATTGATGCTGCAAGGCTGGCACCGGTCGGCAAGGGTTTTTCCGCCCCCCTTGCCAGCAACGATACCGATGAAGGGCGCGCGAAGAACCGGCGTGTGGAGCTCGCCAAACCCTGACCGGGACAGGTGAATCTCACGGAAAGAGCCGTAGGCCCGTCAGGCAGGCCGTCCCCTTGCTGGTGTCCGCACAGGCACCGCCCTTGTTATCTGTTCCAACGCCAGCCTTGAAGGAGACGCCGCCCCCGGTCGTCCCGATGGTGAGCATGCCTCCCGAGTTGTTCTGGTTGGCATGGAGAGCGCCGACCGTCATGTTGCCGATCTTGATCCCGATTTCGCCTGCTCCATTTGCTGTCGCAGAGGATAGATAAGCGGTGACATCGCCCTGACCGTTTGCAGTCAGCACCTTGCCGGCTCCGCTCTCGCCATCCGTGCCGAGCTGGACTGACATCTGGCCCCGGCTGTTGTTGATGGAGAGTGCCATGTTGCCACCCGGTGTGCCGCCCAGGCTGATACGCTCCTGCCCGTCCTTGTGCAGAGTGATGAGTGGTGCGCCATTGCTGTCGAGGCGGATTTCCACGGATGTTCCGGCGCGAGTCAGTGCCAGCTTGCTTTGTTTTTCACCCACGGAGGCCTGAAAACGATCACCGCCTTTTCCAGCCATGGCCAGCGTCATGCCATCCGGCCCACCGCCCATGCGCAGCCATTGGCCGTTATTGGAGGCCAGTTCAACGATACCGCCGTAATTGGTCTCGTCGAACTCTGCCAGCACCTGCCCCGCGCTGCCGATGACATGAAAGGGGGCCTGAATACGGGTGGGCTTCTCTGCCTGCGCCTCTGCCGGGGCGATGAACTGAGAGCCGATCAAGGCACCTCCGATCATTCCCGAAATGCATCCGATCAGGATGTGTCGCATCAATGCTCTCCCGCAAAGTTCCGGCGCAAGAACATAGGCAGGCAGAGCGCCGGCACATCCTTCATTTAAAGGAGGCGGATTATGTGGGGAGGGTCAGAAAGGGCGCATCAGTGCAACGAGTTGGCTTTGCTGGCGCGTTCCTGTCTTCCCGAATATCTGCTGGAGATGGTGACGCGCCGTGGTGATGGAGATGCCAAGCCCGTCGGCAGTTTCCTTCAAATTCTGGCCCGATGCGATCCGGGACGCAAGGCGCAGCTCGGCCGGGGTGAGGCCGAAACTCTGCCCAATCTGCTGAAGCACATCCTGCTCAGGTGGGCGCCCCAGCTCACGTACGCTCAATATCGCCAGCCGTCGCCCGCAAATTCCGAAATCGTAACGAGCCTGCAATGGGCTTATCCGCAGCAAAACGCCAGTCGTTAAGGTATCCATCGCTGTGGGCTCATCCAGCGATTGCAGCAAAAGTGTCTCCACTTCATCGAATTTTGCTTGCGGGCTATGGATTATGCATTGGCGCACGGTCTGTTGCAATTGGCTGTTACGTCGAGCAGAGCGAGTGCAGAGCTGGCCTGCCGATATATGCAGGGGCCAAGAGGATGCCGCAAGGTTGCGCCGCGCAATGTCATTGGCAAGGATAATCCTGCAATCTGAATCCAGAACCAGTGTGCCATGATCCAGCGAAGCGACGGCTGTTTCCAGGCTACGCTGATAGGCCGTCGCAGCAACGCGCCCAGCACGCAGAATATGCGGCAGGAACAGATCCATCAGCCGGGTATCGGTGCGGCTAAACTCCGGTTGTCTTTGTCCCCTTTGAACATCAAGAAACCAATACCCACCATCATCTGCGCGGAGGTTGGCCGATAGCCCGCTATACATGTCCCGCGGTGCATACCAGTCATTCCAGAGTTCGCCGTGACAAAAATCGGCAGGGTCCACGAGGTCCTGCTGCAAATAGCTCTGTCCGCCAGGCACCAGACTGGCCTTGCGACACAACGGGTCGTTCTGAAACACATGAAGTGCGCGATCACACAAAAATTCGGGGTCATCAATTGTCTGGATCGTGTCCATCGCGCCATCCATGAAGCGGGTGAGACAGGCGCGGGATCCGTCGAAAGCGAGGCGCAATTGATCGATGACATCGGTCCACGCATCGTCATCGCAGCCAGCGTCATAAATGCGGCCGATGATGTCCGAAATCTTATGCTCAGAAATATGCACTCAAAAGTATCCCGCAACCGTTGCTGCACGATCCCCTGCTTCGAGGCTCCTTTTCCAGCCGTGCCCAAGACTGGAATTCTGTATGTTTTCTGAACCTGATGGCCGTGTCTGCTTGATGCCTTTGAGGGTGCGGGAGTTCACTATTCCTGTCAATCCGCTTGCCCTGTTCCGCACCCGTCAGCTTGGTTGGGGATTTTCTGCCAAGCCATGGTTTCCTGGGGGCAGGCCTTATGTCTGGGCATCAGTTCATCTCTGGGATTGACGCGTTCCGGATGAAAAACCCTTATAGAATAGATTGATAGGCTATCGTCGCTCCGTGCGTTTTATGCTTTCCAGTACAAAGACGATGTGTGCCCCTGAGCAGAGATGATGTCTGGTTCCTGTTCTGTGGCAGACCCGTCACATCCCATGGTATAATGCGTTCTTTTTTCTAGGATATATCCAGGGTTGCTTTCATATGCGGCAATGCTCTCCTAAGTCAGGATATATCGAATTTTATGTGGGGTGAGTACGGTGGCGCACAGGCCTCTTCTGGCATCGGTTTCTGTTCTGGCGACACTGCTGGCCGTTCCTTCTCTTGCTGAAGAGCGGCCATCCAACATGCCAATGAGCGCCACGCCGCCAGCGCAAGGCACATGGAGCGGCTTCTATATTGGCAGCTATGTCGGTTCTGCCATTGTCGATTCCACATGGGCCCCGGGTAGCGGACCGCTTTCTGCCGGACAGTTCCCCATATCTGACGCTTCAAGCATAGCTTCCGGCGCGGTCGTCGGGTCGCAGATCGGATATAATTACCAGACCGGACGTTATGTGCTGGGTGTGGAAGGCGATATTGGCGCCGGTCTTCTCTCCAGTCGGACGCGGTGTCTGCGGGACTGGTTGTCTGTGTGCGAAGACAATACAGACATGATCGCGACCCTCACCGGTCGCCTCGGCTACACGTTTGATGCCCTGTTGCTCTATGCAAAGGCTGGCGCTGCTTTCGCGCGCAACAGCTATACCGTCACCGGTTCAAACTATGCGGGCGAATATAGCGGCTCTCAGTTCCGCACCGGCTGGACAGTCGGGGCCGGGGTGGAAATGCCGCTGACCAGCACGCTCTCAGCCAAGGCGGAATATGCCTATCTGGGGTTCAACTCATCGGATGTGACGCTGACGAATGGCCTCTCCTCCAGTGTGGTGCCCCTCTCCAATTCCATTCAGATGGTGAAGCTGGGGCTGAACTGGCGTCCCTGGGGCACGCCTCTGCCCGGCAATGCGCCGGTATTGCCAAGCCCCGGCAAGGACTGGAGCGGGCTATATGGTGGCCTGCATGCGGGCGGCATGTGGGGACGAAATGAGTGGGAGAACGGGGGAGGAGCCTTCACCTCGTCTGTCATGATGGGCCATTTCCCCGGTGCCAGTGCCCCCATGGGCCTGCTGGGCGGTGCGCAGCTTGGCTACAATATGCAGCATGGTCCGTGGGTGGCCGGGCTGGAAGGCTCCATCAGTGCGGCGCAACTGACAAGCTATGCCCAATGCGGCGTGAACAATGCCACGCAGGATAATTTTGTCTGTGAGAATGGCGTCAACTCTATTGGCTCCGTCTCGGCCCGTCTGGGGCGCAGCATGGGCAATGTGCTGTTCTATGGCAAAGCCGGCGCGGCGTGGATTAACACCAACAGCGCTGTCTATAACCCAGCGGCATTCGGCACTCATAGTGTGACAGGTGGCACCCGCTGGGGCTGGATGCTCGGCAGCGGCGTGGAATATGCCCTCACGCAGAAGCTTTCAGCCTTCATCGAATACAATTTCTATGATTTCGGGGATCAGGGCCTCACCTTCACCCGCGGGATAGAGGTGGGCACGACCAGTTTTCGCCAGCGGCTGGAAGCCGTGCGCATGGGGCTGAATTACCGCTTCGCCTGGCTGCCGGATCAGCCGCTGGTCACCACGGGGCCGGCCACGGCTCGTCTGATGCCCGCTGGGTGGAGCGCAGAAATTGGTGGCCGTTACTTCGCCTCGAAGGGGCGCATCCAGAAGGACCTGATGTCGCCGGATGCTCCGTCGCGCATCAATTCCCGCCTGGTTTACGGGGACAGCACGGCGCATGCGATGGAAACCTTCTTCCGGTTCCAGCATGAGACCGGCGTGTTCCTGAAGGGGTATGCCGGCCTTGGCACGCAGTTTGGCGGCAGCCTGCATGACGAGGATTTCCCGAGCGAGATTGTCTATTCCAACACCCTGTCCAATATGAGCGATGGCCAGCTGGCCTATGGCGCGCTTGATGTGGGCTATGACGTCATCCGCACGGATGCGGGCAGCCTTGGTGCCTTCATCGGCTATCGTGGCATGTTTCAGAGCATGAACGGTTTTGGCTGTAACCAGCTCGCCCATGACCTGACCTGTAGCCAGCCGATGCCGAACAATGTCGTGCTGAGTGAGACGGAGTCCTGGCAGGGGATCGCGCTTGGCTTCAACAGCCGCATGCAACTCTCCCGGAAGCTGCGGCTGGATGTGGATGCCGCTTACCTGCCTTATATGTCGCGCATAAGCCACGATAATCACTGGTTCCGGTCTGACATCAATCCGCAGGCTGAATCTGGCCGTGGTTGGGGAAGCCAGATTGAAGCGGTTCTGAATTATGCCGTGACAGACCGGCTCGATGTCGGTCTGGGTGCGCGATACTGGTATTACAAGACGGATACCGCTTTCACGCAGTTCCCCGGGTTCTCGCTCCGCTCGCCGCTCACCTTCTACAGCGAACGTTATGGTGCTTTTCTTCAGGCCTCCTACCGCTTTGGTGACCTGCCGAAGAGTGAGCCGGACGTGCCGGTGTCGACACAAGCGCCTGTGGCTCCGGTGAACTGGACCGGACTCTATGTGGGCGGCGCGCTGGGCAGCGCCAAGGGGCACACCAGCTATGCCTCCCCCTTCATGCCGCCGGTTACCGGCGATGCGGCTCAACTGGGCGGCGCTGTTGCGGGCGGACAGATTGGCGCCGATTACCAGTTGGGCGCTTATGTCATTGGCGCGGAAACGGCATTTGCATGGGCCAATGTTTCCGGAACGGATACCTGCTTCTCAACCGCGCCGGCGGGCGCTTTTTCTGGCTTCGACTGTGGCAGCACGGTTCATGCGCTCGGCTCTGTGACGGGCCGTGTGGGTTATGCCTTTGACAAGGCGCTGGTCTATGCCCGTGGTGGTTTCGCCTGGAACCAGCAGCAGGATATGTTCAACACCTACAATTTCAACGGGCAGATTTTGAAGAGCACCAGTACAAACAGCGGCTGGACGCTGGGGGGCGGTATTGAATATGCACTGCTGCCGCAACTGTCGCTGGGGCTGGACTACAAACACTACAATTTCGGGATGTCAGACCGCTTCACCACAGGTGCGCTGGGCTCTCTGGTCGGGGTTAATCTTGCACCAGAGGAATTGCGGATGGATGTTGTGAGCATGACACTGAACTATCGCTTCAGCAGCTTCAACCTGAAAAACTGAGTATAGGCCAAAAGAACATCGCTCATTTATGCCCAGTTTCTGACTGGCGTATGAGACATTACACCTTCTGCGGCATGGATATTATTCATGCATCCATGCCGCAGCTTCCTGGAAACCAGATCGTAATCCGTCAATTCTGGATCAACGCAGACGTTCGGTCCATGCGGCGAGCGCGACCAGGAGGTCGCGGATGAAGACCTGTGTCGTTTCATCCGTCAACTGACCATGGGCGTCAAACTTGTTTTGCGCGCCACCAATCATCACTTCCGGCTTGTTCAACGGGAAGGCATTGAGGAACACCAGCATCTGCCGCAGCTGATACTGTGCCCGCGCTGTTCCAAGAACGCCGGCACTTGCCCCCATAATTGCAACCGGCTTGCCATCGAACGGCTGGCTCGGGGGGCGAGAGGCCCAGTCTATGGCATTCTTCAGCACACCCGGGATCGAGTAGTTAAACTCCGGCGTCACGAATAAAATGGCATCAGCAGCCGTCAGTTGATCCCTGAAGCGCTGAACTTCTGGTGGGTATCCTGCAAGGCGGATGTCGTCATTATAGTGCGGCAGGTCGCCAATCTCGGCTTGTTCTATCACCATGCCTTCAGGTGCAAGGTCAATGGCGGCCTTCAGCGCGGCTGTATTGTAGGAACTGGTCCGCAGGCTGCCGGATATAGCCACCACACGGATGGGCCCGTTCGTTGTCATGCTTGTCTCCATGGATCAGATGAATGAAGGGCGCTCAGCCCTGCCGGCGGATGAAACCTGTGATGGATATGCGGTCCCATATGCCGGCTGCATGGAATGGGTCTGCCGCATTGAAACGCTCCACGGCAGCCTTGTCTGGGGCTTCGACCAGGAACAGGCTTCCGATCATGCTCGCCCCGTCTTCGGAAGTCAGCGGGCCGGACATGACAATGGAAATGCCGAATGCCGAAGTATCGGACAGAAAAGTCTTGTGTGCTTCATATTGGGCAAGGCGCGTATCAAGTGCGCCCGCTCTGTCCAGCGCATGGATTGCAAAAAGCATGTGTCATCCTTGAATGTGGTGAGCACTGGGAAAAGGACGTGACCTCACGAAAAGCGAGGTCACGCGCTAAAATTTCTGCATGCAATGACGTGTCCGGCACGCCTATTTCTTGGTTTCCATGGCGGCGGCCTCTTCCCATGTCGGGCAGGTGCGCGCGTCCAGCGCCACGTCATAGGGCTGGTAGTTTGAGGCGTTGATGACGGTGGGCTTAAGAACGATTTCCTTCACCACGCTCTCGCCACGCAAATCGCGAATGGCGATCATGGTGCCGATGCAGCCCTGCACGAAGCCGTTATAATCGCCTGAAGCCAGCAGCTTTCCGGCCTTGATGGCATCCACCGCTTCCTTGGTGCCGTTGATGCCAGCCACCTGCGCCTTGCGGTTTGCACCGTCCAGCGCTTCGATGGCGCCGATGGCCATGGCATCATTGGCCGCCAGCACGCCATCAATCTGAGGGTGAGACTGCATCAGGTTCTCAAGCACCTGAAGCCCTTGCAGGCGCTGGTAATTGGCAGGCTGGCTGGCGACCAGCTTCACATCCTTGAATTCCTTGATGGCATCGTTGAACCCGCGCACACGATCAATGGAGGTGAGGGATCCCTTCACGCCTTCCAGGATCACGACATTGCCCTTGCCGCCAAGCGCATTCAGAAGAAACCGTCCTGTTTCAATGCCCAGGCTGTAGTCATCTGCCCCGACAAAGGCGACATACTCACCGCCGGCGCCACGATCCGTGACGTTCACTACAGGTATTTTGGCATCGTTGATCATCTCGACGCCCGGCGTCATGGCCCTGTAGTCCACCGGAACGAAGACGATGGCATTCGGCTTCTTAACGATGACATCCTCGATCTGGCTCAGCTGTTCGGGGATGGAGTCCGGCTTGGTCGGAATATAATGCACCACCTTCGCGCCCAGAGATTTGGCGGCAGCATCTGCGCCCACGCGCACGGTCTGGAAATAGGGGTTGGTCTGGTTCTTGGTGAAGACCGCGATTGTCTCATTCGCGGCCAGCGCTCCAGTTGAAAGAAGGGCGACCGGGAGCAGGGCGGCGAGATATGTCAGCTTTTTCATTGGGTGTTTCCTCCGGTGTTTTGTTTCTGTTGTGAGCCGTTCAGGCCTTCTTGCGTCCGTACATGTCGAGCCACACGGCGAAGATGACGATGGCGCCGGTGACGAGGGGCTGCCAGCTGGCATTCACGGCCAGCAGGTTCATTCCATTCAGAACAAGGGTCAGGATCAGCGCACCGATGAAGGTGCCAAACACGCTGCCGACGCCGCCAAACAGGGAGGCTCCGCCAATGAGCACGGCGGCAATGGCCGGCAGGGTCATGGTCTCGCCAATGTCGCCCTCTGCCGAGTTGAGGCGCGCCAGAAAGACGATGGAGGCAACCCCGGCCATTGCGCCCGAGAAGGCATAGACAAGGATGAGGCGGCGATCCACCGGGATACCGGTCAGGCGGGCAGCAACCGGATTGGCACCAATTGCATAGATCTGCTGACCCCACACCGTGCGCTGGGCAAAGAAGGTTCCGGCCAGCAGAAATACCACCATCAGATAGATGGGAATGGGAATGCCTAGGAAGTAGCCAGACCCGATCTGCCGGAACTCTGGCGGGAAGCCGTGAATGCTTTCGCCCGCCATGTAGTAATAGGTCACGCCATGCAGAACCCAGAGCATGCCATAGGTGGCGATGAATGAGGGAATGCGCAGCTTGGCGACCATCAGCCCATTGCACAGGCCAATGAGCAGCCCCGTGGCAAGGCCGGCCAGCGTACCCAGAACCGGGGAGCCGGTGGCCTTGATGGCGGTGGCGGCCATGCAGGCCGAGAGCCCGATATTGGCCCCCACCGACAGATCCAGCCCGCCGGTGAGAATGACCAGTGTGAGGCCGGAGGCGAGAAAGAACAGAAGGCTCGCCTGACGCAACACATTGAGAATGTTGTTGGATGTCAGGAAGGCATCGGAGGTGATGCTGAGCGCAAGGCACAACAGGCCCGCCGCCAGCAGCCGATACACAAGCTGCTGCATGTCCTTGGACAGGTGGATGCCAGAGGCACCCGTGGAGGGATTGTCCGCGATGCTCATGACTTGCTCCGCATACCGTCGAGGAAGAGGGCGAAGATGACGAGGACACCAATGCAGGTGACCTGCACCGAGGAGGGAACGGCCATGAGATTCAGGCCGTTGCGCAGTACGCCCACGGTGAGCACGCCCAGCAGGGTGCCGAGAATCCAGCCATTACCTTTTTCGAAGGAGGTGCCGCCCAGCGCCACAGCGGCGATGGCATCAAATTCCATGCCGATGGCGGCGGTGGGATGGCCGGCATTCATGCGTGCCGTCATCAGCAATGCGGCAACGCCGGCCGTGGCTCCGCCCAGCATGTAGACGCTGATGAGCAGACGCTTCCACTTCACACCGGCCAGCGTCAGCGCATCCCGGTTGCCGCCCAGGGCGCAGATATAGGTGCCGAAGCGGGTGTGATAGAGCAGCACATGGAACAGGGCATAAAAGCCGATGCCGATGAGGATAGGCGTGGGAATGCCAAGGACATCGCCCGAGTAAATCTGCCGGACATAGCGCGGAATCCCGACCACGCTCTGTCCATCGGAGACGAGCAGCGCCAGCCCCTGTGCCGCTCCCATTGTGCCCAGCGTGGCGACAAAGGGCGGAATGGAGAGCATCGACACCAGCCATCCATTCACAAGGCCGAATGCAAGTCCGACACCGATGGCTGCGGCAAAGGCCAGAAAGAGCGAGCCGGTGGACAGGATTGTCAGCGCCAGCACCAGTGAGGCGAGGGTAAGCACCGCCCCCATGGAGAGGTCGAGCCCCTCTGTCATGATGATGAGGGTCATCGGCAGGGCCAGGAGCAGAAGGATGACCGACTGCACCAGAATGTTGGACAGATTGCCTGTCGTCAGGAAGCCCTGGCTCGAAAATGCGAACAGGATGAAGAGCAGGGCGAGCGCAATCACGACACCTGGAACCGAGGGTATCTTGAACCGTGCCGGTGCGGCGGAAGAAAGGGCCTGATCACTCATCGTGCATCCCCATTCGAACGATATTTTCTTCAGAAAGGTCGGAGCGGGAGAGTTCGCCAACGATGCGCTTGGAGCGCATCACATAGGCCCGGTCGCAGACATGAACGATTTCCGCCTGCTCGGAGGAAATCATCAGCACCGCCGCGCCTTCCGACACGAGTTGGTCGATCAGGGCGAAGATTTCAGACTTCGCCCCCACATCGATGCCGCGCGTGGGCTCATCAAAGATGAAAAGCCGGGTGCCCGCGGCCAGCCACTTGCCGATGACCACCTTCTGCTGGTTGCCGCCGGACAGCACGCCCACATTCTGGTTGGGAGAAGGGGTGGCGATGCGCAGCCGCTTGATGATCTCTTCCGCCGTGCGCCGCGCTATGCGGGGTGAGAACAGATTGTTGGGAAACAGTTTCGGCAGGCCTGCAACGGCCAGGTTGTCGCCCACCGTGCGGATCAGCGCGAGGCCCTCGGTCTTGCGACTTTCGGGAATGAGGCCGACCCCGGCGCGCGATGCCGCATCCGGCCCACCGTTCTGGGGCTTGCCAAACAGGCGGATCTCACCAGCCGTCACTTCATCCGCCCCGAAGATGGCGCGCGCCACCTCGGTCCGGCCGGAACCCACCAGCCCGCACAGACCCACAATCTCACCTGCGCGAATGGTGAGGTTGATATCCGCAATGCCATTTTTGGCGGAAAGCCCCTTCACCTCCAGCACCACCTCGCCGGGGTCTGTGGTGAAGCGGCGGGGATAGGTCATGTCGACATTGCGACCCACCATCATGCGCACGAGTTCATCTGGCGTGGTGTTGTCGGGCATGGCGCGACCCACCATCTTGCCGTCGCGCAGCACGGTGATGCGGTCTCCCATCGAGAAGACCTCGGCCATGCGATGCGAGATATAGATGAGGGCAACACCCTTGGACTGGAGCTGGCGCATCACCTCGAACAGGCGTTCGGTTTCCCGGTCCGAAAGCGAGGCGGTGGGCTCATCCATCACCAGAATGCGGGCATTCTGCGAAAGGGCCTTACCGATCTCGACCATCTGCTGCTGCGCCACGCCAAGGGTATGCACCTTGGTGTACGGGCTAACATCAAGACCGATGAGATCCAGCACCGCCTGTGCTTCACGATAGAGCCGGCCACGGTCCAGCAGTCCGGGGATTTTCGAGCTGAATTCCCGGCCAAGGAAGATGTTCTGCGCCACGTCCAGATAGGGGACGAGCGAGAATTCCTGGAAGATGACGGCGATGCCAAAACGGCGCGCATCGGCGGGCGAGTTGATCTCGACCTTCTCGCCATTGTGGTAAAACTCACCCTCATCCGCCTGATAGGCCCCGCAGAGCACCTTCATGAGCGAGGATTTGCCGGCGCCATTCTCGCCGAGGAGCATGTGCACCTCACCCGGCCATATCGGGAAGGACACATCATCCAGCGCCTTCACGCCGGGGAAGGATTTCGAGATGCCGCGCAGTTCCAGCAGGGGGAAACCGGGCGGATCGGCGGGGATGGGCTGGACAGTTCGGGGCATGGTGTCGGGAACCGCTCTCATGGCGTCTCTCCCTCGGTTGGCATCCGGAAGATCTTGCCGGGGTTCATGATTCCGAGAGGATCGAAGGCTGTCTTGATAAGCCGCATGGCATTCACGGCTTCACCCAGCTCAAGCTCGAGAAGCTGCATCTTGCCAAAGCCGATGCCATGTTCGCCGGTGCAGGTGCCATTCAGCGCAATGGCCCGGCGAGCCAGCCGGTCGCAGAAGGCCTTGGCGCGCTCAAGTTCCTGCGAATTGTCCGGATCAAGCAGCACCAGCAGATGGAAATTGCCATCTCCCACATGTCCGACCACGGGGGCAATCACGCCGGTTTCCGCGATGTCCCGCGCCGTTTCGAGCAGGCATTCGGTGAGGCGCGAAATGGGGACGCACACATCGGTGATCATGGCGCGTGCGCCGGGGCGGAGCGCAAGGCCGGCATAGAGCGTGTTGTGACGGGCAGCCCACAGACGGGTTCTGTCCTCCGGCGTCGTGGACCACTGGAAGCCCTGGCCGCCAAATTCCGTGGCGATGGCTTCCGCCGTTTCGGACTGCTCCGCCACACCGGCCGGAGAGCCGTGGAATTCGAAGAACAGGTGGGGCTGTTCGGGTAGGCCCAACTTGGCGTGGATGTTCATGCCACGCATCATCACGTCATCAAGCAGTTCGACGCGCGCCACCGGAATGCCGGACTGAATAACCGCAATGGCTGTATCGACAGCGGCTTTCAGATCCGGAAATGCACAGACGGCGGCAGAGATCGCCTCGGGTTGCGGATGCAGCTTCAGCGTGACCTCGGTGATGACGCCCAGCGTTCCCTCCGCGCCCACGAACAGGCGGGTCAGGTCATATCCGGCAGCGGTCTTGCGGGCGCGCTGGGCGGTTCGGATCACGCGCCCGTCCGCCAGAACCACCTCAAGGGACAGCACATTGTCTTTCATCGTGCCATAACGCACGGCAGTGGTGCCCGAGGCGCGGGTCGAGGTCATGCCGCCAATGGAGGCATCCGCACCCGGATCAATCGGGAAGAACAGGCCGGTGTCACGAAGATGGGCATTGAGACGCTCGCGGGTGATGCCGGGCTGGACGCGGATGTCCATGTCCTCGGCATGCACCGCCACCACCTTGTCCATGCGTCCCATGTCGAGGCACACGCCCCCACGCACTGCGGCGGCATTGCCTTCCAGCGATGTGCCGGCCCCGAAGGGAATAATGGGCAGGCGCAGCTCGTGGCAGATGCGCACGATGGCCTGCACTTCCTCGGTGGTCTCTGGAAACACGACAATGTCTGGCGGCAGGGCGGCGTGATACGCCTCGCTGCGCCCGTGATCGGCAAGGATACCCTTCGCGGTGGTGGCGCGTGGTCCGACAATGGCGGCCAGCTGGTCCAGGGCATATTCCAGCGATTGCCCGACAATGGGCACGTGAGCGGACATTTGATTTCCTCCATGTCGGCCCGTTAGTCGGGCTCTCGATTTGGCGGTCAGCAATGAAAAGAAACGGCAAGAATGAAGGGGCGTGATGATATGGCGTACTCACGCGCGTTCATTCACTCATGCCGCGTTCGAGACAGCCTCCTTCAGAGGGTTGAGGCTGAAATCATAGGAGAGATGGCTCCACGTGCTCTCCATCACGCGCCCATCCGGGGCTGTGCCCGGAGGGTGGTCGATGAAGGTGCGGATGAGGGAGTCCTTCACGCCAAACACCGCATCGCTGTCGAGATAGGGGTCACCGGCGACAAACACATGGGTGACGAGCTTCTCAAAGCCCGGCGCCTCAATCATGAAATGCACATGGGCCGGGCGCCAGGGGTGGCGTCCCTGTGCCTCCAGCATCTTGCCCACCGGGCCGTCATGCGGAATGGGATATGCGGCAGGCTTGATGGACCAGAAGCTGAACTGGCCCTTCTCATCCGTGCGCAGACGGGCGCGCGCGATAAGGCCAGCTTCCTCGTCCGTACTCTGGACATCGTAATAGCCGTCCTCGTCCGAGTGCCAGACATCGACGATGGCATTGATGATGGGGCACGCCATCATGGGTTGTCACCGAACCGGTCACGAACATGGGTTCGCCGGCAAGGTCGCCCGAAATCAGGCTGCCGCAGCTCATTTCCGGCGGGCCTTCCACATAGAAGGGGCCGAGCACCGTGCTTTCCGTCACCGCGTTCTGGTGGTCGTGATTGATGGCGTCCACCAGCATCGACACGCCGAGCGTATCGGAGAGCAGGATGAATTCCTGACGCGTGCCGGTGCACATGTGGCCGGTATCCGTCAGAAAGGAGATGCCCTTTTCCCACTCCGCCTGCGTCGGCCGAACCTCGCGGACGAAATTGTGCAGATGACGCACCAGAGCCGAACTGATCTCCAGAACCCGCGGGTCGGGGGCATTCGCAATGCGCTCAAGCACGGCATCTGTGATGCTGAACTGGTCGAAATTTCTCATGTCAGCCTCCCGTCATTCTGATTGAGTTCCGGCTCTTCAAGGCCGGCCAGCCATTCGGCGAGGCGCACTGTGGAGATGAAGTCCGCTTCGCCTTCCCCGCGTCCGATGAGTGCGCCATAGATTTCGCGGGTCTGTGCGGCGAGCGGGGTGGACATCTGCGCGCCATGGCCGGCCTCTATGATGAGGTCGAGGTCCTTGGCCATCTGGCTGCAGGAAAAGGTGGAGTTGAAGTCCCGTGTCTCCAGGCTTTTCGCCTTGTAATGGACCATGGGGGAGCCAACGGCGCTGTTGGTCAGCACATCCAGAATATCCTGCCAGGCCAGATTGCCCTTGCGGGCCAGCACGATACTTTCGCCCATCATGGCGGCGGAGACCGCGATCATCAGATTGACCGCGAGCTTGGCGAACCGCGCCTCTTCTGCCGCTCCGAGATATTTCTGGGCGCGGGTGAAGTGTTGCAGCACCGGCAGAACCGTTTCGAATGCTGCGCCCGGCCCCGAGACAAAGCAGGTGAGATTGCCCGTGTGGGCGATGGCGGCATTGCCCGAGACCGGCGCGCGCAGGCAGGCAATGTCACGTGCGCTGGCCGCTTCCGCAACTTGAGCCGAGATGCCGGGGCTCACCGTGGATGTCTCGACCAGAATGGAGCCCTTGCCCATCTGCTCCAGCAGGGGGCCGTCCAGCATCACGGCGCGCAGGGCCTTGTCATCCGGCAGGGAGGTGAAGACGATGGCTTGCCGAGCCGCATCGGCAAGGCTGGAGGCCGCGATGACGCCGCCCCGCGCGGCTTCTGCCATGCGCTTCGGGTCACGATCATGCCCCACGACCCTGCATCCCTCGGCGACGAGGCGGGTGGAAATGGGCAGGCCCATCTTTCCAAGGCCAACCCAGCCCAGCGTTCGCGTCTTACCCATGTGCATGTCCTCCTGAGAGCGTTGGGCCGCGACCCGGTGTGCCAAGACCCAGTTCGTTCACGATCCGCGTGCCCGAACGCACCAGCCGTGCACATTTCTCATCCAGATTATCGGCCAGAAGCCTGCCGTTGCGCTTCATGAAGCGCCCCGCAATCATCACGGCTTCCACATCCCCACGGTTGGCCTGCATGATGACCGTGGAAACCGGATCATGCATCGGTTGCAGGTGCAGGGCCCGCGCATCAATCAGCGTGAGGTCCGCCTGCTTTCCGGGGGTCAGCGAGCCGATGCGGTGATCCTGCCCCAGCATGCGGGCACCTTCCATGGTGATCCATTCCAGCGCCTGCCGCACCTTGACGGTCGATGTGGGCGGAATGGAGCCATGTTCACGCCGGCTCTCGGCATTGTCGAGCGCGCGTTGCGTGCCCAACGCAATCCGGGCCACGCTCATCATGTCTCCGGCCAGAACGGATTCAAGATCCACGCCCAAGGAGGGCGCTACGCCCCTGCGCAGCAGGCGACCGGTGATGGGAAAGCCATGACCCTGTGTCATCTCGTTCTCCGGGGTGACGGAGAATGACACGCCAAGATCCACCAGACGGGAAAGCATTGTATCTGTGAGGTCATTGCCATGCACGATATTGATGCCGGGCCCGACCAGCCCGTCCTCCAGCAGTGCCTCCCAACCACCCGGCGCTTTGGCAGGGCCGCCCCCCTGATGCATGGAGGCGACCAGCCCATATTCACGGGCAAGCTGGAAATCCGCCCGCGCGACCTCAAGGGTGGAGTAGTGCGGCCCGAGAATGGCAAGGCCAAGGGTCAGCAGGCCATCTGATGACGAGAAAGCCCCCCGGCGCAGGCGGTCAATCTCCGCCCGGGGATGTGGGACTTCCGAGAAGTGCGGCTGGCCGGGTTGAGGGTCCGGCTTGGGTGATCCATGGAAGAAGGCAGCGCGGATGCCACTTTCTTTCAATGCAGAGACAGCAGCATCGGTGTGGTCGGGCGTGGGGTTGTTATGGCACCAGTCCACCAGCGTGGTCGTTCCGGCATCAATCTGGCCCAGAGCGCCCATCAGGGTGGAGATGTTGATGTCTTCCGGCGTGAAGCGCGTGGCGAGACCTGCATGAACCCACTTGAAATATTCAAGCAATGTCCAGTTGGCCGCCACCCCGCGCAGATTGGTCTGCCATGTGTGCATGTGTGCATTGATGAAGCCCGGCACGCAGATCCGGCCGCGCGCATCCACCAATTCGGCATCATCCGCCGCAAGGTTGGGTGCTATGGCGAGGATCCGCTCGCCTTCAATCAGGATGTCTCCCGTTTCCAGATCACCGATGGCGGGATCCATGGACAGGATTGTTGCACCGCGTATGAGGGTTTGTGATGCGTGCTGATCTCGTGCCATCGCTCACGCGGCCTCCTCTGCGGGCAGGAAGGGGCGATCACCGGCATAGGCGCGGTTCAGCAGGGCGAGGATGGCATCGCGTGTGACAGGGCGGGGATTCCAGTATGGATTTTCAATCGCCAGATCCGCCGCATGTTCCATGCCATCTTTTGGCATGCCAAGGGCTGAAAGCGCATGGGGCACCCGGAGCACGCGCACAAGATCAAACAGCCCCTGTGCCGCATCGGGCGCGCCGAGGGCCCGCTTGATGGCGGCCATGGCCTCCGGTGTTGCCGGTGCATTATAGGCCACGGTGTGGGGCAGCATCACGGTGTGGGTTTCCGCGTGCGGCAGATCAAAGGTCCCCCCAAGCGTGTGGCAGAGCTTGTGATGCAGCGCCATGCCCACGGTGCCAAGGCAGATGCCGCACAGCCATGCCCCATAAAGGGCTTTCGTACGGGCCTCCATATTGGCCGGCTCATGGACAAGAATGGGGAGAGCGGAGGAAAGCGCGCGGATGCCATCTTCCGCCATCAGCGAAATCACCGGATTGCGATCGCGCGCATAAAGCGCCTCCACCGCATGGGCGATGGCGTTCACACCCGAGGTGGCGGAGAGGGTCGCCGGCAGGCTGAGTGTGAGGTTCACATCGTAAATGACAACTTCGGGCAGGACATCCAGCGAGCGGATCGTCGTTTTCCGGCCATCGCGCGTTTCACCCAGAATCGGGGTCATTTCCGAGCCGGCATAGGTGGTGGGAATGACAAGCTGGGGAATGCCGGTGCGCAGCGCCAGCGCCTTGCCAAGGCCGGTGGTGGAGCCGCCGCCCATCGCGACAACACAATCGGCGTCCAGTGCCTTGAGAACCCCAAGCGCCCTTTCGGTGACATCAACCGGGGTGTGCATGGTCGCATCGGAAAACAGGCCGGCGAAGCGTGCGCCAAGCATGACACCGAGCTTTTCGCCTTCCCCCTTTTGCTGGGGCGTGGTGAGCACGAGCGCGCGCCGGGCACCCAGTCGCTCCACTTCAGATTCCACTTCCCGCAGGGTGCCGGTTCCAAACCGCACGCGCATGGGGAGCGCTTCATAGGTGAATGTATCAATCATGGGCTTTCCCTTCCGGGTTATTCCGGGCCCTGAACTTCTGCGGCGGACCTATTTGCCCGCGACCAGTTCGTTGAACGAATGCAGCCCGGCGGGTGCCGGAAAGCCGAGATCTTCGGCCACATAGTCCACCTGGAACCGGGCGATGCGCAGGTCCGCCAGCTCATCGCGCACCCGCAGATGCTCGGGATGGGTGGCATAGGCCTCAAGATCCGCTCGGGTGGCGAATTCGGTCACGAGTACGACGTCGCAGGCATAGCTGACGTCGGACATATCAAGGCCGATCTCAAGATGGTTGAGGCCGGGGATACGCCCGCGCAGGCCTTCAAAAGCCTCTTTCACCTTGGCGCGAACGGTCGCACGCTGTTCAGGCGTGTTGCCGCTCACCCGCCACATCACGATGTGCCGTATGGGAGCCGTCATGGCGTTTCCTTGACCCTGTGATCATTATTGATCTTCTCTTTGTTAGACTTTTGACTTGCAGCTACAGGAAATAAACCCGCATATGCGGAACACTCTTTTGCGCTAGGTGGAAGAATGGATCGGTTGACCCAGATCGAGGTGTTTGTGAAGACGGCGGAACTGCGCAGCCTGTCTCGGGCGGCAGAGGCGCTGGGCATGTCCAATGCGGCAGCCAGCCGTCATCTCTCTGCTCTGGAGGAGCGCCTTTCAGTTCGTTTGATTGAACGCAACACCCGCCGCCTGTGGGTGACAGAAGCCGGGCAGGAGTTCTTCCGGCATTGCGGTGCGGTTCTCAGTGAATTGGCCGAGGCGGAAGAGGCGGTAACGGAGCATACGGCCTCGCCACAAGGCACGCTTCGGGTGACATGCTCGCTGTCCTTCGCCACCATCTATCTTGCGCCGATGCTGCCGGGGTTGCGCCAGCGCTATCCGAAGCTCAACGTGCATATTGCCGTTTCAAACCGCTATCTCGATTTTATCGAGGCTGGTATTGATGTTGCCATTCGCACCAGACTTCATGAGCCGGATACAAATATTATTGTACGCAGACTTGGGCGTATGCGGCGTGTTCTGGCTGCATCCCCATCCTATATTGCCGAACATGGGCGTCCTGTAGAGCCCGCAGACCTCACGCGTCATGATATGCTAATCTATAATCTGGCAGCGGACCCCTTTTCGCTACGCCTTGCGAAAGGTGATGTGGAGCGCACGGTGCATATCTCCGCTGCACTGGATTGCAATGACGGGCAGGTTATACGCCAAGCCGCCCTTGAAGGGCTCGGCATCCTGATTCAGCCGCTTTATATCGTGCAGGATGATATCGATGCGGGTCGTCTTGTTCCGGTTATGATCGATTGGCAGTTGCCCATGCTGACGATGAATATTGCCTATCAAAACCGGGATCAGCTGCCCGCGAAAATCCGGGTTTTTACGGACTATCTTGTTGCTCATGTGCGGAAGTCATCGAGTAGTGAAATTTGGTCAGTTTAGATATTTATTATTTTATGATTATGAGATTTGAATTCATATATTTATTCGAGTGTGTTTTGTTATTTGCGTTTATATGATGAATTAATCGGATGTGAATGGGTGGTTCTAAATACAGATTCCTGTCATTCTCTTGGTTCTGAAATATGGCCGCTCATATGCACGGCGCGGAGAACAGGACGGCTCTCATTCTCCGCGCTGATGTGTGGATATAATAGGTGAGAATGCTGCTTTCTCTTCCTGCTTACTCGCCGGGTGCGGTTTCCTGATCTCTGTTTTCCAGATTTGTCGATAGCCGGGCAAAAGTCTCATCGCAGCGCGCGGCAAACAGGCGAATGTCATCGTCCGTGATAATCAAAGGCGGCAGAATGCGGGTCACATTGTCACCCGCTGCTATGGTCAATACCTTCGCTTTTGAACGTAATTCTTCCACCACTTCTGAAGAGGGGAGTGTTGTTTTGATGCCGAGCATCAGGCCGTGGCCGCGCACCTCGATGATGAGATCACGATAGCGCCCGGCGAGTTCCTCCAGCAGCCTGCGCAGCAAAGCGCCCTTGCGCCGGACCTCCGCGAGCAGCGCCTCATCCATCACAATATCCAGCACCGCGTTGGCGATGGCTCCGGCAAGAGGGTTGCCGCCGAAGGTTGAGCCATGGGCACCGACTGTCATGCCGAATGCCGCGTTGCGGGTGGCGAGGCATGCTCCGATCGGAAAGCCGCCACCCAGCCCTTTTGCCAGGCTCATGATATCGGGAATAACGCCTATGTCCTGATGCGCGAACAGAGAACCGGTACGGCCCATACCGCACTGTATTTCGTCAAAAATCAGAAGAAGGCCGTGCGCATTACACAATTCGCGAAGGTGGTGCAGGAAGGTCTGGCTTGCTGGTCTGATGCCACTCTCACCCTGAATGGGCTCGATCATAATAGCGGCGGTCTGAGGGGTGATGCTGGCGCGCACAGCCTCAATGTCTCCGAACGGGCATTGGTTGAAGCCATTTGTTTCGGGGCCGAAGCCATCGAGATATTTGCGGTTTCCGCCCGCCGCCATGGTCGCCAGCGTCCGTCCGTGAAACGCACCTTCAAAGGTGATGATGTGCCAGCGGTCTGGATGGCCCATGGCGTGATGGTGCCGACGTGCGATCTTGATGGCGCACTCATTGGCTTCTGCGCCCGAGTTCGCAAAGAATGCAACATCGGCGAAGCTGGCAGCGGTCAGGCGTTCGGCCAGCCGTTCAGTTTCGGCAATTCGATAGACATTGGACAGGTGCCACAACTTGCGCCCCTGGCGCTCCAGCGCTTCAATCAGATGCGGATGCGCATAGCCGAGTGCATTGACCGCGATGCCAGCACCGAAATCGAGATAGCGCTCGCCATTAGCCGCAACCAGCCATGCGCCTTCGCCATGGTCGAACAGAACAGACGCGGGCTGGAATACGGGGAGAAGGGCGTGGGTCATGTTTGAATTTCCATTGTCATGCATCTCTGCCTGACATGTTCATGGGCAGAAAAATACTGTGAACTCAGTTGGATTATTGAAGATATGCACTGCGGCCAAGGCAGAGTGCATCAACGTTTCTGGCAAGTTGCATGTCTTGCTCTCCCTCTGCCATGGTGCATTTGAGAATATCGAGCACGGTGGTGGCGGCACGTTGCGTTGCCTCTCTCAGAGTGAGATCGCGCGTGAGGTGCGCAGTCAGAAGGCCGGTGAAGAGATCGCCCGTGCCAACAGGTGTGATCGGCAGGCGTGGTGATACCAGACGCATGCCGCTCTTTCCTTGAAACACAATATTCTCCAGCATGTTCTCTGGGGTATCGGCAAGTGTACAGCCCGTGACAACCAGATGCGCGTCGCGCAAGGCCTGTATCTTCAGAGCCGCAGTCTCAAGCTGATTCCATGTCGAGATCTGAATGCCAGTCAATAGGCCGAGCTCAAACAGATTGGGTGTCAGAAGATCTGCCAGTGGGACAAGATCATCGCACAGACATGTCATGACCTGATCGGCAACGAATATGCCAAGATGCGCATCGCCCATGACAGGGTCACAGATGTAGCGAATACCGGGATTCAACTGCTTCGCCCGCTTCACGAATGCGGCCACAACTTCTCCATTCGCGCGGGAGCCGAGATAGCCGGAGACGATAAAACGGCTGGTCTCTATCAGGCCACGCTCCTCAACCCCGCGCAGTAAATCGCCGACCAGTTCAGGCTCCAGCACGCGTCCGCGCATGGTCTCAAAGCCGGGGTGGTTGGAGAGCAGCGTCGTTGGCACCGCCGCGACATTCAACCCGTGCGCCTGCATGGGAAGAACGGCGGCGCTGTTGCCGACATGCCCATGCACGACCTGACTCTGGATGGAGATGATCGAGGTCGCCATGGATTTTGAGTGGCGTTTCACTTCACGACTCCCTTGCCCATGGGCAGTTTGGTGCGCGCACGATGCGGCAGGTTGCCATTCAGGATGAGATAGGCGAACAGACCGATCACCAGCCCCCAGAATGCCCCGCCGATGCCGAGCAGCTTGATATTGGCGGCAGCTGCGAGAAAGGTGATGAGAGCCGCCTCACGGGAGGTCGGGTCCGCTACCGCTCCGGCAAGGCTGCTTCCGATGGTGCCCAGAAGTGCGAGGCCCGCGAGCGTGGTGATGAAGGTGGCGGGAAATGCCATGAAGACCGCCGCCAGTGTCACCCCGAATATGCCGACCAGCACATAGAAGCAGCCGGCAGCAATGCCCGCAATCCAGCGTTTGGATGGGTCTTCATGGGCTTCCCGGCCGGTGGCAATGGCTGCTGTGATGGCCGCGATGTTGAAGGCATGCGAGCCGAAAGGCGCCATGATGAATGAGCCGAGGCCCGTTATGGTGACGATGGGATTTGCGCTGGTCTTGAACCCGTCATTCCGCAAAACCAGCATGCCCGGCATGTATTGGCCGGTCAGTGTGATCAGGAATAGCGGCAGCGCGACCGAGAGCAGGGCATTCAGCGAGAATTCCGGCATGGTGAAGATCGGCGCGGCAAACTCAAGACGGAGGCCGGAGAGATCAACACGACCCTGCGCAAGCAGGAAGGTCAGCCCGAGAACGAGAATGCCGATAACAGCATAGCGGGCGGAAAAGCGCTTCAGGATGACATAGGAGATAATCAGCATGCCAACCAGAAGCGGATCAACGCTCACGCTGGTGAATGCCCCGATTCCGAACTGAAGCAGAATGCCGGCGAGCAATCCCGCGGCGATGCCGGGCGGAATGAGGCGGATCAGCTTCTCGAAATAGCCGGATAAGCCAAGGATAACGAAAGCTGCCGCCGAGATCATGTAGGCGCCGATCGCCTCCGCATAGGGGGTTGTCGCCAGTGCGGTGACGAGAAATGCCGCCGCCGGCGTGGACCATGCCGTGATGATCGGCTCGCGATAGCGCCAGCTCAGGAACAGCCCTGTCAGGCCCACGCCAATGGACACCGACCAGACCCAGGATGCCGTCAGCGCAGGGCTCAACCCTGCGACCTTTGCGGCCTGAAAGACCAGAATGAAGGTACCGCCATAATTGACGATGACGGAGATCAGGCCCGCAACAATGGGGTGGGTGAGATCGCGCAGGCGGATTGGGGAAGATGAGGGGTGGGAGGACATAATCCTGAGGTGTCTCCTGCAACGCGGGCTGTATGGCCGATAAGCTGGATTGACATTTAGATGCGGAATGGCTGGATATACCCATCCACTTTAAAGAGTGAGGGCAGACCACTTGTTCCGGCATTCCCAACTTGAAACCGTGAAGGCCTGGGTTGCTCACCCGGCCCATGCCGCCATGCCGTTGCATGCGCGGGTTCAGCGGGCGATCCGGCAACTGATTGTCGATGGTGCAATCGGGGCGGGTAAGCCGCTGCCGGCTTCGCGTGCGCTCGCCAAGTCGCTCGGTGTTTCGAGGGATACGATCGAAGCCGCCTATACCCAGCTTCATGCGGAGGGCTTCATTGACCGGCGCGTGGGTAGTGGCAGTTTTGTCGCGCAGATCACGGAATTTACGCCGGGGCACCGCCTTTCCCAGCGCGATGCGCTGATGCGCAATCAGGCGCCAAACCTCAGTCGGCGTGGCGCTGCCATGTTCCGCAGCGGTGGTGTGCGCGAACTGCTTTCACCGCGCCCTTTCGCGCATGGAGTGCCGGAAACGCGCACCTTTCCCCTCCAGTTGTGGGAGCGGCTGGAACGGCAGGTGCATAAGGAGGTGGGGGTTCAGGCGCTGCTTCATGGCGACCCGCAGGGCACCGAGCCGCTGCGCCGCGCTATCGCCGATTATGTGAATCTGGAACGCGGCGGGCGCGCCACGGCGGACCGCGTGCTGGTGCTGACCTGTTCGCAGCAGGCCTTGTCCCTATGCTCCAATATGCTGTTGGACCCCGGCGACAGGATCTTCATTGAAGATCCGGCCTATTACGGTGCTCGCAAGGCTTTCGATGCGGCAGGGCTGGAATGCGTGCCGGTTCGTGTTGATGGGCAAGGCATTCTGGTGGATCAGATTGCGGCCGAGCCTCATCGGGCCAGAGCCGTTTTTCTGACGCCGTCCCACCAGTTTCCAACCGGAGCAACACTGACGCTGGACCGCCGGCTGGCATTGATCGAGTGGGCCTCACGCCATCAGGCATGGATTATCGAAGACGACTATGACAGCGAGTTCCACTATGCGGGCAAGCCGACGGCCTGTGTTCAGGGGCTCGATCCGCATGATCGCACGATTTACATCGGCACCTTTACCAAATCGCTCTTTCCGGGCTTACGGATCGGTTATGTCGTGCTGCCGCCCCAACTCGTCAAGCCGATGACTGTCGCGCGCACATTGCTGGATGGGCACACCGCCCCCATGGCGCAACTGACCTTGGCCCGGTTTATGGAGGGGGGGCATTTTGGTGCCCATGTGCGCACGATGCGCGGTGTTTATGCTGAACGTCTCGACCTTCTGGCGGGTCTGGTCAGGATCCATCTTTCGGATTTTGTCGAACCACGGGTTCCCATTGGTGGGTTGCAAATGCCATGCGAGTTGATCTGTGCGCTCTCTGAAAGCGCCGCCGTTGATGCCGCGCGGCGTGTGGGCATTGATCTGCTCGGGCTTTCGGCATTGTACGCTGCCGGTGATGGCAAGCCCGGCTTCTTGATGGGCTTTGCGGCCTATACGCCGCTGGAAATCGAGGCCGCCGTTAAAAAGCTGGCGGGGGCATTTCGCATGGTGCTGAAATCATAGGCATTCAGGCTCTCATGCGAATGATTGGTCTGGGTTTATGCTGAGTAATGGATGGAAATATCAGGCCATGGCCTGATATTTGCTAGCCAATCAATCTCCGATGTTTCCTGGAAGAGAGAACGGCCCATGCAGAAGACAGCGCTGGTCATCCGCCATATCCATTTTGAAGACCTTGGCATATTCGAAACCGTGTTGGCGAATGCTGGATATACGTTCCGTTATCATGATCTTGATGGCGAACCCTTTGCGGCGATTGACCCGCTGGAGCCGGATCTTCTGATTGTCCTTGGTGGTCCCGTCGGGGTTTATGAGGACGATATCCACCCATACCTTGCCGAGGAATGCTCCATTCTGGCGGCAAGGCTGGCGGCCCGTCGCCCCACGCTCGGCATCTGCCTTGGCGCTCAGCTAATCGCCAAGGCACTTGGTGCGCATGTGGGGCCGATGGGGCACAAGGAAATCGGGTTTGGTCCGCTCACGCTGAATGATGCCGGCAGAGCCGGGCCGTTGCGGCATCTGGAAGGGGTGCCCGTCGTTCACTGGCATGGGGATGCCTTTCAGATCCCTGCTGGCGCTGAGCATCTGGCGTCAACGCCGCTCTGTGCGACGCAAGGCTTTGCGATTGGCCGCCATGTACTTGCCCTGCAATTCCATGTGGAAGTTGATGTGAGCGCTGGCATCGAGAGATGGCTGACAGGCCATGCCGCCGAACTGGCCGGGGCGGGTGTGGATCCGCGCATGTTGCGCAAGCAGGCATCGCAGATGGGGCCGGAACTGCGCGAGGCCGGTCAAAAAATGCTGGCGGAATGGCTTCAGGGGCTGGCTTGAGGTCAACCGGCGAAGGTCCGCCGTTCATCCTTCAACATGAATGGTCTGCCTTTCTTCAAGAAAGTGGATGGGCTTGGCAGGCCATATACATGTTAGGTGCTGACAGACAATGCCGCACGGCCACAGCGGAGCGGTGAACATCTGTCAGCATCTTGAGGGAGACCTGCAATGGACATGTCAGCCGTATCGCTCGCCGTTCAAAACACCGGACATACAGGCGTGAGTGCGACCGGCCTGTTCGATGCCGACACTGCCATTGCCGTTGCCATCGCCAATGAGGAAAGCCGCCAGCGCGCCTCTATCGAACTGATCGCTTCAGAGAATTTCGTGAGCCAGGCGGTTCTGGATGCGCAGGGCTCTGTGCTCACCAACAAATACGCCGAAGGGTATCCGCATCGTCGCTATTATGGCGGCTGCGCGCATGTGGATGTCGTCGAGGATCTGGCGATCGCGCGGGTGAACCGGCTCTTTGGCAGCACCTATGCCAATGTCCAGCCGCATTCGGGTAGCCAGGCCAACCAGTCGGTCTTTCTTGCGCTTCTCAGGCCCGGAGACACGATACTGGGGCTGGATCTGAAGGCAGGTGGGCATCTGACCCATGGGGCGCCTGTCAACATGTCCGGCCGCTGGTTCAATATCGTCAGCTATGGCGTGGATCCGCACACGCATCTCATTGACATGGATCAGGTGGCAGAACTCGCCCGCCAGCACCGGCCGAAGCTGCTCATCGCCGGAGGCTCAGCTTATCCGCGCATTCTGGATTTCGCGCGCTTCCGCCAGATCGCCGATGATGTGGGGGCGGTGTTGCTGGTGGATATGGCGCATTTCGCGGGGCTTGTGGCGGGCGGCGTCTATCCCTCGCCGATGCCGTTCGCCGATATTGTCACCTCAACCACGCATAAAACATTGCGTGGGCCACGCGGCGGTTTCGTTCTGACCAATGATGCGGAGATCGCGAAGAAGATCAATTCGGCCATGTTCCCCGGCCTTCAGGGTGGCCCGCTGATGCATGTGATTGCCGCAAAGGCTGTCGCATTCGGTGAGGCGCTGCAACCGTCATTCAAAGACTATGCACGCTCGGTGGTCGAGAATTGCCAGGTGCTGGCACAGGCCCTCGCCGAGGGTGGCCTGACAATCACATCGGGCGGCACGGATTGCCATCTGGCCGTGATTGACCTGCGTCCCTTCGGCATCACCGGAAATGTCGCGGAAAAAGCGCTGGAATCGGTGGGCATCACGCTCAACAAGAACGCCATCCCGAATGATCCTGAAAAGCCGATGGTGACATCGGGCATTCGGGTTGGAACGGCTGCGGGGACCTCACGCGGGTTCGGGGTGGAGGAGTATCGCGAGGTCGCACAACTGATGCTCGATACGCTCCAAGCTGTCCGGATTGGGACGCTGGATGACGTGCGGCCGGCGATCAATGCCCGCGTCCGCATGCTCGCGGATCGTTTCCCGCTGCCATACTGATGGGGGGCAAACGCCATGACCACGACACCGCCCGTCGAACTCTCGCAGGGTGACATTGCTCGCTTTGGTGAGAAACCGGCTTCAACCTTTGCCGCCAATCTGAAAGCCGTGCAGCACCGTATCGCCGCAGCTTGCCAGCGCTGCGGGCGACACCCCGGTGAGGTGAGGCTTCTGCCTGTCACCAAGACGGTTCCCGCACATATTCTGCGGCTTGCTCATGCGGCTGGAATAACGGATTTCGGCGAAAACAAGCTTCAGGAGGCGCGCGACAAGCAGGTGGCTCTGAGCGACCTGCCAATCAGGTGGAGCATTATCGGGCATCTCCAGACGAACAAGGTGAAATATCTCGTACGTCTGGCCAGTGAGTTCCATGCACTTGACAGTTTTCGGCTGGCGGGCGAACTGAACCGCCGTCTGGATGCGGAAGGCCGTGATCTCGATATATATGTGCAGGTCAATACTTCAGGCGAAGCCAGCAAGTATGGCCTCCACCCTGATGATCTTCTTCCCTTCGTGGAGCGCTTGCATGAGTTCCCACGGCTCAAACCGCGCGGGCTCATGACGCTGGCGGTTTTCAGCACCGATGCTGACCGGGTGCGGGCCTGCTTTCGTATGCTGCATGCTCTGCGCGCGCGCGCCGTTGCCGTACATCCCGGGCTGACACAGCTTTCCATGGGCATGTCGGGTGATTTCGAGATGGCTATCGAGGAGGGGGCAACCATCGTGCGGGTGGGGCAGGCAATTTTCGGGGCACGGCCAACCAGTGATTCACTTTACTGGCCCGGGTTTGTCCCCGAGCCAGACGTTCAACTGGGTAATCCGAGCTCATGAGAGCGGCAGATCTGCCGGGGATGAGCGGGGGAAGGTGACGGTCTGAACCAGCCCGCCCTCCCGGCGATTGGCGATCTGGATCGTGCCGTCAAAGCGCTCGATGATTTCCTTTGCAATGGCAAGGCCTAGGCCCGCCCCCCGGATCATCTTGCGGCGGGCTTTGTCGACCCGGAAGAAAGGCTCGAACACCTGCCCGATCCGGTCTTCAGGTATGCCGGGTCCATCATCAATGATGGTGAGTGCGGCATGTCCGCCTCGTTCTTCAAGGGCGATGACGGCACCGCCCCCATGGGTGGCCGCATTGATCATGAGATTGCGCAGCGCCCGCTTCAGGGCGACAGGTGCCGCCTGCACTGGAATGGAGGCAAGAGACTGAGCGGAGATTGGATAGTCGAGATCGGCGAGTTCCTGCACGGTTTCACGGACAAGCGGGCCGAGATCGACAATGTCGCTCATGTCCGATTTCGCTTCTTCCTGCACCAACCTGATTGCGCTGTCCGCGATGGCATCCAGTTCCTCAAGGTCATTCAGCCATTTGGCTTTTTCCTCGTCATCTGTGATGAACTCGGCGCGCAGCCGCATGCGGGTCATCGGCGTGCGCAGATCATGCCCGGCTGCCGCCACAAGCCGCATGCGGCTTTCAATGGCAACCTTCAGGCGGGAGGAAAGACGGTTGAGCGCCCGTGCCGTTGCCCGCACCTCTCCAGGGCCGGCCTCGGGAATGGTTGGAAGCAGGCCATCCGGTCCGACCAGAGAGACGGACCTCTCCAGAAACTCCAGTGGGCGGATGATCTTGGCGGCGGCGAAAACCGAGATGGCCGTGCTGCCGAGAATGATCATGGCAATCCAGCCGGCAAGGATCATCCAGCCTCCGGGTGGCGGACGCACATCGGTGATCTGGGTGATGAGCCATGAGCCATCCGCCAGTTGTACAGATGCGGTCAGTGTTTCATGGTCTGAAGATGAGGTGACGATGATCGTGGAGGGTTTGCCGGTCTTTGCCAGTGCCTCGCCGAGGAAGTTGGTGGTGCCGATGTCCTTCGGGCCGGATGCGGGTTCAGCCTGAAGCCTGATCCCGGAATTGAGCGCCACCCTTCGGTCCTGCTCTGCAACCGAGACCAGAAGTCTGAGCTGTTGCGCGACCGGTGCGAGATTGTAGCCGGGTTCCGGTGGTCGCAAGGCCTGGATGGCGGCGAAGGTCGCCAGACCGACAACAGCCACGATGGCGAGAATGAGCAGCAGGACGATGCGGGCACGGAGCGAGTTCATCGCATCAGGGCCCGTCTGGTGACCGGGGCTGTGAGCTGATATCCGCCATTGCGCACCGTCTTGAAGATCGGGGTCTCATCGTTTGAGCCCAGCTTCTTGCGCAGGCGGCTCATGAGAACATCAACAGAGCGGTCGACCGGATCGTAGTCGCGGCCCTGGGTCAGGTCCAGAATCTGGTCGCGTGTCAGAAGTCTTCCGGGACGATCAAGGAAAACACGCAGGAGGTCGAATTCTCCGCCTGTCAGGTCAATCCGTTCACTTCCCTCGCGCACCACACTGCGCTGTTCCGTGTCCACCTCGAACGTGGAGAAGCAGTAGAGCCGAGCTTCTTCTTCTGTTTGTTCATCATAGGATGTCCGGCGCAGGATGGCCTTGATGCGGGCAACAAGTTCCCGCGGGTTGAAAGGCTTGCCAAGATAATCATCGGCGCCCAGCTCCAGACCGATAATCCTGTCCACGTCTTCCTTCAGTGCCGTCAGCAGGATGACCGGGATTGCGGGGCGTCGATCCCGCAGATTGCGGCAGATGTCGAGACCCGAGCCGTCAGGGAGCATCACGTCAAGCACGATCAGGTCGGGCCGGCCATCCATGATGCGGCTTTCGCATTCACGCCGATCAGCCGCAGTCGTGACACGAAATCCCTGTTCATTCAGATAGCGCGCGAGGAGCTGGCGGATTTCCTGATCGTCATCCACGACCAGTATGTTTTCAGTGGGGCTCATTGTGTCAGACCAGCATTGGGTTGAGGTAAAACATACGCGCCTCCTCCCCATACGGGCAGTGAATTTTGAAACGGAATGTTGCCTCAGGCCATTGCGCAAACTTCGTTTACAAAAATCCTGATGTGGGAAAAGAAAAATAACCCTGTGGGCCAATGACAGACAAGTCCGCCCCCTAACATCCCGGTTATTCAAGGGGTGTCAGAGATGCTCGAATATCAGATGATTTATACGTCCCTCAGGACAGCCGTTGTTTTCCTGAAGGTTGTTCCGCTTCGTCTCCTGTTGCCGCGCTTCAGCCTGCGATGCATGGGCCAGTTCCAGAGTGCATGGGTTTCTGCTGCGGATGTTGCTTGCCAGGGAGCTGGAAAATGAAAACGGCCATTGTCCTGATGTTGCTCATGGGTTGCGACTGCGAGGGTATGCAGTGCGAATACATCCATGTTGCTCCAACAAGCTGGCAGAGCGTTGAAGCCTGCCAGAGCGCAATTGACATGCAGATCAGGGGTGCTGAAAACCGTTATCCGCTTGTCACTGCCAGTTGTCAGGTTCAGGAGGACGAGAGGGATGTGTTTGAAGTTGCGGAGAATAATGACTCCACACTCATGAAATATATCGTATCTACGAAAAATCACATCCTTCATGTGAGGGAGGTTGTCTCTGGCATAATTTATGACATGCCACGAGATCCGACTTATGGTCGGGGATTGTTCTAGATACTTTGATGATCGACGAATTGATGAGCTGAAATGAGGCGCTGTATTGCTCCTTCTGGTGGGTATATTCGCGCCATTTCACGCGGCTATTGAGCCGAAATGCAATTCAATCTCATGTCATGAAACGCGGGCTTGTCGGGCATCCATGTCCTGAGCCTGATGAATGGGGCATGCCCTCATGCAGAAAAAACATATCATCATCACATCTCTGATCTTTGTCTTTATTGCAGGGGGTGCAGGCATTTTCCTGAGCGGAGCATGGCCATGCTCATATTTCTTCTCTGACTCCAAAGAAATAAAAGAGCCGGATTTCATGCGTAAGCACATCGATGCAATAGGAGAACTGCATGCGGCATTCCCGACCTCTGCGGATGTCGTTTTTATTGGTGACAGCCGTGTCCAGATTCCTCAATGGTCCGATATGTTTCCCGCAGCATCCGTGGCAAACCGGGGTATTGGCGGGGATACGCTGGATGGACTTTTAAAGCATATCGATAATCTTGGCATGAATAGTCCTGAAGTCGTTGTCCTTGAGATGGGTGTCAATGACGTATTGAGGCGTCGCCAACCTGAATTTACATCTGTTCTTGCAGATCAGGTGATGAAAAAATTAAAGCCAGTTGCCGGGCGTATGGTGATACTGGAGGTCATCGATTGCGCTGTCGAGGAATGCGACAGAAATAGCGTTGCAGACCTGAATTCGAGATTTCGGGCGCTTTCCGTTCAGTATGGCGCGCAATTTGTGGCTCTTAATCCATATCTTTCAGGGCCCGAGGGCCTGCTTCCAGCCTATTCGTATGATGGGTTACATCTGAATGCAGAGGGGTATCAGGTTTTGACTGGTATTTTATGCCGTGAAATTATGGAGTTGAAGTGCAATTATGCACGTCGGTGACTCTCAATCTCTCAAAATGACAACTTGTGTCACGCAAGAATAAAATGGCCTGTATGAGCCATTGCCGGGGAGCCCCGGCCTGCCGGGCCTCTTGCCGTCTGTATGATCACTGATCTGCCAACGGTGGTGCTCTTGCGTGGTGGATCGCCCGACAATTTTAATGCCGAGAGCGCCTTACCCGTACCGGCCGACATCGGTGCTGAGTTAGATGCACAGGGGCAGAACAGAGCATCAGCCCTGATCCGGTTCACCAATCAGCAGCAGGCGTGCGGGGCCATGGGCTTTGGCACCATGTTCCTGTCCTGCACGGATCTGGAGCGAGGCGCCCGCACTCATCATCATGCTTTGCCCATCCAGTTGCACCTCTATGTGCCCGGAAAGCACATAAGCCAGTTCATCACTGGTGGCGAGATGGGATGGAATTTCACCATCCACATCTGCTTCCACCACAAACAATCCCGCCAATCGGCCAATGATACGCCCACGAAAGCCTGGCATCTCGAAGTCATAAGGCGCGGGTTCTTGTCCAGTTTGAATATTCTGGCTGCTCATGACAGGCTCCCGGTGGCGGGTTTCTCGCTGATATGCAGAATGCCGCCTTTGGGTACGGGCAGAAGCTGACGGAAGACAAGGCCTGCCTGCGCCCCCCATTGGGTCAGATCTTGCGCGGAATCAAAACGCATGCGCCGCGCCACTGGTCCAAAGACGAGACGCGCCATGCTTTCCATTTCCGGGGGGGTGGTCAATATGGCGACTGTCGCACCCGGTTGGGCGACGCGCGCCATTTCGCGGATGGCTGCAGCAGGGTCTGGAAAGAAGAAGAAGGCATTGAGGCAGAAAACGCGGGTGAACTGCGCATCCGGGAGGGGGAGTTTGCCGGCATCGCCCGCCAGCACGTTCAGTCGTCCGGCAGCAATGGCGGCGGCATGGGTATGGCGCGTGGTGGCGAGCATGTCCGCGCTGTGGTCAATACCCGTTCCATAGGCGCCTGTCGCCAGCACATGAGACAGGAATGCGCCGCCGCCGCAGCCCACATCCAGAACATTGTCCGCTGGGGTGACAGGCAGTGCATCAAGGGCGATGCGAAAGCCCGTCTGATGCCCCGTTGCATGACGATAGATCGTGCGCCCAAGCCATCCCGAAGGGCGGCGCGCGAAGATATCGGTGAACTGATCCATCCAGCCGGATGTCATGGCAGTTGTCCTTCGAAATGAGGGTGGGTACGGCAAGGCAGGTTACCTCGCATCCGGCCCAGGAGGTTCGGGTGAAAGAGGGCTCCGACGTGGCCGCTCCGGTCACGGCTGAGGTAATTTGTGAAGCGAGTTCTGGCTTCGTAAGAAGGCGATGCCGCAACAGGGCCGCGCTACGTATTCCCGGCACGCAGGGCATGAATTGGGATCAGGCCAGAGCTTTTCCCTGTTTCACGGAATGCTGGAAAAGCTCTGGCATCTTGTGTTGTCGCAACAGTTTACGTGACCGAAGTCCGCTTCACTTCAAACTGCTCTAGAGATCGTGAAGTGCCGGACGGCGCATCATGCGGACCACCAGAAGCAGGGTCAGCAGTGTGACGGCGATAACCGCGCAGAACGCCTCGCCATAACCGGCGGCGGCCGCCAGTGCCACGGCAAGACCGCCGGACATCATGTCTCCGGTCACATGCGCGCTTTGCAGGACTGTCATGTCCGTGCCGGCTTGCACACCACGTGCGGCGAAGCGCATCGACAGAGTGCCCGCCGCGACAGATATGATGCCGCCAGCAGTGCCCAGGGCAAGTGTCGCCAGTGCGGGAAGAAGGGTATCCAGCGGTAACAAGCCCTGCGCCAGTATCAGCCAGAGTGCCGTGGCGATGATGGCGAGCAGCAGGCCTGCCACGAATGTGCGCCATATTCCAAAGCGCGTTGTCAGCCTGGACCCTACAGGCGCGCCGATGAAGATCATGCCCAGGCCGCCGGTTGCTGCTAGCAGGCCAATGTCCGCCAGACTCCAGCCTGCATCTGTCAGCATCAGCCGCGACAGGCTCAGGCCCGCCGAATGCGCCGTGCCATAGGCAAGGCTGAGCAGCAGGAGAAGAAACACACCTTCGCGTTTCAGCGTATGACGCAGCCGGGCCGGCTTTGGTGCACTGGCGCCGTCTACCCGCATCGTTGGGAGTGGCTCGCGCCACAGCAGAATTGGGACGAGGCTCAGCAATGTCACAAAGGCCAGCATGGTCAATGCGCCGGAATAGCCGGCTGTATCGGCCACAATCAGTGCGCCGGCTCCGCCCAGCATGAAGCCAGCCATCATGCCAGCCGCTTGAAGGGCGTTGGCCGTAACCAGACGCGGGCCTGTTAGGGTCTCTGCGGCAAGACCGTCGGTGGCCGTATCCTGAGTAGCTGCGGCCATTGAACCGATGAAGAAGAGCACGATCAGTGTGAGCACATTCTCCGGTTCAGGCGGCAGCAGGGCGCTGAGCAGAAGTGTGACGATGAGAATGGCCTGCATGGGCAGGATCCAGCTCCGTCGCCGCCCAAGACGTGCCCCGCCGTGATTGTCTACCAGCGGCGCCCAGAGAAACTTGAAGATCCAGGGCAGGGCAGTGATGGGGAGAAGGGCGATTAGGTCCAGTGACGCACCATTCTGGCGCAGCAACACAGGCAGCGCTTCGAACAGGAAGCCGAGAGGCAACCCCTGCGTGAGATAGAGCGCACCGATGAGGATGAACCCCGGCCCCTGCCCAGAGGAGGAGGTGAGGGAGGAGGTGGGCAGGGTCGGCAAAGCCGAGGTATCTGTGGTGGGTCTCATAGTGTCACCACTTCGCCTTCACGGTGAGGCCGACCGTGCGGCCCGGCGCTGCCACGCCCATATCGGTGCCGGAATAGAGGAAGTATTGCTGGAGATAGGTTTCATCCAGAAGGTTCTTGGCCCACAGTGTGGCAGACCAGTCCTTCGCCTCCACGCCCATCCTGGCATCCACCATGTGGGTGGGGCCTTGCCGGAACAGATTGTCCGGGTTGAAGGAATAGGAACTGCGGTAATTGTAATCGAGCACCGCGACGAAGTTCAGATAGTCATTGATGGGGCTCTGCCAGCGTGCACCGGCACCCACGCTATGGCGCGGCGCGAAAGGCAGGGGATTGCTCGTATAGACCACGCCCAGCACATCATCTACGAAATCGTCATAGCTGGTGTCGAGATAACCGTAATTGGCGGAGAGCGTCAGATTTTCGCTGATCCGCGCTGCGGATTCCAGCTCCACCCCCTTGGAGGTGGAGGCCGCCGCATTGCGGATGACCCGTGTGAAGGGGCTCGTATAGATGACCACCTGCTGGTCCTGCCAGTCCACATAGAAAAAGGTAGCGTTGAAGGTGAGGCGGTTATCCAGCCATGTGGTCTTGATGCCAGCCTCATACGTATCGGTCAGTTCCGGCTGGTAGACATTGGCGGCATTGTTCGCGTCCAGAAACGGGCTAATGCCGCCAGACTTGAACCCCTGCGCATAGCGCGCATAGGCGATGTTCCCCTCCGAGAACGTATAGATCATGGAGGCTTCGGGGGAGAGGTTGTCGAAACTCATGTCACCGGAGGCATAGCCCGGCATACCCATCATATAGGTGCCGCTGGGGCTGGCGGTAAAGGAACTCGTATTCTTCGTTTCATATGTATAGCGTAGGCCACCCACCACCTCGAGTGCCGGGATGATCTTGTATCCGACCTCTGCAAAGGCAGAGTAGGTATTGCTGGTCTGGTCGAAAACCGTCCGGCTCCACTGGGATTGCGGCACGGATGTGGAATCGAAAAACTGGGCACCGTTGAAGTTCTCGTTCATGTAGAACAGGCCGGCCATCCAGCGCAGCGGGCCATCCGTTGTGGAGGTGAGGCGAAGATCCTGCGTGAACTGGCGCTGATGCTCTGTCTGTGCCTGCACGAGATAGGGCGCGGCCGTGAAATCACCATCCAGTTTGGTGTCCATCTCATGGCCACGATAGGCGGAGATGGAGGTGAGGCGCATGGTCTCGAAGTCATGGTCCACCCGGCCCATGATGCCACCAATATCCATATGGTTGGTGGGGCGGTAATCGTGCGTGGCTTTGTAGTTCAGGGCCTGCGAGAGGGGGGCGTACCACAGCCCGCCATCATTGCGGGTGCGTGAGTAGTCTACGGCCAGCTTCACATGGGTCTGCGGTGCGACATGGCCGGTGACCGTGAAGCGGGTGGCGAATGTATTGTCATCGCCAACCTTGTCGCCATTGGAGAGATTGTCGATGTAACCGTCCTGCCCGTTCCACGCCACATAACCGCGCACGGCAAAGTCGCCCAGATTCACGGGTGCCTCGAATGCCGCGCGCACGGTGCCGGAAGGTCCGGTGCCGAAGGCACCCTCCACTTCCACGCCCGGTGTGCCGGAAGGGTCGCGAAACACCATGTTCACCGCGCCGCCAATGGTGTTCTTGCCATACAGCGTGGCCTGGGAACCGCGCACCACTTCCAGCCGTTCTACATCCAGCAACTGGTTTGGATAGCCGAAGGGGCGGGCGATATAGACCTCATCAATGAACATGCCCACGCCGGGCTGACGATCCACGCCGCCCGAAATGCCCAGATTGCCGATGCCGCGAATGGTGATCGGTCCGCCCTGTCCGCTGAAGACCGTATTGGGGCTGCGGAAGGCTGCGTCTTCCAGCGTCTCCACCCGTCCCGCACCGATATCCTCCCGCCGGATGACGGTGACAGCGACCGGGGCGTCCTGCGCCAGTTCCTCGCGGCGGCGAGCAGTAACGGTGACCGGGTCCAGCACAATGGCATCGTCCGCCACGGGCAGTTCCTGAAGGCTGGTGGCTTCCTGCGCACGCGCGCCCTCCTGAGGGGCGGTGACAAGGCTGCCGCCAGCCAACAGGGCAAGTGCTGCGGCCCGGGGCAGGCGCAGCGATGTGGGGCGATGAAGAGACATCTCAAATCCTTGAGGTCGAATTCCGGCCGGCACTGTGCGCGCTGTCTTGTTGTACAAGCAATGCAGGGAGGTTTCGGATTCAGGCGTTTGAGTTTTGCATTCCGGTTATTTTGATCTATTTAACATTATATTGTATTATTTCTAATCAGCATGCTGGGCGAGACGCCAAAGCGCTGCCGGAAGGCAGTTGAAAAATGCGCAGGCTGATAACCCAGCGCACGAGCAACGCGGGTGATGGAGGTTTCCCCAGCCTCGATCATTCTGCGCGCTTCCTCCAGCCGGTGCGCTTTCACAAAGGCGTAGACGGACGTGCCAAACAGTTCTGAGAAGCCCTCGCTCAGCTTGCGTGCATTGGTGCCAACCCGGCGGGCGAGATCCGGCAGGCTGGGCGGCATGGCGAGTTCGGCCATAAGAATAGACCTTGCGGCGTGGAAGCACTCCACATCTCTGGCAGACCAGATGCGATGCTCGGCGTGGCGCGCGTGTTTTTCATTGTCAGGATGGCTGATCGCCTCGGCCATCATCTCCATCGCCTTTCCGGAAAGGTAGAGACGGCGGGCCGGCCCTTCCAGCGCACAGGCGCGCATCTGCCATGCGATGGAACGCGCGAGTTGGGTCAGCATGCTGATCTGGACGGGTTGCTGCTCCAGAATATGCAGCGCCTCATCATCCATCACCTTCTCGATATCATCGGGAGCGACCCGTACGAAGACGGCGGAAACCACCCCATCACTCAGTGCCCGGTGACGGGTGGGAACAGGATCTTGCACATTGAAGCGTGTGGTTGAACCGGCACCCCATTTGCCATCAATTCCGCTGCCGGTGGAGACAGCGACCTCGCCCTCGAGCACTGTGCCGAACCAGAGGCCGGGTGCAATCACGGTGTCCCAGACCCGGCCGCATTCCGTATATGCACTGTCCATCATCACGGTCATGCCGTAGCTGCTGATGATTTCCATACCAATCTCTCCTGCGCGCCGGGGCTGCAAGGTAGGGCTGCATGGAGCTGTTATCAATTCAGCCAAAGCAGAATGGAGATGGTAAAAACTGGAGGTGGGTGCATCTGGGTAGGAGAACAGCGGCTTATGCGTTTATAGGCACGCCCTGGAATGGGTCGAAATCTGAAATGTTCTGGAGATCTGTTTGCTCAGGCCGCTGCGCGTGATGAGTATGACTGCTCAGGAGTGGGGCATAAAGCTAGTAAAATATAAGAACAGTTTCAGGCGTGCTGAAAACGGCGCCGGCTTCCATCCTTGGACGGAGCATGGTTTGGGAAGTGGGGCTGATCCGGATGGAGGGGGTTGCCTGCCGACGGTATCATGCACAAATGTGCAACGGCACTGCGGCCGGAATATCCTGAAAAGGGTATGGCGCCAGCCTTTTCGCCGATGCGCCGCCTAACGTCATGCATGTTCCCGGCGTGCCGGTGGGCCATGCATGACGTTGTGCAAAGAAACGGCCCGATGAGACAGTTTAGCCCCTGCGGGCCATAAATCTCATCGGGAGAGCGTTCCAGTGTTCAGGAACTGCGGGGCTTCCTGCCCTTGGGCGCGCCCTCGAACCGGTTCGGCTGGCCTTGGTCTGGCTTGCGCTTGGCGGGGCCACGGCTTGTCGACTTCGGATCCCTAGGGCCATCATAGGAAGGCTTGCCGGCTGCTGGCTTGTCGCGGAAGCTTCTGCTGCGCGCCGGCTTGTCATAGGGGGGCTTGCCGCGAGGTCCCTTGCCTCGGTCGGCATAGTCGGAACGTGCCGCCGGCACGCCGCCCGGAAGCAGTTCGATGACAACGTCGGTTCCGTCGGACTTGCGCGCGCACTCTGCGAAATGCGTGCTTGCGGTTGCGCTGACCTCGAATGCGGCCTCATCATCAAAGATGCGGATCGCGCCGATATCATCGCGCGTGACATTGCCACGCCGACAGATCAGGGGCAGCAGCCAGCGCGGGTCGGCGTTTTTATTGCGACCGACATTGAGACGGAACCATGTGCCGCCCATAGAGCCGGAGCGTCCGCCGGGGGTGCGCGGGATTGTGCGATCACGATCGCGTGTGCTGCGCGGCTCGCCGGGATCTGCCACTTCTTCCGGCGCGGGCAAGCCGGCGCGGTAAAGGCGCACGAAGGCCGCCACCAGATGTTCCGGCGGATGCTTTTCGAGCAGTGTCTGCGCGACAGAGACTTCCTCCTCTGTCGGCTCACCGGTCAGCATCGGGTCCTTCAGCATGCGCTCATGATCGAGCTTGCGGATATCGTCCGCTGTCGGCGGGCCGGACCATTCGGCGGTGACGCCCATGTCCCACAGCATGCCTTCCACGCGGCGGCGACGGAAGGGCGGCACCATAATGACACTGACGCCCTTGCGGCCCGCACGCCCGGTGCGGCCGCTACGATGCTGAAGGGTTTCGGCATCGTTCGGCGTATCGGCATGGATGACGAGGCCGAGGTTCGGCAGGTCGATGCCGCGCGCGGCAACATCGGTGGCGACGCAGACCCGGGCGCGACCATCACGCAGGGCCTGAAGCGCGGAGTTGCGTTCATTCTGGCTCAGTTCGCCAGAGAGGGCCACGGCGGAGAACAGGCGCTCCTGAAGCGTTGCCTGGAGGTGACGCACGGTTTCGCGCGTGTTGCAGAACACGATCGCACCCGGCGCATCATAATAGCGCAGCACATTGACGACCGCGTGCTCGATTTCCTTGGTCGTGACGCGGATGGCCCGATATTCGATATCGGCATGGCCACCTTCAGCGCTGGTCACCTCAAGGCGCAGAGCATCGCGCTGATAGCGCTTGGCAAGGGCGGTGATGCCGCGCGGCAGGGTGGCCGAGAACAGAAGGCTGCGCCGCTCGGCGGGAGTCGCATCAAGCAGGAACTGAAGATCCTCGCGGAAGCCGAGGTCCAGCATCTGGTCGGCTTCGTCGAGTACCACCACTTGCACGGCCGAAATATCGAGCCGGCCACGTTCCAGATGGTCCCGCAGGCGACCGGGCGTGCCAACGACGATGTGGGCGCCGCGGCTCAGGGCGCGCTGCTCCTGACGGGCATCCATGCCGCCGACACAAGACACAATGCGCGCGCCTGTTGCCTCATAAAGCCATTCGAATTCGCGCTGGACCTGAAGCGCCAGCTCGCGCGTGGGGGCGACGACCAGCGCCTGAGGCACGCTGGCAGGGCCGAAGCGTTCCGCATCACCCAGCAGGGTGTCAGCCATGGCGAGGCCATAGGCCACGGTCTTGCCAGACCCGGTCTGCGCGGACACCAGAAGGTCGCGACCAGAGGCCTCAGGGGCAAGAACCGCCAATTGTACGGGCGTGGGGTCATTATAGTCTCGCTCTGCCAAGGCGCGGGCGAGGACCGGGTTTGTCGTCATGAAGGGCACGGCTGGTTCTGCCTATCTTACAGTGTCGTCAGGCGTCGAACGGAGCCATCGGAAGGGATTGGTGATGTTATGTGTCATCGAATGCCGCCCCTATATCACGATCGAGCAGACATGAGCCAACGGTGTGCGCACCGCAGCAAAAGAAATTCGAACCGTGGCGTCTGAGGGCCATTGTGCATGGGCGATAGGCGCATCTGGTGGCAGCATCATGTCCATAGACCGCTGAAGTGGGTTCTACCTTTGATGGATAGCTGCCACATATGATTTTCTGCAATCGAAGGTGTCGGGCTTGGTTTTCAACAGTTTTTACAACTTTTACGTTTAATTCCATATCTAGGGTTGCGGTGAGGTTGACGCTTCAGCTTGGCGTTAGTTTCAGATAATATCTTTGTAATTCAATGAATTATGGGGATTTATCAAGTTTCTCTGAGACAGGGCATGGTGAGAAGTTATTCAGCTGGGCTGCATTTGGGGAGTTGGCTTGTTTGGGTGTGTGTCGTATTTGTTCCCTTATAAATTGTATTCGGTGCTGTTTCAGCGATGTCACCAGAATACGGCATGACAGGTTGCGGGGATTTCTCCCGTATGGGTTGTGAGGTGTTCGGAAGGTGGTCCATTTGGGCGGCTGCATCCGACAAGACTGAACGCGCTGTCGCTACGAGCATATGAATTTAAGGGCCTTGTATGACCGATATCATTCATCCCGTTTTGCTCAGCGGTGGGAGCGGGACCCGACTCTGGCCATTGTCACGCAAGAGTTACCCGAAGCAGTTTTCTCCGCTGATGGGGGATGAAAGCCTGTTTCAGGCCGCAGCCTGCCGGTTGACCGGGGCTGGTTTTGCCGCGCCGACAGTTGTGACCAGCAATGATTTCCGGTTTATCGTCACGAAGCAGTTGGCGGCGTCAGAAATCTCCCCGCAGGCGGTGGTGATCGAGCCCGAGGGCCGCAATACCGCGCCGGCGGTGCTGGCGGCGGCTCTTCTTATCGGCCGTACCGATCCCGATGCCCTGATTCTGGTTGCGCCATCAGACCATGTGATGCCGGATGCTGCCGCTTTCCGCGCGGCTATCCTTGCGGCGGTTCCCCGCGCACGGGCCGGGGATCTGGTGACTTTCGGCATCACGCCCACTCGGGCTGAGACCGGCTATGGTTGGCTTGAGCTTGCTTCCGGTGCTTGCGCACAGGCCACGGACCCGCAGCCACTGGCGCGGTTCGTGGAAAAGCCGGATATCGCCAAGGCCGAAGATATGCTGGCGGCGGGGCATTTCCTCTGGAATGCGGGGATTTTTCTGTTCTCGGCGCGCAACCTGATCGCGGCTTTTCAGGCGCATGCCCCGGATGTGCTGGCCCCAGTGACTGCGGCGGTTGAGAATGCGAAGGGTGACCTTGGCTTTACGCGCCTTGATCCGGAAGCATGGGACAAGGTGCCTGATATCTCGATCGATTATGCCATCATGGAGAAGGCTGGGAATCTGGCTGTCATGCCTTATGGGGCCGGTTGGTCTGATCTCGGCGGCTGGGAGGCCGTCTGGCAGGAGAGCGGGCCGGATGCCGAGGGAAATGTCTCCTCGGACCATGCCATCGCCATTGACTGCGAGGGGACGCTTTTGCGTTCTGAGTCCGACCGGCTGGAACTGGTTGGAATCGGCCTCAAGGATATTGTGGTTGTGGCGATGCCGGATGCGGTTCTTGTCGCCCATCGCAGTCAGTCCCAGCGGGTCAAGGATGCGGTGGCGGCCTTAAAAGCCAGAAATGTCGCGCAAGCCACGGCTTTCCCAACCGATCATCGCCCTTGGGGCTGGTTTGAAAGTCTGGTGACCGGGCCGCGCTTTCAGGTGAAGCGCATTGTGGTCAAACCCGGAGCTGCCCTTTCCCTGCAAAGCCACCACCACAGGTCCGAACATTGGATTGTGGTGGAGGGCACGGCCAAGGTTCTGGTTGGTGACGAGGTGCGGCTGGTGACAGAGAATCAGTCTGTCTACATCCCGCTCGGGGCCAGACATCGGATGGAAAATCCCGGCAAGGTGCCGATGGTTCTGATCGAAGTGCAGACGGGAACTTATCTCGGCGAAGACGATATCATCCGGTATGAAGATATTTATTCGCGGGGGTAGGGGCGATCTGGATGCTCAGGGGGTGTATCTTCGACATGGCGTGTTGTCCTCTATCATGAAGATGATCATTACTGCCGAGACCTGCGCCTATAACATGGTGCGCGTTGAGCCGGGATGAGCCGGCCGGTGCATCAGCAAAGCTACATCCTTTGTTTTGCTGTGATCGCTGCCGAGATGGCGGAGCCGCCTCCTGAAGTCTGCCAGTCGTCCGGATGTGTTGATGGCGAATGGGCAGAATATGCGCCGGTATTACTCGTTTCTGGGGCCCATCCAGCGATATCCCACGCCGGGTTCGGTTTGAATTTCTGCTGGGCCGGTGGCACCGGTTTCCAGCTTCTGGCGAAGCTGGCCTATAAACACGCGCAGATACGGTACATCATCGACGTGAGCCGGGCCCCAGACCTGTAGTAGCAACTGGCGGTGGGTCATGACCCGCCCCGGATTCTGGGCAAGGGCGATGAGGAGTTCGAATTCTTTCGGCGTGAGCCGGATGGGAACCCCGGCCCGTGTCACCTCATGCGCAGATCTGTCGATCAGAAGGTTGCCTGCCCGGATAATGTCGGAAGGCGGATTTGTCCGGCGCGGGCGCAGGCACACCCGCAGGCGGGCCAACAGTTCCCCTATGGCAAACGGCTTGGCCACGAAATCATCTGCACCCAGGTCCAGCGCCATGATTTTTTCCATCTCCTGATCCTGCGCCGAAAGAACGATCACAGGTAAAGCAGAGGTGAGACGCAGGCGCTCGATCACCGCTTTTCCGTTCATATCCGGCAGACCGAGGTCGAGAATCATCAGATCCGGGCGGCGTGTTTCAGCCAGTTGCAAAGCTTCCGTGCCCGTGGCCGCAAGGCAGCATGCATAGCCTGCGGCGGACAGGGCATGGCCGAGGAAGCGCTGGATCTGCGGTTCATCATCCACGATCAGGATCAGCGGTTGTGGCGCCGGAGGTGAGGGGAGCGGTGTACTCATGGGGTCTGGCTCATATCATCACCCATGTGGCATTGAATCTGAGGGCACGGGCAGGTGCAGGGCGATGTGTGCGCCATGTGGTGCATGCGGTTTTGCGCTCATCCGCCCGCCAAGGGCGCGGGCAATGCCCTTGCAGATGGGCAGGCCGAGCCCAGACAGTTCCGGCCCTGCCGCCAGGCGGTCTGAGACCAGCCATGTGCGGACATTCTCAGGCAGGCCCGGTCCGGTATCGGAAATCGCGAAAACCAGTTCTCCGCTATCGCACGTCCCGGACAGGGTGATGGGGCCGGGGGCGTATTTGGCCGCATTCTCCATGAGATTGAAGAGCGCCTGTTCCAGCAATGCCGCCTCACCCCGGATCATCGGCAACTCGGGCAGATCTCCACGGATTTGCGCCTGCGGGAAGGCGCGGCTCGCCCTTTGCATGGCGGCGCGCGCGACATCTCCCGCATCCAGCCATGACATCTGCGCGCCAAGTCCGGTCTGGAGGCGGGTCATATGCAGAAGGTTGGCGACATAGCGGTTCAACCGCTGAGCCTCTTCCTCAATCGCGATCAGAAGGTCTGTTCGCGCGGGGGCGGGTAGGCTGGGGCCGAGTTCGCGCAGGGTTGTCACGGAACCAAGGATGGTGGCGAGCGGAGTGCGCAGGTCGTGGGAAAGGGAAGAGAGCAGTGTGGCTTTCAGCCCTTCTGTCTCTGCCTTGTGGCGTTGGTCATTGGCGGTCTCGGCAAAGGCCAGACGTTGCAACGCCAGTTCGCTCTGACGCACGATGACGGTGATCGCCTGTTCGCGGTAATCCAGATCCAGCTGTGGCGTGCTGACCCGCTCGTGCCCAATCACATAATGTCCGATTCCTTCGGCGCGGATCGGAAAAAAGGTGAAGCGCGAGCCATCCCATCCCGGTGCCGTGGCGAATTCCACCCCGCCCCGGCGCAGGGCCTGCTGGGCAGCCTGCACATCATCGGCTCCGGGTATCTGTCCCTGCGGAAGGGAGAACAGCAGTTGCAGGCCACTGCCATTATCCTTCAGCACCATGCCCGTGCTACGTGTCAGGCGTGTCATATGGGTGAGGGCGGACTTCAGCACCGTTTCCGGGGTGGGAGCTGAGGAGAGATCACTGCTGGCCTCGGAGAGAGTTGCGAGCAGTGTGGCGCGCTCTTCCGCATCATCGCGCTGTCCGCGCAGCCGTCCGGCCAAAAGTCCGATCAACCCCGCAACCAGCATGAACACCAGCAGCGTGACCAGGCTTTCCGGCCGGGCGATATCGAAGCTGAAATGCGGCTCCACAAATATGAAATTGAAGAGCGCAACCGAAGCGGCGGCACTGATGACCCCGACCCAGAACCCATAACGCACGGCGCTGACCAGAACCGCGAGCAGAAACAGCATCAGCCGTGCCGTCTCGCTGAGAGTGTGATGGGTCAGGATAGCGGCCCCTGCTGCCAAGGCCAGCCAGAGGGCTGCCGCCATGAGGCCGCTGGCGCGGGGTGCGGTCATCCATCCCAGGCTGGTGGTGCGCAGCTGAGGTTCATCCATGGGGGCGTCGGCGTGTTTCATCGCCGGATTCCAGCGTGCTGCACTCGGCTTGTCCACCGTCTTTATGCATTCCTTATGCGGCCTCTCAAATCCCGCATCGCATCCTTATTCGCAGCGCGTCAGCTTCAGCGCGGCCGGAAACCCGGTGTTAAGGATAAAGCGAGATGACCGCTGTTCACAGTTCCATGCCGACCATGGCGCCACATGGCCATGCTTGGCATGGGGGAACCCTGCCGCTCTCCCTTGCGGCGCTTGGTGTGGTATTTGGTGATATCGGCACTTCGCCGCTCTATGCCTTCCGTGAGGCGTTGCATGCTGCGGGCGCGGCCCATGGCGGGGTGACGCGAGAGGATATTCTGGGCCTGCTGTCCCTCATCGTCTGGGCGTTGATGCTGATCGTGACGGTGAAATATGTTCTCATTCTGATGCGGGCGGACAATGAGGGGGAGGGCGGTCCCCTCTCCCTGCTGGCGCTGGCGCAGCGGGCCATGGGCCGGCCCAGTGTTGTCGTGCTGGGGCTGGGCCTGCTGGGGGCTTCGCTCTTCTATGGCGATGCCGTCATCACACCCGCCATTTCGGTGCTCTCCGCAGTGGAGGGGCTGAAGCTGGTAACGCCGGCTTTCGACCCTTATGTGCTGCCGATCGCGATTGCGATCATTGTGCCGCTTTTTCTGGTGCAGCATCGGGGAACAGCTGCTGTCGCCCGCTTTTTTGGCCCCATCACACTGGTATGGTTTGGTGTCATGGCCGCTGGTGGTATCCATCAGCTTGTTCAGGCACCTGAAGTTCTGGCAGCATTGAACCCGATCCATGCCGTTACCTTTCTGGTCGGAAACGGCATGGTCGGCCTTATTGCGCTTGGCGCGGTTTTTCTGGCGGTGACGGGTGCGGAGGCACTTTATGCCGATATGGGCCATTTCGGCCGCCGTCCGATCCAGCTCGCATGGCTGTTCGTGGCGTTGCCGGCATTGCTTCTCAACTATTTCGGGCAGGGTGCGCTGGTGCTGGTGAGCCCGGATAAAATCGACAATCCCTTCTTTCAGCTCTATCCAGACTGGGCCCTGCTGCCAGTGGTTTTGCTGGCGACAGTCGCGACCGTGATCGCAAGTCAGGCCGTCATCACCGGAGCATTTTCGCTGACCCGTCAGGCCATGCAACTGCGCCTGTTGCCGCGCATGTATATTCGCCATACCTCCGAGCAGCAGCAGGGGCAGATTTATCTACCGGTGGTGAATGCGTTGCTCATGGTCGGTGTTCTGGCGCTGGTGATGGCTTTTGGCAGTTCTTCCGATCTTGCCTCGGCCTATGGCATCAGCGTCACCGGAACGATGGTCGTGACAGCAACGCTGGCGATGATTGTGGCGCATCGCCACTGGGGCATGCCGCTGTGGCTCGCCGTGGGCATGATGCTGCCTTTCCTGCTGATTGATATGGTGTTTTTGGGTGCGAACATGCTCAAGCTGATGGATGGGGGCTATCTGTCTCTTGCCATTGCGGGTGTTGTGCTCCTCACCATGTGGAGCTGGCGGCGTGGCACCAATGTGGTGCTGGAAAAAGTGGCCAAGACCGAGTTGCCGCTGGCGGATTTCGTCTCGAAGATCGAACGCAAGACGCTTCCGATCCTGCCTGGAACGGCGGTCTATCTCACCGCGACGCCAGATCTGGTGCCGGTTTCGCTGCTGCACAATCTCAATCACTTCAAGGCTCTGCATGAGCAGAATGTCATCTTGACCGTTGTTTCCGCTGATGTGCCGCGTGTGGCGGAAAAGAACCGGGTGCGGATGGAGCAGGTGACGCCGCGCCTGCGCCGGGTCTGGATGACCTTTGGTTATGCGGAGGAACCGGACGTGCCCAAGGCTCTGCTTTTGTGCCGCAAAATGGGGTGGCAGTTTGAGATCATGGCCACCTCCTTCATCCTGTCCCGGCGAGTGATGCGGCTTTCGGTCCACAGCCGGATGCCCGTTTGGCAGAGCCGCTTTTTCATCTATCTCTCACGCAATTCGGCCAGCGCCTCGGATTATTTCCGCATTCCGGCCGGCCGTGTGGTGGAGATTGGAGCACAGGTCAATGTATGAGGGCTGACTGCCTTGATATCTGAGATACAAGACCGGGCGGTGGTGAGCCGCCCGGTCTTATGCTGATCGAATATATCGCCTGCAGAGTTGCAGGGCAGAGGTAACATATGAGTTTTATCTCTGTTGTATATTCCAGAGATAAAACATGGCCCCGTCACCGTGAAGCGCGCAGGGGCCTTCGAGGTTCGAACTATATTATTCCAGCACGAGCTGTTTCAGTGCTGAAGGATTTTCTGGAGGAATTCCTTGGTCCTGGGCTGGCGGCCCTCCGGGTTTCCAAAGAACTCATCGCGCGCGCAGTCCTCAAGTATCTTGCCACCCACATCCATGAAAATGATGCGATTGCTGACCTTGCGGGCAAATCCCATCTCGTGGGTCACAACCATCATGGTCATGCCCTCCTTGGCCAGACCGACCATCACATCAAGAACTTCGCCCACCATTTCAGGGTCAAGCGCAGAGGTGGGCTCGTCAAACAGCATGACGATCGGGTCCATCGACAGAGCCCGGGCGATCGCAACGCGTTGCTGCTGCCCGCCCGAAAGCTGCCCGGGGAACTTATCCTTGTGTGCGATCAGGCCGACCCGTTCGAGCATGGCGAGGCCACGCTTCTTGGCATCCTCCGGCTTTCGACCCAGTACCTTGATCTGCGCAATCGTCAGGTTCTGCGTCACCGAGAGGTGCGGGAACAGTTCAAAATGCTGGAAAACCATGCCGACCCGGCTGCGTAGCTTGGGCAGGTTGGTTGCAGGATCATGCACCCCGATGCCATCCACATAGATCTCGCCTTTCTGAAAAGGCTCAAGCGCATTGATGGTCTTGATCAAGGTGGATTTGCCTGAGCCGGACGGCCCACATACGACCACCACCTCACCTTTGGTGATCTGTGCGGAACAGTCGGTCAGAACCTGATAGTCACCGTACCACTTCGAGACATTCTTCAGTTCGATCACAGTGTCTCTCCCCCGTCAGCGGACGATGGCAATCTTTTTCTGCAGATGCTTGACCAGGAAAGACAGCGCAAAGCAGATGATGAAGTAGATGACGGCCGCCATCAAATACGCTTCAACTGGCCGCCCATACATTTTCCCGGCCAGATCAAGTCCCTTGAACAGGTCGTATGCACCGATGGCATAGACCAGGGACGTATCCTGAAACAGGATGATGCTTTGTGTCAGCAAAATCGGCAGCATATTCCGCAAGGCTTGGGGCAGTACCACAATACGCATGTTCTGCGAATAGGTCATGCCTAGTGCCTGACCGGCAAAAACCTGCCCTCGTGGAATGGACTGGATGCCCGCCCGCATGATCTCGGAGAAATATGCGGCCTCAAATGCCGTGAATGTAATATAGGCGGAAAGTTCAGCCCCGATTGATTGGCCGATAATCATCGGAATAATCAGAAAGAACCACAGGATCACCATCACAAACGGGATGGAGCGCATTACATTGACGTAAATCGTTGCGGGCATCACCAGCCAACGATTTCCGGAAAGGCGCATGAGAGCCAGAAGCGTGCCGAAAAATATGCCTCCCAAGGTGGCAACCACCGCCAATTGAACGCTGAACAACAGACCGCGAATGACATAGGACGAAAACATGTCCCAGGTATAAAAGCTGAGATCGAGGGTCATGGTTCAGTGCCCTCCCGCGCTGCTGGCCGCGATGAAACCTGGCACACTGGAGCGCTTCTCGATGAAGACCAGAACCCGGTTGATGGCAAATGCCGTAATGGCATACAGCGCCGTCACAATCAGATAGATCTCAATACCGCGCCCCGTTTCTTCCTGTGCCTGCATCGCGAACATGGTGAGATCACCAATAGACACAGCAAATGCTACCGATGAGTTCTTCACAAGGTTCATGGATTCAGAGGTCAACGGAGGCAGAATAATCCGCAATGCCATGGGCAGGATGACATAACGATAGCTTTGCACCATCGTGAAGCCCATGGCCTTGGCCGCATTGGTCTGCCCGCGCGGCAGGGATTCAATGCCCGAACGGACTTGTTCTGCAATACGTGCCGATGTGAACAGACCCAGCGCCGCAACCATCAGATAGAAGGTTGGCGTGCCTTTCAGGATGGGGATGAACTCCGGCAAGACCATATACCAGAGGAAGACTTGCACCAGCAGGGGAATATTGCGAAATAATTCAACCCAGACGGTTGCCAGTGGAGCCCAGAATTTGCTGTTCGGCAAGGTGCGCAGTGTGCCGATGACAATGCCAAAAACCAGCGAGACCACGAGCGAGCACAGGGCAATCGCAACGGTCCAGCTCCAAGCTGACAGCATCCAGTCGAGATAGGTCTCGCCGCCCCCGGTGTCTTGAAAGAAGAATTGCCAATCCAACGACATCGCGCACCTCCAGAATGCTTCATGTCAGAGCTGCCGCCAGCTCCCATTGTGGTGAGCCGGCGGCAGGTCATGCATCTGGTGGTCAGTTCCTGTAAGCTTCAGCAGGCTTGTCGTTGGGGTTGGCCCACGCATCCTTGGTGGACTGCGACAGCGGCATGTTGATCACGACACCCGTGGGGGGGATCGGCTGCATGAACCACTTGTCGTAGATCTTCGCCATTTCACCGGAGGTGAACAGGGACTGAAGGCTCTCATCCACCACCTTCTTGAAGGCGGGGTCCTTGGGCAGCATGATGGCGATCGGCTCAACCGCCAGAACTTCGCCGACAATCGCGTAATCCTTGGGGTTACGAGACTTGGCAATGTTGGCGGCAAGAATGGAGCCGTCCATGACAAAGGCATCCGCGCGGCCGGTTTCCAGAAGCAGGAAGCTGTCAGCGTGGTCCTTGCCGAAGACTTCCTTGAAGTTCACATTCTCAGCCTGACGATGCTTGCGCAGGGTCTGCACGGAAGTGGTCCCGGTCGTGGTCGCGATGGTCTTGTCCTTCAGGTCCGCGATGGACGTGATGCCGGAATTCGCCTTCACCGCAATGCGGACCTCTTCCACGAAGGTGGTGTTGGCAAAGGCGACATCGCGGGCGCGGCCTTCGTTATTCGTTGTAGAGCCACATTCCAGATCAACTGTGCCATTGGCCACCAGCGGCACGCGGTTCTGAGATGTCACGGGCTGGTATTTGATATTCAGCTTTTCGAGGCCAAGCTTCTTCTGGATGTCGTCAATGACATGCGCGCACACATCATAATGGAAGCCGGCATATTTCCCATTTCCAAGTGTGTAGGACAGGCCGGACGACTCACGCACACCTTCGACGATGGTGCCGCTGGACTTGATCTTCGCCAGCACATCAAGGCCTTGCGCCTGTGCACCGCCTGCCAGCATCAAAGCGCTCACAGCGATCAGAAGTTGTTTTTTCATGGCTTCCCCTTATTTGGTTCGTGACCGCATGTCGCGCATGGTCGAATGCCGACTGCATATATTTCAGATCGTTTCCTGCGGTTTCCTGCTGCAATCAACGCGTCCAGAGGCCGCAGGTTCCAAATGCCGGTCCCAATCAACTCCGTATGTCGTCTGAAAGACAGATCAAAACTCTCAGATTCCGAGTTTATTTGCCTGAATTTCAAATTCAACAGGAAACGAGAATTATGACAATGGCTTGCCCGGGCTGCGCTATGTTGCAGTGCACATGGGCAACCCTATTCTAATTCTTGGCCGTATAACTTTTCAGCCGCCGGAAGGGATGGCGCTTCATCCTTGAGGTGAATGCCACTCAACCCGCGCATGCGGGCCGTGCGCGCCAACCAGCACAACTTTTGCGCTGCCTCGTCTGGGGATAAGCCCGTCGCATGGATATTGGAAATGCAATTGCGCTCAGAATCCTTCCTGCCGATTCTTGGTTCAAAGGTCAGATAGATGCTGAGTGAGTTTGCCACGGAAAGGCCGGGCCTCTCTCCAATCAGCACCGCAACCAGTGGAACACCCAGGCATTGGCCAATCTCATCCGAGATCGCCACCCGCGCCTGTTTTGCGCAGATGATGGGAGCAACACGCCAGTCTGGTACGTGTTGCAGTATGGCATTCGTCGTTGGCGCTGCCCATGCCATGACGGCTGCCGAAGACAGGCCATCTGCGATGACAATCGCGAGATCCCAGGTGCCATGGGGCAGGCGCGCGCTTTCACCCTGACGCAGTGCACGCCCAAGATCCGGCCGGCGCAGATATATGCTTCGGTCTGATGCCTGGCTGTGAACCTCAATGACGTCTTGCCCTTGCAGTTCCGCCTGCACGGCCGGCCAATCAACCTGCCCATGCACGGCATCTCGTGCAAGAGCATGGGCGCCTTGAAATTCGATCAGTTTTCCGGTTGGCAGGCTGTCCCCGCAACGCCCCATTCCGATGCGGGCAGGCGTGAACCGGCGCAACTCTGCAAACAGATCGCCGGCCATATCGTTATTGCCCGTGAGATCCGTGCTCATGCCGCGCTCCTGTTGGCGAGAAGGCGGCGCAAGGGGGCATCCATCCGTTCCTGAGGCAGGAGTTGCCCTTCAGGATCCAGAATGCCGAATGCCACCATCCAGGCCTCGAATTCCGGTGCCGGTTGAAGGCCCTTCAGGCGACGCACGGTCGCGATGTCGTGGAAGGAGAGGCTCTGATACGAGAGCATGACATCATCCGCCCCCGGTACACCGATCAGGAAGTTCACCTCTGCATCAGCCAGCAGAAGCGCCAGCGTGTCCATGTCATCCTGGTCGGCCTCGGCGTGGTTCGTGTAGCAGACGTCCACGCCCATCGGCAGCCCAAGAAGCTTGCCGCAGAAATGGTCTTCAAGTCCCGCGCGGATGATCTGCTTGCTGTCGTAGAGATATTCCGGGCCTATGAAGCCCACGACCGTATTCACGAGCAGAGGCGGGAAGGCGCGCGCCACGGCATAAGCGCGTGTCTCCACGGTCTGCTGGTCAAGCCCGTGATGCGCATCGGCAGAGAGTGCGCTGCCCTGTCCGGTTTCGAAATACATCACATTCTGACCCGCAGTCCCGCGCTTCAGGGACAAGGCCGCCTCTTGCGCTTCCTGCAATATGGACAGGGAGATGCCGAAACCGCGATTGGCCTCCTGCGTGCCGGCAATGGACTGAAAGACGATATCAACCGGGGCTCCGGCCTCTATGACCTTGATGCTGTTGGTGACGTGGGTCAGCACACAGGACTGGCAGGGCAGGTCAAACCGCTGGCGCATGACATCCAGCATCTCCACCAGTGATGCGCAGGCGGCGACGCTGTCCGTTGCCGGGTTGATGCCAATCACGGCATCGCCCATGCCGAATTGAAGCCCATCGAACACCACTGCCGCGACACCCATGGGATCGTCTGTCGGATGGTTGGGCTGAAGTCGCGAAGAGAGGCGCCCGGGCAGACCCAGTGTCGTGCGAAAGCCTGTCACCACCCGGCATTTGGCTGCAACTGTCACCAGATCCAGATTGCGCATGAGCTTGGATACGGCCGCCACCATTTCCGGGGTCAGTCCTGGCGCAAGACGGGTCAGGTTTGCAGGTGTGGCGGACGGAGAGAGAAGCCAGTCACGGAATGCGCCGACGGTCATGGAGGCGACGGGGGCAAAAGCTGCGCGGTCATGGCTATCGCAGATCAGCCGTGTCACCTCATCGGTTTCGTAAGGCACAAGCGGTTGGTTCAAGAAGACATTCAGCGGCAGGTCGGCAAGGATAAGCCGTGCCGCAACCCGCCGCAGGTCTGAATCCGCAGCAATGCCCGCCAGTTCGTCGCCCGACCGGCGGGAAGATGCGCACGCCATGACTGATCGCAGATCATCAAAGACATGCCGCTCTCCCCGGATCTGCGTGACATAAGGCGACATCAAACCGCTCTTTCTCGCTCATCATGGATGCGCCGGCATGTTTCTGCCGGATGAACCTTTCCATGATGAATCCTGAGCCTAGGTTTGCGCGGCTACCGCATTCAGACAAGAATATCATTTGAGCATATGCCGCCCTTGGATTGGGCAGGCCGGTATCAGTCAAGATTACCCCCTCGCGGAAGCTTCGCTGCAATGGTGGTAGCGCGGGCAACACAATATGAATTGCAATGCAAGGCAGATGAGAATGTGGGCAGGGCGCTGTAGCTCACAGATGAACTGAGGGAGCCAATCAACCGAAGCCAAAGACAGATCCGGGTGATACCAAAAACCCTCAACAGGACGCCTGCTCTGGATTTTCAGGGCGCTCCACCAAGAAGCTAGCGGGCAGGGGTGAGACGCAGCAGGCGGCCCGGATTGCTATCCTCTATCACCCAGACAGCCCCATCTGGAGCGACCGCAACATCGCGGATGCGCGCACCCATGTCCCAACGGTCTGTTTCATCCGGCTGGCCGTTTGCTCCGAAGCTGACACGCACCAGCGCGTGCACCCACAAGCCGCCGATCAATGCCGACCCTTTCCATTCGGGGAACATCTCCCCCTCATAGAAGGCCAGACCGGCGGGAGCGATGACGGGTGTCCAGTAGAGTTTCGGTGCTGTAAATTCCGGGCGGGTCGCGTGCCGGGGAATAGGCAGGCCGCTATAATTGTCTCCGTTAGACACCAGCGGCCACCCATAGTTTTGGCCCTGTTCGATCAGGTTCAGCTCATCGCCGCCACGCGGCCCCATTTCATGAAGCCAAAGCCGACCATCCGGCGCGAAAGCCAGCCCATAAGGGTTGCGGTGGCCGGTGGTCCATGTCTCTCCCACCACACCGCCCCGGGCGGCCTGCGGGTTGTCTTCTGGCGTGCTGCCATCCAGATTCAGGCGCAGCAGCTTGCCGCGCGCCATGTCTGGCTGTTGCGCGCTATCTGGCCGCATCCGGTCACCGACCGTGAGGAAGAGATGGGTGCCTTTCGGATCGAAAGCGATGATCCCGCCGGGTTGCCCCCCGCCGCCTGCCGGGCTTTGCCGCCAGATGATCTTGCGATCTTCAAGCTTAGTATGCCCCGGCGTGGTAGCCAGCCTTGCTCGTGTCAGCACCAGACGACCGCCTTCACCGGGTTCGACAAAGGTGAAGTAAATATGCGCCGTTTCAGAAAAGTCAGGGGAAACGGCAATGTCGAGAAGTCCGTTCTGCCCGGATGCCAAGACCGCGGGGACATTCCCTACCTCGGTCTTTTCACCGTTCTGGGTAACAAGAAAAATACGGCCGGGCTTTTCAGTCACCAACAGGCGGCCATCCGGCAGGAAGGCGATGGCCCATGGCGTATCGAAGCTGGCAATACTGTGTGCTGCGAAGGGGTGTGTGAGGCTGGCTGTGTGTCCACCAGCATTGATGCTCTCAGCCTGCGCTGCGGGGAGGGGGAGTTGCAGTGTCGCCAGCACGGCCAGAGCCAGATATGTCTTGCGCTGCATCATGCATCTCCGTGAAGGCGTACCTGGAGCCGCCACAGGTTTGTCAGACGATTGAGTGTGGCCCCAGCATATTCATGTTGTCGCATATCTCGGCTGAAAGGTGCGCAAGCTGCGTGACACAGAACGACGCTTGGCCACGCACTGCCGGATATGTGTGGGCTAATATTCAGGACGGCGTGTGAAAACCCGTGCACCCTGAAGCAGAGCCCTCATATCGAAGCAGAGTACACCACCAGCAAGATCACTCAAGCGCATGCCGCATGCGTTATCCGCCTCATTGGCTGGAAGCGCCCGAACCCGCGCATTCCGATGGCGGCCAGTGGTCCAGATCATGATGCGTGCCCTGGCCAAAAAGATGCGCAGCGGAACGCCACGCATGATGAGAAATCCGGCCGAGCCTGCGGGCGGCGTCGACCCGCGCAAAAGCATCGGCGGCGGTCAGTTTGCCGGGGGAAACGGATGCAAGGGTCTCGGTGCGATAGTCTTTCTGCATGGCATCAAGATCATGCGCTGCCCGTTCCATTTCATGCAGTCTTGCATCAATCTCGGCAGGCATGGCCCAGCCAATTGGAGCCGCCTGCTCACTCAGCGCGCATTCCTGTGTGATGGTGGAGCCGACTGCATGCGCGGCCAGCATCGCTTTGGCGCACAAATCCGTAGCCAGCTTGTCCTGCGGGCCAGTTGCATGCCGTGGAAGAAGCGGCTCGCCGCTCACCAGTGCGCCTGCAAGACGGGAGGCATGGTCGAGCGCATGAAGTGTGCTGGTCAAGCGCAGCCGTTCTGCCTCCGTCTCCGGAGGCTCTTTCAGATCGGATAGAAAGTCCCGGACCTCACCAAGCGCTTTTGCGGCGGCCATTGCGTTCTGCTGCGCCGTGTCGCTCCCACCTGAAAGTGAAGTGGAAACCGAAGACGTAAGAGTCTTGAGCACATCCGCGACGACCCGGCGCGCGGCTTCGACCGCGATCACCGGATTGGCGAGTGAACTGGGATCAAGCGCCCGTTCAAGCGCGGTCTCGCGGGACGGCAGCATGCGCGAGACAACGCGTGTGAACCACTGCGTCGCCGGCAACAGGACTGCAACGCCGATGACATTATAGGCGGTGTGGTAGGCCGCCAGCAGTGTCGTTCCCTCAAGTGATCCTGCAAAGCTCTTCATCATGCTGACCGAGAACGGGAAGGCGATGATGGCGATGACCGCCGCAATGAGCTTGAACAGCACATAGGCGAGTGCGAGGCGCTTTGCCGTGACGCTTGCTCCGATTGCAGCGAGCGCGGAGCTTGTGGCCGTTCCGATATTCTGCCCGATGATGAGGGCCGCACCCTGTTCCAGACTGATGGCACCCGCGTAAAAGGCGGAGAGCGTGACGGCGATGGCGGCTGTTGAGGATTGCATCACCGCTGTCATCGCTAGGCCGATGACAATCAGGATCAGGAGGCCCGTCATCCCGCTAACCCAGCCGATCCCCGGGGCGCCCAGTACGGCAGGCAGATCTGAAGGCTGCATGCTTTCCGCCAGCCCGCCCATGCCCTGCTGGAGTGTGGTGAGGCCATACAGAACAAGGGCGAAGCCCGCGAGTGCACCACCAGCAGCCGCTATCCTTCCGCCACCCAGAAGCCGTGCCAGCGCTCCAATGAAAATCAGCGGCAAGGCATAGGTTGCAAGGGACACACGCACGCCAATGAGAGCGACGAGCCAGCCGGTTCCCGTGGTGCCGACATTTGCGCCGAACACGAGGCCGAGCCCTTGCGGGAAGGTGAGCAGCCCAGCGCTGACAAGGCCGATGGTCGTCATCGTGACCGCGCTTGAAGATTGAACCAGCAGCGTGACAATCGCGCCCCAGAACGCACCCGAAAGCGGGGTGGCGGCGGCCTTGCCGAGCACGGTGCGCAGCGCGGACCCCGCCAGCGCCTTCAACCCATCTGTCATGACGGTCATGCCGAGCAGGAACAGCCCAACGCCGCCGAGAATTGCAATGGCCGTCGACATCAAAATGCGTCCTGATATTCAATAATTAGGCGGGATCGATATGCTCTCCAACATAAGTATATATGAATTCATCCGTCAATCATGCGCCATGATGTCGTTCCGGATCAGGCTGTTTTGCCCGAATATGCATGCGTCGTGCGGTGCACTTGAGCCAGAACAATCTGATTTTTGAGATGGGAACGAGATATGAAAGATATTCATGGCACCATGAGCGCGATGATGTGCCTATATTTCTGGACACTGTGAACCAGTAGGCCTGCCGGCCTTTAGCCCTATCTGGCAAGATGCAGCATAAAGCAGAAGCAACATTTCTTTATCGTAATAATGGAAAAAGATGAATGCGAATTTAGGCCGCCATCAACTGGCCGAGATGAGCAGAAAGATCGCAACTTTGCCCGGCTGCATTGATCGTTTCAAAATATTCATGCCATCCCGATGCCGTGATGCCAGCTACGAGTGCATCCAGGGCCGTCCTGCTGGGCGCTTGCCAGACAGCAAAGAAACGTGAACTGGCCCCATGGGGCATATCATCCGCAATCTCTCCAAAGCCGCAAGGCTCTATGCCATGGGCAAGAAGCGGACCCATGCTGGCTCCAACCTTGGCGAGGAAGGCATGTCGCGCTTCAGGTTCCAGAGCCAGCCATGCCTCTTTGGGGGTGTAAAGTTCAAGCAGCATATGTGTCATCGAATAACGTCTTCCGCGAAAGGGAGTTAAAGAGAGCGCAATGCCCGGCGTGCAATTCTTCGGGTCTGCGGGGGCGGTGCTTCATCCAGCCATTCTGCAATGAGGGTGCGCACCCAGTCGGGTCGGGATTTGGCCGCATCATTCAGCCAGTTGCCCACCGAGTCCTGAACATAGACCGAGCCATCCGCCCGCAGGGGAGAGAGCAGCGCACGGCCAGGCTCGGGATTTGTCTTGAGCGCCGTCAGATGCTTACACCAGACACCGCGCGGGCGGGTGGCCTCGGATGCAAAACGCCGGATGCGTTCAGAAGGCGAATGTGTCCAGCCGGTGAGTATCTCGATTGCTTCTTCCAGCTGCCCGGCAATGGCCGGGCGAACGGCAAGCCATGCCCATTCCCGTACGCCAAAATGGGGATCATCCGCAAACGGGCGGATGGCATCAAGATGCGCCGCCAGTGTCATCGGCTGGGTGCCGATCACGAAACACGCCCAACCTCGTACTGTGTCGCTGCGATGCCGCCCCAGCGCATCTATCTCATCAGTGGTGAGCGTCTGGAGCAGCAGGCTCCCCATCGCGCTCATACGTGCAGAGATGCCGAGTTTTGAGAAAGCATCAACCTCTGCCCCCAGATGGTCTGCATGGACGGGCAGGGTGGCGCGCAGAAGTGAGGCGAAGTCGATCTTCAGAAGCTCGGCCAGATTGGATGTTTCCATATGTCCGGCATTCTGTGCGGCAAGGCGTGCCTCTCTATCGTTCATGATGCAGCATCGCAGTCATCGCCATGTGCACCGGTATCCGTTCGGGCATAGGCCTTTGCGAGAAGGCGACTGAGAAGCGCACGCTCTTCCTCCTGAAAGCCGGAGAAGAGAGAGCCGATCCAGTGACTGTGTTCGCCCACAAGCGACCCCGCCAGTTCCTGCCCGGTCGGGGTCAGCTTCACGATGAGCTTGCGCCGGTCGCCGTCATAAGCGTGGCGCTGAACATGGCCGGATCTCTCCAGACCATCCAGCAATCCGGTGATGGTGCCGCGTGTCACGCCAGCCCGTTCTGCAAGTTCATGCGGGGACAGGCCATCTCGCGCTTCACTCAACAGAAACAGCAGGACAAACTTACCCTCGGAGAGCCCGTGCACACCGAGGCGCGCGGCACAGTCCCTGTCGATCGCCGCAGCCAGCGCCAGCACCTCGAAACACAGGCGCATATCGGCACGATGTGAGGCGGGAGCGGAATCTGCGCCGCTCAGGAGGGCTGTGTACTTTTGTTCAAGTGAGATCATATGGTGATATATAATATGCCACCATATGATATGCAAGAGAGAACTTCTGCCCGGAAGGATGCTCGACATACAGTCTGCGCCGAATGACATGCGGCTGCCCATTCTGGTGGAGCAAGGGCGCTGCTGCACAAGCTGGCTGGGCCTCCATTGAAGTGGAGCTGTACAAAGAGCCTTTGCGAAAACGCGCACAGAGATTGCCGCAGATGCAAGCTATGTGAGCGGATTCCAGATCCTCACAGGTGTAGTATGAGATTCAAACAGCAGACAGGCCGGGCCACGCCATCATGAAGAAAATCGGTTTCCTCTCGTTCGGACATTGGACCCCATCGCCTCATTCACAGACCCGTTCAGCGGGGGATGCGCTTTTACAGTCCATCGATCTGGCCGTGGCGGCGGAGGAGCTCGGGGCTGATGGTGCCTATTTCCGCGTGCACCATTTTGCCCGTCAGCTTGCCTCGCCATTTCCGCTTTTGGCCGCTGTCGGCGCTAGAACGCGCAGCATCGAGATCGGAACGGCGGTCATCGACATGCGGTATGAAAACCCGCTCTACATGGCGGAGGATGCAGGGGCTGCGGATCTCATCTCAGGCGGGCGTCTTCAGCTCGGCATCAGCCGTGGCTCACCGGAGCAGGTCATCGACGGCTGGCGTTCCTTCGGCTACCGGCCGGAAGAGGGCAAGACTGACGCCGATATGGGTCGTCAGCATGCAGAGGTTTTTCTGGACGTTCTGAAAGGGAAGGGCTTTGCCCAACCCAACCCGCGACCGATGTTCCCCAACCCGCCCGGCCTGCTGCGACTGGAACCCCATTCCGAAGGTTTGCGCGAGCGCATCTGGTGGGGCGCGGGCTCGGATGCGACCGCCGTGTGGGCGGCAAAGATGGGCATGAACCTTCAAAGCTCCACGCTGAAGGACGATGAAACCGGCGAGCCATTCCATATCCAGCAGGCCAACCAGATCCGTGCCTACCGCGCGGCATGGAAGGAAGCCGGCCATGCGCATGAGCCCCGGGTATCTGTCAGCCGCAGCATCTTCGCCCTGGTTGATGACCGTGACCGCGCCTATTTCGGCAATGGTGGCAAGGAACAGGACAGCATCGGCTTCATTGATGACAAGACGCGAGCCATCTTCGGGCGCAGCTATGCGGGCGAACCGGATGCGCTGGTCGAACAGCTAAGGGAAGATGAAGGCATCGCTGAAGCAGATACGCTGCTGCTGACCGTGCCGAACCAGTTGGGCGTGGACTATAACGCCCATGTCATCGAGGCGATCCTCCAGCACGTCGCCCCGCCACTCGGCTGGCGTTGACGGGCTGTGATGAACTGAGGGGCGCGCCTCTCAGCGGTCACTGAAAGCGCGCAGGAAGGCATCGGTGAGCGGGCGGGTCAGAAAGCTCAGAACGCTCCGTTCGCCGGTGCTGAAAATAACCTCGGCGGGCATGCCGGGACGCAGGCGAGATTTCATTTCATCTGAAATATCGGTTCGTGCGATGGCAACCACGGCCTGAAAATAGGGCTCGCGGCTTGTCTCATTGACGATCCGGTCCGGCGAGACGCTCTGCAACACCCCGAGTACGATCGGAGTTGTGCGTCCGTGAAAGGACGGGAAGCGGATTTCCACGCCCGCCACCCCGTCATGCAGGCGGTCGACATCGGCGGGGGAGATCTGTGCATCGACAATCAGGTCGCTGTCCTGCGGCACGATTTCCAGCAGCGTCTCACCCGGTTTGACGACCGCACCGACTGTTAGCGTTGCCGCATTGATGTTCTGCACGATCCCGTCATGGGGGGCGCGAAGGTCGATCCGTTTCAGCACATTCTCGGAAACCGCGAGCTTTTCCTGTACATCGGCGATCATGCGCCGGGTGTCGATCGCCTGGGCGGACAGTTCTTCCCGCTGGCGCTTGGTGGTTTGCTGAATCTGGAGCTTCACCTCCGCAATGGCATTCTCCGCCTTGGCGGTCTCAGCCATGTTGCGCCCGACCAGCCCCTGTAGTCGCGCCTTCTCGCGCTGAAGTTCCGCAAGACGAGGCTTCGAGACAAGGCCTTTGTCCCTCAATTCGCTGACTCCGGAAAGTTCATCGTCGATATGGAGGAGCTGGTTCACCAGCGCTTCATGCTCACGACTGAGGCCCTCGATTTCGCGCTCGCCCTGTGTGATCCGGCTATTCAGAATGGCGACCTGGCCCTCGATCGACTCCCGCCGATCATTGAATTGCGACAGTTGGTCATTCAGCATGGTGCGGATTGCGGGTTCCTTGTTCCGCGCCATCAACGTTGTGGGGAAGGTGATTTCCTTGCGGCTGGTTCGTTCGGCCTCCACCCTGGCTTCGGTCGCCCGAAGAACGTCGAGCTGGGCGCGCTGTGCAGCGTAGCTTGATTGTGAGGTGGTTGAATCGAGACGGAAAAGGCGGTCTCCAGCCCGCACGCTCTGCCCATCCCGCACATCAATTTCAGCGACGATACCGCCTTCCAGATGCTGCACGACCTGCCGACGGCTTTCCACCGAAACCACGCCCTGCGCGATCACGGCGCTGTCGATATGCGCCAGCGCCGCCCATGCGCCACCGATGCCGAACGTCGCGAAAATCAGTCCATAGCCAATACGCGCAACATTCCGGAAGTCCGAAAATGACGCGTCGTGATCCGGCTTTGGGTCATCCTTTTTCAGAGGGGCTGTTGTCATGTCACTGCGCTCCCGATGAGGCCGGGGCGGGTGGGGGAGGCGCCGGTGAAGGTTTGGGGCCATCCGCCACAACGAGGCGTGGCGCCAGCAGTTTGGACATCACCTCATCACGCGAACCGAAGCCCTGCATGGCACCTTCATTCAGAAACAGGACATAATCACATACACTGATGAGCCGGGTGGTGTGGGTGATGAGCACGACCGTTTGCCCGGCTGCTGTCATGTCCTGTATCGCCTTCACCAGCGATTGCTCACCTGCGGAGTCAAGATGCGCATTCGGCTCATCAAGGATGATGAGCACCGGCGCACCATACAGTGCGCGGGCAAGTGCGATGCGCTGGCGCTGGCCACCGGAGAGCATCGCCCCCGCCTCACCGATCTGCGTGTTGTAACCGGCCGGCAGGCGTTGGATGAGCTCATGTATGCCGGCCGCACGTGCTGCGGCGACAATCTTCTCATGATCGAGCGTCCCAAAGCGGCTGATGTTCTCCGCAATGGTGCCAGGGAAAAGAGCAGCATCCTGTGGCACGTAGCCCAGATGCTGGCCGAGTTGTTCTGGATCCCAGTGACGCAGCTCCGATCCATCGAGCCTCACCGTTCCCGCAGATGGTTCCCATGTCCCGACAAGAACCCTTGCGAGGGAAGACTTCCCCGCCGCGCTCGGCCCAACGACGCCCAGAACTTTCCCGGCGGGAACTGAAAAATTCACGCCCTTGAGAACGGCATGGTTCGTACCGGGCGCATGGACCGTGATGTTCTCGACACTGAAGGCCCCGGTCGGCATGGGCAACGTCAGCGGGGTTGCCTGTGAAGGTGTGGTGCGCAGCATGTCCTGCAACCGCATGAAGGCCGCGCGCACGCCAACAATATTCTTCCAGTTGGATATCGCAGCCTCGATCGGCTGCGTACTCCGCCCGACAATGATTGATGCCGCGATGATGACGCCCGGTGTGATCTGGCGCTGTATGACGAGAAATGCTCCCAGCCCCAGCACTAAGCTCAGCGTGAACAGGCGGTTGAACCGGGTGAACCCGAGAAGGATCGCACTCCGGTCCGCAGCGCTGGACTGACTGATGAGCGCACTCCGCCGCCCTGAAAGCCAGCGCGCGCGGACACTTGAGAGCATCGCCATGGCATGAAGCGCTTCGGCATTGCGGAATGTGCCAACCGCCTGATTATTCGCCGAGATATTCGCTTTCGAAGCGCCTTCCACGAGATCTCGTGTCCAGCAATGGTTGGCATAGGCGAGCGCCGCAGAGACCAGCCCGCTGATGACTGCGACAAGTCCATACCAGGGGCTGAGCGCCGTGACGGCGAGGATATAGATTGGCACCCAGGGCAGGTCGCACAACACCAGCAGGCTGCCGGAAAAACCCTCCCGCACCATATCAAGATCGCGCAGCGCCTGTGTCTGCCCTGCCGAAGGCTGGCGCAGGCTTGCCCGGTGCACCGCATCAAATACCGGCCCGCTCGCCTCATGGTCGAACCTCAGCCCGACCCGCGAGAGAATGGCTGAGCGCAGAGATTCAAGTGCAGCAAACACGGCATAAAGCACCGCGACGATCAGGGTGAGAACGGCGAGTGTCGCGAGGTTACGCGTGCCCAGAACGCGGTCATAGATCTGCATCATGTAGAGCGGGCCAACCAGCCCGAGTACATTGATGAACAGGCTGAATACGCCAACCGCTACCAGGCCGGGGCGCATCGGCCGCAAAACGTTGTTCAGGACAGTCTTGGGAGCCGCCCGCCTGTGAAGACGAGCGAAGTTCTGGAGTGCCATGAAGGCTGTACTTTCTGGGCCGACATTCAGGCGAGGAAGTCATCCGCCGGAGTGAACCGGATGACCATGTCATTATAATCGAAATCGGAACCGCGCGATGCTGCGAGGTCTTCTATGCCGAAGGTGTTTTCACCAAACATCCGGATATATTCATAGCCGCCCTTATTGGCGTCGCCAATCACGAAGGTCTCTCCATTCTGCGTCAACAAAACGGGGGCGTAATAGCCATTCTCACCCGCGACTTCCCATGTATCGGATGCCGAGAAAGAGCGCCCGCCATGTGCTTGTAGGAACCCGGTATCGAGGGAGTCGCGCACGGCATCCCGGAACGTATCGGTGTCGCCATAGTCAACGCCTTTCACGCTCCACTCCCCGGAGATCGGGTCGACGTCTAGCCGGACAAAGCCAAGCGTGTTGGTGTTTGCAGAAGAGCCTGTGATCTGGAAGTCAATCAGGTCCCCATGCTCCAGATACATCCATGGCGTGTTGGACATGCGCTGGTTGCCGGCGATGGCAGCCGCGCTATCGAGCGTATTGTCGATATGTGCCGCGATGTTGGTTTCGCCCTGGCTGAAGTGCACACTTCCGTCTTCCTGGGCATATGTCGTGAAGCCGGGGTCAAGGTTGATTTCACCGGAACCGGAAACACTGGCGAAGCGGAGTTCGAGCCCGGCGGCGAGATACACAGACTGCCCTGCCGAAACCATTTCGACGCCACTGTCGCTCAAAACAGTGCCAACATAGCCAAGGGTAGCATCATCAAGGGTCACGCCCGGACCGGCACTGTGACCACTGCGTGAAACCATCTGCCCCTCATCATTCACCGCATAGGCGATGTAGGATGTGCCGGAGGAAAGCCCAAGTTCCTGAGATTGGAGGCGGATCCAGTTTCCTCCTGCTTCCGCCCCGTTCTCAACCAGTTGTGCCCCTTGCCCGCTGCTGGAGATGGCGAGGCTCATATCTGCAAGCGTGACGGTCAACGCGAGCGGAGCCGATGAGGCCCAGACGGGCGTGGTGTATGCCTTGTCGCCCGCTTCAAACTGCTGCATCGTAATGGTGAAGTGCTCGGATTTGCCCGTTGATCCGAGATGCGCGACCTGATTTTCGCCTGAAACCCATTGACCGTCGAGATCCGAGACGATGGCTATGGGCGCAAGGCCCGATCCGGCGATCTTGATGAGAGCGACCTGCAAGGCATCGATCTTGTTCGTGGCGACAGAGACATCCGGATGACCATTGCCCAGTCCAGCCCAGCCAAATGCAATCCGTCCATCAGACGTTGCGTTCTGGTCCGCAAATGCAGTGAACCAACCGCTCCCTGGCATGGGGGAGGCCGCAGCGGTGGAGCTATCAGGTATGGTTCCAATGACGACAGGCGAGGGGGTGTCGATCACCACGCCCAGCCTTTGTGCCTCTTCAAGTGAGACAGGCCGTAAAAGAGAGGGCGCAACGGTGGATGTCGTGGAATACATGAAGTCAATTGTGAACGTATTGGCCTCAGTCATATTCGCGGGGGGAGAAATCTGAGCCAGTCCGTCGATGGCAATTGTGGGGCTTTTTGATGCTTCTGATGAGAAGACGAAATCACCGTCTTTGTTGGTTGTTGTGTAAAGATTGAAGATCTTGGAGTCGGCGCCATCCTTGTTGCTGACTTCAATCTTATACCAGCTGACCCCACCGTGGGCTGCCACGGGCAGGTTATTGATCAGCATGGATCCGACCGGTTGGTCTCCAGGGAAAGACGCTATTGAATAATGTCCTTTTGAATCAACCGATATGTTCCAGTTTTGCCAAAGGTTGTCGCCATCAAGCGTGACAGTGGCCCAGTCTTTCTCACTGGTCTGGAATGAAATTTTGATTTCCGCAGCGGTTTCGTCAAGAACCATCCGCCCATTATGAAAATTCAGGCTGATATTCGCGCCCGTCATGGCGGATGTGGGAACCGTATATGCGTGGCTTGACGATGGCGGGGCAATGTAGTTCGCAATTTCTGGTTTTACATAACCTGAAGGCGTCTCATCATCATCATAGAGTGTGATCGATATTTTTTTGGTATCATAAAGATCAACAAGCGGCCCACCTATAGTATAGGCGCTCATCATTTGATCGGAATATCCCGATCCATACGAGTTTGTATTCTTTGAAAAATATGCGGCATAGGGATCATAATATGCGGGCTTGGATCCACTCGCGAGGTTCTCACCAAAGGCGTAGGTTGGGTCCCAATTCCAGTTTTGATTAAGGTTTATTTCTGCCCCGTGAGGGTCTTTAGCTGAAACATTATAATATCCGCCGACAAATCCAACGAGAACGTTTTTAACAAGATCGCCCCATTGGTTGTTCTCACCTGTATTTATGTTCGTGCCGTCTTTATAAACCTCATACGGGCTGACCCCATAATCGGATTGAGACGTATATATCTCAAAAGAACCGAGTGTTTCGTAAATGCTGTTCTGAAGCTCATCCGGAGCGAAGGCGATATATCCCTTGATCTGGCTATTTGTCGCCGGAATAAGCCAGAATACGCCTTCCCCATGATTGGCTGCGGCGTCAAACTCCATCGTGTAGGAGAAAAAGCCGTCATTATGCCAGACATTATTGGAGTCAGCCGCGCCGTTAAAAAAGCCTGATACCGCTATGGAATTCGCAACTGGTGCGTCAGTCGCCGGATCTTTTTTCTCTAGGTCGGTGAGATAGTCATGCCAGTCCGATGCTTTGAATGGGCTCCCGGGGCGGCCAACGGACTCGGCAGGTGAGAGGGCCATTCGATCGCCCGTGAGGCCTGGAGTAGAGGGTGTGTAATGCGCAACTCCACCTCCTCCCCCCATTTTGTCGATGGCATCGAAGACGTCTTTTCCGCTGACATTGTATCCGGCAGAGGATGTTCCGCCTCCGTTATATGCAACGTCAATTCCCATGGGTATGCCGAACCCATTGACGGACGTTAAATTCCCGGAGTCAAACGTGTTTCCCTCAAGTGTTAGCTCAAAACTATCAAATCTAAAGTTGTTATCTTCAGAGTTATCCCAGTTCAGGTCTGACTGAGAATGAATGATGGTTTTTAAATCCGTAACTTTACCGTGCTCAGGGCTTTGAATGACGAAATAAATTTTTCCTGACGTAAAGGGTATATCGACTGTTAGGGGGACGGATGCGCCTGTCGAGGGTGGAGCTTTGGAAGAGTCTCCGGTGAAGAGTGTCGTGAACTTCGGCCCAGGATCTTGCGCGCTGAAGGAGACTGCGGTTACGACCGCGCTCCCGGCATTCAGGGTGTCCAGCAACTCTTTCGTGAGCACGATATCCATATTTGGTGCCGAACCAGCCATGCCCATCTCCCTCGCGAAGTACGGCGCCATCTTAAAAGGGCATCCGAAGGAACCAAGAATAGCAGGTATATATTGCGTTTTTAAGCATGCATTTGGGGAAGATTTGGGGGGATACACGCCGGTTGATGAAGTATCTTCGCTATTGGACGTGCGCAGGTTGTGTTTGAGAGGTCTCTTCGATTGAAGGCAGAATGTCCATCGTCAGCACTCATAGTACGGATTTGAGGTTGTGATTTTAGAAAGATTTAGGCTTCGGTGCAGTGACGAGGGGACGAAGATGACACCCCAATCCTTTTCGAAATATTGCAGGCGGTCTTGACTAACTTTCACAGAAAGGCCGCGCCTTCCATCTTCCCTGCGTAGTCACGGGACTCGATATGGGCGAACGTAGAGACCCGGTCGATGGTCAGGAACAGAACGAACCTGCCGTTGGTGTGCCGGAACGCGCTGCCGCGGATATTGACGTCGCCAATTTCAAAGATATTGAATCGCTTGGGCCGCTTCCCGTTCTCTCAAGGGGTGTTTGAGCAGACTTCCCAAGGTGGGTTTTGCGGTGATTCACATGGCGTTGGATCCACGAATCGAACCAACGCCTCATGCCCCCGGAAGAAGCCGCCCACGCGACGACGCTACGAAATTGACCTGACCGATACACAATGAGATTTGATCGCGCCGCTGATCCCCAATGCGCACGCCGGTGGGCGGCCCCGGAAGGCGACATCGCGCAAGCTGGTGGACGCCATCCTGTATTTCCTGCGGGCCGGCCATGGCGTGGCGGCTGATGCCACATGATCTGCCGCCGTGGCAGACGGTCTAGTATATTATCTGCGCCGCTGGCGGTGAGAAGGCATATGGGAGCGCGTCCACCACTCCCTCGTCTGGCCGACCGCGAGCGCAGCGGCAGGCCGGCGTCGCCCCGGCAGCGATCCTCGACAGCCAGTCGGTGCGCACCGCCGATCAAAGGGGGGGTGCCAAGGGCTACAATGCCGGCAAGAAGGTGACCGGGCGAAAGCGGCACATCCTGACCGATACCGACGGGCGCCTGCTCTGCATATGTGTCCACGCCGCCAATATCCGGAACCGCGACGGCGGCTATGCCGGAAGGCTCGTGGGGTGGGCTGCCGACAAGACCTACATCACCCTCGATATCATCCGCCGCGGTGCCAGAACCAAAGGCTTCGAGGTCCTAGCGCGTTGCTGGGTGATGGAACGCACCTTCGCCTGAATCTTCAAGAACTGCCGCCTCATCCGGGGCTATGAGCAGATCACCACCGTGGCCGAAGCCCTCATCACAATCGCTGCTTCCGCAACTTTGCTACGCCGATGGCCATGAAATCCAAGCCCACTCAAACGCGATTTGAGTGAATTGATCGAAGATAGAGGAGCAGATGGTGTGCATAGAGGGAAGACGGTGAAACAAGTCGATCAATTCGGGTGCGGCGACTTCGGCAATCTGCGCGTGGCGACGTACGATCTGGCGACCGCGCTGCAGCAGACGGCCATTTAGTTTAAAGGGGGCGATCACGCACTATTCGAATGGACCTTCATAACCCGACTATCCGGACACGGCCCCAAGATTTCCGATGTAGAATGACTGCTTTGTCCATAACTGGCTGTCCGCCGTCAGCGCTGATGGCGGACACAAATGACGCAACGAAAGCCGAGATCGGCCATCAGCAAATTGACAGTGCAGCGGGAGGAGTGATCGGCCGTATGATCCAATACCAACTGCACTGTAAGCCCGCACATCAGCAGAAAATCTGTACATCGTTACACGGATCATGGCTCCACCTTATTGGGAAGTGGGAGCCTTTGGCAAAACCGGGTTGGTTCAGTATCGCAATTGTCCATGTCACGGAATATTAATTATAAATCAACCGCCAGATACTGGCCAGGAATTGGCGGAAAGAGTGAGGTTGCGGCCGGCCATCATGCAGTATTTTACAACTCATAATATACCATGAACAATATCCATACATGGCGATATAAAGCAAAACAGCAACGCAAGTCAGCCATGGCGGAGGGTTTAATTCTTGTGTGAATTCTATCAGAACAGCAAGCACAAGCATAAATAGGACAGACAGAATCGCTGAAGCTGCATTGTGGGACATAATCCCTTCATCAAGCTCGGTATTATGATTTTTCATTTTATCCGCCGAAAATCGCAAGGCCAATACAGTTGAAATTGAATTTATATTCCATCTGAATTATCGGCTAATGATCAGAATTAATACACTGAGCATTTATTTGTATTTATTTCCGTTTATGGCGCTCCGCGACTGTGGATGCGACGGGAGAGGCCGTACTTGATAGTCGCAACAAAGTCACAATTATGCTCGTCGTAGTCCGCACTGCTATCCCTTTCAGATGCAGGAGCACTCTCGATAGCAAACATCAGAAGTCTCAGTGCGTATGAGCGTTTACAAGAGGCATGCATTTCCAAACCCTGCCATTGTCAGCTTAGTCCTAAATTAGCCTCCAAAATCCGCATAGGTTGTGTGGAGCTTTCATGGAGGCGCGATCTGCGCGATTGACCTTCATTAGAAAATCCATTCCAACTGCATCTATTGAATAGGCTGACGAGTATCATAATGGATAACGCGCTGATCTTGATCGTCGAAGATGAACCTGAGATCGTTGATATACTTGAGACCTATTTTTCACGTGAAGGATTTCGGACAATAAGTGCCGGCGATGGCACGATCGCCCTTTCTCATCATCAGCGCTTAAAACCAGACCTCGTAATTCTTGACGTTAATCTGCCAGGGCAAGACGGTTACGAAGTTTTGGCTGCGATTAGGCGTCTGTCTGATACGCCGGTGATTATGGTTACAGCGCTAGCAGAAGATCTCGATAAACTTCAGGCCTTGCGGATGGGCGCGGATGACTATGTCGTCAAACCGTTCAACCCTCTCGAAGTGGTTGCCCGTGCCAAAGCCGTGCTCAGGAGAACAACGGGCCGTGCCACGATGCAACCCATCCGCATTGGCCCACTCACCATTGATATCAATGCACATATGGTCTCCGTCACCCAAACATCAGGAACAAAAAGGCTGGAACTGACGCGCACGGAGTTCAGGTTGCTCGGTCATATGGCAAATTCCCCAAACCATGTGTTTGAGCGATCGGAGTTAGTAGATGCCTGCTTGCCGGAAGGTGAGGCCCTGGAGCGAACGGTGGACAGTCATATGAGTAACTTGCGACGAAAACTCGCCCTCGCAGGTGCTGATAAATTGCTGGTTGGCGTACGTGGCGTGGGATACCGACTTGCATACGATCATGGATAAAAGCCTAAACTCTCAATTACTCCGCGTCATGAGCGCACTTACGCTCGTCGTCTTTGCTGTGATGTTTTTCGGTTGGACCATATACTACAGCTACGTTTATAATTGGCTTTGGCCCGACGCCCCATATGAAGATAAATGGCTTATCAGCGATTTCGTTGTTCTCAGTCTTTTCATGCTGCTTGGCCTAAGCTCTGCTGCCATGGTTGCATGGCAGCAGGCACAGAGTATCGTCAGGCCATTGAATTCAGTTGCAACGGCCGCCAGATCAGTTGCCCAAGGCAATTTTAGCGCTCGTGCTCAAATCACCGGAAAGGCTTACGGTGAAGCTGAAACCTTGCTCAGTGACTTCAATACGATGGCCGCTCGGTTGGAACATGCAGAGAAAGAATTGGCCTATTCAAACTCGGCCATTGCTCATGAATTGCGAACTCCGCTGACCATCCTGCGCGGAAGGCTTCAGGGCCTCTATGATGGTGCATTCGAACCCACGCCGGAGCTATATTTACGCCTGATCGCTCATGTCCATGGCCTGAGCCGGATCGTGGAAGATTTGCGCATCCTTGGACTTTCAACCGCCGGCAGGCTAGATCTTAATCTTCAGCTCATTGATCTTGCAGCAGAAGCCGAAGCTGTTCAGATGGCCATGGAGTTCGACCTTTCCAAAGCTGATATCCGCATAGTGAGCGATCTTGAGCACGTTGAAGTGCTCGCCGATAGCTTTCGAATCCGTCAGGTTCTATTTGCCCTTCTTGAAAATGCGGGTCGCTACGCTGCCGGAAGTGTCGTCACAATTTCGACCGGGCAGACTGCAGATCAAGCTTTCATAAGATGCTCCGACACTGGGCCTGGATTTCCCTCTGGCACTGAAGATCGTGTCTTCGAGCGCTTCTGGCGTGGTGAAGAGATCCCGCGGGCGATCCAGTGGTGGCTCGGGTCTCGGACTGGCCATCGTGCGTGCGATAGCCCAAGCACATGATGGTGATGCCGTAATTGTCGACAAAGAGACAAGTGGCGCATCAATTGAGATCCGTCTTCCGCTTGACCGTATCTCACCCCCCGTGACGTTGCCCCTACGGCCTAAACCAGTTTGAAGTTTGTTCTGGCCCATTGCGAGGACCAGGACATGAAGCGCAGTCGCTTTTCGGAAGAGCAGATTATCTCGATCCTGAAGGAGCATGAGGCCGGGATCCCGGTTGCGGAGCTTTGCCGCAAGCACGGCGTCAGCGACGCGAGCATCTATAAGTGGAAGAGCCGCTTCGGCGGGATGGAGGTGTCGGAGGCCAAACGGCTGCGGGCGCTGGAGGACGAGAACGCGAAGCTGAAACGCATGCTCGCCGATGCGATGCTCGACAATGTCGCGCTGAAGGATCTCCTGGGAAAGAAGTGGTGACGCCTGCAGCCAGGCGCAAAGCCGTCGCCCGTCTCATGGGGCACCACGAGATGAGCGAACGGCGGGCGTGTAAAGCCGCCGGCTTTTGCCGCATGACCATGAGATACGAGGCGAAGCGGGTCGACGACGGCGCCCTGCGCGAGCGCATGAGGGCCCTCGCCCATGAGCGGCGGCGCTTCGGCTATCGGCGCCTGCACGTGCTGCTGAGGCGAGAGGGCTTCAGGGTCAACCACAAGCGCCTGTTCCGGCTTTATCGAGAGGAGCGCCTCAAGGTGCAACGGCGGGGTGGCCGCAAGCGGGCCATCGGAACGCGAGCACCCATGACGATCCCGATGCGGCCCAACGCGCGCTGGTCGCTTGACTTCATGTCGGACCAGTTCACCGATGGTCGCCGCTTCCGCATCCTCACCGTCGTGGATGACTGCACCCGGGAATGCCTCACCCTTCTGGCGGATACATCGGTTCTCCGGCGCCCGTGTCGCGCGGGAGCTGGATCGCCTTTTTGTGGCCGAGCGCGGCCGGCCGAACATGATCGTCAGCGAAACAACGTTCGGCGCAGCCTACAACGGCAGCGAGTTCACCTCGAATGCGATCCTTGGCTGGGCCGATGCGGCACAGGTCGAGTCGCATTATATTGCGCCCGGCAAGCCCATGCAGAACGCCTTCATCCAGAGTTTCAACGGCCGCCTGCGCGACGAGCTTCTCAACGAAACACTGTTCTCAGCACTGAGCCAGGACCAGAACGGTCCCGGGCAGGTGGCGATCCGACTACAATGGATCACGCCCCCACTCCGCCCTCGGCTGGCAGACCCCTTCCGCCTTCGCCGCCACCTTCCACCCGCGGCGGGATCTGCCGCTGCGCCAGACCAAAAGCTCCGCGCCAGATCCCGCCGCTCACCCGGACGACAAGCCCAAACCCAACCGTCAGAACAAACTCAAAGCTGGATAAAACTTGGGGGCAACGTCATCTTCAGCTGAAAAGCGCGCAGCCATAGCTTTACCGCCGTTCTTCATGGAGCAATTGCAATCGTATCATCAGTTTTCCATTGTTGCAGCAGTTGCAGTTGAGACAAAGATCTGCACTGCAATAATACATTATAATATAGGAAATATCAATAATTCACGAAATTATCCGTTTTATTGTGTCGTGCCGGAATGCAATTCAATGAAAAGAGATGATGTACATTCCTGGGTTAAAAGCGGCTCTTATGGCAAGTGCAACAGACTGCTGAA
>JAUCBT010000025.1:0-173938 GCA_034676685.1 Xanthobacter sp. | reverse complement strand
CTGGTCAGAAGGCGTGATCGTTACCTTCGATCCATCGGTTATTCCGTTGGCGACGCTTTCCGAGGTCCATCTCAGAACGCATTCCGCTGCCAGGGCCCGTTCACCTCGCAGCAAATACCGTAGCGCGATCTACATCTTTGAAGAGAGCCAGCGGCCTGAGGCCGAACAGGCGATCGTCCGCTTCGCCGGCGCGTCTGCCAAGGCGGTGCACACCCTGGTCCTCCCGTTTAAAGGTTTCAGAGCGTCGGACGAGCGTTACCAAAACTACTATCGAACCGACCCGAGCAGGCCCTTCTGCCGCCGCTACATCGATCCCAAGCTGGATCATATCCGACGGCACTTTTCGGAACTGGCGCTCCCTGAAGCGAACCCGACTGTCCGGCAAGTCATCGATAGCGGTGATGGCTCGTAGTTGGGGTCGTCTCAGAAAACGGAAAATAAAGCACGCTAAGCGTGCGTGGAGGCTGGCACCCAGCGGTACAGCGTCGGAATGGACACGCCGAGGTTCTTGGCCACGTCCTTGGGCGGCACCCCGCTGGCCAGCAGCTTCTTGGCCGACTCGATCTTGCTGTCGGTCATCTTCGGCTTGCGGCCGCCTTTGCGGCCGAGCTGCTTGGCGACTTCCAGCCCGGCGCGGGTGCGCTCGACGGTCAGCTCGCGCTCCATTTCGGCAAGGCTCGCCATGACGTGGAAGAAGAACCGCCCGGATGGTGTGCCGGTGTCGATGGAGTCGGTGAGGCTCCTGAACTGGACACCGTGCTTGTGCAGATCGCCGACCAGATCGACCAGTTGCTTGACCGACCGGCCCAGCCGGTCGAGCTTCCAGACGACCAAAGTATCGCCTTCGCGCAGCATTTCGAGCGTCTTGGCCAAGCCAGGCCGGTCTGCCCGCGTGCCACTCACCTTGTCCTCGAAGACCTTTTTACATCCGGCCTTGCTCAAGGCTTCGCGTTGCAGCTCCAGGTTCTGATCCTGCGTCGAGACGCGCGCATAGCCAATCAACATGGCTTGTCTCGCGCCCGGTCGATGCGTTCCTGCATCGCCTGCATCACTTCTTCGTGGGTGTACGATCTGGCGTTGGCGTCGGTGGCTTGCCGCAGGGCTTCCTCAACCTCGCGCGTCATCCGCTCGTAATCCTCCGGCCACAGCGCTTGCTCCATGCGCAGCGACGCCTGACCCAGCAGGTGCAGCAGGCTGAACAGCCGCATGTCGTTGGTGGCGACGATGCGCTCCCGAATCTGCTCCTGAATAGCTTCGCTAGCCCGATGCGCTTGTGGTGTGGCAGTCCCCTCGTAGTCAGCGGGGAATTCCGCTTCCTCGGCAATCCTTGCCCAGGCGCTGGCCAGCGCCTCGATGGTTGACGTGCTCATTTCCGCCGCTCCTGTGCTCTTTGGCGAATCAACCGGCCAAGGGGCCTCGACGCGAAAACCAGCAGCATCACGCCTATCGGATACCAGGTCGAGAAGACCACCAAGGCATCGAAGGCTGGCCGTCCGGTGTTGGTAGGCAGTACGGCGGTCACAGCCATCAACCCGCCGACCGTCCAGATGATGCGCCACACGTAGGGCATCACGCGGGGCACGTAGCCGTCATCGAAAGCGGTCTGGTAGTAGCGGCGCAGGCCGCGCTCGGCAAGCGCCTGGCGCTGCCGCTCCGACAGCGCATCCGTCCGGCCATACCAGCGCCGGAATGGTGGACAGCGCAGCAGCAAAGGGGTGAAGAGGATCATCACCGCCACGATCGCGACACCCCACGCCATGACGGCGCCGGCATCGGGCCGCTTGGCGTTCTCGATCACGGGCGCGAAGACGCCCGGAGCACCGATCATCCAGAACAGCGCAATGTGCTGATGGAAGGAGAGCTTCATTTGCTCATCCACTTGCGCAGCAGGCGCTTTTTCAGGGAGGCGCGTTCTTGCGGGTTGCGTCCCTTGTGATTGGCGATGCGATCCGCCGTGGCGGCCTGGCGCTTGACGGGCCAGTAGGAGCGGCCATCCTTGCCCATCGACCAGACGCTGCTGGCCTGGTTTTCCAGCAGGGGCAGATGGGCGCTCAGGGCTTCGGGCGACGCGCTGGTCAGCGCCGTGCGCTCACGGGTGCGCCAGCGCTGATGCCAGAGCTTCTTGGCCTCGCGCTCGCTGCCGCAGGTCGTGTGCCCGACGATGGGTGTTTTGCGGCGGCTGCGGCTCATAACGTAGTGGTCTCCAAGAACATTCAGGACTGATCCCAGGCGTCGATGGTCAAGACCTGATCGGCAGGACAGGCGGCTACGCGGTCGGGAACTGGATGGTGTTCAGTCTCATGCCGACCCCATTCGATTGATCGCGTCGCTTGCGGCACGCTGCGACGCAAGGAGGTTTGCGACCTGGTTTAGCAGCCGTGTCCGCTGCATGTCTGTTACCTATCTCCCCGACCGCTCATTGGACCAACTCCAGAGATTGGGCTCTATCGCTCAGCCAATACGAAACCGGCATTGGCTGATGCCACAACCGAGACGAACACAAATGGCTCGGTACCTGTATTTCGCGCCCCGTGCACTTGGCCCGGTCTTGCCACGGCTATCTCACCTTCCCTGAGGGCACGAACAATCCCATTGCCCTGAAAGTAATCAGCCATTCCCGACAAAACAGTCCACGTGTCTTGGCCGTGAGGATGAATGTGAGCCGCAATTTCCTGCCCGGGATGGACATGCCAAACCACGATAATTGAGTCTCGGGTTTCAAGCACAACGGAACGAATAGGCTCGCCTTCGGACGGCTGAACATACTCGGCTACAGAAAATATTCTCGATTCAACAGTCATCGGAGATCCCTCTTTCACAGTGCCCCCAGACAGGCTGGATATGAGTTCTAACTCGAATTTGAACGGGAGGCTGGTCGTGCGGTCGTGCAGTTGCCGATGAGCGTGTCGGCTGCTGCCTCCTTGTGAGATGATATGCAATCAAGAATAGAATTTCAAGAACTATTTTCGAGAATCGCAATGCCTTGATTCCCGTGCCGCGCTGTCGTTTTCAGAAGGCGACTGCACGAAATATCAGGAGTCGGCTGCACTGCCAGAACTGGCCGCCTGCAAGGCAGCGTAGAGAGCGGTTTTTCCTACCTTGAGGCGTGCGGCGGCCTCGCGGACATTCAAGCCGTTGGCGACAAGCTCCCGCGCTCGTTGCAACTTGTCGGCAGTGACAACCGGCTTGCGTCCGCCTTTGCGCCCGCGTGCGGCGGCAGCGGTCAACCCGGCCTTGGTGCGCTCGCGGATCAGGTCGCGCTCGAACTGGCCCAGCGCACCGAACACATGGAAGATGAGCCGTCCGCCCGGCGTGGTGGTGTCGATGTTTTCAGTCAACGAGCGGAAGCCGACGCCCCGTGCTTCCAGCTTGCCGACCGTCTCAATCAGGTGCGGCAGGGAGCGGCCAAGCCGATCCAGCCGCCAAACGACCAGCACATCGCCATCGCGCAGATAAGCCAGCGCATCGGCCAAGCCGGGCCGGTCTGCCTTAGCCCCGGATGCCGTGTCCTCGAAAACCCGTTCGCAGCCTGCATTGCGCAGCGCATCCGTCTGCAAGGCGGTGTCCTGTTCCGCCGTCGATACCCGCGCATAGCCGATGAGTGCCATTTCCGTCCATTTGTCCGTTATACCGTCCGCCTATCTTATTGTCCGTCATCCCGTTGCGCAAGATGTTTTCGGACAGGCGTCCGGTTTGGCCGCCTAATGATCGTTTGGCGGACAAGGCGACTGGCATCAGCCGAACAGCTCGCTATGGGAGCCAAGCCGCGCCAGTCGCAGGGTGTCGGCGTCGGACTTGCGGTAGATCAGCAGCAGGTCGGGCTTGATGTGGCATTCGCGGTAGCCCGCCCAATCGCCGGGAAGATCGTGGTCGCGGTATCGCACATCCAGGGGCTGATCGGTCGCCAGCGCGACCAGAACCGGCTTGAGATCATCATTCGTGCAGCGGACTCCTGATACTGTTCGTTCAATAGACGACTGCACAACAGCCTTCAAACCGCGTTGTCTGGTGCAGTCGTCTTCTGAAAATGACACGCGCCGGTTGCCTTGGCGGGCTTGTCACAAACCTACGTTTTCAAGAAGAAGGAAACCGCATGCCCCGCCGTTCGATCCTCTCCGCCGCCGAGCGCGAAAGCCTGCTGGCGTTGCCGGACACCAAGGATGAGTTGATCCGTCACTACACGTTCAGCGAAAGCGACCTCTCCATCATCCGGCAGCGGCGCGGCCCGGCCAATCGGCTGGGCTTCGCGGTGCAGCTCTGCTACCTGCGCTTTCCCGGCGTCATCCTTGGCGCTGATGAGCCACCGTTCCCGCCATTGCTGAGACTGGTCGCCAACCAGCTCAAGGTCGGCATCGAAAGCTGGGACGAGTACGGGCAGCGTGAGCAGACCCGACGCGAGCACCTGGTCGAGCTGCAAACGGTGTTCGGCTTCCAGCCGTTCACGATTGGCCACTACCGGCAGGCTGTCCAGTTGCTGACCGAGCTGGCCATGCAAACCGACAAGGGCATCGTGCTGGCCAGAGCCTTGATCGAGCACCTGCGGCGGCAGTCGGTCATTGTGCCCGCCCTCAACGCCGTCGAGCGGGCGAGCGCCGAAGCGATTACCCGCGCCAACCGGCGTCTCTACGACGCCTTGGCTGAGCCGCTGACGGACGTGCATCGCCGTCGCCTCGACGATCTGCTCAAGCGCCGCGACAACGGCAAGACGACGTGGCTGGCCTGGCTGCGGCAATCCCCGGTCAAACCGAACTCGCGGCACATGCTGGAACACATCGAACGCCTCAAGGCGTGGCAGGCGCTCGACCTGCCCTCCGGCATCGAGCGGCTGGTTCACCAGAACCGGCTGCTCAAGATCGCCCGCGAGGGCGGCCAGATGACGCCCGCCGACCTGGCGAAGTTCGAGCCGCAGCGGCGTTACGCGACCCTGGTGGCGCTCGCCATCGAGGGCATGGCCACCGTCACCGACGAAATCATCGACCTGCATGACCGCATCCTGGGCAAGCTGTTCAATGCCGCCAAGAACAAGCATCAGCAGCAGTTCCAGGCATCCGGCAAGGCGATCAATGCCAAGGTGCGGCTGTTCGGGCGCATCGGCCAGGCGCTGATCGAGGCCAAGCAAGCGGGCCGCGATCCGTTCGCCGCCATCGAGGCCGTCATGTCCTGGGATGCTTTCGCCGAGAGCGTCACCGAAGCGCAGCGGCTCGCGCAACCCGAGGACTTCGATTTCCTGCACCGCATCGGCGAGAGCTACGCCACGCTGCGCCGCTACGCGCCGGAATTTCTCGACGTGCTCAAGTTGCGGGCCGCGCCCGCCGCCAAGGACGTACTCGACGCCATCGAGGTGCTGCGCAGCATGAACAGCGACAACGCCCGCAAGGTGCCCACCGACGCGCCGACCGAGTTCATCAAGCCGCGCTGGCAGAAGCTGGTGATGACCGACACCGGCATCGACCGGCGCTACTACGAACTGTGCGCGCTGTCGGAGCTGAAGAACGCGCTGCGCTCCGGCGACATCTGGGTGCAAGGCTCGCGCCAGTTCAAGGACTTCGAGGACTACCTGGTGCCGCCCGCGAAATTCGCCAGCCTCAAGCAGGCCAGCGAATTGCCGCTGGCCGTGGCCACCGATTGCGACCAGTACCTGCATGACCGGCTGACGCTGCTGGAAACGCAGCTCGCCACCGTCAACCGCATGGCGCTGGCCAACGAGCTGCCGGACGCCATCATCACGGAGTCGGGCCTGAAGATCACGCCGCTCGATGCGGCGGTGCCCGATACCGCACAGGCCCTGATCGACCAGACGGCGATGATCCTACCGCACGTCAAGATCACCGAATTGCTGCTGGAGGTAGACGAATGGACGGGCTTCACCCGGCACTTCGCCCACCTGAAGTCAGGCGACCTGGCCAAGGACAAAAACCTGTTGCTGACCACGATCCTCGCCGACGCGATCAACCTGGGCCTGACCAAGATGGCGGAATCGTGCCCCGGCACGACCTACGCCAAGCTGGCCTGGCTGCAAGCCTGGCACATCCGCGACGAAACCTACGGGGCGGCACTGGCCGAGCTGGTCAACGCGCAGTTCCGACATCCCTTCGCCGAGCATTGGGGCGACGGCACCACGTCATCGTCGGACGGCCAGAACTTCCGCACCGGCAGCAAGGCCGAGAGCACCGGCCACATCAATCCGAAATACGGCAGCAGCCCAGGGCGGACGTTCTACACCCATATCTCCGACCAGTACGCGCCGTTCCACACCAAGGTCGTGAACGTCGGCGTGCGCGACTCGACCTACGTGCTCGACGGCCTGCTGTATCACGAATCCGACCTGCGGATCGAGGAGCACTACACCGACACGGCAGGGTTCACGGACCACGTCTTCGCGTTGATGCACCTGCTGGGCTTCCGCTTCGCCCCGCGCATTCGTGACCTGGGCGACACCAAGCTCTACATCCCGAAGGGCGATGCCACCTACGAGGCGTTGAAACCGATGATCGGCGGCACGCTCAACATCAAGCACGTCCGCGCCCATTGGGATGAAATCCTGCGGATGGCCACCTCGATCAAGCAGGGCACGGCGACGGCCTCGCTGATGCTCAGGAAGCTTGGCAGCTACCCGCGCCAGAACGGCCTGGCCGTCGCCCTGCGTGAGCTGGGACGCATCGAGCGCACACTGTTCATCCTGGACTGGCTGCAAAGCGTCGAGCTGCGCCGCCGCGTGCATGCCGGGCTGAACAAAGGCGAGGCGCGCAACGCGCTGGCCCGCGCCGTGTTCTTCAACCGCCTGGGGGAAATCCGCGACCGCAGCTTCGAGCAGCAGCGCTACCGGGCCAGCGGCCTCAACCTGGTGACGGCGGCCATCGTGCTATGGAACACGGTCTATCTGGAGCGGGCCGCGAACGCCTTGCGTGGCCACGGTCAAGCCGTCGATGACGGCCTGTTGCAGTACCTGTCGCCGCTCGGCTGGGAGCACATCAACCTGACCGGCGATTACCTCTGGCGCAGCAGCGCCAAGATCGGCGCGGGCAAGTTCAGGCCGCTACGGCCGCTGCAACCGGCTTAGCGTGCTTTATTTTCCGTTTTCTGAGACGACCCCTAGTTCTAATGCGGCTCCGTGCTGAAGCATTCGACGAGTTCGCGCGTAATGAGACCTTGATTGCCATGCCCCATACGGCGTTCCCCGGAATCGGCCATGTCCGCCGCAACCCTGTCGGATACGCATGGGTTGCTCTCAACTACACCAACCGCGACCCCAACTGATCATCGACAGCGCGGTGCGCCTATTCGGCCCATCTTCGGACTGACGGCCGGCAGCGTTCCGGTTAAGCGGCTCGCCGTGGAACAGCGCGGTAACGCCCGTAGCCAACCTTGATCAACAGTCCTTCCTCGCACATCCTTGTTAAGTAGCACCGAGGAATGCCGACCTCCGTCAAATCACGGGTGCGGACTTCGCCTAGCTTCTCCGCCAACATCACTGCGCGCTCTCGGAGATTCGGCATCGGCCCGCCGGCGGCGACAATCCTTTCTGCTCTCAGCCGATCACGCTTGCGCATCTTGACGGCGGGCCTTTGGATATGATTGAGGGGAATCGGCAGATCGAAGTTCGCATTTTCACCGACTCCGGCGAGCCGGGTGAGATTCGAACTTTTTGGCCGTCGGTTTACCTTGAGATTAAAGGTGGTGCGGGTGGTCGGAATCGAACCGACACTCCTCTCGGAACCGGATTTTGAATCCGGCGCGTCTACCAGTTCCACCACACCCGCACATTTGCCGCCGATTCTAGCCGACGCTCTCTGCACCTATACTGCACCTAGAGCGAAAACCGAATATCACCAGCCTCTTTTCCTTCCTTCTCAACCCCCTGAAAACACGCCGCTTTCAACTCGTCGTGTTTTTCTGTGGATTGGTAGACAAACCACTTTTTGTCCGCTGCGTCTACCAATTCCGCCACGCCCGCGCGAGGCTTCTGGATGCGTCACATGCATCACCGGATTGATCCTATAAAACACCGGCGCGCGGATTTCCAGATGAATGGACGTCTCCTCCAGAGAAAGCCACATCTCAATCGCATCCTGCCGTGCAGCCTGTTGTGGATTGGGGCTATCGCGTACCCAAACCAGGGGGATGGGCGACCTCCGGGATGGAACTCCCCGTCATGGCCAAGCGTTCATATCCCGACCTGAGGGGAGAGAATGACGAGTTCCAGCACGTTGGCATTACAGGCCGGCCAGAACTTCTGGCGCGTCGAGGAAGCGGAACAGTTCGCATTCATCGTTGATGCGGATGACTATTTTAAAAATGTGCGCAAGGCCATGGTTTCGGCCCGGCACAGCATCATGCTTGTGGGCTGGGATTTCGATGCGCGCATCACCCTGGGCTCTCCGGATGATGGCGGGCCCGCGCGGCTGGGAGATTTCATACTCTGGCTGGCCGATCGTTCCCCGGAACTTGAAATCCGGCTGCTGCGCTGGGATACGGGCGCCCTCAAAACCATGTTGAGGGGCAATAACCTTTTCACCATCCTGCGCTGGAAAGCGCATCCGCGCATCACCCTGCATCTGGATCGCGCGCACCCTCTAGCCAGTTCACACCACCAGAAAATGGTGGCGATCGATGACTGCATCGCCTTTTGCGGCGGCATTGACATGACCATCCAGCGTTGGGATACGCGCGATCATCATGATGATGACCCCCGGCGCGTTGGGCCGGATGGTAAGGCGCACCCGCCCTGGCACGATATATCCAGCGCGTTTGATGGGCCGGCAGCCCGCGCGATTGGTGATCTGGCGCGGGCGCGCTGGAAGGCCGCGACGGGAGAAGCCCTGCCGGTCTGCGCGCATCCTCACAGGTGCTGGCCAGATAGCTTGCAGCCCACCTTCACCCATCTGCGTCTTGGTATCTCACGCACCCAGCCTCTGATGGACGGGGTGGTGCCGGTGCATGAGATTGAGAATGTCTATCTTGAACTGATCCGCTCAGCCCGGCGGATGGTTTATCTGGAAAGCCAGTATTTCGCCTCCCGCAAGATTGCCCATGCCATTGCCGAGCGGTTGCTGGAAGAGGACGGGCCGGAGTTCGTCATCATCAATCCTTTCACGGCGGAAGGCTGGCTGGAGCCATTGGCCATGGATACCGCCCGTGCCCGGTTGATGGAGGCCCTGCGGCGCATGGACCGGCACGGCCGATTGCGCATGTATCATCCCGTCACGCGCAAGCGGGCCGAGATTTATGCCCACGCCAAGGTGATGGTGGTGGATGACACATGGCTGCGCGTGGGTTCGTCGAACTGCAACAACCGCTCGATGCGGTTGGATACGGAGTGCGATGTGATCCTCTCTACCTCCGCGCCTGGCTGTGCGGATCTGGGTGAGAAAATCGCCGGGCTACGCAACGACCTGCTGGCCGAGCATCTTGGCGTCTCGCCCGATATCGTGCGGACGCACCTTACCGAAACCGGGTCTCTCATCGCTACTGTGGAACAGTTGCGCGGGCCGGGTCGCAGCCTTGTGCCTTATGAATGTCCGGACCTGAATGGGTTCGAGGCATGGCTCGCGGACAATGAAATTCTGGATCCGAACGGGCCGGATGAAATCTTCGAGCCGCTTTCCAATCGCAGCCTGTTCAAGGGGTGGGGGCAGTTGCGCAGGCGGCTTCATCTTTGCAACACCAAAGACCCCCGCGGCACGTAAGCCTCACTGGAGACCTTCTCTGCTTCATTGAGGCATGGAAATGCTCCAGCTCTTGAAGTGGCCCCATTTTCTTCACGCGAACCAGAAACCACGTCGCTCAAGACCGCTCTTGCTCCCGCAACGGTCATGTGAAGACCTAAGCCCATGCCGCCGTTCAGATCAAAGCAAGAGCCGGAGCGGAGCAGAAGATATGTGGCTTGCTTCAGTCTCATTCTTCTGGCTGAACGGGCCATGCCTGAGCCTGTTGCGCGTACAGGGCAGTATCCACGGAGAATAGAGAGTGTCCGTTCGGTCGATTGTCTCATTTCCAGATCCACGTCTGCGCCACATGGCGGAGCCGGTTACGGACTTCAACGATGCCTTGCGCGCGCTCAGCGTCGATCTGCTGGACACCCTGCGTGCCGCACCGGGCATCGGGATTACGGGGCCGCATATTGGCGTGCCACTCCGCGTGGTTGTGCTGGAACTGCCTGATGAGGATACCGTGCGCATCTATGTGAACCCGTGCATCCTCTCGTGCTCGGATGAGATGGTCCGCCATACGGAAGGCAGCATCTCCATGCCCGGCGCGTTAGAGGAGGTGGAGCGCCATGCGCGGGTACGGGTGCAGTATCAGGACCTTTCGGGCACCGAGAAGACAGAAGATGCGGAAGGGTTTCTATCTGTCTGCCACCAGCATGAGATCGACCAGCTTGATGGCATCTTCTGGCTCCAGAAGCTGTCCCGGCTGAAGCGGGAGCGCTTGGTGAAGCGCTATCAGAAGGGGCGTGTGTAACGAAGCGGAATGCTGTTTTCGCGTGTACATGACCTAGCGGAATGAAAAACGAAGATATAGCTTCATTCCAAATTCATTCGTGATGCTGCAATGCGGTATTCTGTCATTTCATAGGCAGTCATTATGCATCTCGCGTCTGATTCATCTTGGCCATATATGCGCAATAAAATGCACAAAACTCCGGATTTTTGATGCCATGCCGCTGATGGCTCCCGGGAAATGTGAATTTAAGAGGCATATATATTGTCACGTCTGAATGATCCTGCTCCAATGCACAGCGAACAGGCGTTTCCTCCGGGGTGAAGCACGGGGTTTCGTGAGCCCAGCCGGTCCGTTTTCGCGATGCTTATGGAGCATGGTTTTTGTCTGCCTTTGACCGTTTCCGGATTTTCCGCCCCACCCTTGCTGGCGCAACACTGCGCAATCAGTCTTTGGCTTGCCTTGGCGCGCTGGCGGGCATTTTCGTCTCGGCCTATATCGGCAGCCTCACAACGCTGGATGCGACGCAGATGGTGTGGCTGGTGCCGCCCATGGGGGCCTCGGCGGTGCTGCTGTTCGCCGTGCCGGCCAGTCCCATGGCCCAGCCCTGGCCGGCCATTGGTGGCAACGTCATTTCCGCGCTGATCGGCATTGTCTTTGCCCATAACATGCCCATAACCGCCCTTTCTGCTGGCCTTGCGGTCGCATGCGCCATTGGTGTGATGTCGCTGCTGCGGTGCCTGCACCCGCCGGGCGGCGCGGCAGCGCTGGTGGGATTGTTCGCCGGGGCTTCATCAAGCTATGTGTTCCCGCTCGTGCCCGTGGGGCTGAACGCGGTTATTCTGGTCGCTATCGCGTGGCTTTATCACCGGCTGTGCGGCCAGCGTTATCCTCATGTGAGCGCTACACCCGCACCCAAGCCGGACAGGGACAGGCCATGGACCTTTAGCCGGCGGGATATGTCTGCCGCGCTTGAAGACATGGGCGAGACCTTCGACATTTCAGCCGAGGATTTGACCAACCTGCTCCGCAAGGTGGAGCAGAAAGCCCTTGCGCGCTCCTATGGCCAACTGACCTGCGCAGACCTGATGACCCAGGGTGTCTTTTCCGTGCAGGCATCCGATCCTCCGCATGTGGCGCAGGCCCTTCTGGTGAAAAAGGATGTGCGCCGTTTGCCGGTGCTGGATGCGAGCGGAAAGATTGTCGGCGCTATTGGCTTGCGGGAACTGGTTGCCCCGGCTGAGCGGGTGGAGGAGTTGATGTCATCCGCCTCGACAGCGCGCGCCACCGATGCGGCCTTCGATCTGCTGGATCGATATGCCTATCATCGTATCCATGCGGTCTTCGTCGTGGATGACAAGCTGCGCCCTGTCGGCGTTGTGACGGAAGCGGACTGGCTTGCCATCCTCACTCGCGGGTTGGCCTGAGAGGGGGCAGGGGGAGATGTGCAGTCTTGTGCGTAGCATCTCATCAAACCAAAGAGCCCGTGTGACCCACAAAGGACATCACACGGGCTCAGATTTTTGAAGGCATGCCGCTTGGTGACGGCATGGGCATCAGGTCAGCGGCGTCATCACGGCCTTGCGATAGGCGGGCCTTTGCGTCAGCCCTTCGTACCAGGCATCAAGATGCATCAGCTTCGGCCGCTCGATCGGCATCCCGTACCATGCATAGGCAATGCAACCGAGCGGGATATCGCCCATTCCGAACGCATTGCCGGAGAGGAAGGGCGCATCCTTCAGCGCCGCATCGGCCAGGGTCATGAAGCGCGTGCACTGGGCTACACCGCTTTCCACCTCGGCCATGTTGCGCTGGTCAGCCGGCGTGCGAACAAGATTCCAGAACACATCGCGGAATGGCTTGGAGAAGGACAGCGAGGTCCAGTCCATCCACTTGTCGGCCTGCGCGCGGGCCTTTGGCTCCTGCGGCCACTGGTCTTGCCCGTATTGGGCCGCCAGATAGCGCACGATGACATTCGACTCCCACAGGATGAAGCCGTCATCGTCCAGGCAGGGCACGAGACCATTGGGGTTCATCGCCAGATAGGCTGGCTCATTCACCAGCCCGAACGCACCGCCGGCATTGATATGCTCATAGGTGAGCCCCAGCTCTTCGGCGCACCACAAGACCTTGCGGACATTGGTGGAGTTTTCACGTCCCCAGATCTTCATGTTTCCTCCAGGTCTGTTCAGGCGGGCCATGAGGCCCGCCTGCGCTGGTTTGCCTTTCAGGCTTTCTTCAGCGCGTCCAGTTCACCCGGCAGAGCATAGGCCCATCCGCTGATGGTGCCAGCCCCAAGGCACACCACATAGTCGCTCGGCTTTGCCAGCCCGGAAACAATGCCCGCCAGCGCATCAGGCCCTTCAAGCGCCGTGACGCTGCGGTGGCCATGGGCCACGAGGCCCGCCACCAGATCATCGCGCTCCATGCCGGGGATTGGCGTCTCGCCCGCCGCATAGACCGGGGCGACGATCACATGGTCCGCATCATTGAAGCAGGTGCAGAATTCATCGAACAGCGATTGCAGACGCGAATAACGGTGCGGCTGCACCACGGCAATCACCTGCCCATCGGTGGCGGCACGGGCAGCGCGCAGCACGGCGGCGATTTCCACGGGGTGATGGCCGTAATCATCGAAGATCACCGCGCCATTCCATTCGCCCGTACGGGTAAAGCGGCGTTTGACGCCACCGAACTGGCTGATGGCCTCAATGATGCGCTCATCCGGCACGCCCAGCTCGCGCGCCACGGCGATGGCGGCGGTGGCGTTCAGGGCATTGTGCTTGCCCGGCATGGGCAGGCGCAGGCCCTTCAGTTCATGCACCGTGCCTTCGATGCGATCGCGGAAGATCACGTCAAACCGTGTGATGCCGCCCTTCAGGTCCAGATTCACAAGGCGAACATCCGCCTGCGGGTTCTCGCCATAGGTGATGACGCGCCGGTCCTCGATGCGCCCCACCAGCGCCTGCACCACCGGATGGTCGATGCACATGACGCCGAAGCCGTAGAAGGGCAGGTTCTCCACGAAGCTCTCGAACGCCTCCTGCACCTTCTCGAAGGTCTTGAAGTGGTCGAGATGTTCAGGGTCGATATTGGTCACCACCGCCACTTCGGTGGGCAGCTTCAGGAAGGTACCGTCACTCTCATCGGCTTCCACCACCATCCAGTTGCCGCCACCAAGGCGCGCATTGGTGCCATAGGCATTGATGATGCCGCCATTGATGACGGTGGGGTCAAACCCACCCGCATCCAGAAGTGTCGCCACCAGAGAGGTGGTGGTGGTCTTGCCATGGGTGCCGGCGATGGAGACGCAGCTCTTCAAGCGCATCAGCTCGGCCAGCATCTCTGCGCGGCGTACCACCGGCAGGCGGCGGGCACGGGCTGCCACCAGTTCGGGGTTGTCGCGCTTGATAGCGGAAGACACCACCAGCACGGCAGCCTGTTCCACATGGGCGGCATCATGGCCCACGAAAACCGTGATGCCCAGATCGCGCAGGCGCTTCACATTGGCGTTTTCCGCCGCATCCGAGCCCTGCACGGTGTAGCCAAGATTGTGCAGCACCTCGGCAATGCCGCTCATGCCGATGCCGCCAATGCCGACGAAATGGATGGGGCCGAGGCCGGAGGGCAACTTCATGAGCGTGGTCCTTGAAGGTTCTGAAAATCTTTGAGGGGCAGGCCATTGGCCAGATGCATCACCAGATCGGCGAGCCGCTCGGCCGCATCCAGCACGCCGGCGCCGCGGGCATGCGCTGCCATCTGGGCCAGATGCTGCGGCGCCTGTGCCAGATGGCTGATCTCGGCGGCCAGACGCTCCGGGGTGAACTCGCTCTGAGGCAACACCAGTGCGCCGCCAGCCGCGCCCAGTGCACGGGCATTGGCGGCCTGATCCTGATCCAGCGCGCCGGGCAGCGGCACCAGAATGGAAGGTCGGCCGATCGCCGAAAGCTCCGCCACCGTACCCGCACCAGAGCGGGAGATGACAAGCTGAGCCTGTCCCATCCGCTTGGGCAGATCATCGAAGAAGGGGGCAATCTCTGCGCGAATGCCGAGCGCTTCATACACCGAACGCACGCGCGCCATGTCTTCCTCGCGCGCCTGCTGGGTGAGGACAAGGCGGGCGCGAAGGGCAGGCTCGAGCTTGGCCAGAGCCTCGGGCACCACATCCGACATCACGCGCGCGCCCTGACTGCCGCCGAATACCAGCACCCGCAGGTCTCCCCCCAGCACCGGGGTTTCATAGGGCAGGCTTGCGGCCGCAAGGGCGGCGGGGCGCAGGGGATTGCCGGTCCAGACCTCTTTGGCGGCAAGGGCGGCATCGTCGCGAAGCAGGCCCGGGAAACCGGTGGCGATGGCGGTCACACGGCCCGCCAGCATGCGGTTCGCCCGTCCCATCACGCCATTGGATTCATGAACCACAGTGGGTACGCCGGTAAAACTGGCCGCCAGCAAGGGGGGAACAGTGGGGTAGCCGCCAAATCCGACAGTCACGGCCGGTTTCACACGGCGCATCAGCGAAAGGCCGGAGATCAGCCCTGAGGCCAGCGCCCATGCGGTGCGGGCCAGCGCTATCGGCGAGCGGCCGCGCACCGTATCTGCCGGCAGCACATGCAGTTCGCGCGCCGGGAAATGGCCGGCATAACGGGCGGCCCGCGTATCGGTTGCCAGATCCACGGTGAAACCGCGCGCGGTGAGCACGACAGCCAGAGCCTCGGCGGGGAAGAGGTGGCCGCCGGTGCCACCGGCAGCAAGAAGTATGAGTTTGGTCACGGCACCCTCATGTTCCCCGTCTGCGCCAGCAATAAGGCCGGGGCAGAGCGCAGACTTGTCCTATGTGGCGGACCAGCCCGATGGATATGCCGGGCGGGGCTTGAAAGGTTTTTTCATGGAAGCGGTGCAGGCCTTTGGCCAGCACCGCCGGGCACATCACGCCGGGCTCGGCGCACCTTCAGGGGCAGAACCGGGAATGACCACCGAGGTTGGGCGCGCGAGGGGTTCGCCGGTTGGGCGCTTGGGTTCGCTCAGGGCTGCCAGAGCCACAGCGCCGGGGCGCTTGCGGGAGAAGGCGATGAGCATGCCCATGCCGAAGGCCAGCGAGATGAGCGATGAACCGCCATAGGAAATGAAGGGCAGAGTCATGCCCTTCGCAGGGGCGATGTGCACATTCACGGCCATGTTGATGCAGGCCTGAAGCCCGAACAGCAGGGACAGGCCGGTAATGGCGAAGCGGGCGAACGGGTCCGGCTCATGCACGGCGCGGTTCAGGGCGCGCAGGATGATGAAGGCGAACAGCGCAACGATGATGAGGCACAAGATGATGCCGAATTCCTCGCCGGCCACGGAGAACACGAAGTCGGTGTGCCCATCCGGCAGCATGCGCTTTACGGTGCCTTCACCCGGCCCCTGCCCAAACCAGCCGCCATTGCGGAAGGAGTTGAGCGCCATATCAATCTGGTAGGTATCGCCCGAATCCGGATTAAGGAAGCGGCCGATACGCTTCTGCACGTGCGACACCGTGAAATAGGCGACTGTCAGCCCGCCAATCGCGACCCCCGCGAGCCCCACCATCCAGATGATGCGCAAGCCGGCGACAAAGAACAGCGCCAGCCACACGGTGCTCACCAGAATGGTCTGGCCGAAATCCGGCTGAAGCACCAGCGGAAACGCCACGGCGCCCAGCAGGCCGAAGGCAAGGAGACGGGCCGGCATTTCCGGGCGGCTGGTGCTTTCGGAAAACAGCCATGCCGCCAGCACCACAAAGGCTGGCTTGATGAATTCGGATGGCTGCACGGTGATGCCGACAATAGTGAGCCAGCGCCGCGCGCCCTTCACTTCGGGGCCAATGACAAGGGTTGCCAGCAGCATCAGGAAGAAAAGGCCGAAAACCACCATGCAGGTGCGCCGAATGGTGCGCGGCGACAGGAAGGAGGTGACAAGCATCACCACCACCGCCGGCAGCAGGAACAAGACCTGGCGGTTCACGAAGTGGAACGGGTCCGCGATGCCGATACGTGCGGCCACGGCCGGGCTTGCGGCCAGGCACAAAATGATGCCGATGACCATCAGGGCGAACAGACCGGCCAGCAAGGCACGGTCCACCGTCCACCACCATTCGCTCAAGACGGTGCGGTCGGCGCGCGACATCATGGGACGCATACTCCAGACAGGAAATGTGCCGGACAAGATGCAGCAGGAGGGTTGACGGGCGATTAATGCCGAGCAGGGGAGGGAAAGAGAACGGCAGAAGCTCTCTGGTCTTCAAATTCAGACGGCTGGGTGATGAAGGTGCCTTAAGGCCTGATTTGCCAAAGGTTCCTGAGCCAAATGTTCACTTGCCAAGGACTTGTTTGCAAAGGGTTCAACGGAGTCTGCTCTGCCTGCCTGAGGCCATCGGCATCAGCACCTGTGGTTTTTGCTGTGAGGGTATGGATTGTACGCATCTTGCTGCACCGGTTCGGATTTGCCTGTGCGGAGCATCCCGGTTCCGGAGGGCTCATCCCTCACATGTGGGCTCTTCGGGGAGGGTTCTGCCACATGCGTTCTGGCTGTGATGCCGAAATCGTCAACGGAATGCCGCCGCGATCGACCCCGGAAACAAAGCGCCGTGTGTGGCTGATATCGGGCATGATCCGCATGGCTGGAAGAGTGCCTCACCCGAAGCTTCAGCGTCGTTCCACGGCTCCACGCAGTTTCTTCGGCCTTGCAACTTCCGGCTCACCAGCCTTTTCCAGATCATCCAGAATGGGGCAGTCTGGCCGATGATCCCCTGAGCAGCAGGTGGCCAGATGCTCCAGCGTTGCCGCCATTTGCTCCATGCCCGCAATCTTGCGGCGCAGGTCTGCAATATGGGCGAGGGCAATGGTCTTCACATCCGCGCTGCGCCGGCTCCTGTCCCGCCAAAGGCCCAGCAGGTCACTGATCTCGGTGATGGAAAACCCCAGATCGCGCGAGCGCCGGATGAAACGCAGCATGTGCACATCCGATTGTGCATAGTCGCGGTATCCCGAGGCGGTGCGGGGGGCGGGGGGAATGAGGCTCACCTGCTCATAATAGCGGATCATCTTGGCGCTGACGCCCGAGGCCTGCGCCGCTTGCCCGATATTCATGCCTGCTCTTGCCTTTCACGCATTCATCCTGCTGGGGCGCCGCAGCAGATCGCAACGGGGTTGGACGCATCGGCCCAACATATTGCGAGCCATTCACTCATTTCAAGGAATTGGAAAATGGCCCAACCATTGCCGGGGCGCACGTGCTCCGCCCCGATACCCACTCCGCTCGAAAATACGAGGGTAGCCTCAAACCAGATCATCTCCACGTTTCCCCAAAACGCGGAGATGATCTGTCTTTCCGCCTCTAGGCATGCCTGGCCGCGAGAACCATCCGTACAACTGGTTTGTACAAAACCAGCTACGCCATGGGTGCGCGCCAGTGGCGCAGGCGCAGCGCATTGCCCAGTACGAACACGCTGGAGAGCGCCATCGCCGCCGCCCCCAGCACCGGCGAGAGCAAAATGCCCCAGAGCGGATAGAGGATGCCGGCCGCAACGGGGATCAGCGCCGTGTTGTAGGCAAAGGCCCAGAACAGGTTCTGCCGCACATTGCCAATGGTGGCCTTGGAGAGCGCGATGGCATTCGGCACCCCCTTCAGGCTGCCGGACATGAGCACCACATCCGCCGTCTCAATGGCGATATCCGTGCCGGTGCCGATGGCGAGGCCCACATCCGCTTCCGCGAGCGCGGGCGCATCATTGATGCCGTCACCCACATAGGCGAGGCTGCCATATTGTGCCTTCAGCTTGCGCACGGCCTCCACCTTGCCCTCTGGCAACACCTCTGCCACCACCTCATCAATACCCAGCTGGCGGGCGATAGCCTCCGCCGTGCGGCGATTGTCGCCGGTGATCATCGCAACCTTCAGGCCCAGATCATGCAGGGCGGAGATGGCGGCGGGTGTCGTCTCCTTGATGGGATCAGCCACGGCGATAATGGCCGCCAGCCGCCCGTTCAGTGCCGCATAAAGCGGTGTCTTGCCATCCGCACCCAGCCGCTCAGCGCTGGCGGCGAAGGTGGCGACATCCAGCCCCAGCTTCTGCATGAAGCGATCTGCGCCGATATCCACACGGATGCTTTGCCCATCCGGCCCCGTCACCTGCGCCTGCACGCCAAACCCGGTCACGGATTCAAAACCGGAGACCTCCGGCAGGACGAGATTTTGCGCCTGCGCTGCCTCGACAATGGCGCGCGCGATGGGGTGTTCAGATTTCGCCTCCACCGCCGCAACCGCCGCCAGCACCTGCGCCCGCTCGAAGCCGGAAGCGATGTCGAGATCGGTCAGGGCCGGGCGGCCTTCGGTCAGCGTGCCGGTCTTGTCCACGGCCACCACGCGGGCATCTTTCAGCAGTTGCAGCGCCTCACCCTTGCGGAACAGCACGCCCATCTCGGCACCGCGCCCGGTGCCCACCATGATGGAGGTGGGGGTCGCCAGCCCCATTGCGCAGGGGCAGGCGATGATGAGCACCGCCACGGCATTCACCAAGGCGAAGGTGATGGCGGGGGAGGGGCCGAAAATGAGCCAGACAATGAAGGTGAGCCCCGCAATGCCCATCACCGCCGGCACGAACCACATCGTCACCTTGTCTACCATGGTCTGGATCGGCAGCTTGGAACCCTGCGCCTCTTCCACCATGCGGATGATCTGCGACAGCACGGTTGCCCCGCCTACCGCCGTGGCACGGAAGGAGAAGGCCCCCTTCTGGTTCACCGTGCCGCCCACAACGGCGCTGCCGGCTTTCTTGCCCACCGGAATGGGCTCACCGGTGATCATGGATTCATCGACATAGCTCTCGCCGTCCACCACCTCGCCATCCACGGGCACGCGCTCGCCGGGGCGCACTTCCACGACATCGCCGGGGGCGACATCCTGAATGGCCACTTCCACGGTTGCACCATCACGCCGCACGCGCGCGGTGCGGGCCTGCAGGCCCACAAGCCGGGTGATAGCCTGCGAGGTGCGCCCGCGCGCCCGCGCTTCCAGATAGCGGCCGATGAGGATGAGGGTGACAATGACCGCTGCCGCCTCATAATAGACATGCACCGTGCCAGCCGGCAGAAGCCCCGGCATGAAGGTGGCCACCACCGAATAGGCATAGGCCGCCAGCGTGCCCACAGAGACCATCGAGTCCATATCCGGCGCGAAATGCAGCAGTGCCGGCACACCCCGGCGATAAAAGCGCAGGCCCGGCCCGAACAGCACCAGCGTGGTGAGCGCGAACTGCACATACCAGTTCGCCTCCATGCCGATGGTGCTCATGATGAGATGGTGCATGCCGGGAATGAGATGCGAGCCCATTTCCAGCAGGAACACGGGAAGCGTGAGGATCGCGGCAACATACACCGCCTTCTTCAGCGTTTCGGCCTCGGCATCCTTGCGGGCGGAAACCGTTGTCTCCTGCTGCGTATCTCCCCCGGCCAGATGCGCCTCATAACCCACCTTCTCAACGGCCTGAATCAGGATGGTGGGGTCCACCCGCCCCTCAACCGTGGCGCGCTCCGTGGCAAGATTGACCTGTGCCTTCGTCACACCCGGTACTGCCTGAAGCGCCTTTTCCACCCGACCCACACATGAGGCGCAGGTCATGCCTTCAATGGACAGGATTTGGGTTTTGGCCGGCACCTCGTAGCCAACCTTCTCAACCGCAGCCACCAGCGCCTCATAGGTGGCCTCAGGGGCATATTGCACGCTAGCTTTCTCGGTCGCGAGATTGACACTTGCGCTTTCCACGCCCGGCACGGCCCGAAGGGCCTTTTCCACCCGCCCGACACAGGAGGCACAGGTCATGCCCTCAACGGAAAACGTGACGGATTTCACCTCAGCGGGCGCAGTCTTCACCGGCGCATTCACGGCCATGTTCCTTTGTCAGAAATCATCTGCATGTAGACTACGCCTTCCAACGGCTGGAAGGTCAACGGTCAATTGTGCATTCCAGCGTGGCTGCCCTTGACCTTCCCACGGTGTCAGGCCCCATCTTGAACAAGACAAACTCAGAGAGAGGAAAAGCCATGCAGTTTCACGTTGCCGATATGGAATGCCAGGGTTGCGCGCGCAGTGTGACCAAGGCTGTTCAGTCCGCTGACCCCAAGGCTGAACTGAGTATCGACCTTGAGAAGCGGAACATCACCATCACGTCAGAGCAGCCGGCCGCCACATTTGAAAGCGCGCTGCAAGAGGCGGGCTTCCCCACCACGCAGGCGAACTGACCTCAAGCGGGAGTGCAGCGACGGACCCTCATCACCTGAGATGTGGCTGCGCTCCCGATCTTTGCCTTCAGATCGATTCCGCGCTTCACGGAACCAGAGATGCGGCCGGGCATATTGGCCACCCCTTTCCTCGTGCGAACCCTCATCCGCTTCACGCGAAACGGTTCAGGTGGGAATGGTGCACTTGGCATACCGGATAAGTACAGCCTTCCAAAGGTGACTGGACCCGGCTTCAAAGTGAGAGGGGTGCGGACAGTGCCATATGGCTCCCATGTCCCCATCCGCACATTTCTGCACAGCTTGTCCTGGCACAGAATGTTCCCGCGTACAGCGGACTTTCGAAACTTGCGCTGGAACTATCCTTGTCTCAAGCTGCCCCCTAGCCTCAGGCCGGCTTTGCCGGCTTCTCAAGACCCGCCGCTTCCGCGATCAGCTCAATCGAATGCAGCCGCGCGTCGTGGTCATAGACATCTGAGACGATGATGAGTTCATCCGCCCCAGTTTCCTGAACCAATGCTTCCATACCGGCCCGCACGGTTTGTGGGTTGCCGACGATGGAGCGCGCCAGCATGCGCATCGCCTGCGCCTTTTCCATCGGGCTCCAATAGGTCTCGATATCCTCAATCGGAGGCTGGCTCAGGCCGCGATTGCCACGGAACATGTTGGTGAAAGACATCTGCTGCGTTGTGGCAAGGCGGCGCGCCTCGGCATCGGTTTCAGCGGCGATGACGTTCACGCCCACCATGGTGTAGGGCTGGGCCAGTTGCTCGGATGGCTTGAAGCGGTGACGATAAATTTCCAACGCTTGCAACAACATATCCGGGGCGAAATGGGAGGCGAAGGCATAGGGCAGCCCCAGTTCCCCCGCCAGCATCGCACCGAAATTGCTGGAGCCCAGAATCCACAGCGGCACATTGGTGCCCGCCGCTGGAACCGCGACGATTTTCTGTTCCGGGCCTGCTTCTGCCAGAAAAGCCTGAAGCTCCAGCACATCCTGCGGGAACCGGTCTGAAGACTCAGGGGAACGGCGCAGGGCGCGCAGTGTCAGTTGGTCTGTTCCCGGCGCGCGGCCCAGACCCAGATCAATACGGCCCGGAAACAGCCGTTCCAGCGTGCCGAACTGTTCGGCAATGATATAGGGCGCGTGGTTTGGCAGCATGATGCCGCCTGCGCCCACGCGAATGGTGTGCGTGCCCGCCGCAATATGCGCCAGCACGATGGAGGTGGCCGCGCTGGCGATGCCGGGCATGTTGTGATGCTCCGCCACCCAGATACGGCCATAGCCAAGCTGCTCCGCATGCGCGGCCAGATCCCGTGCGTGGTCCAGTGCAACGCGTGCATCAGAACCCTGTCGGACACGTACAAGCTCAAGAATGGACAGAGGGATCATACGCGGCTCCTCGATAAATGAGAGCAGTCTCAAGTGCAGATATGGTGTTCATAGCGAGCAGAGATCGCTCAATTCACGGAAAATATCCCGATAGAATGGGTGATGGCCTTCACACGAGGTCATCAAGATTGATTTGCAAGACATCGGAGATCTTTTTCATTGCGGAAAGACTTCCCTCCTTCTTCCCGCATTCGATCTCGCATAGATAAGGCGCACTGATGCCTGCCTGAGCCGCCAGATCCCGGCCGGTCAGGCCGCGAAAGGCACGCCACACCTTCACCGGGTTCTCACCATCCAGCAGGCGTTTGGCGATCTCCTCCGGCACGCGTTCATCGCGTCCGGCCTTTATGTCCGCCTCCACCCTGCGCGCGGTGGCCATATCCGCTTTTTCAAGCAGATCGTCATATTCCGCACGGGTGAGCACGATGAGAGTATCGCCACAGGGCGTCGTCAGTTTCTGCATCCCGCATTCCTATCAGGTGGCGAACTGCGCGATCGACAGCACCGTGCCCTGCGCATTGATGGTGATGCGCCAGCCTTGCCCTTCCAGCCTTCGAATGTCCGGATCGCCATCCGTCGGCGTAAGCTGTTGCGCAGCAATGCTTTGGGTGGCGCGTGTTCGAATCTCGTGCACCATGGCGGGTGGCATGCGACGCAGCGCACGAAGGGCAAATTTGCTGTAAGCGAGACTACTCATACCAAAAAGATAGCATCAGGCGAATGAATATCAAGGTGTGTTCGCCATATGCGAATGCAATTGAGCGTCATTGTTCGCCATATGGTGAAGGTCGCATGCGCCCGCACATATCCCCAGCCTGTTTTCCAACTCTCCGGCACAGATTCAGCTGAACAGCAAAGCTGTAAGGTTGGTGTCAGTATCAGGCGCTACATTCCTCATAACAGAGGTGACGGGCAGCGAGCCCTGACTGTGAGGAGCAGGAAAATGAGCATCAAGAACGACGGTAAGGTTGAGAACCAGACTGAAAACCAGGCCCTTCAGGACGAAGATCTGGAGAAGGTCGCCGGCGGTGGTCTCAACATCAAGAAGGCGGTTTCGCGCGCCACCCATGTGCGCACCGGCACCACCACTGGCCAGAAGGCTGTTGCCACCGCGACCAGCATGGTCATCGGTGCCAACCTTCTGAAGGACTGAACCTTCCCGAACCGGCTGCCAGGGGATGCCCCCGCCGAACCCGGCAGCCTGTACGACGCCCCGCCACGATATCGTGCGCGGGGCGTTTTCATGTCCAGTTGCGGGATCATCCTGTCCGGTTGACGGGATATGCCCGGTATGCTCGCCCATATCATGTTGTGCGCTGCCCGCCTCTTCTATCTGCGCCGCGCATATTCGCGCGGTGAAAGACCCGTCGTGCGGCGGAAAGTCTTGCTGAAATGGCTGAGATTGCTGAAGCCGGTGGCCAGCGCAACTTCCGTCACGCTCTGTCCTTCCGCCAGCATCGAGGCCGCAGCTTCCATCCGCACCTTGATGAGATAGGCATGGATGGAGTGGCCGACATGGGTGCGAAAGCCGCTCTTCAGGCTTTTCTCGTTCAGGCTGACGGTGCGGGCGAGGCGGGTGATGGTCCAGGATTCATCCAGCCGGGTTTCGATGAGTTCCTGAGCCTGAGCAATGCGTTGGCGTTCTCGATCCGGGCGCAGGTCCGGTTCTGTTTCCGCCGCCTCGCGCAGAGCGGTGATGAGGCCCGCCAGAATTTCCAGAGCCTTGGCGCGCAGATAGAGCCGGCGCACATCCTCATGTCGATAAGGGCAGGTGGTGATCTGCTGTGCGGCCTGAAGCAAGGCGGGTGAAGCGGGAAAGCCCATCATCAGCGCGCCTTGTTCCGGCACGCTGCGGTCCACCAGAAGGCCGCCGCCATAATGGCCCCAGAGCGGGCCGCCCAGATCATTCAGGAAAGAGCGTTCAAAACGCACATCCACCATACGCAGGCGGATGCCGCCACGCACATGGTTCTCTCCGCTCACATTCCGGTCCGTGGCGCAGAAAACGGCCATGCCGGGATAAATCTCCAGCGGCTGTCCGCCATCAATGGAAAGCGCACCCACGCCTTCCAGAAACAGCGAGATGGAGAAGGTGGGCGGGCCTTCCACCGCGATGCGGGCATCATAGGGCGGCATCACATCCATAATGGCCATGGAGATACCCTCTCCGGGTGTCTCCACCTGCAAATGCCGGTGCCAGTCCAGTTCATGCATGGCGGGGGCGGCCGCCGTCAGCCAGTCTGAATAGGCGACTTCGGGCGGGTCGATCATGGAGGCGCGCAAGGGGTCCATCATTCACAGCTCCCGTAAAAATCCCCGATCAGCAAACTTTCGCCCCCGAAAGTGTTAGACAGCCCAGTTGGGGAAGCATAGCGCATGTAGAGCACATAGGCGAACGGCTTGGGAATAGTTTAGAAATGCTCTCAAAATGGCAATTTTCAATCATCGTAGCTTCTGTTTCACTTGCTCCATTTTCAGCATTTGCTCAGAACGCGGAGCCTCTTGAGGGTAATCTCGTCAATCTTGAGGAAATAACAGTTACAACCGCAAATAAACGCGCGCAGGAACTGGAGCGGGTGGATGGCGCGGTTTCGGTGCGCACCTCCGATCAGCTGCGCGAGGCGGGGGTGACGACAGTCGCCGATCTTGAAAACGTCTTCCCCGGTCTGGTCATCCGCACCCGTGGCAACCGTGCTTATGCCAATATCTCCGCGCGCGGCATGTCCTCGCCGGATTACTACAATCCCACCGTTCAGATCTATGTCGATGGCGTGCCGCAGCTGCCCTCGGCCTTCACCCAGCCGCTGGTGGATGTGGAGCGGGTGGAGTTTCTGCGCGGGCCGCAGGGCACGCTTTACGGCCGCAATGCCTATGGCGGCGTGCTCAACATCATCACGAAAAAATCTGACAAGGGGCGGGTCGATGCCTCCATCACCGCCGGCACGCCGCAATCCTGGGGCGAGGTTTCGGCCACCATGCCGGTGGTGCCGGGCAGCACCTATCTTGATGTGGCGGTGAAGGCGGAGAAGGCTTTTGGCACCGTCAATGACTGGTCTACCGGCGCCAATAATGTGGACAATGCCACCGACATGGTGGGCCGTGCCGCCATTCGCTATGCGCCGGAGGGCGGTATTTTCGACGGCGCGCTCAGTGTCAGCCGCGAGCGCACCCGCAGCCATGAAGAGCTTTATCTGTTCGATGGCAAGGTGGGAGACCGCGCCTATCTCAGCGCCCTTCAGGGGCCAATTCCGCTGCTGGAGCGTCACGTGACCACGCTGGCCGCGACCGGAAACTGGAATCTGGGTGATTTTCGCCTGTCCAGCATTTCCTCCTATCAGGATGTGAACATGAAGCGCGACATTGCCGCCGCGCCCGGCCTGCTCATGTCCTTCCCGGAAACAGATTCTGCATTCTCGCAGGAACTGCGCCTGACCTATGACGCGAAGGGGGCCTTCGCCGGCGTGTTCGGCCTGTTCTACCAGCACGACAACTTCACCCGGCAGGCGGAAGGATATGCGCCTTATTATGGCCCCTCACGCAATCAGGTGACGACAGACAGCTATGCCGCATTTGGCGAGTTGACATGGCGCATCAGCGACAGGCTGGACCTGACCGGCGGTGCGCGCCTTTCCTATGATGACACCTCCATTGATTTCACGCGCGTGGGTGGTAACTACTTCGGCTATTATGCCGGTAGCTTCGCCAATAGTGCGGATTTCACCAGTGTTCAGCCCAAGGTTTCGCTGGGCTACCAGATCAATGACACCACGCGGATCTATGGTCTCATTTCACGGGGTTATAAGCCAGGTGGTTTCAACCATGCGGTGACATTCCCGGATGATGTGAATGCCTATGATCCGGAAACCGCGTGGAACTATGAAATCGGCCTGCGCACGGCCACGCCGGACCGGCGGATCGAGCTGTCCACCGCGCTCTATTATATCGCTTCAGATAACAAGCAGATCTATGTGGGGCCGGTCGGGTTCCAGGTCATCCGCAATGTGGGCGCGGCCGAAAGCTATGGCGTGGAAGTTGAGGGGCGCTGGAAGGCGACGGACCGCCTGAGCTTCTCTGCCACCGGCACATGGGGTCGCTCGGTCTTCACCGATTTCATTGACCCGGTCACGGGCCAGAACCTCAATGGGAATACGGTGCCCTATGCGCCCGATGCCACTGCCAATCTCTACGCCCGCTATGTCTTTGACCAGCAGCTGGTCGCCGGCAATATCGCGCTGGAAGGGGCGGTGCATTATGTGAGCACCACCTGGTTCAATGAAGCCAACACCCTCTCCCAGCCGGGTTATGCCACGGCCGATCTGGCGCTGGAACTGGCCTGGGATTCCGGTGTGAGCCTGCGCCTGTTCACCGAGAACATCTTCGATGAAACCTTCCGTACCTATAGCTATGCATCTGGCGCAAATGTGTTTTCGAATGTGAATGCGGGCCGTCTGGTGGGCATCACCCTGCGGGGCTCCTACTGATGGCGCAGGCCGATAGCCACGCCGCAGCACAAGGCGGGGCGGGAGCCGCGCCGCTGTTCGCACTGCGTGACGGGGCGCTTCCATTGTGGCGCGTGCTTGTCGCCATCGGTGGGGTCTATGTGGCGCAGAGCCTGATTGGCGGCGTCACTTTCATGGGCATTCCCGCCGTGCTGCGGGCAGAAGGGGCGGGGCTGGAGCAGATCGGGCTTGTGGCCCTGCTCATGTTGCCATGGGCTTTGAAATTTCTATGGTCTCCGCTGGCGGAGCGGTATCGCATCCGCCCCGATGGCACGCGACGCTCCCGCCGTCTGGTGGGCGCGGGGCAGATGGCGTGCGCGGTTCTTCTGGCAGTTCTGGCCTTTATCGGGCCGCAGTCCGTGCAACTCATGTTCGGGGTTCTGGCGCTGGTCGCTACCATTGCCGCCACGGTGGATATTGCGGCGGATGCCTTCGCGGTGGAACAGCTTGCTGCCGAAAACCGCGGCTGGGGCAACACGGCGCAGGTGGGCGGCGGCTATCTGGGCATGGTGCTGGGTGGCGGGCTGTTTCTGGTGCTGGTGCCATGGGTGGGCTGGACCGTGGCGATGGGTGTGATGGCCCTGTCCATGCTGGTGCTCGCCATGCCGTTCATGCTGACACCGGAACCCGCGCGCACTCCGCCACAGGAGGCGCACCGCCCCTCTCTCGGCTTCGCCTTGCGCCGGCCGGAGGTGCGGGCCGGGCTGGTCATCGCCGTATTGTTTGAGGCCGGTGTGCGGCTGATGCAGGTGCTGGCGGGGCCATTCCTCGTTGATCGCGGGCTGGATCTGGCGAGCATCGGGCTGGTTAATGGTATTGGCGGCGTCATCATGGGGCTCACCGGCACCGTGCTGGGCGGGTTTCTGGTGCGTCTCATCGGGGCGGAAAAGGCGGTGCTGGTGGCGGCTGCGGTGCAGGCGCTAGCTCTGGCGCTGCTGGCCGCCGGGGCCTTGCTTCAGTTGCCCCCCTTGCCGCTTGCAGGGCTCGTGATGGTGAAAACTTTGGCCATGGCGATGGGGTTTGTCACCCTCTATGCCCTGCTCATGGGCCTGTCTTCCCTGAAACAGGCCGGCGTGGATTTCACCCTGTTCCAGTGCGCGGATGCCGCCGTGGCCGGCATTGCCGGCTTCGTGGCCGCGGGTATTGCGGCGCGCTTTGGCTATGGCGTGACCTTTGTCGCTGCCGCGGTGGTGGCGGTCATCGGCCTTCTTCTCCTCCCCCTTCTCATCGGGCGCGCCCGCGCAGCCCTGCAACTGAAAGCGTGAAACCATGCCATCCGTCGTTATTTCGGGAGCTGGGGTTGCCGGCCTTGCCGCTGCATGGTGGCTGGCGCGTGCAGGTTGGCAGGTGCAGGTGGTGGAGCGTGCGCCAGACCTGCGGGCCGGTGGCTATATGATGAGCCTCTCCGGCCCCGGCTATATCTCCGCCGACCGGATGGGCATTCTCGAGAAAATCATGCCCTATGTGTATGATGTGAAAGAGAATGTGTATCGCGATCGCAAGGGCCGCGAGGTTCTGCGCCTGCGCTTCCACGAGTTCACCAAAGGGCTGGACCATATCGCCATGCGGCGCACGGATCTGGTCGCTGCGCTGGCGAAGGATCTGCCGTCTGGGGTCGATCTGCGCCTCGCCACCACCATTGCCTCGGTCGAGAATGGCCCCGACACCGCGCGTGTGACCCTTTCAGACGGCACGGCACAGCAGGCGGATCTGGTCATTCTGGCCGATGGCATGCGCTCGCCGCTGCGTTCCACCTTCTTCGGGCCGGACAGCGCCTGCCTGAAGCCGATTGGCTATCGCTTCGCGGTGTATGATCTGGAAGACCGGCTGGGGCTGGGCGTGGACTTCGCCTCCTATACCGAGCCGGGCCATATCGTGGAGTATTACACCCTCACCGAGGGGCGCGTGGCGGCGTTGCATGTGTGGTGTTCGGATGTCTCCGGCCCGGTTCCGGCGGATGAGCGCTGGAGGCTGCTGGAGCAGGTCTGTGCCCACAGCAACGGCACGGTGCGTGAGCAGATGGCCATTGCCCGCGCTGAAGGCGTGGTGCCGCTGGTGGATGATCTGTCGCTGGTGGAACTGGACAGCTGGCACACCGGCCGGGTGATGGTTCTGGGTGATGCCGCCCATTGCCTCACGCTGATTTCAGGGCAGGGGGCGGGCATGGCGCTGACCTCTGCGGCTATTCTGGCCGACGAACTGGCCCGTCTGCCGGTGCCGGAGGCTCTGCTGGCCCATGATGCCCGCCTGCGCCCCGCCATTTCGCGGCTTCAGGCGCGCAGCCGCAAGATGGCGGGCATGTTCGTGCCGCGTTCGGCACTGGCGTTCTCCATGCGCAACATGTTCCTGCGTCATGTGCCGCGCAAATGGATCGGCCGCTATTTCCTGAATGCCGTGAATTCGGAAATCGCGGCTGCTCAGGGCAGTGACAGAGCGAGTGAAAAGGCCGCCTGACGCATGTTTCAGAGGGGCATGATCCGACGATATGCCTCTTTGATATTGCATGGCACATGACGGGAGTCGCCTCCGCCTTGTGCCGTTTGGCTTGAAAACACATGCACCAGCCAGAGCCGCTGTTGGGGTGGAGCTTTCATCCGACTGATATTTAAAAAATCCTGATGGCGGGGGGGGGGGATTTGCCCGCTGTTTCCGCCTTCAGAAAAAGCTCTGCGGATCCACATCTATCGCCACTCGCACATCGCCGGTGGGGCGGGGCGCTTGCGCGCGCCATTCCCGCAGATAGGCGGAGAGGTCGATTTCACGCGGGCATCGGGCCAGCAGCCGCCAGCGGTGACGCCCGCGCAGAACAGCCAGTGGCGCTTCCGCCGGGCCGAGAATGCGGATTTGTGGGTGAGGGGGAGCGCTCGCCAGAAGGCGACGGGCATGCCCCTCCGCCGCCGGCCCCGTGCCAGCCGAGATGATGAGCGCGGCCAGTCGTCCGAAGGGGGGCAGCACTGCCTCCTCACGCGCGGCGATTTCGGTATCATAGAAGGCACCGCGCTCTCCCAATACCAGAGCGCGCATCACCGGATGTTCCGGCATGTGGGTCTGGATAAAGCCGCGCCCCTCTGTCTTGCCCCGCCCTGCGCGTCCGGCAACCTGATGCACCAGCTGGAAGGTGCGCTCTGCCGCGCGCGGGTCGCCATGGCCAAGGCCCACATCGGCATCCACCACCCCCACCAGGGCAAGGCCGGGGAAGTTGTGCCCCTTGGCGACAAGCTGGGTGCCAACCACCACATCCACCTCACCATTCGCGACCGCATCCAGTTCCGCCCGCATGCGTTCCACACCGCCGAGAATATCGGACGAGAGCACCATGGAGCGCGCATTGGGGAACAGGGTCTGCACCTCTTCCTGCAAGCGCTCGACCCCGGGGCCAACAGGCACCATGCTGTCTTTCGCATTACATTCGGGGCAATGTTCCGGCACCGGGGCCTGATAGCCGCAATGGTGGCATTCCAGCCGCCGCCGGTAGCGATGCTCCACCAGCCATGCGGTGCAGGAGGGGCACTTCATGCGGTGGCCGCAGCTGTTGCACAGGGTGAGCGGGGCATAGCCGCGCCGGTTGAGAAACAGCAGGGCCTGCCCGCCATCTTCCAGCGTTTGGTTGATCTCGCTCTCAAGGCGCGGGGCGATCCAGCGCCCGCGAGGCGGGCCTTCGCGGCGCAGGTCAATCGGCGAGAGGCCCGGCACCTTGGCTCCGCCAAAGCGCACCGGCAGGGGCAGGCGCTGATAGCGTCCGCGCCGTGCATTCACTTCCGTTTCAATGGATGGCGTGGCGGAAGCGAGCACGATCGGCGTGCCCACCATGCGCGCGCGCACCACGGCCATGTCGCGCGCATTGTATGAAACGCCATCATCCTGCTTGTAGGCTGGGTCGTGTTCCTCATCGATGATGATGAGGCCGAGGGCCTGAAAGGGCAGGAACAGCGCCGAACGCGCACCCGCCACCACCTTCACCTCGCCCGAGGCGACACCGGACAGGATGCGCGCGCGCCGCCGCGCCGAAACGCCGGAATGCCATTCCGCCGGTTTCACGCCGAACCGCCTGGTGAAACGGTCCAGAAAGGCTTGGGTCAGCGCGATTTCCGGCAGCAGGATCAGCACCTGCCGCCCGGCGCGAATGGCCTCGGCCACACCCTCAAAATACACCTCGGTCTTGCCGGAACCCGTCACGCCATCCAGCAGGAACACATGAAAGGCATGGGCCTCCACTGCCGCGCGCAATGTGGCCGCAGCTTCCTCCTGCGCCGGGGCAAGGGTGGCGGGGGCATGCTCCGGGTCTGGCGGATAGGCCGCCGGCTCTGGCGGCAGCACCACGGTTTCCAGCGCGCCATCATCCACCAGCCCATCCACGACGGAGGGAGAGACGCCGGCCTCTCGCGCAGCCTCGGATTTGCCACGGACAAAGCCATCCAGCAGGAATTCCAGCAGACGGGCGCGGGCGGCGGTGTTGCGCTCTGGCGGCTTGCCGGTTGCCCGCACACCCACACGCTCCCGCCCTTCGGTTGGTGTCTCGCCATGGCGCAGGGCCATGCGCAGCACCATGCCGCGTGGGGCGAGGGTGTAGTCCGCCATCCAGTCGATCAGCCGCAGAAGTTCAGCCGGCAGGGGCGCATAAGGCAGCTTGGATTTGATGGCCTTGAGCTTTTTTGGGTCCAGCTTGCGCGCATTCTGTTCCTGCTCCGCATCCGGCCCCGGCCACACACAGCCCAGCACCACCCGGCTACCCAGCGGCACGCGCACGATGTCTCCGGGCGCAAGCGCCATGTCCTCGGGTACGAGATAGCTGTAGGGCGCATCAAGGGCGATCGGCAGCAACACATTCACGATGCGGGGGCGGGCGAACAGGTCCATGGGGCTGTTGTGGTCTGCTGTGGGCTAAAAGCAAAGGGGCTAGGTTTGGTTTTTCTGCGCGCATGAAGACCGGAACATGGCGTATCCCGCGATATTCATGTGGAGGAGAGGCGAGTGTCTTCGTTCTGTTACGGTTTGCATGACTTTTGAGGGGCGTGTCTGCCGCCCCACCTGAAGGGTGGCGCAATTTCTCCCCAGCGTAAGGTGGTGGTTGCGTGCAAGCCGGCAAACGGGATCGGGCCGCTGGCCTGACAGTGAAGACAGCGCAGTCTCACGGTTTCCTCAGCACAGATGATCGTCCGGTTTCAGGTGTTGCCTCCGTTGATGGAGACGCACCCTGCCGGTTGCGCCGGGCTCTGTGTCTTGGGTCGGTCGCGGCAGGTTCCATGCTGGCCCTTGGCGGGTGCAGCACACTGAACCTGAAGCCGGGAACGGCCAAGGTGAAGATCATCGCCGATCCCGATATCAACCCCACACCTCTGGGACAGCCCGCGCCCACGCTGGTGCGTATCTTCACCTTGAGGAATGACACCGCATTCATGCAGGCGGACTTCCTTTCTCTCGCTGATCAGCCCGCCGCAACGCTGGGCGATGATCTGCTGGACAAGAGGGAATATGTGATGGTGCCGCGCAGCAAACAGCAGTTCGCGGTCAGCCTCACCGAGGAGGCCGGTTTTTTCGGTATTATCGCCGGCTTCCGCGAGATCGAGACTGCCCGCTGGCGCGCGCTTTCCGTGCTGGAGCCGCACAGCGAGAACATGGTTGAGATCGAACTGTCCGGATTCACGGTTGTCGTGCGTTCCGCTCTCTACAAGGCCTATGGCTGGTGGTGACCAACTGGCGCATCAACGCGCCATGTTCTGGCGCTGCAATGTACGCACAGGCGAATGTCATGGGTGCTCTGACGTTGTTGGATGCCATATCGAATAGCCCGCATGAAGATCGCGCAGTCTCTCGATCCATAAGGGGGTGCGTTTGGCTCCATATCGCCGGGTATCTAGGGGCAGGGCAGGGCTCATGCCTGCATTCATGTCCCAGCCTGCGGAGCTGAAAAGCGGCCATGATTCACATCCGCGTCTGCGCTCTTCTCGAAGCCTTTCTCGCGGGTGAGATCGGGGTGCGGGTGCTATGCAATGAACTGGTCCGGCTTGATCTTCCCGTGGAGGTGATTGTTCAGGGCGTGGATGCATTTCATGCGCAGGGCCGCCTGCCAGCCCGCACAGCACAACTCATCCGCGATCATGTGCTCTCATCGCCTGCCGGGAGGGAGAGGAGCCGTCCCTCCGCAGTGCTTGCGCAGGGGAGTCGGTTGCAGCAGGTCTCGCCAGCCCCGGATATGCCAGCAGCTGTTTTGCAGGGCCTGCCGGAGATGCCGACACAGCACCTGCCAGAGCAGGGCCAGTCGTTCGATGACGGACCTTCGGATCCGTTGCTGTTGCGGGAGATGCGCCCGAATGAGGAGGGTCTGCTCCTGCGGATGCAGGCTGCCGCCCGTGCTGACAGGGCGCGCGCCGGAAGCGGGAAACCCGTTGCTGGGGCGATGCTGCCTTATCCGCAACGCCCGCTGCCTGTCGCGGGTGGCGCGCCAGCCTCTGCCATAGCAATAACGGCTGGGGCGGGGATCTTGCGTAGCTCGGCGTCCACCCAGGCCATGCCGGCAGCGCAGGACCAGATTGAAGACATGATTACGGCGGCTCTGGTGGGCGATCTGCGCGGCGTACGCCCCACTGCACCCTCCCCATCAGGTGCATCCCAGCCGCAGCGTAGCGTCATGGCACGCCAGCTTTCGCCCTGGCTTACCCCGTTTCGCAACATGCAGGCGCGGCGCAAGGCCAGCCGCGAGGCGGAGGGCGAAGGGCTCGCACCAAAGCCGGAGCCCGTGCCGGAACTGGGGCCGGGCCATATGCTGAAGCACCGCTTCGTTCTGGAAAGGCAGATCGGAGAAGGGGGAATGGGTCGGGTCTTTCGCGCGGTGGACCGTCGCCGGGTCGAGGTGGGAGATGTACAGCCCTATGTGGCGCTGAAGGTGCTTTCTGCCGGATTTCGAGACCATCCTGATGCCCTGCGCAGCCTTGAGGCCGAGGCACGCAAGGTGCAACTTCTCTCCCACCCCAATATCTGCCCCATCTTCGATTTTGATCGCGATGGTCCTCATGCATTCTTCGTTATGGAACTGCTGCATGGGGAGACGCTGGAAGCGGCGCTGGATCGTGCGGGCGGACAGCCCCTGCACCCGGATTTGCGGACGCAGGTTCTGGTGGGGCTGTTCTCCGCCATGTCGCATGTGCACCGGCGCAGGGTGGTGCATGGCGATCTGAAGCCGGGCAATCTGTTTTTGTGTCAGGGTGGGCCCGCCAAGGTTCTGGATTTTGGCGTGGCCACCACCCTGCGCGGCAGGGGGTTCGATCCTTCTGCTCTGAAGGCCTTTACGCCCGCCTTCTCCAGCCCGGAAATGATAGAGGGCGCGCCCAGAGACCCGCGCGATGATGTGTTCTCAATGGGCTGCCTGATCTATCTGGCCTGGACCGGCCGTCACCCCTATCGTCGCTTGCCGGCTAATCAGGCGCGCGATACCGGGCTGGCGCCACCGCCCGTGGAGCAGATGCCTGCGGCTGCCAATATGGCGCTGATGTCTGCCCTTGCCTTTGAGCGTGAGGCCCGGCCGGAGGATGCGGGCGCACTCGGGTTGGCCATGCTGCCGAGTCTGGCTGGCCGAAACCGGGGCGGTTGAGAGCCTGCCTTGTAACTCGGGCAGGGATTTCAATGCTTTGCGCGTTTGCCGGGATCAGGGTGAGGTTGAGCGTCGCGCGGCCAGACCATAATGGTCACGCCCCAAATGCCACATAGAGTGTGGCGCAATCTATTGAAATCAATGATTTATATCGAGTTTGGCTTTGAGGCTTCGGCGCGCAAGCGGTCGGCCAGTTGGCGGATGCCAGCGGCGAATGCACCATCCGGCTGGAGCACGGCGGTGAGATCCTGACTGCCGTTGCGGATGAGATCATCACTTAACAGGATCATCGCGCCGATTTCTGCGCCATAGGATTCGTGAATTCGTTTTTCCAGAAGGCTCAGGTCAAATTCGGGGTGGATCTTGTTCACCACCAGAAGGGTACGCGGCACTTCAAGATGACGGGTCAGCAACAGGGTCACGGCCGTGCCCTGATAATCCTGATAATCCGGCCGCAGTACCATGATTGTGGTGTCTGACATCGCGATGGAGAGCAAAGTCTCGTTGTTGAGGCCTGGATGGGTATCCAGAACGAGATAATCCACCGCCCGCGCGCCGCACAGTTGCATCAGCGCTTCATTCAGCAGCTCGATGTCATAGCCCTCTCGTGCAATCCTCGCGATTTCAAGGGCTTTCAGGCTTGCGGGCAAAAGCAGCAACTGGCCGGGATGGGGCGCATTGCGGTCCGTATTCAGCCGGTTGGTGACATCATGGGTGGCATCCTCAATGGTGCACCGACCCCAGAGAACATCGTTGATGGTGTAAGCGCCATCCACATCCAGATCGAACAGGATATGGATACCGGGGGACTGGATGTCTGTATCCACCAGCGCCACTCGCGCACCACCCCGCGCCAGTTCTGCAGCCAGATTTGCTGCGACATTGGTCTTGCCTGTGCCGCCACGGTAGGAGTGGAGGGCGATGATATGTGTCATGTGTCTGACCCGCGCCATGGGCGTGTGCGGAAGCTGTTTTCATGCGGCGACCATGCCGGCGCTTTCCTCCGCTCCATGGAATCAGAACCCTGTTTCAAGGCGTTGGATGGTCGCATTTGTTTCATGAAAATCCGGGAGGCCTCGCATGCTCCCTGCTTTAGCAAGCAAACATGACAGGTGCGTCGCAGTGCTGTCATTTTCCATGCAATCATGAATTGCATGGCGGGGAGATATACATGATGAGTGCAACCGATACACTCGGCTCATCATGCACCGAAAGAATACAATACTGACATAAATGTCTTGTCTTGCGCGTTTAGGTTCTGCCCGAATCTGCTGGGATCCGGGGTCGGATTGCAGCTCCGGTTCAGGATATGGATGCTGCAATGGCCGCTGTAGAGCTGAAGTCTCTCATTCTGCGTATGGATGATGTGTGCCGTGCCTCGCTTGAGGCGGCTGCGGGCTTTGCGCTGATGCGCACGCATTTCAATCTGGAACTGGAACACTGGCTCACGCGGCTGCTTTCTACGGCCGAAAGTGATTTTGTTGCGGTCCTCGACCATTATGGCGCGGACATTGGGCAGCTGACCCTTGATCTTCAGCGCGCGCTGGACCGGATGAAGACCGGCAATGGCCGCCCGCCCGGGCTTGCGCCAGATGTGGTGGAGCTGGTCAAGCAGGCATGGCTTCTGGCCTCTGTGGATCAGGGCGCGAACCGGGTTCGCTCCGGCCATCTGCTCTGGGCTTTTCTGGCAGATGATGCGTTGGCACGGCGTGCGCGCGATATCTCCGGTGTCTTTGCCCGCATTGCGCCGGATGCCCTGAAGCGTGATCTGGAAGCCATCACGGCAAACGGGGTGGAGGGGCGTGGTGCTGGTGCGCCCGGAGCCGCTGCCAATGCATCTGATTTCGCGGCCCCGCGCAGCGGTGGTGCGCTGGACCAGTTCACCATCGACCTCACCGCACAGGCGCGGGCTGGCAAGATCGACCCGATCCTCGGGCGCGATGAGGAAATCCGCCAGATCATCGATATTCTCACCCGTCGGCGTCAGAACAACCCCATCCTCACCGGCGAGGCGGGTGTGGGCAAGACGGCGGTGGTGGAAGGTTTCGCCCTGCGCATTGTTGCCGGCGATGTTCCGCCGGCATTGCGGGATGTTTCCCTGCGCACGCTGGATCTGGGCCTTTTGCAGGCCGGGGCGGGCATGAAGGGCGAGTTCGAAAACCGCCTGCGCTCCGTGATCGACGAAACCAAGGCCAGCGCCAAGCCCGTCATTCTGTTCATTGATGAAGCGCACACGCTGGTGGGTGCAGGTGGCGCGGCTGGGCAGGGCGATGCCGCCAATCTGCTCAAGCCCGCCCTTGCGCGCGGCGAACTGCGCACCATCGCGGCCACCACTTGGGCCGAATACAAGAAGTATTTCGAGAAGGATGCAGCCCTCACACGCCGGTTCCAGGTGGTGAAGGTGGACGAGCCTGAGGAAGACACCGCCATCGCCATGATCCGCGGGCTGGTGGGTACCCTTGAGGGCTACCACAAGGTGCGCGTGCTGGATGAGGCGGTGTGTGATGCCGTGCGCCTTTCCGCCCGCTACATTCCCGCCCGCCAGTTGCCGGACAAGGCTGTCTCCCTGATCGATACAGCCTGTGCCCGTGTTGCGGTGAGCCAGTCCACTATCCCCGCACCCGTTGAGAACCGGACCCGGCAGATCTCGCTGATCGAGACCGAGCTCGGTATTCTGGAGCGCGAGATGGCCTCTGGTGCCGATCACACCCGTCGCCATGATGAGCTGGTGCAGGAGAAGCTGGAGGCGGAAGCGGGCCTTGAAGCACTGGCGGTGCGCTGGGCGCGGGAAAAGGAGATGGTGGAAGAGATCGATGCGCTCCGTCTGCGCCTCGAAGATACAACCTCAACCGAAGACAAGGCCGCGCTGCGCGATGAATTCGTGAAGGCCCGGCAGGCGCTGCATGATTTGCAGGGCGATGCGCCTCTCGTGTTCCCGGTGGTGGATGGACAGGCCATCGCCGAAGTGGTGCAGAACTGGACAGGCATCCCGGCCGGACGCATGCAGGCCGATGAAATCCGCTCGGTTCTGAGTCTTAAGGCGGCGATGGAGGGCCGGATCATCGGCCAGCCCCATGCGCTGGAAGCTGTGGCGGAGGCGATCTGCACCTCGCGCGCCAAGCTGACCGATCCGCGCAAACCCGTGGGCGTGTTCCTGATGGTCGGTCTTTCCGGTGTCGGCAAGACCGAGACGGCGCTAACGCTGGCAGACCTGCTCTATGGTGGCGAGCAGAGCCTGACCACCATCAACATGACCGAATTCAAGGAAGAACATAAGGTTTCGCTGCTGATGGGCAGCCCGCCCGGCTATGTGGGCTATGGTGAGGGCGGCATCCTCACCGAGGCTGTGCGCCGCAAGCCTTATTCTGTCGTGCTGCTGGACGAGATGGAGAAGGCGCATCCCGGTGTGCAGGATGTGTTCTATCAGGTATTTGACAAGGGCCAGATGAAGGACGGCGAGGGGCGGGATATAGATTTCCGAAACACCGTCATCATCATGACCTCCAATGCATGCTCGGATCTTCTGGCCAAGCTGTGCGCGGACCCCGAGACCATGCCGGACCCTTCTGTTCTGGCCGAGGCGCTGCGTCCTGAACTGATGAAATCCTTCAAGCCGGCCTTTCTGGGCCGCGTGACGTTGGTGCCTTATCTGCCGCTGTCCGACGAAACTATTCGGGCCATCGTCGAGCTTCAGCTCAAGCGTGTGGGCAAGCGTGTGCACGCGGCTTATGGCGCGGCTTTCTCCTATGGCGCGGATCTGGTGGAGGCCATCGCCTCGCGCTGCACGGAGAGTTCCTCCGGCGCGCGTAATGTCGAGAATATCCTTTCCCGCACCCTGTTGCCGCAGATGTCTGCACTGGTGCTGGAGCGGCTGGCCGACGGGCTGCCCATCACCCGCATCCATGTGAGCATGGGTGAGGACAGGCAGTTTCAATATGACATCGGCTGACCGCGCAGGCGCGGGCGCGCAGACCATGATGGGAGGGTGCTGATGCCCTCCGCCGCCCGCATTGGCGATCAGGTGCTGCAAAGCGCGCCGCACTGTCATGCGCCTATTCATCCGGCAGCCCTGATCCCCACCCCGGTGCCGCACCCGGCCATGCCACTGGCTATCGTGAAAGGATGCCCGACGGTGCTGATCGGTAAGATGCCGGCTGCGCGTGCTACGGATACCACCGTGCCCTGCATGCTCGCGGGCTGCATTCCTGCTGGGCCTGGCATGATCGCCAAAGGCTCCGCGACCGTTCTCATCGGCAGCCTGCCCGCAGCGCGGGTGGGCGATAACTCCCTGCACGCGAGCTGCGTTGCTCCCATCCCCAGCCCCACGGGCAGCATCCTTCCGCCGGGATGTGTAACCGTTCTGATTGGGGGTTGAGATGCGCCTTCTTCACTTCGGGGCTTTGAAGCCCATTTGCCCGGCATGCCGGCTTAATGGACGCGAAAGCAGACTTGCTCTTGATGCAGGTGCGCGCGCCATCAATGGCGATGTCTGGTCTGGCATCCTGCGGTGCACGGCTGTCGAATGCGCGCGCACATATCCGATCATTGATGGCGCGCCGATTCTGGTTCCGGATGTCGCCTCCTGGCTCTCCGCCAATCTGCATCTTGTTCTTCAGGGCGAACTGGATACGCCTGAGTTGGAGGGGCTTGTCGGTGCTGCTGTGGGGCCGGATGCGGCTTTCAATGTGGTGCGGCAGCAGCAGGCAAGCTATGCGCACGATCATTATCGTGATGTGTTCGATGAGCCTAATGCACGGGCGGATGGCGAAGGCGCGGGCAGCATTCGTCGTTGTCTTGCTGTCGTGCAGGATCATTTGCCTCCCGCATGCGGTCCTGTCCTCGATATTGGCTGCGCCACTGGCCGTACGACGCTTGACCTCGCATCCAGTAATACATGCACCGTTCTCGGTATTGATCTGAACTGGCCGCTTCTCAAGATCGCGCGCGGTGTTATTGATCGCGGCGTTGCCAGCTATCCTCACCGCCGGGCCGGGATGCGTTATGAGCGCCGGACCGCTCCGGTGATGTTCCCCGGGCAGGAGCGCGCCGATTTCTGGGTCGCCGATGCTCTCGCTCTTCCATTCTCGCCCGCGACTTTTGGGCAGATTATCGCGCTCAATGTCATTGATTGCGTAGTTGATCCCCTCGCTTTATTCCGCGAGGCCGGTCGCGCGCTTGGGGGGCAGGGTCAATTCGCACTCGCCACCCCTTATGACTGGGGAAGTCATGCGACACCTCCTTCAGCATGGCTCGACAGTGGCGATGCTCTGCTTTGGGCTGCGGACCAGAGCGGTAAAACTTTGTCGGGTATGCATTTGAAGCCTTTCGGCCCACGTCTGGATCTGGACTGGGAGGTGAGGCTTCATGACCGTGCGAAGGTTAAATATCAGAGTGAGTTGCTGATGTTCTCTAAGGATGACGTTATGTGAGCTGTCATACCCCCATCATTATATGAATATACCATAGTTATATATAGATACGTGCTTCAGCGTTGGCGCTGATCTGCCCCTTACTGGAAGGATTTCGAGATGGCTCTTGTTTCATCTCCAGAATTTTCAGCCTTTCTGACGACAGTGGGCGGCGCCATTGCTGATGATGCCAAGGCACTTTCCCAGACAGCTCTGTTTTCATCCGCCCAGGCTGCTCTCAAGAGCCCATATGAGGCGATCACCGGAAAGACCAGGCAGGCTGAAGTCATTGATATGGCTGTCGTCCTTGCGGAGTTGTTTACCAAGGAAGCACACAAGCAGACCCGGGGGCTGTCTGCGGTTGATAAATTCGTTCTGGATGATCAGGGGTTGGGTACAGCCCTCACAGAGGTGCATCAGGAACTGAAGGAATCGCGATGGAAGGTGGATACCGCCTCCATCAAGCTTTTGCTTGATTACCTGAACAATACTGAATGCATTCAGACAACTCTGAAGGACATGGAGACCAAGGTCGGCCCGGCTCTGAAGGAGCCTGCGCCTTGGGGGCTCGCTGTTCTGGATTCCCTGCTCGCCGCATCCTTGCAGGCTGTGCCTTTCTGCGGGCCGGTGCTGTCGAAAATTGTTTCCGACGGGATAGCCAGTGCTGTCACATCGGTTGCAAACAATATCGTCAGCGCTCAGGCAGGAAAGCTTCGGGACAAGGAAGTCGTCGATAATGCAAAAAGCTTTGATTACAAGTATGGTGGCGCCAAGATAGGTCAGAGTACACATGGCAAGGTGCCGAAGATTGGGCCTGATGGAAAGCCGGTCAAGGATGACAAGGGCAATCCGGTCATGGTTGATCATGATAATGATCTATGGGCCCAGACCCAGGAGAATGTGATAAATGCCGGATCTTCCAGCATCTCCAAGGTTTTGACAGGGAATCTGAAGAACAACATTCTTGGGAAGCCGCTGAACGCGACCTTTGTTTACACGCTCATATCTTCGTCAATGGCGGAGAGCAGAAAGCAGACATTGGCTGTGACGGCGAAAGACGATGAGTTTCTGTCCAAGCTTGCCAGTACGCCGACGAACGCCTGGATGCTGAAGACGCAAAACCCGCAGAGCCCCAATCAGTTGCTGGGACAGTTCGGAAATCGGGGCATCTCGACAAGTTCAGTTCAGGCAACAGGTCTTGCGGTCGAGACGTCATTCAAGAAGACGCTGAACTCAAGTCCAAATGCATCCTTGAAGAAATTTCTAGAGTCGATGGCGGACAAGCTTGCGACCTTCAGGGGCTTCTTTGATGCCTGCATCAGCCTGAATATTGTTCTGGCTCTGATGCCTGCTATTAATGCCTTTAAGGTGACGGCAACAATCAGAGGTAGTACACTCGACCGCGGTAAATTTGGAACTCTGGCCCAGACGTCACCGGATGCAGATCCAACGGAACATGATCGCTGGATCTGTTCTATTATTATCATGTCATACTTCTTCATCAAGCGCGTGAAGAGGGATCCCCGGCTTATGCTTGAGCTCCGGATGATGGAGCCGGGTAACCGGATTAGTACAATTGTTGGTCATCAGGAGCAGGCAGCGCATGATCGTCGGATGAGCTATGTTCAAGATACGTCTGCTCTTCAGGCAAACATAAGGAATAAAGAATCTGCAATCAGCGGCATGAAAGATCAGATTGCGGACGTCAACAAGCAGCTCAATGATCCAACATTGAAAATGAGCTCCTCCCAAAGGGCGGCACTTCTGAACAAGCTGGAGTCGCACAAGCGGGATCTGTTTTTCGCAAACAAGATCACGGATCCTCTGCGGGAGCAGCTGGATGCGCTGCACAATTCGCGGCTTGAAAACTTTAAGGATGGCGCGGGCGCGGAAGTTCGTGGTGCCAGTACGATCACCTACAAGGGGCAAGTGGGCTGGGCTGATATTAAGGCCGATTCAAAGACATACATCGCTCAGGTCAAGCGGGCGACTGAAGAGGATGTTGGCGCTGTTTTCCCCTCGCCAAGTGCTTCCGGTTTCCCGGATGCCATCAAAGCCGTGATTGCCGCGACCATTATTCTCAATGATGTTCACGCCTCGACCGCTGTGAATGAGCGTATCAGCATTACCCAGGGCGCGGTTGATATTCTGGAAGAGCTCGGCTTTGCAAGAACATACACAAAGCTGCTGTTCACTTCAGACAAGACCAAGGGCTATGCGCTGACCAAGGCGGTCAGGAACTCCGACGGAATGATGGTCGAACAGCACCGTCTGCGGTGGCCCAACAGGGGCTCTGTCGGTGGGGCGAGCATCAGGGAGGTGGCCAGTCTCTATACTTTCGCGGCGACGGTTGTTGCTTATGTCGACCTTGGTTCTGTCTCCATGGGGCTGGCCAGTTGGGGGCGGAGCAAAGACTTCCTGAACAAGATGATCAAGGTCATCAATGATCGCGCCGCCGCGCTGGATACAGACCAGAGCCTCAAGGCGAGCTATACGCAAAATCTCGCAACTGCCAAGCAAACAGCCAAGGATAACAGCGCTCTCTTCAAGCAAATGGAGGCCAAGAGAGATCTGTTGAAAAATAATGCCAAGGCTGAAGATAAGCTCCTTGAAAAAGCAACAAGAGATTTTCGTAAGGACTATAAATAATCATATAACTTACATATTTAAGTATTAATGATAATTATCACGCTTGGTTCGGGTCAATATCTAGAATAGGGCTGTAAAATGGCGATCTATCTGAACTACGATGGCATCAAGGGCGAAGCCACCCACGAGGACCACAAGGAATGGATCGACGTGCTATCGGTCTCCTGGGGTGTGGGCCGTGCGATCGCGACAACTTCCGGTTCCACCAACAACCGTGAAGCCTCCGAGCCTTCGGTCAGCGAAGTGTCCATCGTGAAGATGTTCGACGCTGCGTCCACCAAGCTCTTCACGGAAGCCTGCACCGGCAATGCCGGCAAGACTGTCAAGATCGACCTCGTCAGCACCGGCAGCCCGGGCGTCACCTATGTGACCTACACGCTGACAAATGCGTTGATCTCGTCTTACTCGGTCTCGACCAGCGGCGATCGCCCGACTGAATCGGTCTCGATCTCCTTTACCAAGCTCGAGTTCAAGTTCACCCCCTATGGCGACGATAACAAGGCCGGCACGCCGGTTACTGTTTCGTACGATCTGGCGACGACGAAGAGCTCCTGAGCTCTCCATCTCTGCTTGTGAGTTGTGCCGGATCATGCCCTGCGCATGGTCCGGTGTTCTCATTCGGTCATCGTTTTTATATTTCGACCCATTGCCTGGAGTCTTGGGCCGGCTTGGATCAATCGCATGAGTGCTCTTTATTCCCCGGTGCAGCAGGGGCGGCTGTTGTCACTGACAACTCCGCTCGGAGGCGATGTTCTGATCGCCACATCAATCTCGGGGAAGGAGGGATTTTCCGAGCTTTTCGAGATGACTGTCTCGATGATCTCCACCAATACAGGTATTGCGGCCAGCGACCTGCTTGGCAAGCCTGTGACTGTAAAAATCAGCCGGCCGAATGCGGATCCGCGCGCCTTCAATGGCATCGTTGCATCATTCGCAGCGGAAGACAGCTTCGTCACGGGACACAGGCGCTATCAGGTGGTGCTGCGGCCGAAATTCTGGCTTCTCACGCGCACGTCTGATTGCCGCATTTTTCAGAACAAAACCGTTGTGCAGATCGCCGATACGCTTCTGTCCGAAGGAGGGGTGACCGATTACAAGAAGCAGGGCCTCTCGGGCTCTCATCCGTCGCGCGATTACTGTGTTCAGTACAATGAGACGGATTATGATTTCCTCTGCCGTATCTTCGCGGAAGAGGGGATTTATTTCTATTTCCAGCACGCGGACGGCGCTCACACACTCGTGCTCAGTGACAGCGCCACGGGCTACGGAGATTGCGGTGACAGCAAGGTGCGCCATGCGCCCCCGGATTCTTCCGAGACGCTGTCGATCGACAATTGGCAGTCCAGTTATCATTTCTCATCGGGCAAGGCGACGCTCAGTGATTACAACTTCGAGCAGCCCCCGACTGATCTGACCGCAAGCACGACCACGGCACTGAGTAATTCCGCCTTCAAGAGTTGGGAGTTGTATGACTATCCGGGTGACTATTCCCAGAAGGGCGATGGCACCAGTCTCTCCCGGGTCCGTATGGAGGAGGTTGAGGCCGGTTATGCTGTCGTCAATGGGCGGGGCTCATACCGGATGTTCCAGCCGGGTTTGAAGTTCTCAGTTGAAAAGCATGAGGTGTCGGCAGAGCAGGGCAAGAGTTATGTCCTCGCCTCCGTGAGCCATGAGGCGCAGGACGTCTCCCACCTTGGCAACCAAAGTGAAACCTCTTCCTACCGCAACAGCTTTACGGCGCTGCCGGCGGCGACCGGGTTTCGCCCCCCGCTCGTCAACCGGCGGCCGCTTATTCCCGGCCCGCAGACCGCCACTGTCGTCGGCCCCTCTGGCGAAGAAATCTACTGCGATAAATATGGCCGCATCCGTGTTCAGTTTCATTGGGACAGGCTGGGGCAGAATGACGAGAAAAGCTCCTGCTGGGTGCGTGTTTCGCAGATTCTGGCAGGCTCAGGCTGGGGCAGCCAGTTCACGCCGCGTGTGGGTATGGAGGTGATTGTCGTATTCCTTGAAGGCGATCCCGACCGGCCTTTCGTGATCGGCTGCGCCTATAATGGCAAGAACATGCCGCCTTACACCATGCCTGGAAACAAGACCCAGAGCGGTTTCAAGACCCGCTCCAGCGCGCAGGGCGATGCCTCGACCTTCAATGAACTGAGGTTCGAGGACAAGAAGGGCGATGAACTGGTCTATGTCCACGCGCAGAAGGACCACACGCGCGACGTGGAGAATGATGACAAACTCACCGTGAAGCATGACCAGACCCTCACGGTGAAGAACAATCGTGCCGCCACGATACAGGAGGGCAATGAGACCCTCACTGTATCAAAAGGCAACGCCACGACCACCGTGAGTCAAGGCAACCATGCGCTGAAGGTCTCCTCCGGCAACGCCACAGTGAAATGCGATGCCGGCTCCATCACCATGGAGGCGGCCACGTCCATCACCCTCAAGGTGGGGGGAAATTCGGTGGTCATCAATCAGTCCGGTATCACGGTGAAGGGCACGCAGATCACCATTACCGGCGATGCCAAGGTGCAGATGAAGGCTCCCATGGTGAATGTGAATGGCGATGGCACCGTCCAGATCAAGGGCGGGATCGTGACGATCAATTGAGGGAGGATTGGATGGACATCGGCTATCTTCCCAAGCTGCGCTTTGCCCTCGCGGATCATCTGTGCATGCTGGTCGAGCCTTCGGATGAGGTCGCGGAGCTGTTGCAGCCGGGGTTGTCGGCGGTGGAGATGATCCATCGGTTGGTACAGGCGGGCCTGTTCACGGAGGCGATCCGTTATCTTGCGCTTGGCCTGCCACGGCGCGAAGCCGTGTGGTGGTGCTGTGTGGCGCGCCGCAGTCTGCTGCCGGCGGAACTGCCGCCCCTGGAGGCTGCCGCGTGGCAGGCTGTTGAGCGCTGGGTTTATGAACCCAGCGAGGAGAACCGGCGCGCGGCCTATCCCTGTTCCGAGGCGCTGAAATTCGCGACGGCGGCCGGTTATGCGGCCTTAGCCGTGTTCTGGTCCGGCGGCAGCCTGGCCCCACCCGGTGCAGAGGCCGTTGTGCCTCCGGGCGATGGGCTCACGGCCTGTGCCGCCGGAGCCGCATTGCTTTTGTGCTGTGTGCCGGGAGAGGCGAAAGCGATTGGTGTTCGTCATCAGTCGGTCTTGGCCATGGGAGCAGATATCGGCAATGGCGGCAGCGGCGTTGGTCACGCATAGGGAGGAGCTGGAAACATGTCACCGACCTTGCGTCTGACCATTGTCGCCCCTGCCACGACCCCAGCGGCTGAAGGTGTGCGCGTTATCAGTTCCGGCCCGTTGCGGGTCGGGCGTGAGGGGGACAATGACTGGGCGATTGATGATCCGGCTCTGCTCATGTCGCGTCATCACTGCACGTTTGATCTGCGGGCCGGGGTTTTCGTCATCATCGATACTTCATCAAATGGCGTGTTCATCAACAGTTCGACCCTTCCCCTGGGGCGTGGCAACACGGCGATCGTGAAGGAGGGGGACCGGTTCCGGCTGGGTTCTGTGGTGCTTGAGGCGACGCTTGGTGCAGCAGGCAATCATGTTGATCCCTTTCTCACCATTCTGCCGGGAGAGGCGGGACGTCTGACGCCGCCGCCCGCGCCGGAGCCCGATCCTTTTCAAAAACCGCGCGGCGATGGCTTCCCGACTGTGCATCTGCGTGTTGATGACGAGATGATGTCGCTGCCGCCGCCGGAGGATGACTCCTTTTCGGCCCTGCTGCCGCAGCGCTCGGCTTTTGATCTTGGCGCAAGTCTGGAGCAGGAACTGGGGCCTGAGTTTGGCCTCGGCCTGCGCTCCGGCCCCGGTTTCACGCGCGCTCCACCGGCCCCGGTGGAAAGCGACCATGTGCCGGCACATATGCAGGCCTACCAGCCCGTCATGCCGGCCAATATCCAGATTCCCGAAGACTGGGCCGATGATGAGCTGGACTATCCTGCACCGGCACATAAGCCTTTGTCACTGGGGGATGATCCGCTTCTGCCATCTTCACCTGCGCGCCCGCAGTCCATGCCAATGGGCATGACACAGGCAACCACAGGGATAGCTGCCGGGCTTCCGCTGGAGACACAGCAGGCCCTGATCGAGGCGCTTTGCACCATCGTGCAGTCAGCGTCGCCCACCCCTCCTGACCTTCTGGCCGGGGCCTCGGGTGAGGTGCTGGAGCGGTTGGCGAAGCTGGAGCCTGAATGGGCCAGTCTTGAGTTGGCCAGTATCGCCGCTCGCATATCGACAATCCGGCATGAGCGAGATCACGCCATTCCGCTGGTGCCGGGCGCCGGAAAGGACGCATGATGAACACGAACGGCAAGGTCGTCTGGTCTGAGGGCATGTTCCTGCGTCCGCAGCATTTCCAGCAGCAGGATCGTTATCTGGAGCGGTTTGTGCGCCAGCGTGCGGAAGGGCTGTGCCCCTTTCCGTGGGGGCTGCGGGAACTGGCGATCAATCGGGATCTTCTCGCCCTCGGCAAGTTTGCCCTCAGTCGCTGTGTGGGCGTGTGTGAGGATGGTACGCCGTTCAATGTGCCTGAGGATGACGCTCATCCCGCGCCGATAGATCTGCCTACGACCACGACAAACTGCATCATTTATCTGTGCCTGCCGGTGCAGCAGCGCGGCGGCGCGAGCGTTGAGGTGGAAACACGGCTGAACCCGGCAGCCCGCTTTGGCGCACAGGAGCAGGAGGTTGCCGACGAGATCAGTGGTTCAAGTGCCTCTGCACGCATCCGCACCGCCTCGCTGCGCCTGTCCCTGCGTCTGGAAACCGAGGACCGCAAGGGCTTCCACTGCCTTGGCATTGCCCGCATCATGGAAGTGGGCGCGGACAAGCGGGTGCGGCTTGATCCGGATTACATCCCCCCGGTGCTCGATATTGCCGCCTCACCGGTGCTGATGGGCTTTCTCAATGAACTGACCGCGATGCTGCACCACCGCGGCGAGGCTCTGGCGCCGCGTGTCAGTGGAACGGACAGCAGGGGGGTGGCGGATATAGCCGATTTCCTGATGTTGCAGGTCATCAATCGCAGCGAGCCGCATCTGGCGCATCTCTCCCGCATTTCAGGCATTCACCCGGAGCGGCTGTATGCCAGCCTGCTGGAACTGACGGGCGAACTGTCCACATTCACCACGGTCATGAAGCGCCCGCGTGAATTCGCCATTTATGAGCATGATGACCTTCAGGCGACATTCGCCCATGTGATGGTGGAATTGCGTCGGTCTCTCAGCGCCGTGCTGGAACAAAATGCGGTGCAGATTCCCTTGCAGGACCGCAAGTACGGCATTCGTGTCGGCACCATTCAGGACCGGACACTGGTCTCTAATGCCAGCTTCATTCTGGTGGTGAAGGCGGATATGCCGGGCGAGGCGATCCGTCGCTCGCTGCCGGCGCTCATCAAGATTGGGCCGGTGGAGCAGATCCGAGAACTGGTGAATGTCCAGCTTCCGGGCATCCGGGTGCGGCCAATCGCGGTTGCGCCCCGCCAGCTGCCCTATCACTCCGGGGCGGTTTACTTCGAGCTGGAGTCTTCCAGTTCAATCTGGGGTCAGCTTGAAACCTCTGGCGGTATTGCCGTGCATCTGGCCGGTGAGTTTCCGGGTGTGCTGATGGAGATGTGGGCCATCCGGAAGTGAGGGGCCAGTCGAATGGTGATCAGTCATCAACACGCAACAAACAGATGGCAGAAGAGCGCCAGTTTGTATCGTGGCTTGGTAATCCGCTGACCTGTATTGTCGCGCGGCTGTTCTGGGCGGAGCCGGAGTAGGGCCCATGGATGAGACTATATTCTCGCGTCCGTCCGGTTCCTCCAAATCCGGTTCCTCTTCTGGCCTGACGCACACGAGCCCGGTCACAGCGCCTGTCTTCGACAAACTGGATACAGCAATTCTGGACCGGACTGTGGCGACCCCCACGCCAGCTGCGAGCGGTATGGAGGCCGACAACTGGCCCGAGGCACTTTTTGCCTCGCTGGATGTGTATCCCGATAATCCGGCGCTTGGGCTGGCCGCACCCATTTTCGGCCTTCTCTCCCGCGCCCAGCGTTCGCCTCAGCTTCAGGATATGGACTGGATGCACCGCACGTTGGTGCAGAGTTTGCAGGATTTCGAGGTTCAGCTCACGGCGCGTGGCGTATCCAGCCAGCATGCGCGCCTCACCCTTTATGCTCTGGCGGCGTCGGTGGATGATGCAGTGCTGAAGACAGAGTGGGGCTATGACAGCAACTGGTCATCGCGCACGATGATTTCAGTTTTCTTCCATGAAGCCTGGGGCGGAGAGCGCTTCTTCTCTTTGTTGCAGCAGATGTTGTCCGCGCCGCAAGCTTTGATGCGTGAGCTTGAATTCTATTACTTCTGTCTGGAATTCGGGTTTGAGGGCAAATACCGGCTGGCGGCCAATGGACCGGCAGAACTCTCCCGGCTGAACGAGCGCATCTACAAGGTTCTATATGGGGTTCATGGCGCGCCACAGGCCGAGATTTCTCCGGTCTGGCGTGGGGTCAGCGTGGCCAATCGCCAGTTGCGGGATTTTCTGCCGGTCTGGATTGGTGCGCTCGCCGTTCTGGTACTGCTGCTGTTCGCTTATATCCTTCTCACGGCCACATTGAGCCATGAGGCCGGTATTGCGCGGGAGAAGGTCTTGGCGCTGTTGGCACCGCCGCCACCTGCACCGATCACTGTGCCGCTCGTTCCAGCCGATCTGGATGATGTCGAACCGGCCGCGCCCGCGTCTCGCCCTCTTGCTGCGCCTCCCGTCCAGACGGCGCCCACCCCGCCGCTGATGTCCCCATTCCAGCGGATCTCCGGCATGCTGGAGCCGGAGCAGAAGGCTGGAGTGCTTAAGGTTCTCGACCAGAATGGCAAGGTGGTCATCCGCACGGTGGGCGAGGTGTTCGCATCAGGCGTCACTCAGGTGCGTGATCCATTCTTGAGTGTGCTGAACAGTGTCGGCATGGCCCTGGCCCGCACGCCGGGGGCGGTCGATATCAATGGTTATACGGACAGTCAGCCGATCTCAACTGCCAGATTCCCGAACAATATCGCCCTGTCTCAGGCCCGTGCAGATGCCGTGGCGCAGATGTTGCAGCCGCTGCTTGGCACTGATCGCGCCGTGACCTCCGAGGGGCTTGGGGCTGCAGACCCCATCGACAGCAACAGCACGCCTGAGGGACGACAGGCCAACAGGCGTGTTGAGATCGTGCTGACACCGAAAGACTGATGTTTCGCTGAAGCGGAAACGGCGCACGGATGCGCGTGCGCACAATGAGTTCGAAACCTTCCGGCAGGCGTGCAGGCCGCATTGCGCCTGCTACTGCACACCACCATGAAGCAGGGCGTTTCAAGCGCCTGTTCCATCGAAAATGCTCTCGGCCGGGCACTGCGGGGCAAGGATCGCGTTTATGAGGAAGCTACTGACATCGCGTGCATTCTGGCATTGGGTCGGGCTCATATCCTGTTTCCTTGTCCTGTCCTTGCTGAACTGGTTCCTAGGTCCGTTCATCTCCATTTCCGGCTATGCGCCACTGGCAAATCTTCTGCCGCTGGTGCTGGTTCAAGGTGTTCTTGTGCTGGTCTTCATTCTGGCCAGTGTCTGGCTGTGGCGGCGCAGGAAGACGGGTGTAGTGACAGGTTCTGCTGCTGTCCCTGTGCAGGGGAGCCCGGATGCAGCACGGGCCGCACAAGACATTCGCACCGAGATCGCGGCGATGACACTGGGCTTCCAGCGCGCTCTGGATGTGCTGAAGCGCATGCGTGATGGACGCAAGCTTGGGCGGGCCTACGCCTATCAGCTTCCCTGGTATCTGGTGATGGGGCCCATCGGCAGCGGAAAGAGTGAACTGATCCGTCACTCCGGCCTGCGTTTTCCCATGTCTGAGCGCAAGGGCGGGAAGATCGAGGCCGGCGCTCATGCCAGTTTCATGTTCTCGGACAAAGCCGTGCTCGTGGATACGGAAGGCCCCTTCCGCGGCGATGGGGTGTTGACCGGGGATGCGCGCCAGATCTGGACAGGCTTTATCGATCAGTTGAAGACGGCGCGCTCCCGCCAGCCCATCAACGGTGTGCTGCTGGTGCTCAATCTTGAAACCTTCGCCCGATGGGATGACGTGGAGCGGGTGACGCGTGCGGCAGATATTCGCCAGCAGCTTGTGGGGTTGCAGGCCAGCCTGAAAATGCGGTTTCCGGTCTATCTCGTCTTCACCGGGCTGGATCGCGTGCCGGGGTTCAGCGCCTTCTTTGAAGGCCTCTCCAGCGAAGAGCGTGCGCGGGTCTTCGGGCTGACCTTTCCGTTCGTGGAAGAGGTCGCCGCGGAGCAGGATGATGATGCCTTCATCGCCTTCTTCAATCGCGAATTCACGCATCTGCTGCAATGGCAGCGACCGCGCACGCTCTCTCGCGTGAATGCAGAGCCAGATACGCAGCGCCGGTTGGGTGCCTTCATGTTCCTGCCGCATCTGGCAGCCCTGCGGCCGATGATCTCCGATTTTCTGGAAGATGTGTTCAAGTCGAGCCGATATGAGCGGGCTCTTCTGTTGCGCGGCACCTATTTCACCAGCGCCAATATTGCTGAAGACGCGACAGAGACCTCACCGGCACGCCTTCTCCAGAAGGATCAGGCCAAAGGACTGGCGACTGGGTCCGGCGGTGGATCATCCAGTGCTTCGGCGAAGGAGCCGGGGAGCGAACTGGTCCGTGACCCGGCCAGTCGGCCCTCGATCACCGATCGCCTGCGCTCCGGCTATTTCATCCGGGACATGCTGGAAAAGGTCATCTTCGAGGAAGCGGGTCTGGTCGGGGTGGATAGCGAGGTCAAGCGCCGCCAGAGTTTCCTGCAATGGAGCCTTACGGCGCTGGTGGCCGCGCTGGGGCTGTGTTTCACCCTGTGGTGGACGGTCAGTTTTCTCGCCAATCAGGAGTTGATTTCCCGGGTTGAGCGCGCCACGCATAATGCGGAGCAGGTGATCCGGCCGATCGTCGACGGCATCGAGTCCTCGCCAGACAATGCACTGGACCTGCCATCAACGGTGCCGGCCTTACGGGTGCTGGCGGCGTTGCCCACCGGGTGGGATGAACGCAACAAGGATCTGTCTCTTGCGCTGTCCGGCGGCCTGTCTCAGGTCAGCACCCTGTCGGAGGCCACGCAGGCGGAATACAGGGATGGCCAGATCATCTTCCTCTTGCCGCGTCTGCAAACCATGCTTCAGCAGAAGATCGTGGCCGAGATTTCGGACCCGCATGATCTCTATGATGCCCTGATGGTCTATCTCATGATGGGCGGCGAGGCGCCTGTGGACAAGAACATCGTCTCGCGCTGGATGCGGGAAGAGTTCGTCCGCCTTTATCCCGGCCCGGCTCAGGCCACACTGCGTGCCGCACTGAACGAGCAGGTCAGCAACCTTCTGGAAGCCGGCTTCCCGCCCATCGAGCTGGACGGCAAGCTGGTGCAGGAAGCGCGCGCGGTGCTGAACCAGTATCCGCCGTCCCAGCGCGGTCTTGCGATTTTGGCGCGGCTGCCGGAGGTGGAGGCCCTGCGGCCATGGCGGCTTTCTGATGCTGCCGGTCCCCTCGCCAGCTATGCGCTGGTGCGCCGCTCCGGCAACAGCCTCTCCGAGACCATTGACGGCATGTATATGGCCGACAATTTCTACACCGTGATCCTGCCGGCAATCACGAAAGTGGCGGAAACACTGGTGAACGAGGACTGGGTGCGTTCGCCGCGCACAACAGGCGAGGAGACCATTCTTCAGGCCAGCGCGCTGCGTCAGGAGATGGTCGAGCTGTTCGCCAATACCTATATCAGCCAGTGGGAGAATTTGCTGAGTGATGTCACGATTGCATCTTTCAGCACGCTTCAGCAGGAAGTCTCCATCCTCAAGGCCGTGGCTGGGCCGCCGTCTCCCTTGAAGAGCTATCTGACGTCCGTTGCCCAGCAGACCTCACTCACCCCACCAGCAGAGGCGAAAGAGGACAACAGCATAGCCGGCATTGCACGGCAGGAGTTGCAGGGCAGTCTCACCAATGCAGTCCCGCCGGGACAGCCCATCACAGACCATTTCGCCAGTCTGCGCGAATTTGTGGAGGGCACATCCAATCCTCTGGATGAAGTGATCAAGCAGTTGGTCCAGTTGCGTATTGTGGTTGGGCCTGCCGCCAGCGCCGATGTGGCGAGTTCCGCCCAGATCACGGAACTGACCTCCGGGCCGGCCTTCACGCAGATTTTGAGCCAGCTGCGTCTGTCCACCCTCAGCGCGCCGCCGGCGCTGGGCGACTCCATTCTGGCGCTGGTGCGTGAAACCTCGAACATCGCCAATGCGGGTTTGCAGGCAGATATGAACAGCACATGGCAGGCGCAGGTGTTGCCCTTCTGCACGGCTGCCATCAATGGCCGCTATCCGGTGGCCAACAGCCGGCAGGACATCACCATCGCGGACTTCTCGCGTTTCTTTGCGCCAAGTGGGCTGCTCGACCAGTTCTTCGAACGCCAGCTCAAGCCCTTCATTGATACCAGCATCTCGCCCTGGAAGGTGATGAACACCACGGGAATGCAGCTCAATATCACACCTGCGGCGCTCGGCTATTTTGAGCAGGCGGCCCGTATTCGCGCGATGTTCTTCCCCGGTGGGGCTGCAACTCCGCAGCTCATCTTCGAGGTGACGCCAATTGATCTTGATCCGGGGGCGCTGCGGGTGAAACTGGATATTGATGGTCAGGCGCTCATCTACCAGTATGGCCCGCCGCAGCAGGTTGCGATGAAATGGCCGGCAAGCACGGGCGGTGTGCGCGTGGAATTTGGGGCGCAAGAGCCGGGGTTTGCCTCATCCCTCACCGTGCCGGGGCCGTGGGCGCTGCTGCGCTTCGTGCGCTCCAGCGATCTGCGACGGCTGAGTGCGGATCGGTTCAGCTTCCGGGTCAGTCTGGGCGCGCGTTCGGCTGGTTTCACGCTGAATGCGACGAGTGTGGACAACCCCTTCGGGCAAAATCCGCTGCTCGGCTTCAGGTGTCTGCCGAGTCTGGCGAGCCAATAGGGCTTTGACAGCATGGGGCGGCTCTGGCTGCCCTGTGGCGCACGTATTGAGTGGGCAAGCAGGAAGCGCAGATGGGCTGCCTGTTCCGGCGCGCCTTCAGTCCATGTCGTTTGCGGCAATCCGTGTGTCATCGCGATCGACAACGCTTGGGGCGGAAAGCAGCCATGTGGTCAGCCCCAGCCGAACATCATCGGGTCCACCCGCGCCCATGACCAGCCGTGTGGCGGGGACACTGCGCGCCTCGACAATCACATTGATGTCGAAGTCGAATTCGAGCCCGCAATAGAGCCGCACCAGATCCTGCACCTGCCTGAAGGCCTGCCCATCGGGTAACAGGTCGTGCAATGTTTCCCCATCGACGGGACCGACGACAATCCGGAAGGCATTTTGGGTCATCCAGACCTGCGCCCCGATCATGGCGCTGACGCCGAGGCGGGCATGTTCCGCTGCTGGATCATCAGGGGGGGCGAGACGGGTTTGCTCATCCTCCCCCAGCGTTTGCCACCCGCCAATGAAGGGTTCAACCGTGACAGGACGCTCCAGCAGGCAAGAGAGCAACTGCTCCAGCCCTGTCAGGGTATGGATGCCGGAGGCGAAAAGGCTGGCATTGTGCAGAATGACGCTGTCGGGAACAGACAGCCGGTTATAGGTTGCGGGCGTGCCGATGCCGGCAAGGCTGCGCAGCACGAGGGTGAAGTCATCCTCTTCCTCCCCGCAGGCCATCTCATGGGCAATGGCGATGCGGTATTTGGTCGAGGCTTCCCAGAACAGCCGTGTGGCCCGGTGGTGGAAGATATCCAGAAAAGCCGTGTAGCCGGGGTTGCGGGCATGCAGGCTCTGGATGGCGAGATCGGTGTAGCTGTGCGGCAGCACACCCATCGCCCCCACAAGCCCGAACAGGCCGGATGTGAGCTGGACCCGTGTGTCCTGCGGCCCGAACTGCGCCCGCACAATGGCGGAGGTTGGGTAGCGCAGGGCGATATTGCTGACAAACTGCACCGCTTCTGCAGGCGTGCGCTCTCCCGCGCGTTCGCCCTGTTGCGGGGGCGCGATGCGATGCTGTCGCTCCACCAGACGCACGGCCTGTATGAAGTCGAACCCCTCCGGCTGGCGCAGCAGCCGGGCGATCAGAGCAGGGGGCGGAAGCCGGCTCGGGCTGGCCATGTGCGCACGGTTCCCGGTTGTCCCTTCAGCATCGCGGTGAGGCGGGTGAAGGCGTTGATGGAGGCCTGGAGCCCGAAGAAGTGATCGAGCACCATGGCAAACAGATAAGGGCTGCGGTTGCTGAAATGGGCGTTGTCGAACTCAAGCGTGATGTCGATGCCTCGGCAGACGGCGTCGGTCCATGGTGCATCTCCGGGGCGAGTAGGAGCCCGCGCCACGCCGCGCCGGGTGGACATGGAGGCGATGCCATTGATGATAAGGGCGATATCCGCCGAGTCCTGAAGATTATAGAGACCGAGGATCTCCTTCAGCGCATCCAGCCCTCCGCTGCCGGAGAGGGAGAGGTGGTTCAGCGCCAGATGCGACATCAACGCCCAGTGCCGCCCCTTGGCGGATGTGACGCGAATGGTGGGCGTCGGTGGGGTGATGCAGACAATATCCCCAAGGGTGGCGATGCCCTCCACCGGGGTGAGCCTTGGGTGTCCGCCGCCATAGGGCAGGCGCGCCGGCAGGTCGCGGTTCAGGCACAGCGTGCTTGCAGAGATGACGGTGTCCTGCGCAAAGGCGCGGCCCTGTTCGGGGTCGTGGATGGAGAGGTACATCTCCGTGCCGGGGTCCTGCGGGCCGGCAGGCCGGCGTGCGGCAGTCCAGAAGGCCGGGCGGCCCGTGCCATCCGTGGCCTTGTGCTGGGTATAAAAGGGCAGAACGGGGTGTTGGTTTCCTGCGCTGTCGGTGGCCCGCACGCTCAGGATATCATAAATTTCAAGCGCACCCTGCCGACGGGCATCGGGAATGAGGCGTTGCTCATAACGGGTTTGGGCATGCAGGACCGGCTCTGCCCGCTGGGCGAACAGGTTCACGATAGGCGTACAGCCCAGCGTGAACCAGTCTCGCGTCACGGCCCGTTCCAGCGCCGTATCCGATCGGTCGAAATAGAGAAAGACATCCAGTGTGGCACCAGCCCCGCTCAGCACACGGGCAGAGAGGTCCACATCAAAGAACAGGAATTTCTCGGGGAAGGTGAAATATTCGCTCAGAAGTCGATGGGCCTGCTGGGTCTGCGGCGGATAGGGCAGCATCTGCTCATCCGCGCCGAACCCGACAGCTGAAACCGCCGATGGAGGACGAAACACCGGCTGCGGGTCATTCACGCCATCGGCCAGCGCCACCGCCAGCGTGCGGTTCAGGATCAGGTTCTGAAGGGCGTGGATATGCAGCGGGTTGCCGCGCAGGAACACGCGCAGCTTGTCCGGCTGCATGTCGGTGAAGGTCATGCCGGGAACCGTGCAGCGCAGGGTCAGGCGCAGGGCTGCAGCGGCGGTGTTCAGGTCTGGCCGGGCCGGTGCGATCAGGGGCCGCCCGCTCATCGAGGCGTCAATGATCTCCATCGGCCACAGGGTCACGGGATAGCGGGTGCGAAAGCGGCAAACCTCCCCGCCCACCGGCTCCGACTCCATTTCCGTATCTGCCGGAATGAGTTGCGGGGCCTGCATCTCCGGCTTGGGCTGGAACTGGACGATGGCCATGGATGGCACAGGCGCCAGAAAGTGCGGGTGCAGCGCCCCCAGAAGCGTGTCCACCAGCTCGGGAAACTCGTCATCCAGCTTGCGGGAGATGCGGGCATTGAGAAACGCCACGCCTTCCATCAACCGGGCGACATGGGGGTCATCCACCGCATCGCCGGAGAGGCGCAGGCCGGCCGCGATCTTGGGATGCGCCTCCGCGAAGGACCGTGCGCTCTGGCGCAGATAGATCAGCTCGCGGTTGTAATAGGAAAGAAGATCGTCACTCACTGCGCGCACTCGCCAGAGAAACCATGGTGTTGCCGGAGGGTTCGATGACCGTATCGAACACCATTGGCACCGGTGTCGGATCAACCGCGATCTGCGCCTCAATGCGGATGCGCAGGGAGCGGTCGCTTGAGTCCACATTCGGCAGAGCGTGGATGTTGAGATTGCGCAGGCGTGGCTCCCAGGAGCGGATAAAAGCGCCGATCCGCTCTACAACGGCCAGCCGGGCCTCCTGCGTCGCCATATTGGTCGTGCCCAGACACATCATGCCGAAATTGAGGATGGACTGATCGAGCTGGTCCAGTTCCTCGGACCAGCCGACAACCCGCCGCTCCGTATTCAGCAGGGCTTCCAGATCCCGGCGGATGCCATGGCGCAGGGTCTGGAGGAGGGGCGCATCCTCATCCAGAAGCCGGTCAAGGATCGACAGGCGCAGGGGAGGGCCACCCTGCTGGCCGGAACCGCCGGCAGATGTGCCCATGGCCGTGGATCTTGAGCCGGGCAGGCCGGCGGTGGCCGCCATGGCTCAGGCCTGCGTGAAGGTGAGGTGGCGCAGTTCCATGATGGTGCGGCTTTCCTCGCCCACCAGAAAGCTGCGCAGGCCTCGGCCCATCATGCAATCTGGCTGGATTTCAGCCCAGTCGGTCTCCATCCCCATGCGCTGGGCTTCGGTCAGTTCGGTGTGTGGCGGCAAATAGGTGGAGGGGATCATCACCTGTCCCTCCGGCCCGCCCCGCACGGAAAGCTGCGCGGTGCGCCATACCCGGTCGATGGGGCGGTTCGGAGCCTCAAAGACAGCTTCTTCCACCTGCTCCAGCGGCACCCAGTAATATTTTCCGGTCATGGTCATGATCTCGAGCACGCCGCCGGTGAGGTCATCAAGATCACAGAAATCCTCGAAGGGCACATCATCATGAGTGCCGCGAATAGCCGGGCGCTCTGCGGCGGCGCGGGCCATGCAATCGGCGGCCTCGGCCAGCGCACCGTTGCGCAGATGCATCAGCGCTTCAAGGCTCAGCGTGACATGGGCGGGTGGAGGTGCGGTGAATTCGGGGGAGCGACCGGCCAGCCACACCTGCCGGCGCGCATCATCGGCCCGCAGGAACTGGCGCAACGTGGCCACCTGCACCACGGTTTTTGAGTCCTGAAGCATGATGGCCTCAAGCTGGCGCTCGGCCCGCTCCAGTTCCCCGGCCACGCACAGAAACTCCGTCAGCCGGCTGCGCAGGGTTATGTCTGCCGGGGAGGCCTTCACTTCGGCGCCTATGGCGGTGATGGCTTCGGCCAGCTTGCCGGCCTCGAACAGTTCAAGTGCAGAAAGGCTCATTGGGACAGTCTCCGGCGACATCAGATGGAGCGGGGGGCGGCGCTCAATGACACGTCGGTCACGAGCTTGAAGGTGGTGAAGATCTGGTCGAGCTGGAAATGGGGACGCAGATGCATGACGCAGGCGAAGCTGCCCGGCCGGCTGGGCACAGCGCGCACCTCAACGCTGGCTTCCCGCAGCGGGTAGCGCGCCTTCATCTCGGGGCTCGCATCATCATTGCCGAGGCAATATTCGTGGAGCCATGATTGCAGCTGGCGCTCGCACGCCTCGGCCGTGACGAAGGAGCCGATGCGGTCGCGGATCTGGATCTTCACATAATGGGCGAAACGCGACACGCACAGGATGTAGCGCAGCATGGCGGAAAGGCGTGCATTCACCGCCGCAGGAGAATGATTGCCCTGCGGCACGGCCTGAATGGAGGCGCTGGAGCCGAAGGCCAGAAAGGGTGTATCCTTGCAGCTGTTGAGAACCATCAGCCCCTTTTGAACTAGTTCGGATTCGATCTCGGCCGGTACGAACAGTTCGGTGCCAAAACGGTCCACCACGTCCGGCATGTCGGTTTCCGGCGGCGGGGCGTGAATGCCGGTGACAAGGCCGAAATCCACCACATCCCGGCTTGTGCCGCAGATATCGGCGAACCAGCCATGCAGATCGAAGGCGCGGATGAGCACTTCGCCGAAGGCATAGACCGCGCTGCCCCAGCACATGTCCTCATGGGTGAGGCCACGCAGATCCTCGCGATACCGAAAGCCCACGCCAGCCATGCCGTCCCGTCCATAGGGGTAGCGCATGAGCACATGGGGCAGCACGAGCCCGAGGAAACGTGCGTCATCCATCGCCCGCAGCCGTTCAAAGCGGGCGAATTCCGGGCCGCTATAGAGCCCGCGCAACTGGCGCACCTGTGCCAGAGTTGGAAAATCGGACAACCCCAGCAATTGCGGCGAGGCACTCAATATGGCCGGTGCGAAGGCCGCCGCCGCCACTCCGGCAAGGCCGGCAAGGGCTGCCACATCGTCGGTTTTATGGTCCGGGGCCGGGGCGTGGCGCACCATATAGTCACACAGCAGCACCCCGAAGGGCAGGCCACCGGGCATGCCGAACTCGTTGGAATAGACCTTGCTGAAAAGGTGGCTCTGGTCGAAATCGGCAGCGCGGTCGAAGTCCTGACACAGTTCGCTCCAGGAGAGGTTCAGCACCCGCACCAGCACCCGCGATGCACTGGCCGCGCAATCAGAAAGGTAGGACAGGCCACGCCATGAGGCTTCCAGCGCCTGAAAACGGGAATGATGCAGGATGGCGTTGAGCTGGTCGGTGAGCAGTTCGTCCAGAATGGCGATGTCGCGGTCAATCGCGCCAGCCAGTGCCGCACCATCCTTCAGCTGCGCTGCATCGCGCCCGAACCAGAGGGCAAGTGCCCGCGCCGGGTCGGTCTCATTCAGGAAGGCATCCAGCGCCGCAGGGGCAGTGCGCGCGAGGGCACAGTCTACGGCGGAACGGCGCAGGGGGATGGCCTGATTCAAGGCAGCATCAGGCCTTACACCCGATTGACCCGGCCTTAGATGAGGCGGGGCGGCGGGCATCACCTGTTCCTGCCCGGTCGGGTCTGCCGGTATCAAGGCGCAGTCTCCCTGTCCGGGATGAAGAATATTGGGGGGCTATCACCGTCTCATGGAGTCGGGGAAGCGATCTAAGTTGTTGAAACCATGCATTTTACGCACGCCCGGCCGCGTCCGGCTTGCTCGGTCATGTGCTCAAGCTGGATGTCCGCACAAAGCAGGAAGGGGCGGGGTGCGCCTTTCAGCGTCTCCCGCCCCCTGAACCGGATATCCGATCAGGACGCGGTGGGAATGCGCGCCACCATCCGCAGGGAGGTGGTCAGCTCTTCCATCTGCAACCAAGGGCGCAGCCAGGCTATGGCGTTGTAAGAGCCGGGCTTGCCGGGGATCTCACGCACCTCGACCTTGGCTTCCGCCAGCGGATACTTCGCCTTCATGTCCTGGCCGGCATCTGGGTTGCCGTTGACATAGTTGATGATCCAGCGGTTCAGCCACTTCTCGCAATCGCTGGCTTCCATGAAGGAGCCCACCTTGTCGCGACCCATGATCTTCAGATAATGGGCGAAGCGCGAGGTCGCCATCACATAGGGCAGACGGGCGGAGATGGCCGCATTGGCGGTGGCTTCAGGCCGGTCATACTTCTTGGGCTTCTGCGAGGTCTGCGCGCCGAAGAACACCGCATAATCGGTGCCGCGATAATGGCAGAGCGGCAGGAAGCCGAGCTTGGAGAGCTCAGCCTCGCGACGGTCGGTGATGCCGATTTCGGTCGGGCATTGCTGGTCCGTGTCGCCATCGTCGGAAACGAAGGTATGGCTGGGCAGGTTCTCCACCTTGCCGCCGCCTTCCGCACCGCGAATGGCCGTGCACCAGCCATGCTGCGCAAAGGCATCGGTGAGGCGTGCGCCGAGCACGTAGGATGAGTTCATCCAGCAGTAATCCTCGTGCTGCATCGCACGGGGCACGCCATTCTCGATCGGGCTTTCCTCGAAATCGAACTCTTCCACCACCTTCGTGTTCTCGCCATAGGGCAGCCGGGCGAGGGTGCGCGGCATGGTGAGGGTGACGAAGCGGGAGTCATCAGACTCGCGGAAGCTGCGCCACTTGGCATATTCGGCGGAGTCGAAGATCTTCTCGAGATCCCGCGGGCGGGACAGCTCGGTGAATTCATCAAAACCGAACATCTTCGGGCTGGCGGCCGTGATGAAGGGCGCGAAAGCTGCCGCCGCCACGCTCGACATCTGCGTGAGCAGCTCGATGTCTTCCGGATGGTTGGTGAATTCATAGTCGCCGATCAGCGCGCCATAGGGCTCACCGCCGGGGCTGCCGAATTCGGTCTCGTAGATCTTCTTGAAGATGGCGCTCTGGTCGAACTCCGACGCCTTGGTCAGGTTCTTGTAGAGCTCGCGCTTCGAGCAGTTCAGAAGCCGGACCTTCAGCGAAGAGCCGGTTTCCGAATTCATGATGAGATAGTTGAGGCCGCGCCACGTGCCTTCCAGCTTCTGGAAGTCCGGGTGATGCATGATCGCGTTGAGCTGGGTGGAGATCTTCGCATCAATGGCGGTGATGGCCTGGGTGATGGTCTTCGAAAGGTTCTTGTCGAAGGTCACCGTGCCGGCCATGGCCTCACGGGTGAAGGTGCGCAGCAGCTCGGCGGTGCGGTCCGGCTCGGTCTGCTTGGTGGCGGCGATCGCCTGGTCGAGAAAGGAAAGCTCGGCGGTGCCGGTTGCGGCTGCGCCTTCCGTCTGGGTCTGAACGTCGGCCATGGTCTCAGCCTTCCTTCGTTTCGGTCTGCGCGCCAGCGGCGCCAGCTTCCACGCCCAGCTCTGAGCCAAGCGCCTTCAGGTTGTCTTCATTGGCGAGAATCTGCTCGAGCAGGCTCTCGAGATTCTCCGAGCGGTCGGCCTTGGAGAGCAGGTCGCGCAGCTGGTTACGGGCATCCATCAGCTTGCGCAGGGGCTCCACGCGGGCCACCACGGCGGCAGGCTCGAAATCGGCCATGGACTTGAAGCCCAGCTCCACAGACATCTGGCTGCCGTCATCGGCCAGCGTGTTGTCCACCTTCAGCTTAACGCCGGGGGTCATGCGGGCCATGATCTGGTCGAAGTTGTCGCGGTCGATCTGTACGAACTTGCGGTCGCCCAGCGGCTTGAGTTCCTCGGTCGGATCGCCGGAAAAATCGCCGAGCACGCCCACCACGAAGGGCAGCTCCTTCTGGACCATCGCGCCTTCGGTTTCCACATCATAGGTGATGTGCACGCGCGGCTTGCGCACGCGGTTGAGCTTGTCATGAACGCTGGCCATGGTGCCTCACCCCTTGGGTCTGTCGGGTTATGAACATGTGTGCTGCCGGCATGGCTGGCTGGGTGAGCCCCCAGGCCGGGTTTTGTCTCATGGCATTGAAGTGCCGATGATTTCTGGTCCTTCGAGGGATGTTTCCTCTCGGGTGAAACAGGTTGTGCTGCACGTCTTTGTGTGGCGTGCAGAGGCATGCGGCTGGCTGGCACGGAAGGCTTTCGATGCCTCCATGCACATCACTCGGCACCACCCTCCGGCGGCCTCAGGCCAGAGGCGAGATAGAAATAATGGCGGGCATTGCCGTCTATGATGAGTTCATCCAGCAACTGGGGCAGCGGCATACGCCCGCGCCGCACGATCTCTTCCAGTGTGTAGGAAATCGGCGAATGGGGTTCGTGCTCACGGAAAAAGGCGGCGACCTTCAGCAACTGGCGCAGCGCATCCTCGCGATTGGCGATAGGGCCTTTTGACGGGGCGGTGCCGGATGTTTCACCATCCGCTTCCGCACCGTCTACCTGCTCCGGTGCGTCCTCTTCTTCCGTGAGGGCGCTTACGGCAGCGTGCTGGGCCAGCTTGTCGCCGGCGAACTGCCGCACGGCGTCCAGAATGGTGCTGAGCATCGCCCGCAATGCTCCGGCGGGCGGGGCGTCATGGCCAACTTTTTCCACGAAGGCATCGGAGAGTTCATTCAGCGCGCCAAGCGAGGTTTCGATCTCGGCAACCAGCCGGGCGTAGAATTCGGCCGGGGTCTGCTGTACGGCAAGCGAGAACTGCTCAAGCTCAAGCGCCCCGCCCTTGATGCGCGCATCTTTGCGGGACTGATCCGTGATCTGCGAAACTTCCAGCGCCTGTTCATATTGCCAGAACTGGTAGGAGGTTTCGCCAAAGGTGATGGCCGTCTTGCGCAGCGGCTGCATCAGGGTGCCGGGGCTGTCCTGACCATTCAGATTGATGAACGGGGTGAGGCGCAGTTCAACGCCGTCCTCGTCGGGCTCCGGATAGATGCCATCCCAGTAGCGGACCACAAGGCCGGTCGCTGTGGCGATGCTGGATTGCAGGCCCGCAAACCCTTCCAGCCGCAACATCGCCTCCATCAGCCAGGTGGAGACCTCAAGGTCTTTTGCCCGGGAGACGAGAATTTCAATGCAGAGCTCTGCAACTTCAGACCATTCCTGAAGGGGAACGCTGGTTTCCCCATCCGCATCGTTCGCGCGTTCGATCCGTCGCGCGGCCGCTCTTGTATCCTTGGCGCGATAGTAAGGGCTATCGGCTCCCTGGTCCGCACGCGGGTCTGTCCCGCAGGGCGCGTCATCGGAGACAGGACGCAACAGCTCTTCCGGGTCAAACGCGCCAAGATCTTGCATGCTTTGCCAGTGATGATCGATCAGAACAGCATATGTGTCCTGATGGTTGCAGATGATGCGCAGAGCTGCCGCGTAACGGGCAGTGAGTGCTGATCTTCCTAAGTGGCTTGCACTACAGCTTCATGACGCATTTTCGAGATTTTCAGGACTTCAACTGTAAGAGGAGCCCCTCTCTTTGCTCGCCTAAACTTCAATGTCGGAGACGGGGCATATAAGGCTGCGCGAATCATGAGCCGCTTCCAGACCTCTCCACCCTCCCGAAAAGGGCCGCGCTGGCGGGCTGGAGGGTCTTTTGCGCGTGCGTGCGTGCGAAAAGCAGGCGTGAGAAACGCGAGTCCTCTTGCTTTGTGCCGGTCGGGCCTCTACCTGCTGGACTATGAAGTTTCTTGATCAAGCCAAGGTCTATGTGCGCGCGGGCGACGGAGGGGCGGGTTGCGTCTCGTTCCGGCGCGAGAAGTTCATTGAGTTCGGCGGCCCCAATGGCGGGGACGGCGGGCGCGGTGGCGACGTATGGATCGAGTGCGTCGATGGTCTCAACACACTGATCGACTATCGCTACCAACAGCATTTCAAGGCCCGCAAGGGCGACCATGGGCGCGGCGCGAACTGCACCGGGGCCAAGGGTGATGACGTGGTGCTGCGGGTGCCCGCCGGCACCCAGATCTTTGATGAGGATGACGAAACCTTCCTCGCCGATCTGACCGAGGTGGGGCAGCGCATCTGCCTGCTGCGCGGCGGCAATGGCGGTTTCGGCAATGCCCAGTTCAAGACCTCCACCAATCAGGCGCCACGGCGCGCCAATCCTGGCCTTGAGGGCGAGGAGAAGTGGATCTGGCTGCGGCTGAAGCTGATTGCCGATGCCGGTCTGGTCGGGCTGCCCAATGCTGGCAAGTCCACCTTCCTTGCCGCCACCACTGCGGCCAAGCCGAAGATCGCGGATTACCCTTTCACCACCCTTCATCCCGGTCTGGGTGTGGTGCGGGTGGATGGACGCGAATTCGTGCTGGCGGACATTCCCGGTCTGATCGAAGGCGCGCATGAGGGCGTGGGCATTGGCGATCGCTTCCTCGGGCATGTGGAACGCTGCCGCGCGCTGCTGCATCTGGTGGATGGCTCGAACCCCGATGCGGGCAAGGCCTATGAAACCGTGCGCGGCGAGCTGGAAGCCTATGGCAACGGGTTGGATGAGAAGCCGGAAATCGTGGCTCTCTCCAAGATTGATGCGCTCTCTCCCGAACTGCTGGAAGAGCAGCGCGCCAAGCTGAAGGCCGTGTGTGGGCATGAGCCGCTGCTTGTTTCCGCCCAGTCCGGTCAGGGCGTGCAGGAAGCACTGCGCCAGTTGCTCTCCATCGTCGAAGATGCACGGGTGGAGGAAAAGGAAGCCGCCACCGCGCATGAGACGTGGCGGCCCTGAGGGGGAGAAGCCTTCGTCTTCGATCTGAGATAATATGACCCCGGCCGCAAGAAACCTGCGCCGGGGTCATGTCGTTTCTGCTGTGCCGTCATGCTCTGTGCCGGCTCGGCTTCTGCGGGCAAATGGCGGCGAGTCTCATGCGGCTAGCCCGCCGGTCTTGCTTGAGCGCTGTCGCTGAAAGCCGGTCAGAGCTCAAGCCGGTAACGCACGAAATCATCCGCCGGGATGAATTCATCATAGAGCTTGCGGGCAGGGTTGCCCGTTCGTGTGTGCCAGTAAAGGCCGGACCAGCCCTGCGCCTTACCCCGCGCGACCAGATCTTCAATCAGTGCCCGGCCAATCCCTTGTCCCCGGATCGCGGGATCAACGAACAGATCTTCCAGATAGCAGACCGGATCGCTGGCCCAGCTGCACTCATGCAGCACGTTCACGGTGAAACCGGCCACAGCACCATCCACCTCCGCAACGCGGCAGAACAGAAGGGCGGTCGGGTCCAGAATGCGCGTCCATGTATGGGCTGTGATGTCGGGTGGCACGATGGTTTCGTAGAAATCCGTATAGCCTTGCCAGAGCGTGCGCCATTGCTGTTCGTCCCGCGCTTCGGCGTCGCGGATGAGGATAGACATGTTCATGACCCTTGGCCGGGGTAGAGGAGGCTTCCGGGTGCGCCGGAGGCGGCGGCGTGGTGCGCTGTGGATATGCTAGATTACTTCCCCGTTTCACGGAATGAGGAAAATGATCTGACATATTGAATAGCCGAACATCTTCGTATGAGCAGGTACCCGTTTCGCTCAGAAACCCCCTCAGACTGTTTCGTCCGTTCGCGGAATCCGGGAAACGCCCCGGTATCTTGAGGGCGTGTATTGTCTTTACATGAGCAGGCTTCATTTCGTTCGAGTTTGTCCCGGCGCTTCCATGCCCGCTGCCGCAAGCGCACATATCAAGCGCATGACCGGTGCGTGCCGTGTCTCTGCATCGACGGACGGCGCAAAACGCTGTATCAGGCTCCCCCATCTTTCCCCGCGCTCCTGCTTGGCGCGCTTTGCGGTTTTGTGACCCCATGAGCACCGTGGCTTCTTCCATTCCCGTTCCTGCGCTGACCGATTTCAAGCGCATCGTCATCAAGGTCGGCTCAGCCCTGCTGGTGGACCGGGATCGCGGACGGGTGCGGTTGCCTTGGCTGATCTCTCTGGTGGAAGATATCGGCACGCTGCATCGGCGTGGCTGCGATGTGATGGTGGTCTCCTCCGGCGCGGTGGCGCTGGGGCGCACGGTGCTGCATCTGCCGCCGGGCGTGCTGCGGCTGGAGGACAGCCAGGCTGCTGCCGCCGTGGGGCAGGTGGCGCTCTCACGCACCTGGGCCGAGGCGCTGGCCCATGAGGACATCACCGCCGGGCAGGTGCTGCTGACCCTTGGAGACACGGAAGAGCGGCGGCGCTATCTCAATGCCCGTTCCACGCTGGAACGGCTGATGGATTTGCGTGCCGTGCCGATCATCAATGAGAACGACACGGTGGCGACCAGCGAGATCCGTTATGGCGATAATGATCGCCTTGCCGCCCGCGTCGCCACCATGGCCAGTGCAGATCTTCTGGTGCTGCTTTCAGACATTGACGGTCTCTATACCGCGCCGCCCGCGAAAGATCCGAATGCCGCGCATATCCCCGTGGTGCCGCGCATCTCGGCCGATATCGAGGGCATGGCCGGGGCTGCCGCTTCCGAGCTTTCACGCGGCGGTATGCGCACCAAGATCGAGGCGGGAAAGATCGCGACAGCGGCTGGCACCCATATGGTGATTGCCTCGGGCCATGTGAAAAACCCGCTGCGCGTCATCCGCGAGGGCGGGCGCTGCACATGGTTCCTCACCGCCGCTAATCCGGTGCGGGCGCGCAAGAGCTGGATAGCCGGTGCGCTGGAACCTCGTGGCACGCTGCATCTGGATGAGGGTGCAGTAGCGGCTCTGCGGCGCGGGGCTAGTCTTCTGCCCGCCGGAATCCGGCGGATCGAGGGGCAGTTCGAGCGCGGGGATGCCGTGATTCTGCGTGGGCCGGATGGTGGCGAAGTCGGGCGCGGGCTGGTGGCCTATGATGCCGCGAATGCCCAGCTTATCATGGGCCGCTCCACCGGGGAGATTGCGGAACTGCTCGGCGAACATAACCGCTCCGAGATGGTGCACCGCGATGATATGGCGCTCAGGGACCTCTGATCGTGTCTGATGCTTCCGCTTCCGCGCGTGCTGTGGGTGACGGGGCTGCCTCTTGAGGTTTTGAACGCGCGCGCTTCATGTTAGAAGGGCTGGCGCATGTTTCGGTTTCATGAAATCGGAGATGGTGCCAGTGTATTGAGTGATCGCATTTTCGTCACGCGAACGGCTTTCGCTTCGCTGGAAAATGCTCTGTCCCTTTTAACCTGAATGTAGAGGAATCTTCGTCATGTCCACCGCCACCGCCGCCCGTGTGAATGCCCCCGCGCAAGCGGAGCGGGCAGCTCCGCCGGCGGAGCTGGAGGCGATGATGACGCAGATGGGCCGGCGTGCTCGTGCCGCTGCCCGTGTTCTCGCGCTTGCCGATGCGGGGGTGAAGACCGCCGCCCTTCGCGCCGCCGCCGCCGCCATCCGCGCGGCAGCCGATGACATTCTTGCCGCCAATGCGCGCGATGTCAGTCGCGCCAAGGCGGAAGGCGTAGCCGAATCCTTCATCGACCGTCTCACTCTTACGCCCGCCCGCATTGAGGGCATGGCCGCCGGTGTGGAAGCGGTGGCGGATCTGCCCGACCCCGTGGGCAAGGTTCTGGAAAGCTGGACCCGCCCCAATGGCATGTCGATAGAGCGTGTGCGTACGCCTCTCGGTGTTATCGGCGTGATTTATGAGAGCCGTCCGAATGTGACGGCGGATGCCGCCGCACTTTGTCTGCGCGCCGGGAATGCCGTGATCCTGCGTGGCGGCTCGGATAGCCTTGCCTCATCTGGTGTCATTCATCGTGCCTTCGTGTCCGGGCTCGTGTCTGCCGGCCTGCCCGCGGATGTGGTGCAGTTCGTCAATGTGGCGGACCGCGCGGCTGTGGGGCTGATGCTGGCGGGCCTTGACGGCAATGTGGATGTTATCGTTCCGCGTGGCGGCAAGGGGCTTGTGGCCCGAGTGCAGAGTGATGCGCGAGTGCCCGTATTCGCCCATCTGGAAGGCATCGTCCATGTGTTCGTGGACAAGGCCGCCGATCTGGAAATGGCGAAGACCGTGGTGCTGAACGCCAAGATGCGCCGCACGGGCATCTGCGGTTCTGCCGAGACCTTGCTGGTCGATAAGTCTGTGGCCGAAACCCACCTGACGCCGCTGGTGGAAATGCTGCTGGATGCAGGCTGCGAAGTGCGTGGCGATGAAGCCGTGCAGGCCGTGGATACCCGCGTGAAGCCCGCGCAGGCCGAGGACTGGGACACCGAATATCTCGATGCCATCATCTCGGTGAAGCTGGTGGACGGTCTTGATGAGGCTATCGACCATATCGAGACTCACGGTTCCCATCATACGGATGGCATCATCACGGCTGACCCTGTGGCCGCGAACCGCTTCCTGGCCGAGGTGGATTCGGCCATCGTGGTGCATAATGCATCCACCCAATTTGCCGATGGTGGCGAGTTTGGTTTTGGTGCGGAAATCGGCATCGCAACTGGTCGCATGCATGCGCGCGGGCCGGTGGGTGCGGAGCAACTCACCTCCTTCAAATATCGCATCCATGGCGCGGGGCAGACCCGCCCGTGAGCAAGATGGCGGGCTCATCTCATGAGCCTTCCCGCCTTGGGCTTTCTCCCGCGCCCCATCTGAGTGCGCGGGAGGCGCGCCGGCTTCCTCTTGCCTTGCCGGGCATGCGCATTGGCCTCATGGGCGGCAGCTTCAATCCTGCCCATGAAACCCACCGGGCTGCCGCCCTGCTGGCGATGAAGCGCCTTCGACTGGATTTCGTGTGGTGGCTTGTGACGCCCGGCAATCCGCTCAAAAACAATTCAACCCTGCCGTCGCTCGAAACGCGGGTGGCGCGGGCGCGGTTGGTGGCGCATCATCCACGTATCATCGCCACCGGCTGTGAAGCTTTGTGGGGGCTGCATTATACCCATGAGACCCTGAAACAGCTGCGCCGCCGCTTGCAGGGGGTGCATTTCGTCTGGGTCATGGGGGCGGACAATCTCATCCAGTTCAACCATTGGGAGCGGTGGCGGGATATTGCCGGGCTGATGCCGATTGCGGTGGTGGACAGGGCAGGGGCCAGCACAGCCGCGCTCAGTGCGCCAGCCGCGCGGGCACTGTTGCCCTTCCGCTTGCCAGAGCGTGCGGCAGCCCGTCTGCCGGGCATGACGCCACCGGCATGGGTGTTTCTCCATGGGCTGAAATCTGCTGAATCATCAACCCGTATCCGGGCGGTCGCATCACAGGCATGAGAGAACTGTGGTGGCTGCCAGCGAAAGCGGCAGAGTATTCTTGAAAAATGACGCGTTTGGCTGCACTCTGTGGCCAGAGAAGGTGCACGCCCCGTGCCCACAACTGAAGAGGACCAGAGCCCTGTCCACGACGGCTCTTCCGGCTGATGCCGAGGCGGATACTCCCGCCAACACATCCGCCCCTGTTTCCCAGGCGCCCCAGGACGCTGAGGAAACGCTCGCACTCATCATCGCCCGCCTGGAAGACGACAAGTCCGAGGACATCGTCTCCATTGATCTGCGCGGCAAGACCACGATCGCTGACTTCATGGTCATCGCTTCCGGCGGTTCGCAGCGCCATGTCGGTGCCATTGCAGACCATCTGGTCGAAGCGCTGAAGGCCGCCGGGTTGAAGGATATCCGCACGGAAGGCCAGCCAGCCTGTGACTGGGTACTGGTCGATGCGCATGATGTGATTGTCCATGTGTTCCAGCCCGAGGTCCGCAGCTTCTACAGTATCGAGAAGATGTGGTCCGGCACCACGCCGGCTTGATAGCCGGGCAGAAGGGCTGAGGGCCGGTGCGTCTTGTTCTTGCCTGTGTCGGCCGGCTGAAGGCCGGGGCTGAAAGAGATTTGGTTGCGCGGTATATCGAACGCGCGCGTGCTTCCGGGCGCGCACTCGGATTCGGCGATGTCCAGATGCTGGAGATTGCCGAGTCATCTGCCCGCCGTGCGGAAGACCGCATGGCGGAAGAGGGGGCGGCCCTGCTTGCCGGCTGCCCACCCGGTGCTTTTCTCGTGGTGCTTGATCCGCGTGGGCGTCATGTTTCCAGCGAAGATCTTTCCGCCCGCTTGGGCGCGGAGCGGGATGCTGGCCGTCCGGCCATATGCCTGATGATTGGTGGAGCAGACGGGCTGAGCGATGCCGTGCGGGCCCGCGCGGGTCTATTGCTGGCCTTTGGAGCGGCCACTTTTCCGCATCAGTTGGTGCGGGTCATGCTGGCCGAACAAATCTACCGCTCCATGACCATTCTATCCGGCCATCCCTATCATCGTGCCTGATCCGGGGCAGCGCCTCTCCTGTCTAGAACACCTCCCTGTTTCATGACGTCGGGTGAAGTGCTCTAATATATTGATTAGTCCCATTTTCTTTGCGCGAACCGCAACTACTTCACTCGCAATTGCTTCAGGCTCAGAAACTGAGAACGGCGTTGTGCTGTTCCACACATACTGAGCTGGAGCGGGTGTCTCAAACGTCTCCGTTTGGGTGGAGGGCATTCCAGAGCATTGTCGCGTGGCAGTGGCTTCGGTTCATGTGAAGAAACGGGGCGCACTCAATGAGCATGCCCCGTTGCCTGCTTCAGTGAAACGGGGATCTTCTCATCGGATGGATGGCACCTCTCATTCTCGCGGCGTCTTTTGTCCCCCGGTGTAATGCGCGGTGGGGATGCCGCAAGACGTCATCATTCCAGATAAAAAGGCCGATCAGGGTATGCCTGACCGGCCTTTTCAATGCCATTCTGATGGCCGCTTTCACCCATAAGGTGAAAGCACTACCAGTCAGTTATGAGACGAGGTGCGCGCCCGTTCCGCATGGCGGCGACCGGCCAGAAGCGAGCGGATGAGCACCGCAATGGTGGTGCCATTGTGCAGCACAGAGGTGGCGATGGGCGAGAGAAGGCCCGCTGCCGCGCTGGCGAGAATGACGGAGTTCGCGCCTACCGCGATCTTGAAGTTCGAGTTGATGAGGCGCATTGCCTCCTGCGAAACTTCAAGGATAGCAGCCAGCGAACCCAGCCGGTCCTCGGTCAAGACGATATCTGCGGTTGCCCGCGCAATATCCGCCGCCTTCGGCATGGCAACGCCCACATGGGCCGCCATAAGGGCCGGACCGTCATTCACGCCATCACCCACAAAGGCCACCTTCGCCCCTGCTGCCTTCAGCTGGGTGATGATCTCGGCCTTGTCCTCAGGCTTCTTCTCGTAGAATACCTGATCCATCCCCAGCGTCTTGCCGAAGGCCAGAGCCTTCGCCTTTTCATCGCCGGTGATCATGATCAGCTGCTTTACGCCCAGTTCCCGCAGGCGCTGGAGTGTGGAGGCGGCATCCTCACGCAGTTGGTCGCGCAGGGCGATCACGGCGAGAGGCTTGTTGTCGCGTGCCACATAGAGAAGGGATTTGCCCTCCGCCTGGAACTTCTCGATCAGCTTGTTTTCCTGCTTGAACGACACATGCTCGTCATTCTCAAGGAACTTGCGGCTGCCGAAACGGATCATCTCACCCTGCACGAGACCCTCAACGCCGTGACCGACGATGAAGTTCACTTCCTCATGCGGAATATGGGCCAGATGCTTCTCACGCGCGAACGCCACCACCGCGCGGGCGATGGGATGAGTGGTGTGCTCACCCAGAGAGGCCACAACGGCCAGAGCATGCTCTTCTGTCACATCATCGACGAGAGAGCAGATGTCTGTCACCTGAAGCGTGTTCTCGGTGAGCGTGCCGGTCTTGTCGAACACCACGGTGTCAACAGCCGCCAGCCCCTCGATCGCCTGACCGCTCTTGACGAGGCAGCCCTGACGCGCGCCCTGATACATCGCAGTTTTCAGCGCGATCGGCGTGCCGAGCTTCACGGTGCACGAATAGTCCACCATGAACACGGATTCCATGCGCTGAACATTGCGCGTGAGCGCAAACACGCCAGCAGCGGATGCGAGGGTGATGCCCACGCGCTTGTCGGCGATCTGGTCGGAGACCGCCTCGATTTCCGCAGGTCGCTCCAGAGCATCCTGAATATAGCGCGTGATGCGTCCCGTGGTGGTGGCCTCGCCCACACGCTCAGCGCGGATGATGAGGCTGCCATCGGTGATGATGCCGCCGGCAAGCGCCGGGCTGCCCTTGGAGCGGGGCATGGGCAGGCTTTCGCCTGTCACCGCCGACTGGTCCACATAGGCGTCGCCGGAAACCACGGTGCCATCAATCGGGATCGTTTCACCCACATTGACCACAACGTGCTCGCCACCCTTGAGGGAGTTGAACGGTACCTGCACCTGCTCTCCGCTATCCAGCTGCACCCACACATCATCAGGTGTGTGATGGAGCAGGGAGCGCAGCAGTTCATCCGAACGCTCGGCGGTGGTGGACTCGATATAGTCCGCCAGTTCGACGAGAAAACGGGTAAAGTTGGCAGTGTTGTAGTCTCCGCGCAGGCTGGGAAGGCCCATGGAGAGAGCATCCAGCACTTCCACCTTCAGCCCGTGCTGAACACCGGCCTCAAGCCCCTTTGCAAGGGTGGGGGCGATGTTGAGCCACGTCACGGCCCCGGCTGCCGGCTTGGGCAGCAGCCATGCCGCAACGAGCGATGCCGCGGAGAGGATCAGCGGTGAGCTGTTGGTGGTTGGCGGTTGCGCCAGTGGGGGCACATTGCTGGCGGGCGCTTCGGCATTGGCGAGGATCTTGGTCCGCAGCTCCGGCGATCCGTCATAATTGACGACAATCGACCGGCAGCCGGGATTGATCCGGACAGCCTTGACACCACGCAGATCGCGGACCGCCGTCGCAGCCCGCGACAGGAAGTCCGGATCCGCGTCGAGCCGCAAGCGCAGCCGATCGGCGACCTCGTGGACGACACGGATTCGCATGGCCGGCTTAACTCCCGGAGGTGGTGGTGGGAGCGGTCTCGTCTGTCGGCTCGGCTGCAGCTGCAACCTCGGCCTCGGCATCCTGAAGGCGCTCCTTCAGTTCCTCGATGCCATTCTGGAGGAGTGCCCAAACCTGAACAGCAGAACGCAGAATGGTGCGCTGAGCGGTTTCATTGGTGAGCAGATAGGCTGCGCCTGCACCGATCGCGAGGCCCTTGACCAGCGAATCCGCCGACGGGTGCTGATGCCAGTTGAAGCCACCGGGGGCCGCGCCAGGCTGCGCCGCACCGGGCTGCTGGGGGAAAGGTGCGCCGGGCGGGAAGGGGAAACCGGGGGGCACCGCGCCGGGGGCCTGGCCAGGAGCCGGCTGCTGGGGCGCGAAGCCGGCTGCGCCGGGGCCTTGCTGTTCGGCAGCCGGGGCGGGCGCGCCGTTCTGGTCCTGCGGCTGCGGGCCAGCGCCATAACCATAGAAATGATAGTGGTAGTGGACGCCTTTATCGCTACCGTTATTGTCTGACATCATTTCACTCCAAGAAAAGGGTGTGCGGCGATCTGCCTGTAAATCAGTGGCTTTTTCAGCCGCCCGTGTGGTCTTTATCGGTATTCGGTGCGGCGTGCTTGAAGATATTGGTGAATGCGTTGCGCACGTCCGGGCGGTTCATCACCACCACTGCGCCTGCACCAATAGCTGCGCCAATCCAGAAATTCGAACCGCTGGCCCGGGCGATGCGGGTCAGGTTGCTGAGGCTGAAGCCATCACGCAGCACGCCTTCCAGCAGATCCAGAGCATCGACGCGGCGCGGTCCTGCGCCCGGCTGACCCGCCCCCTGCGGCCCAGCTCCCGCCTGGCCAGCGCCGTAGCCTCCGGGACCATAACCACCCGGGCCCTGACCATAAAAGGGGCCCGATTGCTGGCCGCCCCATTGCTGGTTGTTGTTCGACATTGGTTTCCCCTCGGACACGTGAAACTTGCAGGTCGTGAACGTGCAGATGAGCGATGCCTTGTCATGAGAGCAAGACAAAGCGTGACGGGCCAACCCTTGACGGGCCGGCCTTTTCGTCAGGCGACGTGCTCGGACAGAATGGTCTGAACTTCCTCAGGCTCGGCGGTGAGAAGGCGTTCCCAGAGCGATGGGGGAATGGATGAAGAATCATATTCCACCACCACTGAAAGCGCCGCCTTGTTGACGCGGGTCTCCTTGACCCCCTTCACGCGCGATACAAGATCCACGAAAGGTGCCGGGTCCACTTTTGGCAGGTGCGCGAGTGCGGTCAAGCTGAGCTTGAGGCGAATACGCCCCGGCACATGATGGACGATGGAGATGTAGCGGCGCAGGTCGAGAAAAGGGGTCAGGTCAGGAATCATTCGGCTGGCGCTCCTTGTCTTCTACCCATTCATATACCTCCGGATCAATCGTCGCTATCGAGCAGTTGCAGCCGCCCCACTTCCCCTTGCCGCAAGAGCCGCAGGAGGAAGGGATGAAGCGCACCCGGTTCTTGGCCCGCCACATCTCCAGCAGACTGCGTGCGTTATCCGGCGTGGTGGAAACTCCAATCGCGAGCTGGTCCACCGTCACGCGATGATGGCTCTGCATGTAGCGCTTCACATCAGAAAGCGTTGTCATGGACGCATCTCCTTGAATGTGCCGTCAGGGAGAATGACACGGTGCTCCGTGTTGCGCATGGCGGCAACCCGCTTGCCGGCCTGATACAGTGCGGTCATGGCTGCAAGCAGGATGAGTCCACACACGCTCAGCCAGAATGTGGCGGTTCCGGGTGCGCGATCAAACCGCATCGCCTGATAGAAAATCACCGCCGCGCACCAGCCCAGACCCGTGGTCCAGCTTGCCGCGAACAGGGTCCAGCGCCAGCCGGTTTCCTGATAGATGGCGCCGACAGCGGCCACGCAGGGCATATAGAGCAGGATCATCAGCAGATAGGCGAAGGCGCCAACCTGTCCATCAAACCGTGCCGCCATGGCCTGGAACGCTGAGGGCTGAACCTCAAGCTGTTCGGCTGCTGCCGCGCCTTCTTCCGTATAGGCCATGTTGAGGCCCATGGGATCGGCAAGGTTGGAGAGCGCATCCGAGAGATTGGCCGGAATGGTCTCCACTGCGGCGACCAGTTTGGCGGCAACTGTTGCCTCTTCTTCCGCCTCTGCCGGAGCTTCACCCGCCTTGGCGGCATCTGCATCACCCAGCTGGCTGTAGAGCGCATTCAGCGTGCCGATCACGGCTTCCTTGGCGAGAATGCCGGTGAAAACGCCTACGGCCGCCGGCCAGTTGTCCTCGCGCATGCCCATGGGCTCGAACACAGGCACCAGCGTGCGGCCCACCTCGGACAGCACGGACTTCTCAGTGTCCTGATTGTTGAAGGAGCCGTCGGTGCCCACCGTATTGAGAAGGGTCAGCACCACCACCACGGGCACGATGAAACGGCCAGCGCGGAAGATGAAGGAGTTCAGCCGGTCCCAGGCCCGCAGGAAAACCGTGCGGATGGTGGGGATGTGATAAGGCGGCAACTCCATCACGAATGGAGAGACCGTGCCTTTCAGCACCGTGTTCTTCAGCAGAAAGCCGGTGCCCACCGCCGCCAGAATGCCGATGATGTACAGGCCGAACACCAGATTCTGCCCGCTCTGCGGGAAGAAGGCGGCGGCAAACAGCGCATAGACCGGCAGACGCGCACCGCAGGACATGAAAGGCGCCATCATGATGGTGAGGACGCGGTCCGTGCGGCTTTCCAGCGTGCGAGTGGCCATGATGGCCGGCACATTGCAACCGAAACCCACAATGAGCGGCACGAATGACTTGCCCGGCAGGCCGATGGTGCGCATCAGCCGGTCCATCACGAAGGCGGCGCGCGCCATGTAGCCGGAATCTTCGAGGAAGGAGAGGAAGAGATAGAGGAAGGCGACGATGGGAATGAAGGTCGCCACCGTCTGGATGCCGCCACCCATACCCTGCGCCACCAGAACCACCAGCCATTCCGGCAGGCCAATGGCGGAAAGCACCTGCGTGCCGCCATCCACCAGCACTGCCCCGAACGCCTGATCGAAGAAGTCGATGAACGCGCCACCAATCGAGATGGTGAACACGAACATCACATACATCATGAACAGGAAGATCGGGATGCCAAGGAAGCGGTTCAGCACCACCTTGTCGATATGGTCGGACAGGGTGCGAGAGGCTTCGCGCGGGCGGGTGAGGACAGCATCCACAATGGCGGTGATGAAGCCGAAACGGGCATCTGCCACCACGATGTCGGTATCTTCGCCTTCTGTCTCACTCACCGTTTCACGGGCGGAGAGAACAACTGGCTCAAGACCGGCTTCGATTTCCTTGGAGGTGAGGACATCCCCCTCGATCAGCTTGAGCGCTCGCCAGCGCGGCTGGTCGATGCCCATCGGCTCCAGCTTCGCGGCCACATCACTGATGCACGTGTCTATGACCTGCCCATAGCTCGGGTTCACGCCAGGCGGGTGCGGATTGGCGGTGAGTTCGGCCACATGGGCCTTGAGCTTGTCGACACCTGTGCCGCGCGCCGCGACCAGTGTCATGACAGGGCAGCCCAGTGCTGCGCCGAGAGATTCCGCGTCGATCTTCAGGCCGCGCTTTTCGGCGATGTCCATCATGTTGAGTGCCACCACCATCGGCACCCGCATTTCAAGCAATTGGGTGGTGAGATAGAGGTTTCGCTCCAGATTGGAGGCGTCAATGATATTGACGACGAGATCGGCCTCGCCCGAGAGAACATAGTCGCGCGCGACGCGCTCATCCTCGGAGATTTCAAGGGTGGCACCCAGCGAGTAGACGCCCGGAAGATCTACCACCTCATAGGTCTGGCCCTTATGGGTGTAGCTTCCGAACTTCTTCTCCACCGTCACGCCCGGCCAGTTGCCCACTTCCTGGCGGGCACCGGTGATGGCGTTGAACAGCGTGCTCTTGCCACAGTTGGGATTGCCGACGACACAGATGGTGATCTTGCCGTCTTGCTTGCCAGAGGTCGCCATCACAGCTTCTCCACTGCGATCATGTCAGCTTCGTCCCTGCGCAGGCTCATGGAAAAGCCGCGCACCTTGATTTCCACCGGGTCGCCAAGGGGGGCGACACGGGTGATCTGGAAGGTGGCACCCGGTGTGAGGCCCATGGACATCAGCTTCTGGCGGTATTCCGGCCGGCTCTTGCCCAGCCCGACGATCCGGGCCTGATCGCCCGGCTGGAGAGCGGAAATGGTGGTGGAAGGACCGGCCGGTTCATGAGCGGATACGGTGACACGCTCTGCAGTTGCGCGGTCCAGCACAAGGCGCGTGTCGTCATTCACCGCCAGCAGGAGGCCGTTCTCGCCATTGTGCTGCAACACCTCGACGCGGGAGCCGGGATGCAGGCCCAGGTCGCTGAGGCGTTTTTCTTCGGCGCTGCCACCTTCCAGAAGCCGGACGCGCACCTTGCCGCTTTTCACATCGAACAATTTCATCTGCGCCATGTCTTGTGCGCCTTTCGGGGTCGATATGAGCACGGCCAGATTTCATCCGGCCAGATGCTCCTATAGGACCACGATTTGCACCCATGGGCGAATGTAAACTTTGATGTTTGTCAGTTTCTGATGGAAAATTCAGTGAATATCACGCTGAATACATGAATTAGAATAATTATAAACTGTATTCGGCTGGCGGTATCTTTGGGTGGACAGATGCCGTTCCCCGATCATGCAGACAGGTGCTGGAGCAGGATGTTGATGCCCAGTCCGATCAGGACAAGGCCGGCACCTGCTTCTGCGATCCGGCCCAGACGGGCATTGATCATCCGTCCAAGAAGTATCCCGAGCGTGGACATGAGAAAGGTTGCAAAGCCAATAGCCGCAGCGATGACGAAGATGTTTACGTCAAGAAAAGCCAGAGATACACCAATGGCCATTGCATCCAGGCTGGTTCCGATAGCGATGAGCACAAGCATGAAGAAAGAGGTGCGGGCTGTCTTGTCGGTCTGCTGATCCTCCTCATCATCCTTGTGGCGCAAGGCGTTGAAGAACATGTGCAGACCAACACCGCACAGCAGGCCGAAGGCGATCCAGTGATCGAAAGCTTCCACTGCCTGGCTCGCGGCGACGCCGGCAAGCCAGCCCATAATCGGTGTGATGGCTTCCACACAGCCAAAGACCAGCCCGGTGCGCAGCGCTTCACCAAAACGGGGGCGTATCGCCGCCGCGGCACCGCGACCGATGGAGACGACAAACGCATCCATGGACATGCTGAAGGCCAGCATGATGATTGCTAAGACGCTCATGGGAATCAAACTCGTCGGACGTGACACCGCGCACCTCGATTCCCTCGTCCGCAAGAGGGATAGTGCGACGGTCTTGCCTAGCCGATGAAACCTCGGTCGATCGCACCACGCGCTGTGCGCGAGCCTGTTGACGCGATCCCGCCAGATGGCGGTGGCTACTCCCCGATGGGGGTCTGATTAGCGGAGCAGGACGGGCAAGTCAAACCGGGCGGGGTTGAGCAGGCAGGGGCTGGAAAAAAGGCGGTGTAGCTTTAAGTTGTGGATGAGCGGCGATGCTCTTTCACGCAGATGCCCGTATCTGCTTGCACTTGCGTTGCAGGCCTTGCTCGCGGCGTCACAGGGCTACGTAAAGCCTATGTTAACTATAGGCATTCATGTTTAGCTTACCAAATGCGTGATTCGTCTGCACAGTGTGGCCTTGCAAAAAGTCCGTGAGTTGGCGTGTTCACAATTGGTCTGTCTTCGTCCTTGCCGTGCCGTTCCGGGAGTAACCGATGGTCTTGCCCTTCTGCGACTGGATTGAATCCGTTCGCAATCCGGAGCGGGCAGCGCGACAGGCCGTTCATCCGGCTGGTCAGCAATCACGCCTCAAAATGCGGGGGGTTGCTGCTGTTTGTGCCTGCGCACTCGTGCTTTCAGGCTGCAACACCACGCGGGAAGGCGAGATTCAGGGAACCAATGCTGCTCCCCTGACAACAGGCCACAATTACCGTTTCACCGAAATCAATGCGGATCGCTTTCGCCCCTGGACCAATCAGGCCCCGAGCTATCGGGTCGGGCCGGGTGATAAGCTGAAGGTCAAATATTTCATCACCCGCGAGATGGATGAAGACCTGATGGTGGGGCCGGATGGCTCCATTGCGCCGCGCGCCATCGGCCAGATGCGGGTGGATGGGATGTCGCTCAAGGCGCTGGAGCAGGCCATCCGCAAGGAATCCCGCAAGGAACTGGTGGACCAGAAGGTCGTGGTCGGCCTTGAAGAAGCGGCAGCGCCCAAGATTTATGTGGGCGGCATGGTGCAGAGCCCGGCCGTCTACAAGCTCGACAGCAATGGCATTAGCGTGCTTCAGGGCATCATGATGGCCGGCGGCTTCTCCGAAACGGGGCGCACCGGTCAGGTTGCGGTCATCCGTCGCGGGCCGGACAATCTGCCCATGCTCCGCGTGGTGGATGTGCGCGAGATGATCGAGACCGGATATTCCGACTCCGACGTACCGCTGATGAGCGGCGACATCATTTTCGTGCCGTACAGCGCCATCGCCGAGGTGAATCTGTGGATCGACCAGTTCATCAACAAGGTGGTGCCGTTCCAGAGGCAGTTCAGCTATACAATCGGTACATATTCGCAGACCACCGGCGGGGTTAATCCCTTCGGGATGTGATGCGGGATGGGTGCCCACACGGGCAACGGTATCCGGGACGCGTCGGCCTTCCGGGCGCATCCGGCATGATATGGAGCGCGCATGTCCGCAGATGGCGTCGGCACGACCCCTTATGAAACCATCACATTTCTTGGTGTGCCCTTCGCATGCCTGGACGTGCGTGGCGCGGCAAGCTATATCGCCGCCCGCCCGCCTGGGGCACCTTTTGAATATGTCGTGACGCCAAACGCCTCCAATCTGGTGCGGCTGAACGAGTTGAAAGACCCGGCTTTCATCGAGATCTACAAGCGGGCATGGTTGCACACCATGGATGGTGCCATTCCGCGTGCCATCGCCCGCAAGATGTTTGGGTTGCATATTCCGCTCGCGCCGGGCAGCGATATCACCGCAGAGCTGTTCAACCATTTCATCAAGCCGGATGACGCCATCACCATCATTGGCGGCAGCGACGAGATGCTGAATCTGTTGGTGGAGCGGTATCAGCTCACCAATGTGCACATGCATGTGCCGCCCATGGGCTTCATCAACAAGCCGGAAGAGGTGGAGAAGTGCATCCAGTTCGTGCTGGATCATCCTGCGCGCTATGTGTTCTTCGTCACCGGTTCGCCGCGTTCTGAATATGTCACCCGTTTTGTCGATCAGCGGGGCGGGGCGGTGGGTACCGGGCTGTGCGTGGGCAATTCCCTGAACTTCCTTGTCGGCCTGTCCAAGCGTGCGCCGGAAGCCTATCGCAAGCGTGGGCTGGAATGGCTGCACCGGCTGATACAGGACCCTAAATTGTATGTGCGGCGGATCTTTGTGGACTCGATGCCGATCTTTCTTACCGCTGCCAAGGCGAAGGCCAACCCTGCCGCCTATGGCATGGCAGGCACGACAAAGCCGCGTTCATGATGTCGCCTGATCTGCCGCGCAGAAGGACAGGCACGCCATGGTGATGCAGGCGCGCGGGCCCCGTTCTGTCCGGCAGGTGACGCGCCGGCCACCGCGACGCGTGGAGATTCCGCTGCTGCGCACAGCTGGGGCTGGCGTGGCCCAACCCGCGCGCGCTGTGCAGCGCGGCTCCCTGCTTGCAACGCTGATTTTGATTTTTGTCCTGCCGTTTTTCGCGCAGGTCTTCCATTATCTCAATGAGTTGCCGCCGCCTTACTTCCTGTCCAAGGCATGGCCGGTTCTCATGTTTCCGTTCGGCCTCTATGCCATTTTAAGGTTGAACCTGCCGGGGCATAACCTGTTTCTGGTCTTGTTGGCCTATCTGCTCGGCTTCACGCCGCTGATCTCCATCATCCAGTTGGGCAACGGGCTGTTCGATGCGCTGACGACAACGGTGAAGGCTTGGCCCTTTCTCTATTATTTCGCGCTGTCCGGTGTGCTGGTGCTGCTGGCCTTGCCGCCGGAGCGGGTGCGCAAGGTGTTTCTGGGGTTCGGTCTGGGCACATTCATACTCTTCATCGTGATATGGGTGCTCGCGCCAGCATCGTGGTATGTCACCAATCCTGAAGATGGCAAGCTGCTGCAATATGATGTGGATCGCGGCCACCGCGTGTACATGTCGACTTTCTTTGGCATGATCTTTATTTTCTATATGGGCCGCAGCTTTATTGAGACGCGTAAGCTGATCTATGCAGCTGCCATTCCTGTTGCGTTGCTCATTCTTCTGCTGATCTACAAGCAAAGAACAGCCATTGCCGCCGCCTTCCTCATCACATGTTACGGCATGGTGATGTCTCTGCCACCACGGCAAAGACGGCTTGCGGCTGGTGTGGGGGTGTTGCTTGCCGTTCCGGTGGTGACGCTTGGGGCATGGCAGGCCGGGTTGTTTACGCCCACGGGCTGGGAAAAGGTGGGGGCCATCTTTGGCGGCTCGCTATCCGTGCGGCAGAATTCCGCCGGGCTTGCTACGGCCTTTCTGGGAGACCACACGCTGCGCTGGCTGTTCGGCGTTGGCGCGACCACGCGGTTCGGCGCTGTCACGCTGGCGGACATCTTCGGCTACGAGCAATTCTTCATCGCCGATCTTGGGTGGCTCGGCGTGGTGTTTGAGTACGGTGTGATCGGGGCGATGCTGATCCTTGCCGTCCATGTCTGGTCATTTTTCACCATTACACGCAATGGTATGGTGGAGAAGGACAGGTTCCAGCTCGTGCTGGGTGATTACGTGCTTTATCTTCTTCTCACATCTTCGGTTTACTCGCTGGTCTTCGTGCCGGGTGAACTGGGGGTCGTTCTTGCGCTTGCCATGTATCTGCATCAATGCCGGGCTAAAGCGAGAGGCGATATGGTGGTTGCATCATCACGCGGGCGGCGTTGGCTCCCGCGGTTTTCAAAGCGGGGGCAACATGCTCAGGCGGATTAAGAAGCTTCTGAATGAACCCGCTTTTCAAGAGGCGCCAGTCACGGTGCTTGGGCGGGTGGCGAGTCTTGCCGGGCTGGTGGCCTTGGGCCGCAAACCGGAGTTTGAGCTGGTGCCGGGCGCGCGCATGCAAGTGCCGGCAAACCTGCACTATACCACCGTCTCCACCTATCTGCTCCGCGATCAGGTTGAGCCCGAGCTGAAGTTCCTGAACAAGTTTGTCCAGAAGGGCGATGTGTTCGTGGATGTCGGCGCGAATGTTGGCCTGTTCACGCTCAAGACCGCACCGCATGCTGCGCGCATCGTGGCCGTGGAGCCCGGGCAGGAGGCGGGGGATCTGCTGGTGGCCAATGTGGCGCTGAATGGCTTCCGCAATGTCGATCTGGTCCGCAAGGGTCTGGCGGATGCGCCCGGCAAGGCATCGCTCTTCCACAACCCTGTGGGCGATGATCCGCAGGCCTTTTCGCTTGTGAATGGCGGCGATGCGAGTGAGGCCGAAGAGGTCGAGATCACCACGTTGGACCTTTTGGTGGCTGAGCTGGCACTACCGCGGGTGGACTGCATCAAGATCGACGTGGAAGGTGCGGAAGGACGGGTGCTCTCCGGTGGCCTGAACACCATCACCGCCTACCGTCCGCTCATCATCTATGAGATGAACTGCCCGGCGTTGATCTCAAGCGGTGGCAACCCGGCGGAGCCGTGGGATCTGCTGACGGGTCTGGGCTATCAGTCCTTCTCGCTGAAGGATGACGGCAGCCTTGCTCCGCTGGCCCAGAGGCCGACCAATTTCTGCAACATCATCGCCATTCATCCGCAGGGCAAGGGCGCGGCACGCTGAGATTTGCCTGAGTGATATTGCGGCAGGACATGGGAGACCGTGTCCTGCTTTTTTGTTTGGTATTGGGCCTGCTGAAGTACTCAGCGCCGGCGGAACCCCACATAACCGCCTTCTGCATCGAACAGCACATCATAGCCATTCAGCAGGTGGAAGCTGGTGTTGACGAAGGGCTTATCTGCCACGCGCAGGTGAATGGCTGAGGGGGTGAGCGGCGAGCCATCGCCAGCGGCAAAGCTGTAGAGTTCAAAACCATCGCCCTCACGGCCCACATACACGGAAAGCGTGGAGCCGGGCTGCAATGTGCCCTCCTGCCCCTGTGTCTGCGCCTGTGGCAAGGTGAGATACATCACCGAAACGCCGGTATCGACCAGCAGCGTGCCGCAGGCAGGTGGAGTTGCGCCGTTCAGTGAGAGGCAGGCCGGGGTCGGGGCCCAGTCCGTGCCATCGCGGTTGCGCTCCAGCTTCAGAAAACGGAAATCGCCGCGGGTGTTCTCGCGCGTCAGCCCGATATGCACGCCTTCGGGGGAGAGGATGTAGCCCTGCCGGCGCGGGCCTTCGCCACCTTCAATCCGCAGCAGGGGGTTCTTGTCTGGCGTGCTCTGGCTTTGCAGGTCACCCTCGCGCGCAAAACCGACCCCGACCATGGCGATATGCTCGGGCATTTCACGCGGCGTGCAGTCCCGCGCGCGTTCGAGGCACTGGACTTCGGTGACAGCCAGAACCGGCATCGGCGCGGTGGTGAGGGAAGCGCCTTCCTTACCGGAAAGGGTCACGGGGGTCACCACCCACTGGCCCACCATCACCCGGCCGGAACTGGTATAGGTGAGCTTGCCCTCACCCTTGCTGGGCAGGCTCTCGAAGCCGGGAATATAGGCCGCGGCGACCACGATGCCTGTCGAGCCGGAATCAAGTTCCGCGTGCAGGGGGGCACCGCCGCCGCCGAAGGAGAGGCCGATGCGAGGCACAGCCCCGATCTGTCCGCCCTCTTCGGCATTCAGATAGCGCAGAAAGCGGCCTTCCCGGTAGTTTTGATAGTCCGGCGCATCGGCCGCAAGGGCCGGCGCGACGGCCGGGCAAGTGGAAGCAAGAGCAAGCACAATCGCCAGGGTCGTCACGCCACGCATGGGGAGATCCTACATATTGGGGTAGTTCGGCCCGCCGCCGCCTTCCGGTGCGGTCCAGGTGATATTCTGGTTCGGATCCTTGATATCACAGGTCTTGCAGTGGACACAGTTCTGCGCGTTGATCTGGAAGCGCGGTCCCGTGTCTTCCTCCACCCATTCATAGACCCCCGCCGGGCAATAGCGGTTTGAGGGGCCGTCAAAGACATCATGCTCCGAGGATTTCTGGAGCGCCATGTTTGCCACCTGAAGATGGACCAGCTGGTCTTCCTCATGATTGGTGTTGGAAATGAACACCGAGGAGAGCTTGTCGAAGGTCAGCACGCCATCCGGCTTGGGATAGGCGATGGGCTTGCACTGGGCGGCCGGCTTCAGGCAGGCATAATCCGGCTTGCCATGCTTCATGGTGCCGAACAGCGAGAAGCCGAGGGTATTGGTCCACAAATCCAGCGCACCCAGCGGAATGCCGCCAAAGGTGCCGAGCTTGGACCAGAGCGGCTTCATGTTGCGGACCTTTTTCAGGTCCTCGCCAATGGCGGAGCCGCGCCATGCCTCTTCATAGCTGGTGAGTTCATCCTGCGCGCGGTCTGCACCCAGTGCGTCCAGCAGGTGGTCTGCCGCCAGAATGCCGGAGAGCACGGCGTTATGGCTGCCCTTGATGCGCGGCACATTCACGAAGCCCGCCGCGCAGCCCACCAGCACACCGCCGGGGAAGCAGAGCTTCGGCACGCTCTGCCAGCCGCCTTCGGTGATGGCCCGCGCGCCATAAGAGATGCGCTTGGCGCCCTCGAAGGTATCGCGGAACATCAGGTGGGTCTTGAACCGCTGGAACTCGTCGAAGGGCGAGAGATAGGGGTTCTTATAGTTGAGGTGGACCACGAAGCCCACCATCACCTGCTCATCCTCCATGTGATAGAGGAAGGCACCGCCGCCAGTCTTCGAATCCAGAGGCCAGCCGAAGGCGTGCTGCACAAGGCCGGGCTTGTGCTTCTCCGGCTTGACCTTCCACAATTCCTTGAGGCCGATGCCGTATTTCTGCGGTTCGCGTCCGGCGTCCAGCCCGTATTTCGCGATGATCTGTTTGGAGAGCTGGCCGCGCGCACCCTCGGCGAACACGGTGTAGCGCCCGCGCAGTTCCATGCCGCGGGTGAACTCGGGCTTCATCTCGCCGGTGCGGTCAACGCCCATGTCGCCGGTGGCGATGCCCAGCACTGCGCCCTTGTCATCATACAGAATTTCAGAGGCGGCAAAGCCGGGATAGATCTCCACGCCCAGCTCTTCGGCCTTGGTGGCGAGGTAGCGGCAGACATTGCCGAGAGAGCCGACATATGCGCCGTGATTGCTCATCAGCGGCGGCATCAGGACGTTCGGCAGGCGCGCGCCGCCCGAGGGACCGAGCAGATAGAAGTGGTCTTCGTTCACTTCCGTGACGAGGGGGCGGTCTGCATCCTCCTGCCAGCCGGGCAGAAGGGCATTGAGGCCGATGGGATCAATGACTGCGCCGGACAGGATATGTGCGCCGACCTCGGAGCCCTTCTCCACCACCACGACGGAGATGTCCGCCCCACGCTCGGCAGCCTGTTGTTTCAGGCGGATGGCCGTGGCGAGGCCGGCGGGACCCGCGCCCACGACCACCACGTCATAGTCCATACCCTCGCGCTCAGGCAGTTCCGCCGCATTCATTCTGACAGGCTCCCGTTTACGTCAGCCAATTTCCGTTGGAGTTGTTCCACGCTTGATGGCTTGTGACAATTCACGACAGCGCCACACCTGCAAAGAATGGGCCTATTTTTAGAGTTGTTCCTTTTTTGTTTCAGATAAGACCCGCCGCAGCCCCTGCAAAACAGAACTTTGGGAGGGGGTAAAAACGAAAAAAGGCCCCCCGTTCGAGACGGAGGGCCCGCATGACGCGAAGATTCGGCGGCGATCAGAACTTGTAGTTGACGCCGGCCTTCACAGTGCTGAGTTCCACGCCGGACTTCAGCGAGGAGCCATTCGTGTAGGTGGTCTTGTGGTCGTCGAAGGCGGCGTAGAGATACTCTGCCTTCACGGTCCAGTTGTTGGTCACGGCATATTCCGCGCCAGCACCAATGGTCCAGCCCCACTTGGTTGCGCTCTGGGACTGACCCCAGATGTCGGAGTGGCCGACATTCGCCCATGCCGCACCGCCCGTGATGTAGGGCAGGAAGCGGTCCATCGCGTAACCTGCGCGGGCGCGGATGGTGCCGAAATAGTCGACCTTCTGGGACACCGAACCGCCGCTCAGCGGGCCGCGGAACAGGATGGTGCCCTTGTTGTTGATGTCGGCGAACTGGAAGTCGGCCTCAACGCCAGCCACGACATTGTTCGCGAACTGATAATTATAGCCGGCCTGGAAGCCGCCGGTGAAGCCGTTCGAGCCGCCCATGTCATAGGAGACAGTCGGGCCGGCGAAGATGTTGTAATCCAGCGAGTTGGAAGCCCAGCCCCAACCCACGTTGCCACCGATGTAGAAGCCGGTCCAGGAGAAGGTCTGCACCGGAACGATCTCGGCCTTCACGGGATAACGGTAGGCCAGGTCTGCGGCCGATGCCGTGCCGGCCAGGAGTGCGAGGGTGGAAACACCCAGAAGAGCACGCTTCAACATGATCGATACCTTTTTTCTACTCAGGGCACAGCGCCAATGGCGGGTGCCGGTCACTGGGGTTGTGTTTACATCCGGTGCGGCAGGGAGTCTGTAGCGATCCCGCCACACTGGAAAAATCAAAAACGGCATAGGCGTGGCAAAATATGAATATATATTTACGAATCCGCGCCTGATGCGTTATCAGATAATGATCTCTGCATCATTTTTGCAGTTCGCCTTATTCGTTGTGGGGCTGAATACAATTGACTTGATGCATCTAAGCTTTTCATTTGAAAACGAATGTTGAGCGAGATGTGGCGACAATGCGTCAATTCTGCCTTATTCGCTTCCCTTCCGGCATGATGAGCACAAGCTATTGCAGAGCCCGGATATTGCGATGAGCCAACATAATGAAGGGTTTGCCATCACCCTGCCGGCCAGTTCCAGAGGCGATCATGGCGGGTGCATATTGCCGAATTCCTGCCACAAGGGGCGGGCAGAAAACATGGTAAACAGAATATGAAGATCATATCCATTTGAAATATATGAATAAATATATCTGGCGGACCCGTTTTCATGCGTGTTGGTCACATGCCTCAACCACAGGGGCTTGGATTTATGGTTAGGAAAGGGTGAGCGTCGTGGTCCTCTCCCTCTGGTTCTTCCGCCCTTCACTCCCTAAGTTCCCCGCATGAGCGCCAGACCACCTGTCACCCTCCCAGTTCCCGGTTCCCAAACCCGCGGCCGCCATCATCCGGATGGGCCGGCGGAAGTGGTGGCCGCTGCGCCGGGTGAGCTGGTGCCCGGCCCGGCGGGACCCACCGAAGAAGAGATGAACCTGCTGGACACCACGCCAGAGGGGGAGGAGGGGTCCACGCCGCTGGCGAACGGGCGCGCCGCCATCATTCGCGCAGTGAGGCATGCCCCCACTGGCCCGGGCGTGTATCGCATGCTGGGGCCGGAAGGCATGGTGCTCTATGTGGGCAAGGCCAAGAGCATCAAGCGGCGCGTGCTCAGCTATACAAGGCCAGTGGGGCACACCAACCGCATCGCCCGGATGATCGCCGCCACAGAGTGCATGGAGTTCATCTCCACCCGCACCGAGGCCGAGGCGCTGCTGCTGGAGGCGAACCTCATCAAGCAGCTCAAGCCGCGCTTCAATGTGCTGCTGCGCGATGACAAGTCCTTCCCCTATATCGTCATCAGCCGCGACCATGCCTCGCCGCAGCTGGCCAAGCATCGCGGCGCACGCACCCGCCCGGGGGATTATTATGGCCCCTTCGCCAGCGTGTGGGCGGTGGATCGCACCATCAATGTGTTGGAGCGCGCGTTTTTACTGCGGTCCTGTTCCGACAGCTATTTCGAGAACCGCTCGCGACCCTGCCTGCTGTATCAGATCAAGCGTTGCTCCGGTCCCTGCACGGGTGAGGTGAGCCCACAGGACTATGACGTGCTGGTGCGTGAGGCCCGCGCCTTCCTCTCCGGCCGCTCGCGCGCCATCAAGGAGGAACTGGCAAAGGAGATGGAGGAGGCCTCGGACGAGTTGGAGTTCGAGCGTGCCGCATGGCTGCGTGACCGCCTCGCCGCCCTCTCGGCTATTCAGGGCGAGGGCGGGCAGGGCATCAATCCGCGTTCGGTGGAAGAGGCGGATGTGTTCGCCTGCCACCAGGAGGGCGGGGCCACCTGCATCGAGGTGTTCTTTTTCCGCATGTACCAGAACTGGGGCAACCGCGCCTATTATCCCCGTGCCGACCGCTCGCTGGTGGAAGGCGAGGTGCTGGGCGCCCTGCTGACACAGTTCTATGAGGACAAGCCGGTTCCGCGTCTCATCCTGCTTTCCCATAAAGTGGAGGAACAGGAGCTGATCGCGGAGGCGCTTTCCGAGAAGGCGGGCTTCAAGGTTGAGATTGCGGTGCCCCAGCGGGGCGAGAAGCGCGATCTGGTGGACCGCGCGATGCAGAATGCAAAGGAAGCGCTGGGCCGCACGCTGGCGGAAACGGCCACCCAGACCCGACTGCTGGAAGGTGTGGCTAAAGCCTTCGATCTGCCCGCATCACCGCGCCGTATCGAGGTCTATGATAATTCCCACATCATGGGCACCAATGCGGTGGGCGGCATGATCGTGGCGGGGCCGGAGGGGTTCCGCAAGGCGCAGTATCGCAAGTTCAACATCAAGTCTTCGGACATTACGCCGGGCGATGATTTCGGCATGATGCGCGAGGTGCTGCACCGCCGCTTCGCCCGCCTGCTGAAGGAGGCACCTCGGCATAAGGCTGGAGGAGAAGCCTCGGCTGACAAGGTGGAAGAGGGGGCGGATGCCACTGTTGCCGGGCAGGACGTTCCTCTTTCTGAGGAAGACGCGCGCGCTGCTGCTGTCCCGTCCCCCGATAGTCTCGAACCGGAGAGTTTCGAACTCACCCCCCCACCTGATGGTGAGGAGGACGAAGCCGCGCCTGTGGATCTTCAGAGTGAGGCAGAGGTTTCCCCATGGCCGGATCTGGTATTGATCGACGGTGGCCTTGGCCAACTCAATGCTGCCCGCACGGTTCTGGATGAAATGGGCATTACGGATGTGCCGCTGGTGGGGATCGCCAAGGGGCTGGACCGTGAGGCCGGCCGCGAGCAGTTCTTCGTGCCGGGGCGCACGCCGTTTCGCATGGAGCCGCGCGATCCGGTGCTCTATTTCATCCAGCGCTTGCGTGATGAGGCCCATCGCTTTGCCATTGGCTCGCACCGGGCGCGACGCAAGAAGGACATGACAGAGGCGGGTCTGCAGTCCATACCCGGCGTCGGCCCCACCCGAAAGCGCGCATTGCTGCGCCATTTCGGGACCCTGAAAATGATCGAGAGCGCCGCGCTGGAGGACCTTGAGAAGGTCTCCGGCATCAATGCCGCCACCGCAAAGGCGGTGTATGACTACTTCCACGAGCGTCCTTCTTCCTGAGAATGCTCGACCCCGCAGGCTTTCGCAGGCATTCTGCGGGCCGGATTCGGTTCAACCCGGACGCGTTCCCGCGTCCCGCCCGCATGAAGTAGAAATCATGTCCGACGCAGCGACGCGCACCTCCCCCCCACCCGGCCCCCCAAGGGCTGCGAAAGGGCATGCCTTCGCCTTGCCGAACCTGCTCACCTATGCACGCTGCGTGGCGGTGCCGCTGGTGGCAGCCTGCCTGTTCTGGTCGGATATCCTGCAAGGTGGGCTGTGGCTGCGCTGGGTGGCGCTGGCGATTTATGTGATCGCGGCGGTGACGGATTTCTTCGATGGCTATCTGGCTCGCGCCTGGCAGCAACAGTCCGCCATCGGCCGCATGCTGGACCCGATCGCCGACAAGCTGCTGGTGTCCACCTGCCTGCTGATGCTGGCCTCCGATGGAACCATTCGCGGCTGGTCGCTCTGGGCGGCGGTGGTGATTTTGTGCCGTGAGATTCTTGTCTCCGGCCTGCGGGAGTTTCTGGCGGAGCTTCGGGTGTCTGTGCCCGTCTCGCGGCTGGCGAAGTGGAAGACCACGGTGCAACTCATCGCCGTGGGTGTGCTGATTACCGGGCAGGCGGGGGAGAAGTTTCTGCCCGGCATCAATCTGGTCGGCCTCACCCTGCTGTGGATCGCGGCGGTTCTCACCCTTTATACGGGCTATGACTATTTCCGCGCGGGGGCGCGCCATCTGGTGGAGGAGGAGCCGTGAAGGTTCTCTATTTCGCATGGCTGCGTGAGCGGGTCGGTGTCACGCAGGAAGAGGTGAGCCCGCCGGCGGATATCGTCACCGTGGCGGATCTGGCCCGTTGGCTCGCGGGGCAGGGTGAAGCCCATGCCCATGCCTTCGAGAAGCCGGAAGTGGTGCGCGCGGCCATTGACCGGCGCCATGTGAAGCCGGATGCGCCAATTGCTGGCGCGCGGGAAGTCGCCTTCTTCCCACCCATGACCGGGGGCTGAGCCATGACGCATGCTTCCGGAGCATTTGCAGGCGGAGTGGGAATGAACCCGCGTGAAGGAGATGCTGGCACTCAAGGTGTTGCAGCATCCTCAGGCTTCACTGAAACGGAACAGCGCTCCAAGGTGGAAGACCACTTCACCGTGCGCGTTCAGGCTGAGCCTTTTGATGCTTCCGCTGAGAGCGCGGCCCTTTCCGCTGGCCGCACGGATGTGGGTGCGGTGGTGAGTTTCATCGGCCTATGCCGCGCTGATACGGGAACAGATGGCGCACCATTGGTCGCGCTGGTGCTGGAGCATTATCCCGGCATGGCGGAAGAGGAGATGGGCCGGCATCTGGATGAGGCCCGCCATCGCTGGCCGCTTCAGGGTGCATGCATCATTCACCGCCATGGGCGGATTACACCGGGCGAGCCGATCGTGCTGGTGGTGACCGCTTCAGCGCACCGGGAGGCCGCCTTTGCTGCGGCGGAATTCCTGATGGACTGGCTGAAAACCAATGCGCCCTTCTGGAAGAGGGAAGAACGCGCGGATGGTGGAGACTGGGTGGCCGCAAAGGCCGCCGATGATGCGGCAGCTGCACGCTGGACTGAAGAGTAGAACAGCCCCGCCGCTCGTCTTAACGGGCACGGATTGAGCTTCTTCAAGCGCGTTTGCCTGAGCGCTGCGCGGGTTTGGCCATTGCTTGGTGAACCAGTCTCCCGGCCTTTGATGTGGGAAACGGTCTGCAAATATGGCCATTCCGGCATGCCTTTCTCCCAGGTCCATCAGGTTCGGGGAGAAAATGATGATGTTCACGCATACCGGACGTATTCGGTGCCGCAATTGTCATGCGGTCACCGCATTTCCATTACCCGCGCAAGAGAATGATCCCGGCAACTGCACCGGCCAAGATTAGCAAAGCCGGGTTCATCTTTTTCACCATCAAGATCGTGAAGACCACAGCGGCAAAAACCACGGTCAGTAGATCCGTTGTGGCTGTCCGGGCAACCGCGATGGTGCCCGAGGCCATCAGCCCCACCACGATGGGGGCCATGGCGCGCTGAACGGCCATACGCCATGGGGAATATTCAAACCGGTCCCAGACCCGGTTGGCACCCAGCGCAATCAGGCTGGCGGGGGCATAAAAGCCGAAAAAGGCCAGAAACGCCCCGGGAAAGCCCGCCACATGATAGCCGATGACGATGACCATCAGCATGTTCGGGCCCGGCGCAAGCTGGCCGAGGGAGTAGATATTGCGGAACTGGTCGTCTGTCAGCCACTGGTGGGTGCTGATGGTGAGGGTTTTCATCTCCGGCAGAATGGCGGTGCCGCCACCGATGGCGAGCACCGAAAGCATGGAGAAGACGCCCAGAATGCTCCAGTTGGTGTCGTTCATGATACCCCTCAATCAACCGGTTGATCGTGGGGCGCGGGCACTTTTTCCTCGCGCGGACGAAAGATGAAAATGGCGACCGGCATGACGATCAGCAGCACATAGAGCAGCGGAATATGCAGGAAGCTGACCATCACCATGGTGGCGACAACGATGGACAGGTCCAGCAGATGCATCAGCTGCTTTTTGCCGAGCTGGAGCGTGATGGAGGCCAGAAGTCCCACCGATGCCGCCCCAACCCCGGCCAGCGCCCCGGTAATCCATGGGTTGTCACGGTTCGAGACATAGGCGATGCCGAGTACGAGAATGAACACGCCACCCGGCAGGGTCATGCCCACAAAGGCCACGGCCGCCCCCGGTGTCCGGCGCAGCTTGTCCCCCACGATGATGGCCATGTTGGTAGCGTTCAGCCCCGGCAGGGCCTGCGCCATGGAGAGGGCCACCATGAAGCCGTCATCATCCAGCCAGCGCTTCTTCTGCACCAGGCTGTTGCGCAGATAGGCCACCACGCCACCGCCGAATGACGTGGCGCCGATGGCGAAAAAGGTGGTGAAGATTTCCCACAGAGGTACCCGGCTTGTGACGGGGCCATCTGGTGGCGAAGGCTCCAGGGAAGAGGCGCTGCCGCCTTCAGTCATTATTCTGCACCACTTGGTCGCTGAGATTGTAGACCATCGCTGTTTTGGTGGTGCCAAGGGCCACCCAATCCGGTGCATTCATCTGCACGGCACGGAAGAAATGCTCCGAGCGCTCCTTGGCGGCCTGATGCAGCTTCTCGACATGCTTGAACTTGGCCTGGAATGCGAATTCGCCGATCAAGGTCTGCTCGGAGGCGCGGTTGCGCCAGATGGCGATGGTGGCGTCCGCACTGAACCCATGGCCGAAATCGAACGCCCCCACATCCACCTGAATTTCTTCCAGCGCCATGTTGTTCACCAGCTTGATCTCCTCATCGGGCGCGATGTCGATCATCTCCATGGCCGGAAAAACCTGGCTGATATGGCGCAGACCCTGATTGAGCACGATGTTTGGTGAGGTCAGCACGCAATTGTGGGAATAGAGGCTGCGTATGCCGCCCAGCTGGTCCTTGAGAGGCAGAATCTCTTCCTTGAACTTGATTTTCGCCATGCCATTGAGGTGCGGGGTCATATCCACCGCTGCCGCCTTGGCCAGATCGCTGTGACGATATTTTACCGTCAGTTCATGATCGTTACAGGGCCAGCCATCTTCGTAAAACGTGCGCTTGCGCAGGATAAAAGCATTTCTGTAAAGGTCAGAACGGTCTGTATCGTAGAAGAGAATCTCGCGCACCAGCCGATGAAACGCATGCTGGTTTGTGATGATACCGACACCATTCTTGGTCGCAATTTGCTGAATAATATCCCAGAACGCCTCGAACTGTGTGGAGGCGAAAAACTTCTCAGGACGCAGAAGAATCTTGTATTCCCTGTAATGCAGGTCATCCATGATCGTTTTCCAAGATGTGTTGCCAGGTCGTATGTGGGCAGGCGTGTTTACGAGGGCGTTCGAGTTTGCTCGATCCTTGTATTTACAGGATCCTGGACGGTTCTGAAATGCAATATCGGCTTTGTGTATAGTGATCCGCTCTGTTCATTGCAGAATGGAAACATAAAAACTTGGATATGCAAGCGCTACTTGGGCATGCTCTAGACACCGTTCCGAGAGGTCATCCCCAAAAGCCTCTTCGAGCGGATAGGTCATAAAGCCGCGCATACGAAAAGGCCGCCCCAGTGGGCGGCCTTCATTTTGGGCTCAAGCGGGCTTGGCTCAGGTGAATTTGTAGAGCCACTGTGGCAGATAATATTGCCGCCCGAAGAAGGAGAGGCCGAGCAATGTGCCTCCGCTTTCCACCACGGTATCGCGCAGGTTTACCGCCGCCATCTTTCGCGTGCGCTCGGCATGTACCGAAATCACATTGCCATCCGCGAGCTGGCACAGCCGGCGGGTAACGATGGAAGATCCATGCATCATCGAGCAGATGATGATGATATCGAACTCGGTTTTCAGAGTTTCGATCATCTCTTCACCCTCAACCACCGGCAGGCGTACGCTCAGCAGGGGCGAGGTCTCGATATCCGCCGCCGACCACAGCAGATCGACCGGGGTGGGGGTTATTGCGAAGCCGCCCTTGACCTCAACATTGCCGGTATTGATGGGGTAGGGGCTCGGCGAGCACAGATCCACCACCAGCGTCCGCATCTTGCGCTGCACGGCGAACTCTTCCGCCAGCCGGTGGATAAACCAGGTCAGGGTGTCATCAGGTTCAGCGGCGAGGAAGTGGACCACGCGCAGCGGCTTGTCATCCACCCGTGTATCCAGCAGCAGGGTCGCGCAACTGCCAATCGTCTGTTCCACCTGCGGGCTGAGGGAGGTTTCTGCACCCGCATCCAGCGTGGTCAGGTCTGGCAGATCCAGCAGCCGCTCGGCCTCGCGGGGCACGATGAAGATCGAGCGCAGCACGGAGGCGATAGTGCCCGCAGCCGCGCCAAACAGCAGCCCTCCGAACAGGCCGGCGATCAGCAGCGGCAGGGCGAGCGAGCGCTTGGTGACATCGGAACCGGCTTCCTGCACCAGACGTACGTTGGATTCACGCGTGCGGGCAGCGGTTTCCTCAATCTTGGCGGCAACAGCGCGCCGCAGATATTCGCGATAGCCTTCGCTCAGGGTCTCGCGGGCGCGTTGCAGTTCGATCAGGCCGGTTTCAGCCTGCCGCAGAACATCCAGCCGTTCGGCGGCGATGGTCTTCTGGGCCAGAAGTTCGCGCTTCTGATCCGCGATCGAGTCCTTCTCCACCCGCAGGTTCAGGATGAGATTCTCAGTGTAATCAAGGGAAGGGTTGCGAGAGGCCCGGTCCGTATAATAGGGGGTCGTCCCGCGTTCCTTGATCCTCTGGCGGATGGTCGCGATCTTCTTTTCATTCTCACGGATCAGCACGCTGTCGGGCGCATATTGCGCAGCCATCCTGTCGCGCTCCAGCAGAAGCTGGGTGAGCAGATTGCCGGTCTCATCCCCGCTCAGCGCATCGGTCTTTTCGGAGAAATCGAACAAAGACTGCGGCATGGCCTTGAGCTGGCGCTCGGCCTCCAGAAGCTGGGCTGCCAATGCCGCCTCGCGCTCTTCCACCTGCCGCATGCGCTGGACAATGCTGTCCATCTGGTTCGCGGCGAGAATAGCGTCCTGCTGGAAATCGATCACGCCGATCTTGTTCTTGAGCGCCTCGATGTCCTTGTCCACCTGGCCCAGATCACGCTGGAACCGCCCGACCTCAAGATCCAGAATCTGCGAGGTCGGGTTTTCAAACACCCGTCGGCGCATGGAGAGATAGTTCTGCACCAGCGCATTTGTGGTTTTCACCGCAATCTCGCGGTCCGGGTTCGAGTAGCTCACCTCAAGCACGCTCGAATCCGCCAGAACGCCCGCCCTCAACTGACGGCGGAAGCGCTCGATATCCCGGTCCATGATGTCATCATGAGACCGGAACAGATTGGTGATGGTGGAGAGCGGCCCCGGAGGGAACAGCCGGTCTGCCCCGATTTGCTCGATGGTGGCGCGCAGCACGTCAGCGCTTTCCAGCATCTGTACTTCAGACTCAACCTGCTTCAGGCCTTCGACGGAAAGCACGGAAGGGCCGCTGTCCGTCACATCCTGGGCGGTGGAGGTCTCCCGGCTCACGATCACCAGCAGCATGGAGCTGGCGGTGTATTCGGTCTTCACCGTCAGTGAGGCCAGAATGCCGATGACGACCGGCACCATCGCCGCAAGCAATACGATGCGGATATGGAAGAAGGTGAAGATCAGAAAATCGCGCAGGGTAAAGCTGGGCGGCGCCTCCAGAAGGGGTGGTGCAGCCTGAGACGTCTCGTTCACCTGGACAGCCATGTTCGGCATCCGTACCCCCGGCCCGGGTTTCGGGCATATTTTCGATCGTGCCGCCTGCACCGATCCGGTTCAGGGCTGGCGGCGATATCATGTTCAGGCCCGCGTCACGCCATGGCAGTTTCGGCAACGGAGCGCAGATGCTCCCGCGAAACAGCCATGAAGCGCGCGGCGCGGTTAATGTCCCGTGTTTGCATTACCCCAGCGTTAATTATAGCGCGCTTTTCAAAAGGCTTAATAGGCGCGCGGCATCAGGCGGATAACGGCAACGGTGGTGCCTATGGCCCCCTGCGCGATGAATATGGCCGTCGCGAGCGCCGCTCCGGCCATTCCATACGCTGGAATCAGCACCGCACACAGAATGCAGCAGCTTGCGAGCTGTGCAGCATTGAGCCAGCGCAGAATGCCGCCCTTTCCGGTCATGGCCAGCATCACATCCTGACTCGGCAGCAGGCAGTTGATCATCTGGCCCACGCTCATGATGATAAGTGCACCGGCCGCGATCTCGAAGCCGGGGCCGATGAGGTGCAGCAGCCATTCCGGCACCAGCATCATCACCACCACGGCAGGCACGCCAAACAGGGCAATAGCCATGCGGGCCTTACGGTTATGCGCGCGCAGGTCATCCCAGTCACCACGTCGATGGGCGGCGGCGAAGGAGGGCGCGGCGATGGTGGAGATGGCGATGATGACCACCCAGATCAGCACGGTGATGCGGTTTGCTACGGAAAAAGCGCCCACAACTTCTGCAGTCGCAAAGGCAGCCAGAACAAGAACCGGAATGGAGTTGAGCGCCGACTGCACCATCTCCACGATTGCGAGCGGCCAGGCCGTGCGCCACAGGGCGGGCAGATTCTCTGTCTTTTCCGGATGTGTCGAAACCAGCTTGAAGCGCCGGCGCTCGCGTAGCAAAAGCACCAGCCCCAATACGGCGCCCGCCAGATTGGCAAAGGCGAAGGCATAGAGAATGCCATCCAGCGAGTGGATGCCGATCGCAAGCGCGCCGAGGGTCAGTACGGGCCAGACCCCATTCTGCACAAACTGGCCGGCAACACCGCGCCCAAAGCCGGTAAGGGCGTGGGCGGAGAAGATGCACATGGTCTGGGGCAGAATGGATGCCGCCGCGATCATCAGCGGCCGCACCAGTTCATGCTCGGAAAAGACATGGTCGGCCAGAGGTCCCGCGAACAGCAGGGTCAGCGCGCTTACCGCCACACCGCCGATAAGGGTCCAGAGTGTGCCGATCATCAGGGCGCGCCGTGCCTCTGGTCCATTTCCGACCGCGAGTTCAGCCGCGATATGGCGCATCACCGCCTTTTCGAAGCCGGCGCGTGCCACCGTTGCTCCAAGGCTGACCCAGGTGTTGCAGAGGAAAAACAGGCCGGCCTCAAACACACCCAGAATACGGGCGGTGAGCATATAAAGCCCAAGCTTGCCCACCAGTTCTATGCCGCGCACAACCATTGCGGCAATGAAGGTCCAGTGGGTAAAGAACAGGCTGGATACGATGTGGAGTTTGCGCTTCATGCTGTTCGGTAATTCAGCAGCGTGGCATGATTGAGCGCCGAAGGTGCTCTCAGCACATGAAAGGGGCGTGACATTGGACAATTGGAAGCCGGGCGCGCAGAGGGAATTTGCTTCATCGCCAGCCTCCGGGGTGCAAGATGATGGCGCATGCCATCACGACGCATCACGGTCCATCAAGCACGGTCCATCTTTCGCCGCAAGGGGTTGTCTGGGGCGCACTGCCATGCGGACCCGCAACTGGGTGGTGCTGGGGTTGGGCTGTGCCCTTGGTCTGGCGCTGCCGGGCGGTGATGCGCGGGCCCAGATTGAGCTGAGGGATATGAATGAACTGCCAGATCAGCGGACCTTGCCGCCCTATCTGAAATATATCCCCACGGATCCACATTTCGCGATCCGCAACTATCTTCAGGCCACGCTTCCGCCCCTGTGGTGGGGACGCGAAATCGCTTTCACGACGGGCCGCATTACGCTGGAGATTCATCCGCCCGTTGGCTGGCGGGGCAACCCGACCGGGGCGATGATGCGTTTTTGCCCGGGGCCGAACGACAATCTGTGGCGAATCTACTCGCAGATCGAACTGCGTCCATTCTTCGAGAAGAAAAACTGGCCCGCTTATCTCTGCCGCCGCACCTGAGCGCCATTCTGGTCCGGTGCTGCCTAACCAGAATGCATCATGTCTTCAGTGCGTAAACTGGTCACCCAGCTCACGGAAGGTCGGCTGCGCCTGCTCCAGCTGACGGCGGGGCCCACGATCGAAGCCCATGATGGCCGCAATGATGCCGAAAGAGAAGAAGAGCAGCGTGCTCGCGGCGCTGAAGGCGACAAGCGTGCCTGCAACCGTTGAGAAGCTCGCGTGTGGATACAATGCGGCCAAGAGAAAAGCACTCACAGCCAGCGCCGCAAAAAGTGAGAAACGACCGATAGCCATCAGGCTCATCCCGGAAAAGAAGTTGGCATTTTAATAACACTAACATCGACAGCGGCCCATGGGAAGTGAATCAAACCCTGACCGTTGCTCACATTGCTGGCAGCAGAGCCCGGCTTTTGGAGGTGTCGCATACGCTTCATGTTGTCGGATGCCCGTTTCATCGCGTAAGAGCAGGGCGCGCGGGCATGGCTCTGTCGGCCCGCACCGAATGCGAGGATAGACCGATGGCCGCCACTGCCCCCACCATCACCATTCGCCGCCCGGATGACTGGCATCTGCATTTTCGCGATGGCAACATGCTGAAGGCAGTGGCCGGGGAAACCGCCCGTCACTTTGCGCGCGGCATCATCATGCCGAACCTCGTGCCCCCGGTGGTGCGGGGCGCTGAAGCGTCGGCTTATGCCCAGCGCATCCGGGAGGCCCTTCCCGAGGGCTCTTCGTTCACGCCGCTGATGACTCTCTATCTCACGGAGGAGACAGAACCGGCCGATCTGCGGGCCGCGGCCGAGAGCGGCATCATCACGGCGGTTAAACTGTACCCGGCCGGGGCCACGACCAATTCCGCCTCCGGGGTGCGAGACTTTGCGAAGGTGCGCAAGGTGCTGGAAGCCATGGCCGAGATTGGTTTGCCTCTCTGCGTGCATGGCGAGGTGACGGACAAGGACGTGGATATCTTTGACCGCGAGGCGGTGTTCATCGATCGGATTCTGGACCCGCTGCGGCGTGATCTGCCGGAACTGCGCGTCATCATGGAGCACATCACCACCCACGATGCGGTGGATTATGTGCGCGCCGGAAATGAGAATCTGGGCGCGACCATCACCGTTCAGCATCTCATCATCAACCGGAACCACATTCTGGCTGGTGGCATCCGCCCGCATTATTATTGCCTGCCGGTGGCCAAGCGCGAGGAGCACCGGGTGGCCGTGCGCGGGGCCGCGACCTCTGGAGAGGCGCGCTTCTTCTTCGGTTCCGACAGCGCCCCCCATCTGGATCCTGCCAAGGAAAGCGCCTGCGGTTGCGCGGGTTGCTTCAGCGCGACCAATGCCCTTTCGGCCGTAACCGAGGTGTTTGATCAGGATGGTGCGCTGGACAAGCTGGAGGCGTTCATGTCTCTCAACGGTCCGGCCTTCTATCGCCTGCCGCCCAATGAGGCGCGGGTGACCCTGGAGAAGGGGGCTCCGGTTGAGTATCCCGCCAAGCTCGCGACCCCGGAAGGCGCATTGACCGTGTTCGACCCCGGCTTCCCGCTGCACTGGCGCGTGGTGGACTGAGGCGACCTGCTACATGCCCGATGCCGGTTCTCAGGATTCAGCATGTCAGGGCTAAAGTGAGATGTTTTGGAGAAGATAGAGCGCGGCATGAAGGAAATTCCTTCGTGTCGCGCTTGTGTTTAGAGGGATGCTAAGTGAATTGCATTGCATGCCATGTGAAGGAAATGACGCGGCCGAAAAAGGCTGGAGTACTTCTCTCATTCTAGAAATGGGGAAATTCTCTAGGCATGGACTCGTGTTTCATTGAAACATGGAGGGAGTTGAAATCCCTTAGGTTTCTTTGTGTGATACGTGCCTGCTGTGCTCCAGAATGCGTCAGCGTTTTTGAAGCAGGTTATGCGCTGATCCTCCCGCCATTTGATGGAGGTGCCGCAGCCGTTGCGGGCGGGGAGGCCCCCCACGCTGCGAGCAGGCCTGCTGTTCATCTTCAGCCCGCTGAAATTTCTCCGTGGACGGGTTTAGAAGGCCGGGTTTGAAGCCCATCCTACAGTTCCCGCTCCGACACTGCGGAGCCACCGGAACATGGGCGCTGGATAAAAGCGCTGTCTGGGGCTCTGGCCTCTTTTCGAGTCTCTCTCGCGGAGTTGTAGAAGGCCGAGGATCTGCACCGTCACTGCAGGTGTTCGGCAGAAGCGCCCTCAGGCCTTGCGCACCCAGCGCCCGTTCTCGTCCTGCTGCCAATAGGTCATGTCGTGGCCCTGCGCCTTGGCTTCGCGCCATCGCTCGCGGGCAGCGGTCACCTGTTCCTCATCATGTCCGTCAAACAGATGCACGACCCGGATATAGGACCCCGCGTCCGCAAGCGGCACGCCATCCAGCAGGAAGCGGATCTGTGCACCATTGGGGTTCATCTCGGATGTCGCCAGCAGAACCGGCTGACGCTCCGGCTGGGGCTGGCTTTCCGTGCCATGGGGTAGGAATGAGGCCTCGTTATAGGTCCACAGATGCGAATCCAGCGCATCGCGACGCTCAGCCGAGGCGCACTGCACCACGCACCGCCATCCCCGCTCGAGTGATTTCTCCAGCAGGGTCGGCAACACCACCTCCAGCGGGCGGCGTTCCAGATGATAGAATAGAACCTCGGTCATGCTTGCTCCGGCCCGCCCTTATAGCGCATCGCATCTGTGATGCGACAGGCGCCCGTTCGCTCTGGTGCTCAGTTCAAAGGCAGGGCGAAGGGAGTGCCTTCAAACGCATCAGCACCGCGACCGATGGACTGGATGGCCGAAATCATCCGTCCCTCTCGTCCAAGTGCCCTGTCTGCCAGTGCGATGATGCGCGGGTTTGGTGTGGCGCTGGGGGAAAGCTGTCGCAGGCGCAGGGCCAACTCCAATTCGTTCGCCTGCGGCATCAGCGTGCAGAGACTGGCATAGGCGGCAGCGGTAGAGCGGGAGATGCCCGCATAGCAATGGATGACCAACGGTGTTTCGCGCGGCCATGCCTGAACGAATGCGAACAGTTCCCGCACATGATTCGCACCGGGCGCGACCATGCCGTCCATCTCTTCGGCAATATCATTGAAGCCCAGAAACAGATGGTTATCCCGCTCCACCGATTCCGGCCGCACCACGGCCGTTTCCCCATTGATGAGGGTTATGATGTGCCGCGCGCCTGTCGCTTCCACCGTTTCATGCAGCCGGGAAAGGGGGCAGACGTAGATCATGGCTGAAGTTCCTCGAAGCGGGCCAGAAAGCGCGCCTTGGCCGTCTGCGCTGTCCAGGGCACAAGATAATCCTGTTCTTCTGCCGGGTCGAGATGTGGGGCGCGACCGAAGAAGCGCTGGGCCTCTGCTGCAGAAAAGCCGGCCAGATGCGTTGCCTCGAAATGGGCTGAGGCCAGATCAGCTGTCTTGATGCTTTTCACCAGAGCCTTCGGCCATGCGGAGGGCAGCGAGAACCGGATGGATATGGCGGCGAGAAGCCGGGCTTCAACCTGTTTGTAATCATCGCCGAGCACGGCCTTGAAGGGCGAGATCATGTCGCCGATCACATATTCGGGCGCATCATGCAGCAGGGCGCAGAGCAGAGCAGTGCGGTCCATTCCCGGATTCTCGCTGCGGCACAGATGCTCTGTCAGCAGGGAGTGCTGAGCGACAGAGAAAATATTGTCGCCATGGGTCTGGCCGTTCCAGCGGGCCACACGGGCAAGACCGTGGGCGATGTCTTCAATTTCGATGTCGAGCGGGGAGGGGTCGAGCAGGTCGAGCCGCCGGCCGGAAAGCATGCGCTGCCAGGCGCGCGCGGGTTTGGCCTTGCGGCGGGGGGCGCGGTCGATTGGTGCATCCTCGGCCGGGGAGGGCGCGGGCGCCGATGACGATGCGGGGGAACGGGGGCGAACGGTCATGAGAAGGGGCACGGTCTCTGGCAGATGCGCGAACAGGGGAAAGCCCTCAATGGCGCGGTGGTGTTGGTTCGCAGGTGGTGCTGTCACGAATCGCGTGCTCCCCTGTTGGTGCGAAGGTAAGCTGCCGGCTACCTGTCACAAGCGTGCTGTCTGGCATGTCCACGAATGAAACAGTTCTGGTTCATTTCTGGCGGATGCGGTTGTCCCGGGCTTTTGCACACCATGCGAGACATCTGCCGATTCCATTCAGCCGGTGTGTTTCGGAGCATTCACCAAAAGGGTTTCGTACTCATGACCATTCCTATCCGTCCTGTTCTGGCAGCCAGCGTGGCGGTGTTTCGAGGTGGGCAGGTGCTTCTGGCGCGGCGGGCGGCAGCGCCGGGTTCTGGGCTATGGAGCCTGCCCGGCGGGCGGGTGGAGCCGGGCGAGACGGTGGCCGAGGCGGCGCTGCGCGAGCTGGATGAGGAAGTGCAGGTGCGGGCGCAGATCGTCGGGCTCGCCGGCGTGCTGGATGTCATTTTGAAAGACAGTGCAGGTGCGCTCACAGGTCATTTCGTCGTCGTCGCTCATGGCGGGCTGTGGCTGGAGGGAGAACCGCAGACCGGAGCTGAAGCCGTGGAGGTGGGCTGGTTCCATCCCCATGAGGTGGCGGGGCTGACGACCACGGATGGGTTGGCGCGCATGGTGAGCGCGGCGGCGCACCTGCTGGGCCTGCCACCGGCCGCATCGGATGATGCGGGCTGCGGGACCGTGCCACATTAACCTTTCAGTAAGAACTCCCACCATGCGATAAAGGAACGTGCTACTCATCCCTGCGTGCCGATGTTGCGCGTCTGGAGGCTGAAACGTGACCACATTGTCGAACCCTGCCATTGACCTGCCCGACATCGCCGATATGGCCGCTGATGATCGTCTTGCGGCGCTGACATATCTGAACGATGCGTGGGTTGAGGCAGTGCGCGACGGTCTGGAAGAAGACTGCCTTGTTCAGGCTGCGCTTTTTACAGCGTTGCGCAGCCTCGTGACCACCTATGGCGAAGAGCCAAGCGCGCAGTTCGTCTCCCGTCTTGTGGACCGGGTTCGGTCCGGGGACTACACCATGGTCGGCCGCCGCCACTGAGCGGGTGAACGGCGCGCCCTTTGCGCACAGCAGCAACTGCTTGTGCTGGCGTGGCTTGCCGCACCGGTTGATTGAGCCGGCATCCGTGCTGGGTGCTGGCATTGCCTTTCATGCAATTTCCGATCTCGCAGGAATGCCGAACTGCGTATCAGCGCTCCGCAGCGCTATGCCGGTTTCATGGCACGTTCGATATTGATAGCTGTGAGCGTGAGCATCCAGTCAGCGTAGATAGCCTCCTGTCCGGAGCACTCTCCGCCTACACAGCGCTCGTAGATGCAGCTTGAACGAGGCCCGGCGCATGGTCGGTACCCCCTGCTTTTCCCAGCCTGGCATGGAGGGCCTGCCCAATTTCACAATCGGGCATGAGCTGCGCCAAGGCCATACAGCCCTGAATCTGCTCATTGATATGTGAGGGGCCATGAGCCCCCGTCACACTTTGAGCTTCGTCATGGAACTCCGTCATGCCCATATGGTTCAGGATGCCCCTCAGCGCCCCTCCCGCACCCAGGCGGCTGTGAGCAGACCCAGCAGGATGAGCAGGCCGGCCAGCCCCGTAAACACCGGGTAAAGGCTGATGCCGCGCACCACCGAGACATCGCGCGTGGCAAGGCCCATCCAGTCACTGCCGGCCATCCGGTCGCCGGAGGCGAGCTGAACCAGACGGGGCGGCTGGCCGCCGCGCTCTGAAAGCCGCCACACGCCGCCGCCGGTTGCCGTGGCGAGCGGAGTGATAATTTCCCGCGTGCTGGTCACTTCCGCAAATTCACGCGGGTTCAGCGGGCCGATATTGGCCAGCGCCGTGAGATCACCATTGGTCACGCGCCACAGGCCGGGCAGGTCCGCAGGTGTGGTCGCGCGCCACAGGCCGGGGCTGGCTTCCTTCAGCGTGAGTTTGCGGGTCTCACCGGTCGGGGTTGTGACTTCGGCTTCCGGCACGGTGTCGCCCATGGTCTGGCGTTCTACCACAAGCTCGCGGCCGGACAGGGTGAGTTTCAGGCGCTCTTCTTCCAGATCCGGCTCTTTCATCAGCCAGTGGGAGAGGCGGCGCAGCAGGTCTACATGCGGCCCGCCGCCCTCATAGCCGCGTGCCCATAGCCAGATATGGTCCGAGAGAATCTGCCCCACCCGGCCTTCACCCACCTGATCCACCATCAGGATCGGCTTGTCTCCCGGTGCATTCATCAAGGTGGTGCCGGAGCGGGCATCGGAATCGATGACCCGGAAGAAGCGGCTCCAGCCGGGGGGCTCGGTTTGGCTGCCCGGCAGGTCGCGGGTCACCGGATGGCGGGTGCCGGCCTTGGAGAGGCGGGCGTGAAAGGGCTCTTCCGTCACATTGCCGGTGGGCACGGCGGGCAGCACCTCTTCCAGTGGCGTGTTGTAGAGCGAGCCGATGTCCACATAATCCGTGCCGGACGCCACCAGCAGCGCTCCGCCGCCCTGCACAAAGTTCACGATGTTTTCGAGATAGAGCTGCGGCAGCACGCCCTGCTGGGCGTAGCGATCGAAGATGATGAGATCGAAATCATTGATCTTCGTGTCGAACAGCTCATGGGTTGGGAAGGCGATGAGCGAGAGTTCGTCAATCGGGGTGCCATCCTGCTTGGAAGGCGGGCGCAGGATGGTGAAGTGGACCAGATCCACATTCGCATCGCTTTTCAGCAGGTTGCGCCATGTGCGCTCTCCGGCTGTGGGCTCGCCGGAAACAAGCAGCACCTTCAGCTTGTCGCGCACGCCATCGATGGAAAGGGCGGTGCGGTTGTTCACCAGCGTCAGTTCGCCCTCAACCGGCGGAACCTCCAGTTCCACGATATTCTGCCCGGCATGGGTGATTTCGACCTGGATGGTCGCGCTTTCCCCCGCGGTCACGGTTGGGGTGGCGATCACCTCGCCATCGCGGCGCACGGTCACCGGCACGCGCGCACCAGCAGGCAGGCCTTCGTCCAGCACGCGGAAGGTGATGGACTGCTCCTGCCCCACAATGCCGAAGCGGGGTGTCTTCTCCAGCGTAATACGCCGGTCCTTCTCCCCCTCCTGCCCGGTGATGAGGGCATGGACCGGGGCGGTAAAGCCGAGTTCGCTGGCGCGGGCCGGCACGTCATGCACCCGCCCGTCCGTAATCATGATCGCACCGGCGAACCGCTCCGGCGGAACATCGGCAAGCCCGGCGGAAAGGGCGGAGAACAGCTGCGTGCCGTCGGCATCCGCCCCGCGCCCGTCCACGGTGATGGTGCGCACATCCACACCGGGCAGGGCGGCGAGGCTGGCATTCAGGGCAGCGCGGGCGGTCTCTGTCTGCGCCCGCCGGTCTCCGAAGGTCTGGCTGGGGCTGTCATCCACCACCACGGCGACCACGGAACTCAGGGGCTCACGCTCTTCCTGTGTGAATGAGGGGTTGGAGAGGGCGAGCAGCCCGGCCGCCATGGCCAGTGCCCGCAGGCCCGCCCCGCGCGTGCGCCCGGCCAGCAGCAGGCCGGCCAGCAGCGCCGCGATGACAGCCAGACCGATCAGAAAAGGCCATGGAATGAAAGGTGAGAAGGCCAGGCCGTAATTCATTGCCCCAGCCTTTCGAGCAGCGCGGGCACATGCACCTGGTCTGCCTTGTAGTTACCCGTCAGCACATACATCGCCATATTGGCCCCGGCGCGGAAAGCCATTTCGCGCTGGCGCGGTTCTCCGGGGGTGAGGGGGAGCAGTGGCGTGCCTTCCGGGCTGGTCGCCCACGCACCCGCCAGATCATTCGAGGTGATGATGATGGGAGAAACGCCATCGCCCGCACGGGCGGGCCGATCCTCGGCTTCTTCCTCGCTCATCGGCAGAGCTTCCACCCAGGTGGTGCCGCCGATGAAGCGGCCGGGGAAGTCGTTCAGCAGATAGAAGGCTTTGGTCAGCACATGCTCATCCGGCACGGGGCTGAGGGCGGGAATATCCAGCCCGGAAAGAATCTCCCGCAACCGGGCACGGGCCGGGGTGAGCGGTGCGCCGGGTTCATCGGCCCCCTCATTTGCATCGCGCGTATCAAAGATCACGGTGCCGCCCTGCTTCATATAGGCATCCAGCTTCGCCAATGCCTCGGGCGAGGGAACCCCCGCATCTGACAGGATGGGCCAGTAGATGAGGGGGAAGAAAGCCAGCTCGTCCTGTTCCAGATCCACCCCCATGGCTTCGCCGGGCAAAATGGCGGTGCGCTGGCGCAGGAACTCGCCAAGTGCATCCAGCCCGGCGTGGGAGATGTTGTCCACCTCCGCATCACCCGTATTCACGAAGGCAAAGCGGGTCTGGCTGGTGGCCTGAACGGCGAAGGCATCCGCCTGCGGATTGGCCGGAGGGGGAGGAGGAGGAGATTCAAGAGGCGTGGCGGAGTTGGGTGTCGTTGCGGTGGCTGGCGGTGGTGTCACCTGCGCGCGGGCATCGCCAATGCCCGCCGCGCCAGCCAGCGCCAGAGCCAGCAGCAGGGCTGCCGCACCCGTATGCCGTCCGCGCAGCCGGGAAAGACCGCCCGTGAGCCACAGCACCGCAAGGGCATCCAGCAGCAGCAGCAGCATGGCGGCCAGCAGCACCGGCCCGCGCAGATCCTGCGGCGTACCTTCCTGCACCGGCTCGACCTTCGCGCCAAAGGCGGAGAAATCGAGCATGGAGAGCGTGTCAGAGGGGGCGAGCGTGTTGACGGCCATCAGGTTTTCCGGTGGACCATAGAAGCCGGGCGGGTGCATGGCGCTGGCGCGGCCCCGGAAGTTTGCGGGAATGGCGCGAGCCATCGGCCCGGGTGAGGTAAAGGCGCCGAAGCCATCCAGAACACGGGTAGGCGCAAGTGGCGGCGCAACCGGCGTGGTCATGCTGGAGGCTGCCCCGCTCTGTGCGGTGGTGGCCTCTTCCGGCGGGGTCTGCGTATCGGAAAGGGCGATCACCCGGCGCAGCATCTCAACAAATGTGCCGGAAAGCGGCAGGTTGGACCATGAGGTGTCACCCGTCACATGGAACAGCACCAGCGCCCCCTTGCCGATGCGCGCGCCGGTAACCAGCGGTGTGCCATCGCCCAGTGTCGCCCATGTGCGCTCGCGCAGGGCTGCATCCGGCTCGGCCAGCACCTGCCGGTTTACGGTCACATCATCCGGGGTGGAGAGGTCACGGAAGGGGCCTTCCGGGGTCAGGCTTCCCAGCTTCTGCGGTGTTTCCCAGGAGAGGGAGCCGCCCAGCACGCGCCCGCCATGGCGCAGGCGCACAGGCAGCAGGTCATCACGTGTATTAGCGAGACGCGCGCCGGAAAAGCGCACCAGCACGCCGCCATTCTCTACGAAGCGGGTCAACCGCGCACGGGTGGCCTCGGGGATGGTGCCGACATCGGTGAGGATGAGAACAGGCAGGTTCTGGTCGAGGAAGCGGTTGATGTTGTCTGTCGCCGAGCCGGTCTCGGCCACCCGCAGATCCGCAAAGGGGGCGAGGGCGCGGGTGATGTAATAGGTGGGGGCAAGCAGGGGCTGGCCGCGATCCGTGCTGGTGCCGGAGATGACGCCGACAGTGCGCCTCCGCCAGCTTTTATCCAGCAACTGAACCGCACCGGCAGAATGCTCGCCGGCAATTTCCAGCCGCGTGATCTCGTTGCGGATTTCCACGGGCTGGGTAAAGCGGGCCTCACCTTCGCGTGCGCCTTCGGGGATGGCGAAGGTCGCGGTGCCCAGCGCAAGGCCGCGCGTATCCCTCGCTTCCACAATGCCGGTGCGTGCCGCCCCAGCCTGCGGGCGCAGAACCTTCACGATGAGGGCTTCCGCATCATTGCGCGGACCTTCAAGGGCGAGGGGCTGGGGAAGGCCGCCGCTGATGACCAGTGCCCGCTCATGCTTCAGCGGGGCAAGGGCGGTGGTGAGATCGGCATCCGCGCCCGCATCCACTCCATCAGAGATGAAGATGAGGCTGGCTTCCGGATGGCTCTCCAGCAGCGCACCCGCACGGGCCAGCGCCTCCTGCCGGGGCGGAGCATAGGGCAGGGGGGTAAGTGAACGCAGCCTGTCGCGCGCGGCGGCAGGGGTGAGAAGCGTGTTCTCGCGCGGCACATCGCCGGTGGGCAGCAGGGCGATGCCGCGTCCGGCATTGTCTGCTTCATCAATCAGCACATTGGCGGCGCTGATGCGGGCAGACCAGTGCCCGGCGGAGGGCCAGCCCTGATCAATCACCAGCGCCAGAGGGCCGGTGGCCGTGGGTGTGCTGGCGGGCGGGTTCCAGATGGGGCCGGCGGCCGCCAGAATGAGCAGCGCCGCCAGCAGCATGCGCAGGGCCGTGAGCCACCAGGGCGAACGGGCGCTTGTTTCCTCACGCGGGGCGATGTCGAACAGCAGGCGGGTGGGCGGAAAGCTGATCCTGCGCGGCCGGGGCGGCACCACGCGCAGCAGCACCCACAGCAACGGCAGCGCCAGAAGCGCGCCCAGAAGCAGTGGTGCGGAAAAGGCGAGGGGCAGGCCGAACATCAGGCAAATACTCCGGCCGGGCTGGAGGGGGCAGGCCGTGTTGCGGGGCTAGAGCATTTTGGGGCCAAGCGGGTGCTGGTTTGCGTATCGCCAACGCGACCAAGCCAAGAGGCCGAACATGTCTCTGATTGCATCACGCGGAGACATGCGCCCTGCGAAACCGGACGGGAAAGAGAACGATGCTGCGTCATGCGCCTCTTTCCTTCTGGCCCGCTCCCGCGCCCCCTTGCCCCATGCGGGCATGAAGGGCCAGCAGCAGTTCGCTCGCGGGCCTATCCGTGCGGTGGATCTGGAATGTCCAGCCGGTACGCTGGGCCGCGCGGAGCAGATGGTCGCGGTGCTCGGCCAGTTTGGCCGCATAGGCGGTGCGCCAGCTTTCGGCCCGCCCGGCGATGATCTCCCCGCCGCTTTCCGGTTCATGAAATTCGACACGGCCGGAAAAGGGGAAGGTTTCCTCCGAAGGGTCCACCACCTGCACCAGATGGCCGCGTGCGCCGGAAGCCGCAAGTGCCGCGATGCGTGCTGCGGTTTCTTCCGCCGGGCTCCAGAAGTCGCTCAGTAAAACCACTTCCGCGCGGGGGCCGGGAGAGAAGCCGGGGGGCAGGCTTTCAGGAGCGGAACTGCTACGGGCCGCCAGAAGCACGGCCTGCGCCATGCGTTCGATGATGCGTCGGCTGGCGGTGGGGGGCATCAGCCCCGGCATACCCACGCGCTCGCCGGCCTGAACCATCAGTTCTGCCAGCGCGAAAGCCAGCACCAGCCCGCGCTCGGCCTTGGGGGTATGCCCGCGTGATGCATAATCCATGGAGGGAGAGAGGTCTGGCCAGATCCAGACCGTATGGGCGGCTTCCCATTCGCGTTCGCGCACATAAAGCTGGTCATCCCGCGCCGAGCGGCGCCAGTCCACACGGTTCGCGGGTTCGCCATCCATGAACTGGCGATACTGCCAGAAGGTCTCGCCGCTGCCCGCCCGCCGACGGCCATGCAGGCCATGCTGCACACTGGCGGCGATGCGGCCGGCCTCCATTATCAGGCGCGGCATGGCGGCGGCCAGATGCTCGGCCCGCTGGGCGAGGGTGCGCATGGTCTGCTCCGGCCCGTGGAGGCCAGACTTTTCCGCGCCTTCAGTTTTGGGGGAGGGGTTCGCCACCGGCTCTTGACCCGCCCTCAGCCGAGCCGTCCGGCAAGACGGCGGATGATGCTTTTCGCATCCTCGCCCTCTGCCCGCGCGGTGAAGGTCAGCGCCATGCGGTGTTTGAGAACCGGCTCTGCCAGCGCCACCACATCATCCAGAGAGGGCGCAAAGCGGCCATCCAGAAGGGCGCGGGCGCGCACCGCCAGCATCAGGGCCTGACTGGCGCGGGGGCCGGGGCCCCATGCGATCAGCTTCTGCTCCGGCGTTTCATCACCGGGGCGGGCGGCACGCACCAGATTGAGAATGCCTTCCACCACCGATTCTCCCACCGGCAGGCTGCGCACCAGCCTCTGGGCCTGCGCCAGTTCATCCACATTCATGGCCGCGCGAGGGGGCTTTTCGGCAGCGCCGGTGGTCTCGAACAGGATGCGGCGTTCGGCCTCGCGGTCCGGGTAATCGACATCCACCTGCATCAGGAAGCGGTCGAGCTGGGCCTCGGGCAGGGGGTAGGTGCCTTCCTGCTCCAGCGGGTTCTGGGTGGCGAGCACATGGAAGGGGCGGGGCAGATCATGGCGCGCGCCGGCCACGGTCACATGATACTCCTGCATGGCCTGCAACAGGGCAGACTGGGTGCGGGGCGAGGCGCGGTTGATCTCGTCCGCCATTAGCAGGCGGGTGAAGATAGGCCCCTGAATGAAGCGGAAATGGCGCTTTCCGTCTGCGCCTTCTTCCAGCACTTCCGCGCCCAGAATATCGGACGGCATCAGATCTGGCGTGAACTGCACGCGGCGGCTGTCGAGCCCCAGCACGACGCCAAGTGTTTCCACCAGCTTGGTCTTGGCCAGTCCCGGCACGCCCACCAGCAGCGCATGGCCGCCGGAGAGCAGAGTGACGAGCACCTGTTCGACCACCGTCTCCTGCCCGAAGATGATTTCGCCAATAGCATCACGCGCGGCGCGCACATGGCTTGCGGCAGCCTCGGCATTGCGAATGATCGTCTGGTCCAGATCCAGTATTTCGCCGGCAGCCGCCATCAAGCCATCTCCATCATTCCTGCGCAGCATATGCCGCATTGCGGCAGGCTCGCTGCCAAAAGCGGCAATATCACGCCTCATCTGCCTTCTCGCCTGTTTTGTCACGCGAAAGAGGGGCGGGCCGGGGTCGCCTCACCCGGCAAGAGCGCATACGATAGCGGGTAAATGCCTCGAATCCTCTTTCATGGAGAGGCGAGCACGGCCTTTGGGCCAGGGAACTGATTCATGGTGAATGTCCGCTGTGGCAAGGTGCGGGTGAGATGACCGGAGTACAGGATGCTGAAGCATCTTCTGCCCCGGCGCGGCTGGAAAGCCTGATGGCGGCTGTGCAAGCGGCAGGCGGGCGTGGCCCCGCGCCGGTGCATCTATGGAACCCGCCCGATTGCGGCGACATCGACCTGCGGATCAAGGCGGATGGCAGCTGGCATTATATGGGCAGCCCTATCGGCCGGCCTGCTCTGGTGCGCCTGTTCGCCTCGGTTCTGACGCGCGAAGGGGTGCGCTTCGTACTCAAGACCCCGACGGAGAAAATCGGCATCACGGTGGATGATGCCCCTTTTCAGGCGGTGGATATGGTGGTGGATGACGCGCCGGGCGGTCCGGTGCTGGTGTTCCGCACTAATCTGGATGAGCTGGTGCGCTGTGGGCCATCTCACCCCCTGCGCTTTGCCGCCGGCGCGGTGCCTGGCGCATTCACGCCCTATGTGGAGGTACGCCCCGGCCTTGAAGCGCGCCTGAACCGCACCACCTTCATGGATATGATTGCTGTCACCGAGGTGCAGGAGGGTGCGGAGGGGGCGATGTTCGGGGTCTCATCCGGCGGTGTCTTCTTTCCCATCATGCGGGCGGCGGAGCTGGACAGGCTCACTGCCGCTCAGGACACACCATGACCGTACCCTTTTCCAGTGCGCCTGCTGCCGATACGCCCGCCCCCTGGTGGCAGGCCCCGGCCGGCTCCGCGTTGGCGGATTTTCTGGAACGGGCCCGCGGGCGCCTGTTGCCGGAACCACCGCCGCCCTATTCCGCGCAGGCTTATGCCGAGCTGAAGGGAGACCATGCCATTTCCCCCGTGCCCGGTGAGCGCGGCCCGGTGCAGGAGCCGCGGCGCGCGGCTGTTCTGGTGCCCATCATGGCGCGGCCGGAGCCGACCGTTCTGCTGACCCTGCGGTCTGCCCAGCTCAACAACCATGCCGGGCAGATCTCCTTCCCCGGTGGCCGCATGGACCCGGAAGACCGCGACGAACAGGACGCCGCCTTGCGTGAAGCCCGCGAGGAAGTGGGGCTTGATGCGCGTTTCATTCACCCGCTGGGCTATATGGAAGGGTATCTTTCCGGCACCGGTTTCTGGATCGTGCCGGTGGTGGGGCTGGTGAATCCGGCCTGCACGCTGACCCCCAATCCGGGGGAAGTGGACGAGATTTTCGAGGTGCCGCTGCATTTCCTGATGAGCCCGGCCAATCATCAGCGCCAGTCTCGCGAGTGGAAGGGCACGCTGCGCCAGTTCTATGCCATGCCTTATGAGGAGCGCTTCATCTGGGGGGCGACCGCAGGCATGCTCCGCAATCTTTACGAACGGATCTATGCCTGATGGCGCGCACAATCCTGATTGAGTTGGCGTTGTTTCTCACGCCCTTCGTGCTGTATGGCGCATTGCTTCTGGCCACGAAGGGCTCTGTGGTGCCGGCGCATTGGTCGCCGCGTGTGCTGGCGGCGTTGGGAGCTGTCGCGATCATCCTGATGGCGCTAGGGCTGGTGGTGTTCGAGGGCGGGCGCGGTGCGCCGGCCGGAACGCGCTATATTCCGGCCGAGATGCGAGATGGCGTGTTCATACCGGGCCGGTATGAATGAGCGCGCCGTATTTGCGGGAGGCCGAATTCTGGTCCCGTCCCGGACTGCAAGACGTTCTGGATATTCTGAACACACAGGGTGAGGAAGCCCGTGTGGTGGGAGGAGCCGTGCGTAATGCGCTGATGGGTGTGGCTGTTGGCGATGTCGATATCGCCACCACGGCCCTGCCGCAGGAGGTGGTGCGCAGGGCGCGGGCGGCGGGACTGAAGGCAGTGCCGACCGGGATTGACCACGGCACCATAACGGTGGTGGCGCAACACACCCCTTATGAAGTGACCACGCTGCGTGAGGATACGCAGACCGATGGACGCCATGCGGTGGTGACCTTTGGGCGCGACTGGGCGCGGGATGCGGCGCGGCGCGACTTCACCATCAATGCCCTGTATGCGACCCGCGATGGCGCTGTTATTGATCTGATCGGCGGGCTAGCGGACATTGACGCCCGGCGGGTGCGCTTCATTGGTGATGCGGATACCCGAATCCGTGAGGATTATCTGCGTATTCTGCGGCTGTTCCGCTTCCATGCCGGCTATGGCGCGGGGGACATGGACCCCACCGCACTGCGAGCCTGCGAACGCCAGCGGGCGGGCCTTGCCCCGTTATCGCGCGAGCGTGTGGGGGCGGAGATGCGCAAACTGCTGCTGGCGCGCGGAGCTACGCCCACTCTTGAGGTGATGAGCGACAGTGGCCTGCTTCAGCCCCTGCTGGCGGGCATCGCTGATGTGCCTTTGTTCGGACGTTTGGTGGCTCTGGAACAGGAATGGGGCATGCCGGGCGATGCGATGCGCCATCTGGCGGCGCTGGCCCTGCGTGTACCGGATGATGTTCCGCGCCTACGCGCGCGTCTGCGCCTCTCCAATGACGAGACCCGACGGCTGGAGGCCATGGCTGGTGCCCTTCCGGTAGGTCTCGATGCCGCTGATGGGCGGGCGCTGCTCTATCGGCTGGGGCCGGAGACTGTCCGTGACCGGGCGCTTCTGGAAGGTGCGCGCACCACCACCATACCTGCCCGGCAGCAGGCCCTGTGCGCGTTGATCCGGCAGTCCGGGAGCTGGCAACGCCCGCGCCTGCCGGTGACATCGCGGGATCTGATCGCGCGCGGCCTCAAGCCTGGTCCGGCACTGGGAGCGGCGCTGCGCCGTGCTGAAGCCGTATGGATCAAGGCGGATTTTCCGGATGTGTCGGAACAGATCACGCAGATCGTGGATGAGGCGATCGGGACTGTCGGGCACCTTGAACGATAAGGCTTTTTTCCCCTTTTTTTCACCGCCTTCACCGGCATTCTCATCGATATCACGGGTCGAAAGTCAGACAAGCGGTTCATTGACACGCTTCTTCCCGGGCAGGGGTGAACTGCGGCAGGGATATTCGTGCCCGGCAGGGCTCTCCGCCGCCCACAGGGCTTGGAGCAGCAGCACGGGTTTCATAAACCAAAACGGGTGCGCCGGTATGTGGAAGAGCGAAAGCCGCCCCATCACACATGCCGCGCACCCGCACATTCCTTCAGGAATGATAGCGAGGATCAGTCCTCGTCTTCATCGCTGTCTTCGTCGTCAGAACCGTCTTCGTCTTCATCAAATTCGATGAGCTCGAGCACTTCGAGAGCAACGGCGGGAATGGTATGGGTGCGGAATTCCGGCACCTCGTCGGCATACCAGATCACGGTCACGTCAGTGCCGGCCGTCTCGATGACGGTCAGGGCAGGGCTGCCGGACTTGAGCTGGACGATTTCACCCGGTTCGAATGCCATTCTGATCACTCCCGGTGGGGCAGAGCGCCCCGTTTGGATCAGTGCGCATCCTACCTGTCCTTCGTGACGTCCGCATCACAGAAGATGCCTTCAGGGCCATTTGACCACAGGTGGCATGGAGGAGAGGATCGAATCCACATTGCCGCCGGTCTTCAGGCCGAACACCGTGCCGCGATCATAGAGCAGGTTGAACTCCACATAGCGGCCACGCCGGATGAGCTGTTCTTCCCGCTCTGCCTCAGTCCAGGGCGTACTCATATTGGCGCGCACAAGGCGGGGATAGATATCCAGAAAGGCGAGGCCGACATCGCGGGTGAAGGCAAAATCCTCCACCCATGTGCCCTTCTGTTCGCGGGCGCTGTCGAGATAATCGTAGAAAATGCCGCCGATGCCACGCATCTCGTTGCGGTGTTTCAAAAAGAAATACTCGTCGCACCAACTCTTGTAGCGCTCATAATCCGCCACCTTGTGAGCCTTGCAAGGCGTGCGCATCGCCTCATGGAAGGCGATGGTGTCGGGGTCTTCCTGTGTGCGACGGGCGGCCAGAACGGGAGTGAGGTCTGCTCCCCCGCCAAACCACGCCTTGCTGGTGACCACGAAGCGCGTGTTCATGTGCACGGCTGGCACATGCGGATTCGCCATGTGAGCGATGAGCGAAATGCCGGAGGCCCAGAAGCGCGGGTCTTCATTCGCGCCGGGAATCTGGCCCCGGAATTCGGGTGCGAACTCGCCGAATACGGTGGAGGTGTGCACCCCAACCTTTTCGAACAGTCGCCCACGCATCAGCGCCATGGTGCCACCGCCACCGGGAATGCCCGTGTGGTCTCCCCGCTGCCATGGCGTGCGCACGAAGCGCGCGGGCTCCCCGGAATACAGATCCGGCGATGCCTCCTGCTCCAGCGTCTCGAAGGCCGCGATGATCTGCCCCTGAAGATCCTCGAACCATGCGCGGGCCTGCCCCTTGCGGGCCTCAAGGACGGGATCGGCTGCGGGCGCGGGGAGGGTCATGGTCATCCTGGAGTCGGAGAGGCGCATCTATTGCCTTTGTTGTGTCGCGGCGGGCGCAGAAAGGCAAATTCCGGGGCGTTGTTCATGCTGTCTGGGGAAAGGTACCGGTCTGGCGCAATGCCTCCCCCAGCGCCATGGCGGCACTCACGGCCACATTCATGGAGCGCATGCCCGGCCGCATGGGAATGGTGAGGCGGGCATCAGCCAGTTCATGCACCTGAGCTGGCACACCAGCCGATTCCCGCCCGAAAAGCAGAATATCGTCGGCATGGAACCGGAATTCCGTATAGGGCAGAGCGCCGGACGTGGTGAAAAGCACCAGACGACGCCCCTCAGAACGCCTGAAAGCCTCAAAATCGGTAAAACTGTCGTGCCTGCGCCATTCCACCGCATCCAGATAATCCATGCCGGCTCTCCGGAAGCCTGCATTGCCGACAGGAAAGCCCGCAGGCTCAATGATATGCACTGGAATACCAAGGCATGCACCGGTGCGCAGGCAGGTGCCCGCATTCTGGGCGATATCAGGGCAATAGAGGGCGAGATGCATGGATGACTCCGGCAGAAAGGTACCGCGAGGGCGTGTATAATCCAAAGTCTGTAGGCGAAATCACGACCTCGGGCATTGCCCTGATCTGGACAAGATAGAGAGAGGGTGCAATTAGAGGCCCTCGAAGGTGGCGGCTTGGGGCTTCATCGAGACGTCACATTCGCGCCTGTTTGGCCTCTTCGAAGCATTCGTATTCGAAATTCGCTTCGGGCGCGCTTTAGGGCGAACGACAAGATCAGGAACTATCGCCGTGGCAGAATCGCAAACCTCGCAGACTCCGCAGACGACGCGTCGGGACTTCCTCTACATCGCGACGGGCGCCGTTGGCGCGGTCGGGGTGGCCGGGCTGGTCTGGCCATTTGTCTCGCAGATGCAGCCCGACGCCTCGGTGCTCGCGCTCGCCTCCACCGAGGTGGATCTGAGCCCGGTTGCCGAAGGCCAGATGATCACAGTGATGTGGCGCAGCAAGCCGGTTTTCGTTTTCCATCGCACGGCGAAGGAAATCGAAGCCGCACAGAATGTTGACGTGGCCACGCTGATCGACCCGCAGAAAGATGCGGATCGCGTGAAGCCCGGCAAGGATGAATGGCTCGTCGTCATCGGCATCTGCACCCATCTGGGTTGCGTGCCGCTGGGGCATCAGGGCGCTTACAATGGCTGGTTCTGCCCCTGCCATGGTTCTGTTTATGACACTTCGGGGCGCATTCGCCAGGGACCCGCACCGCTCAATCTGGAGCTGCCCCCCTACAATTTCGTCACCGACACTTCGATCGTGATCGGCTGACGCGCCTGCGTCGCCTCATCAATAAAGGTTGGACCCATGGAAGGACACTCAACCTACCAGCCCAAGGGCAAGGTCGCGCAGTGGTTCGAGAGCCGCTTGCCGATTGTGGGGTTGATTCATTCTTCGGCCATCGCTTATCCGGTGCCGAAGAATCTTAACTACCTGTGGACGTTTGGCGCCATTCTCAGCTTCATGCTCGTGTGCCAGATCGTATCGGGCATCGTGCTGGCCATGCATTATGCGCCTTATGCGCCGATCGCGTTCGCGCGCGTCGAGCACATCATGCGTGATGTGAGCTATGGCTGGCTGCTGCGATACATCCACGCCAATGGCGCCTCGATGTTCTTCATCGCGGTGTATATCCACATGTTCCGCGGCCTCTATTACGGGTCCTACAAGGCCCCGCGTGAGGTGCTGTGGATCCTCGGCGTCATCATCTACCTGCTGATGATGGCCACCGCATTCATGGGCTATGTGCTTCCCTGGGGCCAGATGTCCTTCTGGGGTGCGACCGTGATCACCAACCTGTTCTCCGCCGTTCCGGTGGTGGGAACAGTGGTTGTGGAGTGGCTGTGGGGTGGGTATGCCGTGGGTGACCCCACGCTGAACCGCTTCTTTGCCCTGCATTACCTGCTGCCCTTCATGATTGCCGGCATCGTTGGCCTGCATATCTGGGCCCTGCATCATGTGGGTCAGAACAACCCCGATGGTCTCGATGTGAAGAGCGTGGAGAAGGATACCGTTCCTTTCACTCCCTATGCGACGCTGAAGGATCTCTTCGCGATCGTCGTCTTCCTGATCTTCTTCTCCTGGTTCGTCTTCTATACGCCGAACTTCCTCGGCCACTCGGACAACTATATCCCGGCAAACCCGATGTCGACGCCGGCGCATATCGTGCCCGAATGGTACTTCCTGCCCTTCTATGCCATCCTGCGTGCTGTGCCGGACAAGCTTGGCGGCGTGCTGGCCATGTTTGCGGCCATTGCTGTGCTGGCATTCCTGCCGTGGCTTGATACCTCGAAGGTGCGTTCGGCTCGCTATCGTCCGCTGTTCCGCATTTTCTTCTGGATTTTCGCGGTCGTGGGAGTGGGGCTTGGCTATCTCGGCGCCATGCCGGCAGATGGTATCTATGTGATCCTGTCCCGGATCTTCGCGATCTATTACTTCATCCACTTCCTGGTCATCCTGCCGGCGCTGGGCTTTATCGAGCGTACGACACCGATGCCTGCATCCATCGCGGATGCCGTGCTGGCAAGAAGCAAGGGTGGAGCCACAGTGGTCGCCGGGGCAGCCGCTCCGGAGACGAAGTGAGCCGGTGCGGAGAGAACGGACATGAATATTCGTAAAATTCTCTTCGGCATGGCTGCTGCGGCTGTTCTGGCTGCGGCTCCGGGCTTCACCTCAGGTGCTGAGGCTGCTGGTGTCTCTGTCAGGCCAGAGCGCATGCCCTGGTCATTCTCCGGTCCTTTTGGAACCTATGATCAGGCGCAGCTTCAGCGTGGCTTCAAGGTGTTTCGGGAGGTGTGTGCCTCCTGTCACTCCGCCAACTTCATGTCTTTCCGTAACCTGAGCCAGACGGGTGGTCCTGAATTCACCGAAGATCAGGTGAAACAGGTTGCCAGCGAGTATCAGGTTCAGGATGGTCCGAATGACTCGGGCGACATGTTCGAACGTCCCGGCCGTCCGTCGGATCATTGGCCGTCGCCGTTCCCGAACGAGCAGGCAGCCCGTGCCGCCAATGGTGGTGCATTCCCGCCTGATCTGTCGGTGATCACCAAGGCTCGGTCCTATTCGGTGGGCTTCCCCGGCTTCATTACCGATGCCTTCATCCAGTATCAGGAATATGGCGTGGACTATGTCCATGCCCTGCTTCTGGGCTATGATGAGCCGCCGGAAGGTGCGCACGTGCAGCCCGGTCTGCATTTCAATACGTATTTCCCCGGCCATCAGATTGCGATGCCGAAGCCTCTCAGCGATGAACAGGTGGAATATACGGATGGCTCGCCCCAGACCGTGCGCCAGTATTCTGAAGACGTCTCCGCCTTCCTGATGTGGGTGGCAGAGCCGCACATGGATACCCGCAAGCGCATCGGTTTCCAGGTGATGATCTTCCTCATCGTGTTCGCGGGCCTGCTTTACTTCACCAAGAAGAAAGTCTGGAAGAACGTCGCTCATTGATGAGGGTCTCAGGGCACCCAAGTGGCTCTGAATGCCAGAAACTGGCTAGACTGAAGACATGGAAAAGGGCCCCGCGAGGGCCCTTTTCTTTTGGCTGATGGGATGGTGTAAGTGGCACGCATATCCATGCCCAAGCATCCTGAAACACTTTTCTACATGCAGGACCACGCCCGATGACGCAGAGCGAGTTCGCCGACACCATCCGGAGCATTCCTGATTATCCGCGCCCGGGTATTTTGTTCCGGGACATCACAACCTTGCTGGGTGATGCAAAGGCGTTTCGCCGTGCGGTAGACGAACTCGTGCAGCCTTGGGCCGGCGCGAAGATCGACAAGGTGGCGGGCATCGAGGCGCGCGGCTTTATTCTGGGTGGTGCGGTGGCGCATCAGCTTTCGGCGGGCTTTGTGCCGATCCGCAAGAAGGGAAAGCTGCCCTACCAGACGGTGCGCATGTCCTACACGCTGGAATATGGCGAGGACGAGATCGAGATGCACATGGATGCGGTCCAGCCCGGAGAACATGTGCTTCTGGTGGACGATCTGTTGGCGACCGGTGGTACGGCGGAAGGCGCCGTGAAGCTGCTTCGCGCAAGTGGTGCGGTGGTCGAGGCCGCATGCTTTGTGGTCAATCTGGAAGATCTGGGTGGGGCGCAGAAGTTGCAGGCGCTGGACGTGCCTGTTCGCACCCTCCTGTCCTTTCCCGGCCACTGAGTCAGATCATTTCCCCCGTTTCACGGAATTGGGGAAATGATCCAACATATTGAGTGGTCGCGTTTTCCTCATGTGAATCGGTGGCCCCTTCACGCGAAAAAGCTCTCGTCACCGCACGGATCTCGTGGGAAACGAGGCAACCCTCACGCCGCCTGCCAAGCTTGCCCGAATGCCTCAGTCAGACCGCAGTTTCACGCACCTGCATATTGCCGATGCCGAACACGCGTTTGTAACGGTCCACCTCTTCAGCCGGCCCCATAGCCTTGGTGGGATTGTCAGAGACTTTCACAGCTGGCCGACCATTGGCCGAGATAACCTTGCAGACGATGGAGATCGGGTCCAGTGCCCCGCCCGGAGCAAGCCCCCGGAAGTCATTTGTCAGCAGTGTGCCCCAGCCGAAGCCAATACGGATGCGCCCCTCAAAAGCCTGCTGAATCCGGGCCACCTCATGCACATCCAGTGCATCTGAGAAGATCAGCAGTTTCTGGCGCGGGTCTTGGCCGCGCCCCTGCCACCAGCGAATGGCTTCTTCACCACCCTCCAGCGGGTCCTTGCTGTCGATGCGCATCCCGGTCCAGTCGGCCACCCATTCCGGTGCGTGGTTCAGGAAGCCCGTGGTTCCATAAGTATCGGGCAGGATGATTTTCAGATTGCTGTCATAGTCTTTCTGCCAGTCCGCCAGCACCTGATAGGGCGCGAGGCGCAGCGCCTCGTCATCTGCGGCCAGAGCGGCGTAGACCATGGGGAGTTCATGCGCATTGGTGCCGGTTGCCTCCACCTCATGCCGCATGGCGATGAGACAGTTGGAGGTGCCCAGAAAACCCGAACCCAGCCCTTCCAGCAGTGCTTGTACGCACCAGTCCTGCCACAGGAAGCCATGGCGTCGGCGCGTGCCGAAATCGGCGATCTTCACTTCGCCAAGACTGCGCAGAAACTCCATCTTCTCCCACACGCGCGCCATGGCACGTGCATAGAGAATCTGAAGCTCGAACTTGCCGAGGTCTTTCAGTACGGCGCGTGAGCGCAGTTCATTGATGATCGCGAGGGCAGGGATTTCCCACATGCTGGTTTCCAGCCATGGGCCCTCGAAGGTCAGCTCATATTGCCCATCGCGCTTCTCCAGATGGTATTCCGGGAAGCGGAACCCTTCCAGCCAGGCGACATATTCTGGCGCGAACATCTGCCGCTTGCCATTGAACATGTTACCGCGCAGCCAGGTGGACTCGCCCCGGCTAAGGGAAAGAGTGCGCACATGGTCCAGTTGTTCCCGCAGCGCGCCGATATCCACGATGTCGGCGACCCGCACGCGGGTGGAGCGGTTATGGATGCCGAAGGTGACCCGCGTATCCGGATGCCGGTGGAAAATCATCTGCCCCATGAGCAGCTTGTAGAAATCGGTATCCAGCACCGACCGCACGATGGGGTCGATCTTCCAGGTGTGGTTATAAACGCGCGTGGCGATATCGGTCATGGGTCCTCCCGGCCGCCGGCTTCATGTGGGCACGGCCGCGCCCTTCATGTGCCAGTTTGCTACCGGCTTGTGTGTGGGAGTGGGCCAAACTCAGCCCACCCGGTTGGGACCAGGCAATGCGCCCCGCCATCCCGATCTGCGAGTGGATCGCAGATATAAAGCATTTTAGGGGGATGAGGATACCGCTTCACACGCGGAATGTTCTCTTACTCGGTTCATTTAAAGGCTTTTCTGGCGGTTCGGGAGCACGGGAAGCGCCTTCCCCAAGGGCATATGCCCGATCATCTTCAGCATTGATCAGCCTATGGCATCCGCAATCCAGCCCGTAAAATAATCGGCATATAGTTCAGGGGCTTCCAGATTCATGGAATGGCCGACCCCAGGCACCGCCACGAAGCGACAATGAGGCATGAGGCGCACCATTTCCTGTAGGGAGGCTTCCTGAATCACCATATCCATCATGCCCCAGACCACCAGATGCGGGTGCTGGATCTGATTCATGCGCGCCTTCAGCCAGCCGCTGCGCGCTTCTGCCGTGATGGCAATGGGAGTACCGAACCAGATGCCATCCGAAACCGAGAATGCCTGATCGACAACGCTCTCGAACAAGGCCGCGCGCGCGCCAATGTCTGGCTTGAACCGGATTTGGCTGCTGACCAGACTCTCGGGCACGAACAGGCTGGGCGCGGTGGCTGCCATCACATGGCGCGTCAGCGGCTTGCTCATCTTCATCTGTCCGAAGAAGGCGGCCTTGTCTGGCGGGAATATAAAGCTCTGCGGGGCCACGGGCGAGAGGGAGAACACCCGGCCGAACCGCTCCGGCTGTTCCAGCAGCATGCGGGAGGAAATGATGCCGCCAGTGGAATGGGTGGCAAGGTGGCAGAAGGGGATGTTCAGGGCATCCAAAAAGCCGATCATGTCGCTGGCATGCCGGGCAATGGAATAATTGGAGAAATCCGGCATCGGTGCCGGTTTGTCGCTGTCGCCGCAGCCGCGCCAGTCCACCGCTATGGTGCGCACGCCTTTGGGAAAATGGGGGGCGGCGAGTGAAATCCACTCCTTGCTGGCCAGATTGCCATGAATGAAGAGGACAACCGTGTCACCTGCACCCCACTCGCGCCAGGCGAGTTCGAGCCCGTTCACTTTCACCCGGTTCATGCTTTGCCTCTGTTTGCCATAAGGCCCGCGCGATGGCGGCGCAGCAGGGTGCTGCAATGGGGCCGGAGGATGCGACACACGCCGCCGCTGTTCAAGCTTATCCATCTGCGCGCATGCATGTTCCATTTGGCATGCAGTTTGGGGGCTGGTGTGAAATTGTTGCAGCGCATATAGAATGCTGTGATGCAGTATGCGGGGTGAGCGCTGCACTGAGAGGATGAAAATGGAACGCGAGACAGTGCGGGTGAACCTTGCTCTGCAAGGTGGCGGCTCTCATGGCGCTTTCACCTGGGGAGTTCTGGATCGGCTTCTGGAAGAAAGCTGGCTGGAGATTGAGGGCATCTGTGGCACCTCGGCCGGGGCGATGAATGCCGCCGTGATGGCGGATGGCTATGCTGCCGGTGGCCGCGAAGGTGCACGCAAGGCGCTGGACAGTTACTGGCGTCATATCTGGGAAGCGGCGCAATACAGCCCTTTCCAGCGCTCGCCCATTGAGCGGATGATGGGGCAGTGGTCGCTTGATCAGTCGCCGGGTTATCTGTTCGTCGACTTCATGACCCGGATGTTTTCGCCCTATCAGTACAACCCGACCGGGCAGAACGCGCTGTCTCCTATTCTGGACCGGCAGATCAATTTTGAGCGGTTGCGCACTTCTCCGATCAAGCTGTTCATCACGGCCACCAATGTCCGCACCGGGCGTCCGCGTATTTTCCGCAATGAAGAGATCACGCCAGAGGTGCTGATGGCCTCGGCCTGCCTGCCTGCGCTGTTTCAGGCCGTGGAGATTGATGGCGACCCCTATTGGGATGGCGGCTATTCTGGCAATCCCACACTCACGCCGCTGGTGACGGAACTGGAATCAGAGGACACGATTCTGGTGCCGGTGAACCCGCTGGAGCGCAAGGGCACCCCTCGCACGCCGACAGAAATTCTCAACCGTCTCAATGAAGTCTCCTTCAATGCCGTGCTGGTGAAGGAGCTTTACATGATCGACCTGCTCCAGCGGGCTGCGGTGGCGGCAGGTGAGAATAATGAGGCGAGCGACTGGGCTCGCATGCGCATCCATGTGGTGTCGAATCCCGTAATGAACGGGCTGGACTTCTCTTCCAAGCTGAATGCGGAACGCGAATTCATCACCTGGATGAAGTCCGAAGGACGCAAGGCTGGCGAGGCCTTCCTGACAGAACATGGTCAGTCTTTGGGGCAGGCCTCAAGCGTGAGGTTTGAGGATCTTCTGGCCCAGCTTTAAGTCCATCTCGCCAGACAGATTATTCCAAGGCTCCGGGCTGCGTTCCGGAGCAGGTTGAATCAGAATGCGCATTTCCGGCGAGTTGTATCTCCCCGGAAATGCGCCTGAAACAACCCCGCCTGTGCGATCAAGATTCTGTTGGCTGCAGGCAAAAATGCGCATAGCAGCCTAGACTGCTTTCGAGCGAAACATCTCCGGCTTGCGTTAAGGGCGCAAGATCATTCAAAGATTTTAAGAATTTCTCTGCTTCAATGAAACGGAGGTGTTCTCTAGACCGATGGATAGCTCACGAATGCAATCTTGTTGCCGTCGGGGTCGCGCACATAGGCACCATAGAAACCTTCGCCATAGTGTGGGCGATAGCCGGGTTCACCGTCATCCTGCCCGCCATTGTGCAGGGCCAGTGCGTGTAGCCTGTTGATGGTGGCCGCGTCTTTCACCCGAAGCGCGGTCATCGTTCCGTTACCGGCGGTCGGGGCCTGTCCATCAAACGGATAACCCGCGAAAAAACGCGGGGCATGCGCGTTGGAAGCATCGCCCCAGGACGCAAGCTGTGCATCGCGCCAGCACTGCTCCAGCCCCATTTCCTCAAAGAGCGGATCGTAGAAACGAAGGGCGCGCTCCAGATCCGTGGTGCCGACCATCGTGTAGCCAATCATCCGGTGTCCTTTCCCGTCTGATACGCAATGCCATGGTGCCCGGGCTCCATGCCCGATCTGTCCATTTTGAGTGCGCCGGGCGGTTGTGCCATCGGCGCACTCTATCTCATTGCTATCATAGAATTCCGGGGTGAAAACCGGGGTCGGCTTCTTATGGAATTGGTCTATTTCGACTTGTTGGCATAAGGGTTGTCCTTCTCACGCAGGGTAATGCGGATCGGCACCCCCGGCAGTTTGAAGGCTTCGCGAATGGCATTGGTGAGATAGCGGATATAGCTTTCCGGCACCGCATCCGGCCGCGAGCAGAACAGCACGAAGGACGGCGGGCGGGCCTTGGGCTGGGTGATGTAGCGCAGCTTCACCCGGCGACCGGAGACGGCCGGCGGCGGATGATTATCCACCACCTCTTCCAGAAACTTGTTGAGCGGATTGGTGGGCACGCGGCGGTTCCACACCTTGTAGGCACCCACAATCGCGTCCACCAACTGGTCGAGCCCATGGCCGGTGAGGCCGGAGAGCGGCACGATGGGCACGCCCTTGACCTGAGACAGTAGCCGGTCTGCCTCATCGCGCAGATGATTGGCGAGGCCGCCGCGTGGGATGAGGTCGGTCTTGTTGTAGCCGATGACGATGGCGCGGCCTTCACGGGCCACCAGATCTGCAATGCGCAGGTCCTGCTCCTCGAAGGGGCGGGTAGCGTCGATCAACACCACCACCACTTCAGCGAACTTCATCGCCCGCAGGCCATCGGCGGCGGAGAGCTTCTCCAGCTTGTCGTCGATGCGGGCGCGCTTGCGCAGACCGGCGGTGTCGAACACCTCCAGCTTCGTACCCTTGTAGTCCATGTACACGGCGATTGAGTCGCGCGTGATGCCGGCTTCCGGGCCTGTCAGCAGGCGATCCTCACCCAGCAGACGGTTGACCAGAGTAGACTTGCCCGCATTGGGGCGGCCCAGAACGGCGACCTTGATCGGCCGAAGCGGGGCGGCATCGGGGTCTTCGTCCTCGTACTCCTCTTCGTCCTCATCATCCCTCACGCGGGTCTGTTCGGGCAGGGCCTCGCAGATGGCATCATAGAGGTCAGAGAGGCCCTCGCCATGTTCGGCGGAAAAGGGGATGGGATCGCCAAGGCCGAGCGCGAAGGCTTCCAGTACACCGGCTTCGCCACCGCGTCCCTCGCTCTTGTTCGCCACCAGAATGGTGGGTTTACCAGAGCGACGCGCCAATCCGGCAAAGACGCGATCCGTTGGGGTCAGGCCAAGGCGGGCATCAATCAGGAAGAGCAGGGCATCAGCATCGCCGATGGCGGCCTCGGTCTGGGCGCGCATGCGACCTTCAAGGCTGGAAGGGTCCGCCTCTTCAAGGCCTGCGGTATCAACAATTCGGAAGGAGAGGTCGCCAAGCTGCGCATCGCCTTCGCGCCGGTCTCGGGTCACGCCGGGACGGTCATCGACGAGTGCGAGTTTTTTGCCCACAAGGCGGTTGAACAGGGTGGATTTGCCCACATTGGGCCGGCCGACGATGGCCAGGGTGAAGCTCATGATATCAGCTCTTCGCCCGGTTCAGGGCCGGTGAGGAAAGGGGCCGGATGACACCATCCGGTGGGGATGGAGCCGGGTCTTGTGATGTCAGTTGTCTGGCGCGGGGCTAAGGCGTACCGCGCCAGTGTGTGCTCAGCGTCCGCCCGCGGATGGCGGCAGATTGTCGAGGCCCGCATTGGCATTCGAGGGCTGCGAACGGGGAGCATTGTAATCCAGACCCGGTACGCCCTCTGGAAACACCTGCTGGCGATCACCGGAAAGCTTTGTGTCCTTCTCGGCGAAGGGGTTGAGGCCCTCCAGGGTTTCGCAGCCGGAGACGCTGACGGCAAGGCCAAGAGCAAGACCCAGCCGGGGCAACCAGAAGAGAGAGCGACGATGCGGCATGTAAATCTTCCTTACTGGGACGCAGCGCCGGAGCCGGGAGCTGCCGGGGGCGTGGCTTCGGGGGTGGATGCTTCAGGCGCAGCCGGGGCAGGGGCGGGAGCAGAGGATGTTTCCGGAGCGGGTGGAACCTGAGGTGCCACGGGGGTATTGCCCGGTTCAGTGTTCACTCCACCCGCATTCCCCTGCTGGGCGGGGACTTCAGAAGCCGGAACCGCAGGTTCTGCGGTCGTCGTGATACGGCGAATCAGCTCGGCGCGCGAACGCAGGCCTGGCGTTGCCTCGGCATCTTCGGTAATGGCTGTCGCGGTTTTGTGCGCTTCGGTCGATTCTCCGGCCCGAAGCTGGGCCAACGCCAGCACTTCGCGTGCGGAATTGCGAACCGGTGCGGATGGGTTGTTGATGAGCCCCTCCACCCGGCTGCGCACGTCCGCCAGGCTGGCGGTATCCACCATCAGCAGTGCGGCGCGCAGGGTCGCCATGTCGCGCACAAGCGAATCCACGCGCGTATCCGTGGCCAGTGCGTCGAGAGCCTTGATGCCGGCTGCCGGGTTCTGGGCCGCAGCGGCATTGGCAGCCCGCAGGCGCGCAATGGTGCGATAGCCCGCAGGGGCTTCCTGGGCCAGCGTATTGAAGGCGGCTTCAGCCTCGGCATATTTGCCTTCTTCCATCAGGACAGAGGCCTGAAGGAAGGCGTTGCCAGCTTCTTCCGCCCGCTGGTTCTGCCAGTAGGTGTAGCCGCTCCATCCCGCAGCGCCGACCACGATCAGCACCACCAGCGCAATGATGAGGCCGCCAAAGCGGTCCCACAGCCGGCGCAGGCGCTCGCGGCGCAGGTCTTCCTCAATCTCGTGGAAAATATCGGTCATCGACGGCCCGTGGCTTGGATGGAGCTTGAAAATAAAGTTCGATTGCGCATGCACCACGAAGAGTGAATGGCTTCAAGGGCGCGTAAGTTAGACATGCCAGACCTTCGTGGCAAATAGGAGATGGAAAAACTCGCCATTTGCTGAGAATGAGCCTGTGTTCCACAGGCAAAAACCTGCCAATACAGGTATTTAGGTAGGTTATGGCTCTGCCTGAGATGATGGAGGGTGTTGACGCATTTAGCCGGCTAGGCCAGCGTGGTTGCATGACTTCTTTGCTTGTTCATGGTTGGCGCCGCCTTGAAGGCCTGCCCCTCATTGGGCCGATACTGGCATCTGCGAGCCGGATGGAACGCACGACGCTTGCCGTCCTCGCCTTCACCGCCTTTGCGCTCTATGTCTTCATCGCCATTGCTGATGGCGTGGTTGGAAGCGCGCCCGGTGCGCTGGACAGGGGCATTCTGCTGGCTTTGCGCAACCCCGCTGATCTTTCAGATCCGCTGGGGCCAGCATGGCTGGAAGAGATGATGCGCGATTTCACCGCGCTGGGTGGCACCGGGGTGCTCACGCTGCTGACTCTGGCGGTGCTTGTGTTCCTCATGCTCATCCGCAAACGCCATGCGGCGCTGATGGTGGCGCTTTCGGTGGCGGGCGGGCTATTGCTGTCTCAGATGATGAAGTGGGGCTTTGATCGTCCGCGCCCGGACCTCGTCCCCCATGGCTCCTATATCTATACCAAGAGCTTCCCATCCGGGCACACCATGCTGGCGGCTGTGGTCTATCTGACCCTTGGTGCCTTGCTGGCGCGCACCCAGCCGCAGGTGCGGGTGAAGGTATTTCTGCTGGTTCTGGCTGGCGTGCTGACAGTTCTGATCGGTGTCAGTCGCATCTATCTGGGTGTGCACTGGCCTACCGATGTGCTGGGCGGCTGGATGCTGGGCGCGGCCTGGGCTGCCCTGTGCTGGCTGGTGATGGTGTGGTTGCAGCGCAAGGGCGAGGTGGAATCCGATGCCCCGATGGAGTTGGAACCCGTGAGCGAGAACAAGCCGGAGTGACCTGCCGAAGATGGGGTAGGGCGGGAGAGGCTTCTTCAGGTCTTTCTGATTCTCTCATCAGGTGCGCCAGACCTCATCTGGCGCTACAAGCTGTTCTCGATTTCAGATGTGATGCGGAATGCGCGCGAGCAGGCTTGCGCGCTTTTTGCGGAAGGATAGGCGATGAGTACCGGCACCCCGGCCACGCAGTTCCTGCGGCGCGCGAAGGTTCCATTTCGTGTTGTGGAATATGAATATGCGCCCGGTCAGGAGCGTGTGGCCCTTCAGGCTGCCGCAGCCATTGGCGTGCCACCCGGCCAGCTACTGAAATCCCTGATGGTTGAGGTCGACCAGCGCCCCGCATGCGTTGTTGTGCCTGGAGACCGGAACCTCTCGATGAAGAAGGTTGCGGCGGCATTCGGTGGAAAAAGTGCGGCGATGATGCCGCCGGACAAGGCTGAGCGGATGACCGGCTACCACACAGGTGGCATCAGCCCCTTTGGCCAGCGCCGTCAGGCACCGGTGGTTTTCGAAGTCGCTGCCATGGATTTTGAAGAGGTGGCCATCAATGGCGGCAAGCGCGGTTTGATTCTGATCCTCTCACCGCAGGATGCCTGCGCGGTACTGAAGGCGCAGGCGCTGCCCTTGTGCGCGGATGTCTAATCGGCGGTACTTCGCCTAACAGGAGCCTTATCACCCGCGCCCGCCTGTATGGTGCGGGTGTAGGGATCTAGCTGGGCCGGTTTAATCTGGCAGACGGACTGTCATCTCGATCTCGACCTTCAATTCCGGGCTGGCCAATGCCGCCACGCCAACGCCGGTGATGCAGGGCATCGCGCCATTGAAGAATTCGAGAATCGGCGGGAAAACCTGTTCAAGAGTCTGCGGGGTCAGGTCGGTCATGAAGCAGCGCAGGATGACGATATCCTCCGGTGTGGCCCCCAATGCATCCAGCGCGGCCTTTGCATTCGCGGCCGCGATTCGTGTCTGTTCCACCAGATCTGCCGGCACCGGCTCACCATTCGGCCGCCATGCGACCTGACCGGAGACATAGGCCATGCGCCCCGGCGTCACGATGGAGATCTGCGAGTAGCCCATCGCGGCGGAGTTTGGCAGGGTTTCCGGATTCAGGCGTGTGATGGCATGGGACATGGCGAATCCTGTTGTAAACGTGCTTTGTGATGGTGTTGATTTTATCTCTTCATTTGTAGAGGGTTTGTGGGAATGAGCAAGGCTGATCGCAGGAGCATCATTCTGGATGCCGTCATCAGCCTGCTCGCAAGCCATGGGTTGGAGGGGGTGACGCACCGCCGCGTGGATGAGGTGGCGGGTCTGCCTCAAGGCTCAACCACCTATTATTTCCCGAAGAAAACCGGTCTGCTGCTGGCTGGGGCGGATCATCTGGCGGCGCTATTGGGCAAGGACTGCGATGAGCTTCAGCTCGGCTTTGCCGATATTGTCGCGCAGCAGGGCATGGACGCCGCGATTGCTTATGTGGGCGAAGAATTGGTGAGCTACGCCGAAAGTGCCCGTTCTTTGTTCCTCGCGCGGGTCGAACTCACCATGGCTTCTGCCCGCCGTGAGGATCTTGCAGGAGTGGGCGATGAACTGGCGGTCGCCTCGCGCAGGCCGATCGCCTTTTTCCTCACCTTGATGGACCGCGGGCGCACGGACATGTCGATTGAAACATGCGCGGCCCTGATTGATGGCATCACCCTGATGTATGTGACCGGGCAGGGGCCGAAGCCGACTTCAGATCAGATTCGTGAGGTCTTCAGGGCCATCATGTGAGGTGCATGCGCGCATGAAAAAAGGCGGGCCGGAAAACCGGACCCGCCCTCGAATGCATCAAGCCGGCTATTTTCAGTCGAACAGGCTGGACACTGATTCTTCATGGGCCGTGCGGGCAATCGCCTCGCCAATGAGGCTGGCGATGGAGAGTACGCGGATATTGCGGGCCACGCGCACGGCCTCTGTCGGCATGATGGAATCGGTAATAACCAGTTCCTTCAGCTTGGAGGAGGTGATGCGGGCCACCGCGCCGCCGGAAAGCACGCCGTGGGTGATATAGGCATGCACCTCGCTCGCGCCACGCGCCAGCAGGGCTTCCGCCGCATTCACCAGCGTGCCACCGGAATCGATGATGTCATCCACCAGAATGCAGCGGCGACCCTGTACGTCACCGATAACATTCATCACCTCGCTCTCGCCGGGGCGCTCACGGCGCTTGTCGACGATGGCGAGCTGGGCATCAATGCGCTTGGCCAGTGCACGAGCACGCACCACGCCGCCGACATCCGGTGAGACAACCATGAGGTTCGACGTGTCGAACCGTTCCTTGATGTCGCGCACCATCACCGGCGCGGCATAGAGGTTGTCGGTGGGAATATCGAAGAAGCCCTGAATCTGGCCGGCATGCAGGTCCAGCGTCATCACGCGGTCTGCGCCCGCATGGGTGATGAGATTGGCCACCAGCTTGGCGGAAATGGGCGTGCGCGGGCCGGGTTTGCGGTCCTGACGCGCATAGCCGAAATAGGGAATGACCGCCGTGATCCGCTTGGCGGAGGCGCGGCGCAGCGCATCCGTGATGATCAGCAGTTCCATCAGGTGGTCATTGGTGGGGAAGGAGGTGGACTGGATGATAAATGCATCCTGCCCGCGCACATTCTCCTGGATCTCGACAAAAATCTCCATGTCAGCGAAGCGACGCACCACTGCCTTGGTCATGGGGATGGCAAGATAGGCGGCGATGGCTTCTGCGAGCGCGCGATTGGAATTTCCCGCGACGAGCTTCATGGGGCCGTGTTCCGTTGACATGTGTTGCTCCCCCCGCACATCCGGGGTTCTCGAGGCTCAAGCTGTTCTGATAGGCGCGCGGTCGTGTCTTTGTAAAGGCTGGGAAGGTCGGTTCCGCCATGCAATCCGCGCGCGTTGCACCTGTGCCGCGCCTATGGCTTCCCGGTCACAGAGATTTCACAAACCCCAGAAACCGCATCGTGCCCTCTGGCCACGGGCCGAATCCAGCCTCCGGGTTGATATGTCCGGCCTCTCCCGCATCCACCACCTCCGCTCCCCAGGCGGCAGCAAATGTTTCGGCGCGCGCATAGGTGCAGAAAGGGTCTGTGCTGCTGGCCACCACAAGGGCAGGGCAGGGCAGGCGCTGCATCGGCACTGGCGCAAAGCTGGCAAACAGCGGGTTGGCGGGCTGTTCATCAAGATCTGGTGGCGCGACAAGGAAGGCACCGGCAATCTGGCCGGGGCCCTTGCCATGAGTGAGCCGGGGGGCAGCATGCAGCAAGGTGGTGGTGCCAAGCGAATGCGCCACCACCACCACCGGCAGGCTGGAGGCTTCCACCGCCTGCACCAGCCGGTCTGTCCATGCCGTGCAATCCGGGTTTGAAAAATCCGCCTGCTCCACGCGCTGGGCAGTGGAAAGGCGGCTGGCCCAGCGGCTCTGCCAGTGGTCCGGCCCGGAATCATTCCAGCCGGGCGCGATGAGGATGGTGAGATCAGAGGACTTCATGGGCAAGGCCATCGCAGGTGCGCGGTGAATTTTCAGGCATATTGCCCGGATATGGCAGGTCGTGGGGCTAGTATGCAGGCTGAAATGCCATTTTACAGCGAGAAAGTGCAATGCAGCATCGACGTTGCGGGATCAGGGCATTATAGCTGTTCACAAGAGTTGTGAGAGCCCGCCCTTTGCTTTCAGCCATCATACCCACCCAGAATGCCGAACGTCACCTCGTGCCGGTGCTGTCGGCTTTGGTGTCCGGTGTCACCAGCGGCCTGTTGAAGGATGTTGTGCTGGCGGATAGCGGTTCGACCGATGATACCGCCACTATCGCGGATGCCGCCGGCTGCGTGTTCCTGCACAGCGCCAGTGATGAAGGTGTACGCCTGAAGCAGGGCGCGGCGGCGGCGCGGGGGCAGTGGCTCATGTTCCTCTCCTCCCGCTCCCTTCTGACTGAAGGCTGGGCCCGTGAGGTTGCCAATTTCATTGAAACTGTAGAGCGACGTGGCCAGAGCGACCGCATGGCCGCGACATTCCGGCTGGCTGTGGATGGCTATGGCTTCGGGCCACGCTTTGATGAAGCCATGGCTGCGGCCCGGTTGGCACTGCTGGGGCTGCCCGGCCCAGGGCAGGGGCTCATCATCTCCCGCAAATTCTATGATCGTCTGGGCGGTCACCAGCCGGGTGTGAGATCCCATCGCCGGCTGGTGCGCCGTATTGGTCGCCGCGGGCTGAATGCGTTGCGCGCGCAGGTGTTGCTGCCAGAACGCTAGAGTCTTGCGCCACAAGCCAGATAGCCAGAGGCACGCTGGCGGGAAGAGCTCTTTCCGAGGAGACAAAGAAAAATCCCGCCGGACCTTTCGGTCGGCGGGAGGAAGTCTTGGGAGGAAATCAAGAATGAAGAGCAGAACTGGCTTTCAAGTGCGCTAGAAATCAGCGCAAACTTTCCCGCCAAATCTGACACGCATGATCCGCAGGAGCGAAAAAGCATGTGCGTACTCAGGAAAACTCGCCATATCAGCGCGCTTTCGGTCAACATGTGCTGAAGATATATATGGCGGCCAACGTTCTCATCACATACCGGAAGCAATTTGCTTTCCTATGACGGGAAACGACGGACCAAACCACATCCATCCCCTGAACTGAGCGGAACATAAGGCCTCATCGCATTTTGCAATATGCCTCTTTTCGCATAGCCCCATTGCATCATTCGAATGCCGTTGCCCTGTGGATATTTCCGGATGGTGCTGGACACGCCCGAATGCGTTGGGTATAGACCAAATCCTGTTTCGGCGCTGCTGAAGCAAGAGCTCGGCGCTTCTATTAGCGCTCTGCTGCTGGGGGATAGTTCAACGGTAGAACCGCGGACTCTGACTCCGTTAATCTAGGTTCGAATCCTAGTCCCCCAGCCAATTGATTTTGCTCGCAAAACCCAAAACTGCGTCTTGGATACGGATGACCATTTTACAGGTCATTTTACAGGCTCCATTCCCCTTTCGAGCTTTCGGACCGCGCTCTCTGCCAGCTTAATGTCGCGTGACAGATAATGCGCGTCGAGAATTTCTGACACATCCCGCAGGCTATGTCCGGTCATGCTGGCGATCTCGGCTTCCGTCGCGCCGGCTAGTGCCAGCCGGGTCACAGCCGACCCCCGAAAATCATGAAATGTCAGGCCTGATATCCCGGCTTTTGCGCACGCCTTGCGCCATGACACCCGGAATCCATCCGGCGTCCAGGGTGCGCCCTCTTTCGTGGTGAGGATAAAAGGCGTCCTTCTGGGTGTTGCTGCCAGCGCCTCTTTCAGGGGTGCTCCTACAGGTATGGTCATGCGGCGCGCCGTTTTTCCCTGCTTAAGCCTGATGACCTCTCCGTCATAATCAGCCCACCTGAGGCGCAGTAGGTCGCCCTGCCTTTGCCCTGTCCAGAGCGCAAGTGTCATGGCAAGGTGTAGGTGCTCCGGCGCGGCAAGCAAAAACGCAGCTTCATCGGCGTCTGCCCATACCTTTTCGGTCCTGTCGGCTTTATAGATTCGCCCGCCTCGCGCGCACGGGTTGGCCGGCACGATGCCGCGATCCATCGCGACGGATAGGACGCGCGCAAGTATCGTCCATGCATAGTCCGCCTGCCGTCTGGATTTGGTCGCCAACTCGTCTCGCCAGCTCTTAAAAATACCGCGCGCTCTGCTGTCCGATAGGGCCGCAATCGGCATGTCTCCCCATTTAGTTTCAATCGCCGCAAGGTGTTTTGCATAGTCCGTTTGCGTGCGCGGGGCGAGGCGGCGGAATTCGTCCGATGATCGGTAAACCGAGATCACGCTGATCAAGCACCCATCTAGCGGTGCTTTTCGGGTGGCGATCGCTGCATTATAAGACGCCACGAAATCTGGGGTGCCCGGTTTCCCTTTAAGCCGGGGGCCGCCCCTCCAAGCATACCAGTATTCTACCCGTTCTCCGCAGGCGAGTGTTCTGACATTGCGATGTAAGCCCTTAAGCTGTATGCGCATTTTTTTGGAACCAATCCTCTACCGCTGTTGTCTTGGTGGCTACGGGGTCGAGCCCGCTAACTTTGTTCAGGGCCGCGTCTAGCGCGTGTTTATCCCATCGCCTGGTCCCGGAAATGGGCCCGGGCACAAGGCCTTGCCGTTGCCACGCCATAAACCCCGCCGGGGTTAGCCGGCAGTATGCCGCCGCCTCTATCTGGGTCATGCATCTTGGCTCGGCGGGTCTATTGCTGGTGTGCATTGCATCCCCCCTCAAAACGGAATTTCGTCGTCCAGATCGGGGCGTGTCCCGCTCTGGCTGGGCTGGCTGCCGGTGCCGCGATAGTCGTAGTCTTCCGGGCGGCCATCGGGCGGGCGGTTGCTTGGGGTGTCGAGCAAGGTCAGCTCGCCGCGATAGGGGCGCAGCACGATTTCCGTGGTGTACTGCTCGCGCCCGTCGCGCTCAAATTTGCGGGTTTCTATCTGGCCTTCGATGTAGACCTTGGAACCCTTCTTCAGATACTTCTCCGCGACACCCACCAACGCCTCATTAAAGATGACGACGCGGTGCCACTCGGTGCGCTCGCGCTTTTCCCCGGTGGTCTTGTCGCGCCAGCCCTCGCTGGTGGCGATGGAGAGGTTGCAGATCCGGTTGCCGTTCTGGAAGCTCTTCACGTCCGGGTCGCGGCCAAGGTTTCCGATCAGGATGACTTTGTTGACGCCGGCCATGTCAGTTGCCCTCTGGGTTGGTGGCTTCTTGATCGGGTTGCATCCGGTTTGCGGATGTTACCTCACCCATTTGCGCCCCCTTTAATTGCCGCAAGCAGGATGCGGGTTTTGAGCATTTCCAGCCCGCCGATGATGGTCGGGTCCACCGCGCTTTGGGTGGCGGTGTGCTGCGGCATGCCGTCTGATGTGAGGTAGGTGGCGGCCACGGCGATGATTTCGCCGCGCCGCGCCAGCATCAGCAGGTGTTCCAGATTCTGGATGGTTTCGGGGTCCTGCCGGCGGCTCATGGCCGCGCCTCCGGCTGGGGCTGCGGGCTGGCGCGGTCGATGCGCTCGATCTCTGCGACCATCATCGCGACCGCCTGCACAAGGTGCGCGCGGGGCGGCTTGGCGGGGTCTGGCGCGCCATCCTCCCATGGCCAATAGCCCAGCGCGGTGCGACGGATAGATGCCCGGTCGCTCTCGGGGTAGAAATTGACAGATACGACAAGCGCGCAGGAAAGCGCCCCGAGCAGGATTTCTCCACGCGCGTGCGCATCGTCATGTTCGGGGGTGTAGCCCTTGTCGTGGATCTGCCGGCCGCGTTCTGCCAGCACGTCGCGCCATGCCTTGGTGCCGCCATGGGTGAGCGCGCGGGCCCATATGCCGTCATCCACCTCGATGGCCACGCGCACGGTGCGCGAGAGGCCGGGCTCGCCCGGCACCGGCTGGGTGAGCAGGGGTGAAAAGGCCGGGGTGGCGTGTGCCATCAGGTACGCGGCGGCGGTTTCGGTGGTGATATTAGGCATGGGTTAGGGCTCCGATCCATTCGCGGGGCAGGGCGCGCTCAAGCTGGCGGCAGGCTTCCTCGCGCCGTCCGCCGCGCAGTTCGGCGGTGGCGTCTTGAATTGGGCCAAAGCGCTCAAAATCGTCGGCGGCCGGCTCGATGTCACTGGCGTGACCAAAACGGAGGTCATCAAGACATGTGACGTCGCCGGCTTGGATTGCCTCGCATAATTCGGCGTCGATATCGCCGCGCCGCTCGATTTCGTCGAGCAAGTCATCAGTGCTAAAGCGCTTCAGCATCAGCATGTAATTGCGGCGGGCTGGCTGTTGCTCATGTATTGGCGTGCCGGGCATGGGTCACTCCCTCATTGGCATTATGACGCCCTCCCAGCCCTCATGCCCTGCGGCAGTGAGGCGGGCGGGGGTGAGCGGGTCGCTCAAGGCAAACGAGACGCGGGTGCCCGGCAATTGCGTGAGCATGTCCACGACATATCTGCCGTTAAATCTGATGGTTACGGGCTCGCCCTCGATCTCGGCGGCAAGGGCGTGGTCTGCGCTGCCGGCCTCGGCATTGGTGACAGCAAGGCACAGGCTACTGACCTCCGCCCCAAAGCCAAACTTGACCGCGCGGCCATTGGTGCTCGAAAGGGTGGTGAGCAGCGCCACCGTGTGTTGCAGGTCGTCTGCGACCAGCGTGGCAATCGTATCGGTACGGCGCGGCAAGATGCTGGCGTAGTCCGGGAAGGTGCCGTCTATCAGCTTGGTGCCCAGCGTCGTGGTGCCGGCGGTGAGGGTGAGATAGTGCCGGCTTGCGGCGATCTCTACCGGCGCATTGGGCAGGTCGCGCAGCATGCCTGCCAGCGTGGCGGCGGCCTTGCTGGGGATGATGATGGGCGGCAATGCCTCTGCTCCATCCGGGGCCGGCATGTACTCATGGGAGAGGCGGTGCCCGTCTGTCGCGACAAAATGCAGTTGCGCCGGGGCATCCTCCCCCTCGCGACCGATATGGATGTGGACGCCGCAGAGATAGTAGCGCTGCTCCTCGGTCGAGGCGGCATAGGCGACGCGGCTGAGGATGCCCGCAAGCGTATCTGCCGGCAGGCTAAAACGGGCCGCCGGGGCATCACCGGAAAGGGCGGTGTAGTCCGCCGCCGGCAGGGTGTGCAGCGTGGCGTGGGTGCGCCCGGCCCGCACGGTGCAGCGGCCTTCGCCCGGTTTTTCCTCAAGGGTCACGGTGCCGCCCTTGGATAGCTTGCGGGCAAAATCATAAAATGTGCCGGCGGGCAGGGTGGTTTCGCCCTCGGCCGCGATCTCGGCCGCCACCGTGGTGGTGATCTCGGCATCAAGATTGGTGCCGGTGAGCGAGAACGCTCCATTGCGGGCGCGCAGGAGCACATTGCCAAGGATGACAATGGTGCTGCGCTTCTCGATAACGCGGTTGACGCGCGCCAGCGCTGATGTCAGCGCCTCGCAGGGGACGGTGAGTTTCATGGCGTCTCGCTGGGGGTGTGAAAGGTGCGCCGCCGGGTCGGCTGGGCTTTCCCGGTCCGGCCGGACCGGCGGCGCTCTTCTGCCCGGCAGGGTCAGGGGAGGGGCCGGGCAGGAGGGGAGGTCAAAGGGAGATGCCAAGCGCCTGGCAGTAAAGTTCCACGATGGCATCCAGCTCGCGCCTGGCGTCTTCGCTTTCCTTGCGGATCTTCAAGATGGCGCGCAGGGCCTTCACGTCGAAGCCGTTGCCCTTGGCCTCCGCGAACACGTCCTTGATGTCGTCGCTGATGGCGGCCTTTTCTTCCTCAAGCTTTTCAATGCGCTCGACGAAGGATTGAAGCTGTTCCTTGGCGAAACCTGCTGGGGCGTCGCTGGGGGCATCGCCCTCGGGCTGGGTGGTGGTGTCGGACATATCGGGCCTCACACGGTGCGGAGGGTGAGTTGGGGAGGGGTGGTGCAGTCGGCGGCCCGGAAGGCGGCCGGCAACGCGAGAAGCCACGCCTCTGCGGCCTTGGCCTCGGGCGTCGGGCGGATGACGGTGGTGAGGGGCGGCACGGCCGGGCGCGGGGGCAGGTGCTCTCGCGCGCACTCGGGCATCACGTCGCGCCACTCGGTGGCAAGTGCGCGGTTGTCGGCGTGGTGCACGGCCATTTCGGCCTCTACGCTCAAGGGCCATTTGAGGCCGGCGGCGCGGTGGATGGCCTCCATCTGCGCCATCTCAAACTCCACCAGCTTGCGCGCGACGGGGCCGGCAAAATGGGCGATGGCCTCGCGCATCGGGCGGGTGATGTCGCCCATCACGGCCTCATGCGCATCGTGCAACAGGCCGTAGAGGCGCAGCTCTGGCGGCAACTGGCTGGCCACGATGATGGAGTGTTGCGCCACCGAATAGTGAGAGGTGGTGGCCCCGTTAAACCGGCAGATTTTGGCGAGGCTGGCGGCGATGGCGCGCCAGTCCACATCCATGGCGCTGGGGTTGGCCAGATCCCACATGCGGCCATTGGCCATGGCGGTGTAAATGGGCGGTTTGGGGCGGCGGGTCGCCATCAGCGGCTCCATGCAAATATCAGGATGATGACGGCGGTGGCGAGTTCCGCGCCCGCGATGACGACGACCAGCCCCCAGCCGGTGGGCAGGGGCAGGCGGGGTGCGCGATGGCCCATGGCCGCAGCCTGCCCGGCCTGCGCGCCGGTGCGACGCAACAGGGCCGGGGGCGTGCTGCGCTGCGCCGGGGGCAGGTAGCGCGCCGGGCGCACGCTGGCGCACGGACGATGGCGGGGCAGGTCGCGGCCGGGCCGATCAACCATGGCTCACCCCGCCGCGCCGGCGCTGCGGTGCAACAGGTGCTCCGCATTGGCTGACCAGAGATTGAGCTGATGCGGGGTCCAGCCCCGTGTCAGCAGCCCGGCGCGCTCAACCCGGCCAATGGCCTGCATCTGTGCGCGCATGTCGGCAGTGAGCCGCCGCAGGCTGGGCGGATAGGCCGCCGGGACGGGGGCAGGGTTATGCATGCCCGGCCTCCGTCTGTTCGGCGGCCTGTGCTTCTTGCCCTTCGATGGCGGAGAGGGTCTGCACCATAAAATCGAGGAGCACATAGACGATGATGGCATCAGCGGTGCCCCTTTTAACGCCGCTGACCAGCGCAGTTTTAACGGCCTCAAGGCCAGTCTTTGCAGCTCCATCCTTGAGTGTCTTGAGCACCTGCGCGGCGCGCGCGCTCTGTTCGGGAGTGAGATCACGCATGGTGCACCTCGCGGGCGGGCGGGAGCATCTTCAGGGCGGCGGGTTTGAGGGCCGCGATGTCTTCCGTGCGCCAGCCGAGGGCATTGAGGGCGGACTCGGTTGCGCCGCCGCTGCCGGCGGCCAGCTCGCGCATGTCGTGCGCCAGCCGCGCCACACGGCGGGCACGGCGCAGATGATGGGGGGCGGGGTTAGTGCGCATGTGAGGGTCTCCCGTCTAGGTGGGGAGAGTAAAGCGGTGCTTACCTCATATGTCAAGTGATACTAACCCTCATGTTAAGTGTGGCGGGCGGGCACAAAAAAGCCCGCCGGTGGGGCGGGCTGTTCGTAGGGGCAGGGCGGGGGTTCCAGCGGGGCTTACTTGCCACCCCTCGCCTTGTTGCCGGCGCGCGTATTGATGCCCATGCGTTCCGCGGTGGCGGCTATTCTGGCCCCGAGCCTTGCCTCTTGCCCGACTGACCAGCCTTGGGGGCGTGTCCGATGGCCGCCCGGAAGGCCGGCAGCGCGGATGCATCCACATGCGGGGTTAATCTGGATCGCGCGAGCAACATGCGCCACTGGACAGGCTCGCCCCCCACGGTGATGGTCCCGGCATCCGCCCCAGCATCCCGCTGGGTTGCGATGGCCGCCCATGTCGTCTTGATAAGGCTATGGTTGTCGCTCACCCCCAGCGCCTGCATCAAGCCGTGGCGGGTGAGGTCACCCGCCACGGCATATGGTATGGCGGCCAGGGCCGCCCGGAAGGCCGGGATCGCGGTTGCATCCACATGCGGATACGTGCCGGTCCCTGATGGCATCATGCGCCACTGGACAGGCTCGCCGCCCACAGTGATGGCCCCGGCGGTTGCGCCGCCCGCCTGTTGGCGGGCGATGGTCGCCCACGCCGTCTTGATAACGCTATGGTTGATGCTCACCCCCAGCGCCTTGGCCAAGGTATGGCGATTATAACTATTCGGCCCGGAGGCGGCCTTCCGCGCGGCGGCGATCTCCGCCTGAAATGCCGGGATCGCGGTTGCACCCACATGCGGATACGTGCCGGTCCCTGATGGCATCATGCGCCACTGGACAGGCTCGCCGCCCACAGTGATGGTCCCGGCATCCGCCCCAGCATCCCGCTGGGTTGCGATGGCCGCCCATGTCGTCTTGATAAGGCTATGGTTGTCGCTCACCCCCAGCGCCTTGGCCAGGGTGTGGCGGGTATAATAATCCGGCCCGGCGACAGCCGCCCGCGCGGTGGCGAGCGCTGCCCGGAAGGCCGGGATCGCGGTTGCAGCCACATGTGGATGCGTGCCGTTACCTGATGGCGTCATGCGCCACTGGACAGGCTCGCCCCCCACGGTGATGGTCCCGACGGTTGCCCCCTCCGCCTGTTGGCGGGCGATAGCGTCCCACGCCGACTTGATAATGTGATAGCCGGCGTCCACCCCCAGTATCTTGGCCAAGGTGCGGCGGGTATAACTATCCGGCCCGGCGACAGCCGCCCGCGCGGAGGCGAGCGCTGCCCGGAAGGCCGGCAGCGCGGTTGCAGCCACATGCGGGGCCGCCCCGCCCCGCTGCCTCGTCATGCGCCACTGGACAGGCTCGCCTCCCACGGCGATGGTCCCGGCGGTTGCGCCGCCCGCCTGGTGGCGGGCGATGGCGTCCCACGCCGACTTGATAACGCTATGGTTGATGCTCGCCCCCAGCGCCTTGGCCAAGGTGTGGCGATTATAGCTCCCCACTCCGGCCTCCTATGTCCCGCTCTCTCGCGTCGGTCAGCATGTCCACGGCCTCGGCTGCCAGCGCCGCCCTGTCCTGCGCGACGCGCAGGAGGTCTGCGTAGACGCCCGGCCGTGGGGCATTCCGCCCCTGTCTCCAGTCCTGCACGGTTGAGCGATGCACGCCTAGCGCCTCTGCCATGGGGGCTTGCCAGCGCTCGCCCCAAAGGGCCCGCCCAACGCGGGTGATAAGATTATCCTCGCTCATGCGACCATCCAATACATGATGCGGCCTGCCGCGTCGCCGCGCTCGACATGGTGGCAGCCCAGCGCAAGGGCTGCGGCCTGCACCTCGGAATCTGTGGGGGTGTCGATCATATCGCGGGTATCCGGCAGTGCGGTCCATTCAAGGGCCGTGACGCCAGCCGGCATATCCGAGAGGTCGAGGCTGATGGCGTGGTCGCCCGCCATGGTCTGGCTTGTTTCGGCGGGGGCCATGGGCCTTTCGTCCTGCCACCCAAGGGTGAGGGTTGCTGTCGCAGAAAGGGTTTGAACCTCAATCTGCCGACGCTTGCCCAGCTTCCACCCTGCAAGCTTGGCCTGCCGGGTGCGCATTTCGATTGCTTCTGCAAGGGTCATCATCACCACACATCCTTGCCGGTTTCGATGTTGTAAAAATCGCCGTCGATCCATGCTGCGGCGAGGAAGTCCTCAAACTTTCCGGCCTCGATCAGGGCGATGGCATCATTTTCAGAAGCGGTCTGCTCGATCCACTCCGGCTCCACGCTGTCCAGCTTGGCGGCCTCGAAAGAGTGGTGGCCGTCCAGAACAACGCGGATCATCTGGCCGTCAAATTCGAACGCCGGGGAAACGAACACTTCATAATCCTGCGCGTCGCGCTTGGACTGGATCACGTCTTCATCGCGAAAGTGCTGGCTGCTGATGGTCTGCATCGGAGGTCTCCTACCTCTGGTAGAGCGGGCCATCCCGCTCTCTTGATGATTTGAATATAAAAGAGTGCGAATTGTACGTCAATAAAAAACGTACAATCCGCACTCTTTCTATTTTCACCTCTGTTTCCGCCGCCACTCCCAAGGGCGCTGGAAGCGGGTGGCCCATAGGCCGGCCTTGGCCTTGCGGGCGGTGCGCTCGTCTGCCTCATAAGCCTTGCCGTGGCGCAGATAGGGCAGAGCCCAGCCGGCGCGCACCATGGCTGCGCCGATATCCTGCCCCTCCACAGCGCAGCGCGCCAGCGTGCGGCGGTATTTGTCCAGCCCCATGGGGATGCAGGTGACCGGGCGCGCGCCGATCATGTCCGCGAGCCACAAGGCGGCGTGCTGTCCGCAGCGGATGGTTTCGCCGGTGGCCTTCACGCGGCAGGCCTGCCGGCTCTCCGGCGCATCTATGCCAGCAAGGCGGGCGCGGGTGCCGTGGATCTCGATCGTATCGCCATCAATGACAGATGCGCGCCCGGTGAGCGGTTCGGCGCTGGCGGGGAGGATGAGGCAAGCGAGGATGATGGCTGCGCAGAGGCTCGCCTTGGCCTTGCGGGCGGCGCGCTCGTCTGCCTCATGGGCCTTGCCGTGGCGCAGATAGGGCCGAGCCCCGCCGGCCCGCACCATGGCTACGCCAGTGTCCTGCCTCTCGGTCGCGTAGCCCGCCGGTGTACGGTGGTTCTGGGGGCCAATTTGGCTACACCGCCTAAAAGACGCTTTTGCTCAGGATTTCAGAGAATTTGCGGATATACCAAGCGTACGCATCCGGGGCCTTGTCAAAAAGCTTAGAGTGCATCCGGCTCGGGTCATATGAGTGATAGGCGGGGGCCATATTGGCAAGCGCTGCCGGGAACTTAACCCCATGCCAATGCACGATAGGTGCATATTTATTCAGGCCCCAGTATGGTTTCCAGTTGAACGACTGGTCGAGGATGCTCCAGCGCCCTTTGTAGTGGTCGGTTAGATGCCCTTGATCATATGGATCGCCGACGCTGGTCTTCATTTTACCTTCGACGATGCGCCGGACGAAATCATCTTTCTCCGCTCTCATAGCTTTCATGTTCATGACCATGACGCCTGAGTTCGGGTGCCCGTAGTGCTCAAAGCCAACTTCTGATGTGGCGGCGAAATACTCCGGGCGCACAGTCTCTAGGTGAGGGTGGCGCTGGAACATAACATCAGCATCAGTATAAAGTGCGAAGTCATCTTCCGTGAGGTCAGGAATATCAAGCCGTAGAAATGCCCCCTCTGCAACACCAAAATTAACATTATTCTCCGAACATGCCTCCTTAAGTTGCTGGTAAAACGATAGTTGGTGCCGGATGACATCAACGCCAGCGGCCTCGATTGACCGCACGGTATCATTGTCTGCACCTGCATATATCAGGGTCGGCTTAAGGTTTGTATTGAGTAGGCAACTGGTGATCGTAACGCGCAAATGGGCTTCGTAGTGAGCTTTGCTAGCCACAATGCCGTTTTCGTTGATGCAGAAGAAAGCGCGCATTAATTCACCTTGTTTTTAATAAGAGCCTCAACCGCAGCGTAGCGCTGTCTTGCTACTTCCTCGATTTCCAGCACGGCCATAAACTGTGTGTTACCATGCTCATCGGCCAGAATCTTCCCGTCGACCTCAAATGTTTTCCGGTCCACAGCCCAGTTGGGCTTGATTATGGCGAGCGCTTCGCGGAGCCCTTGTTCGTGCCCGGCGGCGAATGCCTCCGCGATCTGTTGATTATCAGCGTCAGTTTTTCTCATTGCTAATCCTTCCCGTTTTAACGGGGGTGACATGCGGTCGTCATTGGCATCAAGGCGCGGCGTGCTCTAGTGACGCCACCCGTAGGCGGCTGAGAGGCGGCGCAGCATGGCTCATTCCTGCGCGGGCTGGGCCGGGGTGGTCACGCAATTATTGAGATACTCAATTTCCGCGACGATCCGCTTGGCGGCATCCTCGGTTTTTGCCTCGATGCGGCTGCCGGCATAGATGACTGAGGCAGATGTGAGCGCGGCAAGGTAGAGCACGCATCCGAGGATCTGCAAAAATATGGTCCCGCCCGCGATCGCCGCAATGGCGCTGCCTATCACAAGGATGGCGGACAGGGCGATGGACATGCCGTTGCCGGAGGCGATGGAGAGGGCCATGGGGCCGCAGGCAGCGAGTACGCCGGCAATAATCGTAAGGCCGGAAATGATTTGCGCTGTATCCGACATGCCCCGCCCAATCTTGGCGGCCGGGTCACCCGATGCGCGAAAGCCGCGCCACGACTCGGCCTATAATTGTGATGCTCTCGGCATCTACCACGAAACTGCCCTGTTTGGGATTGTCCGATACAACCTCTATTTGTGTTGGTTGTGATCCGGGGATCTTGCGCAGGCGCTTGACGATGATTTCGCCATCCCAGTCCCGCAGCACAAAGACGCCGCCGCCGCCGATGGCCATATCTGTCGTGTCCACGGCAACACGGTCGCCGGGGTCTAGGGTGCTCTCCATGGAATCGCCGCGCACCCGTATCCAATGGATGCGGCCGGCGCTGGCGCGGGTGTATTCAGAGAGCAGGGCCGGCGGCAGCACAATCTCCCCGCGAACGGCCTCGGCTGCATAAACCACGCCGTTGCCCGATGGGAGTATGGCGGGCAACGGAAGCCCGCCCGGCCCCGCGCCGGCAGTGATGTCTATTTCCGGTGACGCCCCCGGCAGTTTGCCTTTATAGATCTGCTGCGATGAGACGGAGAGCCCGCCGCCGGATGCGTCATCACCACAGGCGACTTCTTCCAGCGGCTCGCGGGTGAGCTCGTATCCATCGGCGTATTTATCGCCCTGACCGCCGGCGAGCCATTCGTATTTGACATTCAGAATCTGCGCCAGCTCGCGCAAATTCTCGGATGTGGGCTCCGTGTGGCCATTTTCCCATTGGCTGACGGCGGCGCGTGTCATGTCCAGCCTGCGGGCTATCTCTGCCTGGGTCATGGTTCCCCGGGCCTCTTTAATGCGCACTGACAATGCGAGGCGGGCGGGGGAGATTTTGCGGGGCTTATCCATGCCCGCAAGATCGGACAATCCGCGCTTACCTTCGAGTACAGTATTACTTGACGATGTGTATAGCATCGCTTACCTTCCCGGCATGACTGGACTGGACATGGCAATTCAGGCGGCGGGCGGCGGGGCTGCTTTAGCGCGCCAACTCAATGTGCGCAGGCAGGCCATTTATCAATGGCGGGTTGTGCCACCTACACGCGTTCTGGATGTGGAGCGCATTACCGGCGTTTCCCGTCACGACCTGCGCCCCGACCTGTTCGGCCCGGCCCCCACCATCGCCCAGCCGCCCGCGCCGGAACAGGTGCAACTGCAGGATAATTGCGCATGACACTGCCAACCGAGCGGCCCGCGCGGCGGCATCGCCAGGGGGATTATCTGGCGATCAAGGGTGCTATGCGCCGGCTCACCGAGGCCTGTGGCGGGCAGGAGTCTGCCGCCTCTGTTACCCGCGTGGCTCCGCAGACCCTCAATAAATATGGCCATCCGCATGAGGCGGTTTATGCGCCGGTGGATGTGATCGCGGATCTGGAGGCCGATGCCGGTGACCCGTTGGTGTCCCGCGTGCTGGCCCGGCTCACCGGCCATGTGCTGGTGCGTCTGCCGGAGGGCGCGGATGGCTCCACCCGCTGGCATGGGCACGTTGCCGATGTGGCGCAGGGCGTGGGTGAGGTGGTGCGCAGCATGGGCGCGGCGCTTGCCGATGACGGCGATATCAGCCCGCGCGAGGTGCGTGACATGCGCCTGCTGGAGCCCGTCCGCGCCGCGATTGTCGATCTGGTGGAGTTGGAAAAGGAGCTGGTGCGGCGCAAGCGGGAGGGTGGCGAGTGACGCGCGCAAATCTGGCCGGGACAATTCCCGGCACACTTACTGCCGAGGTGTTGCGGCTGGCGCAGGCGGGGTTTTCCCGCGTCGAGATCTGCCAGCAGCTGCGTGGGCGCACCAGTTACCGGGCGCTGCAGGCCACTCTCTCCAACCTCACGCGGCGCGGGCACATGATGCCGCCCGCCCGGCCATATCGTCGCTATGGGGCGGAGCTGCGGCACATGATCCGTGCCGGGGTCCCGTTTGAGGATGCAGCACGCGCGCTGGGTGTGACCCGGCAGACTGTGGATGGGGCTGTCAACAGCTACCGCACAAAGGGGCAAATCTGCCCCGCTGTGACGCTGAGCATGGATGGCGCGTTGTGGGCGGTACTTGCGGAGCGGGCGCAGGCCATGGGCGAGCCGCCTATCGGCCTTGCAAACCGGCTGCTGGAGACGATTGCGCGCGATGACCTGTTTTCGGCGGTGATTGATGATGGGGAGGGCGGGGATGCTTGAGCCGGAAAAGCTCCTTTCCGGGCGGGTGCGGCTCTATTGCGGGGATAGCCGCGATGTGCTGCGCGCCCTGCCGGCGGGCTCTATCCATGCTGTGGTGTGCGACCCGCCTTATGCGCTGGTGAGCATCCGGCAACGGCTGGGCAAGCCCGGTGCGGCCCCCATCAAGCACGGGCGCGACGGGGCTTATGCCCGCGCGGCTGCCGGCTTTATGGGCAAGACTTGGGATACCGGCGAAACGGCATTTTCGGTCGATTTCTGGCGCGAGGTGTTCCGGGTGCTGGCGCCCGGCGGGCATGTGGTGGCTTTTGGCGGCCCGCGGGCTTTTCATCGCCTGACCTGCGCCATTGAGGATGCGGGTTTTGAGATCCGCGACATGCTGCTGGAGCTGGCGGCGCTTGACCCGATTGTGGGGGCGTTCGTGGGCTCGCTCGATGATGCCCAGCTTTCGGCCTTCCTCCGCGTGGCGGACCTGTTGGGGATGGAGGGGGTGCTGGCGTGGGTTTACGGCTCGGGGTTTCCGAAATCCCATGATGTGGGGGATGGGCTGCGCGGGCGCGGTGCCGATGATGCGGCGGCGCGCTTTGAGGGCTGGGGCACGGCGCTCAAGCCCGCATGGGAGCCGATCTGCCTCGCGCGCAAGCCGCTGGCGGGGACTGTTGCGGCCAATGTGCAGGCGCACGGGGCGGGCGGGCTCAATGTGGATGGGTGCCGGGTGGGTGATGAGGCGTTGCGGGCGCAGGCCGCCGGGCAAGCCCAGCTTGGCGCTTTCGAGCGATCAGAAATGGTGACGCCAGAGCGCGTGGGCCGTTTCCCGGCGAATGTTGTTCTGGACGATTCCGCGGAGGTTGCGGCGGCATTCCCGGCGACCGCAAGCGGCAAGCCTGGCGTTATCGGCACGGGCCGCAATGACGGCGCGGCCTATGGTGCGGAGAGTCGCTCCCCCGGCACGCCGTCGACCGGCTATGGCGATGCCGGCTCCGCCTCGCGCTTTTTTTTTATTCTGCGAAGGCCGATGCCGATGACCGGATTGGCTCCAAGCACCCGACCGTCAAGCCGGTGGACCTCATGCGCTGGCTGTGCCGGCTGGTGACGCCGCCGGGCGGCGTGGTGCTTGACCCGTTCGCGGGCACCGGCACCACGGGTGAGGCCGCATGGCGCGAGGGGTTTGACGCGGTGCTGGTGGAGCGCGAGCCTGAGTATCAGGCAGACATTCGCCGCCGCATGGCGCTGTGCACCGCCGGGGCCATCACGCGCAAGCATGAGAGCCTGAAGGCGCGCGGCAAGGTGGCGGATGCCGGCCCGCTGTTTGGCGGGGAGGCGGCGGAATGAGCGCGCCTGATAACCTCAAGATCTACGTAGGTCTCCATCAGCCATCTGATGCCCGGCATTTTGAGCTGGCGTTTTTGTCTGTTAACCGCCTGCGCGGGCGAAAAAAAAGCTGTTGGCGCGCGCGCATGGATCATGGATAGCGGCGCATTTACGGAGGTCTCTACTTACGGCGATTACCGTCATGGCGTTGAGGATTACGCCGCAGAGATCAACAGGTGGTCTTACGATGGCTCGGGCCTCGTCGCAGCTGTGGCTCAAGACTACATGTGCGAGCCTTGGATTATAGCCAAGACGGGCCTATCCATCGCGGATCACCAGCGGCTGACCATTGAGCGCTATGACGCCCTGTCGCCCTTGGTGAGCAAGACATACGTCATGCCGGTGCTCCAGGGGTATGCGGCCTCTGATTATCTGCATCATCTTGCGATGTATGGCGATCGGCTGGCGCATGGCGCTTATGTTGGCGTTGGGTCTGTCTGCAAGCGCAATGTCAATATTGCGCAAGTAGAGGAGATATTGCTGTCCATCAAGCGCGCCCGGCCCGATCTGCGCCTGCATGGATTTGGACTCAAGTTGACGGCGCTGTCGTCCTCGCTCGTGCGCGATGCGCTTGAGAGTGCGGATAGCATGGCGTGGTCGTTTGCAGCTCGCAAACAGGGTCGTAACGCCAACTGCTGGCGGGAGGCCCGCAGTTGGCTTGACCGTATAACGGCGCAGCCGGTCCAGGGCTGTCTGCCGATCTTGTTCGCGGAGGCGGCGGAATGACCCCCTCGGCAGATTTTGAGGCATGGGTGGCGGAGGCGCGCGCCGTGCGGGTGGAGGATGTGATTGCCCGCCGGGGCATTCCCCTGCGCCGGCAAGGCCCTGAGATGATTGGGCCATGCCCGGTGTGTGGCGGGCGCAAGCGGTTTTCGGTCAACGCATCCAAAAACATCTGGATATGCCGGGACGCGGGGCGCGGGGGAGATGCGATCGCGCTGGTGGAATATCTTGATGATGCCGATTTTCTGGGGGCATGTGAGACTCTTACCGGGCGCGCGCCGCCGCGCGGGGAAGGCCAACGCGCCAGCCCGGAAGAGCTTGCGGCGCGCGAGGAAGAGCGGCGCAAGCGCGAGGCGGTAGAACGGGCCAAGCGCGAGCGGGCCTCCAATAAATTCCGGGCTGATGAGCGCGACCGGCTGCTTGTGCACTGGCGGCATGGACTGCCGCTCAAGGGCTCGATGGCGGAGGTATATCTGCGCGAGGTGCGCAAGCTGGATGTGCCGGAGGGTGCGCATCTGCTGTTTGCGCCGGACCTGCCCTATTTTGGCGGGCAGGAAGAGGATGAGCGGGGGCGCAAGCGTCCGCGCCGCATCGGCTCCGGCCCGGCGATGCTGGCGGCGATTACCGATGGCGCGGGCGCGTTTCGCGGCCTGCACATGACCTGGCTCGATTTGAGCCGCCCCAAGGGCAAGGCGGAATTTGCGGACCCGGAGACGGGTGAGATTCTGCCCGCCAAAAAGTGCCGGGGCAGCGTGCTCGGCGGGCGCATTGTGCTGGTGCCGGCCGGGCGCGAGCCGCAGGGGCAATGCTCTGGCGAGGGGATAGAGACGACGCTGGCCATGTGGAGCGCGTTGCGCCGCAACGGCGGGCTGCCGGAGGGCTGGCTTTGGGCGGCGGGCATCACGCTGGGCAATTTGACCGGCAAGGCTGTGGAGACGGTGCGTCACCCGACCGAGGTGCGCGAAACCGCCAAGGGCCACAAGCGCGCCGTTAAGGTGCCCGGCCCGGTGCCGGACATGAGCGAGCCGGCCATGCCGGTGCCGGCAAGCGTGGCTGAGCTGGTGCTGTTGGCCGATGGCGACAGCGAGCCGTTTTTCACGCGCAACGCGATGGCGCGGGCAGAGGCGCGCCATGCGCGCGAGGGCCTGCGGGTGGCAACCTATTGGCCGCGCGTGGGCGCGGATTGCAATGACATGATTGGCGAGGATGCAGCATGAGCGGGCAGGGGGAGAGTGTGGCCGTGCCGGGCGCGCAGGCGCTGGCGGCGGGGTTTCACGCGGCGCGGGCGGGACAGGGTGTGCCGCCGGAGGTGGTGACGGAATCTGCCCAAGCGGAGGCGGAAAAGGCCACTGAAGCGCCGCCGGAGCCCCGGCTTGGCGGCTATAATGTGGGGGAACTGAACCGCGAATATGCGCTTGTGCTGATGGGCAGCAAGGCCGTGGTAATGCGCGAGCCGGGCGGCACTGTGCCGGTGGAGGATCAGCAGCGCTTTATATCGGTGGATGCCTTCCGACTCTGGAAGGGCAACACGTTTACCGAGGTGATGGGCGCAAACCTCAAGGTGCGGGCGATGTCCCATGCCGAACGCTGGCTGGGTGACCGCGACCGGCGGCAGTATTCGGGCATTGTCTTCTATCCCAACCCGGATGGGGCGGCGGCCCCGCGTGATTATTTCAATTTGTGGCGTGGGTTTGCTTTCAAGCCAAAGCAAAAAGAGAATGGTTATGCGATTTTTCATGACCATTTGCTGACGAATGTTTGTGAGGAAAGCGAGGAACTCTATCGCTGGGTGTTCGGCTGGTTCGCACACATGGTGCAACGCCCGCGCGAGCGGGTGGGCACGGCGTTGGTGCTCAAGGGGCAGATGGGGACAGGCAAAACCAAGATTGGCGAGGTGATGGGAAGCCTATTCCCGGCCCATTATTTCGCCGTGGATGACCCCCGCTATGTGACCGGGCAATTCAATGCGCACATGGGCTCATGCCTGTTGTTGCAGGCGGAAGAGGCGGTGTGGGCGGGCGACAAGGCTGCGGAAGGGCGGCTCAAGGGGCTGGTGACATCCACCTTCCAGATGATCGAAAGCAAGGGTGTGGACCCTATTCGGCTCGACAATTATGTGCGGCTGATGATGACGTCGAATGAAGACTGGGTGGTGCCGGCCGGGAAAGATGAGCGACGGTTTTGTGTTCTCGATGTCAATCCAAGGTGCGCACAGAACTCAGATTACTTCCGGGAGATGGAAGAAGAGCTTGCGAATGGGGGGCGCGAGGCACTGCTTCATGACCTGCTGAATTTCGATCTGTCCAAGGTGGATCTGAGGCGCATTCCGCGCACAAAAGCCTTGCTCGAACAAAAACTTGCGAGCCTCCATAGCATTGATGCGTGGTGGTATGGGCGACTTGATGCGGGGTCGCTGACGCGAAATGGCCGGCCTTGGGGCGGCGCGGTGCCAATGCGCATACTACATGACGATTACTTGCATGAGGCAGAGCGCGTCGGCTGGCGTCGGCGTGATAGCCCGGTTGCCTTCGGGAAGCGGCTGCGCAAGCTCGCGCCGCAAGTGCTGAGAGAGCAGGGCTATGACCCTGAAGCGGGGCAGGCAGCGGCACGCGAATGGCTGCTGAGCTTCCCGCCGCTGGAAGTTTGCCGCGCGCATTGGGATGCCACGATGGGGCAGGGGGATGAATGGCCGGCCGGAAAGATGGCCGCTGAGGCGGGCGCAAACTGACGCGCCGTCCGGTTCATCTGGTTCAAATCTGGTTCGAAAATATACGATTTAAATCAACAAGTTAACCAGATGCACCATTTGCACCAGTTTTTTGCCTCGCGTATGCGCGTGCGGCATGTGCGGGAGAAGGGGGATTTAAGGGGTCTGCGGCGGGGGCAACTTAAAATTCTTCCGGTTCATCTGGTGCAACTGGTTAAGTGCAAGAAAATCAACGGAATTTGGCAGTCCAGTTTTGAAAACATCTGGGGCAATCTGGAGCGGGGCAGAGCGATGAAACAGCGGATTGACATTGAGCATCTGGTGGCCTGGGCTTATCGCGACCAGCAGATTGACCGGGTGGCGGGGCTGGTGGATGCCCGCAACAGCCCTGCCAAGTTGCGCAGCGCCACGGATGTGATGGTGAGCATTGCGGTGCTGGGCACGCGGGTCAGCAGCTCTCCGCGCCATCTGGTGGCGATGGGGGCGCGGGCGGCGGTGGATGCAGAGGCGGTGCATGCGGCGGTGCTGGATCTGCCTGCCGAGGCCATGGCGCTGGTCATCTGCCACGGGCGCGGTGGCAGCCGCCCGCACTGGCACGGGCGCGAGGCGGAGCGGCTGGTGCCGGATACGGATGAGGCCGGGCGGGTGCGCACGGTGCGGGCGCAAGGGCGTGGCCGGCCGGTTATGTCGCTGTTGCGGACGGTGGTGGATATGGAGTTGGTGCACTTCTCACGCGCTCAATATGCCGCGTGGCGGGATGCGCTGGACGGGCTTGCGGGCGTGCTGGACGGGCAACTCCGCAACCATGACGCTGCGCCCCCGCAGGCCATGCGGGAGCCGTGGGAGGCCCCCACGCTGATCTATGTCGATTAGGGGCAAGATGGGGGGTTGACTGTCGAAAAAACTTTGCCTACCTTCATCCACGCATAAAAAGGTTTACAGACCCCGCCCGGCCACCGCCGTGCGGGGTCTTTGCGTTGTGGGGTGTGTGATGGTGAGCAAGCCTAAGCTCTTCCGCCCCAGCCATGTGCGCGACCGCAAGGAACAGAATCGCGAGTATGACGCGCGGCGCGGATCAGCGCGGGCGCGGGGCTATAGCTCTGCATGGGATAAGGCGGCGCGGGCCTATCTGGCAGCGCATCCGCTGTGCGCCTATTGCGGGCTGGTGGGGCAGGTGACGGCGGCTGAGTGCGTTGATCATCTCTATCCGCAGCGGGTCTATCCCGACACGTTCTGGCGCTCTGAATGGTGGGTGCCATCCTGCCACCCCTGCCACAATGGCTACAAGCAAGGTGTGGAGCGTCGAGGCCGGTCGGCGCTGGATGCGCTGGCGGTGCGTCTCGGGCGCGAGGCCATGGCGCGGTGATGTTCCGCGATGCCTGATGGGGTGGGGGGGGGGGTGGTCTGAACTTCAGGCCCCTTCCAGCCGGGACCGGCGGGCAAGTCAGTTCTTTTTCCGCGCGAAATTGGCGGAATTTATTTTTTATTCCAGACAGATGGAGGCGGGCATGGCGCGTGGACGGCGCGGCGATCCGCCGGAGGTGCAGGCCGCGAAGGGGCACCCCGGACGGCGCAAGACGAAAGTGGAAAAGCAGATTGAGCGCTCGCAGCAACTGGCGGACTTGCTGGCGGCTGCGCCATCGGAATCGGGGGATGCGCTTTCGCCGCCCCGATTCCTGGATGAGCGATTTGCACCGGCCCTGCGGGTGTGGCGCGATTATGCGCCACGGCTGCAAAAACTGAACCTCCTCGACCATCTGCACCGCTACACCTTTTCCCTGTTCTGCATTGCGGTCGGGGAGTGGGTGACAGCGAACGAAGACATTCTTGCGGAAGGGTATTCCAGCAAGGTCAAGACGGTTTCCGGCGACTTCATGTGGCGGGAAAACCCGGCCGTGTCGCGCCGGGATGCTGCAACGAAAATCATTTTCGAGATGTCGAAGCGGTTCGGCCTGACCCCGCTTGATCAGGCGAATCTCTTCAAGGAACACGCGGCCTCGCCTTTGGGCGGGCTGTTTGGCGACCGTGCCCAGCCGGGTACGGGGGAGCGGGGTGGGGAGGCGCAGGCCGCCGTGCCGCAGGCTGATGATGTGGTGGGGATGCTCGCACGTATGGATGCGCCGCCGCCGGGAACACGAACGAATTAGCCATGATGGACAGCACCTCTTCCGCCGCGATCCGCTCTGCGGCGGTGGGGTGTCTGTATCCAGAGCCGGCATGGATCACGCAGGCCGCTGATGAGTATGGCTATGCCTGGGCTCGGCTGGCGTGGCAGCGCGCCGCCAAGGTGCCGGGCGCATGGTTCGACGCGGGCAAGGCTGATGCTGCCGTGGCCATGTGGCCGCAGATTTTCCGGCTCACGGAAGATCGGTTCGCTGGCAAGCCCTTCCATCTGGTGTTCTGGCAGGAGGTGATTGTCCGCCTGTTAGTGGGCTGGAAAGCCCCCGTCGAGATTGTCGATGATGAGACGGGCAAGGCCACGGTGGCTCATGCCCGCCTGTTCCGGCGGCTCATGTTGTGGGTGCCGCGGAAGAACGGGAAGAGCGAGTTTCTGGCGGCGTTGTCGCTGCTGTTCTTCGCGCTGGATGGCGCTTTCGGCGGGCAGGGTTATTCTTTCGCCAGCACGGAAAAACAGGCGCGGACAGTCTTCAACAAAATGAAAGCCATGGTTGGCTGGTCTCCCCAGCTCGCCAAGGCGATGAAGACTTACAAAGACACGATCTGGTTGCAGGAAAACCAGTCGCGCTTTGAGGTACTGACTGGAAAAGTTGAGGGCAAGCACGGCCTCTCACCTACTGTTATCACCGGCGACGAGATGCACGAATGGCGCTCGACCACCATCGCCGACACGCTGCGGCAAGGCACGGGTGCGCGGCTCCAGCCGATTGAGCTGTATGCATCCACCGCCGGGCGCAAGAGTGACGTGACCGGCTGGGGGCTCTGGGAAGAGACGCTCGCCATTCTTGATGGGCGGACGGAAGACCCCGGCACGCTGGCTGTGGTTTTTGCGGTTGATGCGGAGGCGGATTGGCAGGATGAGGCGCTATGGGCGCGGGCGAACCCCTCGCTTGGGCGTTCACCCACCATGGCGTTCCTGCGGCGTGAAGCCTCCCTTGCCAAGGATAATCCGCGCAAGGAAGCGACGTTCCGTTCTTACCATTTGAACCAGTGGGTGGATGCCAGCGTGCGCTGGCTGAACCTTGCCAAATGGGATGGGTGCAAGGGCGGCCGCTGGCAGGATTTTCCGAAGGAACTGGCCGGACGGCGCTGTTTGGGGGCGTTGGACGTGTCGTCCACACAGGATGTGACGGCGCTGCTTTTCCTGTTTCCGCCGGAGGATGGCGAGACGGACTACCGGCTGGTGTGCCGGTTCTGGGTGCCGGAAGCGAGCATAGAGCGGCGTGTGAAGAATGACCGGGTGCCCTATGACCGCTGGCGCGATGCCGGGGCCATGGAAACGATGCCCGGGGATTATGTCGATCAGGCATATGTCCAGAAGGCCGTGCATGAGGCGCTTGCGCTCTATGATGTGCAGCGGATCGGGTTTGATCCGTGGAACGCGCGCAAGCTCTACACCGATCTGGTGGCAGACGGCGTTGACTCTGAATTGTTGATGGAGATGCGGCAGGGCATCCGCACCCTTGGGGAGCCCAGCCGGCATTTCGAAGGGCTGGTCTATGCCGGCAAGCTCGACCATGGCGGGCACCCGGTGCTGCGCTGGATGGCCGGGAACACGGAAGTCCGCTTTGATGAAAACCTGAATTTCATGCCGTCGAAAAATACTTCGGCGGAGAAGATAGATGGCATCGTTGCCGCCGTGATGGCGACGGGCCTCGCAATGGACGGCGTGCCGGATGATGGCGGGCTGGACGATTATCTCAAGAGCATGGCGGAATGAACATCCTTCGCAAGGCGTGGGGCGCAGTGCTGCGCCCATGGCGTCTGTCTGATGGCTACATCCCGCGTGGTGGCCTGATCAGCCATGCCGGGGAAAGCGTTTCAGAGGATGGGGCTTTGGCCCTGTCCACGGTCTGGGCTTGTGTCAATCTGCTCGCCGGTACCATCGCCGCTATGCCGCTGGATCTTCAGCGGCGCGGGGCAGGTGGCGCGCCGGTGGCGGATGATGCGCACCCGCTGGCGCGGGTGCTGCGCGACAGCCCGAACGCCGACCAGACGCCCATGGATTTCTGGGAATATATGTGCCTGTCCCTCGAATTGAGGGGCAATGCCTATGCCCGGATAGAGCGGATGGGCGACCGCATTGTGGCGCTGGAGCCGGTGCCGCCCGGCGCGGTGAGCGTGCGGCGGCGGGCTGAGGGCGACCTTGAATATCGTTGGACGGATGCCGGCAAGTCTTATGTCTGCCTCGCACGGGACATGTTTCATGTGCGGGGCTTTGGCGGCCACCCGCTGGGGGGCCTGAGCACGCTCGCGCATGGGCGCAACACATTCGGCCTGGCTGCCGCCATTGACCGCACGGCAGGCAGTTATTTCCGCAATGGGCTGCATGCGGCTGTCGCGATCAAGTTTGAGAAGTTCCTCACAAAGGAACAGCGCGACATTGTCGATGCCGAGATGGCGGCCAAATATATTGGCGCACAGAATGCCGGCAAGCCTTTCCGGCTGGAGGGCGGGGCGGATGTCGAGAAAATCGGCATCGACCCGGAAGACGCGCAGATGCTCGAAAGCCGGGCATTTTCGGTGGAAGAGATTTGCCGCATTTTCGGGGTGCCGCCGCACATGGTGGGGCACACCTCCAAAACCACAAGCTGGGGTGCGGGGCTGGAACAGCAGGTTCTCGGTTTCCAGAAATTCACCTTGCGCCGTCGCCTGAAGAAAATCGAACAGGCCATTCGCAAGCAGCTTTTGAGCGCGGCAGACCGGGCGGCGGGGCTGTCTGTATCATTCAACCTTGAAGCCCTGTTGCGCGCGGACAGTCTGGCGCGGGCCTCCTACTATTCCCGTCTTTTGGGCGCTGGCGTCATGACCATCAATGAGGTGCGGGCGCTGGAAGGGTTGCCGCCGGTGGCGGGTGGCGATGTGCCTCGGATGCAGGTCCAGAATGTGCCGATTACCGAGGCGCGCGCACCGGAAGAATTGCGGGGCCACAATGGTGGGCCGCCGCTGGATGATGAAGATGAGGCGGCGTGATGGAACGCGAGAACTACGCACTCGAAGTCAAGGCGCTGAATGATGAAGGTGTGATCGAAGGTTACGCCTCCATCTTCGGGAATGTGGACCGGGGCGGCGACAAGGTTGCACCGGGTGCATTTGCCGAGGGTCTGCACCGTGCCCGGCAGGGTGGGCGTACCATCAAGATGCTGTGGCAGCATGACCCATCCCAGCCCATCGGGGTTTGGGATGATCTTGCCGAGGACAGCAGGGGCCTTTGGGGCAAGGGCCGGCTGGTGATGGAGGTGCCGAGGGCGCGCGAGGCGCACGCCTTGCTCAAGGCCGGGGCGCTGGGTGGCCTCTCCATCGGCTACCGCACCCTGCATGATGAGCCGGACGGCAATGCCCGGCTGTTGAAAAAGCTGGATTTGTATGAGGTTTCCCCGGTCACATTTCCCATGAATGACCGGGCGCGCGTGACTGCCATCAAGGCGGACGGGCACGATGATCTCATTGAGAAACTGCAAGCCGGGGAACGGCTGACAGTGCGGGAGTTTGAGCGACTGGCCAAGGGACTTGGCCTCTCAAACTCGCAGGCGGAGCGTGCCGCGCGCGTCCACCTGAAGGGGCAGGGGGAGCCTGCCGCAGCGGTGAAGAGTGACGATGAAGCCCTTGCATTCTGGGCTGCACTGCGGGGCTGATGCCCTTAACCCCTTAAAATCTGGAATACATCATGTCTGATGAAAACAAGTCTGCCGCGCAGCTCGCGGCGGAAACGAAGGCGGCTTTTGACCGCTCCATGGGTCAGGTGAAAGAGCTGGCGGAGAAGGCTCTTTCCGAGGCGAAGGAGGGCAAGGGCCTGACCGAGGCGCTGAAGGAAAAGACCGATGAAGCGCTGATGACCCTGAACACGGTGAGTGAGCGTCTTTCCGAGGTGGAACAGAAGGCGGCCAAGGCGGGCCGGGGCGGTGATGAGGCCCCGCAGTCGCTGGGTGAGCAGTATGTTTCCAGTGAGGAATTCAAGTCGTTCCTTGCCAGCGAGCCGCGCGGGGGCAAAGCCCCCCTGAAGGTGAAGGCGGATATCACCACGGGGGCGGCTGGTGCGGGCGCTGTGGGGGTGGCCATTGCGCCGAACCGGCTTGCGGGTGTCCAGACCCCGCCGCAGCGCCATCTTGTAGTGCGCAGTCTCCTTGCCTCTGGCCGCACGGATAGCCCCCTGATCGAATATGTCCGGGAAAAGGGATTTACCAACAACGCGGCGGTTGTTGCGGAGGGCGCGAAGAAGCCGCAGTCGGATATTGAGTTTGAAGATCTGTCGGTAGCGACGAAGGTCATCGCGCATTACATGAAGGTTTCCAAGCAAACGCTTTCTGATGTGTCGCAGATCCGCTCGCATATTGATGCGCGCTTGCTGTATGGCCTCCAGCTTGCGGAAGATCGACAGCTTCTTTCCGGTGATGGGGTTGGCAGCAATATGCTGGGGCTTATTCCCCAGTCCACGGCATTTGTGGCCCCGCTGGCAATTGAGGGGGCGACCCGTCTTGATGCTTTGCGTCTCGCCATGCTTCAGGCGGTTCTGGCGGAATACCCGGCCAGCGGCCATGTCCTCAATCCGATTGACCTGACGGCAATCGAAATGCTTAAGGACGATCTTGGGCGCTACATCATCGGCAATCCGCAGGGCAGCATTACCCCGACATTGTGGGGGTTGCCGGTGGCGCAGACCGTCTCCATGCCCGCCGGCAAATTCATGACCGGCGCTTTCGATCTTGCGGCGCAGGTCTTTGACCAGTGGTCAAGCATGATCGAGGTCGGCTTTGAGAACGATGACTTCACGAAAAACAAGCTGACTATCCGCGCGGAAGAGCGGTTGGCGCTGGCGGTCTACCGGCCGGAAGCGCTGGTTTATGGCGACCTCCTGCCGGCTGGCGGCGGCGAATAATGGCAATGGGCCGGGCGTGAAACCGCCCGGCCTCTTTTTTGGAGCCCAGCCATGACAATCCCTTACCGGGTGGTGCCGCCTGCTGAATTGCCCGTGAGCCTTGCCGAGGCAAAGGCACATTTGCGGGTGGAGCATGATGATGACGACGCGCTGATCGCGCGCCAGATATCTGCCGCGACCGGCATGCTGGATGGCTACCACGGCAGGCTGCACCGGGCACTTGTGCGCCAGACATGGCAGGTGGATTTGCCTGGCCTGCCCCCTGGTGGTGTCGTTCGCCTGCCTTTGGGCGATGCCGTTTCGGTGGACAGCATCATGTATCGCGACCGGGCAGGAGCGGTGCAGACATTGTCGCCGGCGGATTATTCCGGACCTGTGCTGGATGGGCTGGGGCCATTCGTGCGGGTGCGCAACCGGCCTGATGCCGGGGCGTGGGATGACGCTGTGATGGTGCGCTTCGCGTGCGGATATGGCGGGCCGGATGATGTGCCGGACCTGATCCGGCAGGCCATCCTGTTGCTGGTGGGGCACTGGTATGCGCAGCGGGAGACGGCAGGCGAGGCCGTTGCAGTGGTGCCTTTCACGGTGAGCGCCATCATTGACCAGTTTGCGAGGCCGTTGTGATGCCCTGGGTGAGATTTACCGACGATTTTGACTGGTGGGTGCTGCCATTGGTGTGCCGTGCCTATCGCAAGGGTGCGGTGCGGCTGGTGACAACACGGTGTGCGCGGCTCGCCAAATCAAGGCGCAAGGCGATTGCCGCCACATCTGAGGAGATAAGCGATGCCAAGGGCGGGGGATCTGAGGTTCCGACTCCACTTCCAGAGCCGGGGGGCGGGGAATGACGGGTTTGGCACCCCTGTAACCGGGCCCTTTGAAACCCGTTTCACAGTTTCCGCCGGCATGATCGCGAAGGTGGGTGGGGAAAGCGTCATGGCCGCCCGCCTCACCGGCGCGCAGCCTTATGTGGTGACGGTGCGGCAGTCATCGCAAACGCGGCAGGTGACAGCGGACTGGCGCATTGAGGATGCGCGCAGGCCGGGTCGGTTTTTCAACATCCGCTCCATACACGATTCTGACGGGCGCGGGGCGTGGCTCGATATGCTGGTGACCGAGGGGATTGTGTCCTGATGGCTGGGATACTCAATCTTGCCCGGTTAGAGCGTAAGCTGAAGCGTTTGCCGGCGGCCACCGAGGCGGCAATTCGTGCGGCCATGGAGAAGGCGGCAGACGAAATTGTTGCGCTGGCGCAGCGTCTTGTGGCGGTGGATGACGGCACGCTGCGGGATTCCATCGGGTGGACATGGGGCGCGCCCCCGCGCGGCTCACTGACCCTTGGCAAGGTGGCGCGGTCTGCGATTGGCAAGGGGCTGACCATCACGGTCTATGCCGGCAACAGCGAGGCTTTTTATGCCCGCTGGGTCGAATTCGGCACCCGGCCTCATGCGATTGAGGCTGTGCACGCCGAGGTGCTTGGCGCGGACGGGCGTTTCGGGGTGCGTGTTGACCACCCCGGCGGCATGGCCCGGCCCTTCTTTTTCCCGGCTTACCGGGCAAACCGCAAATCTGCGAAGGCGCGCGTGCGCCGGGCCACACGACAGGCCGCCCGCAAAGTGGCGGCCGGGGGGTAGGGATGCCTGATCCGCTCTATGAGCTTAAGGCGGCCGTCATTGCCGCATTGCGCGATGATGCGCGTGTTGCCGGATTTGTGGCCGGGCGGGTGTTTGACCGGGTGCCGACCGGCGATCAGGCTCCGCCATCACCTTATATTTCCATGGGCCGCATCGATGCAGCCGAAGACAGCGCGGATTGCATTGATGGGCTAGATGTGACCTTGCAGATTGATGTGTGGTCATGGGGCGATGGTGAGGCTTACAGCACGGCGGAATGCAGCCGGATTGCCCAGGCGGTGCGACGCGCTTTGCATGACCGGGAGATGGTTCTCCCAGCGGCGGCGCTGGTCAATCTGCGGCATTGGACAACCGGCATAGAGACCGCCCGCGATGGGATCACGCATCAGGCAGTTGTGGTTTTCAGGGCCGCCCTCGAAGGGTGACCCGGTGAGGTTTTTGTTTGCAACATGCCCGGCACTGCCGGGCTTTTTTATTGGAGAACACCATGGCACAGCCAACCACTATCAAGGGGGGCAAGGTTGTCGTCACCCTTGGCAAGCTTGTCGGGGCAGATTTTGATTATGCGGCCCCCTGCGGCTTTACCTCGAAAAGCGTCACCTTTGACAAGGCGCTGGGGGAGACCCTCCTGCCGGATTGTGAAGACCCGGACGCCGTGGGCTGGTTGGCTCGCGATGCCGAAAGCCTGTCCATGGGCGTGAGTGGTGAGGGTGTGCTCGCCGAGCAAAGCACAGATACGTGGCTCGATGCTTGGCATTCGGATGAATCCGTGCCGGTCAAGGTGGCAATTATCTTCCCGTCGAAAACCATCACCTATACCGGCAAGATGCATGTTTCCAGCTTCAGCTTTGCAGCCCCGCAATCGGGCCGCGTGACCAGCTCTGTTGAGATGCAGAGCGACGGCGAAATGAAGCGGACGGTGGAATGATGGCACGGGACGCGCGGATCGAACTGGATTGGGCGGATGGCACTTTTGCCTTCCGCCTCGGCTTCGGGGAGCTTGTCAGGCTTCAGGAGGCGCGGGACGCGGGGCCGCAGGCTATTCATGCCCGGCTGTCTGATGGCTCATGGCGTGTGGAGGATATTTCCCATGTCATCCGCCTGGGGCTGATTGGTGGGGGTATGGCCTCTGCCGACGCCCTCAAAAAGGTGCGGGCCTATGTGGAGGGCCGTCCCCCCATGGAAAGCCTGATCTTTGCGCAGGCCATCCTTGGCGTGGCGTTGCAGGGCGCGCCAGATGAGCCGGTGGGGCAGGGCGGCGGGGCGAGTGATGACCCGTTGCCGGACGGGCGCATGCGCGTTGCCGACATTTATGGGGTGGCTGCTGTGATGGGGTTTACCCCGCAGGATGTGGACGCCATGAGCATGTGGCAATTCATGGCGGCACTGGATGGATATTCCAAGGCGCATGACCCCAAGGCTAAGGGCAAGCTCAATGATGCGGAGCGTGATGACTTGTGGGAGCTGGTAAGGGCGTGATTACTTCACGCCCTTCATGACTTTCCCCTGCTTGTCTATCCGCACGCGGAACCCGTTCTCACATTCCGCATATACTTCAATCTCGTTTGGCGGATTTGATCTCAAGCTGGCGATGTCTGCAAGGTAGACGATATCGCATCTGCTGTCTTCGGCGGCGGCTGTCGCGACCTTTTTGCGCAGGTCCATCATTCGCCCCTGAATGACGTCTTCCGGGTACTGGGCAAATACTTTTGGCCAATTATTCTTTTCATATGGCTTCAGGGTTCCGCTTGCGATTTTTGGATTATCACCTGCCGCCTGAGCGTGTGCAGGGGATGTCACAAATGCTGTCGCAATCAATGCGCAGCACGCCGCACCGAAAAAGCCCCTCATCCCACAACATCCCTTTGGTGATCTATGGCTACAGACGTTGAAAAGCTGGTTGTGCAGCTCTCTGCGGATATCAAGCAATATCAGAGGGACATGGGCAAGGCTATGGGCGTGACGAATCGCCAGGCGCGGGCGATTGAATCGCGGTGGCAAAAGAGCGAGCGCAACCTGAACGCGATTGGCGGAAACATGGCGCGCGGGCTGATCGCGCCATTGGGGGGTATCGCTGCCGCGCTCACGACAAAAGAGATACTCTCTTATGCCGACGCTTGGACCCGCACCAAGAATTCTCTTGCTGTTGCGAGCGTGACGGGGGCCAAGCAGGTTGCTGTGCTGGATAGCCTTTATGAGATTGCCCAGCGCAATTCCGCGCCAATGGAATCGTTGGCCAATGTTTATGGCAAGGCCGCGCAGGCGCAGAATGAACTGGGTGCAAGCGCGGATGACCTCGTAAAATTCACCGATGTTGTCGCCGTCTCGCTCAAGGTTGCGGGGACGAGTGCTGCGGAGGCATCCGGGGCGTTGTTGCAGTTGGGGCAGTTGCTGGGTAGCGCGCGGGTGCAGGCAGAGGAGTTTAACTCGATCAATGAGGGTGCGCGGCCCTTGCTGATTGCGGTTGCAAATGGCTTTGACAAGGCCGGGGGGTCTGTCGCGCGCCTGAAGCAGCTCGTGAATGATGGGGCCTTATCCAATAAGGAATTCTTTGAGGCGGCACTTAAGGGGCATGAAAAAGTTGCGGCCATGGCTGCGAATTCTGCGCAGACCATCGATCAGGGCATGACAAGGGTCAATAATGCTTTCATGAAATTCGTGGGTTCCGCAGATGAAAGCCTTTCCATTTCCGGTCGTCTTACTGCCGGAATGAATGCTCTTGCCGACAATTTTGACCAGACGGCGGATGTTGTTCTGAAGTTGGCGGGGGTGATTGCCGGGGCGCTGGTCGGGCGGGCGATCGGGGGGATGATTGCAAATTTCGGGCTCGCAACGGGCGCGGTCGTCAAGCTGACTGCCGCTCTGCGCGCGGCCTCCACCATGAGCGGTGTCGCCGCCGCTATTGGTGGGATTTCCGCCGCTGCCGGGCCGATTGGCTTGATTGTGGGGGGCACGGCGGTTGCGGCCATGGCGCTCTTTGCCAGCACGTCCGGCGAGGCGAGCGATGGCGCCAAGATCTATGCCGAGCGCCTGCGGGAGCTGGAGTCCGCCGCGAAGGCGTCTGCCGATGGGGTCAATGCGTCAACCCGGAGCATCCAGCAAAAGACCATCAATGCCCTGATTGGCGGGCTCAAAGAGGCCGGGGGAGAGGTCAAGCGGACGGCTGACGAGTTGTCGCGCGGGCTGGAAAGCCTGATTGACCGGGAATGGAGCCTGAGTCTGGTCGGGTTGAGCGGGGTAGATAGTGAGACGCTGGGCAAGGTGCGGGCACTGAATGAGGCGTTCCGCGCCGGCTCGCTCTCGGCGGGTGACTTGCGTGAGGCGATTGCCGGGCTTGCAAATGCCAGCCCGGCCTTGCAGCGCATTGTGGACGGGACGCGAGGTTATGCTGATGCTGCTGTGGCGGCAGAGCGGGCTACCGCCGATATCAAGAGGGAGCTTGATGCCACGCCGGGCGGGATGTTTATCCATCTCAAGCAACAGGCGGCGCAGGCGGAGGTGGCCGCGCGTGCGGCGCGCGAGGGTGTTTCCAGGCTCATTAATGATATTGTCCAGTTCACCCCTCTGATTGGCGATGCCCAGCGGCGGGCGACCGGGTTTGTATCCGACGCGGAAATGACGGCGCTGGAGGATCTGCGCGACAAGCTGGAGGCGGGCGCAATCTCTGCCGAGGAGGCGACGGCGGCCTTGCAGGCGCTGGGGCGCGCTAACCCCGGATTGGCGCGTAAAATTCCCGAAATGCTTGCATTCATTGACACCTTGAGGGGGGCGACGAGTGAGGCCAACGCCCTGAATGCTGCGATGTCGCGCCTATCGGACGGCACGAAAGAACTGGCAGCCCAGCAGGCGCAGGCGCAGGAGGAAGCCAAAAAGGCTGGTCAGGATTTCATGTCGGACCTCGCGAAGCGTAACGCCATGAGTCGCCAGCAGATCGAGCTGGAAAAGCAGATCGAGACAATCCGCAAAGAGGCTAAGGCGAACAACATCACCACCATGACGGAAGACGATTTCCGCCGTGAGGCCGAAGCACGGATCGCGGCTGAAAAGCGTCGATCTGCGGAGGGCAAAAAGCAAAAAGAAGAGCGGGCCGATGAATATGAGCGCACACGTGAATATGTCCGTGCCGGTATCGCGGATATGGAGCTGGAAATATCCACGCTCGGCAAGAGTGCCTATGCCATCGAGTATGCACGTACCCGGCAGGAGCTGATGAATGCGGCGGTTGCAGCAGGGCGGCCTATCACGAAGGAACTGACTGCGGAAATCGAGGGGCAGGCGGCGGCTTATGCCACTGTTGCCCAGCGGATGGATGATACCACGCAGAAACAGCAGGATAGCCTCGACCTCCAGCGCGAAGTCGGGAATCAGGCCGCAAGCTCGCTGACCAGCCTCATCAAGGGAACAAGCGACTGGAATGATGTGCTGGGGGATACGCTGGATATGATGAGCCAGCTTGTCCTGAAGTCGGCGCTTCTTGGTGAGGGACCCCTCGCCGGCATGATGGGCACCAGCGGCGGCGGGCTCATGAGCATGCTGATGGGCGGTTACGCGAAGGGGGGGGGCTGTCCACGCGGCCACGGGCGGGCGCATTGCCGGCCCCGGAACGGGCAAGTCTGACAGCATCCCGGCCATGCTCTCCAATGGGGAGTATGTGGTCAATGCGGCGGCCTCGAAGAAATACGGGGCGTTGCTGGAGGCGATCAACAGCGGTGCTGTGCGGCATCTGGCCGGTGGCGGGGCTGTGGCATCGGTGATGCGGATGCCGGTTATCCCGCAACTCTCCGCGCCATCTGCGCCCATGACCATCAGCGCGCCTCTCACCATTGATGCACGGGGGTCTAACATGACGGCAGAGCAGATGCGGCAGGCGGTGGCGCCGATGTTTGCGGAGCACACGCGGCAACTTAAAAGGGCGGTGCCGGGCTGGGTGGAAGCCCAGCGCGCGCGCATGCCGATGGCGCGGAGAACCTGATGGCGATTACCTTTCCGCGTCCCCTGCCGGATCTACGCTATGCGCGCTCGCAGATGACCTTGCCGCGCGCGCTCTCGGTCAACACCCTCGCCAGTGGCGCGGTGCAGGTGGCGGAGACGGGGGCGGCCTTGTGGCGGCTCTCGATCCAGACCGGGCCGCTGCGCTGGTCTGGCCGGCGCGCGCTCAATGCCTGGCATGCCTCCCTCGGGGGCACACGGCGCATCCTTGGCCATGACTGGCTGGGCTCCTACCCCATTGCCTATGGGGTGGATGCGCTGGGGCTGGTCAAGGCCGGCGGCGGGGCGTGGGGTGGCACCGCAACGCTTGGGGCCGTGACCGCCACCACGCTGACTCTCTCCGGCCTGCCGGCGGGATACAGGGCCAGCGCCGGGGACAGGCTCTCATATCCTTGGGCTGGGGTGCAGGCTTATCATGAGATTGTCGAGGCGGCGGTGGCCTCGGCTGCCGGCGTGGTGACGGTGATGGTGGAGCCTGCCGTGCGGCTCAATCCGGCCCCCGCGGCCGGGGCCGTGGTGGCGATGATCCGCCCCGCATGCGTGATGATGATCGTGCCTGATAGCTGGCAGTGTGACGAGAGCGGAGCGCTGGGCTCTGCCTCGTTTGAGGCTGTGCAGGTACTCTCCTGATATCGAGGTGACCCGATGCGGGCATATGATAGTGGCACGCTGGCCTTGCTCGCCAGCGGGCGGATGGTGCCGCATGCCCTTGTGCAGTTTGATTTCCCGAGCGGCACCTATGGGTTTTGGGATGAGGCGGGGAGGCTGGAATTTGGCGGACTGACTTATGTTGGCGCGGGGTCGCTGATCGCCCTTGAAGATGTTGAGGGTGTCGGCAGCCTTGAGGCCGCGTCGCTCACCCTCACCCTCACCGCGATCCCCAACACTGACCTGACGCCGGATACCCTCGCCAGTATTGAGGGTGAGCAATATCACGGGCGGCCGGTGACGCTGCGGCGGGCCTATATCCACCCCGATACGCGGGCGGTCGTATCGGTCGAGCGGGTGTGGCGCGGCTATCTCGACCAAGTGTCGCATGATGTCGCCATTGGCGGGCAGGCCGTGCTCTCACTCTCCTGTGAGAGCCGGGCGCGCGACCTGACCCGCCGGGGCTGGCGTGTGTGGTCTGACACCGACCAGCGCCGCATAGACCCGACCGATGGCGGGATGCGTCATGCGGCGGTCGCGGGGCGGCAAACCGTGTTTTGGGGCCGCACGCCGGGGAGCGCAAAAAAATGACCCGCCCGCCTGACTGGCCAGAGCGCCTGTATGATGTGATTGCCGCCTATCAGGGCGGCATATTTGTTTGGGGCGACCGCGATTGCTGGCGGCTCACCATGGATACGGTCGAGGCCGTCTCCGGTACCCGGCCCTATGCGGATCTGCCCGCCTATGACAGCGCGGTCGGCGCGGCCCGCCTGCTGGTGGAGCGCGGTTTCGATAGTATCGGCGCGGCGTTCGCTGCGGTGCTGCCGGAGGTGCCCCCCAGCCTCGCCCAGCGGGGTGATGTGGGCGTGATTGATGAGGATGGCGGAGAGGCGGGCGTCGTGGTGATCGGCGCGGATGTGCTGGGCATGGCCCTAGCCGGCCTCACCCGCGTGCCGCGTGCCCGGCTCAAGCGGGCCTTTCGAGTGGGATAATCTGACATGCCATTTATCGGTGCGGCGATTGTCGGGGCCGTGGGCCTTGCCGGCACGACTGCGGGTGCCATCGTTGGTGGCCTGATCAATGTGGGCATTGCCGGCGGCCTCGCCTATGCCTCGTCTGCCCTGAGCGGCAAGACGGGCGCAACCACACAGACCGGCGTGCAGACCGATGTGGAGATGGGCGGCGGTGTGGCGCGCGGCTGCACCTATGGGCGCTGCGGCGTGGCCGGGTATCTCGCTTACGTCAACACATTTGCGTCTAATAACAACATGCTGGATATGGCCTATCTCCTCGGGGATGGGCCGCATGATGGGCTGGAGCGGGTGTGGGTGGGCGGCAAGGCCCATGCCGTGACCCGCACCGGGGGCGATACCTGGCGCACGGATTATCGCGTGGAAGGCATTATCGGCGCGACGGGAATATCTTATCTCGCGATTGTGCTGTGGCATGGCTACAGCGACCAGCCGGCATCCGCAACTCTGATCAGCGGGGCTAACCCTGCCGGGCGTTGGACGGCGCAGGATCGTCTTGCCGGGGTCTGCTACGCCCATGTGCGCGGGCTCTATGATGAGGAGGCATTCCCGAATGGGATTCCGCAAATCGTTTTCGAGCTGCGCGGACGCCGGCTCTATGACTGGCGCAAGGATAGCACTGCCGGCGGCTCCGGCGCGCACCGCTGGGCCGATGAAAAGACTTGGGAGTTTTCCGAAAATCCCATCGTCCAGCTCTACAATTACCAGCGCGGAACGTGGCTTGGCGGTGAGCTGACCGTGGGCATGGGCGTTGCGCCCGTGGACCTTGCCCCCGATGCGTGGACGGCGGCGGCCAATGCCTGCGATGAGCTGGTGGGGGAGAGCGATGGCAGCACCGCCCCGCGCTATCGCTGCGGCACCTATGTGGCAGCGGATGAAGAGCACGCGGCGGTCATCCAGCGGTTTCTGGATGCGTGCGGAGGTGCGCTTTATGAGAGCGTTGGGGCATACAGCCCGCAAGCCGGGGTGGCCCAGATTGTCACCTATCCCACCATCACGGACGGCGATTTGGTCTCCGGCCGTCCGGTGCGGTTTGCGGCGCGCCGGCCCCGCGCGGAGCTGACCAACGGGGTGTTCGGCAGCTTTTCCGACCCCAAACAGCAATATGAGCTGATGGCTTATGCCGCCCGCACGTCTGCGGCGGCAGAGGCGGCGGACGGTGAAATTATCAGGGTGCAGGTGGATTATCCCTCTGTGCACCACGGCTTGCAGGCGCAGCGCCTTGCCCAGATGCAGCTTGGCCTTGCCCGCTTGCAGGCCACCGCCACCATCACGCTGGGCTTTTCGGCGGTCGTGCTGGAGCCGGGCGACTGGCTGCGCTGGCAGTCTGCCCGCTTTGGGCTGCGCACCTGGCTGATTACCAGCCTGACCCACCATGCTGACCAGACCGTAACGCTCAATCTGCGAGAGATCAGCGCGGCGGCCTATGCGTGGTCGGAGGCAGATGAGGGCGCGGTGAGTGTGGGTGGGGTGCCGGGCGACCCGCCGGCGCTGATCAACACGGTGCCGCTCATGGGCGTTGCCGCCACCTCGCTGGTGGCCAATGACGGCAACCGGCAGCCGGCCTTGCGGATCACCTGGGCTCCGATCCTCGATGCTACGGTGGATACCATCCAGATCGGCTACCGGATCAAGGGCGGCACGGGGGCGGTGCTGGGGGCAATCAGCTCCGCGCCCAACTCTGGCGAGCTGCTGATCTCCGCCGGTGTGCAGGGCAAGACCACCTATGAGGTGCAAGGCACCATCACCACCACGCCAAAGCGCACCACGGTGTGGACGGCATGGGCGGAGGTGACCACGGGTGACCTGACGGTGACGCCGGGGCCGGGGGTCATCACGGTGGAGATGTTTGAGGCGGGCCTGAAGGAGCAAGTGGCAGTTGAGGGCCGGCAGGCTGCGGCGGACCTGCAAGGGATTGCGGACAGTCTGGCTCTCTCTGTTGCCAATGTGGCGGCGGCGGCCAAGCTCAAGTCTGACAAGGTGTGGGAGGCCAGCAAGACCGAGGTGGAGCGCATGGGCGTCCGCGTTGGCGATGCGGAGGCCAGCATTGTGCAGGAGCGCGATGTGCGGGCTGGCCAGACGGCGGCGCTGGCGCAGGAGACACTTACCATCAAGGCTGTCGCGGAATCCGCGGAGAGCAAGGCTGTTGCTGCGGACGGCAAGGCAACCGTGGCAAACCAGAACATTGCCACGTTGACGACACAGCAGACTGCGCTTGCGGATGCTCAAGGATCAACGGCGCTTAAGGTAACTGGTCTGGAAACGTCCGTGGGCGACGTGGCGGCAAGCGTTACGGTCACGTCCATGTCGATGGCCGCGCCATCCGGGTTTACGGCGGCGTGGCAGGTCGGGGTCAAGGGTACAGCCGGATCCACGGTCTATGGCGCATTGGGCATGGCTGTGCAGGGCAGCGGGGCATCCGCGACCTCACACGCATGGGTGCAGGGTGATCGTTTCCATGTCCGGGATGGCCTCGGCACGAGATCGCTTTTCTCGATTGATGGCGTATCGGGCCGTGCCTATTGGAATGTCAACATTATCGCGCCGGGCTCCATCACCGCCGGGCATATTTCGGTCGCCAAGCTCGATGCCATCGCCGGCGACTTTGGGCTGATCAAGGCCGGACGCCTTGAGGCCCCGAACGGCAAATACATCCTCGATCTGTCCGCCGCTGGCGGGGCTTACGAAGAGTGGTGGGACTGATGAGCACCTGCCGGATCTTCACGACTAACGATCCCGCGCCCCGCCGGCGCTATGTCCGGCCGGGTTTTGATGCACGGGACCTTACACTGTCCAATGAGGCTACGTGCTGGGATAGCGACTGGGAAGAGGTGCTCAACGTCTATCGCGCGAGCTGGGCTGCGCAATCAGCCCTGACCTTCAAAAAAATCCCGATCAGCTATCAGGGACAATCCGTCAATATCTCGGTGATGGAGTTGATATTCGGGGAGACGCTGGCCTACACCCCCATCGCCATTGGCTGGACCCACCGCGATGACGGCACGCGCTCCTCAATCCGCGACCCGGCCACGGTCATCTCCTATCCCGACCGGATACAGATTGTCATTGGCGGCAGCGGACTGGTTGCCGGCAATGCGTGCTCCTACATGGTATTTGCCAGCCCGGTTGATCGCCCACGTCTGGCAAGCCGGGTGCGGGGCATCCCCCGGATGTTCAACGGCAATCACCCGATCCACGGCATGGGCTGCTACATGTCACTGCCGGGGATCAATGTGCGCACGGCATCCCTGCTGGATATGGCCTATTCCACGCGCCGCCCGGTGTTCCAGCCGGCGGAAGCTGGCCAGCGGGGTATGTCGCAATATGTGGTCTTTGCGGGCAGCGGGGCATCACCGGCCACTTATGGTTATCAGGCGACAGTAGACACGGCGGAGGCTTACCCGCACCGCCCGCCGGTCATCGTCACATGCAGCAACTGGGGCGGGGGTATCAATGCCGGCGCGCAGGCGGGTTTCAAGGTCCACTGGACCTCCGACACCCGCTTTGTTGCGCGGATATCGGAATGGCCGCTTTCCAGCCTGCCGACGCCCGCGCCGGTACTGCAATGGGCGGTGCCGCAATTTGATTATGACTATGTGGACAATGGGCCGTCATCCCCATCGGTCCCGCGCATGCGCAGGTCCGCAGATGGCGGACTGAAAATCAGCATGCGCAATGTGAGTGTGCGCACTGCCACGCGTGCGCAGCGCTTGCTGGATACCAGTTTGTCCATGCTCAATATCTCACAGCGGGGCACCATCACGCCATCCGGGGCGGCAAACCAGCTTCTGCCCATCACCACGTCGGTGGATGGGGTGCCGCTGGTGTTCTACGGCAAGCGGCGTCCGGGGGAGACGCGGTTTTTCTGCTCCGTTGGGGCAGCCGTGGATGACCAGATGTACTGGCCCACCCTGCTGGCCTTCACGGCCTCAAAAAATACCATCCGCTACGTCTCCGCCGCCAACTCTGCCTATGCAGAGGTCAAGACGGCAATCCTCAATTTCTCGCAATATATCTGAGGCTTGGATATGGCCGATTATTACGATACCGGCACGGTCACCGTGCTGTCCGGTAACCGCGCCGTCACGGGCACCGGCACCTCATGGGCTGGGCTGATCCGGGGCGGCGATACGCTGGAGATTGGCGGGCGGCAGATGCGGGTGGCGTCTGTCGAGAGCGCCACCAGCCTGACCCTCAAGCTTCCCGCGCCGGCGGCGGCTTCGGGGGCTTATGCCATCTGGTACAGCGCCCCCTCGCGCGTCGCCGTCATGCAAGTGCTCGATGACACGCGGCGGCTGATTGAGGTGTCCGAGATCCTCATGGCGCAGCGCGGGGATTATGCCGTGCGCTCCGCCACCCTCAACGCCCCGCCGGCCACTCCGGTAACGGGGGATATGTACGTCATCAGCACAGCGCCCACCGGGGCATGGGCCGGATATGCGGGGCATCTGGCGCGATGGACGGGCACCGGCTGGGCCTTCACGGCGGCGTCTCCGAGCACGGGGGCCTATGTGCTTGGGACCGGCGTCCGATGGCTGCGCGGGGAGACGGCGTGGGGCATCGTGCCAGGGGTAGTGGGCACGGCCGCAGGCACGGTTGCTGCTGGCGATCATAACCATGACGCCAACTATGCGCGGATTGCTGTTGCTCTGACCGGGCTCGGGGCGACAGTCATGGCATCAGTGCTGCCGGGTGCATCGGCGGGTGTTGCGTCGGGGGCTGCCATATCTGGATCATTCTTGGCATTGGCGCGAATTGAATACACGACGAGCATTATTGTGCGCGTTGATACCGTGCCCATTGGTGTCGGGACATGGCAAAACATGAGCATGTTTGCATCCAATGGCCGGACGGATATTGGAGTTTGGAGGCGCATTGCATGATCTATACATCAGTTACAGGGTTGCGCTGGTCAGATGCGGCGGGTGAACGTCTCGATTGCATGGCGGTACTACCGCATATCGGGCCGGAGCCGATCAGCCTCACGGTGATCGCCGATGACCCCAGCGCGCCATACATCGGGGAGATTTTCGCGAGGGCCGTGGCCGGGGAGTTTGGGCCGATTGCGCCATATGTTGCCCCCGCGCCATCCGCGCCACTGGTGCCGGACCGGGTTTCCGGTCGGCAATTCCGGCTCCAGCTTTTGGTGCTGGGCTTGCTGGATACGGTTGAGGGCTGGATTGATGCCCAGCCGCTGGCCACGCAAATCGCCTATCAGAGCAGCGCCACCTTTGAGCGGGGCGATGCGATGATGCAGGCGGGCTTTGATGCGCTGGGCTTTGAGCCGGCGCAGGTAGATGCGTTCTTCGTGGCGGCGGCGGGGCTGTAGCCGCGGCTATTTTAGTTCGCGCTTGGGGGTGCTCATGACGTGCTCTCTCGCATCTTCCGCAGCCAAATCCAGAAGATATGCGGAAACAGCCAAATTATACTGATCTGCGATAAGTTTTAGCTCTATCGCAAGATCACAAATATATTTGGCGGCATCCGATTTTGCGGATTGACCGGGCATGAGAGCGCTCCCTTTGAGTTTATACATTGCGCATAAGATGGGAATCATTCGCATGTCATGGTCTACGGACTATCGTCTACATTTTTATGAGATATTAGTCTGATCCTGTCGTGTGCCCGCCCCGGTGGCCGGGACGGGCGGGGGCATTACAGCTTGCGCCAGATCATCACCAGCAACAGCAGGTTGATGACGCCTAATCCAAGCTGCGCGGCTTCAATCGTCGTCATGATTTGCAACCTTTCTCCACGGGGGAAGGCCATGGCAGAGCGCAGAGCAGGCCAGCGCGATATAGAGCGGCGCACCCTGGCGTTTGTACTTGGTGATGGTGTCATTGCTGACGCCCAACTGCCGCGCCGCTTCCCGGCCTGATATGCCCCGCAGATCCAGCCACGCTTCGAAGTCTTCTGCGGTCATTGCCATGTCCCGACCCCTTGCTTATCTTGTGGAGGTGGAGGGAGCCTTTCGGCCCCCTCCGGTCTTCACTTTCTCCTTCTGGCGGTAATCAGGATTGCAATGCTGACCGCTAGTTGGAGAATTTGAAGGACCAAGGGAAGATATTCCATCCCCTGCCTCCTTTCCGGTCATCGCCCCTGACCGTGTGGGGTGGTTGGCCGAGCGCCTTCCATGTCCTGAATTTAGGACATAGCACCCCACATGTCAAATGAAATGTGCGATATTTAGGACAAATATTCTGATTTTGTCCTGATAGTATGATGCAGTACCCGCCTCGCGCGGGTTTTTTTGTGCCCGGCCGCATCTCGCGCGCCGGGTTTTTTGTTGCCCGGAGGCATCTCATGAAAACCATTGAAGTGCAGCGCATGCTCATTGCGCTGGGGTATGACCTTGGCCGGGCTGGGGCCGATGGATCCTTTGGCCCGCTCACCCGCGCGGCGGTGCGCCAGTTTCAGAGGGACCGCGACGTGGTGGTCCGCTGGCCGGGGACGGTGGGGCCGAAAACGGAATCGGCCCTGCTCACTGCCTATGCCATCAAAACCGGCAAGCCCGCAGCCCGGCCCGGCACCACGCCTCTGCTGCCATGGTTCGAGACGGCCGAACGCCTCAAGGGCGTAAAGGAGGTGGCCGGCAAGGGCAGCAACGCCACCATTATGGGCTGGGCTGCCCGGCTTGGCGGCTGGGTCAAATCCTATTTTACGGATGACGACATTCCGTGGTGCGGGCTGTTTGTCGCCCACTGCATCACCTCCACCCTGCCGGATGAGCCGATCCCCTCAAATCCGCTTGGGGCCAAAAACTGGCAGACCTTTGGGGCGGCCTGCAAACCCCAGCCGGGCGCGCTGCTGGTGTTCACGCGCGATGGCGGCGGGCATGTCGGCTTCTACGTTGGCGAGGATTCCACGGCCTATCACGTCCTCGGCGGCAACCAGAGCAACATGGTCAATGTCGCCCGCGTGGCCAAGTCCCGCCACATCGCCACCCGCTGGCCGAAGACTGCCCCGGCTCCGGCCGGCAGCGCCGTGCGCCTGACTGCCGGCGGCAAACTCTCCACAAATGAAGCCTGAGAGGCGACCATGCCCAACAAACCACAATCCTCTATCGGCCCCTCGAAGCTCGAATCGGCGCTGCTGAAGGCGGCGGAAAGCGCGGCCCTGCTCCCGTCTGTCCCGCTTGCGCCAGCTTATGCCCCCAAGGTGGCGGCGGCCATTGCAGAGGCAATGCCGGCTCCGCAAGCCATGGAAGCGCTGTGGCCGCAGCTGGCGCGCTATGCCATCGCCATTGGCGGCTCCATCCTTGTGGGGCGCGGGCTGGTGACGGCAGCCGATTGGGAGGTGATTGCCGGCGCAGCGCTGGCACTTGCCCCGCCGCTCTGGCGCACGGTGAGCACCTGGCTCGCGCGGCGCAAGGCATAGGGGCCCGCTGATGGCTGATCTCCCGCCGGATACCTACTTTGGCTTTCGCCCCTCACACCTGCTTGCGGGCGCGATCGGCGGAATCTGCGGGGCGCTGGCCAGCCCCAGCGGTTCGATATGGCGGCACATCACCATGGGCATCGTGGGCACGGCAGTGGCAGCCTATGGCACGCCGGTGGTGGCCCCCGTGGTGGCGCTCTATCTTGTCTCGCACAATGTCCCGCTGGGCTCGATTGAGGGGCCAACGGGATTTGCCCTTGGGGTGTGCGGCATGAGCCTGTGCAAGGTCGCGCTGCGCTGGGTGCAGATCTGGCGTGATGGCCCGTTGGCCAAACTGCCGCCGGCGGTGTGAGCCATGGCTGATGCACCAAAGAGCGGGCCGCGCGCCCGGGTGATGATCGTGATGGAGGATGGCGGGGTATTCCTCGCCATCACTCGCCCTGGCGAATCGGTGGTGCGGGTGCCGCTGTCACAGCGGGATTTGCTGCGGCTGGTGGGGGAGGCGGCGCGGGCTGTGGATGCCAATGGCGGGTAGGCAGCAAGGACGCCTGCGCAATGCCATTGCGGCATCCTTGCTGCCGGCTGATTTGTTTTACAAAACAAGCCGTAACATACTGATGTACAATAGAGCTGAAAGGTTGCGTTTTACACGCAACGCACTGAATTATAACGAGTTTTAACGGACTCTGACTCCGTTAATCTAGGTTCGAATCCTAGTCCCCCAGCCAATTTTCATCCGCACATGTCCAGAAGCATGAAGCTGTTGATTGATTTCTAGCTTTAAATCGGCGCGGTGACAGCACTGTGTATGGTTGTGCTCAGTTGAGTTGAACCAGATCACTTGTGGTTTAACAGCCTATAGCAGGTCTACCACCCGCCCTGCCTGGTCGATCGCGCGCACGCGATTGTCAGGATGCGTGCGTGCTACCGATTTCATGGCAATCAGAATATTCGCAGAGAGATTCTGTACCACCATGACCGTGGTCCAGTTGCCAGTCTTGCTCTGATACTGCACCTGAACCTGTTCTGTGGCACCGGTCATTGGCTATCCATAGGCACGATATGGTCGTGCTGTTGTGTTTATACCAAGGGGTGTCCCCACCATTCAGCCCGGCTGGCCCACGCTGGTATATGCAAAGCCGTGGCGGGAAATTTCATCTTGACGGTAGATATTGCGCAAATCTACCAGCACGGGGGTGCGCACCAGCGTTTTCAGACGTGCAAAATCCAGAGCGCGGAACTGGTTCCATTCGGTCACGATCACGATCGCATCCGCCCCCTCCGCAGCCTCATATGGGCCTTCCGCGTAAGTGACGTCATCCATGATCTGGCGGGCATTCTCCATGCCTTCCGGGTCATAGGCCGTTACCGTTGCCCCATGGTCGCGCAGGGCCTGGATGATCGAGATGGATGGGCTGTCGCGCATGTCATCGGTATTCGGCTTGAAGGTCAGGCCGAGAATGGCGATCTTCCGGTCGCGCGCATCACCTCCCAAAGCCGAGATGACCTTGCGGGCCATGGCGCGCTTGCGGTTGTCATTGATCGCGACCGTGGCTTCGATGAGGCGCACGGGGCTGTCATGGTCCTGCGCTGTCTTCACCAGCGCCAGCGTATCCTTCGGGAAGCAGGAGCCGCCATA
>JAUCBT010000024.1:0-128163 GCA_034676685.1 Xanthobacter sp. | reverse complement strand
ACGGACCAATATGCTCTATCCGTGGAGCGCTACAAAATACCCCAAGCACGATACGTCCCCTCCCGATGCTCTTCCCGACACCAAGTTCTCTGATAAGGTTGAGCGCGCCACACGGTGTGACCTCAACGGCCCTCGCAATCATGGAAGCAGACACAATCGGTCGCGCAAGGAGCAGATTGATCACCTCGGGCAGGCTGCTTGATGACCGCCCCCCCCCTCACCTTCCGCTTCCATCTGCTCGCGAGCTTGGCTGAGCCGGGCCATCTCCTTCATACCGGCCTCGGCCGCCGCCGACATTGCATCGAGGAATGTGAGCAACCGGGTCGTTCTCCCCTGCGCGCGCCGGTGTTCGCGTGGAATGGCCTTCAGCCCGATATGAAACCCCGGCAGGTGCGACGTGACCTCGCCGCACGCCCGCAGATAGGCAGCGACGAGTTGCCCGCCCGAACGGCTGATGTCGTTGCAGAGGCACGATAGTCTCACACGCATCGAACAGGATTGCGGCAGACAAGACAGGCGGCACACCCTCTGTTTTCTGCAGCACCGCCCGCCATTGCGCCATCAGTTCGCGCTCATCCCAATCGTAATCCCGGATAATCAGGCCACCGACGACCAGTGACGGTCGCTCAGATGAGCCGGACAGTGGGCCTTCGACGACTGCATCCAAAACGCGTCTCCAGCGATTGATAATGGCGTCGATATGGGCGAGTTCGCGGGAGAGCGGATCGTCGTCCTGCCCCTCCGGGTCTATATCCCCCCCCCCCCTCGAACACAGGATCGTCCTCCGGCTTGACAACGGCTGGTCCGGCAAGCCACGCCACACCCGCTTCACTGAGGGCCCAGCCCGGCTCGGCGCTGGCAATGCGGCGACGCGATGGTCAGCTCATGGGTGGGTGATCGGATATCCATGCGGGCATCATGAAGAACCAGATCCTCGATATGGACGAGCTCGTCGGCAAGCCACATGCAGGCTACCGCATCGAAGAAATGCCCCCGCTCAATGAAGCCCCCTGCAACCGGGCAGCGGCGCACGATCGAACCTAGGCTCAGGACTTCATAGCCAGAATAGGACGGTAGCGGCGAGAGCTATGGCGGACAGGAAGACGGTAGGGCAGCGGTCGTAGCGCGTGGCGATGCGCCGCCAGTCTTTCAGCCTGCCGAACATAATCTCAATGCGGTTGCGCCTTTTGTAGCGGCGCTTGTCGTAGTGAATGGGTTCGGTTCGGGATTTGCGGCCCGGGATGCAGGGCGTGATGCCCTTGGCCCGCAAGGCATCCCTGAACCAATCGGCATCGTAGCCCCGATCCCCCAACAGCCACTGAGCCCGGGGAAGGCTGTCCAGGAGAGCGGCCGCGCCAGTGTAGTCGCTGACCTGGCCTGCCGTCATAAACAGGCTGATCGGGCGTCCGTTCGCATCAGTCACGGCGTGCAGCTTGGTGTTCATGCCGCCTTTCGTGCGTCCGATCAGGCGACCGAGATCCCCCTTTTTACTCGCAGGCTCGAAGCCGTGCGGTGCGCCTTGAGGTAGGTCGCGTCGATCATGACGGTGCGGCGTTCGCTCTGCCCACCGGACAGGCCTTCCATCATCCGGATGAAGACGCCCGCGTCGCTCCATCGCTTCCAGCGGTTGTAGAGGGTCTTGTGTGGCCCGTAGGACGCTGGGGCGTCCCGCCAGCGCAGACCGTTGCGATTGACGAAGATGATCCCACCCAACACCCGGCGGTCATCCACCCGAGGCACGCCGTGGCTCTTGGGGAAATAGGGCTCCAGCCGAGCCATCTGCTCGTCCGTCAGCCAATAGAGGTCACTCATGATCCACACTCCTCACGGAGCCTGAATCAGATCGCGCGCATCACATCAATGGGTCCTGAGCCTAGGCAGTGGCCCCATAAATTTGCGGATGTGATCGCACCGTGATTCAAGCTCTCCGCACAGGGAGAGCGGCATGCGTCGACATGAACTTACGGACGGTGAGTGGTCGGTGATCGCGCCCCTCCTGCCGAACAAGCCGCGCGGCGTGGCACGCGTGGATGACCGGCGGGTGATCAACCGCATCCTGTGGCGCTTTCGGACAGGTGCCTCGTGGCGGGATGTGCCAGAGCGCTACGGCCCGCGCACGACCCTCTATAATCGCTTCGTGCGTTGGCGTTCCGCCGGGGTCTGGGATCGCCTGCTGGACGCAGTGTCGGCCGCCTATGACGGCGATCTGGTGATGATCGACAGCTCCTGTGTCCGGGTCCACCAGAATGGTGCAGCGATCAAAAAGGGGGCGACTTTGATCGTTGCATGGGACGCTCCCGCGGCGGATTAACCACCAAGATCCACGCCCCCGTCGATGCCGAGGGTCGAGCGATCCGTCTTGTCCTCACCGCAGGCCAGGCTGGGGACGCACCTGCCGCTCACGCGCTTCTGTCTGACGTGCGTGCGGGGAGCGTCCTGCTTGCCGACAAAGCTTACGACACCGACGCCATCCGATCGCAGACCGCAAGCCGCGGCGCCTTTCCCAGCATCCCGCCCCGGTTCACCCGCAAGCAGGCGTTCCCCTTCAGTCCCTGGCTCTACCGCCAGCGCAACGCAATCGAACGCTTCTTCTACCGCATCAAGCAGATGCGTGGCATCGCCACTCGCTATGACCGTCTGCTGGAGAACTATCTCGCAGCACTCAAACTCGTAGCCGTCCGCATCTGGATAAAAACGTCATGAGTCCGCTACCTTGTCGACCCATTCCAGCGTGGCGTATTCGACGGCCTAGGCACTCCGCCAAGACCCTCGCCTGTGGATGACCTACGTCTTGAAAAGACCGTTGATCGTCTCGGCCAGGGCGTTGTCATAACTGTCGCCAACGCTGCCGACAGAGGGCACGATCCCGGCTTCCTCGAGCCGCTCACTGTAGCGAATAGACAGGTATTGCGATCCCCTGTCGCTGCAATGTTTCCCGCCCCATACCTTTTACCGGTCGCCTTTCATGAACCGGCTGTTCCAGTGCGTCGAGAACGAACCCGGCATGGGCCGTGGTGCTGACACGCCAGCCGACGATCTTGCGGGCATAGGCATCGATGACGAAGGCGACATAAGCAAAGCCCCCTGCAGGTCGCGACATAGATGAAGTCGCTGACCCACAACATATTCGGGGCGGACACCCGGAACTGGCGGTTCACCTTATCCAGCGGGCAAGGCTGCTTCTTGTCAGGGATCGTCGTCTTGTGCGGCTTGCCCCTGATAATACCTTGAATGCCCGTGACCTTCATCAACCAGTCGACGGTGCAGCGGGCGACGTCAAAGCCTTCGCGGCGCAGCTGCCGCCAGACTTTGCGCACCCCGTAGACCTGATAATTCTGCTCGAAGACGCGCCGGATCTCTGGGTGCAGCGCCGCGTCCCGGCGCGCTCGACCTGACAACCGCGCAGGATCGGATCGCTTCGCCAGATGATCATAATAGGTGGACGGGGCAATCGGCAGAAGGCTGCAGATCGGCTCGACCCCATGCGTGCTCCGATGGGTATTGAGCTGATGCGGGCAGACGAAATGCAACTGGCGACAGCCTGAGCGATCTGAAAATCGCCCAGGGTCGAGGGTCTACTTCTCTGCAAAGGCGCCCAACTCGATCTTCAGGCACTCGAAATATGTCTGAAGATACTCGGCAAGTGGCCGTTGGCCCTCCTCGGCAACCCACACATCAATCGAAAGCCGCATTGCCCCAACCAACAGCATCGCTGCCAGACGTAGACCAACCTGCCGCCCTTCCTCGGGCCAGAGCTCGCGCAGAGCCTCATATCCCGCCAGCTCCATTTGCAGGAACTTGGCCTGATTGCTCGCCCGAAGCTGTTCCGTCGATTGCACAATCCTGCCGATCATCACTGCGACCTGCGGCTCCATATCTTCTGACAGGGCAATCAGTGCCGCCTGACAGGTCGCGATCGGAGATGCGACTACACCCTGCTTCAGTATCTCTACGCGAAGCCTGTCGGGCATCGCGCTCTGCCAGGCCAGGATGATCTCTTCCTTGGACCGGAAATAATGAAAGAACGTGCGGCGTGCGATGCCCGAAGCCTCGGCAATCGCATCGAGTGTCGTGGCTTCATAGCCGTTCTCTGCAAACAACTTCAGGCCTGTTTCGGTGAGGCGGCGGTGCGTTTCGCGGCGCTTGTGTTCCCGAAGGCCGTCCTTGCGTTTTTGTTCGTGTTCCATGGCAAAGCGTTCGCACAGACTTTAGGGCATTGTAAATATGCACTAGGTGCATTATTTAAATATGCACCTAGTGCATATTTATATCCCTGCATATCGGTATGTCATCCAGATTGGAAGGCGGCATGAGAGCCATACGCATTCAAAACTTCGAGGAAGCCCCTCGCGAAGAAGGTATTCCCGTCCCGGATATTGGCGCCAACGAAGTGCTTGTGCGCGTGGAGGCGACCGCCCTCAACCCTCTGGATGCGCTCGTGGTGTCGGGCATCGCCCGCCGCTTTTTCGATATCGCATTGCCGATCACGCTCTGCACCGATTTTGCAGGATCCATTGAACGTGTCGGGGTTGAGGTCACACAGTGGAGGGTTGGTGACAGGGTCATCGCCTGGGTCGATGCCGGATCAGGCGGCGGCCTCGCGGAGTTTGCGGTCGCGTCGGCAAAGGCCTGCGTCCTGCTGCCTGACAGCCTTTCGGCGGCGCAGGGCAGCGCGATTCCGACCGCCGGTATCACCGCATGGCACGCGCTGTTTTCCAGCGCCGGGTTGAAGGCGGGCGAGACCGTCCTGATCCATGCTGCAGCAGGCGGTGTCGGCAGCTTTGCCGTCCAGTTCGCCCGCCTTGCAGGCGCGCGCGTGATCGCGACCGCTTCGGGTGATGGCGTAGCCCTGGCGCGCGGCCTCGGCGCAGACGAGGTGATCGACTACCGGACACAGGACTTCGCCAGCGTGGCAAAGGACGTGGATGTGGTGCTCGATCTGGTCGGCGGCGAAACCCAGACCCGATCCTACAAGGTCATGCGCGAGGGCGGTCGACTTGTGTCCACGGTCATGCCGCCCGACGAGGCCGAAGCCAGTGCGCATGGAGTAACGGCAAGCATTTTCTACGCTAAGCCGTTCGCCGATCGTCTCGGCGATCTCGTCAAGACGATCGGCGACAGGGACTTGAAGGTCGTCATTGACAGAGAAGTCCCGTTCCATCGCTTCGACGAGGCCTGGAAACACCAACTCTCCGGTCACGCACGCGGCAAAATCGTCGTCGTGGCGGAATAAACCACTCATCAACAGCAAGGAACACACAATGAGCACCTTATCCCTCGGCGGCACGTTCACTCCGGCCGGCACGTCGCTGAACCTCAAACGCATGGGCTATGGCACCATGCAGTTGCCCGGCCCGCACGTCTGGGGCCCGCCGCGCGACAAGGACGCCGCTCTGGCGGTATTGCGCGAGACGATAGCCCTCGGCGCCAATCACATCGACACCGCCGAATTCTATGGTCGGGGCGTTTCCAACCAACTGATCCGTGAAGCCCTGTCACCCTATCCCGCTGACCTGACCATCGTAACCAAGGTCGGCTTCGTGCGCGGCGACGATGCGTCCTGGGCCGCAGATCATACGGCCGAGGGGCTCAAGCGCGCCGTTCATGAAAATCTTGAAAGCCTCGGGCTGACAGCCCTCGACGTTGTCAATCTGCGGTTTGGAGACGCGGCGAGCCCGAACGACGTCTCCCTGGCCGCCCCGCTGCAAGCGCTCATCGAGCTTCAGCAGGAAGGTGTGATCCGTCACATCGGCTTGAGCAATGTTACCCCCGCTCAATTTGCCGAAGCCAAATCCGTGACGAAGATCGTGTGCGTGCAGAACCAGTATAATCTGGTCAAGCGTGACGACGACGACTTTATCGATGTGCTGGCGGCCGAAGGGGTGGCCTATGTGCCGTTCTTCCCACTGGGCGGATTCTCCCCGCTGCAATCTTCGCTGCTTTCGCAGGTCGCCGAAGAGATCGGCGTCAGCGCCAAGCAGGTTGCTCTTGCGTGGTTGTTGCAGCGTTCCGCCAACATACTGGTGATCGCGGGAACCTCCTCTACGGTGCATCTTCGCGAGAATTTCGCGGCCGCTGATCTGGTGCTCTCGCCTGAGCAGGTTGCAACGCTCAACAGCATTTCGTCTCAGGTCGAATAACGCAACAGTCCTGCCCTTCAACGACTTTGCGTAGAAGGGCACGCACGCGTCCCCGGCGCAGATAGTTGGCGGATTCCAAGCACCAAAACTCGTGGAAACGTTTTTGGACGTCGGCCAAGTGATCGACCTGGCCGACGGTCACCTGCGAGTGCGTGCATTCGTAAGTCAATGACCGCCGACGCGCCAAACCTAGGATGGGGACTCGTTCATATCCATTCGATTACAGCGGCGCCGAGAGCAAAGGCCGGCAGGTAATTTGTCGCCAGTCGATCATATCGTGTTGCGATGCGGCGCCAGTTCTTGAGGCGGCAGAAGAGGCGTTCGATGACGTTTCGTCTTCGATATGCTTTTCGGTCGAGAGGATATGGGGTTCTTCTTGCGGCAGATGATGGGATCACGTCTTCGACCTTCGATTTTGCCAGCCATTGCCGCAGGCTGTCAGCATCGTAAGCCTTGTCGGCGAGCAATCTGCGCGCTGGGCGGGCGGCCTCCAGTAAGGGGATGGCCATTTTGATATCTGCGACGTTTCCGGGTGTCAGGGGGAAAGCGACCGGTCTGCCACGATCATCGGCCAGACAATTAATTTTGCTTGTTCTTCCACCGCGCAAGGTGCCAATCGCTTGCGCCCACGCCCCCCTTTTGAGCCTTGGGCGGAGCGATGTGCCTTGATGTGCGTGCTGTCGATGGAAAGCTCTTCAGGCACCGGGCCTGATGCCGCCATCCTTTCGAAGAGGCGGTGCCAGATGCGCCGTTGCGACCAGCGATGATAACGGTTGTAGATGGTTTTTGCTGGCCCGTATTCAACCGGAACATCACGCTAGCGGCATCCGACTTTCAACACATCAAGAATGCCCGAGATGACCCGTCGATCATCGACACGCCGTGCGCCAGACTGGTTCTTGGGGAGATGTGGTTCAAGCGCCTTCCAGGCTGCATCTGAAAGCCAAAACAGATCGCTCATCACTGTCTCCTCCGTGAAAAACTCAACCACACGAGGAATCACTTAATTATTACAATGACTTGATTAGATTCCCATTCCAAGGCTTTGGCCTGCACGTTGCCATCCTGTCTTCCTCGGGCAAGGGTGAGGCGCTGGCCAATGAGCTTGGCGGTTTCGGCGTGACCGGCTCCAATCAATCCAACGATGATTTGCGGCATCTGGTTGATGGCGCGGTCCAGCGCTGGGGGCGCGTCGATGTGTTGGTCAACAGCGCCGGCCATGGTCCGCGCAAACAGATTCTCGAGATCACAGACGCCGACTGGCATGCCGGCATCGATACCTACTTCCTCAATGTTGTGCGGCCGTCCCGGCTGGTTACGCCGATCATGCAGAGCCAGAAAAGCGGCGTCATCATCAATATCTCGACAGCCTGGGCTTTTGAGCCGAGCGATATGTTTCCAACGTCTGCCGTGGCGCGGGCCGGGCTGGCTGCTTTTACGAAGATCTTTGCCGATACATATGCGCCCGATAATATCCGCATGAATAACGTTCTGCCCGGCTGGATTGACAGCTTGCCCGCGATTGAACAAAGGCGGACGGGCGTGCCATTGCAGCGCTATGGCAAAAGCACGGAGATTGCCGCGACCATCGCGTTTCTTGCTTCTGATGATGCGGCCTATATCACCGGCCAGAATATTCGTGTTGATGGTGGGATTACGAGATCGGTGTGACCACGCCGATGAGGCCAGAAATGGCCGCATGAATTGATGGCCGGTTTTCCCGACATTAACACTGGAAGCCGGCCGTCAGCCCCCGCCGGCGCTGCCATTACAGATTATAAGCACCCGACGGAGCTCTTTCCAGAGGAAGAATTTTGTGCGCAGGGGCTGTGCCCCCAAGCGCAGATAACAGCAACCCGACACTCGATAACTCTACCGGACCGCACACATATTTTCATGCGTAGTTCTTATGAAAAACAATGACATTGTAATCCGACCTTTCGCGACAGGGGCAGATACTCAAAAACTGTCACTTATCTGGCTCGAAGCCTCGCTGATTTCTCATTCATTTATTGGCGAGCGCCGTTTGCTGGATCAACGGGCGCTTATCGAAGACAAATATCTCCCAAACGCCGAAACCTGGGTCGCACAATTGAACGATCAGCCTGCTGGCTTCATCAGTCTGATCGACACGTTCATTGGTGGAATTTTTGTGTCTCCCAACAGGCAAGGGCTTGGAATTGGGCGCCAGCTCATTGGCCACGCCCTGAACGTAAAGGGCGAACTTACGCTTGAGGTCTACACCCAGAACACGCAGGCAATGGGCTTCTACAAAGCGCAGGGCTTCCAAGAGATCTCACGACGCCAATTTGATGATGAAGGTTACCCTTTCGAGAATGCACGTTTGCGCCTGATGGGCTGACGGATTGTCTGGCAGTGCCATCCCGCCCACCTGCGTGTTTTCTCATCAGTCACTCGAACGGCATGTTTTACGAAGATGAGAACTGGATGCCATGTCCCGTTTTCTGGCACGTGCTATGCCACAGACTGGCCCATGCTGTGCAGTTTGGCTCTCCATGACCCTGCCAGCGGCAGTTCCCAGTCCCACCAGAGCACGATCAAGACAAAGTCTGATCTCGGTCTCATGCTTGAACTGATTTGCGATCAGTGACGCAATTGCGCGCGAAGTCGTTCTATCCTGAACGGCATAGGCATGCCGCGTTGCAGAAAAAAGCCCCTTGTTGAGCAAAATCAGGCCGCGATGATTTGTACATTCATGCAGCCAGAATATCGGAAGAATACGGAATTTTAATTTAAATTAATTGGATATCTTGAGACACAAATCTACAACTCTGCACACTTACATATGTCATGCAGCCGAAAAAATCCGTCTGAATTTCACCTTCAAAGACAGAGGCGCGCCATACGCCTCTGCCCGTGAATCCTGTAACCTCGAGATCACAGCAAAGACGGCTCAATCTGCCATCTTCAGAGGTATCCCAACCTCATCCTCTTCGGCTTCATTTGCGAATATGTTGAGTTCGATGACTCCAAAACAGACAATCCACAAGAGAGCATCATAGAGCTCCAGAAGGCCGTGCGCGCTTCGATCCACCACAAGACCATCATAGGCCCACCAGAGTGCGACCGCGAGAAGGACGGTATATAGCCCACCCTTCACGACATTTCGAATGCGCCACTCCAGCCCACCATATTCGCCCGGAGCATGGACGTCATAGGCAATCGCCGCGCAGACACCAAGCCAGGCGAGAGTATTGATAAAATCCGGCCACAGCTCCGCCTGCCAGTAGCTCCAGGAAGCGTAGATCGCCAGAGTGTATCCGGTGATTTGTAGTGCCAAAAGTACATATTTTTCGATAGGGGAACTGTATTCCTCACTGGGGGATGAAGTTTCATATTCGAAAGATCCGAGCAACATGATCCATCCAAGAGAATCAATCGCTTCGAATGCCTCACCAAATATCAGGAAAAGCATAATATTGAGGACAAGAAGGGCATAGACGACATATTTGAAAATTATGAAGCGAAGCGATTGCACCGGACTTGCTGACGTACCCATGGCCTTGATCATCCCCTAAGGCATCCAGCGCACAATTTACGTCGCGGATATGCAAAGCTGGTGACATGACATGGCGCATGTTCGGCTTGCTGTTGGTAACCCCGGTGCTGCCCTGTCAGTGGTGAGGGGGCCTGAGCCCGGCATTTTCCGACAACGAGCAAAGGCAAGACGAGCAGCGAGCAGATGCTCCAGAGGTGGGATGTGCCAAGCTAGGGACTGATTCATCAGAGTCAGAACGAGCCGGATGTGCAATTATAGGTGGTAAATAATGACAAATATCCATCATAGCGTGTGACGATATGCCGAAAATCCCTCAGCTTGGCGAAAGGCTTCTCTGTCCTATGGCCCTGGCGTAAAGCGCGGGGCCATAAGGAGCAGGCCGCTTAAGGCTTCTTTATGAGGGAAAGTAAGCTCAAATGGTGCACCCGACAGGATTCGAACCTGTGACCTCTGCCTTCGGAGGGCAGCGCTCTATCCAGCTGAGCTACGGGTGCATTCATGCACTGCCTAACCTGATGTGACCATCAAGGTCAATGCAGTTCAGGGGCAAAGTGCAAGATTCTCCCCAGACACGCGGTAAGGCGAACATGTCGCCCTTAGTGCGCCGCAGCCATTCCTTCAGCTTCCACTTGCAGGATTGCGAGCAGGGACATGAACCGTTCGCTCTGCACCAGCACATGGTTGCGCAGGCGCTTTTCGGCTTCCAGTGCATCTCCCGCAAGCAGGGATTCCAGAATACCCAGATGCTCGGCCATGGAGCCATCCATGCGGCGGGGCACCTTCAGTTGCAAGCGACGATATGGTTGCAGCGCGCGTTGAAGGCGCAGGGTTTCGGCTGCCAGAATCCGGTTGCCAGTGGCGGCGTAGATCGCGCCATGAAAGCGGGCATTGGCTTCATAATAGGCGTTCAAATCCCCGGCCCCGGCAGCAGCGCGGCATTCCTCACACGCAGCGGTGATGGCACGACGGTCCTCATCGTTCATGCGCTGGGCAGCAAGACGGCCACAGGCGGCTTCAAGTTCCGCCATCAGCTCAAAGGACTCGATCAGCTCGCGCGGGCCCAGCAGTACCACAAATGCACCGCGCCGGGGTTTGATCTCCACAAGGCCGGAGGCGGCAAGCTGGTTCAATGCCTCACGAATGGGGGTGCGTGAGACGCCGAAACGCTCCGCCATCCCAGCCTCGTCCAGCCGCTGCCCGGGACGCAGGCGCCCGGAGATAATGTCTTCCTCGAGGGCTTCCCTCAGTCTTGGAGTCTGTTCACCGCGCACGCCGCACCTCCTGCCAAAAGGCAGAGCCGATTGCACATAAAAATGCAAGTTCAAAATTCTTGCATACAAGATTGTTGACATCGCATGCACGTGCAGCTTCATTATAGACAAAAGTGAAAGGCACCCCATGCTCGCAGCTTCATCGCCACCCTTTGTCCGGTCCAGAAGTCAGGCCCACCCTGATGCGCATGGCATTCCAGAAGAGGCAGCCCGGCCCGAAGGTGCAATTGCCAATGCCACAACATCAGAAGGGATGGAGAGCGAAGATCAGAGCAGAATGCATCTGACCGCATGGGTCTGTTCTCCCGTACTCGAACAAGGATGGCACGCCAGTAAAGCCGCCAGACAAACGTGGGGCTTCCTGCTCCCTGCCACGAATGTCCGCCTTGCATGCGCCCCGTTCCGGCTGTCCCATAAGCCTCACAGCGGAGCCCGCGCGGTGCGGGCCATCACCACACGCAGGGGGCGATGACATGAGCAACAACACCTCATTCTTCAGCGATCTTCTCACTTCCATCGCGGAGCGCGGACGCTCTCTTCTTTCCCCCGCACGCAAGGCGCAGGGTGCAGTGCGGTCTGCCTCACTGGTGGCCCGGTGCGAGGAACTGCTCACCGGCCGTGGCGAAGCCTCCGGCGTGGCGCTGGCAACAGAGATTCTGGATCGCTACAGCCGCATGAAGACCGGAGAGCGCATCGCCTTTTTCGAAGCACTGGCGGAGTCTTTCGGCCCGGACCGGGCACGGCTGGAAGCAGCCATCGAGAGCTATGGCCGCACCGGTTCAGAGGCGAGCGTAACGGAAATGCATGCGGCCAGTGAACCGCGCCGGCAAGAATTGTTCCGCCGCCTGAACATGGCTCCGCAAGCCACCCTCTCTCTCGTGCGCATGCGCGAAGACCTGATGAACGCCCTCACCCACCGGCGCGATCTGGCCGCCGTGGACAATGATTTCGGCCACCTGTTCTCCTCCTGGTTCAATCGGGGTTTCCTCGTGCTGCGCCGTATCCACTGGTCCACACCGGCTAATGTGCTGGAAAAGATCATCCGCTATGAGGCGGTGCACGAAATCCGCGACTGGAACGACCTGCGCGCCCGTGTCGATACGCCGGACCGGCGCTGCTATGCCTTCTTCCATCCCGCACTGGTGGATGAGCCGCTGATCTTCGTGGAAGTGGCGCTCACGGCCGATATTCCCGGTGCCATCGCCCCCATTCTGGCGGAAGAGCGCGAGCATCTGGACCCGAAGAAGGCCACCACCGCGGTCTTCTATTCTATCTCCAACTGCCAGCGTGGTCTTGGCGGCGTGTCTTTCGGCAATTTCCTCATCAAGCAGGTGGTGGAAGACATCTCCCGCGAGATTCCCACCCTCACCACCTTCGTGACGCTTTCGCCCTCGCCCACCTTTGCCAAATGGCTAAATGCGGAACGGCGCAATGAGGAATCCCCCGTGCTCGGTGCGCCGGAACGCGAGGCCCTGAAAGCGCTAGATACGCCGGACTGGGCGCAGAAGGATGAGGTGCGCGAAGCGCTCTCGCCGATCCTCTCTTCTGCCGCGGCCTCCTACTATCTTGCTGCCAAGACCCCGAAGGGCAAGCCGGTGGACCCGGTCGCGCGCTTCCATCTGGGCAATGGCGCGCGGCTGGAGCGGATAAACCCCATGGGTGACCTCTCTCCCAAGGGCATCTCGCAGGCGGCCGGCCTCATGGTGAATTACCGCTATGTTCTGGCTGATATTGAGAAAAACCACGAAGCATTCGCCGGAAAAGGTGAAGTTGTCGCCAGTCCGGCTGTGAAAAAATTGCTGCGCGCGGATGTTGCGCAGCGCGCCCTTGTTCCCCTGTCCTGAGAAAGAGCGATGACAAACAGCGCCAATCATCTGTTCAATGCCATCCGCTCGGCCATCCCGGCTGCGGAAAAACCGCTGGTCATTCATCCCGATGGCGGAGTGGAAACCTATGCCGATGCGCTGGCCCTCTCCGGCCGCCTCGCCAATCTTCTTGTCGCACGCGGCGTGAAGCCGGGGGACCGGGTGGCGGTGCAGGTGGAAAAATCATGGCCGGCACTGGCTCTTTATCTTGCAGCAGTGCGGGCGGGCGCAGTCTATCTGCCGCTCAATACGGCCTATACGCTCAATGAGGTGGAATATTTCCTCTCCGACGCCCAGCCCACCGTGTTCGTCTGCCGCCCGGAAATTCAGGATGATGCAAAGGCACTAGCGGCAAAGGTGAATGTGCCCTGCGTTGAAACGCTGGGCACGGACGGCATCGGCACCCTCACCGAAGCTGCCGCAAGCCAGAATGCGGCGTTTGAGGATGTGGCGCGCGGGCCGGATGATCTGGCCGGCATTCTCTACACATCCGGCACCACCGGGCGGGCCAAGGGGGCGATGCTCTCCCATGAGAACCTGCTCTCCAATGCCCGGACCCTGCGTGACACCTGGCGTTTTACAGACAAGGACGTGCTCATCCACGCTTTGCCCCTGTTCCATACCCACGGGCTGTTCGTCGCCTCGAATGTCATCCTTCTTTCCGGCGCATCCATGTTCTTCTGCCCGAAGTTCGATGCGCGTCAGGCGCTGGAACTGATGGCCCGGGAAGAGCATCGCCCCACCAGCCTCATGGGCGTGCCCACCTTCTACACCCGCCTGCTGGACCAGGATGGGCTGACGCGGGACGCCACCGCCCATATGCGCCTGTTCATCTCCGGCTCGGCCCCCCTGCTGGCGGAAACCCACCGCGCCTTCTCTGACCGCACCGGCCACGCCATTCTGGAACGCTATGGCATGACCGAAACCGGCATGAACACCTCGAACCCCTATGAGGGCGAGCGCATTGCCGGCACCGTCGGCTACCCGCTGCCCGGCGTGGATATCCGTGTCACCGATCCTGAAACCGGCAAGGTTCTCGCGGCGGATGACATCGGCATGATCGAGGTGAAGGGCCCGAATGTCTTCAAGGGCTACTGGCAGATGCCGGAGAAAACCGCCAGTGAATTCCGCGACGGGTTCTTCATCACCGGAGATCTCGGCAAGATTGATGGCGCGGGTTATGTGCACATTGTCGGGCGCGGGAAAGATCTTGTCATCACCGGCGGCTTCAATGTCTACCCAAAGGAAGTCGAGACCGAGATCGACCTGATCCCCGGCGTGCTGGAAAGCGCTGTTATTGGCGTGGCTCATCCCGATTTCGGAGAGGGCGTCACCGCCGTGATCGTGCCCCAGCCAGGCACAGAGCTGAACGAGGCGGATATTCTCAAGGCGCTTGAGCCAAAGCTCGCGAAGTTCAAGATGCCGAAGAAGATCTTCTTCATTCCCGAATTGCCTCGCAACACCATGGGCAAGGTGCAGAAGAACATTCTGCGCGACACCTACAAGGACATCTACAGCAAAGCGGCCTGAAGACGACCTGCGGGCAGAAGGGAAAAATCCCCTGCCCGCAGACCATGAATGTCCGGTGCACATGCGCTGTGCCGGGAACAATGCCGGCAAACGGCAGAAAACAGGAAACGCCAGAAATGCCCCACATCAGGGGCCATGGGAGGATGATATCATGTTGAGGAAAACCCTGTCCCGCGTCGGCTATGCCGTCGCCATTGCCGCCGCCATCTCCACCGCCGCCATCACCGCCGCCACGGCGGCAGACGTCACCTTGCGCGCATCGCACCAGTTCCCGGGCGGTAAGGGGGACCCACGCGATGAAATGCTGCAGATGATTGCCCGAGATGTGGAAGCGGCAAATGTCGGGCTGAAGATCCAGGTCTTCCCCGGCGCATCACTTTACAAGCCGAATGAGCAATGGGGCGCTCTGACCAAGGGCCAGCTCGACCTGTCCTCCTTCCCGCTGGACTATGCCTCGGGCCGTGTGCCGCAGTTTTCCGTCACCCTCATGCCCGGTCTGGTGCGCAACTTTGACCGCTCGGAGCGGCTGAACGATTCCCCCTTCATGGAGGACATCAAGGCCCTGATTGAGAAGAACGGCGCAATCGTCATCTCTGACGCCTGGCTTTCCGGTGCCTTTGCCTCCAAGAATGGATGCATCACGAACCCGGACAGCATCAAGGGGCAGGTGACCCGCGCCGCCGGCCCCGCCTTTGAGCAGATGCTGGCAAAAGCCGGTGCCTCCATTTCCTCCATGCCCTCATCGGAAATCTATTCCGGCATGCAGACCGGCGTTCTGGACGCCACCAACACCTCATCCTCCAGCTTCGTCTCCTACCGCCTTTATGAGCAGGCCAAGTGCCTCACCGCTCCGGGCGAAAATGCGCTGTGGTTCATGTATGAGCCCGTGCTCGTCTCCAAGCGCACCTTCGACAAGCTGAACCCGGAACAGCAGAAGGTGCTGCTTGAAGCCGGCAAGAAGGCGCAGGACTGGTTCGCCGCGGAAGCCCGCAAGGACGACCAGAAGATGATCGACATCTACAAGAAGGCCGGAGTTGAGGTCATCGAGATGTCTTCCGAAGACTTCGACGCATGGCTGAAGGTTGCGCAAGAAAGCTCCTACAAGAACTTCTCCGAAAAGGTGAAGGGCGGCGATGAGCTGATCAAGAAAGCTCTTGCCGTGGAGTGAGCGGCCTTAAGCTCCCAAGGCCCGCCACCCCCTCCCCCGCCGCGTGTTTCATCATGCGCGGGGGAGGAAGGGCCGGATCTCCTTCGCGCGACGAAAGCAACACACATGCCCCGTCTTTTTCTTGTCACCGTGGATAATCTGTCCCGGGCGGCCGCGGTTCTCTCTGGCATTTTGCTGGCGGTTGCGATGCTGGTCACCTGCGAGATGATATTCATGCGCTATGTCTTTCGGGCGGCCACCGTCTGGGAAACGGATGTCGTGGTCTTCTCGGCCACCGCCTCCATCTTCCTTGGCGCACCTTATGTGCTGCTCACGCGCGGCCATGTGGGTGTGGATGTGGTGGAGATGGCCCTGCCCTCAGGTGCGCGCCGGGTCATCGGCATCATCGGCGCCCTGCTCGGCCTGCTGTTCACCATTGCCATGACCTATGCCAGCGCGATCCTGTTTCACGAAGCCTATGTGAATGGCTGGCGCACGTCATCGGCTGCAGAAATCACGCTCTGGGTGCCCCTTCTGCCGCTTCCGGTCGGCTTCGCCCTGCTCTCTCTCCAGTACATCGCCGAACTCATCCGCCGCTTTGCCGGTATTGACGGCTTTGGAGCTCACCCATGATGGACCTGTCTCCCACCTCTGGCGGCCTGCTCGTCATCGGCATGCTTCTGGTGCTGCTGGCCACCGGCATGCCCATCGCCTTCGCCCTTGGCCTTGCGGCTCTTGGCGGACTCCTTGTTTCCAGCGGCTTCGGCATCTTCGAGGTGCTGGGCGAAACCCTGTTCGCAGGCATCGCCAATCTCGCCTTCGTCGCCATCCCCATGTTCGTGCTCATGGGTGCAGCGGTGGCGGCCACACCTGCGGGGCGTGACCTCTATGATGCGCTGGACCGCTGGCTGAACCGGGTTCCCGGCAGCCTTGTGCTTTCGAATATCGGTGCATGCGCCATCTTCTCGGGCATGACAGGCTCCAGCCCCGCCACCTGCGCCGCCATCGGCAAGATGGGCATTCCCGAAATGCTCAAGCGCGGCTATCCGGCAACGGTTGCCACCGGCTCCATCTGCGCGGGCGGCACGCTGGGTATTCTCATCCCCCCTTCGGTGACGCTCATCGTCTATGGCATCGCCACCGAAACCTCGATCGGCCGCCTGTTTCTGGCGGGCGTGGTGCCGGGCATCATGCTCACCATCATGTTCATGATCTGGGCTTTCATCGACTGCAAGCGCAATGGCATGAAGTTCGAGGAAGTGCGCACGCGCTTCACCCTGAAGGAAAAGGTTGCGGCCCTGCCGCGCGTCATCCCCTTCCTTCTGATTATCGTCGGCACGCTGTATGTGCTCTATGGCGGCGTGGCGACACCTTCCGAGGCTGCTGGCGCGGGTGCCTTCCTGACACTTGCCGTGGCGATCATTTCCTATCGCCTGTTCCGCCCCAAGCCGATCTTCGACATCTTCTCGTCCGGGATGCGTGAGAGCGTGATGATCATGATGATCATGGCGTCCGCCGAGTTGTTCGCCTTCGCCATGTCGTCGCTCTACATCACGCAGACTTTGGCCGAAACCATTGCCACCATGGATCTGAACCCGTGGGTGATGATGGGGCTCATCAATGTGTTCCTGCTCATCACCGGCATGTTCCTGCCGCCGGTCGCGGTCATCGTGATGTCCGCCCCGCTGCTCTATCCCATCGTGGTGGGTGCAGGTTTTGACCCCTACTGGTTTGCCATCATCCTCACCATCAACATGGAAATCGGGCTGATTACGCCGCCTGTGGGTTTGAACCTGTTCGTGGTGAATGCGATTGCCCCGCAGATTCCCACCTCTCAGGTGCTCTGGGGTGCCCTGCCCTATGTGCTGGTGATGGCGCTGGCGATCGTCATCATGTGCTTTGTCCCCAGCATCGCCACATGGCTGCCAGATCTGGTGATGGGCCCGGCGATCTAAACCCGACCTGCATAGATGCCATGTCACAACCACATGGCATCCACCCACTCTCAAACAGCTGTCAACACCGTCCGCGCCACAAAGATCTGTGGGGCGGACGGTCTTTTTATCTCCCATTCAGGGCATTGCTTCCACATGTGGTCACATGGATAGATTAGAACTGTAACATGCAGGCCCATAAGCTATGCGCCACAGAATACAGGATTAATCCCATGAGCACATATCGCCCCTATACCCACCCCGCCGGTGGCTGGGATGCGCTGAAAGCCATGGAGGAAGCGCTGGTCAAGCAGGACATTCCGGTTGAAGGCATGTCCATTCTCTCGCACATGAACCAGCCGGATGGCTTTGACTGCCCCGGCTGTGGCTGGGCGGACCCGAAGAAGACCTCGAAGTTCGAATATTGCGAGAATGGCGGCAAGGCCATTGCGTGGGAATCCACCACCAAGCGCTGCCTTCCAGACTTTTTCGCAAGCCATACTGTGACCGAGCTGGAAGGCTGGGATGACTATGACCTTGAAATGGTCGGCCGCCTCACCCACCCCATGCGCTATGATGCCGCCAGCGACCGCTATGTCGAAGTCAGCTGGAATGAGGCCTTCGCACTGGTGGGCCAGCATCTGAATGCGCTGGAAGACCCGAACCAGGCGGAGTTCTACACCTCCGGCCGCGCCTCCAATGAGGCCGCCTTCCTGTTCCAGCTTTTCGCGCGGGAATATGGCACCAACAATTTCCCGGATTGCTCCAACATGTGCCACGAGCCCACCAGCGTGGGCCTGCCGAAATCTCTGGGCGTGGGCAAGGGAACTGTCGTTCTCGAGGATTTCGACACCACCGACTGCATCTTCATCTTCGGCCAGAATCCGGGCACCAACAGCCCGCGCATGATGACGGCCCTGCGTGATGCAGCCAAGCGCGGCGCCACCATCATCTCTTTCAACCCGTTCCGCGAACGGGCGCTGGAACGCTTTCAGGCCCCACAAGACCCGCTGGAGATGGCGACCTTCTCCTCCACGCAGATCTCCTCCCACCTGTTTCAGGTGCGCTCGGGTGGGGACGTGGCGGTGCTGAAGGGCATCATGAAGCTGGTGATCGCGGCGGATGACGCTGCCCGCGCCAAGGATGCCGCCCCGGTGCTGGACTGGGATTTCATCACCAATCACACCGCCGGGTTCGAGACGCTGAAAGCTGATCTGGAAGCCACGGACTGGGATGATATCGAGCGCAAATCCGGCCTCTCCCGCGCCGATATCTCGATTGCCGCCGAGGCCTATATGAAGGCCCAGCGCGTCATTCTGGCCTATGGCATGGGCATCACCCAGCACCGCCACGGCACCCACAATGTGCAGCAGATCGCCAATCTGGCGCTGTTGCGCGGCAATGTGGGGCGCGATGGCGCGGGCGTGTGCCCGGTGCGGGGTCATTCAAACGTGCAGGGCGACCGCACGGTCGGCATCACCGAAATTCCCTCCAAGGCTCTGCTGGATAATCTGGAAAAGCGTTATGGCTTCCAGCCCCCGCGCGAGCCGGGTCATAATGTGCTCACCGCGCTTGAATCCATGGTGCGCGGCGATGCGCGCGTTTTCATCGGCCTTGGCGGCAACTTCTCGGTCGCCATCCCAGACTGGCAGCTGACCCAGACCGCCATGCGCAAGCTGGCACTGACCGTGCACATTTCCACCAAGCTCAACCGCAGCCATCTCATTCACGGGCAGGACGCGCTGATCCTGCCCTGCCTCGGCCGTACCGAGCTGGACGTGCAGGCTGGTGGTCCGCAATCCATGACGGTGGAAGACACCATGTCGATGGTGCATGCCACCACCGGCATGCAGAAGCCGGCCTCCGTGCATCTGAAGAGCGAACCCGCCATTGTCGCCGGCATGGCCCGCGCCACCCTCCAGAACCGCAGCCAGGTGGAATGGGAAAAGCTCACCGGCAATTACGATCTCATTCGCGAGGACATCGAGGCCGTCTTCCCCACGGTGTTCCAGGGCTATAATGCGCGCATCAAGCAGCCTGGTGGTTTCCACCTCACCTCCACGGCACGCGACAGGGTGTGGACCACGCCCTCCGGCAAGGCCAACTTTCTGGTGTGTAATGGCCTGTGCGAAGACCCCGCGCAGGATGAGGATGATGTGCTCTGGCTTTCCACCGTGCGCAGCCATGACCAGTACAACACCACGCTCTATTCCCACTCGGACCGTTATCGCGGCATCCATAATGCGCGCGATGTTCTGTTCCTGAATGAGAGTGAGATGGAGCGGCGCGGGCTGAAGATGGGCGACCGGGTGGACATCATCACCTGCTCCACCGATGGGGTGGAACGCGCGGTACGCAATTTTCAGGTGGTGGCCTATGGCTATCCGAATGGGAGCGCTGCCGCCTACTACCCTGAAACCAACGCGCTGGTGCCGCTTTATGCGCACGACCCGGACTGTTTCACCCCCTCCTACAAGGGTGTGCCAGTGAAGGTGGTAAAGTCCATGCCACAGGCTGGAAAACGGGCCGACGCGGCCTGAGCCACACCGGCGAGATACCAGACCAAAGGCCATTGGGCATGCTCGCACGAAGTGGAAACAGGTTCATGTGAGAAAATATGACCATATAAAACGTCCGTACATGTCTGCGGTGCCATGCACCGCAGACATGTACTTTTCAGCCCGCACGAGGTTCAGTCCCAGCATTTTCAGATCAAACGAAATCGTTTGATCGATCAGCATTCGCGTCCTGCAAAAACACGGCGGGGTTACCGATCCAGTCTGATTGGGAACCGCTCAAATCCGCACATAGAGATTGAGACGCACCGGCTGAACGCCAGCCAGAGGTCCGCCTTGGAGCTGGTCGTTTTTCTGAAACATCGGTTTGCATATCGGGCCTGCAGTGGGCTTCTGTCTTCCGGCATAGGTCCATTCCAGGATGGCTGAACTCTCCCGATGCCGTTCCACGACCTCCGGTTCGCATGCAGAAGCGAAGAGATAACAACGGGCCTGCTTCCCATCCTCACACGAGCATCGGATTTGCCTACCAAGAAAGGTCAGCGCACGCACGCCCCAGCCATCTCTGCGATGCGCCATCAGCCTCTACCCGAACCGATCAGCGCTCAACAGGCACCACATCCACCCCGACAGACAGCGCATGCTCACCGGAGGCCACGATCACCCCGTCCACTGGAGCCACATCGGCATAGTCGCGGCCGATAGCCAGGATGATGTGGTCATCCCCCGCCACAATGGCATTGGTGGGGTCGAGCCCGATCCAGCCAGCATCCGGCCCACACCACAGTTCCACCCAGGCATGGGTGGCATCTGCCCCTTCAAGCCGGGTTTGGCCTTCGGGCGGAACGGTGCGCAGATAGCCGGAAACATAACGCGCCGGCAGGCCAACGCCGCGCAGTCCGGCGATCATCACCTGCGCGAAATCCTGGCAGACACCGCGTCGCTTCACAAAGGCCTCATGCGGCGGCGTGGTCACCAGCGTCGCGCCCGGCTCATAAGTGAAACTGTCGCGGATGCGATGCATCAGCTCAAGCCCCCCCTCAAGCACCGGACGGTGCCCCACAAAGCTGGTCGCGCACCAGTCAGTGATGACCCCATCAATCTGGATCGCCCGGCTGGGGAACAGGCCATGCACCGGCGCTTCCGGCCCCAGATCAAACTGCTCCAGAGCCTCAACCCGCACATCTTCAACGGTTGGAGTGGCCTCGGCTTCCGGTAGTGGGGTGGCCCGCACCTCCACCCGGCTGCGGGTGGTGATCTGCAGCGCCTCATGGGGCTGGTCCAGCGTCAGCCAGGCAACGGCATTACCGAAGAAATCCTTGCCCCGTTCCAGCGTGGCCGGTTCGGGCTTCAGGTCCAGCATATGGGCAATAACGGTTTGGTGACCCGCCCGGTCCACAGGCGTCATCCGCAGCACCTGCCGTGCAAAATGCACCGGTGCGCCGTAACTATAGGTCGTGGTCTGGCGCACATCGTAGAGCATGCGGTCTCACAGGGCTGGTTCGGCAGGCGCCGAGCTGCGTATGTCCAATGCATCCTCATTGCCATGGCCGTGCAGAAAATATCGACCGGCAATTTCATCAGAAAGGTGCATCAGGCCCGCTTCCATCCGATTGAACCATTCAAGAGAAAGAGCATCGACCGTGGTGCCCGCCAGTTCCGCCTGAAGTCGCGCCGCGCGACGCACCCAGGGTGGCGGGGGCGCATCCGGATCCCGGCCCGGCACCATGCCAAGATGGGTGGCTATCTGGCCGATCTGGAAGGCAACAGAGCGTGGGTTCTCGGGATCCAGCAGCACCAGATCCAGCACCGGGCCACGCGCTTCCACCATCATGTAGCGGCTGCGATAGGTGATCTGGCTGTCCGCCACCTGCAACAGCGTATCCAGAGCGCCGGGCACGCCGCCTTCACTGAAGACCCGCGCACAGCGCAGCGTATTAATGGCGCGCTCCGTGCGTCGCCCCAGTTCCAGAAAACGCCAGCCGGTGAGGCGGTTCATGTTCTCGCTGGCGAGGCCGGAGAAGGCGGCGATGATGCGCAGGGCCGAATCGGCGCGCTCCAGCGCCTCGGCCTCGGCGGGGGAAGTGCCCGGCGGAGCCATCACGCAGGCTTCCAGATCGACCAGCGCCCGCCATGCATCTGGCGAGAACCGGTCGCGGATAACAGATGCGGCGGCACGGGCGGCCTCCACCAGTTGCGGCAGGGCACCGGGCATGTCGCGCCGGGTCAGCACCGCCACGGCATGTCGCGCCGGGGTGGCTGGCACCATATCCTTGGGGATAGCCCCCCATCCGCCCAGCAGTTCCAGCAGGTTCGCCAGAAGCGGGCTCACCCCATAGCCCTCGCCCTCGGACAGGCGACCGACCAGAATCCGGGTCAGGCGCAGCGTGCTTTCCGCCCGCTCCACATAGCGGCCCAGCCAGAACAAATTATCCGCCGCCCTGCTCGGCAACATGCCGGAAGAACGGCGCACCCGCACATTGTCGGGGCTGGGCATGAGGGTGGCATCCCCCACGGCCCCTTCCGCCAGCACCCACACATCCGCAGAACGATCCCCATTCTGCATGGAGACGGCGCGCGGGTCCGGCGTGGAGGAAATGCGGCAAAAACCGCCGGGCATCACCTGCCAGCCATTCTCGGTGGCGGTGAGGAAAACGCGCAGGGTGAAGGGCCGGGGTGTCAGACCATTTCCGGTCCAGACGGGGGTGGTGGAAAGGCGGGCGATGTCCTGCCCCACCAGATCTGCACCGCGCCGGGCCAGAAGGGTGGAAAGCCGGCGACGCTCCGCCGCGCCAAGGTCCGCCCCCAGCACTGAACGTCCCGGGAGGCCCGTCATCGGATTGCCGAAGGCGGAGCCGATCACCAATTCATCCAGATGTTCCATCACCTGGCTGCGTTCGGCCTCCTGCCCGCACCACCATGTGCCCACATGCGGCAGGCTGAGGTGACCGCCAAGAACACGGTTCGCCAGACGGGGCAGGAAGGCCATCATGGCCGGCGCTTCCACCAGCCCGCTTCCCAGCGCATTGGCCAGCGCCACCCCACCATAGCGCACCGCCTGCACCAGCCCCGGCACACCGAGGCGTGAGCGGGCATTGAGTTCCAGCGGGTCTGCGAAATCCGCATCCAGCCGGCGCAACAAAACCTCAATGCGCTTCAGCCCAGCCACGGTGCGCACATGCACGCTATCGCCCTGCACGGTCAGGTCTTCGCCTTCCACCAGCAGAAAGCCGAGATAGCGCGCCAGCAAGGCATGCTCGAAATAGGTTTCATTGAGCGGACCGGGCGAAAGCAGGCCGATATTGCCATCCCCCCGGCATAGCCCCGTGAGTGATGTCCGCATGGACTGGAAGAAACCCGCCAGTCGGCGCATGTGCAGGGCGCGCGAGACATCCGGCAGGGCGCGCTTCATCGCCAACCGGTTTTCCAGCGCATAGCCACTGCCGGAAGGTGCCTGAGTGCGGTCTGCCAGCACCCACCAGCGCCCATCCGGCCCACGCCCGACATCTGCCGCGTAAAGCTGAAGGAATCGCCCGCCACGTGGTTTCACCCCCACCAGCGGCCGCAGAAATTCGGGGTTTCCAGCCACAACGGCAGCAGGCAAGTCGCCATCAGCCACCAGACGGGCACCGCCATACAGGTCTGTGAGCACCTCTTCCAGAAGTTCGGCCCGCTGGATGAGGCCCGCGCACAGGGCATCCCAGTCTGTCTTTTCGATGATGAGCGGCACATGGCTCAGCGCCCATGGCCGCTCCCCGCCATCCGCATCGTGATAGACGCGGTAAAAGACCCCGGAATCTTTCAGATACCGATCAGCCGCGGCGAAGCGTCGGTGCAGGTCTTCGGGTCCAAGAGCCGCAAGGGAAGCAAGGAAAGACACCCAATGCGCACGCGGGCGGCCCTGGGCATCCATCATTTCATCATGAACGCCGGGCAAAGCGCGATATCCGCCGAGAAGGCTCTCGGCGGCGGCCTGCTCAAAAGCTTCGGTGCGTTGTTCCGGCCCGGACACGCCCTCTCCTTTTCTGCACTCCTGCCCTGCTTCGGCACATTTGCGGCCGAACAAGCATGCCCGGCACCAGCCATCTGCCGCCAACCTGACGCAAGAAGGCAGACACCGCATCAGTCTGCTGGTTTATCAAGCAAAAACCGCGCCATGGCATGAAAGCTGCCGCCATGCTTCACACCCCATAGCACAGTCCGTCAGGCTGCGTCCCTCCAAGCCATATATCGTAGATATGACGGATTTTCAGACAGCCAAGCTCCAGACCACCCCGGGAACAGGGATCGCCCGAATGCGCCCATTCAGCCAGCATATGCCCCATACAGCGCCCAAGGATGAGGCAGCCAGCCGGAAACGTCATGCGGCAGGCCAAACAAAAATGCCGGAAGCGAGCGGACCATGTCCCTTGCTTCCGGCAAACTGATTCTCAACCAACACCCTTACTGGTCCTGACGAATGCGCGCGCCTCTACGGAGGTGCGCCTATTCTCAGAAACCCGGCAGATCAAACGGACCGGGCAACGGCCAACGCAGGCCGGTGATGGGGCCGGGACCCGCCGCGCTGGGCGAGAAGGTGGGGAAATTGTAGCCGGGCGGGAACGCATAGTTCTGATAGGGCATGGAGCCCGGCTTCACCATGGTGCCCGGATTGAGATAGGACTGTTCCTTGGTGATCGTCACCCGCGTGCGCTGGTTCTGACGATTCTGCTGGGCCTCTGCGACCCCGGCGAGCACGACCGAACCGGCCAGCGCAAGCGTGAGCGCGGCGGCAAAGGTGTGAAGCGGCGCGAAACCCATGTAGCCCTCCTCAAAACGGCATCCCATCCGTTCTTCCTGCATTAGGGTACTCGCACGCTCAGCGCAAGGAAAGGGTCACGTTACCGACACCTTTTACCCACACCCCCGCCCGCACAGTGGCGTACACGCCACACTCCGCTGGGCCCGGCCATGTGCCTCGCGCACGCAGGATATTGTGGAACCACGCGAATGAAGCCGCTTGTATTTGCATGAAAGCGCTGTTCGTCCTAAAAGACCGGGCCGGCCGAATACCGGTAGATTTTCGAGGAGCATTATGGGCTACAAGGTCGCCATCGTCGGTGCCACGGGTAATGTGGGCCGGGAGATTCTGACGATCCTCGACGAGCGGGGCTTTCCCGCCGATGAGGTGGTTGCACTCGCTTCGCGTCGCTCGCAGGGCACCGAGGTCTCTTTTGGCGACAAAACCCTGAAAGTCAAAGCCCTCGACACTTATGACTTTTCAGACGTCGACATCTGCCTGATGTCGGCCGGTGGCGCTGCCTCCAAGGAATGGTCGCCGAAGATCGGCGCGGCGGGATGTGTCGTGATCGACAACTCCTCGCAGTGGCGGACCGACCCGGACGTGCCGCTGATCGTTCCGGAAGTGAATGCCGATGCCATCACCGGTTTCACCAAGAAGAACATCATCGCCAACCCCAACTGCTCCACCGCGCAGCTGGTTGTGGCACTGAAGCCCCTGCATGATGCAGCAACCATCAAGCGGGTGGTGGTGTCCACCTATCAGTCCGTCTCCGGCGCCGGCAAGGATGCCATGGACGAGCTGTTCAGCCAGACCCGGGCCATCTTCGTCTCCGACCCGGTCGAGCCGAAGAAGTTCCCCAAGCGTATCGCCTTCAACCTCATTCCGCAGATCGACGTCTTCATGGACGACGGTTACACCAAGGAAGAGTGGAAGATGGTGGTCGAGACCAAGAAGATTCTCGACCCCAAGATCAAGCTCACCGCCACCTGTGTGCGTGTGCCTGTCTTCATCTCTCACTCCGAAGTGGTGAATGTGGAGTTCGAGAAGGAATTCTCGGCTGAAGACGCGCGCAAGGTGCTGCGTGAGGCACCCGGAATCATCGTGCAGGACACGCGCGAGCCGGGCGGCTATGCCACGCCGCATGAGGCTGCCGGTGAGGATGCCACCTTCATCTCGCGTCTGCGCGATGACCCGACCGTGGACAATGGCATCAGCTTCTGGTGCGTCTCGGACAACCTGCGCAAGGGCGCGGCCCTCAATGCCGTGCAGATTGCCGAGGTGCTGGTGAACCGCAAGCTCATCACGCCCAAGAAGGCGACCTGAGCCCGGCAGAGGCGAGAGTAAAAACGAACGGCCCTCGAAAGAGGGCCGTTTTCCTGTGCAGCCCCTTTGCGGCACGGCCATCTCGTGTTGGTTGAAATGTACAGGCCGGGCGCATGCCCTTCATGCATGCGGGCTTCAATATCACCGGGAGCACCCGAATCCGGGCACGCCGGTATTGTCACTTGATACAGGTGAAACACATGTCGCAGCACTCCCGTTCGGGCCATGAGGTCGACCCCAAGCTGCTCGAAATTCTGGTGTGCCCTGTCACCAAGGGACCACTGGAATATGATCGCGCGAAGCAGGAGCTGGTTTCCCGCGCAGCACGGCTGGCTTATCCCATCCGCGATGGCATTCCGATCATGCTGGCCGATGAAGCCCGCCCGCTGGATGATACGGAGCTGTCTCAGCCCGCACGCTGAGGCCACGGCCGGCAAACTGATCTGAGCCTTTGCTCAAACCTGCATGGCGGGAGAGCAGATCCACTTTCATCCCGTCACCCTTGGCCTTGGCCGTTGCGAGATGACGTGAATACGGGACCTCGTTCCCTATCCACCCCCCTCTGAAATAGAAAAGCGCCGGCCCGTTTCAGGTCGGCGCTTTTTTCATGCCTGCATGACGCATGAGGTTGCGAGACGCGTTAAAGGCTTGAGGTTTCCATGGGTCTGAAAGTCAGTTTCAACACAGACTTTTCGAGATCGGAGATGAAGTGCCCCGCGCTTCGGGATGACCAACTCGAGCGGATCATGGGCTTTATACACGCCAGAACGACGACGATGCCAACCTCTACAAGGCGCCCAATCGCGTCGAGCACCCCTTCAGCAAGATCAAGCTGTTCAGGCGTATCGCCACACAATATGACACGCGCCTTGCCAACTTCATCTGCGTCTTCAAGCGCGCCGCAAGCGCCACTGCCTCAAACCCCACCCGTGGACCAAGGCCACGGGCAGGCAAGTGACATTGAGACCTCGCCGTCCAGAAAAACGCGCAGCAGGATCAAGGCCCGTCAGAGCGCCTCCCCCTTCAGCAGGCGCGGCACGGTACCGGAGAGGCCGGCTGCATCCTTGATGAAGAGATTCTTCAGGCGCGGCATCCGGTCCACAATTCCAAGGCCGATATCGCGCACTGCACGCAATGCATCAGAGTGGTTGGAGAACAGGCGGTTCAACCCATCCGTCGCCACGCCCATCGCCACCGTATCGAACCGCCGCCAGCGCTGGTAACGCTCCAGTGTGGTTGGAGAAGCGAAATCCAGCCCCACGCGGGCGGCATCTGTCACCACCTCAGCCAGCGCCGCCACATCGCGCAGGCCCATATTCAGGCCCTGCCCGGCAATGGGGTGGATGACATGCGCCGCATCACCCACCAGCGCGAAACGCGGGCCGATGAAGCTGCGGGCAATGGAGAAGCCCAGCGGATAAGCGCGCGGCTGCGTCACCGGCTTCACCACCCCCAGCTGGTGGCCGAAGCGCTGCTCCAGTTCCTCCTGAAACAGGAAAGGGGACATGGCCAGAAGCCGCTCGGCATCCGGCGTGCGCTCGGTCCACACGATGAAGGAGCGATTGTTCGGCATGGGCAGGGTGGCGAAAGGGCCGCCGGGCAGGAAGTGCTCTTCCGCCTTGCCCTCATGCGGGCGCTCATGTTCCACCGCGAAGGTGATGGCGCTCTGGTTATAGGCCCATTTCACCGTTTCGATGCCAGCAAGAGAACGCAGACGCGAGCGCGCGCCATCGCAGGCCACGAGAAGCTGGGTGCGCAGAGTCTTCCCGCTGCCGGTGGTGATATCCATGTGGGTGTCATGGGCGGTGAAGCTGTCCACCGTCTCGGCGCGCATGTCCACGCCGGCCGCGCGGGCGGCGTCCACCAGCGCGCGTTGCAACACCCCGTTCGACATCATGTAGGCGAAGGGCTCGCCCGGCTCCACATCGCCATCGAAGGTGAGGAAGCTGGGGCGGGTCACATCCTTCAGCCGGCTGTCCGTGACCACCATGGAGCGCATCGGCTCGGCGGAGGCCTGCACCTGGTCCCACACCCCGATGGTGGTGAGCAGGCGGCGCGCACCGGCCGCGATGGCAGACCAGCGCTCATCACCCGCCGCAGGGCGGTTGATGGCCGGGTCAAAAACTGTGATGGCCGCATCGTCGCCGAGTGACCGCCGCAAGGCGAGAGCCAGGCTCGCCCCGGCCAACCCACCACCGACAATGGCGATATCCAGACGCTCCGGCGCATGGTCCGCGAACCGACCGGCAGGCTCGAAGGGGCTGTTCATCTTCTCATCTCCTTGCGCGGGGTCGCGCCCATCTCCGGGCTTGCGCCCCCCACGAACCGCATTCATCGGTCAGATCATATCAGACAGTTTCATCCCACACCTTGCCGGATGCACTGCCCAAATGACAAGTTGCAGCACACAAACGCGCCGTGGCATCACGCCACGGTCCACATCCGCTTGCGCCCACACACCGCCATCGCACAACAAGCGAGAGCTGCCCGACATGTCCTTCTCTGCGGAATCAAACATCGAAACGCTTTTGTCCATCCTTGATCTCGAACAGATCGAGGTGAATCTGTTCCGCGGCCACAGTGCCGGGCAGGCCAATAACCGGGTCTTTGGCGGGCAGGTCATCGCGCAGGCACTGGTAGCCGCGCGCCGCACGGTGGAAGAAGGCCGCATTGCCCACTCGCTTCATGGCTATTTCCTGCTGCCGGGCGACCCCACCATCCCCATCATTTTCGAGGTGGACCGTATCCGCGATGGCGGCTCCTTCACCACGCGCCGGGTGGTGGCCATTCAGCGGGGCAAGGCCATTTTCTCCATGGCGGCCTCGTTCCAAACGTATGGCGAGGGGCTGGAGCACCAGACCAACATGCCGGATGTGCCGATGCCGGAAGACCTGCCGCCGGATTCGGTCTGGCGTGAGAAGCTGCTGGAGCGTTTTCCCGCAGCAGCGGGGCGGGGCTGGATGGCGCTGCGCCCGCTGGAAGTGCGTCCGGTGACAGACATGCCCTATCTGGGCGAACAATCCGGCACCACCAATGCCGTATGGCTGCGCACCTGCGCCCCTCTGCCGGATGATCTGCCCATCCATCAGGCGGTTCTGGCCTATGCCTCGGACCTGACCCTGATACAGGGCGCGCTGCTGCCGCATGGCCGCTCGGTTTTTGACGGAAGCCTTCAGGTGGCAAGCCTTGACCACGCCTTGTGGTTCCATCGCTCCTTCCGCGCCGATGAATGGCTGCTCTACAGTCAGGATACCCCGAGTGCGAGCGCCCAGCGCGGTTTTGCACGCGGCGAACTGTTCACCCGCGATGGCATTCTGGTGGCGAGCGCCGTTCAGGAAGGACTGATGCGCCCCGTCACGCCCCGCGCCTGAAACCAGACCGGCGAGAGCACGTCTGGGTCCATCTTCAGGGCGTATCCGCATTGTGCCTGTCATAGCGAGAACGCGCGGCCCTGAAATCCTGCGCGTTCTCCAGGACCCATTGCCAGAGCGGAAACATGCGGGCGAGTAAACCGCGCCCGAGTTCCGTCAGGCAATACTCCACCTTCGGCGGCACTGTGCCGTAATCCCAGCGACTAATCAGGCCATCGCGCTCCAGCTGCCGCAAGGTCCGCGTCAGCATGCGCTGGGTGACGCCTTTCAGCGCCCGCGCCAGATCGGCATGTCGCAGCGTGCCGGAAACACCCAGTGCATGCACCACCCCAAGAGACCACCGGTTGCCGGCATGGGACAGCACCTCACGCTTGAGCCCGTCATCCTCGGCGCTCATGGCATCGCAGACCTCCTGCGAGCGGCGGATCAGCTCATCCAGCTCCATTTTATCCTGCGGTATCATGCGTGTGCCTTCTTCTTCCGCAAACTGCAGCTGACTATGTGAGCGGCTCATCAGGAGCCCCTTATGTCTCACATCACCTCTGCGGCAGAAGATATTCTCGTTATCGGTGCCGGCGAGCTTGGCATGGCCGTGTTGCAGGAACTGGTCCTGCAACACGATGCTGGCAAAACGCCTGCACTTTCCGTTCTTCTGCGCCCCTCATCCGTTCCCACTCATGAACTGGAAGCCCTTCAGGTCGGGATTGAAAGGCTGGATATTGCCACGGCATCTGAAGACGCGCTGGCAGATCTTTTCTCCCGCTATCGCCAGATCATCTGTTGCACCGGATTTGTGGGAGGATCAGGCACCCAGCGCAAAATCACCGCAGCGGCCATCAAGGCCGGTGTGGCGCATTATATTCCCTGGCAGTTCGGCGTGGATTACGACATCGTGGGCCGGGGCAGCGGACAGCAGGTCTGGGACGAGCAACTGGATGTCCGCGACATGCTGCGGGCACAATCGCGCATCAGCTGGACGATTATCTCGACCGGAATTTTTACGAGCTTCGTCTTCCTTCCGGCATTCGGTCTTGTGGACATTGAAAGCCGTACGGTTCGCGCCCTTGGCAACCGGGATTACACCCTGACAGCCACAACGCCGCAAGACATCGGACGCCTCACAGCACGCGTGGCATATGCCCATGCCTCATTCCGCGACCAGATCATCTATGTGGCTGGCGATACCTTCAGCTATCGCGATCTTGCAGACGTGACAGAACGCGTTCTGGGCCACCCTGTGACGCGCATCGTGCTGAGCGATCAGGACCTCAGGAATGAGGTCTTGGCACATCCTGAGGATCTCATGGCCAGATATCGCCTCGCCTTCGCCCGTGCGGATGGTGTCGCCTGGCCACGACATGTCACCCTGAACGCCAGGCTCAACCTGCCTATGATCGATGCCGAGACATGGCTGAGGCAATGGCTGTCCTCTCAACCTGTCACTTAAAGCCCGGACCGGGCTCTGCGATGCACCGAACAATCACGTCGCTGAACCCGGCCCATATTGTATTGCAGGCCGAAAGCGCCACAATAATGGGCATCAAGATGAAAGCTGCGGCGAAAAAAGCGGCAGAGTCGTGGCAGTGATTTGGTGCAATGCCACATGACGAGAAAATAGGCATGACCTGCCGGAAGGTGATTTTAGGCGGGATTCCAACGAAATTGGCAGATGCGACCCCACTTGGCACGGTCCTTGATTGTACCTTGTCAGGCTTGTCGGTCGCGGTGGGATCTCCCGACCCGTCAGACAGGACCTTGGGCGAGGCACCGGCTGCACTCCGTGGGAGAGGCACCGCAGAAGGGACAGGGATCGATCCATGAAGATCGTCATGGCCATCATCAAGCCATTCAAGCTGGAAGAGGTGCGTGATGCCCTCACCAATATCGGGGTCCATGGCCTCACCGTCACCGAGGTGAAGGGATACGGACGCCAGAAGGGCCACACCGAGATTTATCGCGGTGCGGAATATGCCGTGAGCTTCCTGCCGAAGCTGAAGATCGAGGTGGCCGTTTCCGCCGAGATCGCACCCAAGGTGGTCGAGACCATCACCTCCTCCGCAAAGACCGGCCAGATCGGCGACGGCAAGATCTTCGTTCTCGCCATCGACCAGGCGGTGCGCATCCGCACCGGCGAGACCGACGCCGACGCCCTTTGAGCCCCAATATTTACCGGAGCCTTCTTCCATGACCCTCAAGACGTGGACCCGCGCCGGCCTTGCCGCGCTTATCACCACGGCAGCCATGGCCCTGCCGGCCATGGCCCAGCCTGATATGGCCCCGGCGGCCGCCTCTCCGGCCGCTGCCGCCGTCGTCGACACCGTCAACAAGGGCGATATCGCGTGGATGATGACATCCACCATCCTCGTCCTGCTGATGATCGTGCCCGGCCTTGCGCTGTTCTATGGCGGCCTGGTGCGCTCCAAGAACATGCTGTCCATCCTCATGCAGACCCTCACCATCGCTGCTGTGATGATGCTGGTCTGGGTGATCTACGGCTACTCCCTCGCCTTCACCGAAGGCAACGCCTTCATCGGCGGATTCTCCAAGGCATTCCTTTCCGGCATCACGGTGGACAGCCTGGCGGATACCTTCTCCGAAGGCGTCAAGATCCCGGAATTCACCTTCCTCACCTTCCAGATGACCTTTGCCGCCATCACCCCGGCGCTGGCCATCGGCGCTTTTGCCGAGCGCATGAAGTTCTCGGCCGTCATCCTGTTCGCCGTATTGTGGGGCACCTTCGTCTACCTGCCGGTGGCGCACATGGTGTGGTTCGACGGCGGCTACCTGTTTGACCTTGGCGCGCTGGATTATGCCGGCGGCACCGTGGTGCACATCAACTCCGGTATCGCGGCTCTCGTCGGCGCAATCATCGTCGGCAAGCGCATTGGCTACCGCAAGGAACAGCTTCCGCCCCACTCGCTCGCTCTCACCATGGTTGGCGCCTCGCTGCTGTGGGTTGGCTGGTTCGGCTTCAATGTCGGCTCGGGTCTGGAAGCCAACAACTTCGCCTCGCTGGTCATGCTCAACACCTTCCTCGCCACCGCCGGCGCTGTCATCGGCTGGCTGGTTGTGGAATGGCTGAGCCGTGGCAAGGCCTCCATGCTGGGCGGCGCTTCCGGTGCCATCGCCGGTCTGGTCGCCATCACCCCGGCCTGCGGCGCGGCTGGCCCCATGGGCGCCATCGTGCTGGGTCTCGTGGCTGGTATCGTCTGCTTCTTCTTCTGCACCGCCGTGAAGAACGCCCTTGGCTATGACGACGCGCTTGACGTGTTCGGCGTGCACGGCGTGGGCGGCATTGTCGGCGCCATCGGCACCGGCATCGTGGTTGCTCCCTTCCTCGGCGGCGTGGGCGTTGATGGCTACTCGATGGCTCACCAGGTCTGGGTGCAGTTCGTCGCCACCGTCATCACCGTGGTCTGGTCCGGCGTGCTTTCCGCGATCATCTTCTACGTGATCCACCTGCTGGTGGGCCTGCGGGTCTCCCCAGATGTGGAACGCGAGGGCCTCGACATCAACGAGCACGGCGAACGCGCCTATCACAACTGACGGCAAGCGGCCCACCGGCCGCCTGCCCCTCTCCCTTCCCCTGCTTCGCAAGATGAACCCCGGCGCACCAGCGCCGGGGTTTTTCATTGTCGGCAGGGCTTCCCCAGCCTTCACACGGCCCGTCTTGCCACATCAAGGCTTTCCCCGGCCCGCGCCGCCTGCTAGAAGCCGCCCTTCAGACTATGGGATCAGCATGCCCTCTTCATTCTTCGCCGGCCTGCGCCGCGCACATGGCGTGCGTGTGCGAATTATAAGCCCGGCGCTTCCGCAGCGCTTCTGAGCGCGCCGGGGGTGCCGGGTTCCGTTCGCCCGCTTTCACGCGTCGCCTTGCCGACTGCCCTTTTTTTGAGCTGCATGCCATGACCGACAAGACCACAGACACCTCCGCCGCAACCGAAGCCGCGGATTATTCCAAAACCCTTCTGCTGCCGCAGACCGAATTCCCCATGCGCGGCGGCCTGCCCAAGAAAGAGCCTGAGCTGCTGGAGCGCTGGAAGCGGCTTGAGCTGTTCGCCCGCCTGCGCGAAGAGGGGCGCGGCCGCCCGCGTTTCGTGCTGCATGACGGCCCGCCCTATGCCAATGGCAACATCCATATCGGCCATGCGCTCAACAAGATCCTGAAGGATGTCGTGACCCGCTCGCAGCAGATGCTGGGCCACGATTCCAACTATGTGCCCGGCTGGGACTGCCATGGTCTGCCGATCGAGTGGAAGATCGAGGAAGAGAACTACCGCAAGAAGGGCAAGGAGAAGCCCGACTTCACCAATTCCACCGCCATGGTCGCCTTCCGTCAGGAATGCCGCGCCTATGCCCAGCATTGGCTGGATATCCAGCGCGAGGAATTCAAGCGCCTTGGCGTGGAGGGCGACTGGGACCGGCCCTACACCACCATGGCCTTTGCAGCTGAGGCGCAGATTGCCCGCGAGATCATGAAATTCGCCGAGAACGGCCTGCTCTATCGCGGCTCCAAGCCGGTGATGTGGTCCGTGGTGGAAAAGACCGCACTGGCCGAGGCCGAGGTGGAGTATCAGGATTTCACGTCCGATACGGTGTGGGTGAAGTTCCCGGTGCGCTCGGGCGTGAGCGATGATCTGGGCGGAGCAAGCGTCGTCATCTGGACCACCACGCCATGGACCATCCCCGGCAACCGCGCCATCTCCTTCTCCTCGAAGATCACCTATGGCCTCTATGAGGTGACGGACGCGCCCGAGGACAACTGGACCCACACCGGCGACCGCCTGATCCTCGCGAATAATCTGGCCGCCGATGTGCTGGGGCAGGCCCGTGCCAGCGCGTTCACCCGCGTGCGGGACGTAACCGCTGAAGAGCTTTCCGCTCTCATCTGCGCCCACCCGCTGGCTGCCCTTGGTTATGATTTCAAGGTACCGCTGCTGGACGGCGAGCACGTCACCGATGATGCCGGCACCGGCTTCGTCCACACCGCGCCCAGCCATGGTCGCGAGGACTTTGAAATCTGGACCTCCAGCCGCAACCTGCTGGAAGAGCGCGGCATCAACCCCGCCATTCCCTATCCGGTGGATGAGGACAGCCTCTACACCGCTCATGCCCCCGGCTTCGAGGGCAAGCGCGTCATCACCGCCAAGGGCGAGAAGGGTGATGCCAATGGCGCGGTGATTGATGCGCTGATCGCCGCCAACGCCCTGCTCTCACGCGGGCGGGTGAAGCATCAGTATCCGCATTCCTGGCGCTCCAAGAAGCCGGTCATCTTCCGCAATACCCCGCAATGGTTCATTGCGATGGACAAGGTGATTGCCGGCGCTTCCGCCAAGCCCGTGGGCGCGGCAGGCAATGTGGCGGGTGGCATCGCCTCCAACACCGGCGATACCCTGCGCGCCCGTGCACTTAAGGGCATCAAGACCGTGGAATGGGTGCCGGCAGCAGGTGAAAACCGCATCACCGGCATGATCGCCAACCGGCCGGACTGGGTGGTCTCGCGTCAGCGCGCATGGGGCGTGCCGATCACCGTTTTTGTGAAGGAAGTCGGCGACGGTTCGGTCGAAATCCTTCAGGATGAGGCGGTGAATGCCCGCATTGCCGAAGCCTTTGAGGCCGAGGGCGCGGACGCATGGTACAAGGACAGCGCACGCGAGCGCTTCCTTGGCGAGCGTGTCACTGAGGGCTGGGCCAAGGTCGATGACGTTCTCGACGTCTGGTTCGATTCCGGCTCCACCCACGCCTTCACGCTGGAACCGCGCCCCGAGCTGCACACCAACCGCGCCCCGAACGGACCGGACAAGGTGATGTATCTGGAAGGTTCGGACCAGCACCGTGGCTGGTTCCACTCCTCCCTGCTGGAAAGCTGCGGCACGCGCGGCCGCCCGCCCTATGATGTGGTGCTGACCCACGGCTTCGTGCTGGACGAGACCGGACGCAAGATGTCCAAGTCGCTGGGCAATGTCACCTCGCCGCAGGATGTCATCAAGCAGTCGGGCGCGGATATATTGCGCCTGTGGGTGTGCGCCTCGGACTATTCGGACGATCTGCGCATCGGCCCGGAAATCCTGAAGACCACGGCGGATACCTACCGCAAGCTGCGCAACACAGTCCGCTGGCTGCTCGGCTCACTCCACCACTTCCACCCGGAAGAGAAGGTAGCCTTCGAGCAGATGCCCTCGCTGGAGCGCTTCATCCTGCACCGCCTCGCCGAGCTGGATGGCGAGATCCGCGCCGCCTATCGCGCCTTCGATTACAAGAAGGTGCATGCGCTGCTCACCGCGTTCATGACCTCGGATCTGTCCGCCTTCTATTTCGATGTGCGCAAGGATTCGCTCTATTGCGACCCGCTCTCCTCCACCGTGCGGCGCGCCAGCCTCACCGTGCTGGATGAGGTGTTCAACCGCCTCGTCACATGGCTGGCCCCCATCATGCCCTTCACCACCGAGGAGGCATGGCTAGCCCGCACCGGCGATGAGGAAGGTTCGGTGCATCTGCTCACCTTCCCGGCAACCCCGGAAAGCTGGCGCAATGATGCGTTGGCCGACCAGTGGCGCAAGGTGCGTCAGGTGCGGCGCGTGGTGCTGGGTGCCATCGAGATCGAACGCACGGCCAAGCGCATGGGCTCGTCGCTGGAGGCCGCGCCGCAGGTTTATGTGACAGACCCCGCACTGGCCGCCGCCTTCGAAGGACTGGATCTGGCGGAAATCTGCATCACCAGCGATGCCCGCCTCATCGCCTCCGAAGGCCCGGAAGATGCCTTCCGCCTGAATGATGTGCCGGGCGTGGCCGTGATGCCGGGCCGGGCACAGGGCCGCAAATGCGCCCGTTCGTGGAAAATCCTGCCGGATGTGGGATCGGACCCGGAATTCCCGGATGTGTCGGCGCGTGATGCGGCGGCGCTGCGCGAATTCCGCGCGCACGGAGCAGCCTGATGGCGGCCCCCGCGCGCCTCATCCGCCTCGGCGTTACGGCGGCGCTGGTGAGTCTGGTCCTCGACCAGCTCACCAAGGTCTGGGCCATGAGCGTGATGCAGGACGTGGGGACCTTCGCCCTACCCCTGACGCCCTTTATCGATATCGTCTCCCTGTGGAACAGGGGTATCAGCTATGGCCTGTTCCAGCAGGGCGATACCGGGCGCTGGCTGCTGGTGGGCATCAAGGTGGTGGCCGTGCTGGTGTTCTCCATCTGGCTCACCCGCGCCCATCGCCGGCTGGAAGCGGTGGCGCTGGGCTTGCTGATCGGCGGGGCCATCGGCAATGCGGTGGACCGCGTGATCTATGGTGCGGTCTACGATTTCATCTCGCTGCATGCCTTCGGTTATCGCTGGTATGTGTTCAATGTTGCCGATATCGCGGTCGTTATTGGTGTCATATTACTCCTGATTGATGCTTTTCGTGGCGATGCCTCAAAATCGCCGCCCTCGGACAGCGGAATGGAGTCCACACCTGAAACCGAGCGCAAGCCGTAGAGAGGGAGCCCCCATGCGCGCCATGTCCCCATTTTCGCGCGATGCCGCGCCGATGTCGCGGCCCGAGCACGAGATGGAAGCCGGAGCCCCCCCCTCGATCCATGCCCCCCCGCATGGACGTGGAGGGGTTCTTACCGGCTCCGTTGGCGCTTTGTGCCTTCTTCTCGCCGGTGCGGCTCAGCCTGCAATTGCAGACGAGTTCAATACCAACCCCATGAACAGTGTCATGGACCTGCTTGGCCTCAAGGATGATGGGCCCAAGCCGGAGATCGACTATCGCGAGCGCGCCCCGCTGGTGGTGCCTCCAGGTTCCATGGAAAACCTGCCCACGCCGCAGGAAAGTGCATACAGGTCCAACCCGGCATGGCCGAAGGACCCCGATGTCGCCCGCCGCAAGCGTGAGGCAGAGGAACGCAACCAGCCCATCATCCGGGATGACCCGGGTCGCCCGCTAATGCCTTCGGAACTGAATCGCGGACGTCCGAACGGTTTTCTCGGCGGCATTGGCAACATGTTCAACGGGGGCAAGGGAACGGCCGTTGCTGACCCCGAAAAGCCCAATATGACGCCCAGCCAGCTCGGCTTCACCGGCTGGTTGAACCCGAAGAATCAGGAACCGATGACATTCACCGGTGAACCCGAGCGCCAGAACCTGACCCAGCCGCCAGCAGGCTATCTCACCCCTTCGCCCAATGCGCCCTATGGGGTGATTGAAGAGAAGAAGACAGAAGGCTTCTCCTTCCCGACCATCTTCGGCAACAAGAAGTGAGCTGAGCGCGCAAGACAGGTTCGGCTCAAGAGACCCGGCACGCGCCGGGTGGGGCCAGAATGGAAACCGCACGCTCCAACTAGCAGATGTGACAGGGCGCATGCTTGAAGAGGCCAACGCGCATCTTCAAGCATGCGCCCCTCTTCGGCAGGAGCATCTTGGCCCTGCACGCATTTGAAGCGCGGATGGCCACTCCTGCCCCCAGGTGCCGACACCAACTCTGACACGCTCTCGCCCTCAAAAAGCGCCTCTGGCATGTTCCTCTTGCGACACTGGAACGGGCAGCCCATTTAAGACTCTCCCAGTTCGCCACCGCCCCGCACCGCCCGTTTCGCCTTTCTGCCAGACACATGCCGGAGCAAAAGCCCGGTGCCAGCCCTTCAGGGCAAGCCCGTGTCTGGCCATTCGAACGCCCTGTCCCGCGTGGACGCAAGCGTGCCCTTCCGGTGCGCCATAAGGGAAGACCCCTCTCGTGCAGATGAGCCGTTTCGCCATGGTCGCCATTCTCGCCGCCAGCACCACCGCCAGCGCTTTTGCCCCCCGCAGCGCCTCCGCCGCCGGGCCGAACATTACCGAATTCAAGCTCGATAACGGCATGCAGGTCATGGTCATTCCAGACCATCGCACCCCGGTTGTCACCCATATGGTGTGGTACAAGGTGGGCTCCGCCGATGAGCAGGCGGGCAAGTCCGGTATCGCCCATTTCCTTGAGCATCTGATGTTCAAGGGCACCGAGAAGCACAAGCAGGGTGAGTTCTCGGCCGAAGTGGCGCGGCTGGGTGGGCAGGAGAATGCCTTCACCTCGCAGGATTACACCGCCTATTTCCAGCGCGTGGCCAAGGAACACCTTGGAAAGGTGATGGGTTTTGAGTCCGATCGCATGACCGGCCTGAAACTCTCCGATGAAGTCGTGCTGCCCGAGCGCGACGTCGTGCTGGAAGAGCGCCGCATGCGCACCGATAGTGAGCCCGGCGCACGGCTGGGCGAGATCATGCAGGCCACCACCTATGTGAATCACCCCTACCAGCACCCCATCATCGGCTGGGAGCACGAGATCAAGAAGCTCAACCGTGAAGACGCGCTGAACTTCTACAAGCGTTTCTATGCCCCCAATAATGCGTTGCTGGTGGTGGCGGGGGACGTGACCCCCGAAGAGGTGAAGGCGCTGGCCGAGAAGACCTATGGTCAGGTAAAGGCGGCGGACACTCCCCCGCGCGACCGTCCGCAGGAGCCCACCCCGCAGGCGCATCGCCGCGTGGCGCTTTCCGATGCGCGCGTAGCCCAGCCCAGCCTTCAGCGCGCCTATCTGGTACCGTCCGAACGCACTGCGCAGGAGGGGGATGCCGCCGCACTTGATGTGCTGGCGCAGATTCTGGGTGGCGGGCAGACCAGCCGCCTCTACACCACGCTGGCGGCGGAAAAGGGCATCGCGGCCGGAGCCGGCGCCTGGTATCAGGGTTCGGCCTATGATGAGACCCGTTTCGTGGTCTATGCCTCCCCGCGCGGTGACGTGACCCTTGAGGCGCTGGAAACGGCCATGGATGAGGTGATCGCCGAGATCGCCGCAAAGGGCGTCACTGAAGATGAACTGAAGCGCGCCAAGACCCAGCTCACTGCAGACATGGTCTATGCGCAGGATAATCAGGCCACACTGGCGCGCATCTATGGTGCGGCATGGGCCACCGGCATCAGCGCTGATGATGTGCGCAGCTGGCCGGAGCGGATCAAGGCCGTCACCGCCCAGCAGGTGCAGGATGTTGCAAAGCGCTTTCTGGTGGAAAGCCGTGCCGTGACCGGCCATCTGAAGGCTGCCGCAGCCCCGGCCGACACCGCACAGCCGGAGGCCCGCCCGTGAGCAAGCCTATCTTCGCGCCCGCGCCCGGCACCCCGGCGATATCCATTCTTTCCCACCCCTCTTCCCGCCGCCAGTTTCTTCGCGCTGGCGCGCTCTTCTGCATGATGGTGACAATGGCCCTTTCCCCGATGACCCCCGCCCGGGCCGACGACAAGACCCAGCCGGCCGCAGCCGCCAGTGCTGCGCAGAAAAGCCGGATCATCGAGGTGGTCAGCCCCGGCGGCATCAAGGCATGGCTGGTGCCGGACACCACCCTGCCGCTGATCGCCATGGAATTCGCCTTCCGGGGCGGTGCGGCGCAGGACGGAACAGGCAAGGCGGGCCTTGCCAACCTCACCGTCTCGCTTCTGGATGAAGGCGCGGGCACGCTGAACGCCTCCGCCTTCCAGCAGGCCATGGCCGACAGCGCTGTGGACATCAGCTTCGATGCCAGCCGCGATGAAACCCGTGGCTCCCTGCGCACCCTCTCCGAGAACAAGGACAAGGCCTTCGACCTGCTGCGCCTTGCCGTGACCGAGCCCCGCTTCGATGCCGAGGCGGTGGAGCGTATCCGCGCCGCCATTCTGGCCTCCCTGCGCCGCGCCTCCACGGACCCGAATGCCATCGCCAGCAACCGCTGGTTTGAGCTGGCCTTCCCCAATCATCCCTATGGCCAGCCGGTGAGCGGCACGCTGGAAAGCCTGCCGAACCTGACGCAGGACGACATCGTCGCCTTCGCCAAGCGCACCATGGCGCGTGACAACCTGCATGTGGCCGTGGTGGGTGACATCACCCCCGATGAGCTGGGCAAGCGTCTGGATGAGGTCTTCGGCAAGCTGCCGGAGAAGGCGACCCTGACCCCAGTGCCGGATATCGCCCCGCACAAGCTGGGCACGCAGGACGTGGTGCAGCTGGATGTACCCCAGTCTGTCGTTATCATGGGCACGGTGGGTCTGGACCGGAACGACCCCGACTTCATCCCCGCCTTCGTGATCGACCATATCCTCGGCGGCAGCGCCTTCTCTTCGCGCCTGTTCAAAGAAGTGCGCGAGGAACGCGGGCTGGCCTATTCGGTCTATTCCCACTTCGCGCCGCTGGACCATGCCGGCCTGTGGTTCGCCAGCACCGCCACCAAGAATGAAACCGCCGGCGAGGCCGTTGGGCTCATCTCCGACAACTTCCGTCGCATTCTGGCCGATGGCCCGACGGCGGAGGAGCTGAAGGAAGCCAAGAGCTACCTCACCGGCAGCTATGCGCTGCGCTTCGACACCTCTTCCAAGGTGGCGGGCCAGTTGCTCCAGATCCAGCTGGATGATCTCGGCATTGACTATATTGACCGGCGCAATGCGCTGGTGGATGCGGTGAATGCGGCGGATATCCAGCGTGCAGCCCAGCGCCTCAAGGATTCGAAGGATGCGCTGGTTGTCGTGGTTGGCAAGCCGGAAGGGCTCGAAGCCCCGAAGAAGTAAGACCTTCAGGGCCCTTGAGTCTGACTCAGGGGCCCTTCCTTCAACTCGCATCGCTCTTGAGCGCCCCCATTTGCCCCCGGCCAAAGACCGATGGCGATGGAGCTAGAACAGCCGCTCTCCTGTTTCCATCTATTTCAGAGCGGCTTACGTTTAGCGGTTCACCATATTTGACTCAAAACAGCCTTAACCAGACGTTTGCACGCACCAGACGGTTCGGAGTCCGCGCGCTCTTTGCTATAAATCGCCTCCAATCGTGACCAGTCCATGGAGTTGAGCAAAATGGCTCATGCACATGCTGCCGCACATGGCGGACACAGCGCCGACGACAAGATGACCAACGCGAAGACTACGCCCCGCGCCCGCATGCACAAGGCCATGTTTGCCAGTGCACTGTTTGCCGGCGCACTGGCTCTGGCCGGTTGCGCGGGTGGTGAAGCGCTGGATGGCGCAACGGACGGCAGCATCGCCGGTTCTGTCGGCGGTGTGACCAACACCCAGCCCGGCGCCACCATGACCGTCGGCTCTGGCCCGAATGCCCAGACATTTGAATGCCCCACCATCACCGTGCGGACGGGGGCTGCCACCTTCCAGAGCAATGATGGCAATGGCCGGCTGCGCTATCAGGCCAATCTCGGCCAGCTTGCCCGTGAGTGCGCCATTGCCGGCGACCAGATGACAGCGCGGCTGGGCATTGAAGGTCGTGTGCTGCTGGGCGACGCCGGCAGCCCCGGCACTGTGAACCTGCCCATCCGCGTGGCTGTGGTTGAAGAAGGCCCAACCCCGCGCACCGTCACCACCCGCCTGTTCAATGTGCCGGTGACGATTCCGCCCGGCGAGAATCAGGCCAACTTCACGGTGGTGGAAGACACGGTATCCTTCCCGCTGGGCAAGACCCCGGCGGACATGGAGCGCTATGTCATCTATATCGGCTATGATCCGCAAGGCCAGCGCCCGCAGACCCGCTCACGGCCTGCTCCGCGCCAGCAGCAGCGCCCCGCTGTCTCGCGCACACCACCGGCGGAAACCAGCGCCCCGGCAGCTTCTGCGCCCGCGGCTTCGGCCCCGGCGGCCTCCAGCGCTCCGCCCAGCGATGTGTTCGGACCGCCACCTTCTTCCGGCACGGCATCCGGCGGGTTCTCTCCCCCGCCATCCAGCAGCGCTTTCGAGCCGCCGCCCTCCGCCAGAACCAACTGACCATATGAGAACCATGCGTGACACGCATGGTTCTCAGGTTCAGCCGGACGGATTATTCCGCATCGAAGCTCTGCGCCGATGCATCAGGGCCAGAACGTTCAAGAGCGCATGTTGCTGGATTGTTCGTTTTGAAAGCCGGAATGCCATGACGCGGAGCCTCACCAGCTCCGCGTTTTCACATTGTGAGCCATGGGCATATCTCTCTCAGGCTGGCGGCCTCCTGATAGGGGCACAGCTCTTCCCCCACCAGTCCTAATCAAATCCGGGCACGGCTCAAAAGCCATGCATTGACGCGCGACCAGCCTTGCGTGATAAGCATAACCAGACGGTGTGGAATCGTTTCAGCCTGATCTGAAATAAAGCCATGCCTATCGGATGATCCCTGCGGGAGAGACCGGTTGCGTTTCACGGCCAGCTGTGGCCATGGGCGGAGCCGGCGCCGAAGGCGCAACCGCCCCGGAACCGCTCAGGCCAAAGGACCGCAGGGGGACGACACTCTGGAAAGCAGCAGGCCGCGCATGTGGCACTGCTCACCGAAGGAGTAAACCCGCCTTTCCATCCGGCGCGGTGAATCTCTCAGGTTCCAAAGACAGAGGGGGCGCCGCCGGGTCTCATCATGAGACCTATGACACTGGCGCATCCTGTCTGGAGTCGTGATGAGCGATACTCCCTCCCCTGTTGACCAGGAACCTGCCCCACAGGCCCCAGCCCTGCACACGCCTCTGCACGCCGCCCATGTGGCGTTGAAGGCGCGTATGGTGCCGTTCGCCGGCTATGATATGCCGGTCCAGTATCCAGAAGGCATTCTGGCCGAACATAGCTGGACCCGCACCTATGCCGGCCTGTTCGATGTGTCCCATATGGGGCAGGCCTTTCTGATAGGCCCGGACCACGCCACCACCGCCCGCGTGCTGGAAGCACTGGTGCCGGCCGATATTCTCAATCTCCAGCCCGGCCAGCAGCGCTACACGCAATTTCTCTCCCCCGAGGGCACGATTCTGGATGACCTGATGGTCTCCCGCCCCACGGATGAGGATGCGGATGGCACGCTATTTCTGGTGGTGAATGCAGCCTGCAAGGGCGATGACTTCGCCCATCTCGCCGCACATCTGCCGGAAATCGTGAAGCTGAACGTGCTGGAAGACCGCGCCCTGCTTGCCCTGCAAGGGCCGGATGCGGCTGATGTTCTGGGCCGCTTCTGCCCGCAGGTCCGCGCACTGCCCTTCATGGGCACGCTCAAAGGTGCCATTACAGGCGTGCCGGTGCATGTCTCCCGCTCCGGCTATACCGGGGAAGACGGCTTCGAAATCTCCCTGCCAGCGGCATCCGCTCCCCTGCTGTGGGACACGCTGCTGGCCGAACCGGAGGTGAAACCCATCGGCCTCGGGGCGCGTGACAGCCTGCGGCTGGAAGCCGGCCTGTGTCTCTATGGCCATGACATCGACCGCACCACCACGCCGGTGGAGGCGGGCCTAATGTGGTCCATCCAGAAGCGGCGGCGCGAGGAAGGCGGCTTTCCCGGGGCCGGCATCATCCGTGCTCAGCAGGCAGATGGGGTGGCGCGGGTGCGCGTCGGCCTGAAGCCGGAAGGCCGGGCTCCCGCGCGTGAAGGCGCGGAAATTGCGCATGATGGGCAGGTGGTGGGCCTCATCACCTCCGGCGGCTTCTCGCCCACCACGGGCGCGCCTATCGCCATGGGCTATGTGCCCCCCAAACTGAGCGCCCCCGGCACGAAGCTGGACCTCATCGTGCGCGGCAAGCCCCTGCCGGCCATTGTCTCCCCTCTTCCATTCGTGCCCACGCGCTACATGCGCAAGCTATCCAGAACAGCCTGAAGGAGCCGAACATGAGCACCGTGCGCTACACGAGCGACCATGAATATGTGCGCGTTGAAGGCGATATCGCCGTTGTGGGCATCACCCATTATGCGCAGCAGCAGCTGGGCGATGTGGTTTTCGTGGAACTGCCCGGCACCGGCAAAAAGCTGGAAAAGGGCAGTGAAGCAGCCGTGGTGGAAAGCGTGAAGGCCGCCAGCGATGTGTTCGCCCCCATCTCCGGTGAGGTGACCGAGGCGAATGCGGAGCTGGAAGGCAACCCGGCGCTGGCCAATGAAGACCCAGAAGGCGCGGGCTGGTTCTTCAAGCTCCGCCTTTCCAGCCCGGATGAACTGGACGGGCTGATGGATGAGGCCGCCTACAAGGCCCATATCGCCACGCTGGACTGAGCCCATGCCGGCCCTTCATCAATCGAAGGACTTTTACGCCACGGTGCGTTGGCAGCGCGGGGAGGCCCTGTTCACGGACGGGCGCTATCCGCGCAGCCATGTGTGGGTGTTTGATGAAGGCGTGGAAGTGCCTGCCTCTGCTGCACCCGCCTGCATGCCCCAGCCCCTCTCCCGCCCGGATGCAGTGGATCCGGAGGAAGCGCTGGTGGCTGCCGCCTCAAGCTGCCACATGCTGTTTGCGCTGGATTTTGCCCGCCGCGCGGGCTTCCGGGTGGAGAGCTATGAGGATGCCGCGCAAGGTATTTTGAGCCCCAATGAAAAGGGCCGGCTTTTCATGTCTCACATCAGCCTGCGGCCGGTGATGGTGTTTTCCGGGGAGAAGATCCCTTCACAGGAAGACCTCACACGTCTGCATCATCAGGCCCATGACGCCTGCTATATCGCCCACTCCCTGCGGGCGGAGATGTCCATCTCCCCGCAGATGCGTGTGGCCTGACGGCGAACGGAAACACCCATGCGCTACCTACCGCTCACCCCGGAAGACCGCACCGAGATGCTGGCCCGCATTGGCGTCGCCTCGGTGAATGAGCTTTTCGCGGATATTCCCGCCGCACAGCGGCAAAATGAACTGCCGAACCTGCCCAGCGCGAAAAGCGAGCTGGAGGTGGAGCGCGCGCTCTCATCCCTTGCCGCGCGCAATGTGGCGGCGGGCAGCGTGCCTTTCTTCATCGGTGCGGGGGCCTATCGCCACCATGTGCCGGCGAGTGTGGACCACCTGATCCAGCGCTCCGAATTTCTCACCTCCTACACGCCGTACCAGCCCGAGATCGCGCAGGGCACGCTGCAATATCTGTTCGAGTTCCAGACCCAGGTGGCGGAACTCACCGGCATGGAGGTGGCCAATGCCTCCATGTATGATGGCTCCACCGGCACCGCTGAAGCCGTGCTGATGGCGCACCGCATCACCAAGCGCGGCAAGGCGCTGCTGGCGGGCAACCTGCATCCGCATTATCGCGCCACGGTCGAGACCGTGTGCCACTATGCGGAAAACGAGGTGGTGAGCCTTGCTCCTGCGCCTGCAGGCGAAGAGGACATTATCGCCGCGATTGATGAGACCACCTCCTGCGTGGTGGTGCAGAGCCCGGATGTCTTCGGCAATCTGGTGGATCTTCGCCCCATCGCGGAAGCGGCCCACAAGGCGGGCGCGCTGCTCATTGCCGTGTTCACCGAGGTGGTGAGCCTTGGCGCGATTGAGCCGCCCGGTGCGCAGGGGGCCGATATTGTGGTGGGCGAGGGGCAGGGCCTTGGCAACCCGCTGAATTTTGGCGGGCCATATGTCGGCTTGTTTGCCACCCGCGCCAAATATGTGCGCCAGATGCCGGGTCGCCTTGCGGGCGAGACGGTGGATGCCGAAGGCCGTCGCGGCTTCGTGCTCACCCTCTCCACGCGCGAGCAGCATATTCGTCGCGAAAAGGCGACCTCCAACATCTGCACCAATTCCGGCCTGTGCGCGCTCGCCTTCACCATCCACCTCTCCCTGCTGGGGCAGAAGGGGCTGGAGAGATTGGCCGCACTCAACCATGCCTCGGCCTGTGATCTGGCAGACAGGCTTGCCGGGGTGCCGGGGGTTGAGGTGCTGAACGAGAGCTTCTTCAACGAATTCACCCTGCGCCTGCCCAAACCCGCCACTGATGTGGTGGAGGCGCTGGCGGCGCGTGGCATTCTGGCCGGTGTGCCTTATGCCCGCCTCGCTCCCAAAGCCGGGCTGGACAATCTGCTGCTGGTGGCCGCCACCGAAACCACTACGGAAGAAGACCGCGCGGCCTATGCTGCCGCCCTGAAGGAGGTGCTGGCATGAACCGCGAAGGACGTGGGGCAACCCAGCCCAACCCGATCACTGAATCCACCTTGCCCGAAACCTTCACCGGCAACCGCGCGCTGGCGCTGGAAGAGGGCCTGCTGTTCGAGATCGGTCGCCCGGATGTTTCCGGCGTGGACCTGCCCGCGCCGCCGGCCCACACATCGCGCCTTGGCAAGCATGCCCGCACCAGCGCCCCGCATCTGCCGGGCCTGAGCGAGCCGGAGGCGGTGCGCCATTATGTGCGCCTCTCGCGCATGAACTATGGCATCGACAGCGGCATTTTCCCGCTCGGCTCGTGTACGATGAAGCACAATCCGCGCCTCAACGAGAAGATGGCCCGCCTGCCGGGCTTTGCTGATGTGCATCCGCTTCAGCCTGCCTCCACGGTGCAGGGTGCGCTGGGGCTGATGGGGGAACTGTCCCGCATCTTGCTGGAACTCACCGGCATGAAGGCGGTAGCGCTTTCGCCCAAGGCCGGTGCCCATGGCGAACTGTGCGGCATGATGGCGATCAAGGCCGCGCATGAAGCGCGCGGTACTGCAAACCGCCGCATCGTGCTGGTGCCGGAAAGCGCCCATGGCACCAATCCGGCGACGGCCGCGCTCATCGGCTATCAGGTACGCGCCATTCCCGCCCGCGCGGATGGCACGGTGGATGTGCAGGCGGTGCGTGACGCACTGAGCGATGATGTCGCCGCCCTCATGCTCACCAACCCCAACACCTGCGGGCTGTTTGAGCGTGATGTGGTGGAGATTGCCGAAGCGGTGCATGCTGCCGGGGCCTATTTCTACTGCGATGGCGCGAACTTCAACGCCATTCTCGGCAAGGTGAAAGTGGCCGATCTTGGCGTCGATGCCATGCACATCAATCTGCACAAGACCTTCTCCACGCCGCATGGCGGTGGCGGGCCGGGTGCCGGTCCAGTGGTGTTGTCCGAGGCGCTTGCCCCCTTCGCGCCAGTGCCTGCGCTAATCGCCACTGAAAACGGCCTGCGCCTTGCCGAAGAGAAAGGCGACGCCGGGGCCGAGCAGGCGCTCGGCCGTATGAGCGCCTTCCATGGCCAGATGGGCATGTTTGTACGCGCTCTTTCATGGATGCTCTCGCACGGAGCAGATGGCATGCGGCAGGCCTCGGAAGATGCCGTGCTTTCCGCCAACTATATCCGCGCCAGCTTGACTGACCTGATGAGCGTGCCCTTCCCCGAACGTCCCGCCATGCATGAAGCCCTGTTCGATGACACCTGGCTGCACGGCACCGGCATTTCCACGCTGGATATCGCCAAGGCGCTGATCGACGAGGGGTTCCACCCCATGACGGTCTATTTCCCGCTGGTGGTGCACGGGGCCATGCTGATCGAGCCGACAGAGAGCGAATCCAAGGCTTCGCTTGATCTGTTCATCGCGGCGATGCGCGATCTCGCCATGGCGGTAAAGGGGAATGACAAGAGCCGTTTCCTCAGCGCCCCCCATTATGCGCCCCGTCGCCGGCTGGATGAAACCCGTGCAGCTCGTAGCCCGGTGCTGCGCTGGGTGCAGCCGGGGGCGGCTGGGTAGCAAGGCAAACAACAGAACCGAGTGGCGCGGGAATATCTGCTCATGCGCCACCCGGGTTTTGACTTATGCAATGCACCTCTGCGCTGCGTCATTCATAAAATGAGGAACCGGAAAGCTCACTGCGCGTTATCACTATACAACTCATGAAATGGAGGTGTGATATGCTACGCGGTGGTCTTCTCTGGTTGATCGGAATTCCTCTCCCCATCATTCTTATTCTGTTTTTTATGGGCTATCTTTAAGCACATATCATGCAGGAGATATCTGAGACAGGGAGCATTCTGAAACGGCATGCTAAAATGGATGGCATTGGTTCAAGCGGGTTGCATACGAACAGAAAATAACAATATCTGGGCTGCTATTCCTGAGCACGAACCAAAAGCATCCGATGTCAATACCAGATTATGAGACTTTGATGTTACCCGTCCTGCGTCTCTTCGCAGATGGATGCACAAACGTGGCGAACTGTTCCTTCCTCACTTTCAGCTTTATTTTTGGATTAGTGTCATTTAGGCCGCAGAACTGGTGAACAGCGGGAAAAAAACAAAGCTACAGGATCGAGCCCACTGGGCCAGAACATATCTCTCCAAAGCTGGCTTGCTGACATCTCCAAAGCGCAATTTGCATGTCATCACCGATCTTGGACAAACAGTTCTGGCATCGAAACCAACCACTATCGACAATTATTTTCTATCGCAATTTAAGACATTTACAGACTGGATTGAGCTTAGCAGGGCATCTTCCCCGGTGGGATTGCAAGAAAAGCCTGCAATTCCAGTAGCAGGCGACAGAACCCTCATTGATGAACGTCAGACGCCCGAAGACGCGATAGAGGCTGCTTCAGCTCTATTGAACTCCGCTCTGCGGGACGAGTTACTGACCTTGCTTCTGCAACTCACCCCACAGCGGTTTGAACAGGTTATTCTCGATCTCCTGATCGCCATGGGGTACGGCGCAGGAAATCTGGATCGCGGTCAGCTGACCAAATCAACTGGCGATGGCGGAATAGATGGCATCATCCATGAAGACGCGCTTGGATTGGATGCTGTCTATATCCAGGCGAGGAGATATCTCACCGGACAACAGGATTGGGCGTCCTGATATACAGCAATTTATCGGATCACTGACCGGAGAGGGAGCAACAAAGGGCGTTTTCGTTACCACGTCTGACTTTTCTCGAGAGTCACATGATTACTTACGCCGCGTGCAACACCGAGTTGTCCTCATCAATGGACAAAGGCTGGCTCAGCTGATGATCCTACATGGCATTGGGGTGCCACATACGCCAGACGCCATATTTTCAGTTCAGTCGGTAGATGAAGATTATTTCCCTAACTCGCTTACCTAATTAGCACACAGGCGGACCTATCATATAAAGATTGGTACGCTTCCCCCTTGCCCCGCCACGCCACTGCTGCGAAAAGAGCCCGATCATGATCGTGCTCGATGATATTTCACTGCGCCTTGCAGGCCGCCTGCTCATTGACCACGCCAGCGTGGCCATTCCTGAAAACGCGCGCGTGGGCGTGGTGGGGCGCAATGGCGCCGGCAAAACCACCCTGTTCAAGGCCATTATCGGCGAACTGGAGCTGGAATCCGGCTCCGTGCGCCTGCCCAACCGCACGCGCATCGGCCGTGTGGCGCAGGAAGCTCCCGCCGGGCCGGACAGCCTTCTGGACCGCGTGCTGGCTGCCGATACAGAGCGCGCCGCTTTGATGCAGGAACGCGAAACGACAAAAGACCCGATGCGCATCGGCGAAATCGAGATGCGCCTCGTTGACATCGACGCTTATTCCGCCCCATCGCGCGCCGCCATCATTCTGGCCGGTCTTGGCTTCGATGAGAGCGCCCAGCAGCGTCCCTGCTCTGAATTCTCCGGTGGCTGGCGCATGCGCGTCGCCCTCGCGGCTCTGCTCTTCACAGAACCGGACCTGCTGCTGCTGGACGAGCCCACCAACTATCTCGATCTTGAAGGCACGCTGTGGCTTCAGGATTATCTGGCGAATTATCCGCGCACGGTCATCCTCATCAGCCATGACCGCGACCTGCTCGACAGTTCGGTGGACCACATTCTCCATCTTTCTGGCCAGAAGCTCGCCATCTTCAAGGGCGGCTTCACCTCGTTTGACCGCCAGCGGCGCGAGAAGATGCTGCTGGACCAGAAGGCGCGCAAGAAGCAGGAAGACCAGCGCGCGCATATGGAGAGCTTTGTCGCCCGCTTCCGCGCCAAGGCCAGCAAGGCCAAGCAGGCGCAATCCCGCCTGAAAGCGCTGGCGCGCATGGAGCCGCTTTCCGCGCAGGTGGGGGAAGAGGCGGCCGCCATCTCCATCCGCCACCCGGAAAAGCTGCTCTCGCCTCCAATCATGGTGCTGGATCAGGTTTCCGTGGGCTATGTGCCGGGCAAGCCCATCCTCAGCAACCTCACTTTGCGCATTGATGAGGATGACCGGATCGCGCTGCTGGGACCGAACGGCAACGGCAAGTCCACCTTCGCCAAGCTCATCGCCGGGCGGTTGGAGCCACAGGAAGGCAAGCTGCTGCGTGCCGACAAGCTAGAAGTGGCCTATCTCGCCCAGCACCAGATTGACGAACTCCACCCCAATGAAAGCGCCTCCGAACATGTGCGCCGGTTGATGCCGGATGCCCCGGAAGCGCGGGTGCGCGCGCGCGCGGCGGAGATGGGCTTTTCCGGCCGGGCTTCCGACACCAAGGTTTCCGCGCTTTCAGGCGGTGAGAAGGCACGTCTGCTGCTGGGGCTGGCCACCTTCCATGGTCCGCATCTGGTCATTCTCGATGAGCCGACCAACCATCTTGATATCGAGGCACGCGCAGCGCTGATCGAGGCACTGAACGACTATCCCGGCGCGGTCATCCTCATCTCGCATGATCGCACCCTGCTGGAATCCTGCGCGGAACAGCTCTGGCGCGTGGCTGGCGGCACGGTGAAGCCGTATGAGGATGATCTTGACCAGTATCGCCGCGAAGTGCTTTCGCGCGCCGATGGCGACCGGATGACTTCTGACGGACGCAAGGACAAGAGCAACAGCAAGGAAGAGAAGGCCGCCCAGCCCCGCAAGATCGCCACCGCTCCCATCAAAAAGCGGGTGAAGGAAGCTGAGGGCCGCATGGAGAAGTTGGGGAAGGAACTGACCATCATTGATGCGAAGCTCTCCGCTCCCGGACTTCATGCCAAGAACCCGCTGGAAGCCACCCTACTCTCACGGCAGCGCAAGGACATGTCTCACGCCATGGACAAGGCGGAAGAGGACTGGCTGGCCGCGAGCGCAGAGCTGGAACTGGCAGGAGGGTGAATGTTGGCTGCCATGCTGAACGGCCTGGCCAGAACAACACCTGAAGCTCATCCCTCCAGCGCTCATTCCGGGCTGTTACTGCCACCCGGCTCCAATGAATATGAGTTGTGCCCGCCTTGCATGCAAGGCGGGCACAACTGTCTTGAGATAAAACTGGGCGTCTCAACGGCGAGGCGTGGATGACACCTTTCGGAAGGCCGAAACTCAGGGCTATTCCGCCGCCCGAAACCTGCGGGGCCATGATGCCCATGCACAAAAATTATATCCTCCGGGAACAGGCCTCGCAAAAACGCACAAAACGACGCCAGTTTCCGGTCATGTTGGAATGCGCCGTCAAGTTGTGCGTGAAGGGCCGAGTACATTCCGGCAGAAGCCGTGCTTCACTGCATATCTGGTGCATTAGCGGAACAAAGAATCGGCCATCAGGAGCATTTGTGCGGATTGCGGGCTGTCACCGACATGGCTTCAACGCAATGCCGACAAATCCCGGACGTCTCCATTTCAAATAGTGGTGAAAAGTAGAGATCCAAAACTGAGATCACTTCAACCTGACGTGCGCTTTAATGCTCATTGAAATGTTGGCGCGCCTCTTTTTGTGCAGCGCGATAGATAAGAGCAACTCATCTATGTGTGATGCAGCGAGAGAACCTGCCCGCAGAATAATTGATATGAAACAAATAATTGCCCCACCGGTGCAGCTCCAAAGGTGAAACTCCCCCCTGGACTGGTGAGCGCACATATCCTGCACAATGGCGAACTTCGCCGCCTTGCACATCATCCGAGCCCCGCGTGCGCCTACACCCCTGGCGGTTTATTGTGCATCTTTCGATATTTTTTCAGCGGAAAACGTCATTGACTTCGCCTTAATTAGCGGATTATCGTTATTGAAATAACATATTCCGCTGAAAAATGACGCCAACAAGTTTAAAACAGCGGGACAGGTGAGGAAAGAAAATGCATCGTCTGCCCCCGATGTCTGGATCGGCACGCCTTACGCGCGCCTTCTGGAGGTATGCATGAACCACGAAAATCCTGAGCTTACGGCCCGGATCGAAGCCCTCGAACATCCGGAAAATCAAGGCGAAAGCTTCGATCTGGTCACCTGGTGCCAGATCGTCGTGGGTTGCCTCATTATCCCCGCCATCGTGCTGACCTGGGGGTTACTGGGATGAGCATCACAGCATTGAACACGCCATCCGCCGCAGGCGTGGAGAGCGTGAATATTGATATGACAGCCCTTCCCATGCTCCGTTCAGAGCGGAACTGGGGTATGTGGCGCCTGTTTTTCTCCATCGCCACAGTTGGTGCCGCCACATGGTGCTATATTATTGGGGAATATATTGGTTATTACCTGAGCTTCTGGCAGGCTCTGGCCGTTTCGGTCGGCGGCAGCCTGCTCGGCATCATGCTGGTTATTCTGGCATTGATGCCCACCACTATCCGCTTCGGCATCGACTCCATTGCGGCCTGCAAACCACAGTTTGGTTCCAGAGGGTGGATCATCCCTTTCTCCCTGCAATATCTTTCGATATTCGGATGGAACTCTCTTCTTCTCATCTTCTTCGGGCGCTCATTCGCACAGTTTCTTGTTGCAGTTGGTGCAATCGGCCCCGGTGAACACCTCATCATCAGCATGCTGGCGACGCTTTTTGCATGCTCCATCGCCTTCTGTTTCCTGCTGAAAGGCGCGCATGGCGTGGACCGGATTTCGCAAATCCTCGTCATCCATGTGCTTGTCGGCTTCTGGATGCTATGGCTCATCGTTGACCAGCGCTGGGATACGCTTGTCACGGCCACCCCCGAATATGCCTCGGCAAATGCGGGCTGGAATTATGTGACCGGCATTGAAATCGCCATTGCGACAGCCTTGTCCTGGTGGTCCTATTTCGGGGCGATGGTGCGTATGGCACCCAGTGCGCGCAAAGCCACCCTTCCGGCCATGCTGGGGTTCGGCCTGATTGTCGGCCTGCTCTATATGATTGGTGTTGCTGGCATTCTCGCCATCAAGATTTCTGACCCCGCGCACTGGATGGCGGAAGTCGGCGGGCCATTCTATGCCGTCATCGCACTTGGCTTTGTCACGGCGGCCAATCTTGGCACCGCAACAGCGGGCATCTATGCCTCGGCCATTGGCCTGCGCCATTACAAGGTGCTGGAGAATGTGCGCTGGCCCATTCTGCTGCTGTTCGCTATTGGCCCGGTTGCCGTCATCGGGGTGGTCGCACCCACCCTGTTCTTCAACAATTTCGGCACATTCCTCGCCTTTATCGGCGTGGCATTCGCACCGGTCTGCGGCATCCAGATTGCAGATTACTGGTTCCTGCGCCGGGGTAAGATCAGCATTCGCGCCATTTATGACAAAAGCCCGGAAGGTGATTACCACTATTGGGCGGGCTTCAACCCGGCCGCTATCCTTGGCCTTGCTGCCGGTTTCATCACCTATCTCAGCCTTCTGAACCCGCTGACCTATGAATCTGCATGGCCGTATGAACTCACCACGGCCTCAATCCCAGCGGCAGTCATCGCGGCGGTTGTCTATGCCCTCATCACGATTGTGCTGAACAAGCGCTACGGCAAGGGCGGTTATACCGCGTGAAACAAGCAGAGGAGAGACTGCGCTCTCTCCTCTGACAATCAATCAAGCATCAGGGAGAGTATCATGAGGATCGGTCTTCTTCAGGAGGGCGAAATCATGCCGGGCGTCAGCGTCGCCCAGCGCTATGAGGAAATGATCGCCGAAGTCGCACTGGCCGACAAACTTGGCTTCTACAGCTGGGGCACCTCTGAACAGCATTTCAGCCCCCCGCGCTTTACAGTCTCCGCGCCAGAGGTTCTCTACGCCGCCATTGCGCGTGAGACCAATAATATCAAGCTGCGCATCATGTGCTCGGTTCTGCTCAAGTGGAACCACCCCATTCTGGTGGCTGAGCGTCTCGCAACACTGGATATCGTCTCGAATGGCCGCGCCGAAATCGCGACCGCACGTTCCAATAACCTGACAACTCTTGGTGCTTTCGGTGTTGATCCATCTGAAACCCGCGTGCAGTGGGAAGATGGTCTGGCCGTGCTCATCAAGGCGATGTCGGACGAGATTCTGGAGCATGATGGCCCGGTGTGGCAGATCCCGCCCCGCCAGATCGTGCCCCAGCCCTTGCAGAAGCCGCATCCCGCCATCTGGGTTTCGGCCTCCAGCGTCGATACGCACCGCATGGCGGGCGAGCGCGGTATTGGCGTGCTCACCTTCGAGAACTATTTCGGCTTTGACTATCTCCAGACCTGCCTTGATGCCTATCGTGAGGGTCTGAAATCTGGAAAGTCAATTGCACCCGGCCGAAATGCATCCTCTGGTCTTTATGTGGCGACCGCTTATTGCGCGGAAACCCGAGAGGAAGCCCGTCGTATCGCACGTGATGTGGCGCTGGGTTATTTCAAGTTCATTCTGGATCTGTACGTGCCCCTCGGCAAGCGCAGTTCCTATGAATATCTTGATGAGAAGATGACCCGCCTTCTGAACAATGAAGGTAATCTGGACTTCCTCATCAACGAAACGCCCTCCGTCATGATCGGCACGCCGGATGACTTCATCCAGCGTCTCGAAAAGCTCAAGAAAATGGGTGTTGATGAGGTTCTTCTGCGCGTGGACGGCGTGCCCCATGCCGACATCATGCGGTCTTACGAACTGATCGGCCGCGAGGTCATTCCCCATTTCAGCGGCACCAAGGTGGAGGAGGCCGCAGAATGAGCAGCCACGCACCCGCATCTCTGGATGTCTCCGCCTTCAAGACCCTGATGGCGGATATGCCTCAGGCCGTCACCATCATCACCACCATTACCGGGGAAGGCGAGCCGGTGGGGGCAACCCTCTCGGCGGTGATGTCGCTTTCCATGGACCCGCCGATGATGGTGGCGGCGTTCGATCGCGGTTCGGACACGCTGGCCTGCCTTTCGCGGCCCGGCCACCCCTTCCTCATCCATGTGCTGGGGGAGGGGCAGGAGGCGCTGGCCTATCGCTTCGCGAGCAAGGGCGGCACCACCAAGTTCGCGGATACAGACTGGGCTCCTGCCGCCTGCGGCAGCCCGCGGCTGCCCATGGCGGCCGGGCTCATTTCCTGCCGTGTCACCCAGTTGTTCGACGGGGGAGACCATGTGCTGGTCACGGGAGCCATCGAGGCCATCGAACACCCCGAGGCGGCAGAGCCTCTGGTCTATCACCGGCGCAAGCTGCACCCCGCCCGCCATTTGAGGAGTGCGGCATGAAGCTCACCATTGTTGCCTATGGCCAGCCTGAAGATCCGGCCAGCTTCGATCGTCACTATGCGCAGGTGCACGTGCCTTTGGTGCGCGCCATGCCGCACCTTCAGGCCTTTGAATACAGCACCGGTCCGGTGGCGGCAGAGGGTGAGGCCCCCTATCTCATCGCCCTGCTGCGCTATGCCAATGCACAAAACCTCGAAGCTGCCCTCTCCTCCCCCGAAGGACAGGCCGCGCTCGCCGACATCGCGAATTTCGCGACCGGCGGCGTCACCGTGCAGACCATTGATCTCGTGAGCGCCCTGTAACTGCCCATTGATGAGGACCATCACGATGACCCCATTTGACCCCATCGCAGCCCTCAGCCCTGCTGTGCAAGCGTTTCTCACCGCTCCGCAGCGCATGCTGATTGATGGCGCTTTCGTCACAGCCCGTTCCGGCGAAACCTTTGAGACGCTGGACCCCGCTACCGGCCAACATCTTGCCACCGTGCCGCAGGCGGGCACGCAGGATGTGGATGCCGCAGTGACTGCCGCCGAACGCGCTCTGGAACGCTGGAGCGCCACGTCGCCAGCCGAGCGTGAGCGCATCATCCACCGTTTCGCAGACCTCATTGAGGCGCATGCGGATGCCTTTGCCGAGATCGAAAGCATCGATACCGGCAAGCCGGTGGGGCATGTGCGCGCGGTGGATGTGCCGCTCTCCATCGCCACGCTGCGTTATAATGCCGGCTGGTGCACCAAGCTGGAAGGCACTGTCGCGCCTGTCTCCTCCCCCGGCATGCTGTGCTATACGCGCCGCGAGCCCATTGGGGTGGTGGCGGCCATCGTGCCGTGGAACTTCAATCTGTGCCAGGCCAGCTACAAGATCGCCCCGGCGCTGGCAGCCGGTTGCACCGTGGTGCTGAAGCCTGCCGAACAGACCCCGCTCACCGGCCTTTATCTGGCGAAGATCGCCGCCGAAGCCGGGTTCCCGGAAGGCGTGTTCAATGTCATCACCGGTGACGGACAGACCACCGGCGCGGCCCTGTGTGCGCATCCCGGTGTGGCGAAGATCGCCTTTACCGGCTCGGAGGAAGTGGGCAAGCTGATCGCCCGCAATGCGGCCTCCTCCCTCAAGCATGTCTCGCTGGAACTGGGCGGCAAGAGCCCCAACATCATCTTCGCTGATGCGGATGTGGAAACCGCAGCCCGCACGGCCGCCATGGCCATCTTCTTCTACACCGGCCAGATCTGCACCGCCGGTTCGCGTCTGCTGGTGCAGCGCCCGGTGCTGGATCAGGTCGTGGCTCTGGTGGTGGAAGAGGCGCGCAAGCTGAATATCGGTCACGGCCTCGCGCCGGACACGACGCTGGGCGCACTGGTCTCAAACGAGCAGCGCGCGCGGGTGATGGGCTTTGTGGATACCTCGCGCAGTGCCGGCATCCAGATCGCCACAGGCGGGCGCATCCCCGAGGCCTGCGGCATTGGCTCATTCTACGAGCCGACCGTGCTGGTCGACCCCTCGGATAATTCAAAGGTGGTGGCCGAGGAGGTGTTCGGCCCGGTTCTCTCCATTCAGGCCTTCGACACGGTGGAAGAAGTGGCGGTCCGCGCCAACCACACCACCTATGGCCTCGCCGCCGGCATCTGGACGCGAGACCTCTCCCGCGCCCATGCCATGGCCGCCAGCCTGAAGGCCGGATCGGTATGGGTGAACACCTACAACCAGTTCGACCCGGCAGCGCCCTTCGGAGGCTTCAAGCAGTCCGGCTATGGCCGCGACAATGGCCATGAGGGCATCGAGAAATATCTCCAGACCAAGGCCGTGTGGATCAACACCGCAGCCTGAAACCCAAGGAAACGAACGGCGGCGCGCCCTGCGTCGCCGTTCCCGGCCATGTGCGCAGAAGGCGGGTTTCTCCCATGACTTCCCCGAAAGAGACTTCCCCGAAAGAAAAGATCGTCATTGGCGCGCGCGTTATCACCATGGAGCGTGATGCGGCAACCAACTGGCAGGGCCTGCTCATTCGCGGCGAGCGCATCGTGCGCCTTATCCGCCGCGATGAACTGGCCGCCCTTGATGACGGCACGCGAGAGATCATTGATCTTGGCGCACGCACTCTCATGCCCGGTTTTGTGGATGTCCATGCCCATGCCGAAGTGGTGTGCCGCACCGCGTTCAAGACCGTCGATTGTCGCGCGCCCGAATGCGACACCATTCCCGCCGTGCTGGAGAAACTGCGCAACGACGCACCGAATGGCGGGCCGAATGACTGGATTGTCGGACAGGCCAATCTGTTCTTCGATCGCAAGCTGAAGGAAGGCCGCCTGCCCACCCGCGCCGAACTGGACACGGTGAGCACGCAGCGCCCCATCGCCTTGCGCGCGGGCGGCCATATCACCGTGCTCAACACCCGGGCGCTGGAAGTGGCGGGCATTGATCGGCATTTCGTGCCGCCTACCCATTCCATCACCGGCCCGGTGACGGTGGAGCGCGACGAGAATGGTGACCCCACCGGCATCGTCAAGGAAATGGACGTGCTGCTGCCCCTGCCCTCCCCCAATGCGGAGGAGCTTTCCGCCGCCATTGAGGATGGGCTGCGCCATTATTTCACCCGCTTCGGTGTCACCACCATCGGCGAGATTTCCGAAACGCTGGATGGCCTGAGTGCCATGAACGAACTGGCGATGGCGGGCAGGCTCCCGGTGAGCATGCGCATCTATCTGTGGGTGCCCGGCACCATGACGCTGGAGACCGTGCCGCACTGGCGCGAACGGCTGGCCCTGAGCGCACCGGAAAGCGCCATGCGCATTCAGGGCGTGAAGATGTTCTCCGATGGCGGCTTCTCCGCCCGCAGCGCGGCTGTGAACTGCTGCTACAAGGATTCCGGCAACTTCCAGGGCCACATCGCCTTCCCGAAATACTTCCTGCGCCGGGCGCTGCGCATCTGCCGCGACAATGGCCTGCAACTCGCCATCCATGCCAATGGCGACCGCGCGCAGGACTGGCTCAGCGACATGATCGCGGAGATGGGCGGCGCGGGCGGCGGGCGGGAGCGGGTGCGCATCGAGCATGCCGGCAACCTCATGCCGCAGCAGGCCACCGCAGACAAATGGGCAGCGGCCGGTATCGTGCCGGTGCCGCAGCCGGTCTTCATCTACACATTCGGCGAGTATTTCCCGGACTATCTCGGCGAATATGGCGCGCGCGGCCGCTTCCCCTTCCGCTCGCTGCTGGAAGCCGGCTGGCGCCTGTCCGGCAGTTCGGATGTGTGGATCGGCTCGGAGCGCGAGGCCACAAACCCCTTCTTCAGCATCTGGTGCTGCCTGAAGCGCGAAACCTATTCCGGCAATGACATCGACCCGGAAGAAGCCATCACGCTGGAGCAGGCCCTGCGCATGCACACCATCGATGCCGCATGGGTGATGGGTGAGGACGACCAGAAGGGTTCGCTCGCCCCCGGCAAGCTTGCCGACATCATCGCGCTGGATGCGGACCCGTTTGAAACAGACATCGACCTGCTGCGCGGCATCAAGGTCGAATTCGTGATGGCACGCGGAGAAACACAGCTTTTCGCGGGCTAAAAAAGGGGCGTGCCGCTGCCCCGGCACGCCCCCCCATAACAAGGGGAGGATCATCATGAAAACCGCACTTCTGGCGTTAACCTCAGGCCTGCTTTTGACCGGCACCGCCATGGCCGCCGATATCTCCATGCCAATGAAGGCCGTTGCCCCGGCCGAACCCGCGCCTTTGTGGGACGTGTCCTTCGGTGTCACCGGCGCAAGCGACTATATCTTCCGCGGTATCAGCCAGACCAATGGCAATGCCGCCATTCAGGGTTATGCGGAGCTGTCGTTCCTCGACTGGTTCTATGTCGGGTCATGGGCGTCGAATGTCAGCTTTCTCGGTTCCGGCTCAGCAGAGGTCGATGTCTATGGCGGCGTGCGCCACACATGGGACAAGCTGACCCTCGATATCGGCATCTCCGGCTATCTCTATCCCGGCTCTGCCGCCAACACCGACCTGAATTATTGGGAAGTTTACTTCAAGCCCAGCTATCAGGTCACGGACTGGCTCAATATTGGGCTTCAGCTCTACTACACTACCGATTTCGCCGCGACCAATACGGATGGCACGTATCTCTCTGGCACTGCTGAAGTCACCTTGCCAAGCTTTGGCCCCGGGCAGGTCATCGGCTGGTCGATATCCGGCGAATTCGGCCATCAATGGCTGGACAGCAGCGCGTGGAATGGCACCTTCCTCACGCCCATCACCCTCACCCCCTATTATGTCGATGTTTCCGGCTACAGTTACTGGAATATCGGCACCAGCCTGACCTACAAGGCCGCGACGCTGGACCTGCGCTATCACGGTTCAGACCTGAACGATGAACAGTGCAGCATCATGATTGCGAATGCCAAGAGCTGTGGCGACCGCTTCCTCGCCTCACTCTCCTTTGATGTGTCCTTCTCGGATCTGAAATAGCCCCTCAGACGGCCCGATATGCGCGGGCACGCATGCCTGCCCGCGCCGACCCACATTTCTTTTCCTTCCCCCTGCGCCAGTTCTCCTGATGCAGCATGCCTGACCATGACCGGATACATGCTTATGAACACAGCCGAAATTCCCCAGCAGTTCCGGCATCTGCAAAACTATATCAATGGCACATGGCAGGCAGCAAAAGGTGGTGCATGTCTTGCTGTCACAAACCCTGCAACGGGCCTTGAAATCGGCACCACCCCCCTCTCCGGTGCGGATGAAACCCGCATCGCGATTGAAGCAGCCGCGCGCGCTTTTCCCTCATGGGCCGCCCTGAGCGCGCAGGAGCGAGCCGGAAAGCTCCATGCTCTTGTGCGCGAAATTGAGCAGAATGCCGATGATCTCGCCCATCTGCTCACGCTGGAACAGGGCAAGCCGCTGGCGGAGGCGCGCGGCGAAATTCTCGGTGGCGCGGCCTATATTCGCTGGTTCGCGGAGGAAACGCGCCGCATATATGGCGACATCATCCCCTCGCCCTGGACCGACAGGCGGCTTCTGGTGACGCGCGGCCCGGTAGGCGTGGTGGCAGCCATCACCCCATGGAACTTCCCCTTCTCGATGATCGCCCGCAAGCTCGGCGCAGCGCTGGCTGCGGGCTGCACCATTGTCATCAAGCCGTCCGAACTCACGCCGTTCAGCGGATTGGCATGGGGTGAACTGTGCGCGCGAGCCGGCATTCCGGCCGGCGTCGTCAATCTGCTCACCGGCGATGCCGCGGCCATCGGGGCCGTCATGACCAGTCATCCGGCGGTGCGCAAGATCACCTTCACCGGCTCCACCCGTGTCGGCAAGCTGCTGGCCGGTGCGGCGGGGCGCGAGATGAAGCGCTTCTCCATGGAACTGGGTGGCAACGCCCCCTTCATCGTGATGGATGACGCAGATCTTGATGCCGCTGCTGCAGGCGCAATTGCCGCCAAGTTCCGCAATGCCGGCCAGACCTGCGTGTGCGTGAACCGCTTTTATGTGCAGCGCGGTGTCTATGAGGCCTTCGCGGAAAAGCTGGCGCACCAGATCCGCAACCTGAAGGTCGGTTCCGGTTTCGAGCCGGAGGTGACGCAAGGCCCGCTCATCAATACCGCCGCGATGGAAAAGGTGGCAGCCCACATTGAAGATGCCTGCGCCAAGGGCGGACGGGTGCTGGTGGGCGGAAAGCCCTCAAAGGCCGGTGCCCAGTTCTTCGAGCCCACATTGATTGCCGATGGCACGCGCGAGATGATGGTGGCACGCGATGAAACCTTCGGTCCGCTCGCGGTCCTCTTCCCCTTCGACACGGACGAGGACGCCATTTCTCTGGCCAATGATACGGAATATGGCCTTGCCGCCTATGTCTACACGCAGGGCCTGTCACGGGCCGTCCGCCTGTCCGAGGCGCTGGAATATGGCATGGTCGGCGTCAATGCCGGCATCATCACCACCGAGGTCGCCCCGTTTGGCGGGGTGAAGGCCAGCGGTGTCGGCCGGGAAGGTTCGCGTTACGGACTGGATGACTATCTGGACCTGAAATATGTGAGCCTCGGCGGGCTATAGCGCCTTTTCAAGCGCAGTGGTCCCCGCCCCGTTCTGGGGCGGATGGGCCACGCCCAGCACCTTGTAGTGCAGATCCAGATAGATGAAGATTTCAAAGGAGCTGATCTGGGGGATGGCGCGGATGCGTGTTTCAAGCACCTGATGCAGATGTTCCTCATTCTCGCAGATCAGTTCCACGAACAGATCGAACCGCCCACCGGAGATAACCACATAAGACACGGTGTCTTCATGCGAGAGCGCGTCTGCCACTTCCTGGCTACGAGAACCGGGCGCGATCTTCATACCTACCCACGCGACGCACCGCTCAGGAAACGACAGCGGGTTCATGATCGCCAGAATGCTCATATGGCGTGTTTCCAGCATCGAGGACACGCGGGCGCGCACCTGCGTCTCCGAGATACCGACACGCTCGGCCACAGCCCGAAACGGCATGCGGCCATTGGTGCTCAAAGTCAGGGCGATCTGCCGGTCTATCTCGGGCAGCAAGGTGGTGCGCACGCCGGTTGCGCCCTGCATGCCTGCAAGGAAGCGTGCTTTTTGATAATAAAGAGACAGTCCGGGAAAGATCTCGATAGAGCGAATGCCGGCAATGGTGCCGATCCGCGTCTCGATGGTCTTGAGCATGGCCGCACGGTCGGTCGAAATGACTTCAACAATGATGCCATAGCGCCCGGTCGTCACCACCACATAGTCGACATCCGAAACGCGCGCGATCTCCTTTGCGATCTGCGAGACGGGAACAGCCGGGTCCGTGGTGATACCGAGCAGACAGATGGCGTTGAAGCCGAGCGCGCGCGGATTGGTGAGGGCGACCACATGGATCACCCCGTTTTCAATCAACCCGCTGACCCGCGAACGCGCGGTGCGCTCTGAAATCCCGAGCTTGCGGGCCAGTTCCACGAACGGCATCCGGCCATCCAGTTGCAGTTCGCCAATCAGCGCGCGATCCGCATCATCAAGCTCGATACCGCTCCGCAAAATGCACATGCTTCACCCGTAGATCCGGGCGCGCAGATCCATCCGAACCGTCAGGATTCCGGATTGCGCACCCACAACGTGAATTCCAGACATATTTGAACCGCTTTGAGGTGTCTGGGAACCCGTTTCCGTCAATTTTCCATGGATTATCAAGCTGGAGACAGGAGAGGGGTGACTACTTTTGCAGGAGGCAACACCATCGGCTGGTGGCAGAAACTGAACCGCAGAACCCAACCCGAAATGAATTGAGCGATTTCGAGAGGTTACGCCAAGCCATACGAAGGGCTTTGGGACGAGACCATTATGGTCGGGCCGAATGCCCCCCCATCCCGGTAATCTCTCTTGTTTCAAGGCATGGAAGTGCCTGTCCGATTTATGCATCAGGCTTTCAGCGCCGCAGATGGCAGCATCTGTCATGTCAATGTGGATAGCAGCGCTAGATTGCAGGTCGGCCCTTAAAATGCCCGCCGCACTCAACACGCAGCAAAGGCAGCCCCACATACTGATGCTGTCGAGACATGCTCACATGCAGCGTCCAGAGCACGTCTCCATTTCATTGAAGCAAAGGCGCGCTCTGACATTTTGAGCATCACATTTTCTTCGTGCAAACCGACATTCATTGCGCTCGAAAACATGCGGTTGCCCCGCCCTTCAGGCCGGCCCTATCCCTCAGCCTTCTGCGGGCGAGCCATCAGCGCCTCGATCGCGGCATCAATCGACATGCGGTCGGAGAGCACCTCGGCAACAGCAGAGGCCACGGGCATGTCGATGCCCTTCTCACGCGCCATTTCCATCAGCACGGATGCGGTGAAAGCACCTTCCGCCAGCTTGTCGCCCACCGCTTCTCCCGCGCCCAGTGCCTCGCCAAACTCAAAATTGCGCGATTGCGGGCCGGAAGTGGTGAGGATGAGATCGCCAAGGCCGGAAAGGCCTGTCACCGTCTCAGGCCGCGCGCCCCATGCCAATGCAAAGCGCATCAGTTCCGCAAACCCGCGCGAGACGAGAGCCGCCCTCGCACTCGCGCCCAGCTTGCGACCCGCGACGATACCAGCGGCGATGGCCAGCACATTCTTTGTGGCCCCACCAATCTCCACCCCGCGCACATCGGTGGAATAATAAAGCCGCAGGCTGGAAGAACCGAGCGTCTCGGCCAGCACCTGCGCCAATCTCTTATCCTGCGCCGCCAGGGTCACCGCTGTCGGCAGGCCCGCCGCAACATCAGAGGCGAAGCTGGGACCGGAGAGCACCGCCGGCACAGCCTGCGGGGTCGCCTGCGCGATCACCTCGGTCATGAAGGCATGGGTGCCGCGCTCGATGCCCTTGGCACAGGAAATCACCGGCGTTCCGGGGGCAAGATGCGGAGACAGTTGTTCCAGCACCCCCCGGCAGGCCTGAGCCGGCACCACCAGAAGCACTGCCCGGCATTCTGCAATGCGCGCCAGATCCGACACCGGCTCCACCGCCTGCGCCAGCGCGATACCCGGCAGTGCGCCGGCATGTTCGCGCCGGGCGGCCATGTCCTCCATCTGCCCGGCATCACGCCCATGCAGAAGGACCGTACTGCCGCCACGCGCCGCAGCATTTGCCAGCGCCGTGCCCCATGCGCCAGCGCCCACGACGCCGATCCGTGCAAAGCCCGCCATCATCTCAAGCCCGTGCAGTGGCAGAGGCGGCGGCGGCCGGGTCCAGCGGCCAGCGGGCGCGGGGGCTCACCGTCAGGTCATCCGTGAAGCCGCGTGCGAACCGCTCGATCCCCGCCCACGCGATCATCGCGCCATTATCCGTGCAGAGTTCCGGGGCGGGCAAAGCCAGCCGGGTGTTGAGATCCGCCGCCATACGCCCCAGCGCCTCGCGGATGGGGGTATTGGCGGCCACACCGCCGGCCACCACCAGAGCGGTCGGGCCACGGCCGAGCCGGTCGCGGAAGCTGCGGGCCCCGGCGCGCACACGATCCGAGATCACATCCACCACGGCGGCCTGAAAGCTGGCGCACAAGTCCGACACATCCTGATCGCTCAGGGGGGCGTTGCGCTCAGCCTCCAGCCGCACAGCGGTTTTCAGGCCTGAGAGAGAGAAGTCCGGCTCGCGTCGTCCAGCCATCGGGCGAGGGAAGCTGAAGCGGCGTGGATCGCCATGGCGCGCCTGCTTTTCCACCTGCGGCCCACCGGGATAAGGCAGGCTCAGCATCTTGGCCACCTTGTCGAAGGCCTCGCCAACCGCGTCATCCAGCGTGGTGCCGAGGCGGGTGTAGCGACCCACATCCTCCACCGCGAGCAACTGGGTATGCCCACCCGAAACCAGCAGCAGCAGATAGGGAAAGGTCACACCATCGGTGAGCCGGGCCGTGAGCGCGTGAGCTTCCAGATGGTTCACGGCAATCAGCGGCTTATGCGCGGCCAGCGCGATCGCCTTGGCCGTGGTGAGGCCAACGATCACACCGCCGATCAGCCCCGGCCCCGCCGCCGCCGCCACAGCGGAGAGTTCGGAAAAGGAGGCATTGGCCTGTCGCATCGCCTCGCCGATCACATGGTCGAGGATTTCCACATGGGCGCGGGCCGCGATTTCCGGCACCACGCCACCATAGGGAGAGTGAATCTCCACCTGCGAGCGCACGATGTTGGAGCGGATCCGGCCCTCACCGGCAGAGGTGCAGGACACCACCGCTGCTGAGGTTTCATCGCATGTGCTCTCGATGCCAAGAACGAGAAGATCGGCCAAACCGCCCTGCCTTTTCGACGCGAGACGCAGACTGCGCCGCAACGCCGCTCTATCTTATTTTGATTCCCACCTTCATTCTTAGCGCCCATGAGCCCGGAAACGAACAGCCAAGCGCCCAGCGCACCCCACAAATCCTCCACACCTGATTCCAAGGTCACAGCACCCCGCCTGCGCATCGGCACGCGCGGCAGCCCGCTGGCCCTGTGGCAGGCCCATGCCGTGCGCGATGCCCTGGCGAAAGCCCATGGCCGGGCTGTGGACAGTATCGAGATCGAGGTCATCCGCACTTCGGGCGATATGATCCAGGACCGCGCCCTTGCTCTGGCAGGCGGCAAGGGCCTGTTCACCAAGGAAATCGAGGATGCGCTGCTGGAAGGGCGTATCGATCTGGCGGTTCACTCGGCCAAGGATGTCGCCACCACCTTGCCGGAAGGGCTGCATCTGGCTGGCTATCTGCCCCGCGCCGATGTGCGCGACGCCCTCATCATGAAGAATGGCGCCAGCCTTGCCGATCTTCCACAGGGCGCGAAGGTGGGCACGGCTTCCCTGCGGCGCGAGGCCCAACTGCGTCGCCTAAGGCCGGACCTTCAGGTCTCGCTGCTGCGCGGCAATGTCCACACCCGCCTCTCAAAGGTGGAAGACGGTGTGTTTGATGCCACGCTTCTCGCCTTTGCCGGCCTCACGCGTCTCGGCATGCCGGAAGTCGCCAGTGCGGTGCTGGCGGTGGAGGATGTGTTGCCTGCCGTGGGGCAAGGGGCTGTCGCGATCGAATGCCGGGTGGAGGATGAGGCCACCAATACGGCGCTGGCCGCCATCACCTGCCGCGAGACTGGTATTTCCGTCACCGCAGAACGCGCATTCCTTTCGGCGCTCGATGGTTCCTGCCGCACGCCCATCGCCGGGCTGGCGCGGGTGGAGGGGCAAACCCTGCGCCTTCAGGGCATGGTGCTGACCACCGATGGCACAGATGCCGCTGAACTGGATGAGTGCATCCCGCTCTCGCACGGGCAGGAACTGGTTCAGGCGGAAGAACTGGGTGCGGCCTGTGGTGCGAGGCTGCGTGAGACACGCCCCGCCCGCGCCCTGCGTGGTGAGGCATAGAAACGCGCTGGGTGGCATGAGCGCACGGAGCGGGCTGCACCTCACCCGCCCGTTCGCCCGGCCCGGCGGATCAGTGTCGGCAACCGTCCGCATCTGGTGTGCCCTTCGTTTCATCGAAATCCGGACCACGCGCCAACATGTTGAATGATCGCATTTTCAAATGCGCCAGAGCCCCGCTCGCTTGAAAATGCATGCCCCCTGAGTGACCGCATTTTCTTCATGCGAACCGGTGCCCACTTCGCTTGAAAATGCATGCTCCTTGAGTGACCGCATTTTCTTCACGCGAACCGGTATCCACTTCGCTTGAAAATGCTCTGGAGAATACGCCATGCTCACCCTTGTCACCCGCCCAATGCCTGCCGCCGCACGCACCATCGCGCGGTTGGAAGCCATGGGCCATGTGGTGCTGGCGGACCCGATGCTGCATATCCGTCCGCGAACGGCAGACATGCCCGCCGGCACGTTTGATGCCCTCACCTTCACCTCCATCAACGGGGTGAGAGGCTTCATGGCCCAGACCGAATGGCCAGACCTGCGCACCCTGCCGGCCTATGTGGTGGGTCCCCGCACCGCTGAAGAGGCGTTGGCCGCAGGGTTTTCCACAGTCATTGATTGTGATGGCGACGCCACTGACCTCACAAGTCGCATGCGGCAGAAACTCTCCCCCGGCACGCATGTGCTCTATGCAGCGGGGCAGGATCGGGCCGCGGACCTCCCCGTTGCCCTCGCGCCTGCTGGTATCAAGGTCAGTATCGCCGTCGTATATGCGGCCGAACCGGCGCATGCACTTTCAGAAGAGGCCCATGCCGCGCTGGCGGAAGGGCGCATTGGCTGTGTGCTGCATTTTTCCCGCCGCACAGTTGTCGCCTTTCTGCGCTGTGTGGAAGCAGCGGGGCTTGGGGCAAGGCTCACCCATATGCGGCATGTGTGCCTGGCAGATCAGGTGACCGGGCCGCTGGTGCAGGCCGGGCTTGTCGCGGAGGTGGCGCAGGCCCCGAATGAGGATGCACTTTTCGCGCTTCTGTAAAATGCGCATCATGTGCGATGGTTGCGGATAACCGACGGCCGGTCTATCCCGAACGATAATGGCGGCGCGACCCCACGAGGAGGCCCATGGCGAGCGAAGACCCGAACGCGAAAGGCTTTTCATCCCGCAAGGGACGTCAGCCCCCCACCCTCGACCTGAAGGCCGAGGAAGTGCGCGTGGACAACAGCACCAGCCAGAGCACCCCTGCGGATACAACCTCCGGCAGGCCTTTGGGCGGCGCGGCGGCATCTGCATCCGCAACAGGCGCTGCTCAAAAGGATGCCGCCTCTGCCACCAGCGGCAGTGCGAATCCCACAGCGCAGGCGGGGCAGGCTTCCGCTCAAGGCAGCGCTTTCACATCGGCGAAAACGCCAGCCCCGGAGCAGCCATCCACACCGCAGGCTGAAGGGACAAAGAGCGCCTCTGCGTCAGCATCCGCTCCGGGCGCTGCAGGCCACTCGAATTTCGCCCAAACGACTGCGGCCAAACCAACCACGGCAACAGCCGAAGCGAAGACAGCCACGACCCCACCGGCCCATACGCCGGGTGCGGCAGGGGCTTCATCCACGGCTTCAGGCTCTGCTGCTTCATCGGCCTCTTCCAGCACTCGTTCCGGTTCAGCAGCAGCAGACAAGCCGGCATCATCTGGCAACTTCACCGCGCCGCCGACTTCTCCGCCGCCTGCCCCCCCCTCTGCCCAGCCCGCACGTCTCGGCGCGGGCGGACTGGTGGCGGCCCTTGTGGTTGGCGCTCTTGCAGGTGGCATCGCCGGAGGCGGCGTTGTCTATTATGCCGCGCGCAGTGGGGCGCTGCTCGCGCCTTCTCCAGAGATCGCGACACTCACCCAGCGGCTGGTCACGCTCGAAGATCGCCCCGCCATCGCTCCGCAGGCCCTGACCGGTCTCGACGAGAAACTGGACTCGGCAGATGCGCGCATTGCGGCGCTGGCCGCAGCCGTGCAGGGCTTCTCCGCGCCATCCGCACCCGTGGATGGCACGGATGCACCGGCACAGGTGCAGGGCATGGAGCAGGCCCTCGCTTTGCTTCAGGCTTCGAGCGAACAGATGAAGGCTGCGCTGTCCCGCACTGGAGAACAGCTCTCCAGCCTCGGCGCAAACCAGTCCGAGCTGAAGGCCCAGCTTGAAACCACCACTGCGCAGGCGAGCGAAGCTGCCCGGCAGGCCGGCGAGGCCGCCAGTACCGCCAGTGGCATTTCCGGGCAGGCCGAACAGGCCCTGAAGCTGGCCGATACCGCCAGCCAGAAGGTGGGCGCGTTGACCCCGCGTCTGGATGAACTGGGGCAATCGGCAACCGCTGCCGCAGCAGCAGCCCAGCAGGCCGAAGCCCTTGCCCCGCGCGTGGATTTGCTGGACACCAGCCTCACCGAAATCCGCAAGGGCACCGATGGCCTTGCCCCGCGCATCGCCGCGCTGGATGGTCGCCTCGAAGACCTTCAGAAGAGCGCACAACAGCGGATCAGCACGGTGGATGCCTTCAGCCGCGCCGCTGCCGGCATGGTGGTTTTGGCGGATCTGCGCGATGCCGTGCAGGCTGGCCGTCCCTTCACCGCCGAGCTTGCAGCCGCCCACACCCTTCTGGGTGCGAACGCCAATATGCTGGCCCCGCTCAATGATGCCGCCGCCAAGGGCTACCCGCCCCGCGCGGCGCTGGCCGAGCGACTGGACCGCGAAGGCCTTGCCGCCATTGCCGGCCTGACCCCGGCTCCGGTCGCGCCAAGTGATGGCTCGCTGGTGGCGCGCCTGCTCTCCAGCGCGGAATCGCTGGTCAGCATCCGCCCGGCCGACAGCCCGGACCCCACCGGCACGCGCGGTGTACTGGCGCGGGCGGTGGAGATGGTGCGCTCTGGCAATCTTGAGCATGCCTTGGCCGAACTGCGCCAGCTTCCCCCGCAGGTGAGCGACAAGCTGCTCGCCATCACCGCTGAGATCGAGGCACGCCGGCAGGCCATGCAGCTTGCCGAAACGCTGTATCAGCAATCCCTCGCCGCTATTTCGGGGAAGACGCCGTGATCCGCCTCGTCATTCTCCTTTTCGTGCTCGCAGCCATTGCATTCGGTGCATCCTGGATCGCCGACCGCCCGGGCGAGATCGCCGTGGTGTGGCAGGGCTGGCGCGTGGAAACCACCGTTCCAGTGGCACTTGTGGTCATCGCGCTGGTGGCCGGGCTGGTGTTGTTGTTGTGGCGGCTGCTGATGCTGCTGCTCGATATTCCCGGCTATATTTCCCACCTCTCCCGCCGTCGCAAGCGCGAGAAGGGCTGGGAGGCGGTGACGCGTGGCCTGCTCGCGATCGGTACCGGTGATGGTGCCGCCGCCCGCCGGGCCCGCGCCGAAGCCGTGCGCCTGCTGCCGAATGAGCCCCTCACCCACCTGCTCACCGCGCAGGAAGCCCAGTTCGAGGGTGAACACGAGGTGGCCGTCATCACCTTTCAGGCGATGGCCGAGAAGCCGGAAACCCGCCTGCTGGGCCTGCGCGGCCTGCACATCGAGGCCCGCAAGGCCGGCAATCTGGATGCTGCCGCTGCCTTCGCGGAACAGGCTGCCGATGCCGCTCCCACACTGGTCTGGGCCAATGATGCCGTGATCGAGGCCCGCTGCCTCGCGCATGATTATGCCGGCGCACTGGGCGTGCTTGAACGGCAAATGGCCAAGAAGGGCATCGACAAGACCCAGTATCGCCGCCGCCGCGCCGTTATCCTCACGGCCGAGGCGCTGGAACTGGAGCATGAAAAGCCGGACCTCGCCCGCGAGCGGGCGCTGGAAGCGGTGCGTCTGGCCCCCACTCTGGTGCCAGCAGCTGCCGTTGCAGGGCGTCTGCTGGGCGCGGCGGGGCAGTTGCGCAAGGCGACCAAGATCGTGGAAGCCGCCTTCATCGCCCACCCGCACCCGGAACTGGCGGAAGTGGAAGCCCATCTGCGCCCCGGTGATTCCGCCAAGGAACGGCTTCTGCGTGTCCGCGACCTGTTCCTGCGCGCCCCGGATCATCGCGAAAGCGCCATCGCTTTGGCCCATGCAGCCATTGATGCACAGGATTATATTCAGGCCCGCGCGGTGCTGGAGCCCCTGCTGAATGCCCCCACCCAGCGCATCTGCCTGCTGATGGCGGAACTGGAAGCGGCCGAGCATGGCGATATCGGCAAGGCTCGGGAATGGACCACCCGTGCGGTGAATGCGGCGCGAGATCCGGCATGGATCGCCGATGGGGTGGTTTCAAACCAGTGGGCCCCTCTTTCGCCCATCTCCGGCAAGCTGGATGTGTTTGTGTGGGCTGTGCCACCCGGCGTTGCCGCAACACCCATTCTGGAACATGAAGCCGCACGGCTGAAAGCCGCCATCGCGGCCATTCCGCCCGCCTCTGTCGCGGCAGCACATGAAACTGCCCTGAACGTAAATGGGGCAAAAACCGCTCCTGCCGCAGAAACCGGCAAGGCCGAGAAGGCTGGAACTGAAGCTCTGGTGACAGGCGCACCCGGCAATGGAGCTTCTGGAACCGTGGCCTCGGCTGCCAGCACGCCTGCCACTGTACCCCTCGCGAAAGCGCCCATCGGCGAAGCCATCGTTCCTCTGCCCCCGCTGCCTGATGACCCCGGCCCGGACCCGCAGGATGGACAGAGCGTGGATGACAAGCGCCGCATGTTCGGCCTGTGATGCATGTTTCCGGCAGGCTCAAACCTGCCGGAAACCAGGCTGGAACGCCCCGCCCACAGCGCGCGGCACATGCTGATTGATGACCGCGCCGAAAGATATGGCCGGCCTTCAAGAGCAGGAGGCCCGGAACAATTCCGGAAAGATGGAGAACGGGTTCTGCGGCCTCGCTGCTTTCAGCCACCATGCGCGCAGGCTACACCGCCCATCACAAAACGCGCGAAGATGGAGAGACGAGGCACCGTCTTCTGTCGTGAAGAGCGGCGATGCACTTGCAAAAAGCACATTCAGGATATCGCCCGCGCCCATGCAGGCCGTAAACCCGGGTGAATGGCACCCGAATATCGGAGCATGCATTCCGCAGGCGGAACCCAATTCGCAATGCCGCACTCACCACCATACCCATCTAACAAACCGGACCTGCCACACCAGATTGTTGTTTCACGGCCCTCTCGTTCTTTTCTACACCCGCCCCGACCGCTCTGAGCATCATCCTGCACCGCGCGCAGCCCGCCTGCCTGTTCGCCTTAGCCACCACCTTCCAGCTTCAGCTCACACCGGGCCACCTTGCCAAGCTGCCTCCAAACCGGCACACCCTGTGCGCAGATGTTTCCGGCAGAAAGCGAGCGCGCCATGGCCCACTGGCTCTATAAATCCGAACCCGACACATGGTCCTGGGACGATCAGGTGAAGGCCGGCGCCAAAGGCGAGCCCTGGAATGGCGTGCGCAACCACACCGCCAAGAACAACATGCTGGCCATGAAGCTTGGCGATACCGGCTTCTTCTACCACTCCAATGAGGGGCGGGAGATTGTCGGCACTGTCGAGGTCATCAAGGAAGCCGTGCCCGACCCGTCGGACCCGTCCGGCAAGTTTGTCATGGTGTATTTGAAGGCCCTGAAACCGTTCAAGACGCCAGTGTCTCTCGCCACCATCAAGGCTGATCCGCGCTTTCAGGAGATGGCGCTGGTGAAATTCTCGCGCCTCTCGGTGCAGCCGGTCACCGATGAGGAATGGGATATTTTGTGTGGAATGGGCGGCCTTTGATCTCCCCCATCCGCGACCCTATCGCCTTCATTCAGGCTGAGACCCGCCTGCGGCCGGTGCCTCTGGTGCCCGAAATTTCACTGCATGTGGCGGATGAGGCCGTGCCGATCTGGTATCGCACCGAGGAAGAGCTGGGCCAGCTTGGCCTGCCGCCTCCCTTCTGGGCCTTCGCCTGGGCTGGCGGACAGGCGCTGGCCCGCCATGTGCTGGATGATGAAGCCTGCGTGAAGGGCCACCGGGTACTCGATTTTGCCTCCGGCTCCGGGCTTGTCGGCATCGCCGCCATGAAGGCCGGTGCGGTGCAGGTCGATTGCGCGGATATCGATCCGTTTGCCCAGCATGCCATCACCCTGAATGGCGCGGCCAATGGGGTGCAGCTTCAGGTGCGGGGCGAAGACCTTATCGGCCGGGATGAGGGATGGGACACGGTTCTGGCTGGCGACATCTGCTATGAGCGCGATCTGGCGGAACGGGTCTTCGCCTGGCTGCTGGCTCTGGCCAAACGCGGTGCAGTCGTGCTGATCGGCGACCCCGGCCGCTCCTATCTGCCCAAGGATCAGCTTGAGCAGCTTGGCGAATATCATGTCCCCGTCACGCGTGAGCTTGAGGACATGGAGATCAAGCGCACCTGCGTCTGGCGGCCCCGCCTGTCCTGAAAACAGGCCTGCACGGCGTGCACCCACCCCACGTCTTGAGTGTGCGCGCGCCGGCAACGATGGGTCAGGCCTTTTTGCTGGCCAGCAGCCCGCCAATGGCCACAAAGATCCAGCCCACAATCAGCACACTGCCGCCATAAGGCGCGGTGCCCCAGTGATACTCCCCTTCAGAAAGCACACGCAGCGCCAGATCTCCGGTGAAGAGAAAAGTGCCCAGCGCCAGCGCGCTCGCGCCCGTCAGCAGGGCCGGCCGGCCGCCATCCACAGCCGCGCTTGCTGCGCCCACCGCTACCAGCGCAGCCGCATGGAACAGCAGGAAATGGCTGGCTGTCACCAGCATGTCGCCGGCCACAATGTGCGCCGCCATGGCGGACGCCGCCACGCCCAGCGCGCCATAAAGCCCGCCCACACAGAAAAGAATGCGTCTCCACCAATCCATGGCCCCACCCCGTGCCTATGCGTTGCCCTTGCGCGCCATCCCCATGCGCGCGGTCCGGCAACCTCATACCAGCCCGCTTTCGGGTGAGGCAAGGATGGAGCTCCCGGAGATAATCTGAAGCGCCGGAGGCATCCAAAGTGCCATTACGTCATCCGGGCGTTTACACCAGAGCTTTCGGCAGCTACTTTCCGCGGCCTTATCCGGAGAAGACAAGCCATGCGCGCGGAACTCGCCGCGAAGGTCGACGAGATCACCCAATCCCTGCAACTGCTGCGTGACCACATCAATGTGGATCGCGCGCGGCGGCGGCTCGCTGAATTGAACGCCATCGCGGAGGATCCCACCTTGTGGGATGAGCCGGAGCGGGCGCAGAAGGTGATGCAGGAGCGCACCACGCTGGAAGACGGCGTGAACTCCATTGATCGCATCACCCAGGATCTGACCGACAATATCGAGCTGATCGAGATGGGCGAGGCCGAAAAGGACGAGAGCATCGTCTCTGAGGCCGCTCAAGCTCTTGACGGGATGAAGACGGAACTGGCCCGGCGTGAGCTGGAATCCCTGCTTTCCGGCGAAGCTGACAGCAACGATACCTACCTGGAAGTCCATGCCGGCGCTGGCGGCACCGACAGCCAGGACTGGGCCGAGATGCTGCTGCGCATGTACAGGCGCTGGGCCGAGCGTCACAGCTTCAAGGTGGAACTGGTGGATGAATCCGCTGGCGAGCAGGCCGGCATCAAGTCCGCCACCATTCTGGTGAAGGGTCACAATGCCTATGGCTGGCTGAAGACCGAGGCTGGCGTGCATCGTCTGGTGCGCATCTCTCCGTTTGATGCCAATGCCCGGCGGCAGACGTCCTTCGCCTCGGCCGTGATCTACCCAGTGATTGATGACCGGATCGTGGTCGATATCAGCGAATCCGATGTGCGGGTGGACACGATGCGCTCTGGCGGTGCAGGCGGCCAGCACGTGAACAAGACCGAATCCGCCGTTCGCCTCACCCATATTCCCACCGGCATCGCCGTGGTGAGCCAGGGGGACCGTTCCCAGCACAAGAACCGTGCCACGGCGTGGAACATGCTGCGCGCCAAGCTCTATGAGGCGGAACTGAAGAAGCGCGAGGCAGAAGCTGCCGCCGAGCAGGCCGCCAAGACCGATATTGGCTGGGGCCACCAGATCCGCTCCTATGTTCTCCAGCCCTACCAGCTGGTGAAGGACCTGCGCACGGGCGTGCAGTCTGGCACCCCGCAGGAAGTGCTGGATGGCGATCTCGACCCCTTCATGCAGGCAGCCCTTGCCCAGCGCGCCTATGGTGGCGGTCCGGACAACGTCGAGGATGTGGACTGAGGCTTGATCTGCGGGGCGTTCAGCCTTCGCAGAGCTGCACAGAACACAAAAGCCCGTCCCCGTTCATGCGTGGGCGGGCTTTCTTGATAGATATCCAGAGGCGCGACAGGCGCAAGACGGCGCGGAACAGATTCGCCTCTATGCGCCTCGACTTACCGGAACACGCCCAGCCCCCGCCCGGCATCACGCCTTATGGGCACACTCATGCCCTGATTCACTCAAGGCTGGTGCGGAGTCGCGCCTACGTCTTCGAACCACCCGTGGTTTGTTCGAAATGATACTCCAACTGCGTGATGCCCCTGGAGTTTGCCTTCACATAGCCTGATGCGTTCGGCCCGTTCAGAGAGGTGGTCTTGTTCGCGGGGTAATCGCCGGGGAACATCATGCGCCGGGTACCACCCGCCACATCCTCAAGAGCCTCGTCATTCAACGCAATGTCGTCGGTCGGGTTGTCGACTTTGGTGCTCATCATCAACTCCATCAATCCGGGTGATGCCCAATTTTTCGATGAAGAGAACCATAAGTCGTGACGATTACAGCGGCCTTACAGATGCCGCGCCACACATGACCGCAGCAAGCCGGGATGTACCGGAGCGGCACTGGCGCACATGCGCGCCCATTCCGCCCCGGCCTGCTTCTGTCCTCAGTCGATCCGCTTCAGGCCTTTGGCGAAACGCGCGGCATTGCGCTGATAGCTTTCCGCGCCCAGGGTCAGGCGGCGGATGGTCTCCTCATCCAGCGCGCGAATGGCGCGGGCGGGGGAGCCGACGATCAGCGCGCCCGGCTCAAAGACCTTGCCTTCCGTCACCAGCGCATGCGCGCCCACAATGCTGTTCTCGCCAACCTTCGAGCCATTGAGGAGGGTGGCACCCATGCCGATCAGGCTGTTGTCGCCCACGATGCAGCCATGCAGCATCACCTTGTGGCCAACAGTGACATTGCGGCCAAGGGTGAGCGGAATGCCGAGATCGGTATGCAGCACGCTGTTGTCCTGCACATTGGTGCCCTCACCCACGGTCAGCGGGTCATTGTCGCCGCGCAGCACCGCGCCGAACCACACGCTCGCCCCTTCCTTGATGATGACATTGCCGATCAGCACCGCAGTGGGCGCGATCCAGTAGTTACCTGAAGCGGGGAATTGGGGTTCGACACCGTCGAGAGCGTAAAGCGGCATGGTCCGGTTCCTCCTGAAGGGCAATTCACAGCGCGTCATTCCAACGCTTACAGCATGCCTAGATTGTTTTGACGCACCATGGAATCCAGAAAATGTCAGTGATGCTGACAGAATGACATTCCAGCATCAGGACAGGGTGGACCGCCACCCGGCCCGTGCGCAACTCCCGCCCCGGATACGCGCCATGAAACCGCTATATCCTGAACGGGATGGATAAAGCCCCACCTGCCGCCCATCTGCGACATGACGGCCCGCAGGGCTCAGGAAAATCCATCCACAGTTTGTAGAAACCATTGCCATGGCTGGATCCACGCCCACGCGCTCATCGACGCTCCCTGAAAAGCGCCTCCATTTCAGCACACAAGGCGGCTCTGGCCATATTGCTGCTGTATCAATCTCTATATATCTTTATGGCGTTCAAAATGGCACGCAGGCCTAAGCCTGTGCTGCCCATAAAAGGATACGTATCATGAGGGTTTCCGCGCGCAACGCTTTCCCCGGCAAGATCCTCGAGATCAAGAAGGGCGCCACCACCGCTCATGTGGTGCTGGACGTGAAGGGCCTGAAAGTGACCGCCTCCATCACCAATGAGGCGGTGGATGATCTCGGCCTCGAAGTGGGTGGCGAAGCCACTGCCATCGTCAAGGCTTCGGACGTTCTCGTCGCTGTCGAGTGATGCATTCGGGTTGGAGCCAGAGCATCTCCAGTGAAGTAAACTCCGGTTCCGTCAACCGGAGAAAAGCTTGAGCAGAGCAGGCTCCATCACCCGAACTGGAAGCGGCACAGGGCGCGGGACGTGTATTCATCCCTGCGACAGGTGTAGCTTCGGACACATAAAATGGAAAAGGCCGGCGGGATATCCCACCGGCCTTTTCCATTTTGATCCTGATCCGCACGGAACGGGTCCTGGCAGCCATTTTGAGCGACGTCGAGACTGTGCACATGTAGGCCCGCAAAGGGCATGCAAACCTCGTCACCGCACTGAACCGCAGCACCCCAGAAAGACCCGCCATGGCGAAACCTGCCGATGCAGCCTGAGACCACGTCGGCAAGCTGTTTCAGCACATCACTTCGCAGCCTGGGCGGCGAGATTAGCCAATTGCATCTGGAGGTTCTGGATGACCTGCATGCCGAAGGCGTTCACGAATTCCTTCTGCTGCTCGGCTTCCAGCGCCTTGTCCGCCGAGACGACGGTGCAATAGGCAGAGATCAGCGCATTGGCGGCATAGGCCAGCTTCGCGTTCGGCACATCGGTCATGAAGGTCTGCGCCAGCTTGGAGGCGTCATCACCACTCACCGGCAGCTTGGCCGGGGTGCCGAGAATCTTCACGCCGGCTGCGGCCAGATCCTGCGGCAGGCCGGAGGTCTCGGCAGTGGGGCAGGTCAGCGCGCCAGCCACAGTGGCGGGCTCACGCAGCACCAGCGAATCACCAGCGGGGATGGCCCACACGATCGGCTGGGTGCTCACCTTGCCGCGCAGGGTGCGGGGGAAGACATCATCAGCCGCCTGCAGGATGAAGCGGCGCAGTTCACCCACGCGGTTGTAATAAGGCGCATCGCTCTTGGCGACGACCGGGCAATAGGCTGCCGCCAGCGCATCCACCACCACGGCAGGACCGGCCTGCGGATCATCCGCACGATAGGCATCCACCAGCACCGGGATCGAACGCTCGCCGCCCGCCAGCATGCTGGAGAGGTTTGCAACCGCCTGCGGGTCCGGAGCACCATAGGCGCCGGGCTCACCACCCACCACCGGGCAATCGAAGGAAGATGCGGCCTGTGTGGCATAATCCGGCACATGGCGGGTGGAACGCAGGGTGCCCACCATCTCCGCGGTCACGGGCTGCGCGCCCTTCACACCCAGCGCGCCACGCACATAATTGGCGAGATCGGCAATCTGCTGATCGTTCAGGCGGCCACCGAAAGCGGGCACAGCCGGGGTGGTGCCCTGCGCGGGCGCACCCACCAGCAGCACATAGATCAGGTCATAGGGCTCAGGAGAGGTGACAGCGACAACACCGGACACGGCCTTGACGAGGTTCTGCGCAAGCGCATCTCCGGTCACACCCTTGGCATTCTCGGAGCTGGTATCGGCAATGAGCTTCTCGGCACGTGCGATGTAGGCAGCCTTGCTGGCATCATCCGCCATCGCGCTTCCGGCGGCCATCATGGCACCCGAAAACGCAACCGCCATTCCTGCATTCTTCAAAATCGTCCGCATCATTTCCCCCAAGCACGGGCCTGCCGATGCACGGCTTCTGCCACGCTCATACCCTTGGTCTGGACATCTTACAAATGACGCATGCCAATATCTGCCGATTTTCATGGGCAGGCAGGTGCGAATAGCCCTCCTTAACCTCCACTTCTGTATGCAGGGCAGATAAAATGGCCCCGCCCATGGGCGCACAGGACACAGCATGACCGCCCCCGAGAACCCAGCCCCGAAGACCCGCTCCACCCGCAAGAGCCGCACGGATTCGCTGCGCGCCGTGCCCGTGGCCGAACTCGCCCGCACCGAAGCTGCGCGCGAACATGCCGCACTGGGAGCCGAAATCAGCAAGCTGGATGAAGCGTATTATCGAGAAGATGACCCGCTCGCCACAGATGGCGAATATGATGCCCTGCGCCGGCGCTATGAGGACATCGAGGCCCGCTTCCCGAACCTGAAGGGCACAGACAGTCTCTCCAATGCCGTGGGCTCGGCCCCGGTGGAGAAATTCAGCAAGGTCACCCATGCCGTGCCCATGCTCTCCCTCTCCAACGCCTTCTCGGATGGGGAAATTGACGAGTTCGTGGCCCGTGTGAAGCGCTTCCTCGCCTTGGGGGATGAGGATGACCTCGCCTTCACCTCGGAGCCCAAGATTGACGGCCTTTCCTGCTCGCTGCGCTATGAGCAGGGCAAGCTGGTGGTGGCCGCCACCCGTGGCGATGGCGCGCAGGGCGAGGATGTGACCGCCAATGTGCGCACCATCACTGATATTCCGCAGGAGCTGAAGGGCGATGATGTGCCGGACATCATCGAGGTGCGCGGCGAGGTCTATATGGCCGGCGCGGACTTCGAGGCCCTGAATGCCCGGCAGGCCGCGGCGGATGAGAAGATCTTCGCCAATCCCCGCAATGCCGCCGCCGGCTCCCTGCGCCAGCTGGATGCGAAGATCACGGCCTCGCGCCCGCTGAAATTCTTCGCCTATGCCTGGGGCGAGGCCAGCGCTTTGCCAGCAGAGACCCAGTTCGGCATGGTGGAGGCCTTCGGGCGCTGGGGGTTCTCGGTGAACCCGCTCACCATCATCGCCCATTCGGCGGCGGATCTGGGGGCGCATTTCCATCGCATCGAGGAACAGCGCGCGCATCTCGGCTATGACATTGACGGCGTGGTGTGCAAGGTCAACCGGCTGGACCTGCAACGCCGGCTCGGCTTCGTCTCGCGTTCCCCGCGCTGGGCCATCGCCCACAAGTTCCCGGCGGAACAGGCCATCACCATCGTTGAGGATATCGACATTCAGGTGGGCCGCACCGGTGCGCTGACCCCGGTAGCGAAGCTCACCCCCATCACGGTGGGTGGTGTGGTGGTCTCTTCCGCCACGCTGCACAATGAGGATGAGATCGCCCGCAAGGATATCCGCGTGGGCGATACGGTGGTGGTGCAGCGCGCGGGCGATGTCATTCCCCAGGTCGTGCGGGTGCTGGAAGACAAGCGCCCTGCCACCGCGCATCCCTTCACTTTCCCCCATGAATGCCCGGCCTGCGGCTCCCACGCCGTGCGCGAGGTGGACCCGAAAACCGGCAAGATGGATGCGGTGCGCCGCTGCACCGGTGGCCTCATCTGCCCGGCCCAGATGGTGGAGCGGCTGCGCCACTTCGTCTCCCGCAATGCCTTCGATATCGAGGGACTGGGCGAGAAGCAGGTGCAGGCCCTGTTCGAGTGGAAGCTCATCTCGTCCCCCGCCGACATCTTCACGCTGGAACAGGCCAACGCCAACGCGCTCCAGCGGCTGGAGAACCGCGAGGGCTGGGGCAAGACCTCGGTGGCGAAAGTGTTCGCCGCCATTGAGGGGCGGCGGAACGTGGCGGTAGACCGCTTCATCTTCGCCCTTGGCATCCGCCATGTGGGCGAAACCAATGCCAAGCGGCTGATGCGCCATTATGGCACCGTGGAAGCACTGGAACAGGCAGCCCTTGCCGCCATCATGCCCGGGCAGGAACAGCTTGAGGCACAGGTGAATGCAGATGAGGTAGAGGCTTCAGTCCTGCTTGAAGCGCCTGCCCACACTCATGATATGGAGCCCGATCTGCTTTCCGGCCTGACTACCCTGCCCGATAAAACCGGAGACATTCCGGTATCCCGCTCCAAACGCTTCAAGGGCAATGATGCCTGGCTGGAGATGACCAATATCGATGGCATCGGCGCTGTTGTCGCCGAGGGCGTGGTGGAGTTCTTTCAGGAGCCCCGCAACCGCGAGGTGGTGGCCGCCCTTCTCACCCATGTCACCCCCGCCCCGATGGAGGCGATTGCAGCGGAAAGCCCGGTTTCCGGCAAGACGGTGGTGTTCACCGGCTCATTGGAACGCATGACCCGCGATGAGGCCAAGGCCATGGCCGAGCGTCTGGGGGCGAAGGTTTCCGGCTCGGTCTCGGCCAAAACCGACCTTGTGGTCGCCGGCCCTGGTGCGGGCTCGAAGCTGGAGAAGGCCCAGGGCCTGAACGTGGCGGTCATCAGCGAGGATGACTGGTTCGTGCTGGTGGGCGGAGATGGAGAGAAGGAGGCCGAGGCGGAGGGATGAGGGCGGAGAGCCCATCATGCTGCACTGCACATCACTTATGATGCCTGAAACCTGACAAAGAAGGCTTGAGATTAGAAAACATGGCGTATAGCCTTTAAGGTGAAACACCACTTCTGATCGGTCGCGCGTATGATCACCGCCGCCCAGCTCCGTGCCGCCCGTGCGCTTCTTGGTCTCGACCAGCGCGCCCTTGCGGCCTTGTCCGGCCTCTCCGTGCCCACCATCCAGCGGATGGAGGCAAGTGAAGGGGTTATTCGCGGCAATGTCGACTCTCTCATGAAGCTGACAGGCGCACTGGATCTGGCGGGCGTTGATCTCATCGGCGAAGGCACTGTCAGTGATGGCGGCGGACGCGGGGTGCGCCTGAAGGTCCGTACGGATTCGCCATCCGCAGGGAAAGCCGCCCCATGAGCAGCATCGCGCACACTCAACCGATAGAGGCGGGTGGCGTGATGCAGAACGCCATTTTAGAGCTATGGACCAATGGCCCCGTCCAACCCGTGCTGGCTCATGCGGGGGAAGGCACCGCCGTCACGCTGGTTCTCATCGCCATTGCCGGGCTGCTTGTCGCCGCTTTGGGCGCTGTGGTTCTGGCACGGCGGGAAGCAGCGCGACCTTTTGTGTATGCGCTCTCCTTTCTGGCCACGGCTCTGGCTTTTGGCGCCGGCGTTTGCGCGCTGTTCAATGGCCCATCTGCATTGATGCTGCCGCTGGGCGTGCCGTGGATCGGCGCACAATTCCGCATTGATGCGCTCTCCGCTTTTTTCATCACCGTCATCAATCTGGGCGGGGCGGCGGCCAGCATTTATGGCATGGGCTATGGCCGCCATGAACATGCCCCCCAGCGCGTGCTGCCCTTCTTCCCGGCCTTCATCGCCGGCATGAATCTGGTGCTGCTGGCGGGTGATGCCTACACCTTCCTGCTGGCGTGGGAATTCATGTCACTCGCCTCATGGGCGCTGGTGATCTCGCAGGACAAATCAGCAGAGAATGTGCGCGCCGGGCTGGTCTATCTCATCATGGCCTCCTTCGGCACACTGGCGCTGATGCTCGCTTTCGGCCTGATGGCCGGTTCTGCCGGAGCCTATAGTTTCGAAGCCATGCGCGGGCATGAGCTCAGTCCGCTTGTGGCCGGTATCGTGCTGTTTCTGGCGCTGCTGGGGGCCGGCTCCAAGGCTGGTCTTGTGCCGCTGCATGTGTGGCTGCCACTGGCCCACCCGGCAGCGCCCAGCCATGTCTCCGCCCTCATGAGCGGGGTGATGACCAAGGTCGCGGTCTATGGCTTCATCCGCATCGTGTTCGATCTGGCGGGTGAGCCGGCGTGGTGGTGGGGCATTCCCGTGCTGGCGGCGGGCGGAGCCTCGGCAGCGCTGGGCATTCTCTATGCGCTGATGCAGACCGACATGAAGCGTGTGCTGGCCTATAGCACCATCGAGAATATCGGCATTATCTTTGTCGGCCTCGGCCTTGCTCTGGCGTTCGAGGCGGCGGGCATGGCGACAGCCGCCGCCCTCGCCCTCACCGCCGCATTGCTGCATGTGCTGAACCATGCAGTGTTCAAGAACCTGCTCTTCTTCGGCGCGGGTGCGGTGCTCACCGCCACCGGCGCGCGGGATCTGGAAAAGCTGGGCGGGCTCATTCACCGCATGCCGGTGACCGCAGTGGTGATGCTGGTGGGCGCGGCCGCCATCTCGGCCCTGCCACCGCTGAACGGCTTCGTCTCTGAATGGCTCACCTTTCAGGCGATATTGCTCAGCCCCGCGCTGCCCTCATGGGGCCTGAAGCTGATGGTGCCGGCGGTGGGCGCGCTGGTGGCACTGGCGGCGGCATTGGCACTGGCCTGTTTCGTGCGGCTTTATGGCATCGCCTTTCTCGGCCGCCCGCGCTCGGATGATGCGCGCGATGCCCATGAGGTGGATGTGTGGTCGCGCACCGCTATGGTCGTGCTGGCGGTGCTGTGCCTCCTCATCGGTATTCTGCCCGGGCCGGTGATGGATGCCTTGCAGAACGCTGTCGGTCCGCTGGCGGGTGCGCGCATGCCGGTGCAGAGTTCGGTCTCGTGGCTCTCCATCATTCCCATCGGGGAAAGCCGCAGCTCCTATAATGGCCTGCTGGTATTCATCTTCATGGTTATCACCATGGGGCTGGCGGTGGGGCTCATCCATCGGTTTGCCTCACGCGCCCTGCGCCGGGCGCCGGCGTGGGATTGCGGCTTCCCGAATGACGACCCGGCCACCCAATATAGTGCGGCCAGCTTCGCCCAGCCGCTGCGCCGGGTGTTTGGTGCGCCCATATTCGCCGCGCGCGAGCAGGTGGACATGCCCCGCCCCGGAGAACTGCGCCCGGCCCGCATCACCCTCACCGAAAGCGACCCCGCATGGGTCTGGCTCTATGACCCGCTGATCCGACGCGTGACATGGGTGGTGGAGCGCTCAAACCGTCTGCCCTTCCTCACCATCCGCCAGTATCTGGGCATTGTCTTCGCCCTGCTCGTGCTGCTTCTTGGAGTGCTGGCGATATGGCACTGATCGAAGCTCTCCTCATTCAGGGCACGCAGATGCTGCTGGTGCTGGCGCTGGCCCCTCTGCTCACCGGCATGGTGCGCAAGGTGAAGGCGCGGCTGATGCGTAGGCGCGGAGCCTCCGTCTTCCAGCCCTATCGTGATCTTGCCCGGCTGATGCGCAAGGAAGCCGTGGTGGCGGAAGGCGCCTCATGGCTGTTTCGCGCCGCGCCCTATGTGATTTTCGCCGCTACATGGGTGGCGGCGGCGCTGGTGCCCACCTTCGCCACCGGGCTCATCTTCTCATGGTCAGCCGATCTCATCGCCATCGCCTCGCTGCTGGCGGCGGCGCGCTTCTTCCTCACCCTTGCGGGCATGGATATCGGCACCAGCTTCGGCGGGCTTGGCTCCAGCCGCGAGGTGATGATCGCCTCGCTGGCCGAACCGGCGATGATCATGATCGTCTTCGCGCTGGCGCTGGTGGCCGGCTCCACCCAGCTTTCCACCATGGCCGGCGTCATGCTGGACGGGGTGGGCCTGCGCATCACGCTGGCGCTCTCCCTCATCGCGCTGATGATCGTGGCGGTGGCGGAGAATGCGCGCATCCCGGTCGATAACCCATCCACCCATCTCGAACTCACCATGGTGCACGAGGCGATGGTGCTGGAATATTCCGGCCGCCATCTCGCCCTCATCGAGCTTTCAGCGCAGATCAAGCTGCTGCTCTATGTCTCGCTCATCGCCTGCCTGTTCGTGCCATGGGGGCTGGCCCCGGCGCTTTCGGGCCTGGTCGCGGCGCTTGTCGGGCTTCTCACCTATGGGGTGAAGCTGGCCGTGGGCGCGGGGCTGCTTGCGACCTTCGAGGTCTCCATCGCCAAGATGCGGGTGTTCCGGGTGCCGGATTTCCTCGGCGCGGCCCTCATGCTGGGCCTGCTCGGCACGCTGCTGCTGTTCGTCTCAAGGGGGCTGTGAACCATGAGCGGGATGGAAATCGGCGGCATGGAAATGGGCCAGCTCAGCTTCGATATCGCCCATCTGCTGGCGGGCGGCATGGTGCTCATCTCGTTCCTGATGCTCTATCAGGGCCGACTGAATGCCCTCATCAGCGTGTTCGCCCTGCAAGCGGTGGCGCTGGCGCTCTCGGTGGGCTGGCAGGCGCATATTCAAGGCTCCGGCCACCTTTATGTGACAGCGCTCGTCGCCTTCATCTTCAAGGTGCTCATCATCCCCTATGCCCTGCACCAGATGGTGACGCGCCTTGGCATCCACCGGCAGGTGGAAACCTCGCTCTCTCTCGGCCCCACCATGCTTGTCGGCATCGGGCTGGTTGCCCTCTCGCTGGTCGTGATGCTGCCGGTGACGGTGAGCGCCAATCCGCTGGCGCGCGAGGATCTGGCCTTCGCCCTCTCTGTGGTGCTGCTCGGCTTCCTGATGATGGTGACCCGGCGCAATGCGGTGAGCCAGATCATCGGCTTCATGTCGATGGAGAACGGTCTCATTCTGGCCGCGACCGGAGCCAGCGGCATGCCGCTCGTGGTAGAGATTTCGGTCGCCTTCTCGGTGCTGATCGCCTTCATCGTCATCGGTGTGGTGCTGTTCCGTATCCGCGAGAGTTTCGAGACAGTGGATGTGGACGCGCTGGACCAGTTCCGCGGAGGTCGCTCATGAGCGGCTTCCTCACCTCATTGCCCGGTGCGGGCGTGTTCTGGCTGCTGACCTTGCCGGCCGGTTTTGCGGTTCTTCTGGCACTTGTGCCGGGCTGGCGCGTGGCGGCGGGGTTGAATACGCTCGCGAGCTTCCTCACCTTCCTTGCCGCCCTCTCCTTGCTGGTGGTGCGGCCGGAAACCGGGCCCTATGTGCTGGCGGATGATCTCAACATCATCTTCCTGCTTCTGAACGGGTTTGTCGCCTTCACCACCGCTATCTACAGCGCCACCTATGTGGTCAATGAGGTGGAGAGCGGCCGCCTCAACCCACGCCGCGTGCGGCTTTATCACGCCATGTTCCAGATGCTGGTGTTCTCCATGAACCTCGGCCTCGTCTCCAACAATCTGGGCGTGATGTGGGTGGCGATCGAACTCGCGACCCTCTCCACCGTGCTCATGGTGGGGCTCTATCGCACACCGGAAGCGATTGAGGCGGCGTGGAAATATTTCATGCTCGGCTCGGTCGGCATCGCCTTGGCGCTGTTCGGCACCATCCTTGTCTATATGGCCGCGCAGCCCGTGGTGGGTGAGGGGCAGGATGGCATGGTGTGGAGCGTGCTCATCACCCATGTCGCGCGCTTTGACCCCGCCTTGCTGAACCTCGCCTTCGTGTTCCTGTTGCTGGGCTACGGCACCAAGGCGGCGCTTTCCCCGCTCAATGCCTGGCTGCCGGATGCCCATGCCGAGGGGCCGACGCCGATTTCCGCCGTGCTTTCCGGGCTACTGCTGAATGTGGCGCTTTATGCGGTGCTGCGCTTCAAGATGCTCATGGATGCCAATGCAGGCGCGATGTCGCCCGGCCCGCTGCTGATGGCGATGGGCCTGCTTTCGCTGCTGCTCTCGGGCGTGATGCTGTATCGTCGGCACGACATCAAGCGCCTGTTCGGCTACTCCTCCATCGAGCATATGGGCATCATGGTGTTCGCTTTCGGCATTGGCGGGCCGCTCGCCAATTTCGCGGGGCTGCTGCACATGGCGATGCATACCCTCACCAAATCCGCCATCTTCTTCGCGGTGGGCCATATCACGCAGACGAAGGGCACGCAGAAGATCGCCGATATTCGCGGCCTCACCACCTCGCACCCGCTGCTGGGATGGGGTCTGGTGGCCGGCGTTCTCGCCATTGCCGGCATGCCGCCGGCGGGCGTGTTCATGAGCGAGTTCCTGCTCGTCACCTCCACTTTTTCCGCACCGGGGCCGATGGCGCTGCTGGCCCTGCCGCTGGTGCTGGGCGTGCTGCTGGCCTTTGGCGCGCTCATGGTGAAACTCTCCGCCATGGCCTTCGGCGAGCCGAATGGCGAGAGCGCGCCGGTCAAGGTTTCCGCTTTGCCCATGCTCGTTCATCTGGCTTTGGTGTTCATCGCCGGGCTTTATCTTCCCGCAGCCGTGGTCCGCTGGTTTCAGCAGGTCGCCGGTATGCTGGGCTAAGGGGCGCAGATATGCAGAGCCTCACCGCACTTCTGGACGCCGGAACGCTGGTTCCCGCCTGCCGGCCATGGCCGCGCGCCATTGTGAGCCCGCAGCAATGGTCGGTCTTCACCGCCCATCTGGTGCAGGAGCGGTTCACCCTGCTCGGCCTGTGGGGCGATGAGGGGGCTGTGCATATGGCCCTTTATGACGAGCAAGAAGGCGTTGCCGGCATCGCCACCTGCCTGTGCCCGGAGGGGCATTTTCCCTCGGTTGGGCAATTGCATGCGCCGGCCATTCGGCTGGAACGCACGGTGCATGACCTGTTCGGCCTGAAGGCGGAGGCGAGCACCACCGCACCGCTGGATGAACGCCCCTGGCTGGACCATGGCCGCTGGGGCGTGCGTGCGCCGCTGGGTGCCGCAACGCCCGGCCCGGTGGATGGCGAGCCCTATGATTTCCTGAAAGCGGAAGGCGCGCATCTCCACCAGATTCCGGTTGGCCCGGTCCATGCCGGCATCATCGAGCCCGGCCATTTCCGCTTCCATGCACTGGGGGAAACGGTGGTGCGACTGGAAGAGCGGCTGGGCTATGTCCACAAGGGCATTGAGGCGCGCATGGTCGGCGCACTGCCGGAAAAGGCCGCGCGCCTTGCCGGCCGACTCTCGGGCGACAGCACGGTGGCCGCAAGCGTTGCCTTCTCACAGGCGGTGGAATCCGCCCTTGGGGCCGAAGTGCCTGCCCGCGCCATCTTCCTGCGCGCGCTGATGGCGGAGCTGGAGCGCATCGCCAATCATTTCGGCGATGTGGGCGCCATCTGCAACGATGCCGCCTTCGCCATGATGCTGGCCCATTGCGGCGTGCTGCGCGAGAAGGTGCTGCGCGCCTCCCATGCCTGTTTCGGCCATCGGCTGATGATGGACCGCATCAAGCCCGGCGGCGTACGCGCGGATATCTCCGATGAAGGCATCGCCATTGTGCGCGATCTGGTGAAGACCGCCCGCGACACCTTCCCCGCCCTTGTGGAGCTCTATCGCAACACGCCGTCCATTCAGGACCGCACCGTCACCACCGGCCGTGTGCGCGCGGCACTGGTGCGCAAGTTCGGAGCGGGCGGTTTCGTGGGCAGGGCCTCGGGCCGCGCCTTTGATGCCCGCCGCAACCTGCCCTATGCGCCCTATGACCAGCTTCCCTTCGAGGTGCCGGTTCTTGAGGAAGGCGATGTGGATGCGCGCCTGCGCATCCGCGTGATGGAGGTGGATGAAAGCCTCGCCCTCATCACCCGCATTCTGGACAACCTGCCCCAAGGCCCGATCGAGACCGAACTGCCCACCGCCCCGGCCGGGGACGCGGAAGGCGTGGCGCTGGTGGAGAGCTTCCGCGGAGACCTGCTCGCCTTCGTGCGGCTGGATGGCGAGGGGCGCATCAAACGGGCCCATCTGCGCGATGCCTCATGGTTCCAGTGGCCACTCCTGGAGGCCGCGATCGAGGGCAATATCGTGGCGGATTTCCCGCTCTGCAACAAATCCTTCAACTGCTCCTATTCCGGGCATGACCTGTAGGGCCGCGCGATGCACAAGCTGCTGCTGGACGGGCTGCTGAAAGCCCCGCTCACCGAACCCGGTCCCGAAGAAGCCGCGCTGGCGGCCCTTGGCGCGAAAGTGCGCGGGGCGGTGCGCGAGAAGCTGGGCGGCAGCCTCTCCATCCGGCAGGTGGATGCCGGCTCCTGCAATGCGTGCGAGCTGGAAATCCATGCGCTCAGCAACGCCTATTATGACATCGAACGGTTCGGCATCCATTTCGTCGCCTCCCCCCGCCATGCCGATGTGTTGCTGGTGACAGGGCCGGTGACGAAGAACATGGCCGAGGCCCTGAAGCGCACCTATGATGCCACGCCCAACCCGAAATGGGTGATCGCGGCCGGTGATTGCGCCTGCACTGGCGGCCCCTTCGGTGGCACCTATGCCTGCCTGAAGGGCGTGGCGGATGTGGTGCCGGTGGATTTGCGCATCTCCGGCTGCCCGCCAACACCAACCATGCTGCTCACCGGCATTCTGGCGCTGCTGACGCGCTGAAGGTCAACGCACTCACCTTAGCGGCCCCAGCGCAGATCAGGCGGCCATCCTCATTCGCGATATCGCGACCGCCCGTGCACCAGCTGATAGCCGTCGTCGCTTCCATCCATCTCCCGTTATGGTCCTGACAGGTCGCTTTCAGCCAGCCGGCAACCACACGCACATCACGACAGGTGGCGATATAGGACCCTGATGGCGGGCGCTCATTTCCCCCGTTACCGGAAGGGTGAGCTGCCGCCCCATAACCAGTTCGTCCACCGCCCGGCTGGCAGGTGAAACGACCATCGGTATTGGCGATATCATTGCCCGGCGCGCACCAGCTGACGGCGGTCGTCGCTTCCATCCAGCGCCCATTACGGTCCTGACAGGTCGCTTTCAGCCAGCCCGCGACCACGCGCACATCACGACAGGATTGCAGGTAGCTACCCGGCGGGATCAGCTCGGCCATAGCGGGCATCGCCAGCACCAGACCTGCGGCAAGGCCCATGCTCATCCAGCCTGCTTTCATCGCAATGCTCCCTCATGCGCAACACTGTCCCGCAAGCCAGCGGACCGAAGACATGCCCTACCGGACAAGGTGGATGCAGGGCACATGATGTGAGCCCTGCATCCATGGAGCGTTTCGTTCAATCAGAAAACCGCTCCACCCTCTTGATTGGTCGCATTTTCTTCAGGTGAAGCGGTATCCGCTTCCCTCGAAAATGCCCCATGGCAAAATCAGCGGCAGACCAGCGTACCGTTGAAATTCACGATATTCGGCGGCGTCCGGCAGGTGGCCAGATTGAGCCGGGCATCGCGCCAGTTGCCATTCATGTTCTGGCAGTCTGCCGCCAGCCACATACCGGCAACGCGGGCGTTGCGGCAGGTCTGGAGATAGGAGCCCCGAGGCGGGGGAATGGGCTGGCAGGCCAGCTGTCCGTTATTGTTGCGGATGTCGCCATTGGGTGCGCAGGCGAACATGTCGAGCCGCGAGGGCACCCAGCGCCCTGCCCGGTTGAGACACACCGCATTCAGCACATTGCCACGCCGGTCGATATTGCCGCAGCTCTGGCGATAGGACCCCTGGGGGCCATTGCCCGAACCGGGCACGGGACCCGCACCCGGACGGGGACCTGGGCCAGGTCCGGGGCCCCATCCACCGCCACCGCCGCCACGCCGCTCACAGAACAGCTGACCATTCTGGTTGGAAATATCGCCACGGCAGCTGTTGAAATCCTCCAGCCGGGACGGCCGGGAGTCTCCACGCGCGGTCTGACAGACCGCGACGAGATCGCGTCCATTGGGCGTGCGCACATCACGGCAGGATTGCAAATAGCTGCCGGGCGGCACGCGCTGGGCATGCGCGCTTTCCAGCACGCCCCCGAAAAGGAGCAGCATCAGGGCAAGGAGCCCTGTGCGGAGGGTGTTCTGCGTCATCTCAGTCCTCTTCCTCGGGGTGGAGCCGCATGGGCTCCTTGTCAACGACCGGGCGACAGTGCGCCTTATTTCATGCTTCGCAACAAACACCAGTGCTGGTGAAGGAAATGCGACTGCATCGCAATTTGGAACACGATGTCCTTACACCAACCTGACAAATCCTGCCCATACAGCCGAACGGCACCCTTGCCTACACAGTCCGGCGGGTAGCAACGCTCAAGCGTCGCCGCCAGATCCAGCCGTTCAGCCCGAGCGAATGAAAACGGCACGGGACCAGCCCGCGCCGTCTTCGTTCCGCGAATGGAGTGAGCTGCGGCACCTTGGCTCCGCAATCTTGTATCAGCGGCTGAAGCTCACACTCGCTCAAGCGCGATGGCGATGCCCTGACCTACGCCGATGCACATGGTGGAGAGGGAACGCTGCCCGCCTGTCTTCACCAGTTCCAGCGCCGCCGTGCCGGTGATCCGCGCGCCGGACATGCCGAGCGGATGGCCAAGAGAGATCGCCCCGCCATTCGGGTTCACCCGCGCGTCATCATCGCGCACACCGAGGTCACGCAAGGTCGCAAGGCCTTGGGCTGCAAAGGCTTCATTCAGCTCGATCACCGCGAAATCCGCAGCGGTGAGCCCCAGCCGCGCCATCAGCTTCTTCGAGGCCGGGGCGGGGCCGATACCCATGATCCGGGGCGGAACGCCAGCCGCAGCGCCACCCAGAACACGGGCGATGGGTGTCAGGCCATGGCGGCGTGCCGCCTCGGCAGAGGCCAGAATAAGCGCGGCGGCACCATCATTCACACCCGATGCATTGCCCGCCGTGACCGAACCATTGGGGAACAGCGGCTTCAGCTTGGCCAGAGCCTCCAACGTGGTGGCGCGCGGGTGCTCATCACGCGAGACAATCATCGGATCGCCCTTGCGCTGGGGCACGGATACGGGCGTGATTTCCTGCGCCAGCCGTCCATTGTCCTGCGCAGCCGCCGCCTTTTCCTGCGAGCGCAGGGCCATGAGATCCTGATCCTCGCGGCTGATGCCGAAATCATCGGCGACATTCTGGCCGGTCTGCGGCATGGAATCCACGCCATATTGCGCCTTCATCAGCGGATTAACGAAGCGCCAGCCAATGGTGGTATCGTGGATTTCCGCCGCGCGGGAAAAGGCACTCTCGGCTTTCGGCATCACGAAGGGCGCGCGCGACATGCTCTCCACGCCGCCGGCGATGATGAGGTCCGCCTCGCCCGCCTTGATCGCCCGCGCGCCCTGCATGATCGCATCCATGCCCGAACCGCACAGACGGTTGATAGTGGTGCCGGAGATGCCCACCGGCAGCCCCGCCAGCAACAGCGACATGCGGGCCACATTGCGGTTGTCCTCGCCTGCCTGATTGGCGCAGCCGAAGATCACGTCATCCACCGCATCCCAGTCCACGCCGGCATTGCGCTCTTTCAGCGCCTTGAGCGGCACCGCGCCCAGATCATCCGCCCGCACATGGGCCAGCGCGCCGCCGAAACGGCCAATGGGGGTGCGGATATAATCGCAAATGAAAACGTCGCTCATCTCACAGCTCCGGAACAATCAGGTCAGCCACCGGCCCGTCCAGATGCAGCTGTGCACCGGTGACCGCCTGAAGCTCTTCAAGCGAAAGCGCGGGCAGCTTCTCGCGCAGCACGAACTGGCAATTCTCGACATCAATCACAGCAAGCGAGGTGTAGATGCGCGTGACGCAGCCCACCCCCGTGAGCGGCAGGGTGCAGGCTTCCAGCAGCTTTGGCTGGCCATCCCTGGTGGTGTGATCGGTAATCACCGCCACGCGCTTGGCCCCGTGCACAAGATCCATCGCGCCGCCCACGGCGGGCACGCCCTTCGGGCCTGTCGACCAGTTGGCCAGATCCCCGTTCTGCGCGACCTGATAGGCCCCGAGGATCGCGACATCGAGATGCCCGCCGCGCACCATGGCGAAGCTGTCGGCATGGTGGAAGAAGGCCGAGCCGGGCTTGAGGGTGATGGCTTTCTTGCCGGCATTGATGAGGTCCCAGTCCTCTTCACCGGCAGCCGGGGCCTCGCCGAAGCCGAGCACACCATTCTCGGTGTGGAATACCGCCTGCCGACCCGGCGGCTGGAACTTGGCCACCATCTCGGGAAAGCCGATGCCGAGATTGACATAGGCGCCATCCTCAATGTCCTGCGCCGCGCGCCAGGCGATCTGGGCGTTGGAGAGCTTCGTGGTCATGGGTGATGTGCTCCGGCGCGATTGAGGGTTTCTTCCTGCGCGGGTTCCGCCACCTCAACGATGGCATCGACAAAAAGACCGGGGGTGATGACATGCTCGGGATCAATGGTGCCCGGCTCCACCGCGCGTGAGACCTGCGCGATCGTCCGCGCGCCCGCCATCGCCATGATGGGGCTGAAATTGCGGGCGGCCATGCGATAGGTGAGATTGCCGAAGGCATCACCCAGTTCGGCCTTGATGAGGGTGAAGTCCGCCTTGAGCCAGCGCTCACGCACATAGGAACGGCCTTCGAACACCTCCACCGGCTTGCCCTTGGCAAGGTCAGTCCCGAATGAGGTGGGGGTGTAGAAGGCGGGGATGCCCGCCCCGCCGGCGCGGATGCGTTCCGCCAGCGTGCCCTGCGGCACCAGTTCCAGCTCGATCTCGCCGGAGAGATACTTGTCGGTGAACACCCTGGGGTCGGCCGAGCGCGGGAAGGAGCACACCATCTTGCGCACCATGCCCTGCTCGATCATCGCCGCGATACCGACATGCCCATTGCCCGCATTATTGTTGATGATCGTGAGATTGCGGGGGCTGCCGGTCGCCAGAAAACGGTCAATCAAGGCGTGGATCAGCTCGATCGGCGCGCCGGAGCCGCCGAACCCTCCGATCATCACCGTCGCGCCATCGGGAATATCCGCGACAGCCTCGGCCAGCGTGGCAATGCGCTTGTCCATGGGGTCCTCCGAAAGATTTGTCGGCACGCTAGGCCTGACAGGCTTTTGGCGACAGACCTTTTGTGCGCATTATGATATTTGTTCATATTATGAACCCGGATGTGCGCATGGTGAACAAGACCGACGTCATTGCCTCCTTCGCCAAGGGGCTCAGCGTCATCGAGGCCTTCCGGGCCGAGCATCCGCGCCTTTCCATCTCGGATGTCGCGGAACGCACCGGGCTGGACCGGGCCACCGCACGGCGCTGCCTGCTCACGCTGCATACGCTGGGCTATGCCAGCTATGACGGGAAGTTCTTCACCCTTACCCCGCGCATCCTGCGTCTCGGCATGGGCGTGCTGGCCTCCCTGCCCATGGCGCATATTGTCCAGCCTTGGCTGGACCAACTTTCCGAGCAGATCGGGCAATCTACCTCGGTCGCTATTCTGGATGAGACAGACATCGTCTATCTGGCCCGCGCGGCGCAGAAACGGGTGATGTCGATTGGCCTGATGCCGGGCTCACGCCTTCCGGCGCATTGCACATCCATGGGCCGCGTGCTGCTGGCGGCACTACCGGAGCAGGAAGCCCGTGCCCTCATCGAGCGGGCGGACCTGACCCCGCGCACAGCGCACAGCCTTGTCTCTCCAGATGAGATCATGGCCCGCATCGCGCAGGTGCGCGTGCAGGGATATGAAGTGATTGATCAGGAAGTGGAACTCGGGCTGCGCTCCATCGCCGTGCCGCTCTATTCGGCGCATGGGCGTGTCGTAGCGGCCTTGAATACCGGCGTGGCTGCCATGCAAACGGAGCTGGATGACCTGAAGGCGCTCTATTTACCGGGGCTTCTCAAGATTCAGGAGGGGCTCCGGCGTCTGCTGTGACATGAAATTCAGACCCCCCTCTCTTGAGCCGTGCCTTGCGGCTGGTTTTCAGACGGACCGCAATGACCGGTATGGCCCCATCATCCGCCCAAGATCAGCCCACCCACTGATACCAGACGGGTGCGCACGCAAATCAGGTGTCACTTCGGCTTTCGCGACCCGCCTCTTCTTCACCCCGCTATCGCGCCAGCTTTCAGCACTGGACAGCCAGCCCGGCCACATCTTTATGCCGTGTGATGCCCCATCCCACTTGCGTTTGGAGGCACGGGGCGCATAGCTTCCCGCACGCATGATGGCACCCGCGTGCCACCGCCATTTCACCTGCGGAACGAAGATCCAACACCCATGACCATCCGCCTGCATCAGGGCGACCTGCCCGATGATTTCATCGCCGCCCCCGTGGTTGCCATTGATACCGAAACCATGGGCCTCAACCCGTTTCGGGACCGGCTCTGCCTCGTGCAACTCTCCAATGGCGATGGCACGGCGGATCTGGTGCAGCTGCCGCAGGGAGCGAATGCCCAGAGCGCGCCGAACCTGATCCGCCTGCTCTCCGACCCGGACGTGACCAAGCTGTTCCATTTCGGGCGGTTCGATATTGCAGTTTTGCAGCACACCTTCCGGGTGATGCCGCAGCCGGTGTGGTGCACCAAGATCGCCTCTCGCCTCGTGCGCACCTATACCGACCGACACGGTCTGAAGGACCTGCTGCGCGAACAGCTCGGCGTCGACGTTTCCAAGCAGCAGCAAAGCTCGGACTGGGGTAACGCCAAGCTCACCGATGCACAGCTCGCCTATGCCGCCTCCGATGTGCTCTATCTGCATGCGCTGAAGGAAAAGCTGGAAGTAATGCTGGCCCGTGAGGGTCGCACCGGCCTTGCCGCCGCCTGCTTCGCCTTCCTGCCCGCCCGCGCCACGCTGGATCTGGCCGGCTGGGAAGAGCAGGACATCTTCGCCCACAGCTGAGGCCATAGGCACCTGTCTTTGGCCGGTGCCAAGCGGGGTTCTCGCAAGCGCCACACGGGCCCGAACCAAAGACCGATGAGTTCAGGCTCAAAGGTCTTTGGTGTGAAGCTATGGCATGGTTCAACTGCGTGTTCCCGACAGCAGGAACCCGAGCCAGACATGACAAGAGCATCTCAACCGGCTGAAGCGCAGCCCTGCCCACTGACCGGGCGGCTTCAGCCGGATATGTGCCGGACAGCCATGGACCCGTGCGGAGAAGCACAGCCAGCCGCATGACAGTGCACTTTCCGGGAGAACAGGCGGCCGCCAATATGAGCCACCGTCATGCAGACCCGATGCTTGCGGATGAACCCGGCGCGGTATCTGGCGCCTTTCAGGTGCAGATTGATACGCACGGAAGACCCGTTACCGGCTCCTGTCACGCGCACCATCAGCCCCGGAAAAGTCCCCCAAACATCTGCTCCCTCTCTTATGTTTGGCAATGATGACATCGCTCACCTCACCGTGATGGGTTCAGCGTTCGCAACACTCCGGACATCACCCAACGGGCAGGCCAATACCATCCAACGTGAACCGCTTCTCAGAGTCGGTTTGGAACCTTGTGGATGCGCGCCACGTCGTCCGCCATGTCCGGCCTTGAGCCAGATGTTCGCGAGACAGAGCGGCTGAAGCACTGCAAAAGATGGCTGTCTGCTCTGCTAGATGGCCGGGACAAGCCAGCCATGATGGTGCAGAGAATGTTGCGGATATTCGAAGGTGCCCGCAGGGGACATTCCATGCTGGCAGCACCCAAACAGGGCATGGGCTCGCACACCACCGCTCTGCTCTCTAGGCAACATACTCGGTTGCATCACTCTCCACCGTCGACAGGCGCATGCCAGCACAAGCAAGACATGCACCTGCACACGCGAGATCAGCATGCAACCCATTGCTTACGCACATTTCCTGCATGAGCCGATACCGTCAGCCCCGCAATGGGTCTATGCTCACAAGCAATCTTGTCATGCCCAGAGCAGATCCATCAAATGACCGCGCATGCTTCCCGCCGCTTCAAGGCGGTGTTCCAGAGCTTTGAAGATCTTGCCGATGGCGCTTCCGGCCCCGCGCGCCTCGCCGCCCTGCGCGCCGCCCTCAATGCGCGCGGGCTGGATGGCTATGTGGTGCCCCGCGCCGATGCCCACCAGAATGAATATGTGCCGCCGGGCGAGGAACGCCTCGCATGGCTCACCGGTTTTACCGGCTCGGCTGGCTTGCTGGTGGTGCTGAAGGACCGTGCGGCCCTGTTCGTGGACGGACGCTACACTCTGCAAGCCGCAGCACAGGTGGACACCACGGCCTTCGAGGTGGTGCCGCTTGCCGAACTGCGCCCGGAAGTCTGGATCGAGACCCATCTGTCCAAGAATGAACGGCTGGGTTTTGACCCATGGCGCACCACACTGGATGGCCGCACCCGCCTTGCCCGCGCCGCCGAGCGAGCCGGCGCAACCCTGCTCGCTGCCCCCGATGATCCGGTGGCCGTGCTGTGGACCGACCGCCCCGCCCCGCCCTGCGCGCCCATTCGTCTGCTGGACCCGGCGCTGGCCGGCGAAGAAACCCAGTCCAAGCTGCGCCGCGTGCGCGAAGACATGGTGAAGGAAGGGCAAGACGGCCTGCTGCTGTCAGATCCGCACTGCACCGCATGGCTGTTCAATATTCGTGGGGCGGATGTTGCCCACACCCCGCTGCCTCTGGCCTGGTGCATTGTGCCACGAGAAGGCAAAGCGTGGTTGTTCGTGGAAGCCACCAAGCTGCCTCATGCAGTGGCGGCGGCCCTTGCCCCCTTTGCCGAAATTCTTCCTGAGACGCAGTTGCAGCGCCATCTGGCCAGCTTTGCGGAAGGGCGCACCATCCGCGTCGATCAGGCCACCGCACCCGTGGCGCTGGCCGACATCATATCGGCCGCCGGCGGCACCGCGCAGAAGGGGGAAGACCCCATCACCCATCTCAAGGCGGTGAAAAATCCGGCCGAGATCGCCGGCATGCGCGCGGCCCATCTGCGCGATGGCGTGGCGCTGGTGCGTTTCCTCTCATGGTTCGAGGGCGAGGCCCCGCACGGGAAGCTGACCGAGATCGAAGCCGTGGAGGCGCTGGAAACCTTCCGGCGTGATACGGGCGTGCTCAGCGATGTCTCCTTCCCCACCATTGCGGGGGCGGGTGAGAATGGGGCTATTGTCCATTACCGGGTGACCACCGCCACCAACCGCGCGCTGCATCCACATGAGCTGTTCCTGCTCGATTCCGGCGCGCAATATCCCGATGGCACCACGGATGTGACCCGCACCATGGCTGTCGGCGCGCCATCGGATGACATGCGCGCGCATTACACGCTGGTGCTGAAGGGCCATCTGGCGCTGGGAGCGGCTGTGTTTCCGCAGGGCGCAACCGGGGCGCAGCTTGACCCGCTGGCGCGGCAATATCTGTGGGCGGCGGGGCTGGATTTTGCCCATGGCACCGGCCATGGCGTGGGCGCGGGCCTCTCGGTGCATGAAGGGCCTGCCCGCATCTCCCAGCTCGGCCATGTGCCGCTGAAGGCGGGCATGATCCTGTCCAACGAGCCCGGCTATTACAAGACCGGCGCGTATGGCATCCGCATCGAGAACCTTATTCTGGTGGAACCACGCACAGTGGAAGGGGCGGAGAAGCCCTGTCTCGGCTTCGAGACACTGACACTCGCCCCCTATGACCGCCACCTGATCGACCTCTCTTTGCTGACCCCGGAAGAGCGGGCGATGGTGGATGCCTATCATCTGCGCGTACTGCGGGAGGTCGGCCCGCTGCTGGATGACAAGGTCGCACACCACTGGCTGGAACAGGCCACCGCGCCGCTTTAGGGGCTTTTCAAACGGAGTGGCGCCGGTTCAGCTCAAGACAAGGCGATCACTCAGGAGATGAGATCGCTCCACGGCTTCACGGCCGCTGTGAAACCCAGAAGCAATCCCGGCATGCCCGAATCTGGATCGATCAGTGCGTGCTCCAGCTTCTGACTTGGGCGGCTTATGATCGATCCATGAGGTGATTTGATCGAAAATCGCTCCAGGCCAATCGCCATAGACCGCCTGAAAGATTCATCTTTCATGGTCCTGAGGGCGACCTGCCCAGTGGAGCGAACGGCGCAATGGGACAAGGATGCCACCAGCCCTGACGGAAAGGTGCCATCCATTCCCCACCTGCCGGACAAGCAGATGTGAGAACAAGGGTCACGGTGTTGCAACACAAGCCCACCACCCTGATGCGAGAAAAACGGAGCCAGACATCATGACCAGCACTGTCGCGGACCTGATGATTTCCACCCTCCACACCGCCGGTGTCGAGCGCATCTACGGCGTGGTGGGTGACAGCCTGAACGGACTCACAGAGGCCATCCGCACCACGGGCACCATCCGCTGGGTGCACACGCGCCATGAAGAGGTGGCGGCTTTTGCGGCTGCGGGTGAAGCCCAGATCACTGGCAAGCTGGCAGTCTGCGCGGGTTCGTGCGGGCCGGGAAATCTGCATCTTATCAATGGCCTGTTCGATGCCCAGCGCAGCCGCACGCCGGTTCTGGCGATCGCCGCACAGATTCCCTCATCCGAGATTGGCGGCGGCTATTTTCAGGAAACCCACCCGCAGAACCTGTTTCAGGAATGCAGCGTCTATTGTGAGATGGTCTCGGACCCCGCGCAGATGCCATTCGTGCTTGAAAACGCTATCCGCGCCGCTGTCGGCAAGCGCGGCGTGGCGGTGGTTGTCATTCCCGGCGATGTCGCATTGAAGGAAGCGCCAAAGCATGCCCCCTCGCCTGCCGCTGGCCTGCTGCCGCCAACCCCTGTCATTCGCCCTGCGGAAGCGGAACTGGATGCGCTGGCCGCCCTGCTGAATGAGGCAAAGCGTGTCACGCTCTTCTGCGGACGCGGCTGCGCGGGAGCCCATGCCCCACTGCTGGCCTTGGCCGAAAAGCTGAAAAGCCCCATCGTCCACGCGCTCGGCGGCAAGGAGCATGTGGAATATGACAACCCCTATGATGTGGGGATGACCGGCCTCATCGGCTTTGCCTCTGGCTACGAGGCCATGCATGCCTGTGACACGCTGGTGCTGCTGGGTACCGATTTCCCTTACAAGCAGTTCCTCCCCACTGGCATCAAGATTGCGCAAATCGACATTCGCCCCGAGCAGCTCGGCCGGCGCTGTGCGCTGGATCTTGGGCTTGTGGGAGATGTCGGCGCGACACTGGACGCCCTGCTGCCGAAGCTGACGGACAAAACAGACAGCAAGCATCTGGATGATGCCCTCGCCCGCTACAAGAAGGTGCGCGCGGGGCTGGATGATCTGGCCGAGGGCAAGCCGGGTGCAAAGCCCATTCATCCGCAATATCTGGCCCGCCTCATCAGCGAAAATGCGGCGGATGATGCCGCCTTCACCTTCGATGTCGGCACCCCCACCATCTGGGCTGCGCGCTATCTGAAGATGAATGGCAAGCGGCGGATGATCGGCTCTCTGGTGCATGGCTCCATGGCCAATGCGATGCCGCAAGCGCTGGGCATTCAGGCCGCCCAACCGCAGCGGCAGGTCATCTCCCTTTCTGGCGATGGCGGTTTCACCATGCTGATGGGAGACCTCATCACGCTGCGCCAGGAAAAGCTGCCGGTGAAGGTTGTGATCTTCAACAATGGTGTGCTCGGCTTCGTGGCGCTGGAGATGAAGGCGAATGGTTTTGTCGAAATCGGTACCGACCTCGACAACCCGGACTTCGCCGCCATGGCGCGGGCCATGGGCATTCATGGCGTGCGGGTGGAAGACCCCGGCGCGCTTGACGGCGCCATCAAGGACATTCTGGCCCATGACGGCCCGGCGGTTCTGGATGTGGTGACCGCCAAGCAGGAGCTTTCCATGCCGCCCACCATCAATGTGGAGCAGGTGAAAGGCTTCGGCCTGTGGGCCTTGCGCGCGGTGATGAGCGGGCGCGGGGATGCCGTACTGGATCTAGCAAAAACCAATCTGCGGTCGCGCTGAACGCATCGGCTGACCAAAGCAGGCTGATGCCATGGATGACAGGTCCGGGATCATCCGGACCTGTCATCCCCATCACGCCACGCGCTATGCAGGCCATCTGGGATCAACCAAAGATTGGCCTTGTGCCGACACCAGCACTGCTGGTTTCAGGCCGGATGACCCACATACCATCTGCCTCCAACTTCATCTCACTTCGGTGAAAAGAGCGCTTTTCTCAGCCTGTGAAGCATGTATCAGTCTGTCCTGCGCACTTGCAGTGTCGCCCTACTGCGGCGCACGCGCAGGACACAGCACCTTCAATCGGAATGGGAAACCGGATAGCGGTTCAGGTCTTGATGCCCCGGCGGGTGACAGACACCCGGCTCTCATCGATGCAGGAACCGGCCCGGTTCACCCCATGACCACCGGGAGAGTTTTCATGGAAGAGACGCATCTGAACCGCCGTCGCCTCGCCGTTCTTGCCGCTGGTGTCGCAGCCGTCGGCATTGCGGGCACCGCCACGCGCGCTGAAGCCTATCAGGGCGACATGGAACGGGCCTTGTCCTCCCTTTATGACGCGCTGGCATCCCTGCGTGAGGCTTCCTCGAATAAGGGTGGGCATCGGGTCAAGGCGATGGGCCTCATCCAGCAGGCCATCGAGGAAACCCAGGCTGGCATTGAATATGCCAATGAACATGGTGGCGGCGGCCGCGAGTGAGGCAAACTGCCCGGCACATGGCTGAACCACACGCCGGAGCGACATAGGTCAATTCCCCCTTGGGAAGCAGCAGCAGCATCCTCTCACCGATTGCCGACGATTGATCGTGCAATCGGTGAGACCATATTGCGCCACACTGAACCAATGCCCGAAATGGTTCAGTATTCGCCGATGATGTTCACCTTGGCATGGTGAATATGCTGGAACATCAAACTCTCGGCCATTTCCCCATTGCGATCCTGTATCGCCTTGAGGATCGCATCATGATGGCCACGATAGACCGCCATCCGCTCCTCGGTCAGCGAATGTTCTTTCAACCGGCCCCACAGACGCCCCGCCCGGACAGAATCGATCCCCTCATAGAGTGAGGCCAGAAGCGTATTGCGGGCCGAGCGGACGATGGTCTTGTGGAAGGCCGAATCCGCCTTCTCGAAATCCGCCAGTGATGACGGCTTGCGGGCCTGATCCAGAATATCCGCCATTTCATTGAGTTCCGCCGGTGACGCGCGGTGGGCGGACAGGGAGGCGAGCTTCGGCTCCAACAGCAGACGGGCCTCGAACACCTCGGCCGGATAGGTCTGCGCCTCCGAAATCATGCTGGGCAAGGCCGCGATGGGCGGAGAGGGCCGGCCGATGAATGTGCCCCGGCCGACATGGCGTGTCAGCAGACCATCGGACTCCATTTCCGCCAGCATCTTGCGCAGGGCGGAGCGTGGCACGCCCAGCTTTTCACACAGCTCCCGTTCCGGCGGCAATCGCGCGCCCTGTTTGAGATTGCTGGTCTCGATGAAGTCCCGAAGAAGATCACTCATGGCCACCCCTGAAGAAACCATTTTGGTAACTATTGACACCAATTGTGATTGGTTACAACAATGATCTCACATTGGTACACCGATTGGTTTGGAGGCAGCGGTGAGCGACACGGCCCAGGCAATTTCCGACACGGGACGCGAATCCCGGTTTCGCGATGTCCCCCGCTATCTCGTCATCGGCGGGCGTTATTTGCAGGGCGAAAGCGGCAAGACCTTTGATGTACGCGACCCGGCAGATGGCTCCGTCATCGCCAGCATCGCCGATGGCAGCATTGAAGATGGCATTCGCGCGGTAGATGCCGCAGCCGCAGCCGCAGCCGGCTGGGCCGCAACCGCCCCCCGCAAGCGCGCCGATATCCTCATGCGCTGCTACCAACTGATGATCGAGCGCAAGGATTGGTTCGCCGAACTGATCTCGCTCGAGAACGGCAAGGCCATGCCCGACGCATTGGGCGAAGTGATGTATGCCGCCGAGTTCTTCCGCTGGTATGCCGAGGAAGGCGTGCGCGCCTTTGGTGAGATTGGCCTTGCGCCTTCCGGTGCCAACCGCATCGTGGTGCAGCACCAGCCCATTGGCATTGCGGTGCTGGTCACGCCGTGGAACTTCCCGGCCGCCATGGCCACCCGCAAGATGGCCCCGGCCCTTGCTGCCGGCTGCACCTGCGTGCTGAAGCCCGCCGCTGAAACACCCCTCACCGCCCTTGCCGTGGCCGCCCTGATGCAGGAAGCTGGCGTGCCGCCCGGTGTGGTGAATGTCATCACCACATCCACCGCCGCCCCCGTAGTGAGTGCGATGCTGCATGACCCACGCGTGCGCAAGCTCTCCTTCACCGGCTCCACCAATGTCGGGCGCATCCTCCTGCGGGAGGCTGCCGATCAGGTCATCTCCTGCGCGATGGAACTGGGCGGCAATGCGCCCTTCATCGTGCTGGACGGTGCGGATGTGGATGCCGCGGTCGAGGGTGCGATGATCGCCAAGATGCGCAATGGCGGCGAGGCCTGCACGGCCGCCAATCGCTTCTTTGTCCAGAAGGGCATCTATGATGCATTCGTGGAGCGCTTTTCCGCCCGCATGGCCGGACTGAAGCTGGGTCGCGGGCAGGATGAGGGCGTGGGCTGCGGCCCGCTTATCACCGCCAAGGCCGTTGCGAAGGTGGACAGCCTTGTTCAGGATGCCATCGGCGCCGGTGCCCGGCTGCTGGTGGGTGGAGCCCCACGTGAGGGCGAAGGCTATTTCTATCCGCCCACCGTACTAGCGGATGTGCCATCCAACGCCATCATTCTGAACGAAGAGATTTTCGGCCCTGTCGGCGTGATCGTGCCGGTGGAGAGCGCGGAAGAAGCCATTCGCCGGGCCAATGACACCGAATATGGCCTTGTCGCCTATGTCTATGCGGCGGATCTCGCCACAGGCATGCGCGTGGCCGAGCAGATCGAGGCCGGCATGGTGGGGGTCAATCGCGGGATTGTCTCCGACACCGCAGCCCCCTTCGGCGGCATGAAGCAGAGCGGGTTGGGGCGCGAAGGCAGCCATCATGGCCTGATGGAATATCTCGAGACCAAATATATCGCCGCGCAGTGGTAAGCGCGCGGAGCGGAGAAAGCATATGTCTCAGACGCTTGGTTTTGTCGGGCTCGGCCGCATGGGCTCGGGCATGGTTCGTCATCTTCAGAAGGCCGGCCTGCCGGTATGGGTTTATGACGCCAACCCGGCGGTCGCCGCCACCATCGAGGGCGCGTATGTTGCATCCTCCCTGCGCCATCTTGGCGAGACGGCCGATACCGTGTTCCTCTCCTTGCCGGATGCCTCGATTGTGAAGGCAGTGCTGTTCGGAGCGGACGGCCTGCTTTCGGGAGCGCACAAGGTGAAGGTGGTGGCGGATTTCTCCACCATCGGGCCAAAGGCATCCATCGAGATCGCCGAGGCGCTGTCCTCCCTGAATGTGGAGTGGGTGGAAGCCCCGGTGAGCGGCGGCCCCAAGGGCGCAGCCAACGGTACGCTGGCGGTGATGCTTTCCGGCCGCAAGGCTGCGCTTGAGCAGATGCTGCCGCTGGTGGAACGTATCGGCAAGGTGTTCATCGCGGGTGAGACCTTCGGGGCTGCGCAGACCGCGAAGCTCGCGAACAACATGCTCTCCTCCGCCGCCATCGTGCTCACCTCCGAGGTGATGGCGATGGGCGCGAAGGCGGGTGTGGACGCCAATGTGCTGCTGGAGATCATCAATGCCGGCAGCGGCCGCAACAGCGCCACGGTTGATAAATTCCCCCGCGCCGTGGTGACACGCACCTTTGATTACGGCTTCGCCACCGGCCTCGCCTACAAGGACATCCGCCTGTGCGTGGATGAATCCCAGGCGTTGGGCGCACCGATGGTTCTCGGCGCGCTGGTCTGCCAGATGCTGGCCGCCACCAATGCGAAATACGGCCCCAACTCGGACTTCACCGAAGTAGCGCGGATTTACGAGGATTGGGCCGGGGTGGAAATCACCGGCAAGTAAAGCGCGAACAGCCCATATTTTCAGTTTCCCTGTCTGCCCCGACAGAACACACGAAAACAATATTTCAGGAGAAATTCATGTCGAACGAAAAATACGAAAAGGGTCTTGCAGTTCGCCGGGACGTTCTGGGTGCCGAATTCGTGGACAAGGCCATCGCCAATGCCACTGACTTCAACCGCCCGATGCAGGATCTGAGCACCGAATATTGCTGGGGTGCGGTGTGGACCCGTGAAGGGCTGGACCTGAAGACCCGCAGCCTGCTGAACCTTGCGATGATTGCTGCCCTCAACCGCCCGCATGAACTGCGCCTGCATGTGCGCGGCGCTCTGCGCAATGGCGTGACGAAGGACGAAATGCGCGAAGTCTTCATGCAGGTCGCCATCTATTGCGGCGTTCCGGCCGGCATGGATGCCTTCCGCCAGGCCATGGAAGTCTTCAAGGAAATGGATGCGGCCTGAGCAGGGAGCAGGAGAAACACCATGTCTCTTCGCGAGGATAAGGGCGTGGCCGGCACGGAGCGTCCGCTCATCGAGCTGAAAAACGTCAACAAGTTCTTCGGCGCCCACCAGGCGCTGAAGGATGTGAACCTGGCTGTCGAGCGTGGCGAGGTGCTGGTGGTGGTCGGTCCCTCGGGCTCCGGCAAGTCCACCTTATGCCGGGCGATCAACCGGCTGGAACCTATCAGTGACGGCACGATCCTCATTGATGGCCAGCCCTTGCCGTGCGAAGGGCGGGAACTGGCCCGCCTGCGCTCGGAGGTCGGCATGGTGTTCCAGAGCTTCAACCTGTTCGCGCACAAGACCATTTTGGAGAATGTGACGCTCGGCCCCATCAAGGTGCGCAAGATGGCGCGCAAGCAGGCCGAAGATCTCGCCATGGATTTGCTGCGGCGTGTGGGCGTGGAATCCCAGGCCCACAAGCGTCCTGCCGAGCTTTCCGGCGGCCAGCAGCAGCGTGCGGCCATCGCCCGTGCGCTTGCCATGCAGCCCAAGGCCATCTTGTTCGACGAACCGACATCGGCGCTCGACCCGGAGATGATCAATGAAGTGCTCGATGTCATGACCGAACTGGCGCGTTCCGGCATGACCATGGTGGTGGTTACGCATGAAATGGGCTTTGCCCGTTCGGCGGCAGACCGCGTCGTGTTCATGGATCAGGGCCGGATCGTGGAAACCGGACAGCCAGAAGCATTCTTCACCAATCCGCAGAGTGAAAGAGCGCGAGACTTCCTCGCCAAGGTTCTCAAGCACTGAAACATTCAACGGCGCATGCCTTGAATGACATGAAACTGCCAGATCCAGAAGGACGGCAGAAAACATAACAATAAAAACAATAATCAATTCAGATGGAGACGCACAAATGAAGGCCAAGATTTTCGGTGCCGTTATGGCCGCCGCGCTCGCCGTCAGTGGCGGTGCGGTGCAGGCTCAGGAACAGTTCCCCGCCGGTTCCACCATGGAAAAGCTCGCCAAGGCGGGCAAGGTGCGCATTGGTGTGAAGTTCGACCAGCCCCTGTTCGGCCTGCGCAATCTGCGCGGCCAGCCTGAGGGTTTTGATGTCGAAATCGGCAAGATGATCTCCAAGAAACTCGGTATCGATGAAAAGAACATCGAGTGGGTGGAGACCGTTTCCGCCAATCGCGAAGCCTTCCTCCAGCAAAACAAGGCAGACATGGTCATCGCCACCTATGCCATCACGCCCAAGCGGCGTGAGGTGGTGACCTTTGCCGGCCCCTACATCATCACCGGGCAAGACCTGATGGTGAAGAAGGGCAACCCGCAAAACATCAAGGGGCCGGACGACCTCAAGGGCAAGAAGGTCTGCGTTCTCAACGGCAGTGAAAACCGCCTGAATATTGTCAACAACTACCCTGACATCACGCCCGTGGGCTTTGATGCCTTCTCCAAGTGCGCCGAAGCAGTGAAGAATGGCTCTCTGCCGGCTGCCACTCTCTCCGGTGCCGTCATTCTGGGCTATGTGGCCAAGGAGCCGGACCAGTTTGAAATGGTGGGCAACCGTTTCAGCAATGAACCCTGGGGCGTTGGCGTCAGGAAGGGCGACATCGCCTTTTGCGAGTTTGTCAAAGACGTTCTGAAGTCTGCCGATGCCGACGGGCACTACAAGACCGCCTATGACAAGACGGTGGGCGAGCATCTCAAAGATGAGCCCAAGCTCCCTGAACTCGACCCCTGCACCTGATGTTCCGGCGCCGGCCCTACCTCCCCTGAACGGGGCCGGCGCCACCCGAACCAACACGAAAGATGGGGCGTCACCGCGATGAGCGGGAGATGCCCCCGCAATGGGATGGGAGCCATGTCAGTCGTTTTCGACAATATGCATTACTTCGTCGCGGGCTTGTCGCTGACCCTGCAACTTACGCTGATCTCTGGCGTGATTGCGCTGTTGGCTGGACTTGTCGTGACCACGATGCGCGTGTCACCCGTCCCCGCCTTCCGGGGGGCGGCGATGGTCTATGTGGAAATCATACGCAATACGCCGATTACCATCGTCTTCTTCTTCGCTGCGTTCGTTTTACCGCAGATTGGGATTCGGCTCCCCTACTTCACCTTCGCGATTATCGCGCTCTCCGTATATTACACGGCATTTTTCGCCGAGGCGCTGCGCTCTGGCTTCAATTCCGTGGCGGTTGGGCAAGCGGAAGCCGCGCGCTCCATCGGCCTCACATTCTCCGGCGTTCTGTGTCTGGTGGTGCTGCCGCAGGCGCTGCGCAGCTCTGTGCCGCCGCTCATTAATGTGCTGATCGCACTGGTGAAAAGCACCGCCGTCGCCTCCGCCTTCGGCGTGCCCGAACTGCTCACGCAGATGGAACATCTGGCCAATGCCGAAAGCAACGCGGTGCTGATGATCCTCGCGGCTACGGCGTGCATCTATCTCCTCATCACCATTCCGGCCGGCATTCTGGCCACCCACATCGAACGCAAGGTGGCATTCGCGCGATGAGCTCCGCATTCTATGACGAGCTGGGCCCCATCGGCCGCCGCAAGGTGCGCTGGGCCACGGCCTTCGGTGCTGGCGTGCTGGTGCTGCTTGGCGCCCTGGTCCTGAAGCGGCTGGCGGATGAAGGCCAGCTTTCCGCCCAGATCTGGGGAGTGTTCTGGAGCAATCCGGATCTGGCGGATCTCATTCTCACGGGGTTGATCTCCACCCTTCAGGCGGCCGTTACCGCCATGGCCCTGTCCCTGCTTGTCGGCACCATTCTGGCCGCCGGCCTGCTCTCCGATAACACCGTCATCAGCACGGCTGTCCGATGCTGGATGGAAGTCTTTCGTGGCCTGCCGGTGCTGCTGCTGATCTTCTTTGTTTATCTCGGCGCGCCGGCCTTCGGGGTGGTGCTGTCGGCCTTCTGGTCTCTGGTGCTCGGCCTCATGCTCTATAATAGCGCGGTGTTTGCCGAGTTGTTCCGGGCAGGTGTTGTCTCCCTCCCCAAGGGGCAGAAGGAGGCGGGGCTTGCGGTGGGTCTCACCCAGGGGCAAGTGCTGCGCATCATCCAGCTTCCCCAGGCCGCGCGGCGCATGCTGCCGGCGCTGGTGAGCCAGGCGGTGATCGTGCTGAAGGAAACCTCCCTTGGCTTCATTATCGGCTACACCGAATTGCTGCGTGAAGGCCGCACGGCTGTCGAATACCTGGGTGGCCAGTATTCCATCGCCATCTACACGCTGCTAGCCGTGATCTTCGTGCTGCTCAACCTCATGATCTCCGCCGCAGCGGCCTGGCTTGACCGCAGACGCTGAACGGGCAGACACAGCAGGTGGGCGCAAATCTGCATACGCCCACCTACCTTGACAGAAGCAGCGATACGGCCCCATTCCCGCACGCTGCACAAGATCACAAGGCTGGCCGCCCCGTCGGCCAGAGGCATATGGGCCAGCCGCATCATGGCATCGGGGCGGCCCTCAACATCAGAGGGAGGCCAGACATGAGCCAGGCAGGACGCAACAGCTACCGGATCGCGGTTATCGCCGGCGACGGCATCGGCACCGAAGTCATGCCGGAAGGTCTGCGCGTGCTTGAAGCGATCTCGAAGCGGCATGGCATTGAGATCCACTACGATCATTTCGACTTCTCATCCTACGACTATTACGCCAAGCATGGTCAGATGCTGCCGGATGACTGGAAAGCCCAGATCGGCAGCCACGATGCCATCTTTTTCGGCGCGGTTGGCTGGCCGGAGAAGATCCCCGATCATGTCTCCCTTTGGGGCTCGCTTCTCCAGTTCCGCCGCGAGTTCGAGCAATATGTGAACCTGCGTCCCGTGCGCCTGATGCCGGGCGTGCCCTGCCCGCTCGTGGGCCGCAAGCCGGGCGATATCGACTTCTGGGTCGTGCGCGAGAATACGGAAGGCGAATACTCGTCCATTGGTGGCCGCATGTTCCCCGGCACCGCGCGTGAGTTCGTGCTTCAGGAAACGGTGATGACCCGTCACGGTGTCGATCGCATCCTGAAATTCGCTTTTGATCTGGCGGAAAGCCGCCCGAAGAAACACCTGACCTCCGCCACCAAATCCAATGGCATCTCGATCTCGATGCCTTACTGGGACGAGCGGGTGGAAGAAATGGCAAAGACCTACCCACATGTGCGGTGGGACAAGTACCATATCGACATCCTCACCGCCCACTTCGTGCTGAACCCGGACAGGTTCGATGTGGTTGTGGCATCCAATCTGTTTGGCGACATCCTCTCGGATCTTGGGCCGGCCTGCACAGGCACCATCGGCATTGCCCCTTCCGGCAATATCAACCCCGAGCGGGACTTCCCCTCGCTGTTCGAGCCTGTCCATGGCTCGGCGCCCGATATTGCAGGGCAAGGCATTGCCAACCCCGTCGGCCAGATCTGGGCGGGTGCGATGATGCTGGAGCATCTGGGGCACAAGCAGGCGGCGGATGAGATTGTGGCCGGCATCGAGCGCGTGCTGGCGGAACCTGCTGGGCGTACGCGTGATCTTGGCGGCAAGGCTTCCACCGAGGAATGCGGCAAGGCCATAGCCGACGCAGTGGGCTGAGCACTGCCCGGCACAACATGCCGGGCAAGAGCATTTCAGGGCCAATTAAAAAACGCCAGCGGGCATAAGCTCGCTGGCGTTTTTGGTATCAGCACTGCGCTTGCAGAACCCGCCTCACGGTGCGGGCTCACCCCATCCCGCCACATGAGGTGGCCGGATGGGGGCTTTCATCACCGCTTCAGGCGGCTCACATCACGCACTGCGCCACGGGCGGCAGAAGTGGTGAGGGCTGCATAGGCCTGCAGGGCCTGCGACACCATGCGCTTGCGCTTGCCCGGCTTCCAGCCGGCATCACCCTTCGCGTCCATTGCGGCGCGGCGCTGGGCCAGCACGTCATCGCTCACCGCCACATTGATGGTGCGGTTGGGGATGTCGATCTCGATAAGATCGCCCTCTTCAACCAGACCAATCGCGCCACCTTCAGCCGCTTCCGGCGACATGTGGCCGATGGACAGGCCCGAGGAACCACCCGAGAAGCGGCCATCGGTGATGAGCGCGCATTCCTTTCCAAGGCCCTTCGACTTCAGATAGGAGGTCGGATAGAGCATTTCCTGCATGCCGGGACCGCCACGCGGGCCTTCATAGCGGATCAGCACCACATCGCCGGCCTTGATCTTGCCGGTGGAAAGAATGGCTTCCACCGCTGCATCCTGGCTTTCGAAAATGCGAGCCGGTCCCTTGAAGACGAGAATGCTCTCATCCACACCGGCCGTCTTCACGATGCAGCCATCCAGCGCAATATTGCCGGAGAGCACGGCGAGGCCGCCATCCTTGGAATAAGCGTGCTCCACATTGCGGATAACGCCCTTCTCGCGGTCCAAATCCAGCTCACCCCAGCGGCTGGACTGGCTGAAAGCCTCCTGCGTCGGCACGCCACCCGGCGCGGCGCGGAAGAACTTCGTGACCGTATCCGCGCCGGTGCGCTTGATGTCCCAACGGTCAAGCGCATCCTTCATGGTCGGGGCATGCACGGTGGGCAGGTCGGTGTGGATATGCCCACCCCGGTCCAGCTCGCCCAGAATGGCCATGACACCACCTGCGCGATGCACGTCTTCCATATGAATATCGGCCACAGCCGGCGCCACCTTGCACAGCACCGGCACCTTGCGCGAAAGGCGGTCGATATCGTCCATGGTAAAGGGCACTTCGCCCTCATGGGCAGCCGCCAGCAGATGCAGCACCGTGTTGGTGGAGCCGCCCATGGAGATATCCAGCGTCATGGCGTTCTCGAACGCCTTGAAGGTGGCGATGGAGCGCGGCAGCACGCTCTCATCGTCCTGCTCATAATAGCGACGGGCAAGGTCCACCACCAGATGGCCGGCTTCCACGAACAGGCGCTTGCGGTCGGCATGGGTGGCGAGGGTCGAACCATTGCCGGGCAGGGAAAGGCCCAGTGCCTCGGTGAGGCAGTTCATGGAATTGGCCGTGAACATGCCCGAGCACGAACCGCATGTGGGGCACGCGGAGCGCTCCATCACGGTCACGTCTTCATCGCTCATCTTGTCGTCGGCGGCGGCGATCATCGCATCGATGAGATCGACCTTCTTCGGCCCGGTGGAGAGCAGCACCTTGCCCGCTTCCATCGGCCCGCCCGAGACGAACACTGCCGGAATGTTGAGGCGCATGGCGGCCATCAGCATGCCGGGGGTGATCTTGTCGCAGTTGGAGATGCACACCATCGCGTCGGCGCAATGGGCATTCACCATATATTCCACGCTGTCGGCGATGATCTCGCGCGAAGGCAGCGAATAGAGCATGCCGTCATGGCCCATGGCGATGCCGTCATCCACCGCAATGGTGTTGAATTCCTTGGCGACGCCGCCGGCCTTCTCGATTTCCCGCGCCACAAGCTGGCCGAGATCCTTCAGGTGCACATGGCCGGGCACGAACTGGGTGAAGGAGTTGACGACGGCGATGATCGGCTTGCCGAAGTCTCCATCCTTCATGCCTGTGGCGCGCCACAGGCCACGGGCGCCGGCCATGTTGCGGCCATGGGTAGAGGTGCGGGAACGGTACTGGGGCATGGTATTTCTTCAGTCTCGTAATGAAGCGGCGCAGTTTAAGGGCATTCTAAGCCGCGCGCAAAATCTTGTCTCGTCTTTCGTTCTAGAGCGCATGTCGATCATATGGAACACCCTGCGAGGGTATATGGCCAAACAGGCACCAAAGCGCGTGTCGAAAAGGAAGGGGCGCCCATGGGCGGTTCCCATCAGTACCGGCTTCTGACCGGCACCATGTGGATTCGTTCAGGCGACGCGCAAGCGCGTTGAAAGCCCGATCCGCCGCACCTCATGTTTTCCAATCATGCGAGCTGCATGGCGCTCTTCTTTGAAGAGCCATCAGCATGGACAGCGAAGAACATCGTCACACCACTCTTCCGGCTCAATTCACATTATAATGCAAAAGTCGAACATGAACGAGAGGATGCCATGTTGAAAATGGCATCTCACGCCCGAGCAGGAGAGCCGCAATGCCGGCCTTTCGCATGCCCCACATCGCCCCCTCATCCATCACGCCGAAGGATCTTTATCTGGACAGGCGGCGTTTTCTTGGGATGGCGGGTGCCCTTGCGGGCGGTGCTGTAGCAGGCATGCCCCTGTTTCCCGCAGATGCTTGGGCTGCGAAGCTGGCGACCACGCCCGGCCCGTTCGGAACATCCGAGCCGCTGACCCCGAAGGAGACGGTGACCTCCTACAATAATTTCTACGAATTCGGCACCGGCAAGAGCGACCCGCTCAACCGCTCCGGCGATTTCAAGCAGGAACCCTGGACGGTGACGATAGATGGGCTGGTTGCCAAACCGCAGACATTCGACATCACGGCGCTGACCGCCCTGCCGCAGGAAGAGCGCATCTATCGCATGCGCTGCGTGGAAGCCTGGTCCATGGTGATTCCATGGGCCGGCTTCACACTGAATACTCTGCTTGAGAAGGTGGAGCCGCTGGGCAGCGCGAAATATGTCGCCTTCACCGGCGTGAAACGGCCCGAACAGATGCCCGGCCAGCGCGGCTTTTTCCAACCCATGGCATGGCCCTATGTGGAAGGCCTGCGGCTGGATGAAGCCCGCCATCCCCTCACCTTGCTGGCCACCGGACTTTATGGCGAGACGCTGGAAAACCAGAATGGCGCGCCCATCCGCCTTGTGGTGCCGTGGAAATATGGGTTCAAGGGCATCAAATCCATCACCCGCATCACTCTCACCGAACAGCAGCCACCCACGAGCTGGAACCTGATGCAACCGGAAGAATACGGCTTCTATGCCAATGTAAACCCGGCAGTGGACCACCCGCGCTGGAGCCAGGCCAGTGAGCGACGCATCGGCGGAGGCGGGTTCTTCGCCAATTCCGGACAGCGCGACACCCTGCCCTTCAATGGTTATGGCGCGGAGGTGGCGCACCTTTATTCCGGCATGGACCTGAAGGCCAATTTCTGAGCAGCCCCCAATTTCGAGCCCCTCATGAATCTGCCCCGCCTTAGCTCGCGCCAGCGTACAGCTTCCATCTGGCTGCTCTATGCACTGGGTTTCGCGCCCGGCCTCTGGGGTTTTTATCTGGGTGCAAGCGGGCAGATCATCGGAGATCCAGTGCGGGTGTTCGAGCATATGCTCGGCTTGTGGGCCCTGCGCTTTTTGTGCCTGAGCCTTGCCGTCACGCCATTGCGCCAGCTTGTCGGCGTCAATCTCATCCCATGGCGACGGGCGCTGGGACTTCTGGCGTTCTGGTATGTGCTGGCCCATGTGAGCGTCTATCTGCTGCTGGATCGCGGCCAGAACCTTGCCGCCATCGCGGAAGACCTCACACGCCGGCCCTACATCATGCTGGGCATGGGTGCACTGGTGGCGCTGGCCCCGCTGGCGCTCACCTCCAACCGCTGGGCCATCCGCAAGATGGGCAAAAACTGGCAGACCCTGCACCGGCTGGCTTATGTCGCCCTGCTGGCCGGCATGCTGCATTATGCCCTGTCGCTGAAGGTGATGGACGGGGAAGCTATTTTCTATGCAGGCGTCACCCTGCTGCTTTTGGGCTATCGTCTGGTGCGCGCGCTCACAGGGAAGCCGAAGCGGGACGCAAGACAGCTTGCCACGCACAAGAGCGCGGACATGCAAAGTTCTTGAGGGTGCGAAGTCATGCACCAGAGTCACCTTGAAGCTGCGTCTGTCGCGCAGACTATATTTGTGTATAGAAAACCGGATTGAGCATCTCTGCCCTGTGCGGGTTCAAAACCGGGAATTCGAAAATGCCGTCACGCGCTCAGCGTTTCCTGTCACCCGCCCTCATGGCCGGCATGACACTCGCTCTCCTCTCCGGCCTCAGCGCGGCACATGCCTCCAGCCCAGATGCATGGGAAGAGTTTCAAGATGCCGTTCGTGCCAAGTGCACGGCTGCCGCCAGCGGTACCATGACTGTCTCACATGTTCAGGTCGACCCCTTCGGTTCCGAGAAATATGGAATCGCCATTCTGACGGGCAAGGAACAGGGGGCAGATCAGGTTTCACGGACGGTCTGCATTTTCAACAAGCAGACAGAAGAGGCCGAAATCGGCTCAATGCTGCCGCTGGATCCGGGCAAAACCGTTGTGGCTGCAACCACGGCTCCCGATCCTGCACCGCATTGCGAGATTTTCACACAAGCCGGCTTCCAGGGTACGCAAGGCCTCATCATTGCCAATGACATGCTGCGCTTCCAGCCGGAGACGGATGCCGCGAAGAATGTTTCCGGCACGGGCGCACAACGTGTTTTCTTTGATGCAAGCTGGCTGAACAATATCCGCTCGGTGAAAACCAGCCCCTCATGCACCCTCATCGCGTGGGACCAGACAGACCTGCAAAGCCCCCAGCGCTTTTATCGTGGCGAGAATGCTGCCTTGGATGCGGCATCTCAGGGCAAGATCGGCGCGGCCTTGTGCCAATGCCAGCCCTGATCCCGGCAAGGACATCAGCCGAATAACTGCTGAACATGTGCAAGGCGCGTCTCAAGAGGCGCCTTGCAGGTTTTCGCCCATGCATCCGGTGCGACAGATCATTTTTGAGCAAAAAACACGACCAATCAAAACCCGGGGCGTTTCTCCGATACTGTAAAATAGAGCAATGCCCCAGCCGCCAGCGTCTCATGTCTCTTCAGCCTGCCCGGCCCCTGAATCCCCCTGCCATGCCCGCATCCGCGCCCGCACCGGGCCAGAGGCCACGTTGCTTCAGCCATAATGGCTTGCCAACCGATCCAGCGCCAAACACAGCACCACCTTGGCGGTGCGAGCCGGCCAGAGGCGTTCGCCCTCCACCTGCTCCAGCCCCTTGAGGAAGCAGCACACATCCAGCAAAACGCCGGACAATTCCGGCCCCACCACAGTAAGTGCTGCGTTCAGACGCTGTTTTGCGGCCAGCACCATATCCGTGAATGCCTCCGGCCCGCCCGCACCACCGCCATGCGGCAAAGGTAACCAACGGCTGGTGATTTGTGGCGTCAGGCCGGCGCGGGTGAATTCGGCGCGCAGACGCTCACCGGCCGCCAGTTGCACCTCATTCACCATGGGCAGCCCATCGCGACCTTTACGGCGGGCCAGCCAGCCCAGCGGACTCTCACACAGATTGCGCTGCGCCACCGCGCTCTCGCTCCGTCCGCTCTGCCGACGTTTTGCCGAAGAGCGTGCGGAACCCGAAACCTGAGGCAGAGAGGGGGAGGTTCTGTTCATCGGTTCAGCCCTTCACAATCCAGCGTACGCAATGTTCCAGCCGGCTCACCTCCTCGTCGAAAGCGGTTCGGTCGCGCAAATCCTCGATCCGCCGGCAGGCATGGGCCACGGTGGTCCGATCACGCCGGAAAGCGCGCGCCACCTCGGTCTGTGGCAGGCCGAGCGCCACATGGGCCAGATACATGGCCAGCTGCCGCGCCTGCGCCACCGGCGCTGTTGAACGATGATGCGTCAGCAGGATTTCGATGGTCAGCCCACATTCCGCCGCCACCACGCTGACAGCCGCACGGCATGACAGGCAACCGGCAGCATCCTCTCCCCTCGCAATCTCATGAGCCTTGAAAGGAAGGGCGACATCAGAAGAGATATCGCTCCCGGCGCGGGCGGCATGATCCTGAAGCATGGGAGAAGACCCTCGTTAGGTTTTTATTCCTAACACATCTTCCCTCAATACCAACAGTCGGGGGACAGGAAGCATGCCATGGCCATGTCGAGCGTCCCCGATATAATCAAAATTATATCATAAAAATCAATTGCATATAGAATTTAAAACGAAACGGGATGAAAAATCGAAAAAGGAATTTATCCCCCACCCGTCACAGCAGCCCAGCATGGCGCTTTCAAGGAGCGCATCATGTCGCCACATCGGGCCCAGTCATCCATCGCAACCCGCGCGGACAGCCAGAATCCGCAACACACCCAGCGCCGGAATCGCAGCACCCATCGCCCCGTCCGCGCCTTTCGATGCTCGGACAGGGAACAGGCGGTGGGTGAACACACGGCCCTGCTCGGTCACTTTATCACCGGCCCAACAGAAATCGCACGTGCTCTTCGCGAGGTGCGCAAGGCGGCCATGAATCAATCTCTGCATTATGACCCGGCCCGGCATGCCGCCCTTCTGCGTCTCGCACGCACCATGCCATGTGCGTTGGACAGCCGGAAAACCGGGCGGATACGATGATACCAACGGCCTCATGTCTGCGAGAGGCTTTCTCTGGCCAGATTGTCCAGCACGTTCGAACGGGTTTCAGTTGCTGTCTGGTACAAAGCGCAGGCGGGCCGCAGCCCCGCTGGGGCGAGGAGCGGGCCATCGGCCCTGCCCTGCATGAGATCTTTTTATTCCGGTCACACAGGGTCGATCGCACGAAAAGAGCCGGCGGGAGCAGATGCGGAACGTCGACCCGCTTCTCAGGAGGTCAGGTAAAAGCCCTCCTCCTGTGGTCGGGAAAGCGGAAAATGGACCGGAAAGCGGAATAGCTGACCAATCCAGACAGCATCCAAGCACCCGGTCATGCCATCCCAACTGCCTCCGCATAGGGAAACACAGGCAGATGATGGGCCGTCACCACGTCTCAGCCCTTTCCCGCTTTTCCTGCCGCCTTTGAATCCATCGGCACACCTGCCGTCTCATCCTCTTCCCCGGCATCACGACAACGGGCACAGGCCCCTGCGATTTCCAGAACGCGCTGGCGAGGGGTGAAGCCCACGGCCCGTGAGGCCCATGCCAGATCCCGTCCCACCGCATGGGATGAGACCTCCTGCGTCAGTCCGCACTGCTCGCAGATAAGGAACACCACCACGTCCTCATCGCCATGCGGGTGGACACAGGCGAGATAGGCATTCCGGCTCTCGATGCGATGGGCCAACCCCTCGGCCACCAGAAAATCCAGCACCCGGTAAACCGACATGGGCGGCGTCTGCTCACCATCGGCGGCCAGCCGTTCCACGATTTCATAGGCGCCGAGAGGGCTATGGGTATCAGCCAGCAACCGCGCCACCTTGCGCCGCAGCGGGGTCAGACGCAGCCCCTTGTCGGCACAGATCTGCTCGATCCGCGTCATGGTGCCATCAATGCACTGGGCATGGTCATGATCGTGCGGATGCGGTGCGGGAGCCCGCTCTGGAACTTTCACCTGCGAAACCTCGCTCTGCGAACGCGGCACGGGCGGTGGGCCACATGCCTGCCATGTTCACCATGACGCAACGGCACGGCGCAACCCCACAAGATTACCTCAGCAGTGAGGTTGCACGCCACCCGCCAACGGGGCAATCTCGCGCTGGCGGACGAAACCTTTCGCCTTATGATTGCACCATCCAATATTTGGCGTGATCGCAGCGTCATATCGCTCCGCTACATCAGATCCACCGCAATTGTGCTGGGTCGAAAACGCTCACGTGGGGAAAAGCCATGTTCAAAGGTAAGGTTGCCGTCATTACCGGTTCCACCAGCGGGATCGGTCTTGCCTACGCCCGCGCATTTGCGGCGAAGGGTGCGAATGTGGTGATCAACGGTCTGGGCGATGCGGCGGCCATCGAAGCCGAGCGCACCAAGATCGAGAGCGAATTCGGCGTCAAGGCGCTCTATTCCCCCGCCAACATGCTGGACGCCGAAGAAATCGCCGGCATGGTCAAGCTGGCCGAGACCGAGCTCGGCTCCTGCGATATTCTCGTCAACAATGCCGGCATCCAGCACGTTGAGCCGATCGAGACTTTCCCGATCGACACCTGGAACAAGATCATTGCGATCAATCTGTCGTCGGCTTTCTTTGCCATGCGCGCCGCCATCCCCGGCATGAAGGCACGCAAGTGGGGCCGCATCATCAACACCGCCTCCGCCCATGCGCTGGTGGCTTCGCCCTTCAAGTCGGCTTATGTCGCTGCCAAGCACGGCATCGCCGGCCTGACCAAGACCGCTGCACTCGAGACCGCGCAGGACGGCATCACCGTCAATGCCATCTGCCCCGGCTATGTATGGACCCCGCTGGTTGAGAAGCAGATTCCCGACACCGCCAAGGCCCGCGGCATGACCGAGGAGCAGGTGAAGAAGGACGTGATTCTCGCTGCCCAGCCGACCAAGGAATTCATCACGGTTGAGGAAGTGGCCGCACTGGCCGTGTTCCTCGCTTCGGATGATGCGCGTTCCATCACCGGCTCCATGCAGCAGATCGATGGCGGCTGGGTCGCCGAGTGATTGAGGACAGGTCGGCAGACGCCGCCCGATGAAAATCTGGTCCCGCCTGGCAGCCGCCTGGCGGGACAACCAAGCCGGGCCAAAAAAACCTGGCAAAGCAGGAGGCTGGTTCATGACCCGCGCCGGCACGCAGTCCAGTTCCCGCATATCGGGGGCAAAGCCCATCAGCCTCGCGCTTCAGGGCGGGGGTGCGCATGGCGCATTCACCTGGGGCGTGCTGGACCGCATCCTCCAGGATGACAGGATCAGCATCACCGGCATTTCCGGCACCAGCGCCGGAGCCATGAATGCCATCGTGCTGGCCTCCGGCCTTGCGAAGGGCGACAGGGAAGAGACCCGCCACGCGCTCACCCAGTTCTGGCGCGATGTCTCGCGCGACGGGCGGATGTCACCGATCCAGCGCACGGTTTTCGACCGGCTGATGGGCAGCTGGTCTCTGGCGCGCAGCCCCGCTTATATGGCGCTTGAGGTCGCCTCGCGCTTCTTCTCTCCTTATGATTTCAACCCGCTGAACATCAATCCGCTGCGTGAGATCGTAGAAGCGCATGCGGATTTTGAGGCCATTCGCCAGTCGCCGGTGAAGCTCTTCATCTCGGCCACCAATGTGCATACCGGCCGCGCCCGCATCTTCAGGCATGATGAAATGACCGCCGATGCGGTGATGGCCTCGGCCTGCCTGCCCTTCCTGTTTCAGGCTGTCGAAATCGACGACGTGCCCTACTGGGATGGCGGCTATATGGGCAACCCGCCACTCCTGCCTCTTTATGAGGAGGCGGAGAGCAACGACATTTTGCTGGTGCAGATCAATCCGGTGGTGCGTCGCACCACGCCGCGCACGGCGATGGAAATTCAGACCCGCATCAACGAGATCACCTTCAATGCCTCACTCGTAGCGCAGATGCGCGCCATCGACCGTGCAGCCCTGATGAGCGATGCGGGCTTTCTCAGCCGTCGTGCCCGCCACCATGCTGCTTTCCGGCCCGTACACCTGCACCGCATCGGCGGCGACGGGGCATTCGAGGATCTGGACGTCACCTCCAAGCTGAATGCCGAATGGCCCTTCCTACAGCATCTAAGGGATATGGGGCGCGAGGCTGCCAATACCTTCCTGGAAGCCCATTTCGACGATATCGGCGCACGCTCCACCGTGAACCTGCGCGATGAGTTGGCCGACGATTAGGGTTGGCCAACAATCGTGAAACTCGGCCTTGTGCCCGTGTGACAAACAACGCGGCATGAGAACAGGCCCGCGGTTTGAAATAAGGACGGAACGCCATGAGCAGGCGGGCCGCCCGCTGCCCCCCTTTATGCGGCGCTTCGCGCTCCATCCGCCTGTCGATACCGGCATGACGACCGCTCCGTGACCAGACGTGTGACGGCTTGCCCCTTGCGCGGGCGCGTCAGACAGCAACCGATAAATGCATCACGCATATCACATGCGGATCTAACTACTCCCCAGAGCCATCGCCGCAGATAAACCCGTTGCAAGTGCAAGCCATATAGCTGCATTTCTGGGAAACAAGGCCTCATTCCCGAATATGCGCATGCAGGGGAGCATGACATCATGACACCAGCGTTGAACCCGGCAGCCCACGGGCCTTTGCCCTTTTTCATTACGCCGCCGGGTAGCACCGATGTGCTGATGCTGGTCGGCGCGATCGTGCTGGTCGGTGCCGTGTTCGGGGCGGGCGTGCTGTTCCTGCACCTGCATTCGCTGCCCGAGCGCATGGCGCATAAGGGGCAGAAGCTTCAGTTCGAGATTGTGGCGGTCCTGTGCCTGCTGGCGCTATTCACGCACAACAATGTCTTCTGGGTGATTGGCCTGCTGCTGGCGCTGGTGGATGTGCCGGACTTCCTCTCGCCCATGAACCGCATCGCCAAAGCTGCCGAGCGCATGGCCGGAATGCCGCCCCAAACGGAGATACCCCCCGAGCTGCCGGATGGTCCGCCCCCGCCCATGCCTTCGGCCGGACAGCCAGTGACATCGCCGCACAAGGAAGCACCCGCGCACCCGGCTGGAGGGATCTCCCATGCTTGAGCTGCTGCTCTGTTCCCTGCTCACCGTGCTGCCGGATTATCTCTACCGCCGATACCGGCAGGGCAAGCGGTTCGGCCATGAGATCACGCTCTATTCCGTTTGGTTCGAGCTGCGCTGGGGCATTACGGCTTGCGTGATCCTGACCGTCGCGCTCATCACTGTCATCTTCTACAATCACCCCACCACCCATAATGTCACGGCCTCGTTCCGCACCGTCTCGGTCCTGCCAGAAACCATTGGGCGGGTGTCGGAGGTCTATGTCGGCCTCAGCGATCATGTGCAGAAAGGCCAGCCCCTGCTGCGGCTGGATGATACAACCCAGCGCGCGGCGGTGGATGTCGCCCAGCGCCGCATTCAGGAGATCGATGCCGCCATGCTGGTGGCAGAATCCGACATTGCGGCGGCGAAGGGTCAGGTGACGCAGGCCGGCCAGATGCTGCAACAGGCAAAGGATGAGCTCAGCACGAAGCAGCAGCTCAATTCACGCAACCCGGATGTGGTGGCCCGTCGCGACATCGAACGGCTACAAGTGGTGGTGGATGGTCACGAGGGTACACTTGCCGCCGCGCAGGCCACCATGGACGGGACGAAGACCCGCCTTGAGCGGCTCCTTCCCGCCGAGAAGGCAACGGCTGAAGCCACCCTCACCCAAGCTCAGGCGGAACTGGCCAAAACCATCGTTCGCGCCGGCATTGACGGACAGGTGGAGCAGTTCACCCTGCGGGTGGGCGATCTGGTGAACCCGATGATGCGCCCGGCCGGCCTGCTGATCCCCGATGGCGCGGGTCGTGAGCGACTGGTCGCAGGCTTCGGGCAGATCGAGGCACAGGTGATGAAGCCGGGCATGATCGCGGAGGCCACCTGCCTCTCGAAGCCCTTCACCATCATCCCCATGGTGGTCGCCAGCGTGCAGGACCATATCGCTGCCGGGCAGATCCGCGCGAGCGAGCAGTTGATTGATGCCCAACAGACGCAGGTGCCCGGCACCCTCACCGTCTTCCTTGAGCCGCTCTATGCGGGCGGGCTGGATGGTGTGCCGCCGGGCTCCAGCTGCATCGCCAATGCCTATACCAGCAACCATGAGGTTTTGGAGAAGGGAGGCCTTGGCTTCTTCCACGCCTTCTATCTGCATGTGGTGGATACGGTGGCGCTGGTGCATGCGCTGCTGCTGCGCCTTCAGGCCCTCGTTCTGCCCGTACAGGTTCTGGTGCTGGGTGGACACTAAGGCCAGAACACGCCCCCGTTTTCCAAGATGGGGGCGTGTTCTCCCATCTTGATGTGGTTGCATTTGCTTCAGGCAACCCATGCCCACGCCTTACGGCAATGCCCTAAAAACAAACCCGCCCCGAGTTGCTCGGGACGGGTGTTCAAAATCAGAGACCGGAAACGTCGTTCAGGGCAAAAGCGATGTCCCGCCCTGAAACGACGATCAAGCCTGTATCAGACGCGCGCATCCTTCTTGGCCTGCGCTACAGCCACGAACTGCGACACACGGCCGGCTTCATTCGCCGAACCGATGCGCTTTGCCTTGCTGTTCTCGTTCTTGCGCATGCCCTTGTTGGGGCGTGGCAGGGTGGCGGGGCGGGTCGCCAGCTTCGCATTGCGCTTCAGCTCCAGTGCGCGATGGGCGTTTTCCATCAGCTCGGCACGGGCATTCTCGGTCTTGCGACGGCTGGCTTCGCGGCGCGCGCGGGTGAGCGCATCGGTCAGCACCGAGGCCTTCTGGCGGTTGCCAAGATCGGCCTTGTCATAGGTGGTCTTGCCCACGCCGCCCTTGCCGCGCAGGGCCCGGCGCTGCGCATTGGCGATGCTCAAAGCCCGGTCACGGCGCTCGCGCAGATTGGTGACAAGAAGATGCAGAGCATCATCGGACAACTCGGTCAGAGCCGGATGACGGGTATTGTCCACAAACTCCAGTTCGTCATGGCTAAGCACCCGACGTTCATTCTTCCGTGTATGCGCCATCTCGAACAATCCTGAGCTATCAAATTGGGCGATCACGCTACCACATGAAATAGGGAAAGCGTATGACGTGCCTCATGATCCACACTGGCCATATGGCGGACACACCCCGATGAGCGCGCCCTCCCCCTCTCTTCTGGAACCGGCGTTCGGGTTCGGCCCGGTCCGGCTTGAAGTGCGGCTGGGCGATATCACCCGGCTGGATGTGGATGCCATCGTGAATGCCGCCAACAGCTCATTGCTGGGCGGCGGCGGCGTGGATGGTGCGATCCATCAGGCAGCGGGGCCGGAGCTTCTGGCGTTCTGCCGCACATTGGGCGGTTGCCCCACGGGTGAGGCGCGCCTCACGCCCGGCTTCGCCTTGCCCGCAAGCCATGCCATCCATACGGTCGGCCCCATCTGGATGGGCGGCGGCGCGGATGAGGATGCTCTGCTGGCGGCCTGCTATCGCCAGAGCCTGCGGCTTGCGGCCGAGCAAAACCTCACCTCCATCGCCTTTCCGGCCATCTCCACCGGCATCTATGGCTTCCCACCCGAGCGCGCCGCACCGCTGGTGGTGGATACCGTTCTTGACGCACTTGAACAGGCCAGCCCGGACAAGGGCGGCCTGTCCCGGATCATCTTCTGCTGCTTTTCCTCATCCTCCGCCGAGTTGCACCATCATGCCCTCTCCCGATCCGAACGCACCCGCCCCCTCTGATGCCGCACCGGTACTGGAGTTGCTGCACCGGGACGCGCTGATGCTCATCATCAACAAGCCCTCCGGCCTTCCGGTTCATGCCGGGCCGAAGGGCGGCGAAACGCTGACCGACCATCTGGAGGGCCTGCGCTTCGGCTTGCCTCGGACGCCGGAACTGGCCCACCGACTGGATAAGGACACCTCCGGCTGTCTCGTGCTGGGGCGCCATGCCAAGGCGCTGGCGCTGCTGGGCAAGCTGTTCGCCTCAGGCGCGGTGCAGAAGACCTATCTCGCGGTGACGCAAGGCGCACCGAAGGAAGATGCCGGCCGCATCGACCAGCCCCTCGCCAAACGCTCGCCCCATCGCGGCTGGTGGATGCAGACCGTGACCAAGGGCACGGCGGGCGCACAGGAGGCCATCACCGATTATCGCGTCCTCCACCGGGGAGAAGGTCCGGCAGGGCTGAGCGTGGTCGCCCTTTGGCCACGCACCGGCCGCACCCACCAGTTGCGCGCCCATCTGGCCCATCTTGGCTGCCCGATTCTGGGCGATGCGATCTATGGCGGGGCCTCGCGCCTGCCCGGTGGCCCGCGCCTGCATCTGCATGCCCGCAAGGTGGAAGTGCCGATCACCAGCAACAAGCCGCCGGTAATCGTGAGCGCCGCTTTGCCGCCGCATATCTGCGCCACGCTTGCCTTTCTCTCGCTCTCACCGGAGGCCATCGGCCTGCTGGCCGATAGCGGAAACGGGGTAGAGGCCGGGACGGCGCGCTGAAACGCCTCCCACAATGTACAGAGCAAGGATGAAACCGCGCGTGCCGAACCGGGACAGCCAGAACAGGCAGAAAGGTCCGCCATCTGCCTCACCTTGCAGACCAATGGTCCTCACGGGTGCGCTGCCCTGCGCTTGTGGTTGCAGTTTTTTCATCCGGCTGTGTCTGAATGATCCGGCACATGTATCCTGACCATCGTTATACAGGTGCGGGTGCAACAGGCTTTGACTTCCCGTGCAGGTTCAGCCGGAATGCGGCGGAGCATTTTCAGGCGAAGTGGGCATCGGCTCACGGCAGGACCATGCAGAAAATCAAGATGGTGGGGCGTTTCTTCGACACCGTGAGACGAAGTGGCATTCCAGATGAACCGACGGGGATGAAGACAGCGTGACCCTGCCCTCCCAACCCCGCCCCGAGGCGGAACTGCATGCCCGCATGGTGCTGGATCGCGCCGTTGCGCGCGCGCGGGCCGTGCTGCTGTGGGAGAGAACATGGCCGGCGCTGGCGGGCATGGCCACGGTGGTCATGGCATTTCTCGCCATCTCCTTCCTCGGTTTGTGGGAAGCACTCCCCGGCTTTGCGCGCATCATCGGCGTGCTGGCCTTCATCGCGGGGCTGGCGCTGGCGGCAGGTCCACTGGTCAGGCTGCGTCTGCCGAGCCGCGACGATGCACTGGCGCGGCTGGATGCGCACAGCCCTTTTTCCCACCGTCCGGCGACCGCGCTGGACGACCAGCTTGCAACCCGCCCAGACGACCCGGTTTCCGCGGCGCTTTGGCGCGCGCATTTGCTGCGGGCACGCGGTATTGCCCACCGCCTGCGCGCCGGCCCGGCGCAGCCCATGATGGCGAAGCGCGATCCCTATGCCCTGCGCGCGCTGGTGGGGCTGGCGCTGGTCGCGACCTTCTTCATGGCCCCGGGCGATCATCTGGCCCGCATCCGCGCGGCGTTTGACTGGCAGGCACTGACCACCCCCGCACCATACCGGCTCGATGTCTGGGTGGACCCGCCACGCTATACGGGCCGCCCCCCCATCGTGCTGCCCGGCCTGCGCCCGGATACACCGCCCCCCTCAGAGGAGGCCATGAGCACCGTGCTGGAGGTGCCCGAAGGCAGCGTACTGGTGGTGCGCGGCACCGGGCTGGATGCATCATCCGCCCGCCTCACCGGACAGATCGTCATCGCCCTGCCCGAGGATGGCGAAAAGGCCACCCCGCCCGCAGACGGAGAACTGCGCTTTTCAATCACCGGCGAAGGGGCCGTGACCCTACGCACGCCCAACCGGCAGACCCTGACATGGCGTTTCCGTGCAAGCCCGGACCTGCCGCCAGCCATCAGCTTCCTGAAGCCACCCGGCCCCGGCCCGCGCAATGCGCTCGCGCTTGCCTATCGTGTCGAGGATGATTTCGGGGTGAAGGAAGCCTATGCCCGCTTCGCCACCCTGCCGCCCGAACCTCCGCTTTTCCCACGCCCCGACTCCACGCCGCCCGAGATGCCGGAAAAGCCGCTGGTCGAGCCGCCAGACTTCGCCCTGACCCTGCCGCCGGGTGGGCGAACAGGATCAGTACAGATGAACAAGGACCTCACCACCCATCCATGGGCTGGTGCGAAGGTGAAGATCACCCTGACCGCACGCGATGAGGCCGCGCAGGAGGCATTGAGCGAGGCCAAGGTCATCACCCTGCCGGAGCGCCGCTTTACCCAGCCCATGGCCCGCGCGCTGATTGATGAGCGCCGCCGTCTGGCGCTGGACCCGTACAGCCGCCGTCGCCTTGTGGCGGTACTGACTGCGCTGAGCACCGCGCCGGACCGTTTCGAGCCCTCATCCGGCGAATATCTGGGCCTGCGCACGGCTCTGGCCCGCGCCCAGCGCGCCCGCAACAATGAGGATTTGCGCGAGCTGGTGGATTATCTGTGGGATGTGGCGGTGCAGATCGAGGATGGCCGCCTCTCGGACGCAGAACGCGCCCTCAAGGCCGCACAGGATGCGCTACGCGAGGCGCTGGAGCGCGGGGCAAGCGATGAGGAGATCGCCCGCCTCACCGACGATTTGCGCCAGGCCATGGCCCGCATGCTCAGCCAGCTTTCACGGCAGGCCCAGCAGCAGAGCAACATGGACCGTCCGCTGGACCAGAACACCCGGGTCGTCACCCCGCAGGAGCTTCAGCGCATGCTGGAGCAGATGGAGAATCTCGCCCGCTCCGGCAATCGAGAAGCCGCGCGCCAGTTGCTGGACCAGTTGCAGGCGATGATGGAAGCCCTACGTTCCGGCACGCCGCAGGCCGGCAACCAACAGGGCCAGCAGCAGGGCGAACTGGGCAGGATGATTCAGGAGCAGCAGAAGCTGCGGGATCGCACTTGGCGCGAGCAACGTCGCAACCAGGAACAGCAAACCGAACAGGGTGAAGGCCAGAACGACAGTTTCGAGCAGCTTCAGCAGGATCAGCAGAAGCTGCGTGAACAACTGGACCGGATGCAACAGGCCCTGCGCCGCCAGCAGCAGGCCCCCGGTGCGGATGAAGGCGAAGCGGAAAAGAAGCGAGAGGCGATGGAGCAGGCCGGCGAAGCGCTGGACCACGCCAACCGGGCCATGCAGGATGCCGATGATGCGCTGGGTGAAGGCGACGGGCGCGGCGCGCTAGAAGCCGAAGGGCGCGCGCTTCAGGCCCTGAGGCGTGGCGCGCAGGCGCTTGCACAAGGACAGCAAGGCCAGCAGGGCGGCGGCAGTGCCGGCCGCACCGACCCGATGGGACGCCCGCAAGGCGGCCAGCAAGGCTCTGGTGATGACTTCACCGTAAAGGTGCCAGATGAACTGGATGCCCAGCGCGCCCGGCGTGTTCTGGAAGAATTGCGGCGCCGTCTTGAAGACGCGGGCCGCCCACAGCAGGAGCTGGATTATCTGGAAAGGCTGCTGGAGGGCCTGTGAACGCTGATCTTCGTCTTTCGGCGACCTTGCTTTTCAGGCGCATGCGAACCATCTGAGGCGTGGCTTATGATGGCTCGTTCAGGCCCGACAGAAACACGCCACTGAAACCCGCTCTTGCACCCGGCAGGGGTTTCGGACAAGTTGACGCCCGGGGCGCAAGGTGCAGGCAACTCTGTTGCCAGCACACGATGCGGCCGGAGCTATCCGGCATGCATTGGCCATCGGAATGGGGTAATGAACCGACACGTGCCGCCAGAAAATCTCGATAAACCGGAAGCGGATTCCCGCTTCACCTCCCGCGCGCAGCCTGACTTCAAGGCCGCGGCCCGCCATAGCGCGCGCGTGCGCTGGATCAAGTGGCTCCTGCCTGCTGGTATCATTGTGGCAGCTCTGGCCATTGGCGCGAGCGCTGTGCTCTCGCAGTTGAAGCTGGATGTGGCATTGCCGGTCGACCTTGGCCGTCTCAGCCTTTCCGGCTCGCAATTGAGCATGCAGGAGCCGCATTTGTCCGGCTTCACTGAGGACGGACGTGCATACAGCGTCAATGCACAACTCGCCTCTCAGGACCTCAAACAGCCGGACGTGCTTTTTCTAAGCGTGATCGATGCCCGCATGGATCTTGCCGACAAGAAGTGGGCTGAAGTCGAGGCCAAAAAAGGCCGTGTGAATATCAAGAGCCAGATCATCAATCTGACTGAAGGCATCAAGGTGGCCATGGATGGCGGCTACGCCGGCACACTCAAGGATGCCACGATTGATGTGAAGAAGGGCTCGCTCGACACTAAAAATCCGGTTGTCTTCACGCTGCACGATTCAAAAATCGTGTCTGATTCGCTGACCGTGACCGAAAGTGGGGACAAAGCCGTTTTCAACGGCAATGTTCAGGTCGACTTCCTTCCCGCCCAGCTCCGTAACGCCGCTGCGGCCCGAGATGGGAACAGCCCCGCCGCCCCGGATGGGACAACACCAGCTCAAACGCCATCAGCAGTAGGGTCGCAATCCGCGCCCCCGGTTGCGCCGGCTTTACCCCCCGCTTCGGACCAGGGTGCTGCGGTTCAGTCATCTCCTCTCCCTCAGCAACTGGCTTCAACCCTTTCCGCACCCGCCGGGAATGAGGACGGTTTACAAGCTGACGAACCCGTCCCCTCGTCAGCCACATCCCCTGTTGCTGCGGATATCAACGATGCTCCGGAAGGCCCCCTTCCGACAGCGCAGGTTCCGCTTCCCCCACGCAAGCCGGCACTTCAGATAACCGCTCTTCCGGCCGCCTTCGCCCCTCTTCCAACTCCAAAACCAGGTCCATTCCGATGAGCACCTCCCCCTTCAATGGCGCGATGGCCCTCGCGGCAACCCTGGCCTGCCTTGTGGCCGTGACCCCGGCTTCCGCCCAGCAGGGACGCAATGTGCCCAACGCCCTTCAGGGCTTCGCCCAGAATCGTGATGAACCCGTGCGCATCAATGCCGACAAGCTTGAGGTGCGGGACAAGGACAAGGTGGCGGTCTTCTCCGGCAATGTGGTGGTGCAGCAGGGAGATACCACCCTGCGGACCAAGGATTTGCTGGTGCACTATGATGGGGATGCAGCCAAGCCCACCACCGCCGGCGCTCCGATGGAATCAGGTCAGATACGCAAGCTGGAGGCGACAGGCGGCGTCGTTGTCCGCACCAAGGACCAGACTGCCAGCGGCGAGACCGGCATCTTCGAAATGAAGACCAACACCGTGACCATGGATGGCACGCCTGTGGTGCTTACCCAGGGGCCGAATGTCATTCGCGGACGCAAGCTTGTGGTGAATCTCATCACTGGCATTTCCAGCTTCCAGGGCGGGCGCGTGGAAAGCCTTATCATTCCCGGTAGCCTGAAGGATCAGGACAAGCCGCGCTGATTTTTTGCATTGGGGCTGTGGAAAACTCCACACCCCTCTTGCCAGAGAAAAAACGAGTTGCTACATGAGCAACCTCTTCGGGGCAACCTGAAGACGCAGACTTCTCGAAGCAGACAGAATACACAAGTGTTCTTGAAGCAAAAAAGAAGCGGCGGGCGCATAGCTCAGTTGGTAGAGCAGCTGACTCTTAATCAGCGGGTCCTAGGTTCGAGCCCTAGTGCGCCCACCATCACAAAAGTGATGTGTGGTAATCACTTAGACGGAAATGTCCGTCACGTTTTGAAGCCTCGCCAGATTGGCTGACCGGACATTGACCGGACAATCCTGAAAAACCATCCGCTCTTTTCACCTCTGACCGGACGCGGCTGCCTGCCATACGGATTGGCTCTCGCCAGTTACCGCGAAGAAGGAAGGTATGGGGAGCTTTAGAGGTATCTGAATACATAAATATATATGTTCATGATTTGTTCTAATATATTAAAGGGTATTTTTACGCTCTCTCGCGCCACCTTCTCATTGCCCACGCTATCTACCGCACGGCAGGGGCAAAAACAGATATTTGCCTCCTGACCCCTGCGACAGTTGCGACATTGCGACAAATAGTTTGTTTTCAATTGGTTAGGTTGCGACAGCTTCCGCGACAGTTGCGACAGTTTCAGGTCGATCCAGCGGTATCAGGCCATACCGACCGGCACTACCTTCTTCTTCGCGGCCTGCGGAAGGGATTCTGCCGCGCCTCGGTAGCCTTCCAGTTGATGGCCTCCGAATCGCCTCAGGCGCGCTTGGCGCACACCACCACTTGCCTGCCCAGATAATCCACGCGAGAATTGTAGAGCGGGGAAGAGGGAGTGGCCTTCGTCGATCAGATCAACATCGTGATCGAAGCTTTGGCCGGTTCAATTCCGGCCCCCCGCAATCAATCGTGTGGGTGTGCCAAGACACCATGATCGGATGGCATCCTGCATCAGCACCCCGCCGCGAGAAATGATGG
>JAUCBT010000023.1:0-380647 GCA_034676685.1 Xanthobacter sp. | reverse complement strand
GCCGATGTGTACGCTATAGCCCGAAAAGACCGCACGGAAGTTCGACGGGGCTTCCAGTATTGGCATCTATCATTCTCAATCGCCCCAGCAACGCAGGAGATTGAGCATGGCAAAGATCGAAACTATGCAAATTCGGAGAACAATCCGGCGGCAGCAGTTGGCCCGTCCTCGTGCGCCAGGGATTTTTCGATCCAATCGCTATTGAAGCCAAGCTCATTCAACAGCGTCGACCCGGTACGCCGCAGATCATGGACCGTGAACGGCTCCAGCGGCAGCCCCTCGCTCTTCGCCCTTTCAACCACCGAATATGTCACGCGGTTGAAAGTCGCGCGCGACATCGGCGCGTCGGCGTCGTACCGCGATGGCAGTAGGTACTTTGAGTTGCCGGCGCAGGTCTTCAGTGCGACCATGATGTCGAGCACCTGGGTCGACAGATAGACGTTGTGGGCCTTCGACCGCTTCATGCGCTCCTTCGGAATAGTCCACACGGCGTTCTCGAAATCGACCTCGTCCCACACCGCGTCCTGCAACTCACTCTTGCGGACCATCGTCAGCAGGAAAAGCCGCATGCCTAGCCGGATCGTTGGCAGCGTCGCTACATGTTCCAGTTGCTTGAGCATCACGCGGATCTCACTCGGCGAGAGCGCAGCGATCCTTCGGAACGAAGGTCGCGATCGAAGCAGGGCCAACCTCGTCGGCGGGGTTGGCGACCTTCTCGCCATGCAGAATCGCAAAGCCGTAAATTTGCTTCAGGATATCTCGGACATGGATAGCCGTAGCCGGGGCGCCGCGATCGACGATCTTGCCACAGTGAGCGCGAAGGTCGTTGGGGGTGATCTCCGTCAGAAGGCGATACCGCCATGCCGGGAGCAACTCCCGCTCCAAGATCGATCACCGCATCGCCCGCGTGCTATCGGCCATCGGGGCGGCAGTGAGCCACTTTTCGCCGAACTCGCCAAAGCTCTTCGCTTCCTTGATGCGCCGCTTTTCCCGTTGCTTCTCTATCGCGGGAGACAGGCCCTCCGCAACAAGTCGCCGCGCATCTATGCACTTCTCGCGAGCCCGGGCTAGCGAAATACCATCGGGCCCATACTTCCCAAGGACAAGAGTCTCGCGTCGGCCGTTCAGCCGGTAGTCTAGACGAAATGAAATCGAGCCCTGTTACGCAGACGAGAACATACATCCCGACCCGATCTGTCACCTTGTATGGCTTTTCTCTTGTTCTCAGCGACTTGAATAGCTGTGTCGGTGAGCATATGAGCCTCCGAGCCAAAAAAAAATACCGTCAGGCGACTTTTAGAGGCCGAGAGCGTCAACTTTTCCGAATAATCATTACAAATGCATTAGGGTGAAAAATTTTAATACCATCACGACCTCAGTTGCCATGACGGTATTCGCGAAAATGGCGTTACGCAATACTTCCACAGTCCGTCACCGTGTCCGCAAACCGGGACGCTAGCCCGGTGACAGACGGCGATAGATGACGAAAGGAAATTATTTTATTTTCAGTGGGTTACGTCGTAGAACTTCGTACTTTCGGCGGTTATCGGCGACGCAGGAATTATTCCCACTCAATCGTCCCCGGCGGCTTTGAAGTCACATCATAAACCACCCGGTTCACACCCTTGACTTCATTGATGATGCGCGTGGCCACACGGCCCAGGAAATTCATGTCATAGGGATAGAAATCCGCTGTCATGCCATCCACAGAGGTGACGGCGCGCAGGGCCAGAACATTATCATAGGTGCGGCCATCGCCCATCACGCCCACCGTGCGCACGGGCAGAAGCACGGCGAAGGCCTGCCAGATCACATTATAGAGCCCAGCGGCACGGATTTCTTCCAGATAGATAGCGTCGGCCTTGCGCAGCACATCCATCTTCTCACGCGTCACCGCGCCGGGGCAGCGGATGGCGAGGCCGGGCCCGGGGAAGGGGTGGCGCCCCACAAAGGTTTCCGGCAAGCCCAGTTCGCGGCCCAGTGCGCGCACTTCATCCTTGAACAGGTCGCGCAGCGGCTCCACCAGCTTCATGTTCATGCGCTCAGGCAAGCCGCCCACATTATGGTGGCTCTTGATGGTGACAGAGGGCCCGCCCGCGAAGGAAACGCTTTCAATCACATCCGGGTAAAGCGTGCCCTGGGCCAAAAACTCTGCCCCGCCGACCTTCTTGGCCTCTTCCTCAAATACATCGATGAAGAGCTTGCCGATGGTCTTGCGCTTCACTTCCGGGTCTTCCACCCCGGCCAGCGCGCCAAGGAACATCTCGGAAGCATCTACATGCACCAGCGGAATGTGATAATGGCCGCGGAAGAGCGAAACCACCTCATCGGCCTCCGCATGGCGCATCAGGCCATGGTCCACGAAAACGCATGTGAGCTGGTCGCCAATGGCTTCATGGATGAGCACGGCTGCCACCGAGGAATCCACCCCGCCTGACAGACCGCAGATCACCCGCCCGGTGCCCACCTGCTCACGGATGCGGGCAATGGCGCGCTCGCGGAATGCGCCCATGGTCCACTCGCCCTTCAGGCCAGCAACCTGCCGCACGAAATTGGAGATGAGGCGCGCGCCATCGGGCGTATGCACCACTTCCGGATGGAACTGCACGCCATAATAGCCGCGTTCCACGTTCGCAATGGCCGCAAAGGGAGCGTTCTCGGAAGTGGCAACCACCTCAAAGCCTTCCGGCAGGCGGGTCACCCGGTCGCCATGGCTCATCCATACGGTATGGCGCTCACCTTCGCGCCACACGCCATCAAACAGCGGCACAATCTTCTTCACGGTCACTTCAGCGCGGCCGAATTCACGGTGGTGGCCCGCTTCCACCTGCCCACCAAGCTGCGCGGCCATGCACTGTTCGCCATAGCAAATGCCCAGCACCGGCATACCGCTGGTGAAGACCGCTTCCGGCGCGCGTGGGCTCTGGCCTTCAATGACAGAAGCCGGGCCGCCGGAAAGAATGATGGCCTTGGGCTTGAGGCGGGTGATGGCTTCATCCGCCTTCTGAAACGGCACGACCTCGGAATAAACCCCATCCTCACGCACGCGGCGGGCGATGAGCTGAGTGACCTGGCTGCCGAAATCAATGATGAGAACGGTGTCCTGAGCGGAAGACGTGCAAGATCGGCGGCGAGATCGGCGGTCATGGGCGAGCCTCACAAGGCAGGAGCGCGAATATTGTTGCCTCCTTTAGCCGCAATAGCTCGATTCCAAAAGGGCAGGCAGGCCATGGCAGGAATGCCGAAGCCGATTATCCGCGTGGATGGCCTGTATCACCTGTCTTTTCGCCTTCGCGTGCCGCTGATAGCGTGCGTGAGCGAACATTGAGGACAGGTCGATGAAACGGTTCAAGACAGAGCGTCTGGTGTACGGGCTGGGAGGCATCTCGCTTCTCACAGTGCTGCTGTGCCTGTCTGGCACACCCGCGCGGGCGAATGATTCCACCGCCCTGCTGGGTGCGGGGGGGCTGGAGCTGACCACCTCTCCCGATATTGTGATGGCGAAGGAAGACCTCTTCCTCTCTTCCAAAGCCGTGCGGGTTCAGTATGAGTTCCGCAATGAGGGCAAGTCCGACATCACCACCCGCGTCGCCTTCCCCCTGCCGCTGGTGGATCAAGGCACCGCCTCCAATGTGGACCTTCCCGCGCGCGAGCATGAGAATTTCGTCGACTTCCGGGTGGTGGTTGATGGCAAGGACGTTCACCCGCAACTGGAACAGCGCGCCATCATGGCTGATGGCCGGGATGTAACGGATGTGCTGACGGACGCCGGTATTCCCCCGAACAGTTCCCTCTCCGGCTGGGATGAGAAGCTGAAGGCCCTGCCACAAGATGTGTGGATGAAGCTGGTGCGCGACGGGCTGTTCGAGGTGGATGAGAAAGAAGCCGAAAGCCGCCCGGACTATATCAGCCCGGCATGGAAGCTGAAGGCCACCTTCCACTGGGAGCAGACTTTCCCGGCCGGCAAGATCTTGCGGGTGCACCACAGCTATATGCCGATTGTGGGCTCATCCTTCGTCACCGAGGGTTATGACCGCTCTGAGGATTTCAAGCCCTATTGCCTGGATGCCGATGGAAATGCCGGCCTGCGCCGCAAGATGCGCGAACTGAAAGCCAAGGCGAAAGACCATCCAGACATGTCTCCGCTGCTGGTGATGCGGGAAGTGGACTATGTGCTCACCACCGGCGCCAACTGGAAGGGGCCGATCGAGAACTTCCACCTGACCATCGACAAGGAAGACCCGAAGGCCATTCTCTCCTTGTGCATGGAGGGGCTGAAGAAAACCGGCCCCACCACCTTCGAGGTGGAGCGGAAGAACTTTACGCCGAAAGAAGACATCCGCTTCGCAACATTCGGGGACTGAGACCTGCCGGATGCGGGCCTCATCCGGCGATCAGGCCCAGAATGAGCGGCATGGCGAGAGCGGCCAGCACGGTCTGGGTGGCGGTGATGCCGGCCATCAGCGGCGCATCACCGCCCAGTTGACGGGCCAAAATGTATGACGACGAAGCTGTTGGCAGGGTTTGAAACAGCATCGCGATCAGCAGGGTCGTTTCGCTGGCACCCACCGCTTTTGCGATCACAAACGTTGCGGCCGGCAGCACCATGAATTTAACGCTGGATGAGATGACCAGCGGCTTCACCCATCTGCGGGCTGCGCCGAAATGCAGCGCCGCCCCCACGCACAAAAGCCCCATCGGCATGGACGCAGCGCCCAGTGACTTCAGCGCCGGCTCCAGCCCTGCGGGCAGCTTTGTATGCAAAGCTTGAAGAGCAAGACCGCCGAGGCAGGAAAGCACCAGCGGATTGGTCACCACCTGCATCACCACGCCGCGCACATTCAGCCGCGCCGTGCCGAAACGGGCAAAGACCAGAATGGCGAGCACATTCACCAGTGGCACCAGCACCGCGCTGCACAGGGCCGCAAGCGCAATGCCCCTGCCCCCGAACAGCCATGCCGCCATCGTCACACCAATATAGCTGTTGAAGCGGATGGCGCCCTGAAAAACAGAGGTAAAGGCATCGCCTTGGATCTGCATGGCGGGGCGCGTCAGCACCAGCCCGGCAGCCACCAATAGCGTAGAGCCGATCAGCACCACGGCCAGTTCCCATACGGGAAGCGTGCTGATTTCTGCGGTCGCCATGCTGTGCAGGAACAGTGCCGGCAGAAGCACATAATAGGTCAGGCGTTCAGCCTGCGGCCAGAAGCTCTCACCCAGAAAGCCGGACCGCTTGAGCGCGTGCCCAAGAGCAATCAAAAGCGCGACAGGCAGCAATGCCAGTGCAACAAGACCGACCATCTCAGAGCCTCCCGCGCAACAGGAGGCAGCCAAAGCAGTCACGAGTGAAAGAGATGTAGGAAGAAGAGGTCACGCTTCAGTCCTGCGGGCCATAAACATACAACAGGTCTCTGCGAGGCAACCTGTTTCCGGCCCCATCCGGGCGTTCAACAGGGCGGCTCATGTCTTATGCCAGATGCAGGCAACGTCATAGCCGGTACCGTTACGGCAGACTCGCTTATGGTGCCGAAATCTCATCACGAGCCGCTGAGAAAGCCGGCGGGATAAAACCACGCCCCTCCCTCCCCAGCTGCCCTGCCCTGCGCCAGCCCATGAGGACTGGCGCTTCCATGGGCAGTGCTCAGGCTTCCAGAGCCTTGTCGATGGCATCCGTCAGGCGCGCATCATCGGGAGCAATGTCAGGCGAGAGGCGGGCGACAACCGTGCCGTCGCGGCTCACTACGAACTTCTCGAAGTTCCACAGCACATCATTTTCTCCGCCCAAGGCAATGCCCAGACCGGAGAGGCGGGCGCGGAAGGCGTCGGTGTCCAGCGCCTTCGGCTGGGCTTCGATCAGCGCATCATAAAGCGGGTGACGATCTTCACCAATAACAGATATTTTCTGGAACAGCGGGAAGGTCACACCATAATTGGTGGAGCAAAAGCTGGCGATCTCGGCCTCCGTTCCGGGTTCCTGCTCTTTGAAGTTGTTGGCAGGAAAGCCGAGAATAACGAGGCCCTGACCCTTCTTCTCCTCATACAGCTTCTGCAAGCCCTCATACTGCTTTGTAAGACCGCACTTTGAGGCAACATTCACGATGAGAAGAACCTTGCCGCGATAGTCCGCCAGCGTGGCGGGCGTGCCGTCGATGCGATTGACGGGAATATCATAGATCGAAGTGGACACTGTCGTTTCTCCTCGGGGCATGCGCGCGTCTGCGGCGCGCACTACCATCCTGCACCGGTTGTCTCGCAATCGCCAGCAGGGCAGCACATGTTCTCCCGAACCGACCGGAATGAAGAACACTCAGCCGCACAGCCCAACCCCCGCGCTACACTCGAATCCTGCTATCTGGGACAGCCCATTCCGCACCTCGACCTGAGATGAGAAACCCATGGCCAAGATGATCCACTCCATGATCCGTGTGCTTGATGAAGCCCGATCGGTCGCGTTCTACAATCAGGCTTTCGGGCTGGAGATTGCGCAGCGGCTCGATTTCGAAACCTTCACGCTGGTCTATCTCTCCAATGCGGAAACGCCTTTTGAACTGGAACTCACCATCAACAAGGGCGCGAAAGAGCCCTATGATCTGGGCAATGGCTATGGCCACCTTGCCGTTTCGGTTGAGGATGTGGCGGCCGAACATGCACGCCTGAGCGCTCTGGGGCTTGCCCCCGGCAAGCTTGTGGACTTCGCACCGGGCGGTGAGGTGATCGCGACATTCTTCTTCATCCAGGACCCCGATGGATACAAGATCGAGGTTCTCCAGCGCGCCGGACGTTATCTCTGAGGAACCTCAGAAGCTTCGCAAGTTGGGTTCAATAAAAAAGGCGACATCTCCCGGCGGGAAGATGTCGCCTTATCTCTCAAGGCATAGCCCGACGGGGCCATGCCTTGGGTCGATCAGAGATCGAAACCCTTCTTGCGCATTTCAGCACGCACGCGCTCAACCGCTTCGCCGTTCAGCTCTGCACCCCAAGCCTGAATCTGGCGCAGGGCTTCCTGAACGATGATTGGGCGTTCCTGGACCAGCTTCTTGCCAACGGCAGAGCTGTAGAAGGCCAGAGCATCCTTCAGTTCCGCCTCGGTGAAGCGCTGGGCATAGACCTTGGCCAGCAGGTCGATGATCTCACCGTTGCGCTTCTCGAATTCAGGGCGAACCGCAATCGCGGCCTCACGCAGATTCTGCACCAGATCCGGATTGGTCTGGAGGAAGGAGAGTGCTGCGCCATCAACGATATTGCCGATGACGCCATCAAAGGCGCGGGCCTCGCCATTGGCCATAACAAGCTGGCGTGCCAGATCGACCTGTGTGGTGGTCGGAGCGGCGGCCTGCTGCGCGAGGGCAACTGAGGCCCCAAGCGGGCTGCCGGCAAGAAGTGCAGCCGACAGGGCGGCAGCTGCGAAAAGACCGGAAACCCGGCGGAAAGAGGGCATTATATCCTCCAGAAAGAGCATCTATACGTTCAGGTACGACTGTTCAGTCGCGGAAAATCAGCCCTGGTTATCCAGGACAACAATGCCATCGACACCGGCCAGAATGACCTGCGTGGCCAGGCCGATGAAAAGACCGTGCTCCACAACGCCGGGCACCTCGGCCACAGCGCGGGCAAGAGCGACAGGATCTGGAATGGCACCAAGATGCGCATCCAGGATGACGTGCCCCTGATCGGTGACGAAAGGATGACCGTCCCGATCCTTGCGCAGCACGAGAGCCCCCGCACCACCAACACTGGCAATCGCATCCTTCACGCTGCGGGTGATGCTGGTGAGGCCAAAATCAACCACCTCGATCGGCAGCGGGAAGCGGCCCAGCACATCCACCTTCTTCGACGTGTCGGCAATGACGATCATTTGCTTTGCGGCGCGCGCGACAATCTTCTCGCGCAGCAATGCACCGCCACCGCCCTTGATGAGCGAAAGCTGCGGGCCAACCTCATCCGCGCCATCCACGCACAGATCAAGCTCACCGACCTCGTCAAGGGTCGCGATCGGGATGCACAATTCCACGGCCTGCGCCAGGGTCTGCTCCGAGGTGGGCACACCCACCACATTCAGGCCACCATGAACTTTCTCAGCAAGCAGATCCACAAAGTGGCGGGCGGTGGAACCGGTGCCAAGGCCAATACGCATGCCATCTGTCACATATTCCAGTGCACGGGCGGCGGCGCGGCGCTTGAAGTCTTCGGCTGGGGCCATGGTCTGCTTCCTCACATTGCGCGGGCAGGAATTCTTGATACCACCATGCCCACCCCGCAAGGGACAGGAAGGCCAGCAGCCCGCGAGGCGCTGACCTTAGGTTGCTCTAAACCCGATCTCGACGCCGAACAAGCGCCGACATGGCTTCGGAACAAGCTATCCCATGGCAGACATTATTTCGCCTGCGGTGTGCAGAATACCCGTGTTTCTGATGCACCTTGAGTGGTATTCACATCCCGCACATAGCAGATGCTCATTTCACCGGTTGCGCGGTTCACCCGGAAGATGCCGGTCTCGCCCGCAAAATGGGTGGGCACCAGCGCATAATCGCCCTTGGTCTGCGCGCCTGCGCCCTCACCTGCCCCAAAGCAGCGGGTGATGCCGACAACATTGCCTTCAGGGCGCTCAAACTGACAGACATTCACCTCGCCGGTCAGCTGGCTGACACCATAGACCCGATTCGCCTCAGCGGAGGGCGGGGCCGCAAACACATGCCCTGGCTCCGCCTGCGCCCCGCCCGAACCGGAGAAAATATAGCCGATGACCGCGCCGGCCAGCAGCAGGGCAATGATCAGAAACAGGCTGGTGCCGCCCCGCTCATGCGGGGAATAAGGGAATGACATAAACGCCTCCGTCCTGCTCTCGCCGCGCCAGCTGCCGGGCCCGGCATACACATCATCGCCTCAAGGGTGGCGTGCGATTGCGGTAGCATTTATGCCATCGCCTGATCTACTGCCTCTTTTTCGCATCCGAGGACATCGTCGCCATGACCCACCTCCCCTCCACCATCGTTTTTGATCTCGATGGCACGCTGGTGGACACCGCCCCGGACCTGCTGAACGCGCTGGATGCAACCATCGCGCCGCTGGGGCTGCCGCCGGTGGACCGGGCCGTGGCGCGCAATCATATCAGCGGCGGCGCGCGCCTGCTTTTGCGAGAAGCTTTTTCAAGCAACGGGAGACAAATGGAGGCCGCACAGCTGGAAGAACTGAATGCGGCTCTTCTCACCCATTACACCGCCCATATTGCAGTGGACTCCCGCCCCTTCCCCGGCATGGAAGAGGCGCTGATGCAACTGGCCGCCGATGGCGCGCGCCTCACCGTGTGCACCAACAAGCTGGAACATCTGGCCCGCAAGCTTCTCGATGCGCTTGATCTGACCCGACATTTCGCGGCCATCACCGGGGGCGACACCTATGGCAAGCCCAAGCCGGACCCGCTGCCTCTGAGTGCAACAATTGCCGCGGCCGGTGGCACGCTGGAACGGGCCGTGATGGTGGGTGACAGCCACACCGATATCGCAGTCGCACGCGCGGGTGCTATCCCGGTGATTGCCGTCTCCTTCGGCTATACGGAAATCGCCCCCGCGCAACTGGGCGCGGATCGGCTGATCCATCATTTCAGCGAATTGAATGCAGTCTTGACGGAGCTCTTGCCTGCTCAGAGCTGAAAAATGCACATGCTGGGGCGGTCTACCAACCAACCCAGCATCGACAGCAGGAAAAGCCCAATTGTGGATATCTGCCGAATTTCCAGACCTGAGCTGCAGCCGGCTTGACACATCTGCATCACCATTCTAAACAGCCCACCTCGCTAAAGCGCGAGGGCGATTAGCTCAGCGGGAGAGCACTCCCTTCACACGGGAGGGGTCACAGGTTCAATCCCTGTATCGCCCACCATTTTTCAATGGCTTAGATCTAGCTCCAAAAACAAGCCCAAGAAATATCCCAAGAAACAAGCCCCGCCGGCGGCAGTATGGGCATCACCCCATCGCAGTGGGGCCGCCGATTCTAGACGCGGAACATGTAGCCGCCCGCGCCGCCTCCCCCACCAGCCGCAGCAAATCCCGCTGTGACAGCGGCACCCGCACCACCGATTCCCCGGGGCGAGTGATGGCGAGGAATGCCCCGCCATCCTCCATCACGATCATGACGCGGGCGCGCGGCCCGCTCTCTGGTGCATCAGCCATGGCTCACCCCACACGGGGGCAGTTTGAACATTTGTGCGAGGCCAAATAGTGCTCCACAGCAGGACCACCACCGGCGCGCCATACGCCGCCACGGCCGTGCCAACGATGTCCATCGTGATGCGCTCCATTATCGAGCCATCAATGCTCGCCAGCGCACCGCAGATTTAGCCAATGGCACCCGTCTAAGAGACAAAACCCCAGACAGGTATGGTCTGAACTCTCATCCTGCCGGAACCAACCGTCTTTCCCGACGAAATGCCCCCGGTCGCATCCCCGTCCACTTTCGGAAGGCGCGATGAAAGGCGCTGGGTTCGGAGAAGCCGAGATCGGCCGCAATCTCCCCCACGCCGCGCGAACTGTTGATGAGCCACTCTATTGCCAGTTCGCGTCGCAGTTCATCGCGGATATCGCGATAGGTTTCCCCCTCTTCCCGGAGCTTGCGCCGCAGACTTGAAGCGGCGATGTGCAGACGCTGGGCCATGGTTTCGGCATCAGGCCAACTTGCCGGTGGGTCGACTTGCAAACGCGCACGCACGCGCGCCGCAAGGCCTGCATCATGCCGGTAGCGCACAAGAATATTGGCGGGTGCACGGCGCAAGAACTCCTTCAGCGCCTTTTCATCCCGGATGGCTGGCAGCTTGAGGAAATCGACATCAAACGCCAGAACGCTTTGCGGCTGATCAAACCGTACTGGCGCGCCGAAAAACAGGCCGTAGTCCGCGCCATGGCGGGGTGGTGCACACCGGAAGTCCACCCGGCGCAGTGGAATACGTCGCCCCACCAGCCAGCATGTGATGCCATGCACCAGAATCCAGAAGGTGCGATAGGCGAAAGCACTGCGCGGCTCCGCCCTGTCCGTCAGGACGATCTGTGCCAGCCCCTCGCTCACCACAAGCTCACCGCGCGGGTCATCCAGCACCACGTTCAGAAAACGCAGGGCGCGACGCAGTCCTTGCTCAAGAGTGGCGGCATAGAGCACAGCGTGGCACAGCAGCGTGAAACTCCCCGGCCGCATGGGCTGCGCTGCGCCTCCAAAGAACTCGTCGCCCATCGCCTGGGATGTCGCCAGCCAAAGCGCGCCATAGCTTTCAGCCGAAACCGGCTCGCTCACCTTGTCCGGCAGGCCGGATGCGCGCAGTAGCGGCTCTACCTCCAGCCCGGCCCGACGCAGACACTCCAGCGCATCCTCCACGAAACCGGGCGAAATCATGAGTCTTTCAGCCTGAAGATCCATGCCCCCTCCATTCGCAGCCAATATGGCAAAACCGATCACAAAATTGGATCAGTTCAGTCATCGCTTGCCATAAAAATTCATAGCCAGATGTGCGCAACCAGAAAATCATCCCGAAACGCCAACCGAAAAGAGGATGGAGGGCTCACATGACCAGGCCTCATGCTTTTCACCTTCCGTCCTGCAGCGGTGCTCATGATGGCTGCCGTTCAGCACCCTGGCCTGAAACGCCCGCCAGCATCCTGAAGGCAAAAACTGAACCCGCCCCTTTCTCGACAAGGCAGCATCTCTCTGAGCACGTCAGCATGCGGAAAAACAAACCATGATCCTCAGTGAAACCCAGCAAGACATTCGCGACGCCGTGCGCAGCTTTGCCCAGGAACGTCTTGCCCCCGGCGCAGCCATGCGTGATCGGGACCATGCCTTCCCCCATGCCGAACTGAAGGAAATGGGAGAGCTCGGCTTTCTCGGCATGCTGGTGCCGGAGGAATATGGTGGCTCTGCCACAGATATTGTCTCCTATGTGCTGGCGCTTGAGGAAATCGCGGCGGCGGATGGCGCCTGCTCGACCATTGTCAGCGTTCATTCCTCTGTCGGCTGCGTGCCTATCGTGAAGTATGGGACGCCAGAGCAGAAACAGCGCTTTCTGCCCAAACTCGCCAGCGGTGAATGGATTGGCGGCTTTGCCCTGACCGAGCCTCATACGGGTTCAGATGCCGCCGCCATCCGCACCCGCGCCCGGCGCGACGGCGACCATTATGTGATTTCCGGCGCGAAGCAGTTCATCACATCCGGGAAGAATGGCCATGTCATCATCGTGTTTGCGGTGACAGACCCGGATGCCGGGAAGAAAGGCATCTCCGCCTTCATCGTCCCCACGGATACCCCCGGTTATGAGGTAGTACGCGTAGAAGACAAGCTGGGGCTGCATGCCTCAGATACCTGCCAGCTCGCCTTTAATGACATGCGGATTGCGGCAGATCTTCTCCTTGGTGTGGAAGGAGATGGGCTGAAGATCGCGCTCGCCAATCTGGAAGGCGGACGGATCGGCATTGCGGCACAGGCTGTCGGCCTTGCGCGCGCGGCGTTTGAGGCCGCCCAAACCTATGCGCGGGACCGGACCAGCTTCGGCAAGCCGATCTTCAACCATCAGGCTGTCGCTTTCCGCCTTGCGGACATGGCAACCCGCATTGAAGTGGCCCGGCAGATGGTGCTGCATGCGGCATCACTGCGCGAAGCCGGCCTGCCCTGCTTGCAGGAGGCCTCCATGGCCAAGCTGTTTGCCTCCGAAATGGCCGAGGCCGTGTGCTCGGATGCCATCCAGATTCACGGTGGCTACGGATATCTCACAGACTTTCCGGTGGAGCGCCTGTATCGCGATGTCCGCATTTGCCAGATTTATGAGGGCACCAGCGATGTGCAGCGGCTCGTGATCGCGCGCGGTCTGCGTTAGGTGTTTTCAAGTGAAGCAAGCACCATGTCACACGAAGAAAGTGTGACACATCCAAATGTAAGAGTGCCTCTTCGTTTCAATAAAGCGGAGAGGCGAACCAGTATGCGTGCCGAAAGATACCCCTGCCCAACACGAGGGAAAGAATAACTTACGCCTTGTAAGCAACAAGTACAGTGCCAACTGCGATCAGCATCACCCCGAACCAGTTTGGAAGGGTCAACCGCTCCCCAAGAAACACCACCGCGAAGACCGCCACCAGAACCACACTGAGCTTGTCGATTGGCGCAACCCTTGCGGCATCTCCGAGCTTCAGCGCCCGGAAATAGCAGATCCAGGATGCACCCGTGGCCAGACCGGACAGGATCAGGAATATCCAGCTTTTCGCCGAGATCGTGCCGGGATCCTGCCAGTTCCCCATTGCGGTCAGAATAGCCGCCAGCGCAATGAGGATAACGACAGTTCGCACAAAGGTCGCGAAATCTGAATGAACGTTCGCAATGCCAACCTTCGCGAAAATGGCTGTCAAAGCAGCAAAGACCGCGGAAAAGATCGCCCAGACCTGCCACGAAGCCAGCATCGCTCTCATCGCTCTCTTTGTTCTGAAACCGACCTGATGCGCGCCTCGGGATGCATTGAAACACGCAGGAGATGCCCTTTAGACATGCGCATATGATCCGGTTCCGAAGGCTGGTCAATGTTCATAATGGGCGGCGTTGGCGACATGGCACGGGGCATGATGTCCCGCAATATCACGCCCCCTTCCTCGCTCCATCGCATTCAGCAGATCCGTCATTCCGGTTGATGGTTTGGGACAGGACACTCCCCCTGCCCCCCAGCCCTGAATGACCGGGATCGCCATCGCACAGTTCACGCCATCACCCCCTCTTTCATCGCATTGACAAACAGGGATGCAGCTTGCCCATGTGCAACCTCATCTGTCGCCCCACAATAGAATGGCCCGTATGCCAGACCTGTCTTCATTCAACTTTTCCATCACGTTCAATCTGCTGGTCGCACTTCTCCTTGGAATGCTGATTGGCGTGGAACGTCAATGGCGGCAACGTCATACGGGGCTGACAACCCATGCCCTCGTCTCGCTTGGGGCAGCAGGCTTCACATCTCTGGCCATTTTGATCGAGGATTCAACGGAGGTGCGCATGGGTGGTCAGGTGGTCACCGGCATCGGCTTTCTGGGCGCGGGTCTCATCATGAGGGATGGCCTCAGCGTCCGGGGGCTGAGTGGTGCGGCGACCCTTTGGGCCACGGGCGCGGTTGGCACGCTGGCCGGCTACGGCTTTGCACTGGAAGCCGCAGAAGTGACGTTCTTTATTCTGCTGATAAATGTTGGCTTGCCGAAGCTGAGCTGGATCATCGAATATTACGCACCGGAACGGGAAGTCGTTGAGCGCTTTTATATCATTGAGCTGAAATGCGCGGTGCAGGATGAGGCACCCGTGCGCACCAAGCTGCTCCAAGCCATGAATGTACATAAGCTGAGACTGCACAGCCTTGAAAGCCATGCGCTCAAGGACAGCCGAAGTGTGGAGGTCGAAGCTGTTGTTTACAGCGCGCGGGAGGAAGACAGCCTGGTGGAAAAACTGGTGGGGGAACTGAGCCTGGCACCGGCAATTTTCTCCACGAGCTGGACCTCCACGACCCCTCCTGAATAACAAATCGGTTCAGGCCCACAGACCAGCTAAACCCAGACACCGGGTGCGCAAGATGAAGTGCGGGAACCCACCTCACATGCATGTGAGGCAGTTTCTCCAGGCCTGCATAATCCTGACAACCCCATGTCTCCCCATCGTATTCAGATGCGTGATGCGCACGCCCCATCCCTGAAACCGGAAAGCGATGGGCGCTGTTGTGAAGCGCGGGGACTCGGTCTATGGCTATATCCTGCAAAACATAGCTTAGGGGGCATGAATGCTCATCCGGTTCGTTTCCACCGCTCTGGCGTTTTTAACTTTAGCAACATCCGGCGCAATGGCGGAACAGGCGGTTGCAAAGCCTCAGGCTGCGGCTGCCATCACCTCAACGCAGACCGTATTCGCGGCGGCTTCGATGTCCGATGCGATGCGTCAGGTCAATGAGGCATGGGTTGCCAAGGGCAATGCCCCCATGCAGTTCAATTTTGCCGCATCCTCCACCCTGATCCGCCAGATCGAACAGGGTGCGACGGCAAGCCTCTTCATCTCTGCCGACCAGCGCTGGGCCGATTGGGGCATCGAGCGCAACCTGCTGGTGAAGGACACCCGCGTTTCTCCCATCGGCAACAGCCTGGTGCTGATTGCACCTGCTGACAGCACCCTGAAGGTGGACCTCACCAAGACCACGGATATCGCCGCTCTGCTTGGCACCAATGGCCGCCTTGCCACCGGCGACCCCCAGCATGTGCCGGTTGGCCGTTACGCTGAACAGGCCCTGACCTGGATGGGCCAGTGGGATGCCATCAACCCGCGCCTTGCCCGCGCCGATAGCGTGCGCTCTGCCATGCTGCTGGTGGAACGCGGTGAAGCCCCGCTCGGCATCGTCTATGGCACAGATGCGGCTGTTTCCAACCGCGTGAAGGTTGTTGGCGTGTTCCCGAAGGCGTCCCACGAGCCGGTCACCTATCCCTTCGTGGTCGTGACCGCACAGGATACGCCTGATGCCCGCGCCCTTCTGGCCTTCCTCATCGGGCCGGAAGCGATGAAGATTTACGAGCGCCTCGGTTTCTCTCCCGAGTGATCCGGCATTCCCATGGACTTCAGCCTCAGCACCTATGAGTGGCAGGCCATTCGCCTCAGTTTCGTGGTGGCCGCCAATGCCGTCGCCATGGGCCTGCCTCTCGCCATTCTGGTCTCTCTGGCCCTTCGGTGGCCCGCCCTTCCCGGGCGGTCCATCCTCAACATCATCGTGCATCTGCCGCTGGTGCTGCCACCTGTCGTCGTCGGCTGGATGCTGCTGGTGATTTTCGGCATTCGCGGACCTGTCGGCCAGTTTTTGAATGACTGGTTCGGAATCCGTCTGGTGTTTACCGCAACCGGTGCCGCGCTCGCCTGTGCGGTCATGACATTTCCGCTGATGGTGCGTGCGATCAGCCTGTCCCTCGCCTCGGTTGACCGCGGGCTTGAGGATGCAGCCAGCACATTGGGTGCAAAGTCGATTGATCGCTTTTTCACCGTGACCCTGCCGCTCATGGCACCGGGCGTGGTCTCCGGGGCCATCACGGCCTATGCCGCCAGCCTTGGGGAGTTTGGAGCGGTCATCACCTTCGCCTCCAACGTGCCGGGCCAGACCCAGACCCTGCCGCTGGCTATCTTCACCGCCCTGCAAACCCCGGGTGGCGAAGAGGCGGCGGCGCGGCTTTCTCTCATTTCGGTCGCGCTTGCTGTGGCGGGGCTCATGTTTGGTGAATGGGTTGGAAAGCGGTTGCGGCCATGAGTTTGAATGTCACGCTCAAGCACAAGTTTCCCAACTTCACTGCCGACGTCGCCTTCAGCGCACCAACACCCGGCGTCGTCGCCCTGTTCGGTCCTTCTGGCTGCGGCAAGTCCACGGTCATGATGGCGGTGGCGGGGCTGCTCAAGGCGGATGAGGTACATGTGGAACTGGATGGCGTCGTGCTGTCAGACCGCCAACCTGCGGACCGGCGCATCGGTGTCGTGTTTCAGGATGGCCGCCTGTTTCCGCACCTCTCCGTATCCTCCAATCTGCGCTATGGCATGAAGCGTGCGCCCGCTGGGCCAGTCAGCTTCAATGAGGTGGTGGAGCTTCTTGGCATCCAGCACCTGCTGAACCGCAAGCCGGGCAAACTTTCCGGCGGTGAGCGCCAGCGCGTCGCCATTGGCCGCGCATTGCTCAGCCAGCCGCATCTTTTGCTGATGGACGAGCCGATGGCCGCCCTTGATGCCTCACGCAAGCAGGAGATCATGCCCTTCCTTGCCCGCGTGCATGATGAGATGCGCATTCCCATCATGATCGTCACCCACTCCATCGAGGAAGTGGCGCGGCTGGCGGATACGCTGGTGCTGCTCTCCAATGGTTCGGTTGAGGCTGTCGGCCCGGTGGGGAAGGTTCTTGCCAGTGCGGACCTGCCCTTTGCGACAGGGAATGACGCCGGTGCCGTTCTTTCCGCCCAGATCCTGTCTCATGACGATGAGCGCCGCCTGACACGGCTGGATGCACAAGGCGTGGCGATCTCTGTTCCGATGCTGGACCGGCCAGTCGGGTCACCCGTCCGTGTGCGTATTCCCGCGCGTGAGGTCACACTGGCACTGGAACGGCCGAACCGCATCAGTGCGAACAACATCATCTCCGGCATCGTGAAGAATGTGCGCGAGACGGCGGATCGCAGCATGGCGCTGGTCGAGATCGCGGCCGGGGACGCCCTGTTCCTCTCTCAACTCACACCGGACTCCCGCCAGCAACTGGAGATCGAGGTCAACAGCCCGGTTCTGGCCCTGTTCAAGTCGATCGGTGTTCAGGTTCTCTGAACACACTTGCCGCGCATCTTCTGTATTTAACAGGGTGCGGCTCTCACAGATGAGTAAAAGCCGCCCGGATGCATGATCCGGGCGGCTTTTTTGTTCTCATGAAGCCGCAGCATGCCGCAGCTTCTCTCTGTTCTGATGTGCTTGAATTGGTCGCAGATTCTCCACACAGACCAGCACCCACTTTACTCGAGAGTGCTTCAGAACTTCACAGCGATCCGCCCATTGAAAGACCGCCCCACCCCAGCAACTGCATAACCCCATGTCGGTGATGATCCCATCATCCCCGCCGTGCGGTAATTGACGAGGTTCGCGCCACCCAGCGGCAGGTCATATTCGGTATCCAGCAGGTTCTCGATGCCGACATCCACTGTCACATTGTCCCAGTCATATCCGGCGCGCAGATTCACAAGCGCATAGGCAGACGTCTCCAGTTCGTTATGAACCTGGCTCACCTGCGTTTTCGCCCCCACCAGCTGAAGTTCCATGCTGGTACGCCAGCGGCCCATCTTCTGGTCCAGCGCCAGCACGCCATTCAGCGGCATGATGTGATAGAGATTGATGCCATCCGTACGCTGGCCCTGCACAAAGTTCAGGCTGCCCCGGAAGGTGCCCTGCCCATAGGTGGCGTCGTTCCACAGCTCCATCTGCCCATCAATATTCACGCCATACATCCAGGCATCATGATTGGCGAACTGGAGATAGACGAACCCCTGACGCGCGAGAAGATTGTTCGGGTTGTTGCTCAGGCATGACCCGATGGTGCAGCGATCCACGTCGATATAGTCGGTCACATAGCTGTAATAGGGCGAAACGCGCAGTTCCCATGCCTTGCGCACCGGATCACTCCACGTGGCGGTGAAGCTCACCGTATGGGCGGATTCCGGATCCAGATCCAGATTGCCCACATAGCCATTGCCGTCGCCGAACCAGCCGATCATGTTCATGGCCATGGCACTGGTGGACCATGTATAGCGCTCGTAGAAATTCGGTGAGCGGGTCTTGCGGGCGAACGCCAGTTCATAGGTGCTGGTCTCATCCGGCGTGTAGCGCAGGGTGGCGGAGCCATCCACATTCACATCCGTGATGGCATGGTTCTGGCTGTTGAAGCGGGCTACATCCGCGCCATACATCATGGCGTTGTAACCCTCGACATCGCCGGTATCCATCCAGACAATATCGTTGCGCACACCGACAATGGCGGTCCATGCATTGTCGATCTTGCGTTCCCACTCGGCAAAAGTGCCAAGGCGGCTGCGGCGGCCATCATTGATGGTCTGGAACGTGTTCGGCCCCATCATCATGGAGCCCTGCACCGGCGGCCACCAGTCATCCAGATGGTTGTAATACAGCTCATTGCCGAGGCGCAGAATGTCCTGATCCGAGACATTCACCGTGCCCTTGAGGGTGTAGCCATAATCGGTGGCGCGGGTATCCATCGGCATGTCGCCGGTCTTGTCGGGCTCGATGAAGCCCATGGTGTGACGCACCTGGCTGGCGAAGACGGTCGCTTCCAGCACGCCCCAGTCAAACTGCCCCTCATATTTGCCGTTGGCGAACAGGCCCTTGTTGTCCACCATGTCCATATACTGGTTCACATAACCCTGAGAGGGGATGAACTGGCCGCCAATATTGAAGGTGAACAAATGTTCATTCAGCTTCTTTGAAATGCTCAGGGCATGGTTCTGGGTTTCATACATGGTGGACTTGATGGTGGTGCCATCGCCCGATTTGTAATTTCCGGAACGTGACCAGCCACCGGTATAGGCAATGCTGGTATCCTCGTTTGAAACGGTCGCATTGGCATCCACGCCAATGGCATTGCCATTGCTGCGGAAGAAGCTGGCGACACGGCCTGAGGTGGTCAGCGACTGCCCCGCCGTGAAACGCGGCGGCGCAACCGAAACATTCACCCGCGCGCCCGTGTAATCACCCCCGAGGCTCACCGGCGCGGTGCCTTGATACACTTTCATGCCAGAGACCATGGCCGGGTTCACATATGACAAGGCCGGGTTCATGTCATTCGAGCATGCCATGCCCAGCAGCATGTCATTGATGGCAATCTGCACCCGCCCCGCACCGCCCATGCCGTTCACCGCCGGCAAGCTGGAAACGCCCCCTGCCCCCCATGCCGCCCCGCCCGGCAGGCGGGAGATGAGGGAGGCCGTATCGCTGGTATTCAGACTTGCCGCAGCTGCATCGGGCCCGGAGATCTCGCTGCTGGTGGCGGAAGCTGGAGCCCAGGCCGGGAAAGGCGAGGAACCGCCCTGCCCTTCTGTTCGCTCCGGTGCGCGCACATTGATCTGCGGCAGGCTTTCTTCCTGTTGCGCCATAGCCGCAAGCGGCAGCAGGGGCACGAGGCAGAAGCCAAGGAGAGACGGACGCACAAAGGCCGAACTGGAGCGCAAGGCCCGGCAAAGGCCTGAATGAAGATGAACTGTCATGGGTCATGAATCCCGGGCGCACGGGCCCGCTGGCCGTCTCACGGCTCCATCTGGCGCAACGCTTGGTGCAGCGCGCAAGTGTGGGAGCCCGCGCAAGATGGCGGGATAATGAAAGTATTGGCGATAAGCCCGCCCTCACAGGCAGGAGAAGCACACCAAGTGCCGCAGAGGGCAGGCAGGGCGTACTTCGTCACGCATCAGGCTGATGCGATGTCACACCATGACAGGCGGTGCACGCGGCTGAATGGGGAGGCGCGGCGTGGCAATGCGGGGCGCGTCCCATAGCGGTGCCAGAAACGCAACAGGTACGCCAATGCGGACCAATACGGGGAAGGCAAATGGCTCTGGTGGACCCGCAAGATCCACGCGCGCCAGACAGGCCGGGCAATGGATGCTTTGCACCGGGGCTTCGCTGTCGTCCTGCTCTCCACCCAGCAGCAGCTCAGTACCGGCGAAGCAGATCTCATGTCCCGTACTGCCACGGGGCAGGCCAGCCATGAGCGTGCTGGTGAGCAGAAGCTGGAAGACAAGCGCATAGGCAATGGCCCATATGGCCACTCCCCGCACTTGCCTGCCTCCACCCCAGCCCATCATTCCCCGCCTCGCCAGCCCTTGCCACAATCAGGTCTCATGATCGCCGGGCTACTCTAGAGCATATTTGCAAAAAACGGCGTGCAGTTTGCGGAAAACGCACAATGCTGCAATATGTTAGAGAAGCTCCGATCAGCGGCATCTCATCATGAAACGCTCTAGCATGGTCTCTGACCGAAAGACAATGCGGCAAGATTGCAGCAACGGCGCCCCGTAACAGACGACACCACCGAAGGTCTCACACATCAGGCTTGCAATGACGGGGCCTCTGCCACCCCAGACATCCTGCCCCGGCTTGGATGAAGACCGGCGAACCTGCGCCATCCAGCTCTTGTCTGGCCAGATCATCTTCGGCCGGGATAAGCTAGACCACCCGCATCTCAGCCCGCCATCTCTTCCCCGGCGATCGCAACACTTGCGGGAGCATTCGGATCACCCGCCTGCGTTTCCCACGCCAGCCCGGGAATGGCGACGATGCGCCAACCCCGCGTATCCGTGCGGCAGACAATCACCTGCCGCTCTTCCATATAGGCCAACAGACGACGGGCACGGCCGGGAGAACGGCTGCCATAAGCACGGGCCACATCGGCATCGGAGGGACACGGGGCACGATCAAAGGCCGCGCGCGCAAGCGAGAGAAAAACGCCCTGCGTATCTTCCGGCAACACACCAGCCATGGTGAGAACCTCACCCCATGGGGAATCCTCAGCCTCAGCCTCGGCCATGTCGATGCCCGCATGCGCAACCGCCAGCCGACGGCGGAAGGCCGAAAGGCTCAACGCCTCGCCACCCACACGGCGGATGCGGCAGCGCACCAGAAAGTCCTGATACAACACGGCAACCGTGCGGAAGCCGGCATCGCTTTCGCGCAGAATCTCGCGCAGCGCCTGATCAATCGCGGCCTGCCTCTGCTCCGGGGAAAGAGTCGGCAGCGGTTCGGGCGCGACGGGCGGCTTGGGCGGAGTGCTGCGGGCGAGTTGATCCAGCACATCAGCCGTGGAGGCCACTGCGGAAATGGCGCGCCGCGGCTGGGGCGGACGCAGCACCTCTTCCGCGCTGGGCGTGAAGATCAGATCATGCGCATCCTCGGCGGCAGCCGGGGTGGGCAATGGCAGCAGCTTGGGGCTGGTGGAACGCGCCGAGGTTTCCACCGCACCGATGCGCACCGGCAGCGGACGACGCGCCATGGCCGGACCAAGAGCAATGAAATTGCCGCTTTCCAGATCGCGGAACATCTCCGCTTGCCGCCGCTCCATGCCCAGCAGGTCTGCGGCACGGGCCATATCGATATCGAGAAAGGTGCGGCCCATAAGGAAATTGGAGGCTTCCGCCGCCACATTCTTCGCGAGCTTGGCCAAGCGCTGGGTGGCAATGACCCCGGCAAGACCACGCTTTCTGCCTCGGCACATCAGGTTCGTCATCGCGCCCAGTGAGAGCTTGCGCGCTTCATCCGAGACCTCGCCGGCAGCTGCGGGCGCGAAGAGCTGGGCCTCATCCACCACCACCAGCAGCGGATACCAGACATCGCGGTCTGCATCGAACAGACCACCGAGAAAAGCGGCGGCGGCCTTCATCTGCTGGTCGCTGTCCAGCCCCTCAAGGTTCAGCACCACCGAAACCCGATGCTGGCGCACGCGGGCGGCAATACGCTGGAGGTCTGCCTCACCACGCTGGGCATCCACTACCACATGGCCGAAACGTTCAGCCAGCGTGACAAAATCCCCCTCGGGGTCGATCACGGCCTGCTGCACCCATGGAGCGCTTTGCTCCAACAAGCGGCGCAGCAGATGGGATTTCCCGGAGCCGGAATTGCCCTGCACCAGCAAGCGGGTCGCCAGCAGCTCCTCGAGATCGAGCACGGCCGTATCCCCGCCGGATCGGGTTCCGAGGTCAATGGAGACCTTGGCGGGCACTGTCATGGCAGCACCCACCCTGCAATGAGGGGGCGAAAAGTCATGGCGGGACTCATATAGATTCGCGCCGCCGGTTCAACCGTACCGAACTGTGCGGGCGGGAATTCCCATGTGCTGTTGCATATATGAAGCCGGCAAATTCGACCCCAAACAGAAGTATGCGCGGGGCGCTTGCAGGCCTTGAATACCATGTTGTGGTTTAAATCCATATTCCCGTGAGGGAGCGACGCCGGTCGAATTGAATAATGGCCCTCGCCCCGTCGTTTCAATCCACGCTCCCGTGAGGGAGCGACACTCCGATCACCCGCCATCGCGATCAGCTAGGCGGCGGTTTCAATCCACGCCCCCGTGAGGGAGCGACGGTCGGTCTGGAAGGATTTGAGCGCCACCAGCAGCGTTTCAATCCACGCCCCCGTGAGGGAGCGATCTCTGGCCATTGCCGCGCGCGTCGAACTTGGCCCGTTTCAATCCACGCCCCCGTGAGGGAGCGACGATTTCGCCGCGTACGATCAGGTTGGCGAGGCTGGTGTTTCAATCCACGCCCCCGTGAGGGAGCGACACATTCCAGGCGACCTTATCTTGCGCAGGCTCGTTTCAATCCACGCCCCCGTGAGGGAGCGACAGCCGGGGCGGTATGCGCACGGTGCTATCCAAGCCGTTTCAATCCACGCCCCCGTGAGGGAGCGACTAGCTCCCTGAGCTTGCTTCGTCACGTTTTTAGCGTTTCAATCCACGCCCCCGTGAGGGAGCGACTAGCTCCCTGAGCTTGCTTCGTCACGTTTTTAGCGTTTCAATCCACGCCCCCGTGAGGGAGCGACTTGACAGCATCCGCGAACAGATTGCGGCGTTGGGTTTCAATCCACGCCCCCGTGAGGGAGCGACGCAGGTTGTTGCATCGTCACCCATCCTTGTCGTGGGTTTCAATCCACGCCCCCGTGAGGGAGCGACTTGAGGAGCCTGCTGTTTTCGAGTGCGGGTTTTCCGTTTCAATCCACGCCCCCGTGAGGGAGCGACGGTGCCGGATGACATCAACGCCAGCGGCCTCGGTTTCAATCCACGCCCCCGTGAGGGAGCGACGCGCAGCTGCAAGTCTTGCAGCGCCGTGGCGATGTTTCAATCCACGCCCCCGTGAGGGAGCGACCAGCCGATGATCGACGCCTGGCAGAAAGCGACAGGGTTTCAATCCACGCCCCCGTGAGGGAGCGACCGCCGGTGGCTGTCAGAGCAGTTGCAAACATCTGAGTTTCAATCCACGCCCCCGTGAGGGAGCGACACACCGTTGGTGATCTGCGGCAGGAGGTCTTTTGGTTTCAATCCACGCCCCCGTGAGGGAGCGACCCTGATGTCTTGCGCCTTCTGCTCTTCGTCGCGGTTTCAATCCACGCCCCCGTGAGGGAGCGACAAAAAGAAGTGACTTGCCCGCCGGTCCCGGCTGGTTTCAATCCACGCCCCCGTGAGGGAGCGACGGTGTGTGGGTGACAGTGAGTGAGGTGCTCTGATGTTTCAATCCACGCCCCCGTGAGGGAGCGACCACAGGCCCTTGCTATCCTCGGCAAGATCATCCCGTTTCAATCCACGCCCCCGTGAGGGAGCGACACGTGGCAGGATGGCACCCACCATTCAGAGCGCCAGTTTCAATCCACGCCCCCGTGAGGGAGCGACGTTGCTGTCGATAAACGACTTGTACTCATCAGATGTTTCAATCCACGCCCCCGTGAGGGAGCGACATTGATGGTCATGACGCCGGAGGCCAGAAGGCTGGTTTCAATCCACGCCCCCGTGAGGGAGCGACCACGCTGCTTTTTGCCCTCAGACGCCCGCCGGCTCGTTTCAATCCACGCCCCCGTGAGGGAGCGACGTGGCGCGATTATGCGCCACGGCTGCAAAAACTGTTTCAATCCACGCCCCCGTGAGGGAGCGACCGGGAAAGAGGAAGCCGAACCGCTGCCGGATGGCCGTTTCAATCCACGCCCCCGTGAGGGAGCGACAAGGCAGGCTGAAGGACCGGGTCGAGATTCTGTATGTTTCAATCCACGCCCCCGTGAGGGAGCGACGAGGATGCCCGCAAGCGTATCTGCCGGCAGGCTAGTTTCAATCCACGCCCCCGGGAGCGACGCGCGGGTTTTTCAATCCACGCCCCCGTGAGGGAGCGACGCGCTGCAGCGGGCATCGCCTCTGCAATGGGTTTCAATCCACGCCCCCGGAGGGAGCGACCTCCCGGAGCATGTTTTTCAATCCACGCCCCCGTGAGGGAGCGACGCCTGGCTTGCGGAGCGGGCATCACCTCTGCCAATGGATTGTTTCAATCCACGCCCCCGTGAGGGAGCGACCTGCCAACGGGAGCACCAGGCCGCATCACCAGCGCCAGTTTCAATCCACGCCCCCGTGAGGGAGCGACGCCTGTTTCAATCCCGCCCCCGGAGATAACCATGCTGACATGGATTAGTTTCAATCCACGCCCCCGTGAGGGAGCGACCCGCCACTAATAACCCCATACAGCACCACGGAAATACCCATCGCAAATGCGAACCGGCGGACCAAATAAGGCGTGGTGCGGAGCGTCACGCGCTGGACTTTTAAAAACCATTCAATTTCAAAAGATTAACCCGATCGCGAACCTACCGGCATTTATGGGCCGGCTTGAGGTTCGCGCGCATGTGCCCAAACGGCAACATCAACCAGAACTTCCATCTGTCAAAGCCACTTCATAACCGATTCAGAGCACTCGGCACCTTGCTCTCAACTCTCACCCTCCGTTATTGATATATTATATCTTTAGGAGGATGGGTTTTGAATCAGGGTCCAGCACTTTCGCGGCGTCTGTTCCTGCTCGCGCGTGCATCATCACTCGCCATCGCGGTCGGCGCACCTCTGGCTTGCATGGCGCAGGCGCACGCGCAGCAGGCGTCGCCCAGCGATGGAAGTACCTCGCCCATCACAGCCGGCACGGACGCGAATTTCGAGCTACCCGTCGTGACCGTCCAGGCTGCCAGTCCCGTTTCTTCCGGCACGCCAACCGCCGCATTTTTCGATCAGGGCACCCTGTCGTTCATTTCCGGGGCCTTTGTGCCCGTCACGCTCATCGGCACTCAGCAGATCAATCTCAGCCCGGCCACAAACCTTGCAGATGTGCTGTTCACGCAGCCGGGCATCACCTCCACCACCTTTGCGCCGGGGGCGAGCCGTCCGGTCATTCGCGGTCTCGACAGTGCGCGGGTGCGGGTGCAGGAAGACGGCATCGACTCCATGGATGCCTCGACGCTGGGCGAAGACCATGGCGTGCCGATAGACCCGCTCTCCACCCAGCGCATCGAGGTGATCCGCGGCCCCGCCACGCTGCGTTATGGCTCGCAGGCCATTGGCGGCGTGGTGAATGCCGAGAACAACCGTATTCCCACCGAGCTCACAACTGATGGATACAAGGCCAGCATCAAGGGCGCGGGCAGCTCAGTTGATGAAGGGCTGGATGGCGCCATTAGCCTTGATGCGCGCAAGGGCGCCTTCTCTTTCCATGCCGATGCTTTCGGCCGCACGGCATCCGACTACGCCATTCCCGGTGGCGGCGTGCAGCCCAACTCCTTCGTGCGCAGTAACGGGCAGGCACTGGGCCTGACCTATCATTTCGATACCGGCTATGTCGGCACCGCCTTCACCCGCTATGCCACCCGCTATGGCATTCCGGGCGGAGAGGAAGCCGAGCTGAAAACCAATATCGATATGAAGCAGCTCAAATGGCTCACCAAGGGTGAGTTCAATCTCGATAACGGGCCGATACAGACCATCCGTTTCTGGACTGGCGTTTCCAGCTATCGCCACAATGAACGCGGCCTGCCCCACGCACATGACCATGACGACGATCACGAGCATGAACATGAGCACGGGCATGATGATGACCATGCAGATCATGATCATGATCATGACCACGAGACATGCCAGCGATCTTCTGCCGGGGCTGGAATATGTGCATGGCACCTTCAAGGGTCGCGCCTTCGAAGGCCGGATGGAACTTCAGCATGTGCCTGTCACCACCGGGCTTGGCATGCTGAACGGGGCCCTCGGCTTCCAGTTCAATTATGAGAAGATGGACACCTCCGGCGAGGCCGAGGAGTTCCTCGCGCCCTTCACCACCACCCGTGCTGCCACATATCTGTTCGAGGAACTCGACCTCACCGAGACCTTGCGTCTTCAGGCCGCCGGGCGCATCGAGGCGGTGAACGTCAAGGGCGCGCAGGGCAATGTGCCCGCCAACTACCTGCCCCCGCCGGATGAACTCATCACCTTCCCGGCCGAGCGCTCCTTCGTGCCGGTCAGCATTTCAGTTGGCCTGTTGCAGGATATGGCGTGGGGCCTCACCGGCCGCCTGACAGCGCAATATGTGGAGCGCGCCCCTTCGGCGCTGGAGCTTTATTCCAAGGGCTCGCACCACGCCACCGGCACGTTCGATATCGGCAACCCGGATCTGGGCAAGGAAGCCGCACAAAGCATCGAGATTGGCATTTCCCGCACGCAGGGGGCAATGCGGTTCGACGCCAGCGCCTATTACACCAAGTTTGACGGCTTCATTTACAAGCAGCTCACCGGCATCACCTGCAACGAGGAATTCGCCAGTTGCGGCCAGCCCGGTGGTGAGTTTGAGCAGGCGGTCTATGACCAGCGCAACGCCACCTTCTATGGCGTGGAGATCAAGGGGCAATATGATATCGGCCGCGTGGCGCAGGGCACATGGGGCGTGGAAGCCCAGTATGACTTCGTTCATGCCACCTTCTCCGATGGCTCCTATGTGCCACGCATGCCGCCCCACCGTCTTGGCGGCGGGCTGTACTGGGGCAATGAGGCTTTCAGCGCACGCCTGAACTATCTGCGCGCCTTTGCACAGAATGAGGTGGGGCTCTTCGAAACCACCACGCCGGGCTATAATCTGCTGAATGCGGAAGTGAGCCACACCCGTGAGCTGGGCACCTATGGCGCAAACCCGGTGATGCTGACGGTGGGCCTGACCGGCAGCAATCTTTTGGATGAGGACATCTACAACTCCGCATCCTTCAAGAACGAGGTGGCTCTGGCCGGGCGCAGTGTGCGCGGCTTCGCCAATATCCGCTTTTGAGAAAAGCCGGCCCCGGTTCCGCACCGGGGCCGCACAGGGCATTGTGATACTGCGTCGGTACGCCTCATGGATTTGACACAAGATGCGAACCCATGACATCCAGAAGACGCAAGCCTGAATTTTTATAATTCATAACTGAAAGCCGGCATTTCATCACAAAACAGATGTCCGGCACCCCTAATTCATGCAAATATACGATATATTCGTCCAACACCTGCAATATCCTTCCCGCCCCCCTAAATAATGCTATGCCCAACAGGCACAGCATTCTGACGCGGCACATAGGGGATAGTGATGTTCAGCAGACAGGCGCATGTGATTTCCGATACCAACGGCCGACGCATCCAGACCAGCGCACGCGGCTATCAGGTGCTGCGCGACCCCGCTCTCAACAAGGGCACGGCCTTCTCTGCGGCAGAGCGTGACGCGCTGGGCCTCAACGGCCTTCTTCCGCCCGTAGTGACCCCGGAACTGGAACCGCAGTTGGATCGGGCCTATGAGGCCTACCATGCCGCGCCGACCGATCTGGCCAAGCACATCTATATGTGGCGGCTGCACGACAACAACGTCACCCTGTTCTACGCCCTGCTCCAGCGCCACATGATGGAGATGCTGCCGGTGGTCTATGATCCGGTGGTGGGCGAGGCCATCGAAAATTACAGTGAAGTGATGACCCGCCCCCGCGGTGTTTTCCTCTCCATCAACGAGCCGGAAAAGGTGGAGGAAAAGCTCGCCGCCTTTGGCGCGGGCGCAGATGACATTGACCTTCTGGTGGCCTCTGACGCCGAGGAAATTCTCGGCATTGGCGACTGGGGGTCCAATGGCATCGACATCTCCATCGGCAAGCTGGCGGTCTACACCGCCGCCGCCGGTGTCGATCCGCACCGCGTTATTCCGGTAGTGCTCGATGTGGGCACGGATAACGAGAAGCTGCTGAACGACCCGCTCTATGTAGGCTATCGCCACGGGCGCATTCGCGGCAAGCAGTATGATGATTTCGTGGACGCCTATGTGGCCGCCGCGCACAAGCTGTTCCCCAAGGCGATGCTGCATTGGGAAGATTTCGGCTCCACCAATGCGCGTCGTATTCTGGGCCGCCATCGCGACCATCTGGCCACCTTCAATGATGACATGCAGGGCACAGGGGCCATCGTGCTCGGCGGCCTGCTGAACGCCGTGACCCGCTCCGGCTCGGACTGGACCCAGCAGCGCGTCGTCATTCTGGGTTCCGGCACGGCCGGTTGCGGCATTGCCGACCAGATCCGCGACCAGATGGTGCGCTCCGGTCTCTCGCAGGAAGACGCGACCCGGCGTATCTGGCTGGTGGACCTTCCCGGCCTGCTCACCGCCGACATGCATGATGGCCTGCTGGACTTCCAGCGTCCCTATGCCCGCCCGGTTGAAGAAGTGGCCGGGCTGGCCCGCACGCCAGCTGCCGCCATTCCGTCCACGGAATCGCGCTGGCCGGCGATGGCCGCCCTGCGTGAAGCCATTGGCAAGACCGGCATCATTGATCTGGCGACAGTGGTTGGCGCTGTGAAGCCCACTATCCTGATTGGCACCTCCACCACACCCAGCCAGTTCACGGAAAGCATTGTGCGTGACATGGCGGCCCATGTGGAGCGGCCCATCATCTTCCCGCTCTCCAACCCCACCATTCTGCATGAAGCCACCCCCGCCCATCTCATCGAGTGGACGGATGGCAAGGTGCTGGTAGCCACCGGCGCGCCGTTTGATGATGTGCAGTACAAGGGCGTGAACTATGTGATCGCCCAGGCGAACAATGCCGCGCTTTATCCCGGCCTTGGCTTTGGTGCGATTGTGGGGCAGGTCTCGAAGGTGAGCGACGAGATGATCTTCGCTGCCGCACAGGCGGTGGCGGGACAGGCCCCGGCCGATGCGCCCGGCGCCTCGCTCCTGCCCTCCAATGCGGATCTGCGCATCACATCCAGCGTGGTCGCGGTGCAGGTCATCCGCACGGCACAGGCGCAGGGACTATCGAAGTCCAACCCGGCAGATCCGGTGGAAGCCGTGCGCGCGGCCCAGTGGTGGCCGCAATATGTGCCGGTGGATGCGATCTGAGGCTGCTGCTCGCAAGAGCCATATGACTCAATGACAAGACCCTGTGGCCCATGGGCATGCTCCATGGGCCACAGGGCATCTCCGCCTGCCCTTTGGAAAGCAGAATGGCGGAAGTCTGAACGGAATGGCGCGGCCCAGAGAGGTTGCACAGCGCCATGGGCAGATGAGCAGTTCCTGATACGCCCTGAAATGGGCCATAGAGGACGCTCCCGCCACGATAGGCCTGCAATGTCTCGCCGCAACGGCTTCATGATGCGTGAGATATCAACAGGTCATCCATTTGAAATGGCCCCGCCTGCAAAGCATGCTACCAAAGCATCATCCAGGCGGGTCTGGCAAACAACGGGCAGGATGAAATGGACCAGGACAGGCTGATCGATACCGACGACCTTGAGGCTTTCAAGGCCGTCGCCTCAAAACTCAGCTTCAGTCAGGCCGCCGCAGAGTTGGGTGCCGCCCAGTCCACCATCAGCCAGCGCATTTCCCGGCTGGAAAAGCGGACAGGCCGCCGGCTCATCCGCCGCACCACGCGCAGTGTCGAACTGACGCCGGATGGCGAGTCCATGCTCATCTATGCCCGCTCCATCCTCTCCATTGCGGAGGATGCGCGCCTGCGGCTGCGCAATCCGCCGTTTGAGGGCGTGCTGAAGATCGGCATGGAGGATGAGTTCGCCAACACCAACCTGCCCCGCATTCTCGGCATCTTTCGCTCACAGCACCCCAATTTCGAAATGCGCTTCCTCACCGGGCGGAACGAATATCTGCAAGACTCCCTTCATACGGGAGATGCGGACATCATTCTGGGCAAATGCCATGACGGGCGCCCGGGCGGCGAGCTGATCTGGCGTGAGGAACTGGTCTGGGCCGGTTCAGAACCTCTGGTTTCGGAGCCCATCCCGAACCCCATCCCGCTCATCACCTATCTTGGCCCAAGCATCACGCGCGACCTGACAGAGAGGGAACTTCAGCGGACGAACCGGACATGGATAACGGTGGCGCAGGGCAGCAACCTTCTGGGCCTTCTCTCAGCCGCCGAGGCCGGGCTGGGCGTGATGGCGATCGGACGCAACTTCCTCAGCCATGGCCTGAGCGCTGTGCCCGAGAGCGCGGGCCTGCCACCGCTCGGCACCATGGACTATGTGCTGTCGCACCGTTCCGATATGGAAAGCCCTGCCGTAGATGCCTTCACGGAAGTTCTGCGCGGGTTCGTGAAACAGTTCGCGGAAAAATGAGGCCAGCCTCTTCTTTCCACGACACGCCGTATCACCTCAAAGATCATACCATCATCAGTTGAGCGGACCTCACCCATCAAGGTCTGGTGGATGTTCTACTGGCCTGTTCCGTTTTCGCGGGACAGCTGGTTGAGCATCCCATGGATGACAAGATGCATCTGCCACCGGATATCCCGATCCGAAAGCCGGAGCAGCCGCGGGGCTGTGCCAAGTGACACAATGCCGTGGACGGACGAATACAGCCCGCGTGCCACAAGCTGAACCCGCGCCTCATCCAGACCTGCTGTATGCAGAAGCAGCAGGCGGGCAATACTGCCAAAAAGCCTGAAATGGTCATCGCGATGCCACTGCGGTATCGGGCGTTCCATCTGGTGTTCGAAGAGTGCCTGCCAGGCCGCCCTGTTTGCGAGGGCAAAATCCAGATAAGCGTCTGCCATCTCGCACAACCGGTCTGGCACCGCGCGCCCCTGCCCTTTCTCATCGACAGCTTCCAGCACCTGAGCCAACTGGTTCAGTGTTCTGGAATTGGCATGCAGGATGAGCGTATCGAGATCTTCAAAGTGGGTGTAGATCGTGCCCGGTGCACAACCGCAGGCTTTTCCGATGTCCCTGATATTGAGAGCCTGCAACCCCTTTTGAGACATGATGGCATGGGCTGCATCAATGATGGCCATACGCCTGCGGGCATTGGATGCTTCGCGGATGGACATGCGCGCCCCTTCAGTCTCCGTTCGAAAATTGATCGTCGATCAGTTTTCGATTGATCTGCGTGTAATCCTGTGTATCAGTAAATCTGAACGATGATCAATATTTTTATCCAGCGATCATTGGGCATACAGCCACAGGCCCGGCATATTGCCTCGGGTATGGGTTTGAAGGTTCACGATTGCAGCGGCCAACAGGGAGTAGAGCATGTCTCCGGTGCGAGGATTAATGACATCCCGGCGTTTTGCGCCGCTGTTCTGGACCCAGTTTCTGGCTGCGTTCTCTGACAACTTCCTCAAGAACTCTCTCGTTTTTGTCATTCTCGCGACCCTTGCGGCAGCAGAAGCGGCGTCTGTGGTGACCCTTGCCGGGACCATCTTCATGGCCCCTTTCGTGCTGTTCTCTTCTCTCGGAGGCGAGATCGCGGACAAATATGACAAGGCGATTGTCGCGCGCTATCTGAAGGGTGCGGAAATCGCGGTTGCGGTTCTGGCCGCCATCGGCATCGGCATCGGGTCAATTCCGGTGATGATGCTCTCCCTGTTCCTGTTTGGCCTTGGCTCTTCTCTCTTCGGCCCCGTCAAATATGGTGTTCTGCCCGATTATCTGGAGCGCGCGGAACTGGCGAAGGGTAATGCCTGGATCGAGGGCGGCACCTTCATTGCGATCCTTGCAGGCACCATCCTCGCAGGCATTTCCTTCTCAATGGGGGGGAGTGATCCGCTGGTTTTTGGTCTTCTGCTGGGCACGTTCGCCACGCTCGCCTTTCTGTCGAGCTGCTATATGCCGCGCACCGGCTCAGGTGCTCCGAATCTGAAAATCCAGTGGAATCTGGTCCGCTCATCATGGGATGTCCTGCGGGACGTGGTTCAGGAACGCAGGTTGCTGGTGACCACGCTGATGGTCTCCTGGTTCTGGCTCTGCGGTGCCATCGTGACCGCCATCTTGCCGACATTCGTGAAATCGGTGGGTGGGAACGAAATTGATATCGCCATCTGTTTCATGGTCTTCGCTGTGTCGATCGGTATCGGCTCCGCGATTGCGGCATGGATGTCGGCGGGCCGGATCGTTCTCTTGCAGGCTGTGTTCGGCACAATCATTTTTGGCCTGTGCAGCCTTAACCTGTCATGGCTCATGGGGGCTGCCGAACCTGTATCCGCCGCAAACGGCGGCTCTTTCTTCGCAAGCCCTCTGGCCGTGAATCTGCTCGTCACGCTTTCTCTGGCGGCAATGTCCGGCGCGTTCCTGATCGTGCCATCCTTCGCTGCCTTCCAGGCATGGGCGCGACCAGAGGCACGGGCGCGGGCCGTGGCGGCCAACAACATCATGAATGCGCTGTTCACGGTCGGCGGCAGCTTTACGGTGGCGGTTGTTCAGGGGGCGGGAGCCCCTCTTTCATGGGTGGCTTTCGGCCTTGGCGCGCTCTCTCTTGTGGCCGCAGTCCTCATGTTCCGTCATTTGCCGACCAAACCGTTGAATGACTTCATCTCCATCCTTTTCCGGGCCTTCTTCCGGCTGGAGGTGAAGGGCATGGAAAATCTGGAGAAGGCTGGCCCCACGCCCATTCTCGCGCTCAACCATGTGTCTTATCTGGATGCCGTTCTGGCGCTTGCGATCACCGAGAATGGCGCACTGCGCAAGCCGGTGTTCGCCATTCACTCCGACATCGCGAAGAGATGGTGGGTGAAGCCTTTCCTGCCAATGGTCAACGCCGTGCCGCTGGACCCAACGAAGCCGATGGGTACACGCACGCTCATCCGGCTGGTGGAGGCCGGTAATCCGCTGGTGATTTTCCCGGAAGGGCGCATCACCGTCACCGGCAGCCTCATGAAGGTTTATGACGGCGCGGCGATGGTTGCCGACAAGACCGGCTCCATGGTTGTACCCATCAAGATTGATGGGCTGGAGCAGACCTTCACGTCTCACCTTTCTTCGATGCAGACCCGTCGCCGCCTGTTTCCCAAGGTGCGGGTGACCATCAACCCGCCCGAGAAGCTGGAGATCGAACCCGGTATTGTGGGTCGCAAGCGGCGCATGGCGGCAGGTGCAAGCCTCTACACCATCATGTCGAACCTGGTGTTCTCCACCTCGGGCAAGACCGGAACCGTGTTTGAGGAGGTGGTGCACGCGGCGCATAATTTCGGTCTGGGGCGTGTTGCGCTCGAGGATCCGCTCTCCGGCTCCCTCACCTATGGCACGCTGCTGACAGCCTCCCGCGCGCTCGGCCACGAACTCGCGCATGTACTCAAGGGCGAAGAGGCCGTGGGCCTGCTGCTGCCGAATTCAAACGGTGTCGGCGTCACTTGGCTCGCACTGCTTTCGGCCGGCAAGGTGCCCGCCATGCTGAACTTCTCGGCTGGCCTGCTGAACATCCGCTCCGCCTGCAAGGCGGCCGAGGTCAAGAGCATCGTCACCTCCCGCGCCTTCATCCAGAAAGCACGACTTGAAGAGCTGATCGGAGCCTTGGAAAAAGACGGCCTGCGCCTCATCTGGCTTGAGGATGTGCGGACCGAAATCAGCCTGCGGCGGAAAATTCTGGCCCGGCTGAACCGGAACCACCCGCTGGTGACGCGCAAGTGCGGCGACAGGGCCTCGATCCTGTTCACCTCCGGTTCCGAGGGCACACCGAAGGGCGTGGTGCTGACGCACGCCAACATGCTCGCCAATGCCGCACAGGCCGCGGCGCGGGTGGACTTCCACAAGGGCGACAAGGTGTTCAACGTCCTACCCGTGTTTCACTCGTTTGGCCTCACGGCGGGCACGGTTCTGCCGCTGGTCTCGGGGGTTCCGGTCTATTTTTATCCCTCGCCCCTGCATTACCGGATCATTCCGGAGGCGATCTATTCCTCCAATGCCACCATCATCTTCGGCACAGATACCTTCCTGTCCGGATATGCTCGCACCGCCCACCCTTATGACTTCCGCTCCATCCGCTATTGCTTCGCGGGCGCGGAACCGGTGAAAGCGTCAACCCGCACAACCTATATGGACAAGTTCGGCCTGCGCATTCTTGAAGGATATGGCGTCACGGAGGCCGCACCGGTTATCGCGCTCAACACGCCCATGTACAGCAAGCCCGGAACTGTCGGAAAGCTGATGCCCGGCATCGAGGCCCGCCTTGAAGCGGTGCCCGGCGTTGCGGAAGGTGGACGGCTGTTCATCCGTGGGCCGAACATCATGGCGGGCTATCTGCGGGCGGAGAATCCGGGCGTGCTGGAACCGCCACCGGACGGCTGGCACGACACCGGCGATATTGTCAGCATTGATGATGGCTTCGTCACCATTCTCGGCCGCGCCAAGCGCTTCGCCAAGATCGGCGGGGAGATGATCTCGCTTGCTGCTGTTGAGTCTCTCGCCGCCGAACTGTGGCCCGGCATACCGCTGGCCGTCACATCGGTGAGCGACCCGCGCAAGGGCGAAAAGCTCATCCTCATGATTGAGTCGGATGATGCGACCCGGAGCGATCTTCTAGCCTTCGCGCGCAAGAAGGGTGTCAGCGAGCTTGCAGTTCCATCAGAGGTTATTTCCGGAAAAATTCCGCTGCTTGGCTCCGGAAAGCCAGACTATGTGACATTGAAGACAATGGTATCTCAGCAATAGATGATAGAATTCGAATCTGTTTCTATGATTTCATGAATGAATGTGGGCTCAACATATGCACTTCACATGTTGAGCCCATTTATATTTGACTGACAGACAACATAAATTTCGGTTCTCTGAGTTATCAGGCGCAAGCCTAAAGGCTTCCGCTCAATCTGCCGGAACACCATCCGAACAGGGCAATGCCGCGCCTATCCACCAGTCTCATCACAACACCAGGCCAACGGAGAGGCGCGAAGAACGGGCTGTAAACTCTCATCCTGCGGCATCCAGGCTCATTTCACACCGATCAGCCCTCTGGCTGTCTGAAACCGGGAATCGACAGTAGCATCGAAGACGCCCCCTATCCTCCGCACCCAGCGCTGGCTTGACTCATCGCCAGTGCCTGCAACGCCCATGATGGCATCGGTCATGGTCTCCTGCCCCGCGTTGCGATCGATGACGACCACGGGAAGCGAGTTGGCAGAACGGATATCTCCCGTCAGATCTCCCACCCATTGCACGCCACTGTCATCCGCCTTCGCAGCCCCAATCATCAGCGCAAGTTCAAGCGCGACATGAGCCGGAGCCTCCTCCTCGCCACGCTCGTCGCCCTCCCCGGTCGCGATGACTGCTGGATACGCCCGCTTCGGAACCGTAAACTCTGCTGGCGGCGCATCTTTCCAGGCTTTGAGATCGCCGATCAGATCAAGAGACAGGCAGGTGCGCCCAAAGCATGAGGCGGCAGCCGCTTCGTCTTGCGGCAACTCCCGGCGTCCTGCCGCCAGAAGATCGACTGCGCCTATGCCCGAGGGCCGCATGACGAAGCGCCAGCCGATATGCGGTCCAACACCGAACTCTTCAGGGTCGGCCGTATATTCCTCGCCATAAGCGTCAATCGCCTCGGCACGGCTGGCCGGTCCCAGATTATAGCGATTCACCTCCACCAGAGTGAGAGGCGCACCGTCCTCAGTCTGCTGGCCAAGACGCACCACATAACGCACGCGCAGCAGCGACTTTTCCTCAAGGTCAACCAGCAGCAGCGCTTTTTCCAGCGCGGTCAGTTGCCCCTCTCCAGAAACCGCTCCCGTCTTCGCAAGTGCATCCCGCAATCGCGTTTCCAGCGGCACCGCCATCAGGTCAACAGCCACAAACCCCTGACTGGATGCATAAGAAGCCGCCTCACGGGCCGGCTCTTCCTGGGCCGCAACGGCCTGCGCACTGGCGAAGGCCAGCATGACACCCACCGCCGGCCCGATGCACACGCGCATCATTCCAGAAAAGCACGCCATTCCAGCCTCACCAGCCATCATCCATGTCAGCAGAATAATGCCGCAGGCCCATCCATGCACCTTCATTTGAATAGGCATGGATTCCAAGCACATTGATGGAAGGACATAAGAATCCAGACACGAACCCAGATGAGCGGCGGCGGCTGTAGCTGGGGAGTATCGCAGGCACAACACGTGCCGCAGTTGTCTGATGATAAGCAGGCCTGAGCCCGCCTCGAGACAAAAGAACAGAAATCCAAACTTATGAATAAAACCTGGTGCGCCCTAGGGGAATCGAACCCCTCTCTCCACCGTGAAAGGGTGGCGTCCTGACCGATAGACGAAGGGCGCTCAGGGACCGCCTGTATAGAAAGAGCTTCGGCAGACCGCAAGCTCTCTATAAAAGTTTTCCAAAGCCTTCCGTATTTTTCTGCACCTCCCGCCATTCATCGCCCGCAAACCCAGCATTTCCGGGGTAACTTTTCCACAGGCCGCTCGGATGACAGATCCGGAAGAGGTTATGTTTGCCATTACACCACAAGACATTCCCGTTGAATCACTGACGATCAGCCACCCAAGTACCTCTGAAGGTTATTTTCAGGCGACCTGCTGATCCTCAAAAACCAAAAATCACTCCTCCCCTCGATTTTCGCAGGATGTACGCACCTCTAATCCGCGAAGAGGGTGTGCGAACCGGTCATGAGTTGTTATCCTGCTCTGAATGAAACCACGTGCGTGTGTGCGCTAGGAATCCGACTACACATGGGGTGTGACGCACTGAGGCTGGCCCCCCAGCCCGATGGTCTGGTGGATGATGGACTGAATGAGCCTGTTGGGCTTGAGGAAGTCTGCGGTGCCATCAAGTGGTTCGATGTATCCAAAGGATATGGCTTCATTACCCCGGATGATGGGGGGGCGGATGTGCTTGTGCATGTCACCTGCCTGCGGCGCGATGGCTTTCACACCGCGCTCGAAGGGGCGCGCGTGGTTTGCGAAGCTGTAAGCCGCGCCAAGGGACGACAGGCTTTTCGCGTTCTGTCTGTGGATTTGAGCACCGCCACCCTATCTCCCACCATCGTCCCGCGAACCCACACGCAGGTGGACCCGACAAGCCCCCAGCAACGCGCCACGGTGAAATGGTTCAACCGGTTACGCGGGTTTGGCTTCCTGACGCTGGATGATGGCTCGCCTGATATTTTCATCCACATGGAAACGCTGCGTCAGTTTGGCCTTACCGAGTTGCGCCCCGGGCAGAGTGTTCTGGTTCGCTTTGGTGAAAGCGATAAGGGTCGTATGGCTGCCGAAGTTCTGGCTGATTCTGGAACTGGCGGGAATCACTGACCCCAGCCATCCCTGCAAACCGGAGTAGCTCTGCGCATGTCTGCTTTCTCCTTCCTTCATTTCAGTCGCATTGCAGCGCTGGCAGGGGCTCTTGCCGTTGCAGCGCTGCTGGTGCCACCCGCAGCCACGCCGACCCGTGCGGAAGCGCCTGATAATGAAAAAGTGCGCCTGCTCACGCCGTTTGAGCCCGTAGAGGTCGCCACGGACAAAGGCGTTCTGGTGCTGGAGATGGAAGTCGCCCGTAATGATGAAGACCGAACCCGCGGCCTGATGCATCGCAAATCCATGCCCGAACGGCACGGCATGCTGTTCGACTTCGAGGTCGAGCAGCCCATCTTCATGTGGATGAAGAACACTTATATCCCATTGGATATGCTGTTCATTCGCAATGATGGCACCATCATTCGCATCGAGGAAATGACCACGCCACACTCCATGCGCACCATCGCCTCCGGCGACCCTGCACGGGCGGTGATCGAACTGAATGGCGGTTCCGCCAAGCGTCTTGGAATTGCAGAGGGCGACAAGGTTGCACATCCCATTTTCCGGCACAAATAGCGGGGCCTTGCCTCTTCTCCCCGAAAGCCTCTCCAAGATCATGTCTTGAGGATTTTTCGGGTGCCATATGTTCTGAAGTGTGGATACCGCATCATTACTCTTCCTTATCCGGATGCAGGCCTTGCAGTTGGCGCACAGAGAATGTAGGAGAAGCCTCTCTCTAAGAGAAATCGGAGCATAGCGCAGCCTGGTAGCGCATCTGGTTTGGGACCAGAGGGTCGCAGGTTCGAATCCTGCTGCTCCGACCATTTTCCCAAAGATTTTCATCAAACGGCATCATGCACAGAACCCACAGCTTTGGGCCGACGGTCTATGCACAGACATGCAGGCCCTTATTCCGCCCAGCTCGGATCTGCCGTGAAAGCAATGGTGAGCCAGCGATCTGGTCCTTCATCACCAATCGCAACCCCGATCTCGTCACGGATAGCATCCCACTCCTCAAGCCGACGCGGAGCAGCATTGGGAGGGGCAACGAAATACAGCTCTATCTGCTTCGCACGGCCCACCTTGGCGACATAGGCGCGATAATAGAGGAAGCCGTGGCGCTCCACCGCGCCGGCAGCAACCTCATCCACATGGCGCTTGAGATCTGGCGGCGTCACCAGCAAAATCTCCGAGAAAGCCTGCCTGATCGTGCCAATGGGAATTGGGATGATGAACAGGCAAACGATGGCCAGTGTCATCGGGTCAACATAATATCCCACCCACTCGTGTTGCGTGCCCTGCACCGCATAACCGATGCTGAAAGCCAGCAACAGGGCGGCAGAGATGCAGCCGGACATGAACCATGACCGCATGTCCAAGGCCACAAAATCCGAACGGATTCGCCGGTTCAGAACCAGCTCCACACCCACCATGACAAAACAGACGATGACGCCAAAAGCCGCGTAGATGATGGCCTCGTCAAAGACCAGCCTGTTCCCGCCATCCAGCAGACTGGTGATGGCATTGATGAGCGCATAGACCGCGATCGCGAGCAGGACGGTGCCGTTGAGCCCCAGCACGATTGGCTCAAGGTGCCAGAAGCCAAGGGTGAAGCGGTTCTGCAACCGCCGCGCCAGATGCCCCGCCGTGGATGAGGTGACGATGAGCCGGGCCACGAACAGGGCCAGCACGCTCATGCTCGCGTCAATCAGGCTGTAGACAGCATCAAAGGCAATGGAAAGCGAGCCGGAAATAAAGCCGAAAATGATTCCGATGACCGCCATCAGCAACGTGACACCAATGGAGGCGCCCAGAAGGCTCTGTTCGTTCCAGCGACTCTGAGGTGGTGTGGGGGTCATGAACTCTCATCCTGCTCGGGTCTGCCCGAAAACTAACTGCGCACGTGATTTAGCCAATTCACCCGCCTTTAGCGACCCCCAGACCACCCGGGCGGCTTATCCCTTCGGATTCCAAGGTAAAATGAAACCTCATCTTGAAGGGGTGCGCCTCATTTCCCCCTCGAAATCCATGTGGGAGCCTGAACCGAAGAGTCTTTTCCTGAGGGGAATATGCCCGAATGATGCGCATGAGTTGTCAGAGCGCCCACGCCCCACTATAGAACTAGGCTAAGGACTGGCCTTTAAGGCTGGTCACGGCGGGTTATCAGATATCCGGGCTGAGAAACATGGTTGCACGCATTTACAAGCCTTCGCGCAACGCGATGCAGTCTGGCATTGCCAATACCAAGCAATGGCGGCTTGACTATGAGCCTGAGAAGGCGCGGCAGGTTGAGCCATTGATGGGCTATACCTCATCACGCGACATGGACAGCCAGATTCGCCTTGTGTTCGAGACCAAGGAAGAAGCTGTGGCCTATGCCGAGCGTGAGAACATCCCCTACAAGGTGTTCGAACCGCATGAGCCCGTGCGTCGGCGCATGGCCTATTCCGACAATTTCAGCTTCACCCGCATGGGTCAGTGGACCCACTGACGGTTCCGCCTGTTGCGGATGAGGGACGGCCGGGCGTTCGGATTGCAGACTATGCTTGCAGTCCGGAGCTATCCTGTTGGCAAATACTGCCCCTCCAACTGGCCTGACACAGCATTCTTTGCGCTGCACGGTATTCCCCGGCGCGCAAAATGCTCTAAAAGCACCCCATCGGCCCCGTAGCTCAGCTGGATAGAGCGAGTGACTTCTAATCACTAGGTCGCAGGTTCGAATCCTGCCGGGGTCGCCATTTTATTTCATATATTACAATAGATTGCGCCGAGCAGGATCGAATTAAACCGGGGCTACAACCAGCACAAAAGCGGTCAGGTCGGGAGTTTCGTCGCAGAAAGTCCCGAAGCATGTTCCATGTTCGCTCGCGACCTCAAACGCAAAAGAACCCCCATGCCAAAGCGCAGGGGCTGCTCTTTTTTATCAACAGCTTGCCCAGCATCTTAACCCGCCAAGGGGGCGATCTCAGCAATGTTGAGGCAGTCATCCCGAGCAGGACGAAGCAAGTGTCTCCATCTGCGCATCCAGCAGGTGGTCATAGCTGTAGCCATCTACCAAATCTACGATGACCGGGCTGCCCTGGCTGAGACCACGACACCGAGAGCCTCTGAGGCATAAGCGCATCCAGCGCTTTCCTCGCGTCTCGAAGAAATTTTGCATGCAGATCAAATTTGCGGGAACCAGACTATTCCGGCAGAGTTGATGTTATGCCCTGAATAAAGGGCTTGCTTCACAGCGGGGCTCAAAATGGAAGAATCGCAAATCGGCTGGATCGCCGCAATTATCATCGGCGGGTTTGCAGGCTGGATCGCGTCCAGCTTCATGAATAGCAATACTGGTATTTTCACAAACATCATTCTGGGCATTATCGGCGCAGCGATTGCCGGGTTCCTTTTTGGCTTTTTTGGCGTCAGCTTTGGTGGCTGGCTCGGCTATCTTATCGCTGGCGTTGTGGGGGCCTGTATTCTCATCTGGGGTGCCAGAGCCATACGTGGATAGCCCTGAGGGCTTCAGCGGCTAAAACAGCCGCGTCTCTCACGCGCATCCCTTCAAACCAGTATGAGCCAATGACTGAGTCTGCCCGGCCCGAAGCTGGGCGTCAGAGCCAGAGCTGGTTCATGGGCGAGATCCGACACACACCAATCCATGCGCACGCTGCCATGCGCATGGATATAGCTGGCGATGATCACGAAAGCTCCACCCGTAGAGCGGGCATGACTTTCCGGCTCATCTCAGGCCATGTCAGTCGATCATGCTCGGCTCAACAAGGCTTCTGGCGCGCAGTTTCAGAAACAGGCGAGACATCATCAGTGGCAGCAACACCCTGCTGAACCATAGTCCCGCCCTGCTGTGCGGCACATAACTGCGAGCTGTGGAGCGGGCCTGGTTCTGCACCCGGCTTATAGTGGGCCTCAGACGCGCCTCATAGGCCTCCAGCGCCTCCATGAGAGGCCAGCGGCCCAGCGCCTCTGCCAGAAGATACCCTCCGGCCATCGCCATTGAAGCCCCCTGCCCGGAGAGGAAAGAAAGGCTCCATGCCGCATCACCTGTCAGCACCACCCGGCCCCGAGACCATTGCGGCATCTCAATCTGGCACAGGCTGTCCAGCCATGCCGCATCCCACTCCACCGGCCCGTCAATAAGGCGCTTCAGAACCGGATTCGTCCCGGCAAAGGCAGCGCTGACAATGGCATGGCGCGCTTCCGGGGAAACCGGACCAACCTCATCCGAGCGCCAGCACAGCAAAGTCGAGACCTCGCCCGGCATGGATTGATAGAGAATGGCCTGCCGCCCCACTTCCATATAGCCTTCATAAGGGGGATCCATATGGTGGCTATCTGCCATGCGCCACGCCGCGCCGAGATACCCCAGAGACCGGGCAAACGCGTCATGCGGCCCGAAAACCAGAGCACGGACACGGCTTCTTGTGCCATCCGCCCCCACCACCAGATCAAAACTCTCCTGCACACCGTCAGAAAAGCTGACGCTGACCCGCTCTCCCTCATCGGCAAGAGCGGTGATGTTTCTGCCAAAACGTGGCACCAGACCCTGTTCGGCCAGCGCCTCAGCCAGCCGTGCCACCAGTACATCTCGTGGCACATGCATCATCTTGCCGTTGGTCACGGCCCGCACCAGTTCTTCGCGATAGCGGAACAGCTCTCGCCCCTCCCCATCGCGATACACGGCATCTGCCGCCGGGAGAGCACTGGCGCGAAGGGCCGGCAGAATGCCAAGCCGCTCTGCCACATCCCAGCCATTGGCCTGTAGGCCGACCACATAGCCGCCCGTATTGAGCCCCGGTGCGCGCTCCACCACCTCTGGCATAATGCCCTGGCGCACAAGGGACAGCGCAAGGCTGAGGCCCGCCGGCCCTGCCCCGACAATGAGAACCCGCATCATCGCTCCCTGAGGCTACTGCCGCTTCACCGAACCGGAGCAACCCAACTCATTGATTGAGAACATTTTCGTCACGCGAACCCGCGTCCGCTTCGCTCGAAAATGCTCTAGAAGCGCGCGCGAGCCTGCATGCCGACCATGCGCGGGTCGCCCGGGGCGCCATAGGGGCCAACACCGTTATTGGTGGCGACAGTGTAATATTCCTGATTGAACAGGTTGAGCGCCACCAGATAGACGCTCCAGCTCTCCGCCTCCACGCCGATACGTGCATTCACGATGCCATATCCATCCTGCTCGATGTTGTTATCGACATCGAAATAGAAGGAAGAGCGCCAGTTATAGTCCACCCGCGCCACACCTTTCAGATGCTCGCTCACGGGGCGGGTATATTGTGCGGAAAGCGAGAGCGAATATTTTGAGGCCAGAGGCTGCCAGTTGCCATCTGCATCGCCGCCGCTCTGCGAGGCGGGCGCATCCACGAAGCGAGCATCCAGAAGACCCAGCCCCGCCATCAGTTCCAGCCCCTCAACCGGACGAGCCGTCACCTCAAATTCCGCACCATAGTTGCGGGATTTCGGGGCATTGGCGATCCACACCGAATAGCCGTTGAAGGAATAGATCTGCTGGTTGCGCCAGTCGAAATAGAAGACCGAAGCGGCAAGGTCCAGCTTGCCATCAAAAAGGGAGGCTTTCACCCCGCCTTCATAGTTCCACGCGGTTTCCTCGGCATAGGCGAGATCCGCCGTGGGTGCGAAGGAGATGTTGTAGCCGCCAGCCTTGTAGCCGCGTGAAATGGTGGCATAGCTGCGCACATCCGGCATGATTTCATAGGCAAGCCCGATACGCGGAGAGATGTCGGTATTATCCATGGACTGGCTCTGCACCTGTCCCAGCGCACCAATGGTGAAGCCGGGAATGGTGGAGGCATGGGCATAGTCGATCTTGCGGTGGTCATAGCTCAATCGCGCACCACCGATCAGGTCAAGCCGCTCCGTGATATGCCATGTGGCGTCGCCATACAGGGCGGCAGACCAGCCCTTCTGCTCGGAATCCGTACCTTCGCGATATCCGGCGGGCAGAGCCGGCTGGCCGGGAAACAGCGTATTGGGCGGCAAGGCGAAGTTGAAGCCCGTATATTCATAGCGCTTGTCCTGCGAGCCGAAGAACAGCGTGCCCATGGTCCAGTCCACTGGTCCGCCACCCTTGGAAACCACGCGGAATTCCTGCGATGCCTGATTGTAGTCGCGCGTATAGCCATTCTGTCGGAAGGGCGAAGGGGTGAAATCACCACCATCTCCGCCACCATCCGCCCCGCGCCATGCGGTGATACTGATGATGTCGGCGATGTCTGCATCATAGGTGGCCTTCAGCGAGGTACCATAGCTGGCAATACTGGAGACAAACGGAATGGCGGCATTATAGCCATCATCCCACACCGAGCCGAACGGGCCGCGATTGCCCCGGCTGCCCTTGTCCTTGGCGTAATCACCAGAGATCAACAGTTCCAGCCGCTCGGAGGGGCGCGTCAGCGCCTGAATACGCCCGCCCCAGTCCTTTGCGCCATCATAGTTTTTCCAGTCCTGCTGGTTGGTCACCCAGCCATCGGAATAGTCGCCGAACACCACCGCGCGAATGGCACTGTCTGTGCCCAGAGCGGCATTCAGAACAGCGCGGCCCTGAACAGTAGCATCCGTGCCCAGAAGCGCATCAAAGCGGGAATAGGTGGAACCCGTCTCCGGCTTCATGCTGCGGATGTTCACCGCACCTGCAATGGCATTGCGGCCATAGAGCGTGCCCTGCGGCCCGCGCAGGATCTCGATCTGGTCGAGATCCACCATGGTCATGTTGAAGGCCGCGTCATTGCCGACAAACACATCATCACGATAGATCGCGACTGTCGGGTCGGTGCCGAACGCCGTGTTGGTGACACCGCGGATGGAGATGACAGAGGCATCATTGCCACCGCGCTGGCTGCGCATCAGCGTGTTCACGCTGGCATCAAATGCATCTTCCAGCCGCTCAATGGTGCGGGCCTCGATCTGCTGCTGGGTGAATACGCTGATGCTGGCCGGAACCTCCAGAAGGTTCTGGTCGCGCCGCATGGCCTCCACGCGCACCTCATCAAGCCGGATGGTCTGGCTGGCGGCATCCGCTTCCGGTGCCATGGCCTGCTGTGCCTGCGCCTCAGCGGAAGCAACCAGAGCGCCGGGCATGGCCAGGCCGGCCAGAAGAAGGGTGAGAGGTCGCGTCCTGATCATGCACCAAAATCCCCGAACAGGCGCCTGCGCGGCACCGAAACTGCTGCCCGCAGTTCTCGCAAACATAAGCAGGGGGATGGATTCCAAAGGCGTATGCACTCAGCTCAAATGCATATGCCTGCGGTTCACCGCCGCAAACTGGAGGGTGAAACGCCGAACCGGCGACGAAAGGCCGTGGAAAAATTGGACGGATGGCCATAGCCCGCCCGGTAGGAGGCTTCTGAAACAGACAGCCCCTCATGTTCCACCAGAGACCGCCCGAGCATCAAGCGGCGCTCGTTCACATAGGCCCCGGCGCAGGTGGCGAAGGCGCTGAAGAAATCGCGTTTCAGCTTGCTGGCGCTCATCGCGAACTCTTCAGCCAGCATGCTCAGGCTGGAGACAGTGGCGGGGTCAGCATCGATGCGCGCCCGCACGGCCATCATCCGGTCGCGATCCCGCGCACGCAGGGCATCCACGCCAAGCGGGTCCGCATCCGCGAAGGCATCGGTCAGTGCCACAAGCAGATCCAGTGCCCGGCTTTCCAAAACCAGCGCAGCCAGCGCCGGCACTGGTGGCGGGCGCAACACCTGCCAGGCGATCTGCTTGAGACCTGCATCCAAAGTACGCCGGCGAATGGAAAGAGGCTGCTCCATGGCCGCCTGCAAGGGCTCAAACGCACTGCCCCCGGTGCGGGCTGAGCTGTGGAACCACTCCGGTGTCATCACCAGTTCAACAGTGCGAACCGGGCGCGCGGCATGCAGAACGGTCCGGCAAGGCCGCCGGTCATTGTCGGATGCGATCCACACCTCATTCGGCTGGAAACCCATATCCACCCCCCGCGTTTGCGAGGTCGATGCTCCGTCGAGCACGATCGAAAGGCTGACAGCGGGAAGGCTCTCGCTTTCGAAGACCATCGGCTCGGGAATGTCCACCTCCCGCGCCAGCAGGAACAGGCCTGCTTCCACCTCCACGGACATGAAGCCATCCATGCCTGCGTTGTCGGCGTCGAAGGGCGTATCGATGCGCGCGCGCAAGGCGGCGAGAGAGGTCTGGCGATGGGTGGTCATGGTGGTCTGGTCTATCCGGGGCCATTCAACCCAGCTCTGTGGGTCTCGGCATCAGAATAGAGACTGTGTGTCCGTGACTATAGCCCCGGACACGCAATCAATATCTGGAATAGATCCAGTATATGCAGGTACCTGCATGCGCCATGAGATGGCGCATGCAGCAGATGGGATCAGCCTGCCAATTCACGACTACGCTGCGCCGCAGCGGCAACGGCATCATCCAGAAGTGGCCCGAAGCCCCGGCTCTCATCCATCAATACGGCCAGCGCCGCCGCCGTGGTGCCGCCGGGTGAGGTCACATTCTTGCGCAGGATCGCAGCATCCAGATCGGACTGCGCCAGCAAGGCGCCGGAGCCGGAAACGGTGGCGCGGGCAATGCGTGCGGAAAGATCAGCAGGAAGCCCCGCCTTCACCCCCGCCTGTGCCAACGCTTCCGCCAGCAGGAAAACATAAGCGGGGCCGGAACCGGAAACAGCCGTTACGGCATCAATCAGCCCCTCATCCTCCACCCACTCCACACTGCCGACAGCCCCGAGGAGCGCGGAGGCAAGCAGACGGGCTTGAGACGAAACGGCAGAATTCCCCACCACCACGCTCACCCCCTGCCCGATGGCAGCCGGCGTATTGGGCATAACCCGCGCAATGGCAGTGCCCGGGACAAAGCAGGATTCAAGAAAGGCCAGCGGACGCCCGGCCATGATGGACACCACCAGCGTGCCCGGCGCAGCAAGGCTCTTCACAGCGGGCAATGCTTCAGGGGCAACCTGCGGCTTCACCGCCAGAATGAGCACGGCAGGGCGAGCAATCTCGGACAAAGCCGGATTAACCAGCACGCCACGGGCTTTCAGGTCTTCAGCAATGGAGGCCGGCAGATGCGGGTCCAGAACCACGGCCTGTTCCGCCGGCAAGCCCAGCTTCAGCCAGCCATCCAGCATGGCCCCACCCATCTTGCCCGCGCCCAGCAGCACGACCGGCCCGGAAAGCTCATTCAGCGCCATTTTAGTCCTCATCACCACATATTGGTGCGGCACACCTGCACCGGCGGAGCAATTCCAGCCTGCGGAAGAAGCTGCCAGCTTCTGGAATTATGCGCATAGAGAGCTTCTGCATTTCATGAAAGCGCGAAAGCACTCCAACTCATTGATATGTCGCATTGCCTTCACGCGAACCGACACCCGCTTCGCCCGAAGATGCTCTCTAAGAATGGAAGACGCTCGCGATACGTCCGAAACGCAGAACAAGCCGCCTCACTCCGCACCTGTATGGCATGCATAGACGAAACGGGCAGCAGCATGCATCATTGAAAATGCATCTTTTACCCTGAGGGGTCCGGTTTCACATTCAAATGCTGATGCGCGTCTTGACCGTGCAACGCAACCCGGCCCGAGAAGGCTGGTGAAAATCCGGCCTTTGCCGTGCGACAGCAGATCCTCGCCGGGAGCCGGCAGCGCAAACCAGTTCCCCAAAGATACGAATGACCCGGAGCGCCATGAGGCGCCCCGGAAAAGTCCATCCATCAACATACGCCGCTCAGGCTTCGCCAATCGTATCGAACGAAGCAGCGTCCATCGCCTCACGGGCGCTCTTGCCCGCCCAGACCACGAACTGGAATGCCGGATAGTAGCGCTCCACCGCATCCATGGCGGCATCCAGAATGGCATCGCACTGCCGGTCCGAGGCCGTGGCCCCACCCGCCAGAACCAGCGCATGCCGGAACATGATGACCCCTTCCTGGGACCACATATCGAAATGGCCGAGCCACATCTGCTCATTGATGAGAGCAAGAAGGCTCAGCACTTCAGGGCGACGATTATCCGGCACCTTGAAGTCAAAAGCGCAGGCCAGATGAAGAGCTTCCAGCTCGTCCATCCACTGGAACGAGATGTGGCAGTCCGCCCAGCGGCTCGCCAGGGAAAGTGTGATCTCATCTTCGCCAGACCGTTCAAACGACCAGTCCCGCACAGCGGCGAGATGCTCGAGAAGATCCACGGGATTTGCCGGTGCTTCGGCTTCTATGTCGATGAGAGACATGGCCTCGACCTCGCGGTTTGAGGAACGCGATAAAGAGGGGTCGAACAGGGCCTGCACGCTGAAGCCGGCACGGCACATTCCGGGCTTGCTGCGCACAAGGGACATCCTGCGCGATTATGACCCGCTCTGGCGAGGCTTCACCCCGTCGCGCCCGTGACACGACGAACCGGCTCCGAATCGCCATAAGAAGATTATAAGCTGGAAACCAGAAAAGACAGGTGACGTTCCCGCGACTGCACGCTGGCCCAAAAGGTGTGTCCTTCCTGCCAGTATTCAATTTCGGGACCGTCACGCCCCTGTTCAGGCATCCGGCCCCGTGGAAGGTGCGCTGCCGGCTTCCGGTGCGGAGCTCGCGGGTGCAGATGCCCCCAGCTTGGCTTCCAATGCAGCAAGACGGGCGGCAAGGCGCTCGTTTTCCTCGCGTGCAGCAGCAGCCATGTCCTTCACTGCATCGAATTCCTCGCGCTTGACGAGATCCATGTCCCGCAGGAAGCGCTCCACCTGGGTCCGCACCACGGTTTCCGCCTCACGGCGAACACCTTGTGCGACACCTGCGGCATCGTTCATAAGACGAGCCATCTCGTCGAAAATACGGCCCGTTGTCTGGGTCATGGAAACCTCCGTCCGGCGCGGTGCGCCTTCATGCTGCGGGAAGATGACGAGCCTGCGCTGCGGATGCAAGCTGGATGACGCACATGACATGCGGCATTTGCGATGCAGCGCTCCGCCTGGCCGACACGCGGCTCTTCCACCCGATAAATCAGAACAACTTGCCAAGCCCCGGCGGCAGTGACAGCCCGCCAGTGATCGACTGCATCTTTTCCTGCATCACCCGCTCGGATTTGGCGCGGGCGTCCGCAAGCGCGGCAACGAGCAAATCTTCCAGAATCTCCACCTCTTCCGGCTTGGCCAGAGAGGGATCAATCCGCACGCCCTTGCATTCTCCCTTGGCGGTGAGGCGCACCTGAACAAGACCCGCGCCGGAAGAGCCTTCCACTTCGGTGGACTCCAGTTCCGCCTGCATCTCCTGCATGCGCTCCTGAAGCTCTTTTGCCTGCTTCATCATGCCCATCAGATCGCGCATGGCTTCAATGCTCCTTCGTGCCGGGTGTGCGTGGGGTCACAAATCGGGCTCGTCACCCGCATCCTCGTCCATATAGGTATCGTCCTCGGCCGGCGCGAGGGTTTGTGTGACAACATCCTCATTCACGCGCACATCCACAACTTGCGCACCGGGGAAGCGGGCCAGAACGGCGGCCACCAGCGGATTGGCCTTGATGCCCTCTTCCCGCTCAGCCTGCCGGACCGCCTTCTTCTCCGCGATAGTCGCCTCGCCGTCCTGCGAAGACAGGGACACCAGCCAGCGCTGTCCGGTCCATTCCGCCAGCTTGCGGGCAAGATCCGTCAAGGCCTGTGCATTGCCGCCGGGCACCAGCGCCACCTCGATGCGCCCGTCCTCGAAGCTGACCGGCCGCAGGTGATATTCCAGCGCGTGCTTGAGCGAGAGGTCGCGTTTTGCGGAAGCAAGCTCAACCACATCGGCCAGCGACGTCAGCCGGGGGCCCTGCTCCGGGGCAGGCGCGCGCAGAGCCGCAACCGGACGAGACGCTGCTTGAGAGGCGCTCAGGGGCTGCGCGGCCACGGCACGCGCCTCCATTCCCCGTGCATCGATGCCTCCCCCACTGGAGGCCCGCGCCAGCCGGGCTCCACCACCGCCAGAAGAACCGCCGGATGGCACGGCAGGCGTCTGACCCGCCGGAATGTCCTTCATCTGTCGCAAGGCTTCATCCGGGGTCGGCAAATCTGCCGCATAAGCAAGGCGCACCAGCACCATCTCTGACGCCTGCGCGGGCTTGGGCGCCTGCTGTACCTCGCCAATGCCCTTGGAGAGCATCTGCCAGGCACGCGCGAGCACGCGCATGGAAAGACCTTCGGCCATGGCGAGGCCGCGCGTGCGCTCCGCCTCGACCAGCGAGGCGTCATTCGCTGTTTCCGGCACAATCTTGAGGCGGGTAACCAGATGGGTGAATTCCGCCAGATCGGTCAGGATCACCGCCGGGTCCGCGCCCGAGTCATACTGGTCGCGGAACTCCGCCAGCGCACGGGGCATGTCGCCCCGCATCAGCGCCTCGAACAGGTCGATGACCCGGCCCTTGTCGGCAAGGCCAAGCAGGCGGCGCACTTCCTCCGCCCCCACCGTGCCGGCGCCATGGGCAATGGCCTGATCGAGCAGGGAGAGGGAGTCGCGCACCGAGCCTTCAGCCGCACGGGCGATGACGGACAGCGCCTCCTGCTCGACACTCACCTGTTCCTGCACACAGATTTTCGACAGATGTGCAGCCAGTTCCCCCGCCTCCACGCGCCGCAGGTCAAACCGCTGGCAGCGGGAGAGCACGGTGACAGGCACCTTGCGGATCTCGGTGGTGGCGAAGATGAATTTCACATGCTCGGGCGGCTCTTCCAGCGTCTTGAGCAGCCCGTTGAAGGCGGCCGTGGAGAGCATGTGCACTTCGTCGATGATGAAGACCTTGTAGCGCGCCATGACCGGGCGGTAGCGGGCACTCTCGATGATCTCACGGATATCGTTGATGGAGGTGTTGGACGCGGCGTCCATCTCCATCACATCCACATGGCGCGACTCGATGATGTCGCGGCAGTGCTTGCCCGGCACGGAAAGATCGAGGCTGGGGCCAGTGTCCGGCCCTTCCATCGGCTCATAATTCAGGGCGCGCGCGAGAATGCGGGCCGTGGTGGTCTTGCCCACCCCGCGAACACCGGTGAGGATATAGGCCTGCGCAATGCGCCCCGTGGCGAAGGCATTGGACAGGGTGCGGACCATCGCCTCCTGCCCGATGAGATCATCGAAATTCTGGGGGCGATATTTGCGCGCCAGCACGCGATAGGCCCCGGATGACTTCGGGGGCACGGCGGGGGCGCTGGCCGCAACCGGCAGCGGGAGAGCCGGCTCTGTCGGCGGCAGGCCAAAATCCAGCCCAGGCCCATCCTGCTCATCGGCAGAGGTGGGGCCATCGGCGTCTTCAATCTCGCGCGGATCGTCGCTCATGTGCCTTACATAGCATCCATGCCGCCCGCGTCGAGACACTCGCGCCGAATTCAGCGGGACTGTTTTCAATCCCGCTCTCTATCCACATGGAGAATTCGGATGGAGTTCCCCGGTGAAGATCACTTCGCCTTTTGAAGAGCGTCCGTATCGCCCACCTTCACGCAGACATAGCGGCGCAGGCCCTGCTCAAATTCCTTTTTGGGGCCGGCATCCAGCTTCGCTGGGACATTGCGGGATATTGCTGCCTTGCAGGCGTCTTCATCCTTGTACGTGGCATCGCGCACCACATGCACTTCCGGCCCCGCAAGAGCACTCACCAAAACGATGACGACAACCCACATGGCGTATTCCTTATCCGGACAAATGCGATGACACTCAGACAGAAGCTATCTTCTGGCCCAAAATCCACCCTTCCCAGTCTCGCACGCCGGCATCATCCGGCGCGCCATCCAGGCGATGGCCTTTGACAACGTCAATCATGCCAAGAAGACCGACAAATGCGTCGAAATAATCTTCCCCCAACAATCCCTGATCGAAACCATTCGCCACCTGCCGGGCGACATCCCAGCTCATATCTATCTGACGACGGGCACAAAAATCGACAAGATCAGGAGAAAACCCCTGACGATCCTCTCGCCGTCTCTTGCTCCATTTCTTGGGGAGGTTGAGGCCGATCTGGCGATAGGCTTCAGCCGGGTAGGTTTCAACGACAGTCAGGGAGCGGGTCGCCATCATGTCGTTTAAAGCGCCATCAAAGGGCCAGATCGCCACGTCGCCACGCCCTGCAAGCTGACGCAGGAGCCCCCAACCCGCAGCAGCCGCGCGTCCAACCTGATTGGCACCCAGGGTCCAGAACAGACAGCATGCTGCCGGGCGCTCCGGTGTTGCCAGATCACATTGCCGAAACAGATCAGCACGCTGCGCCTGTAGCCCCTCATACAGATGATCCATCCGCGTGCCGCCGGGGCGCGCAGGATAGAAGGGCCGTGACAGGCTGATATCGTCCCTGTGCCGTGCGGGGGAGGACAGCATCTCGAACGCCGCATCCTCCAAGCCGAACAGGAACGACCGGAAATTATCGAACGGCAATCGCCGCCCATAATGCATGGGCACGCCAATGGGAAAATCGAACCCGATTACTGTCGGCACATCGTGCCACAGCATTTCAAGGTCCGTAAAAATCTCATGGAAGGGCGCGAGCCGGAGAATGCGTCCACCGCCGGGCTCAAGTCTGGCGACTGCCGCGATACGCTTCTTTTCCTCCTTGCTCCAGTCCGCATGGATCACGACGGTAGGAGCAGAACACATGGCGTGCCTATATGTTGAAGGTGGGAGGCTGACAGAGACCCGAACCGGTCTCGTTGGGGCTGCTTCCTTCCGGACCTGACCCGGTTGGCGAGTGACTCGTCCACCGCCAACCTCCCAAGCGCTATATGGCAGCGCCATGGGGGAATGACAAGAGGCCGGGGCATGCCGCTTGTGAGCCGGCTGAAACCATCCACAGCGCTCCACCTGCACCGTCTCCATCCGCAGAACGCGCGGCCTGTGCCGTGACAGCGCCGCAAGCGTCGGCTATGGGCTTGCCTCCCACAAGGAAGGAACAGCCATGGCCGCCCCCGCGAAAGGTGATATGGAAGCAATCGCCCGCCTCATCGCCACCGAGATCAGCGCCCGCCCGGCGCAGGTGAGCGCCGCCGTGGACCTGCTGGATGAAGGTGCGACCGTGCCCTTCATCGCCCGCTACCGCAAGGAAGTGACCGGCGGGCTGGATGACACCCAGCTGCGCACGCTGGAAGAGCGCCTTTCCTACCTGCGAGAACTTGAGGCCCGGCGCGCCACCGTGCTCTCCTCCATCGAGGGTCAGGGCAAGCTCACTGATGACTTGCGCGGCAAGATCACCACCGCCACCACCAAGGCGGAACTGGAAGACCTTTACCTGCCCTACAAGCCCAAGCGCCGCACCAAGGCACAGATCGCGCGCGAGAAGGGCCTCGCTCCTCTGGCCGAAACCATTCTGGCAGACCGCAGTGTTGTGCCCGCCGACCTTGCCGCCCGCTTTCTGAATGACGAGGTGCCAGACACCAAGGCTGCGCTTGATGGCGCGCGCGACATTCTGGCCGAAACCTTCTCTGAAAACGCGGACCTGCTCGCCCGTCTGCGCACCTACATGAAGGGCAACAGCGTGCTCCACGCCCGGCTGGTGGAAGGCAAGGAAGAAGCGGGTGCAAAATTCCGAGATTACTTCGATCATGCCGAGGCATGGTCCAAAGCCCCCAGCCATCGCGTGCTGGCCATGCTGCGCGGGCGCAATGAAGAGATGCTGACGCTTGATCTGGAGCTGGATGCCGATTGCACCACCCCGATAAAGCCGGCCGAGCGCATCGTGGCCGAGGCCTATGACATCGCCCTCACCAACCCGCGCCCGGCGGATGCCTTCCTCACCGATGTGGCGCGTTGGGCGTGGCGGGTGAAGCTTTCACTCCACCTCTCCGTGGAACTCATGAGCGAGGTGCGCGAGCGAGCGGAGGAAGAGGCCATCCATGTTTTCGCCCGCAACCTGAAGGATCTGCTTCTGGCCGCTCCCGCCGGCGCACGCGCCACCATGGGGCTGGACCCGGGCATCCGCACCGGCGTGAAGGTGGCGGTGGTGGATGGCACCGGCAAGCTGCTGGATACTGCCGTGATTTATCCCTTCCAGCCGCGCAATGACGTGGCAGGGGCGAATGCGGTGCTGGCAAACCTCATCCGCAAGCACAATGTGGAACTCATCGCCATCGGCAATGGCACCGCCAGTCGCGAGACCGACAAGCTGACGGCAGACCTGCTGGCTGTTCTGCCACCTTCCGCTAATGGCAAGAAGCCGATCAAGGTGGTGGTCAGCGAGGCCGGGGCTTCGGTCTATTCCGCCTCTGCCGTTGCTGCGGCTGAAATGCCGGATATAGATGTCACCCTGCGCGGGGCGGTTTCCATCGCCCGCCGCCTGCAAGACCCGCTGGCGGAACTGGTGAAGATCGAGCCGAAATCCATCGGCGTTGGCCAGTATCAGCATGATGTGGACCAGCCTCGCCTCGCGAAAGCACTGGATGCGGTGGTGGAAGATGCGGTGAACGCAGTGGGTGTGGATCTCAACACCGCCTCAGCCCCGCTGCTGGCACGTGTCTCCGGCCTTGGGGCCTCGCTGGCGGAAGCGGTGGTGGCGCATCGCGATACGGTGGGGCCGTTCAAGACCCGCAAGGAACTGCTGAAGGTCGCCCGCCTTGGCCCGCGCACCTTTGAGCTGGCGGCCGGCTTCCTGCGCATTCCAGATGGAAAGGAACCACTGGACGCCTCATCCGTTCACCCCGAAGCCTATGATCTGGCGAAGAAGATCGTCTCGGCCTGCGGGCGTGACGTGCGCACCCTGATGGGTGACACCGTCGCGCTCAAGGCCCTGGACCCACGCGCCTTCGTGGACGAACGCTTCGGCCTACCCACCGTGCGCGACATCCTGAACGAGCTTGAAAAGCCCGGCCGTGACCCGCGCCCGGAATTCAAGACCGCCAGCTTCGCCGAGGGTGTGAACGAGATGTCAGATCTCAAGCCCGGCATGATGCTGGAAGGCACCGTGACCAATGTCGCCGCCTTCGGGGCCTTCGTGGATATTGGCGTGCATCAGGATGGGCTGGTGCATGTCTCCGCGCTGGCGGACCGTTTCGTGAAAGATCCACACGAGGTGGTGAAGGCTGGTGATGTGGTGAAGGTGCGGGTGGTGGAGGTGGATGCCAAGCGCAAGCGCATCGCCCTGTCCATGCGCAAGGATGATGCCGGCGCGCGTCCGGCCGGCGGTGGCGGTGCAAGCGCAGGCAACCCCTCTGCTTGCAGGCCCGCACAGGAAAACCGCCGCCCAGCCGCACCCCAGAAAGGCGGACGCGGCGGTGATGGCGGACAGGGCGCATTCGGTGCGATGCTGGCCGAAGCCATGAAGCGCAAGGACAAGTAGGCCCGGAACGAACAAGGCCCCGGTCAAGGCAAAGCCGCCGGAATCACCTCCATCTTGAGGGATGTGATTCCGGCGGCACTGGCATCTGTGGTTGAGCGCGGGTTCAGGCAAAACGAATTCCGGCTCATGTGAAGAATAGCGCCCCCTCAAAATAGCAGGCGTCTTCTCCAGGCATTAAAGCTGGGGAATGCTATGGCTATTCTCTCACGAGCACCATGCAACCTGCCGATAGCCTCGCACCCTGCCCTTGCGATAAGGACCACCACACAGTGGGAAGAACTGCTGCCTCTTGACCAGACAGCTTCTCTTACCTAGTTTTCCGGTTGCGAGGACGACCTCCCCCTTTTCAGGGTACATGTCCGGGACGGCCCGGCCTGCTTGAATAAGGAGGCCGTCATGGCCTGGTTCATATTAATCATCGCCGGCATCTTTGAAGTGGTGTGGGCCTTTTCGATGAAGCAATCGGAAGGATTTACCCGGCTGTGGCCGACGGCCATCACCATCGGTGCGATGATCGTCAGCTTTGCACTTCTGTCCTGGGCCATGCGCACTTTGCCGCTGGGCACTGCCTATACCATCTGGACCGGCATCGGCGCGGTGGGTGCATTTGTGGTGGGCATCGCCTTTCTCGGTGAATCCATGAATGCCGCGCGTATCATCGCCGCCCTGCTCATTGTCAGCGGGCTAGTACTGATGAAGGTCTCCAGCCAAAGCTGAAGAAACAGGCATGGCTCCGGGCGCAGCAACCGAGCCATGCCTTCCCTGTTTCAGCATCCAGAGGTGTATCTCATGCACAAGACGGATCAGGATGTTGCAAGAAGCTGGGACCAGAATGCAGACCAATCGGCGCATGACGTGCGCGCCGGATACGACATCTATCGTGACCTCTTCACATTCCCGGCCTTTCTCCAGTTTTTGCCCGGCATAAACGGTCTCAATATTGTCGACTTCGGCTGCGGTGAGGGCACCAATACAAGAGCCCTCGCCCGGATGGGCGCGCGGATGACGGGCCTCGATGTTTCCGGGCGCATGATTGAACATGCGCGGCGGGCGGAAGAACAGGAGCCCCTCGGCATCGCCTATCAGCTGGGTTCATGCAGCCAGCCCAGCGGCCTGCCAGATGGCACATATGATGCAGTGATCTCGACCATGGCACTGATGGATCTGCCGGACATCAACGGGGCCATGCGGGAAGCCCATCGCCTGCTGCGACCGGGTGGCTTCCTCTGTTTCAGCGTTCTGCACCCGTGCTTCATCACGCCCGGCCTGCACTGGAAAAAAGACGCAGGGGGCCAGACCACGGGCCTGTGCGTCTCGCGTTACTTCGATTCATCCCATTTTACAGAGCACTGGCGTTTTGGCGACCGCCCGCCGGAAGAGGATGTGGAACCCTTTGCGGTACCGCGTTTTCCACGGACCATCAGCCATTACATCAATGCGGTGATCTCTGCGGGGTTTCACCTCAGCCAGATCGGCGAGCCGCAGCCCACCGCCACCGCATGTGAAACAACTCCACGCTTCGCGCGCTGGCGGGATCTTGCTGCCTTTGTGCTGTTTGTCCGGGCGGAAAAGTCACGAACAGCCGCGCACGTCTCTTAAAACCGGCAAGCTATCGCTCTTCCCAACAAAAAAGCCGGCCTCGCATGCAAGGCCGGCTTTCAATGATGGTGCGTTATGCGATCAACGCCGACCGGCGGACACCTTGGCCCGAAGCGGCACAAGACGGCGCAGGCGCACGCGGCTTCCGCCCGTAGTGTCGTCGCGTCCATTCATCAGCATCACGGCAAAGCCCATCTGCACGCTGCCGAAGGTAACGCCAAGACCAGCGGTGAGAAGCGCCACGGCCAGCATGCCATCTGAAGAGGTCTGAACAAGGGTGCCAAGCCGCGCCACATCGAAGGCGACAAGCGCCCCAACAAAAGCTGCAGCCAGCGTGATGCCGATGGCCGCATGGGTGACCAGAAACCTGACGAGAGTTGGCATGGCCGTGTCCCCCTCATTTTCCGTCCCGGCTACGATGATGCGCCAGAACGGCGGCGGGGTGCCCCGCCCATGTTGCAGAGGATGACTTTCGCACCATGAACTTGCCGGCGCAAGCCCGGGATGCATTCACTTTCAGGTTGCGTCGACTGGCCGCGCCTTGGTGGCGCGCGCCAAACGATGCGATAAGCCAGCATGCTGTTCCAGAACCAGATGATTCAGGCGAGGCTCCCATGGTGAAGCTGAACAAGATTTACACCCGCACCGGAGACAAGGGCACAACCGGGCTTGGCACCGGAGCGCGTGTGAACAAATATGACCTGCGCGTGGCCGCCTACGGCACGGTGGATGAAGCCAATGCAGCCATCGGCATCGCCCGCCTGCATATGGAAGCGCACCCGGCCCTCGATGCCGTCCTCATGCGCATCCAGAATGATCTGTTCGACCTCGGCGCAGACCTGTGCACTCCACCCGCATCGGATGAAGCCCCCGGCAGCGCCCTGCGGATTGTGCCCGCACAGGTGACCCGGCTGGAGCAGGACATCGACCTGCTGAACAGCGAACTCGCGCCCCTCACATCCTTCATCCTGCCCGCCGGCTCCCCGGCTGCGGCTTATCTGCATCTGGCCCGCACCATCTGCCGCCGGGCAGAGCGGGAGATGGTGGAATTGTCGCATCAGGAAGACGGCATGGTGGGAGCACCTGCCATTCAATATGTGAACCGGCTTTCAGACCTGCTGTTTGTCGCGGCCCGCTACACCAATGCAAAGGGCGCGGATGATGTGCTGTGGGTGCCCGGCGCCAGCCGCTGAAGCCATCCGGCCTAATAGCCCGGAGACCGCATGCGGCGATGCGGTATAGACCATTGGCAGAGATTGACGCATCCGCATTCGGGAACTAGCTTCCCATTACGTCATCATAACGCATGATTTGATGACGGTGTTACGGAGCGATCAGATAATCCCATGCCGGTGACAGCAGCCCGGTGGCCCGCACCCTATCCATATGGTGCAGGCCGCAGAGCTTTATCCTGCTTGCTGTCTCACCATGATGAATGTGAAGATGCCTGAACTGGACCTCCCTCCCCAGCCGCCGCACGGGGCATGAACAGCCGCTCACATCAGGTGATGCCGGCCAGACTGCAAACAGGGTGTGCCAGTGATGCGGACCAGATGATGTGAACCCGCCTCTGCACGTGCGTGCAGCGCAACAAGGCTGGCGTTGACACCGTTTGTGGCCGCCCATACGCTGCCGCCGCCTTTGGGCGTGCCGCAGTGCGGGGTAACGAACAGGACCAACGATTCGGTGCGGATGCTGCGCAACCGGAGGGATGATCTGAAGTACGGGGAGCAGGCGCTTATGAAGATTTTGGTGCCCGTGAAACGGGTAGTCGATTACAACGTCAAGGTCCGGGTGAAGTCGGATGGTTCCGGCGTCGAACTGGCCAATATCAAGATGTCCATGAACCCGTTCGATGAGATCGCGGTGGAAGAAGCCCTGCGCCTGAAAGAGGCCGGCAAGGCAACCGAGATCGTGGTGGTGTCGATTGGTCCGGCACAGGCGGCGGAAACCCTGCGCACGGCCCTGGCCATGGGCGCGGACCGCGCCATTCTCGTGAAGACCGATTCCGTTGTCGAGCCGCTGGCTGTCGCGAAGATCCTCAAGGGTGTGGTGGGCGAGGAAGCTCCCGGCCTGGTGATCCTCGGCAAGCAGGCCATTGACGACGATGCCAACCAGACCGGCCAGATGCTCGCCGCTTTGCTGGGCTGGGCCCAGGGCACCTTCGCCTCCAAGGTTGAGGTTGCGGACGACGCCGTGCTGGTGACCCGTGAAATCGACGGTGGCCTTCAGACCGTGAAGCTGAAGACCCCGGCCATCATCACCACCGACCTGCGCCTGAATGAGCCGCGCTACGCCTCGCTGCCGAACATCATGAAGGCCAAGAAGAAGCCCCTCGCCGAGAAGGCTCCGGCCGATTTCGGTGTGGATGTGACCCCGCGCCTGCAGGTGCTGAAAACCGCTGAGCCGGCTGGCCGCAAGGCTGGCGTGAAGGTGGGCTCGGTGAGCGAGCTCGTGGCGAAGCTCAAGGATGAGGCGGGAGTGCTCTGATGGCCACGTTGCTGCTTGCTGAACACGACAATGCGGCCCTCAACGGCGTCACCGCCAAGGCCCTGACCGCCGCTGTCGCCCTTGGCGCACCGGTGCATGTGCTGGTGGCCGGGCAGAATGCCAAGGCGGCCGCCGATGCCGCCGCAAAGCTCGCTGGCGTCGAAAAGGTGCTTCTGGCCGATGATGCGCTTTATGCGCACCAGCTGGCCGAGCCGCTGGCCGACCTCATCGTGAAACTTGCGCCAAGCTATGACGCGATCATCGCGCCCTCGACCTCGGTGAGCAAGAATGTGCTGCCGCGGGTGGCCGCCCTGCTCGACGTGATGCAGGTTTCCGACATCATCAAGGTGGAAAGCCCGGATACATTCGAGCGCCCCATCTATGCAGGCAACGCGGTGCAGACCGTGAAGTCCACGGATGCCAAGAAGGTCATAACCGTGCGCACCGCCTCCTTCGGGGCGACTGGCGAAGGTGGTTCTGCTGCGGTGGAAAGCATCTCCACGGCAACGGACCCGGCCCTGTCCAGCTTCGTTGGCGAAGACATCGCGGCATCCGACCGTCCTGAGTTGACGGCGGCGCGGATCATCGTTTCCGGCGGCCGGGCCGTTGGCTCACGCGAGAAGTTCGCCGAGCTGATCGAGCCGCTGGCCGACACGCTGGGCGCAGCCGTTGGTGCCTCGCGCGCGGCGGTGGATGCGGGTTATGCTCCGAATGACTGGCAGGTGGGACAGACCGGCAAGGTGGTGGCCCCCGAGCTCTATATCGCGCTCGGCATTTCCGGCGCCATTCAGCATCTGGCCGGCATGAAGGACTCCAAGTTCATCGTCGCCATCAACAAAGATGAGGACGCGCCTATTTTCCAGGTTGCCGATTATGGTCTGGTCGGTGACATCAATGTCGTGATCCCCGAGCTAAAGGCAGAAATCGCCAAGCTGAAGGGCTGACGATGCTCGCGGCCGGGGAGCAGCCCTGCTCCTCCCCGGCCTCTGTCCGTATCCGGGCGCCGCTTCCGGCCCCGCGGGAAAATGAGAGAAACATGTCGATCGAGATCAAAAAGGTCGGAGTGATCGGCGCCGGGCAAATGGGCAGTGGCATCGCTCATGTGTGCGCCCTCGCTGGTTATGACGTCGCCATCAACGACATCGATCCCGATCGCATCCGCGCCGGCATCGCCACCATCAATGGCAACATGGCGCGGCAGGTATCCAAGGGCGTCATCACGGACGATGCCCGGCAGGCTGCCATTGAGCGCATCGCTGTTGCGACCCAGATCAATGATCTGGAAAGCTGCGACCTCGTCATCGAGTCCGCCACCGAGAAAGAGGAGCTGAAGCGCAAGATCTTCACCGCTCTTTGCCCGGTGCTGCGGCCGGAGACGATGCTGGCCTCCAACACCTCGTCTATCTCCATTACCCGCCTTGCCGCTGGCACGGATCGGCCGGAGCGTTTCATCGGCGTTCACTTCATGAACCCGGTGCCGATCATGGAACTGGTGGAACTGGTACGCGGCATCGCCACTGATGACGCCACCTTCGAATCTTCCAAACAGTTCGTCTCGCGCCTCGGCAAGACCTATGCGGTTGCGGAAGATTTCCCGGCCTTTATCGTCAACCGTATTCTGCTGCCGATGGTGAATGAAGCCATCTACACCCTGTATGAGGGCGTGGGTTCGGTGGAATCCATCGATAAGGCCATGCGCCTTGGCGCGAACCACCCCATGGGCCCGCTTCAGCTTGCGGACTTCATTGGTCTGGATACCTGCCTCGCCATCATGCAGGTGCTGCATGAAGGGCTGGCCGATTCCAAGTATCGCCCCTGCCCGCTGCTGGTGAAATATGTGGAAGCCGGCTGGCTGGGTCGCAAGACCAAGCGTGGCTTCTATGATTATCGCGGTGAAAAGCCGGTGCCCACCCGCTGAACGATAGCGAAGCCGGAGCCATGCTTCGGCCTATCGCCTCTTGCAGGCAAGATTTCAGGCGGGGCCCATGGCTCCGCCTTTATCGTTTCTGAGGCTGGAAGCGAGCGCCTTTCTGCCAAGAAAAAGGGCGCGACCAGAACCGCGCCCAGAATGCTTCCTCACCTCACACAATGGCATCGTCGCATGTGGGGTGATGCGGTCCCGGCATGGTGCACCAGTACCCGCACGGGAACACCCGCCCCAAAACAGACCCCATGGACGTATGTCTGGCCGATGGGGTTCAAGGGTGTGCATCAGGCTATCTTGCGCACCACATCCTTATGCATGGAGCCGGTTTCACGTGCACGCCCATGCCAGGAGAACGCCTCCTCCAGAATATGCGGCGTATGACCGCCACGTGCGAGGGCACGGTCGAAATAGTCCTGCATCTCATCGCGGAAGCTGGGGTGCACGCAATTGGCGATGATCACTTTCGCCCGTTCACGCGGGGCCAGTTCACGCAGATCCGCGAGGCCTACCTCCGTGATCAGAATGTCCACATCATGCTCGGTGTGGTCCACATGGCTCACCATCGGCACCACCGATGAAATTGCCCCGCCCTTCGCAACCGACTTGGTGACGAACACGGACAGATAGGCATTGCGGGCAAAATCACCCGAACCGCCAATGCCGTTCATCATGTGGGTACCGCTCACATGGGTGGAGTTCACATTGCCATAAATGTCGAACTCCAGCGCCGTATTGATGCCAATCAGGCCCAGACGCCGGATGATTTCCGGATGGTTGGAAATCTCCTGCGGACGCAGGATGAGGCGCGGCTTGTAGGCGCTGATTTTCGGCATCACCTCGTCATATTTGGGTTTGGACAGGGTGATGGAGGAACCGGACGCGAAGTTCAGCTTGTCGGCATCGAACAGATCGAAGGTGGAGTCCTGCAACACCTCTGAATACATGGTGAGGTCATGGAAGGGGCTCTCGATGAAGCCGTGCATCACCGCATTCGCGATGGTACCGATGCCGGCCTGAAGCGGCTGGAGACGCTCTGTCAGCCGGCCGATCTTCACCTCATGCTTCAGGAATTCCATGAGGTGGGAGGCGATCGCCGCAGTCTCATCATCCGGCGGCAGCACGGTAGAGGCTGAGTCCAGCTTCTGCGTCACCACAATTGCAGCGATCTTCTCCGCTGGAATCGGAATGAAGGGCATGCCCACGCGGCTTTCCGGCGTCACCACGGGAATGGGCTCGCGGAAGGGACGACGGGTGGGGATATAGATGTCGTGCAGCCCCTCCAGTTCCATGGACTGGGTGAGGTTGATCTCGACAATCACCTTCTTGGCCAGAATGGCGAAGGTGGCGGAATTGCCAACAGAGGTGGTGGGCACAATACCGCCCGATGCAGTGATACCCACAGCCTCGATCACCGCCACATCAATCGGCCCAAGCTGGTGGGTGCGCAGATGCTCCACTGTCTCGGACAGATGCTGATCGACGAACATCACCTCGCCGGCATTGATAGCCTTGCGCAGCGCCGGATCGGACTGGAAGGGAATGCGGCGGGACAACAGGTGCGCCTCAGCCATCTGCTTGTCGAGATCATTGCCCAGAGATGCGCCGGTGATGAGGGTGATCTTGAGCGGCTCATGCTTGGCGCGCTCCGCCAGTGCCATCGGCACGGCCTTCGCCTCACCCGCGCGGGTGAAGCCGCTCATGCCCACGATCATTCCATCCTGAATGTGGCTCGCGGCTTCTTCGGCGGAGACGATCTTGTCACGCAGGGAAGCGAGACGGATACGATCCTGTGGCATATTGGCTCCCGGAGGTGTTTCCTCAAATGACATACCTTTGGCCCATAGAGAGGCCAACCGCTCCCCGGAATTCGACTTAAGACAATGAGCAGGCATTCATGGGTGGAAGGGTGCATGGGAGCGAGTAGGCATAGAGACCCCGCACACTCCGCTTATTGCATTGTTTTAATTTGATATTTTTCGCCACATCCGCGGGGGATTTTCGACGACAAAAAAGGTTGAGCTACGCGCAGAGCGCAGAGGCGCCTTGCATGACAGGCAGGCTCTTGAACACAATATCGAGCTTCAGATCGCGGGGATGACAATGCCCTGTCGTATCACTCAGGGGCGCGATGCAGGGCAACTCCATCAACCTGCTGTCATGAGATCTCTCAAATCTCAGAGCGCTCAATTTCTTCCGGAATAAACCTGCACGGTCGAATAATAGAAAAGCATTATATAACAACACCTCAAGCCCAAACTGAGCCCCTGGGAGGCGCAGATATCTGGCCCGTGCATCTTGCTGGAGACGACTCACCCAGAGACCATCAAGCTCAGGACGATCTGATTTCCATCAGAGACGTGGCCATCAGAGGTTTGGTCGCGAAGAGGCCGGCCTCAGTCCTCGCCGGGCTGGGCCATAGGCAGGGGAATGGATGAAGGCTGAGGGGTTGGGGTGATGAAATACTCCCGCTTCGGCCGCACGGACCCCGTTTCGAACGGACCATATTTGCCCGTCTTCGATGGCGCATAGGACATCGGCCCACTGGTGGGATAGCCGTCCGGTCCGGTCATCCAGCCGGGGGGCAGATCACTGGACGGATTGGACTGCGGCTCTCCAGAGGGGGGAGCATAAGGAGGCTCATCATAAACCGGCGGTGTATATGGCGGCATCATCGGCTGCTCGGCCTTCACCGGCAGGGGTGGTGGCGCGGCCGGTAATGGCGGAGCAAGTGGTGCGGCGACCTGCTGCGGCTTGGGGTTGCAATAGCTGCGCCCCTTGGCGTGTCGCTTCAGATCGAAGTGAATGTGATCATAATGATAGATGTTGGACCCCGGTGAGAGCACGGTCGTGAACCTCTCACACGCGCCCGCATGCACCTGCCGCAGGAAGCCCTGCTCTTCTGGCGTGCCTTTCCAGCCATTCTTCACGGTGATCCAGCGCCCGTCCGCTGTACGGAACGCACCGATATCGAGGGCATTACCGAATGCATGTTCGGAAATTTTTGCTCCGGCCTGCCCGTTCATGTTGCGGCAGGAATAGGAGGACATCTGGCGAATGGCGGTGATGGGCTGCCCCAGCCATGCAGTGGCGGCGGGCTGCACCACATCGCGCATCCAGGCATCTGTCTCCCGGATGGCCGGACATGCCATGCGTGCAGCAGGCTCGACAATCACATTCCCATCCGCAAGCGCATTCACGCGGAACGGATGGTTCATGCCGCACATGCCCTTGCCCTCAATCGCGGGCAACGGTTCCATGAAAGCGGAGGCGACGACGCCCTTCTCGGCCAGGCATTGCTCCTCGGCCTCTGCGCGCCAAGGCTCGCGGCCATTGTCGCCAAAGCGACAGCCGGACAGAAGACCCACACACAGGATGGGCGCAAGGAGATACCAGGACAGGCCACGCATCATGCCCGCACACTGGCGCACAGGCCCTTGCGAACCCGTTAAAACTCCATGGCAAAATCGGGGCCGTTTTTAATTCTCCTGATACAGTTGATGCCTGCTGAACTGGCGTCATCACCGTTCAGTATTTCGGGTACTGGAGAGCCCACCCGACAAGATGACGCAACATGGCTGCGGACATCTGCGGGGCGGCGTTCGCCCCTCTGTCCAGCGACCTTCCGCAGTGATGGACTGATCGACAGGACGTTCACATCAGATGCGCCGTACGCACATACTGCCGCAACTGAGGTGACGATATCGCAACCCACAGGCTGATCGCGCAGACCATATTGAAATGCCCGTCAGTTCCGGCACCTCCACCAGAAGATGACAGGTCTGCGTCGGCCCCTCACTCTGACCGCGCGGCCAGCGGGTATGGCACAAACCCCAGATACCCAAAGCATGCCGGCCTGCGCTTCAGAAGGAAAACGGCAAAAGCATCTCCACTCTGCGCATAAACCGTTGACGTATTACCTGAAAGGACGGGCTTGGCCAGCAAATACCCCCATGGTGCACCATCCGGTCGAAGTCCGTGGTGGGATGGAGGTCATCTGTTTCAAGGACGATATGATCGCCGGTCACGCCATAAAGTTAAAACGCGAAGCTTTCGGCCATCAGCCTACTAACTGGAGGCAAAAGGCATGTCGATCACGGCTTCATTCCCGCGCCCAGATTTCAAGTAAATGCTGAAGTGACATGAATGGCCGCATCAAGCTGCCCAGCACGGCGGCCCTTCAGGATGTCAGGCACAAACGGGAGTGCAGACCCCAGCCATGCCACACAGGCTTCCCTCTTCAGAGCGGCTGAGGTCCGGAACCTGATCTATCCTCAGAACCAAAGCGCAACTGATGGCCGAGCCAATCAGCCTTGCAGAGCCGAGGATAAGCATCTTCATGCAATAACCACTGGAGGGTCACACGCGATAACGCTCCCCCGGCGGATCCCGAAAAGCTTAGTCCCCGGATGAGGGGCGCGATGGTGGAGAAACGGGAGCGGAAGGCTCCGCTCCACCCGATGTGGAGCTGGTGAACGCGCCTTCCAACTGCTGAGCCAGTTGCAGGAGGTCATCCGGAACGTCTTCCAGACTGTAGCCATCAAACAGCTGCCGCAGTTCCCGGCCGAGAAGATCCTGCCGCGCAGAAATATCGCGACGGTGTGGACGCGCGGGAGAGGCGGAGGAGGAAGAGCTGGATCTGGTCATATTTGGTTCAGTTCAGGTCGGGAAAGCCCCGTGGAATGACAATATGCGACGGGTTTCGCACCCTGAACCGCATGATGCAAGCGCCGGTCACAGCGAAAAGAGAAGCTGGAACAGCTGACAGCATATGGAAATGCTGCCGGTTCTGCGGGCTGCCCCCTTCCAGGGCCGACACCCGCACGACCATCAGTTCCGCCCGGCATGATTGCGGGGCTCATGGGTATCAAGGGCTTGTGATGGGTTCTCATCCCTGCATCTGGGAGAGAAGCTTCCATCCAGGGTGGCCAGAAACTCCGGTCCATACTCCCATGGGGCAGTGGCAATATGATCCATACCGCAGGGAGACGACGCCAAAGTGTGGGCAATCGGACGAACCTCAGGAGCAGCCGGAATATCTGTCCCGTCCGCTGCCCTGTGATGAAGAATATCTCTTTTGCCCTGCATTGCACGCTCCACACATTGCAACTCCAGCACAATCGGGATGCCAACTGCGCCTTATGAGTTATCCGAACAGCCAGACCTTCCATCAATCAAGACACACCACATGACATGAAACGCCGATTGCCAACTTCGGTTCCATGCATGCGGTTCATATGTGCGGAGAAAACAGGCCTATCCCAAAAGCACGCACAACTGCGAACCGACCTCACAATTCTGGCTGGTATTTCAATGTATTGCAATGAGTGAGACGACTGAGGAGTGGCAGAGCGCAACTCGGCCAGTCCATAATGGTCGCGCGCCCAATCCCCTCATCGGGCGGACCATAACCCATGAAAATCGCTCAATATATTTCGGCAGTGTTCTCAGACAACCCAAAGGTTGCAGCTACAGGGCGACCGAACGGAGCGCATAAAAAAAGCGGGGCAGCCGTGCTGCCCCGCAAGAAAAGTCAACTTGGAGATGCGGTATCTGGACTGAGTCGGGTAACCATAAGGTTACAGACATCCAGCGCATCTTCCGGCCCGCAGATCAGGGGCAAGCCACGCGGAAGGAGTTGCCGTAGCGATCACGCGCCCAGCAATTCTTCGGGGTGGTCTCAGCGCCGACGATCGCACCGGTGCCTGCACCGATCAGACCACCAACAAGCGCGCCGGTGCCGGAGCCAGTGGCAAGGCCGCCAATGGCAGCGCCAGCGCCACCACCGATCAGCGCGCCGCCAACAGCGCGGTCCGAACGGGAATATTCACTGCAACCCGCGAGGGCGAGCGCCAGCGCTCCAATGATGACAGCCGCTTTCATCCTCTTCTCCCTTGCCCGAAACCCCAAGGCCGAGGCCGGGGCCATCTATCGAAACGCGAATCCCGCCGGTACAAAACCAAGCGCAAACCCGCTCTGCCACTCGTTCGCCGGATGCATGGCGCATCAGACGTAACGATATATAACATAGGAATATTCGTTTCGCCCACAGGCAAGCGCATGCTCACCCACAAGCCACGCGGGGTGTGCTCTTAAGGTCGTGGATGCATCGCCCGGAATACCGAAAACAGGCTGGTACCGATCCGCAGGACGACTATGATGATACCGGGAGCGTGACTCACATCACAACCCGTGATGGTGACGAACACTTTCTCAGTCCGCGCACCATGGCCGTCCTGGTCTGGTGCCGGAACCGGAATGCAAGCTTGGCCTTTTGCAGCCTCCTGAAATCAGGATGGTGGCGTGAAAGGCGCAGGGAGACATCAGCATGACTTTCAAGAAGATCGCGACGCATCTTTCCGTGATTGCCGGCGCTGCGGTAATCGGCACCGTATCGGCATTCGCCCAGCCTGTGGCGGCTGAGGCTGACGTGGCCGTGAGCCAGGTCAAGGCTTCGGTGATCGCTGTTGATACAGAGACCCGCCAGGTTGTGTTGAAGGGTCCGGAAGGTTCGATCTTCACCGTGCATGCCGGCCCGGTCATCAAGAAGTTCGATGAGATCAAGGTCGGCGACAGCATCGTGCTGACCCAGACTGATGCCGTGGTGGTCGATATCGCCAAGCCTGAGGATGGCCAGGGCATCGGCATCCAGATCGCACAGGCTGTCGGCACCGCTCCCGAGAATGCTCCGCCTGCCGGCGAAGTCATCGACACCATCCGCCTCACCGGCGAGATCGTTCGTCTTGATGCGGCCGATGGCGAACTGACCCTGCGTGGCCCGGAAGGCCGCCTCTACACGGTGCAGGCCAGCAAGGATGAGCACAAGGCCAAGGTCAAGGACCTGAAGGTTGGCGAACTGGTGCAGATCACCTTCCAGCAGTCCATCGCGGTCGCTGTCACCCAGTGATGAAGCGTGCCACACGGCCAGTTCATGACACCATCGGCTGGTCGTGTGCCGGAACATCATAAAGACGTTCTGAAGGAACTTTCATGCTCTCACCGGCATGAAGGTTCCTTTTCTTTTCCGGCATGCAATGCACCAAAATCTTAAGCCAGCGCAGAGGCTTCAAACTGCACGATGCCGATAATATTGGGCTTGTAACTCATGCTGCATATGCGCCATGATCGCCGGCACCAAAGCAGGTGAGCCGTTAAAATCCAAACGTGCTCATCGCGATACGAACGCGTGGGGCTTTTTTCCGCACAATTCCAATGAACGCTGGAGGGGAGCGTTCCAGGATGCGCGAAAAAGCTTTGATGCAGGAGAATATTTCTTTTCGGCATCATCTCCAGATCATGTCCCCATTATCCCGCACGGCTGGTAGCCATATCAAGTTGAACCGACCAACCGAAAGAGTGGAGAGCGAGGATGGGCCTGCGTCAGAAACTGATCGTAAAACCGGGTAGCAAGATCCGCCTGAAAGACGTGGATGCAAGCTTCCACGGAGACTACAAGTCTGCCGAACATGCCAAGGAAGACCTCGCCGCGAATGCTGCCCGCCTGACGGAACTGCAGCAGCGCCTTTATGCGGAGAAGAAGCACGCCCTGCTCATCGTGCTGCAGGGCATCGACAGCGCGGGCAAGGATGGCACCTGCTGGCATGTGCTCTCTGCCATGAACCCGCAGGGCACCGATGTCACCGGCTTCAAGCAGCCGACGGCTGAAGAGGCGGCCCATGACTTCCTGTGGCGCGTGCATCCCCATGTGCCGGGTCTGGGACAGGTGGGTGTGTTCAACCGTTCCCATTATGAAGATGTGCTGGTGGTGCGGGTACATGATCTCGTGCCGAAGCCCATCTGGTCGGAGCGCTACGAACTCATCAATGATTTCGAGAAAATGCTCACCCAGCACAATGTGACCGTGCTCAAGTTCTTCCTCTACATCTCGCCCGAAGAGCAGCTTGAGCGTTTCCGCCAGCGGCTGGATGACCCGGCCCGCCAGTGGAAAATCTCGGATGCCGACTACAAGGAGCGGGCCTTCTGGGACAAGTACAGCGACGCCTATGAGGACATGCTGGAGAAGTGCTCCACCAAGCATGCGCCCTGGTATGTCATTCCCGCCAACCACAAATGGTTCCGCAACCTCGCGGTCTCGCACATTGTCGGGAAGGCGCTGGAAGACATGGACCTGAAGATGCCGCAGCCGACCGTGGATATCGAAGAGATCCGCAAGCTGTATCACTCCGCAGTCACCAACAAGATCAAGGACTGACCAACTGCGCGGGCGGGTGCACATGCACTTTGCCCGCGCGCTTTCATGCCACGGGGTACTGCGCACCTTCCCACCCATGTCCGATCTGGCATGCGAGCAGGGAAAGACGGGCGTGTAAACCGAATATACCAGACGTGACGCACAAACCCCGGAGTGCCGGAATTGCTGCGGGAAGTATGGGACACATCATTCCATGCCTCAGATATCTCCCAACTCCCTCCATGCGTCGCATGCATTTCATGCTGACGATATCTATTGCGTGTGAAAATATACGCGCCTCTTTTGCCCCCGGAGTATGCCCGGCAGGTAGAAGTGCGCGATAGAGCTGATGAGCAGAGTGATTGCGCGCCGGAACGGGCAGCAGCGCTCATAAAATAATACAGGCGGGGGCTTTCCTCACGCCGCCGGCCCAGTTTCTGCGCGCCGGAAATATGATGGCCGGCTTGATGGACGCAACCATACTCATCTTTCTTCTGGTGTACGTCGCCATGGGCTTCGGCAAGCTGCCGGGCTTCAAGGTGGACCGCACAGGTGCTGCCGTTATCGGCGCGCTGGCGATGATGGTCTTCGGCAGCATCAGTTCGAAAGCGGCCTGGGACTCGATTGATTATCGCAGCATCGGCATGCTGTTCGGCCTTATGGTGGTGTCGGCTGCTTTCGTCGTGTCCGGCTTTTATGCCTGGACAGCCCAGCGCGTCGCCACCTTGCCGCTCAGTTCTCCCGCCCTTCTGGCCGTTCTTATTCTGGTCGGCGGCGCCCTTTCCGCCCTGCTCACGAACGATGTCGTGGTGGTCGCGATGACGCCGCTTCTGGTGTCGCTCACTCTTGCGCGCGGACTGAACCCGGTGCCATTTCTGCTTGCTTTCTGCTTTGCGGCCAATGCCGGTTCTGCCGGCACGCTGATCGGCAGCCCGCAGAACATGATCGCGGCGCAAGGGCTCGGCCTCTCTTTCGTGGGCTTCCTGAAGGTGGCCGGACTGCCCGCTTTGCTCTCCCTGCCCATCGTCTGGGCTGTTTTGGCATGGGTCTATCGTGGCAAATGGGAACTGCCCCACACAGCTGGTGCAGGAGCCCCCACCCCGGCCTATGCACCCGTGCTGGATATGCGGGAAACCATCAAGGCGGGCGTCATGACCGCCCTCGTCATCATTGCCTTCATCTTCAGTGACTGGCCGCGCGAACTCATTGCCCTTGGCGCAGCGGGCGTGCTTCTCATCAACCGCCAGATCTCTTCATCCGATATGCTCAAGCATGTGGATGGCAATCTGCTGTTGCTCATCATGGGGCTGTTCGTGGTGAATGCGGCCATGGCGGCCACCGGGTTGCCGCAAATGCTGCTCAACGACCTGCGCTCCACGGGCATCAATCTCAATGAGCCGCTCTCACTCTTCATTGTCAGCGGCATACTCAGCAACATTGTGGGCAACAACCCGGCCGTCATGCTGCTGGTGCCCTATCTCTCACCCGGAGCGGAAGCGAATGCGCTGGGCGCAGCCATTGCACTGGGCACCGGGTTCTCCAGCAACCTCATTGTGTTTGGTAGCCTCGCCGGCATTATCGTTGTGGAGCAGGCTGCGGCCTGCGGCATCCGCATCTCGTTCGGTGAGTTTGCCCGCGCGGGGGTGCCAGTCACCATCGCCTGCATGATCATGGCCGCAGGCTGGATCATCCTGATGGGCGGATTATAGCTCTCATCCACCTGCCCCTGCACGATGTCCGGATGATAGACATCGTGCAGGGGGGGGGGTCATCAGACGCTTTCTACTTGCTTATGGCTGCCCAGCCGGCTTCGCACCTGCGGCACCGCCTTGCGCCTCCGCAGGCTCCTGCGTGACAGGCTCGGGGATCACGAACAGCATCGGCAGACGGAACTGCTGCTCCTTCTGGGCCATATCCGCAGGAAAAGCAGGCAGGGGCGAGAGACGACCCACCGTCTCCTGGGCCGCGGCATCAAGACCAGCCTGCCCCGAGCTTTCCTGCACCGCTATATTGGAAACCTGCCCTGCGGCATCCACCGTGAAGCCGAGCATCACCTTGTAGCTGCCTGGTTTCAGGGTCTCACGCAGCTCCTCCGGCAGTCTCTTCGTACGGTTCAGCCTGTCCTGAAGATGACCCAACCACTCCTGACGGTTTGTCACCTTCCGCTCTTCCTTCTGCGGGGCTTCGGGGGGAGGCGCAAACTGTGCCATGGCAGGCAAACCTGCCACCAATATGGGCGCAGCCAACAGCAATGCAGAGGCGAGTTTGAAGGCGGATCCGGTCATGCAGTCCTTCTTTCTGCGAGATGAAAGGGCGAAACTGCGTCGCATATCCGCATCTCTGCCATTTCCGAAGACAGCCAATCACAGATATCCGGCCAAAGGCCCCAACACCCAAGACAGGCACATTTGAGGGCGCGACCTTACAACCGCTCCTCCCCCTCCACCAGCCCCACTCAAATTGTCGGACCGACAATAATAAGCGCGCCTCTTGCTCGAGAGGCGCGCTTGTCTCCGACCTTGAATGACATTGTAGAGGATACCCTCTTCAGAACGACCACATGATGCGAAGGTCGCCAGACACCACATCCGTTGAACCGCCATAGGCCTATGGCGAGGTTCTGGTTGGCCTTGACCTTCGAATAGACCACCTCCACGGCGATATCGAGCATATGGACCAGCGACCAGACAGTGTTGGCACTCACCTGCCATATATCGAAATTCACGAACCCATTATGAAAAGCAAAAGCTGAATCTGGTGCGTTCACATGGGCGCTCCCCATGACGGCCGATCGCAAAGCCGGTGTCCAGCAATGGCGGGGCAGCCCCGTAACAGACCATACCCACGTGCTGTCAAACCCACCGGATGTCTCATTATAGACGATATCGGAAAACTGATAGAAAGCTCTATTTCCCAGCCCCTTCACCCGCCCGAACTGGGTGGCGAAGCTGCCAATGCGATCCGGACCAGAAAAGCCGACATAATTCAATGCGCCTTCGCTACAGGCAGTCGTTGCAAAGAAGATGTCGCCTGCCGTGAGTTGCGGCAAGTTGAGATCCAGCACCCCTCCGATGATGGCCCACCCCCATATATTTCCGGCGCCATTATAATGTGCGGCAGTATAGGCCACGCGGGATTGATGCGCGGCAATGGAAAGCTGTGCCAGCCCCCAGATCTGTTCCAGACGCAATGTACCAACGAAATCCGGCCTCTCACTTCCACCGCGCGCATTGATATCGGCGGGCGTGATAGCCGCAAGATCCGGCCCCAGATCCTGATTGCTCAGCACCGCATGGAACCGCCCATCCTCCACGGCCACCGCAGCAGACAGACCACTTCCAAACTGAGCCGTATAACTCATCAGATTGACCTTACGGTTCATCTGAGTGAACGAATTCGGAGCAAGTAATTCAGCTTAGTTTTGAATACTGAATTAGTTTAACCGGACATCAGACCTGCGAACTGAAAAATCGCATGTTGAAAATAAAGTTTTATGCCGCAATTGACTCCACTCCAACCATCCGAATTTACTACAACACCAACAAAGACCCGAAAATTAAAACACTTAGTCTCATGACGCGCATCGAACTGAACGAAGGCGCGCTTAGAGAGCAAAGCCTCCGCATCATCAAATCGCGAGCTCAAATACCCAAGCGGAGGCATCAAAATGGGGGCGGCACATGATGCAGCCCCCACACAATTCAATTTGGCATGATTTTTCAGATCATCTTCCGAACCATCACGTATCGGACGGAAGAAAATTCCGTAAAATCATGACATGCCACATGGAGAGAAGACAGTGATGATCTTGAAAAGCTCCCACCATCATATGTCTTTAACCGACACCCCCCTGGCGCAAACCAGCATTCACCTTTCCTGACTGCAATGCTGCCCGCCAGCCACCTGTCTGCGTCACGTCCAAAGCGCCATCTACACCATAGGGTTCACACATGAACCCCTTCACCAGAGTCCCATCCTCCAGCAACAGTGACCCAATGCCCAGTGGCGCGGGAATGCCGGCCATGAAATCTCCGAATGCCGTGCGCGGCAGCGCCCATACCTCAAGCGCAATCGCCCCACCCAGCCCTTCGCCCGTTCTTAGCAGGCCCGGACGGAAGGGCGGCCCGCCCGGAAGAGCATAAAGACTGTAAAGCGGAGCCGTGCGACTGGCCCGCAGGAAACGCGCGCCCAATGCCGTCAACTCAGCATTCAGCGGCAGACCAGACATATGTGCCCCGCACACGGCAACGGCAATTTCATCTGCGGCAGGCCCCTCGGCATAAGCCGGAGCAGTCCCTGAAGCCTCTTGGGCTCGTTCGATGGTGAGTGCCAGCGCCGCCACCTTGGCATCTTCACCCTTGCGGGCCAGAATGGTGAGGCTACCTGGCCGTCCATCCACCCGCGGGCCGGTGGGCACGGCCAAGCCACACATATCCAGCAGATTCACGAAATTGGTGTATGTGCCAAGCTGTGCGTTGGGGCCAATGGGGTCTGCCTCCACCTCGGCACATGTGATGAAGCGCGGCATGGTGGGAACACAGATGAAATGCGCATCGGCGATTTCCTCTTCGCACCGCACCTTCAGTTCCGCCAGCCTGTATTGCGCCTTGAAGGCGTCCACCGCCGTAAAGTGCAGCCCACCTTCCAGAATGGCGCGTGTGGTGGGGTGCAGTGTTTCCGGCTTATCTTGCAGGCGCGCGCCAACAGCAGCGATGCGCTCGGCCACCCATGGGCCATTATAAAGCATGGTCGCGATGTCGTAGAAGGGTGTGAAGTCGATCTCCGTCACCACTGCGCCAGCGGTGCGCAGACGGGCTATGGTGGTGCGGAAGTCTTCGGCCTGCACCGCATCGCCAAAGGTGCGCAGGCTCTCCTCATCCGGCACGGCAATGCGCACGGAAGGTGGCACATGGGAAAGGCGCTGCGGCGGCAGGCTGCGGGAATAGGCATCAGCCGGATCATGCGCCGCGCACAGGCCAAACACCTCCCACGCATCCGCCACGTTGCGGGCAAAGATGGAGATGGTATCCAGCGAGCGGCAGGCCGGAACCACGCCGGTGGCGGAGAAAGCCCCAAGTGTCGGCTTCAGCCCCACAATATCATTCAGCGCCGCAGGCACGCGGCCGGAACCTGCTGTGTCCGTCCCCAGAGAGAACACCGCGATCTCATGCCCCACCGCCACGGCGGAACCTGAAGACGAACCGCCTGGCACAATCGTCGGGTCCACCGCATTCTTCGGCGCTGGATAAGGCGTGCGCAAGCCCACGAGACCGGTGGCGAACTGATCAAGATTGGTCTTGCCAAGACAGATCGCCCCTGCCGCCCGCAAGCGGGCGACCACGAAGGCATCCTTTGCCGGAAGGTAGGAGAAATCCGGGCAGGCGGCAGTAGTCGGCATACCCGCCACGTCGATATTGTCCTTCACCGCGAAGGGGATACCCCACAGCGGCCGGCCATCCGGCGAGCCCAGAGACTTGGCCACAGCAAGAGCCTCCTCCCGTGCATCATGGATGAAGATGCCGGGGTCACTTGTCGCATCAAGACGCCGAAAGGTTTCCTTTATCACCGCTTCCGGCCGCACGCCGGCAGCATAAGCGGCGCGCATGGCGGAAAGGGTGAAGGGCATTTCGGCTAACGACGTGTCCACGGAAGCATCCTCATTGACAACATGGGCGGCAGCACCGAAGGGCCCCATGGCAGAGACGGTCTTCTGAACAGAGGTTTCACGCTGCATTTTGGCGCTCCGGGGGCTGGGGGGCGGCGGAGAGAAGCTCTCGCGTGTAGGGGTGCTGCGGATTGTCCATCACCTGCTGGGCGGGGCCGGCCTCGATAATCTCGCCGCCCTTCATCACGATCACGCGGTCGCACAGCAGGCGCACCACATTCAGATCATGGCTGACGAAGAGGTAGCTCATGCCAAGCTGCGCGCGCAGGTCCGCCAGCAGGTTCAGAACCACCGCCTGAATGGAGACATCGAGCGCGGCCGTCGGCTCATCCAGAAGGAGAAAATCCGGCTCTGGTGCAATGGCGCGGGCGATGCCGACACGGGCCTTCTGGCCGCCCGAAAGCTGGTGCGGAAAGCGGTCCAGCAGATGGGGCGGCAGGCCGGTGAGGTGCGCGAGTTCCTCCACCCGCGCATCCAGTGCCTTGCCGCGCAAGGTGCTCATGCGCTTGAGCGGTTCGGCAATGGACTGGCGGGCAGAGTGGCGCGGATTCAGGCTGTCGGTCGCATCCTGAAACACCATCTGAATACGCCCACGCAGCGGATTGCGCGCAAATTCGCTGGCCGGAATTTCGGCAATATCCTGCCCCTTGAACAGGATCTGCCCGGAGGTGGGATCGAACAGACGCGCCAGCATGGCAGAGGTGGTGGACTTGCCGCAGCCGCTCTCGCCCACCAGCCCCACACTCTCGCCTTGGTGCACGGTGAAGCTCACGCCCTTCACCGCATGCACGGGACCGGACTTGCCTTCATAAGTCTTGCGCAGGTTCAGCACTTCCAACAGCGGCCTGGTGCTCACCATGTGCGGTTCCAGCGGGCGGCGTTCATCTTCCGGCAGCAGGGAACGGATGGTGGCGTTTCGCCGGGGCGTCGCATCCACCAGCTTGCGGGTGTAGGGGTGCTGCGGCTGGGTGAAGAGAACCTGCGGTGGCCCCTCCTCCACGATCACCCCATCCTTCATCACCACGATACGGTCGCAGTAATCTGAAGCCAGACCCAGGTCATGCGTGATGAGGATGGACGACATGCCACGCGCCCGCACCAGATCGTTCACCAGATCCATCACCACCTTCTGGGTGGTGATGTCGAGCCCGGTGGTCGGCTCATCTGCAATCAGCAGCTTGGGGTCGCAGGCGAGCGCGATGGCGATGACAATGCGCTGGCACATGCCGCCGGAGAGCTCGAACGGATAGGCATCATAACGCTTTGCCGCATCATTGATCTTCACCGCCTCCAGCGCGGCGATTGCCTTTTCACGCGCATCATGACCACTGGCCTGATTGTGCTGGCGCAGCACATCCTCGATCTGGTGCCCCACCTTGCGGATAGGGTTGAGGGCGGCGCGCGGGTTCTGGAAGATCATGCTGATCTCCCGGCCGCGAATGTCGCGCATCTCGCCTTCGCTGGCACGGCGCAGGTCGATGCCGGAATAAACCGCATCCCCCGCCTTGATCCGCCCGTTGGCATCCAGAATGCGCATCAGCGCATAGGAGGTAACGGACTTGCCGGAACCGCTCTCACCCACAATGCCGAGCCGTTCGCCCTTGGCCAGCTCGAAGCTGATGCCCTTGACCGCATCCACTTCGCCCCGTCTGGTGCGGAAAGAGACTGCAAAATCCTTGACCGAAAGCATGATCAGGTCCTCCGGCGCGGATCGACGATGTCACGCAGACCATCGCCCATCAGGTTGAAGGTGAAGACGGCGAGCATGAGCCACAGGCCGGGAAACACAGCCAGCCACCACTCACCAGAGATAATGAAGTTCGCACCCTCGGCCACCATGATCCCCCATTCCGGTGTGGGCGGACGCACGCCAAGACCGATGAAGGAGAGGCCTGCCGCATTCAGGATGGCCCAACCCAGGTTCAGCGAGACCTGCACCATCATCGGCGGCAGGGCATTGGGGAAAATGTGGAAGGCCAGCACCCGCGCATCGGAATTTCCGGCGATCTTGGCGGCCTGGGTAAAGCCGGCATCCCGGCGGATATTCACCTCGGCGCGCACAAGGCGGGCATAGAAGGGGATGTTGATGATGGCGGTGGCATAGATGATGTTCGCCACCGAATTACCCAGCGCCGCCACAATGCCCATGGCCAGCACGAACAGCGGAAAGGCCATGATGATGTCGAGGCCGCGGTTCATCACCGTATCGAGCCAGCCGCCGCGATAACCGGAAATGGCGCCGATGAACGAACCGATGACGAAGGAGAGAGCCACCGCCGCCACCGAGATGATCAGATCCAGCCGCGTCGCCACAATCACCCGGCTGAACACGTCCCGGCCCAGATTATCGGTGCCGAACCAGTGCGCGGCGGAAGGCGGCTTCAGGGACATGGCCGAATTGGTCGCCAGCGGGTCATAAGGCACGAGATATGGCCCCACGACTGCCGAAGCGATAAAGAAGGCGAACATGCCGAAGGAGAATGCGGTAACGGGATTTTCGCGCAGAACATAAAGAGTGTGCGCCAGTGCGCCGGACTTTGCCGCGGCAGGCTGCGCCATCTTTGGCGGCTGCGCGGAGGTCGCGGGGGCGTCGATGAGCGTCGCCATGGTGACCTTCCTTTCCGTGTCGGGTTGCGCGTTCATCTGGCCCCGGTGCCGAAGCGCGGGTCGATGGTCGAGTAGGCAAGGTCGATGATGAGGTTCAACACCACGAACAGCAGGGCCATGGTGAGCACGAAGCCCTGCACCGCCGCATAATCGGAGGCCACCAGCGCCTCTACGGCGTAGGAACCGATGCCGGGCCAGGCGAACACCTTCTCCACCAGCACATTCGCGCCAAGGACGAAGGAGAACACCATGCCGAGCGTGGTCACCACGGGCAGCAGGGCATTGCGGAAGGCATAGGTGAACAGCACCTGCCGCGAACCCAACCCCGCCGCCTTCGCCGTGCGCACATAGTCTGCCGAAAGGGCGGTGAGCATGGAGGCGCGGGTCATGCGGGCAATGGGGGCCAGCGTGAACAGGGCCAGCGTAATGGCGGGCAGGATGAGTTGCTTCAGCGCACCCGTCCATGTCTCCCAGTCCCCCGCCAGCGCGGCGTCGATCAGGAAGAAGCCCGTCACCCGGTCAGGCTCGATGAACACGAAGTCCAGTCGCCCCAGCGGCGAAGGTGCCCAGCCCAGCAGGTAATAAAAGACATAGATGAGCACGAGGCCGGTGAAGAAGGTAGGCAGGGAGACACCCGCCGTCACCAGTATCCGGCAGAGCTGATCCACCCAACTACCCTGCCGGGTCGCCGCCAGAACCCCCAGCGGTATTGCGATGAGGCATGAGAGCACCAGCGCTACCAGCGTCAGTTCCAGTGAGGCCGGCAAGCGGCTCGCCAGTTCCTCCGCTACCGGACGCCCGGTGGCGATGGATTGTCCCAGATCGCCATGCGCGAGCTGCCCGACATAGATGAGGAACTGCTCGGGCATCGGTTTGTCGAGACCGAGCTTGACCCGGACCTGTTCGATGGACTCGGGCGTCGCGGCAAGGCCGGCGAACTGCACCGCCGGGTCTCCCGGCAGTGCGCGGGTGAGGATGAAAGAAATCACCACAACGCCGATGATGACAGGCACCGCCTGCGCGATGCGTCCAATAATAGCTGCCGAACGCCCTGCCATGGATCAGCCCTCCGTCAGCTTCATCGTGCGAAGGTCAAGCTGGCGGTGGAACCAGAACTCGTACCCATCCGCCCCGTTCAGCGCGACATTGAGAGCCGGCTGCCACAGCGGAATGCGCGGGATTTCCTCGAAGATGATCTGGATGACACGACGGATTTTCGGCGCATATTCAGGATCATCCATGGACATGTGCAGGGTTTCGTCCACCAGCTTGTTCACCTCCGGGTTGTCATAGTTGGAGGAGTTGAACAGGTGGCCGGCCTGATAGGCCCAGAAGAAGTAATAGTCCGGCGTATTCAGCCATCCGCCGAAATTCTCGAGGTGCAGCGGCAGGCGCTTTTCCACGAGCGAGGCGGTGCGCCAGTTCGCGCCCGGAATTTTCTCGATTGTCGTCTTGATGCCGATCTTGGCCAGTGCTTCCTGAATCAGAAGCGCGGTCGGCTCCATCCAGGAAGAAAGATCGGTGGCGATGGAGAGTGTCGTCTCGAAGCCATTGGCAAAGCCAGACTTCGCCATGAATTCCTTCGCCTTATCCAGATCCGTGTCATAGGGCGACTTCTGCGGCCAGGCGATACTGTCCACGGCTGCGCTGCCACCCCACATCGGAGCGCCACGCTCAAAAGCAGCCATCTTGAAAATGGCCTCATAGGGCACCGCATAAGCCACGGCCTTGCGCACGTTCGAGTCCTGAAATGGCTCGAACTTGGTATTCAGGCACAGCACATGCAGGCAATTCTCGATAGGCGTGGAATAGACCTTGAGCTTGCTCGCCAGTTCCGCCGCATCCTTGTCCGGAATCTCGAACGCCACCTGCACATCACCACGCTCAATGAGGGCGCGGCTGGTCGCTGAGGATGGCACTTCACGCACGATTACCCGACGCACGGAGGGCAGCGGGCCACCGACCCACTTGTCATTCCGCTCCAGCACGATCTGCTGGCCATTGTCCCAGCGCGCCACCTTGTAGGCACCCGAACCGATGGTGTTCTTGTGCAGATACTCGGTGGCCCAGGGATCTTCCTTGGTGGCGTGCTGCTGGGCCAGCTTCGAATTGATGACGAAGGGCACCGGCACGGCCAGATCCGGCAGGGCAAGCTTGGAGGGGCGGTCCAGCGTGACCTGAAAGGTCTCGTCGTCCAGCGCCTTGAACTGGTCAGGGCGCTCGAAACCACCAGCCTTCATCTGGGTGGTGGGGAAGCCGCCAACCGAAACGGAACGATCAAACGACCACTTCACATCATGTGCAGTGACCGGCGTACCGTCAAAGAACACGGCATTCTTCTTCAGCTTGAAGGTGAGAACCTTGCCATCTTCAGAGACCGTCCAGCTCTCGGCCAGTTCCGGCTCAAGCTTGTTGTAATCATAGGAGAGTTCGCCGGAGGGAAGAGTCTTGCTGCCGAAGGTCAGCAGCCGGTCATAGCAGTTCACCGCCACCTGATAGCTGGCACGATTGGTGCCGACGCGGTGCAGGTCGAGACTGTTGATGGTCTGGCTGATGACGGCAACCATCGTGTCGCGCGGTGCGGCGGAAGCCGGAATGGCGCGGGCAAACGGCAGGGCGCCGAGAAGGACACCGCTGGTCTTCAGGAAATCACGGCGGGAGAAGGACATGCCGAGCCTCGTCTGGGGCAGGAAGGGAAGAAGTGCTGACCCAAACCTGCGCGCATCGAGGCGTTCGATAAATTGCTATGATTACACCGACCCGTTGCAAAAAATGACACACACATTTAAAGTTCATTTTTATGAAGCACTTGCAGACATTCCGCCTGATTGAGGCTGTGGCCCGCGCCGGCTCTATGCGGCGCGCGGCGGAAGATATGAACATCACCGCCTCAGCCCTGAACCGGCGGGTGCGCCGGTTCGAGGAGGAGTTCGGCTCAGAACTGTTCGAGCGTCTGCCCAGCGGTGTGCGCCTCAACCCCGCCGGCGAGTTGCTGCTCCACCACTACCGCGCCACACTCTCTGATCTTGCCCGCGTGCAGGGGCAGGTGGCGGACCTCACCGGTGAGCGGCGCGGCCATGTTTCGCTGGCCTGCTCACAGGCGCTTCTGCCCTATTTCCTGCCGGAGCAGATCGCAGCCTATCGTGCGGAACATCCGCGCGTGACCTTCGGGGTGAATGTGCGCGACCGGGCCGAGGCCGAGCAGGATCTGGCCTCCTATGCCAGTGACCTTGCTCTGGTCTTCGAGCCCATCTATCTGGTGGATTTCGAGGTTATTCAGATCGTTCCGCAGACCGTGCATGCGGTGATGGCGGCAAACCATCCGCTGGCGCAGAAACCGGAACTGCGCCTGCGGGATTGCCTCAACACCCCCCATATCGCTCCACCAGCCCGCTTCGGCGTGCGTCATCTTCTGGATTTTGCCGCACGCAAGGGCTCACGCCAGTTCTCGCCGGTGATTGAATCGGAGAGCTTCGAGATGATCCGCCATTATGTGCTTCATGAGCAGATGATCGGCTTTCAGATCCCAATTGGCCTGCGCGATCCGGGTGATGGGTCACTGGCATTCCGGCCGATCGCGACCCGCGATATTCCTGCCGGTAGCCTTATTCTCGGCCAGCGGCGCGGACGCTCTCTGCCTGTCGCCTCTGCGCGCTTCGCCCTGCGTGTGGCGGCAGCCCTGAAAACACAATACGGCCCGGAGATCATATGAGCCGCCCCGGTGCGGCCCAGCACAGGCAGAGTATTGCGCCTGGATAAAATAGCTGCGGCGTGCTTCGCCTCCAAAGGGGCATCCCTACAGAGGTAGAATACGCTCTTTCGGGCATAAGTCGCTGTAGATGCCCATACTCTCAGCCCTTGCAGCCTATCTAACTTGGGCTTGTACGGGAACGGATCGCAAGCTGGTCTGCGCATAGCGGATGCGGCACTAAGCAGCGGGTAGAGATTTCGCAGATCTGCACTTAAAAATCGACTCCGGACACACAGCCCAGAGCCACCTAAATCGCATTAAGACTTCCAAAATATCACCACATTATGGTCATGACCTCAGAACATCTCCCCACTTCTCCACATTGGCCTCGATGGTATAGTCACTCAGAAGAGTGCTTTTACCGACTTTAACTCGGATCCTGCGCTCTGCATGCGCGCGCGCAAACCTTTCAATCGTGCGAAACCAGGCTTCAGTGTCATTAGGTACGAGAACCACGGCTTTTGACGGCAAGTCGCGGTAAGCCGGAACATCAGAAACCAAAGCCAGAGCGCCAATGGCCATATAGTCCAAGGCCTTGATGGATGACTTCGCGCGATTGAAGTCACTATCTGCGAGCGGAGAGATCCCGATATCCCAGCGCCTCTGGTTTGCAAGCCAGCTCATGAATGCAGGATAGCTCTGATTGGCAGGCGGCGGCACCGGGACACGCGTCATGAACGCAGGCAAATGAGAGCGACCTGTCACGCCGATAATCTCAATCTGGATGTCGAGATTGGAGACCTTATGCAGGCGTTCAAGGGCTGGCAGGATCAGATCCAGATCCGCATCATGGGTTGCCGTACCCATATAGAGAATGCGCACGGGTTGTGGCCCAGCCTCCAGAGAGGCTGCAAAGGGCGTATCCGGAGAGGGCAAAAGCCGCTCATCCAGACTGTTACGGACGACAACAATATTATCGTGTCGTGTAGCCAGTGCATCTTTCAGGGCTGGCGTTGAAACAATGACCGTATCCGCCACGCGCAGAATATCTTCAATACGCTCGGCTTTTTCCTTCAGAATTGCATATTCAGGATGGTTTCCGGGTATGCCAAGAAGGTTGTCATCGATATCATAGAAAATCCTCATCCCTACATTGGAGGCATGAGCAATCAATTTGCGGCTGTTCTCAGCACTGCGTGTAACATGGCGCTGGCAGACAAGAATATCTGCTTGATAATGCAGGGCATTACGAGGTGAAGCGATCGTGAGGTCGATCAGCCCACGTTCTGCCAAACGTTCAAGGGGCAGAAGTGTGCGAATATACGCACAGGGAGAGTAGGCCCCATTTTCCATCCTCTCCGGCACCAACAAAACACGAACACGCTCTGGCCGGCGCAGATCCCGAACAGGCACGGGCATCGGCATGCCCACCTTGAGTGGGGCCAGATAGGCATCCTGATAATAGTCTTCCACCAGTGGGCGCGGGGCGGACAATGCAGCTCTCACACCAGCCAGCATCACTTCACGGATCTGATTGAACGCCGAAATCCATGGCGCCGCACTCTCGGAAGGCGGGACCAGAATGGCCTGTGGATGCTGGGCCAGACGCTCCGGGAACGCACCAAGATTACTGGCGATAATTGGCAACCCGCTCTCGATCGCCGCAGTCAAAGTATAACTATAAGTCTCCGGCCACAGCGCGGGGAACCAGATCAAATGAGGCTCATAGCGCTGGATAAGCGCGTTGAGATGACTGTCTTCATATGGACCAGTCTCTGAGTAGGCAACGCCTTCCGGCAACTCCAGTTCAGGCTGGCTGGATCCGATCAGGATGAACTCCATCGGCTTGCCAATTGCGCTGATCACAGTGTTGCGTACAGCTGCGGCCCCCTTATGACCCGCCAAAGTCCCCAAAATCGCGACCCGCAAAGGCTTTTCGGCGGAAATGGGATGGGGCACATGGGGCCAGCGCCCGTTGGTGACAGGCTGATGGGGGGCAACGATCATATTCCCATGCAGACCAAAGCGCTGCAGGCGCTGCTGCACGTCACGGCTCGGACATAGGACCCGTTCGGCCTCCTCGATCATCCAACGAGATTGCAGGCGCCATGTGATGATATCTGTCGCGCCATGAATAGGGCTGCGCGCAATGCAGGCATTGCAGAATGCAATATCCGGCTCGCCACAATATCTTTCTGTAATCGGAGTGATCAGATTGATCTGCGGGCATATATTATAATAATCATGCACTGTAACATCAAAAGGAAGCCCGAGATTACAGATCAGGCTATGCAACGCTCCATTATATCCCATCTGGTGATGGATATGGACGCGCTGCACGCCGCAAGAGTGCAGATATGTGCACAGATGCTGAATTCGATCTGCAGAAATCCGAAAATTTGGATGCCCCTCTATCCCGGGAAAGGATAGATCATATCCCCACTCATTCGGACGCAAGATCAGAAACTGCGCCCGCTTTTTGAGAGCATGGACCAGATCCTGCACATGACGTTCCGTACCGCCACCCAGCGAATGTGTGACAAGCAGGATAACCGGCAACCCACTCTCACGTAGCAACAGGCTTGTTGCAGCAAGGCGGCTGGGGGCGCCGGGGTCTGACCAGATATGATGAATGACAAGCTTGGCATATGTGGGATGCAGCGCATGCAGCAAATCCTGCGCCTTTATCCGCTGTGAGGACTTACGCCCAAAGCTGACCTCGCCCTCATGAAACACATATGTGTCACATGCCAGGCGGTGCTCCCACCCCTTCTTGGCCGCGCGCATGCAGAAATCATTTTCCTCGCCATAGCCGAGGCCAAAAATTTCCGCGTCGAACAACCCGACATCATCCAGGCAGTCTCGCCGGATATACATGCAAAAGCCGACACCCGTCGGAATAGAGACGGAGCGCCCGGCATTGGCCCGCGCGAAAGTGTCATCCAGATATTGAAGGCCGCAACCATCCGGCAGTGGCCCGCCCTCGGATGATGGGTAGCTGCATATGGTTGCGTTGTTCGACAGGGGGGTGACGGTACCAATTTTCTCCGCGCTATAGGCATGACCGGCCAACCGCTTCAGCCAGCCAGCAGGCACTTCCGTATCGCTGTTCAGCAGAACGACATCATGACGCCCAGCTTCCTGCATGCCGCGATTGACACTGCGCACAAAACCGAGATTGACCTGGTTGCGCAGCAGATGAATCGCACCTTCAGATGCCAGCTTGTCCAGCCACTGCGACAACTCCGGCTCGGGGGAGCAATCATCGATGACGATGAGGCGCCCTGCCGGACGACACGTATCCGCCAGCACGGCCTGCAGGCAGCGCTGCGTCTCCGCCAGCCCTTTATAGACGGGCAGCACGATATCCACCTGAACATCAACGGGCAGCGGATGCAGCGGGCGTGTTGATGGCAGATAGTCTTCTATGTTGAAGGGAGAACGGGTCGGCCAGTTGCGATGCCGTCCGATTTTCATATGAAACTGAAGCGCGCAGTCAGCAGCCTCGGGATGCTGTGCGGAATACCAGCTGATATCAAAATCCGGATGCGGTGATCGCCCCTCGGCTTCGCCGTGCTTCAGATAATGGACAAGAGGTGGAATGCCCGCATCTGAGACATCCTTGTACGCACCAAGATACCAGTCACCCATGAAGTATGCATTTGGAGAAAGCCCTTCTCCAAGCCCATGGCGTACAAAATGCTTGAATGGATCGTGCTTGGCCTGAACGACATGCGGGTACTGAACACCATACCACTCGGAGTCGAAAATATCACGGATGCGTTCGACAAGGTCTTCTGAAAGCTGAGGATGATACTTAACCTTCTTCCGTGAGGCAGGAAGAAGGGAGCCAATAAGTCCGCGTATGCGGCGGAGGTTCTTTTTCATCTCAGATTTCTGAGCCCGGTAATGAAATGGCCACACCCAATGGATCGGGCCACAGCCCAGTCAGGTGATGCTTCACAGGTTACAAGGCGACATACTGTTCGCGCCCGAAACTGGCTTTAGTCCTCTCCTACGCATTGAAACGCTTGTGTCGTACAGCTTTGGAGCCCGCCAGAAGCCTGTTCACCCGACGAGCTAGGGAATATCTCCCATGAAGCTTGAGCGCGGGCAGCAGATCCACTTGATTTGGCTTTGCGACATGGCAGAGAAGGCGACCAAGTGCAGACCATGCAAAATCCGGGCGTAGAGCCCTCCTCACACGCACACTTTTGACTGCAAACAAGCCCGCACGCCTGCCACCCCCAGCAAGAGTTGGGAATGGAGCCCTGATAAGAGGCTGACCGGCGCATGCTATCTCTGTCACAATGGCCTTCGGCACTGTGCAGAACATCGATGCTGCCACGCTTGTTGCCACCAAAACCCACCTCTATGTCAGCGCGATCAGCTCTCCAACAGCCATGATCAGGCTATTATTTCACGGCTTGTCGTCCACTTTGGCCTTGGAGGTCAAGTAAAATTGACTACAATTTAAAGTTTAAATGAAATATTTTGCACAACTTACGGTTGATTTGTTTGTATAAACACGCATTTATAATATAATATGAAATATAATTCATATATTAAATATATATATAATATACAAACAAGTATACGAAATAATATTTCAACATCAGATATATAAATCAAGTAAATATTTTAATACTTAGAATAAGCGAAGATTCTGACGATTAAGGGACGGCAGGACGCGACCCATCCAGAACATAATGGCCACGCCTCCAAATGCCCTATCATAGGGTCACCTAAGATTATAAAATATCTAAATAAATTTCGAAATGAGCTTTGAAATACGCCTCAAACGAGTGACCGTTGAACAGTCGATTTTCGCCCTAGCCTGTCGAATAAAGCGCACAATGTCGCGCGAATGGCTTCCCCGCAGGTGATCAACGGCACCTTGCGTCACAAGCGCTCGTCCCGAATGCCCCGCCCCGCACAGCTTCATCCCAATTTTTCATGCAATAAAATTTGACCGAGAGGACGTGGCTGCGCCGAAAGTCGCATCCGCCACCTGAACCACCTCGGCCTGCATGCTCCCATCAGCCTGACCATACTCACGAGCCCATGGTCTCCAAAAATGGCACGGAGGCTGACACGCCCATTAGTCTACAATTTCTGTAGTGTAACTTGACCAAATAGGAATTCGTGATTTAATCTTTATATACAATTTAATTACGTTAATTGGGCAGATGTGATGAAGCTGGAGATGACCGGCTCGCCGCGCCCTTCGGAAGGTGCCGCATGAATGCGCATTCACCCGCCCGGCCACCCGAAGCAGCAGTTGCTGCATCAGAACAGGCCGAACCTCTGCCCCCAGCAGCCCTCGCGTACAGGGCCGCCATGCGTAAACTGGCTGGTGCGGTCAGCATCCTCACGGTTGGCACGGGTGAAAACAGAACCGGTCTCACAGCAACTTCGCTGTCCTGCCTCTCGGTGGACCCACCGACTCTGATCATCAGCCTCAACCGTACGGCTTCAGCCATCTCCACCCTAGCCTCACACCGGCATTTCGCCATCAACGTACTGCGCGCTCATCACCAGCCACTGGCAGATCAGTTCGCTGGCAAGGGCGGGGTGAAGGGGCACCACCGCTATCACGGTGCGGAATGGACAAAGCTGGAGACCGGCGCGCCAGTGCTGGCGGATGCGCTCGTTTCCTTTGATTGCGAACTGGAAGAGGCCATCCAGCGCCATTCGCACGTCATCGTGCTGGGTCGCGTGGTCGCAACCCGCGTCACCGAAGCCGCAGAACCCCTGCTCTATTGGGCTGGCGCCTATCGCAATCTTGCCGCCTGAAGGCGTGTTTTTCCCGGAGATATCAATGACCAGCTCTCTATCGCGACGCGCCTTCTCTCTGCTGGCTGCTGGTGCGCTTGCCGGCCTCTCTACCCTTGGCGCACTCACGACCCCTGCATCCGCCAACGACAAGGTGGTACGCATCGGCTACCAGAAATATGGCACGCTGATCCTCATCAAGAACAAGGGCATTCTGGAAGGCAAGCTGAAGCCGCTCGGCTACACCGTGAAATGGGCGGAGTTTCCGGCTGGCCCTCAGCTTCTGGAAGCCATCAATGCCGGCGCTGTGGATTTTGGCAATACGGGTGAAGCCCCGCCGATTTTCGCGCAGGCTGCCGGTGCGCCCCTGCTTTATGTGGGCTATGAGCCCGCCGCCCCGCAGGGCGAGGCCATTCTGGTGCCGAAGGACAGCCCGCTGAAGACGGTGGCAGACCTGCGCGGCAAAACCATCGCTCTCAACAAAGGCTCCAATGTCCATTATCTGCTGGTGAAGGCATTGGAAAAGGCCGGTGTGCCTTATGATGAGGTGAAGACCGCCTTCCTCACCCCGGCCGATGCCCGCGCCGCCTTCGAGCGCGGCTCCGTGGATGCATGGGCGATCTGGGACCCCTATCAGGCTGCCGCCGAGAAGACCATTGAAGCCCGCCAGCTCAGCGATGGCACCGGCATTGTCTCGAACTACCAGTTCTATTTCGCCAGCAAGCCCTTCGCGGAGAAGGCGCCTGAAGTGGTCGATACCATCCTGCAGGCCGTTTCGGAAATCGGCGCATGGACCAAGGCCAACCCCAAAGCTGCTGCCGAGGAGTTCTCTCCGCTGATCGGCATTCCCGCGCCCATTCTGGAGGTCGCTCTCGCCCGCCAGCAATATGACGTGAAGCCGGTGACGCCGGAAGTGGCTGCCCAGCAGCAGCAGGTGGCGGATACCTTCCACAAGCTCGGCCTCATCCCCGCCCCCATCAGCATCGCTGACGCACTCTACAAACCGGCGAAGTAAGGGAGCGACCCGCATGACCCACCCGGCACAGACGGAAGGCGGCACGGCTGCCCTTGCCATACCGGACCTGCCCGTCCGTGACCGGAACGGGGGTCAGGCTGGAACATTCACGCGCTCCGGTTTTCAACGCAGCCTGAAGCACTTCGGGGCAGCGCTGCTGCCCTGGGTGGTGCCGATTGGCCTCATCGCCATCTGGCAGGGGGCGGTGAGCATCGGCTGGCTCTCCTCCCGCGTGCTGCCCGCCCCCGGCGATGTGCTGGCTGCCTTCTGGCGCACTTTTCAGGATGGCAGTCTGGTGCGGCACATCCTTGTCAGCACTCAGCGGGCCCTGCTGGGGCTCGTCATCGGCGGCGGTATCGGCTTTCTTCTTGGCGTGCTGAATGCCGTGTGGAAGCCGGCTGAAACCGCGCTGGATTCAACCATGCAGATGCTGCGCAATGTGCCGCATCTGGCCATCATTCCGCTGGTCATCCTGTGGTTCGGCATTGATGAGGAAGCCAAGATTTTCCTGGTCGCCATCGGTGTCGCCTTCCCCATTTATCTCAATACGTTCCATGGCATCCGCACGGTGGATCGCGGGCTGATCGAGATGGCGCGGGTCTATGGCCTCTCGCCGATTGCGGTGTTCTTCCGCATCGTGCTGCCGGGTGCCCTGCCCTCCATTCTGGTGGGGCTGCGCTATGCGCTCGGCATCATGTGGCTGACCCTGATCGTGGCGGAAACCATCTCCTCCACCTCCGGCATTGGCTACATGACCATGAATGCCCGCGAGTTCCTGCAAACCGATGTGGTGGTGCTGGGTGTGCTGGCCTATGCGCTTCTCGGCAAGCTGGCCGACAGCATCACCCGCGCGGTCGAGCACCGCACCCTCGCTTGGCACCCCGCCTATGCCACGGACCGGGAGCACACATGATGGATGCCTATGTGACCCCACGCCCCCTGCCGCCGGAAACACCGCGCAAGCAGCATGACGGCCTGCCGATCGATCTGGACCATGTCACCAAGGCCTTTGGCCCGCGCACGGTCCTGCATCATCTCAATCTTCATGTGCCGGCCGGTCAGTTCATCGCTGTGGTTGGGCGCTCCGGTGGCGGCAAGACCACGCTGATGCGGCTCATCGCCGGGCTCGACAAGGCCACTGGCGGAACGGTGCGCATTGGTGGGGAGGAGGTCAAAAGCCTCGTTCCTCAGGTCCGGCTTCTGTTTCAGGATGCCCGGCTCGTGCCATGGCAACGCATTCTCGGCAATGTGGGCATTGCCCGTGGTCCGGGCTGGCAGCAGCAGGCCCATGCCGCCCTGCGTGATGTGGGGCTGGGAGATCGCGGCCGCGAATGGCCGTTCGTGCTCTCCGGCGGGCAGAAGCAGCGCGTGGCGCTGGCCCGCGCTCTGGTGAGCCGCCCCGGCGTTCTGCTGCTCGATGAACCCTTCGGCGCGCTCGATGCTCTCACCCGCACCGAGATGCATGACCTGACCGAACGCATCTGGCAGGAGCGCGGCTTCACGGTGGTTCTTATCACCCATGATGTGTCTGAGGCCATTGCGCTGGCAGACCGGGTGGTGGTGGTGCGCAATGGCGAGATCGCGCTTGACCAGCTCGTAGACCTGCCCCGCCCCCGCCGTACAGCCAATGCCCCGGCCGCACTGGCGCTGCGGGAGAATATCCTCGCCGCCGTCTAGCCGGCCCCTGCCAGCCCCGCCCACGCGATGCTGGCAACCTCTGGCAAAGACCGGGAATGCGAGATTGCGAGCAGATGGACAGAACCATTGCCCAACCCATGCGTTCCCGCTCAACCACCCACGAGAGGGCGACCGGGGCCACATGCCGCCCCGCCCCCAAAAGCAGGCCGCGCGCCATGACCACCGAGCCGGACATCACTGCCTTCTATGATCCGCGCACCTCGTCCGTGCAGTATGTGGTGGCGGACCCGGTTGCGCGCCTTTGCGCCATCATCGACCCGGTGCTGGATTATGATGCTGCGGCCGGGGCCTTCGCGACCCATCAGGCCAGCCGCATCCTTCAGTTTATCGGCGCACAAAACTATGAGATTGCGTGGATTCTCGACACCCATCCCCATGCCGACCACTTCTCTGCCGCCACCTATCTGAAGGATGTGACAGGCGCACCCATCGCCATCGGCGCACGGGTGGTGGAGGTGCAAAAGCTCTGGCAGGACTTCTACAATCTGCCGGACTTCCCCACCGATGGTAGCCAATGGGACCATCTGTTCGCAGATGGCGAGAGCTTCCAGATTGGCAATCTCACTGCCCATGTGCACGCAGCGCCGGGGCACACGCTCGCCTCCATCACCTATGAAGTGGGAGATGCAGCCTTCATTCATGACACACTGTTCATGCCGGACAGCGGCACCGCGCGCGCCGACTTCCCCGGCGGAGATGCGCGTGCCCTGTGGCGCTCTATCCAGCAGATTCTGACCATGCCGGATCAAACACGTCTGTTTACCGGCCATGACTATCAGCCGGGTGGACGCGATCCGCAGTGGGAATCCACAGTGGCGGCTCAGAAGGCCGGCAACATCCATCTGGTGCAATACACCACCGAAGACGCCTTCGTGGCGGCGCGTCATGCGCGCGACGAAACCCTGCCGGTTCCTAAACTGCTGCTGCCAGCCTTGCAGGTGAACCTCAATGCCGGCCGACTGCCCGCTGAAGAGGCGAATGGCCGGCGCTATCTGCGGATTCCAGTTGGGCTTTTTCCCCCCTTTGTGGGTGAGGGAGAAGGACCGACGAAGGCCGATACGCCCACCTTGCCTTAAAAACCTGCATCGCCCCACGCGATTAAGCCACATAATCTATAGAATTTAATTGTATAAAGCGGACGCGCATCCGCACCACCGAATGAGACCCACATGCCAAGCCGCCGGCCCCTGTGCCTGAAAGCTCATGACCCCTCTCCCTTCCGCCGGCTCCGCTTCTCTGCCGGTGCGGTTGCGGTTGCGCGTCCCTCCCTCTATCTGGCCAGCCCCCGCGCGCGGCGCACACTTTCGTGCACGCGCAGACGTGTGAATGGGCTGACGGAGCATCTGCCCCCCATGTCATCTGAAATTCAGCCCTCCCGCATCGCGATCATCGGTGGCGGATGCACCGGCGCCGCCACCGCCGTTCACCTTCTCCGCCGCCTCGGCCCTGAAACACGCGCAGACATCACCATTTATGAGCCGCGCGAGACGCTGGGCACTGGCCTTGCCTACAGCACAAGCGAACCCGTCCATCGCATCAATGTGCCGGCCGAAAAGATGAGCCTGTACCCGGACGAACCCACCAGCTTTGTCTCATGGCTCGAACGCACCCATGCGCTGGATGAGGACCCGCAGGCTTTTGCGCCTGATGGCCAGCCCTATCCCCGCCGCGCGGCATTCGGCGCTTATGTCGCCAGCGAGATCGCGCCCTATCTGGCCGAAGGCACAGTGCATCATGTGCGGGCTGCCGTGGAGCGGATCGAGAAGGATGGCGCGCACTGGCGCATCATTGCCGCACAGCACGGGGAAGGCGAGATCGCGCCGGCAGAGGCAGACCTCGTGGTTCTGGCGGTCAGCCACCCGCCACCGGCCACGCCCCGCACCCTTCAGGGCGTCGCGAACCATCCCGGCCTGATCGCAGACGCCACCCTGCCCGACGCGTTGAATGCCGTGCAGCCGGATGACCGCATTCTCATTGTCGGCAATGGCCTGACTGCCGCCGATGTCATCGCCGCTCTGGAGACACGCGGACACAAGGGCGCCATCGTTTCCATCTCCCGGCGCGGCTTGCGCTCACGCGGACATGCGGACAAGCCGCAGGAACCGTTCGGCGATTTCATCACCCATCCCCCCAAACACGCTTCAGAGTTGCTGCACCGGGTACGCGCCACTATCCGCGAAGCGAATGCACAAGGCATCAGTTGGCATGCGGTGCTGGATGCTCTCCGCATTCAAGGGCAAGAGCTATGGCGCACCCTGCCGCTGGCGGAAAAGCGCCGCCTCGTGCGCCTCGCCCGCCCCTATTGGGATGTGCATCGTTTCCGTATCGCGCCGCAGGTCGAGGCGGTACTGGACAAGGCCGTGGCGGATGGCAGGCTGCGCATCCTTGCCGCCAGCCTGAAAGATGCCCGGGCTGAGGGCGACACCCTTGCCGTGACACTCCGCCATCGTGGCTCTCATGCGCTGGAAACATTGATCTTCGATTGGGTCGTCGTCACCACCGGCCCGGCCCATGGCGGCATTCTGGAAAGCCAGCCGTGCCTGAAAAGCCTTGCCGATGCCGGGCTGATCGGCCTGTGCGCCACCGGTCTCGGCATAGCGTGCGATGCCTCCGCACGGGCGATTTCCAAAGATGGCGCATCCACACCCAGCCTGCTCATTGCCGGCCCGCTCGCGCGCGGCACTTTTGGCGAACTGATGGGGCTGCCGCAGGTGACGGAACATGCCGTCTTCATAGCGCAGGAGATCGGGCGATGTCTTGAAACGCCCTCTTGAACAGGCAGCGGGCCCCACAGCATGACCCGCCCCGCCGGTGCCCGGCCGAAGCATCTTCCGGTTCCATGAAACACGGACATGCCCGGCCTCCCATGAACGCATTGTCTTCTCGCGAGCCGGCTTCCGTCTCGCCCGAAAACTGCGCTGGCCCCGATTTTCACCGATGATGCCGATGCAGGATCTGTCATGACCACAAACCGTAATCCCCTCGATTTCCTCTGGTTCATTCCCTCCTCGGGCGATGGTGCCTATCTTGGCTCCGATGAACTGAGCCGCAATGCGGACCCGGCCTATCTGCGCGAGATCGCCGTAGCGGCAGACCGGCTGGGCTATTCCGGCGTGCTCATTCCCACGGGTGTAGCCTGCGAGGAATCCTTCATCCTCGCCGCCGACCTTGCGGCCCATACCGAGCAGTTGAAGTTCCTTGTCGCCATTCGCCCCGGCACCGCCTCCCCCGCCTATTATGCGCGGCTGACCTCGACACTGGACCGGGTTTCGAACGGACGCCTGTTGCTGAACATCGTGGTGGGCGGCAGCGTGCAGGAACTGGCCGGCGACGGCATCTTCCTGCCGCATGACGAGCGCTATGACCATGCGGATGAATTCTTCCAGGTCTTCAACAGCCTGATCGAGACCGGGAAGGCCCATCTGGAAGGCAAATATATTCAGGCCCACAATGCCCGGCTGGTTCTGCCCCCGGTGCAGGAGCCGCGCCCGCCCATCTATTTCGGCGGCTCTTCCGATGCCGCCATCGATTTCTCCGCCGGACTGGTGGACAAGTATCTCACTTGGGGTGAACCGCCCGCACAGGTGGAAGAGAAGATCATCCGCGTACGGGCAGCAGCGGCGAAGAAGGGCCGGAAGGTCAGCTTCGGCATTCGCCTGCACTTCATCGTGCGTGAAACCGACGAAGAGGCATGGGCGGCGGCGGATAGCCTGATTTCCAAGCTCTCGGATGAGACCATCGCCACCGCTCAGGAAACCTTCGCCAAGAACTCGGACTCCGTGGGGCAGGCTCGCATGGTGGCGCTGCATCAGGGCCGGCGCGACAAACTGGAGGTTTCCCCCAATCTGTGGGCCGGCATCGGGCTGGTGCGCACGGGGGCCGGTACGGCACTGGTGGGTTCCCCCCAGACGGTCGCCGCGCGCCTGCGCGAGTATCAGGACCTCGGCATAGATACGGTCATCGCTTCCGGCTATCCGCATCTGGAAGAAGCCTATCGGGTTTCCGAGCTGCTGTTCCCGGAACTCGGCCTGCCCGGCCCGCGCCATGCCCTGCGCTCATCCTTCGGCCAGAAGCAGGTCTTCGGCGGCGGCGGACATGGCGGCAATGTGAAGGCTGACGCGGCGGAATAAACCGCCCCAGCCGGCCGGAGGTGTGAGGCTTCCTGAACTCCTCCGGCCGGGAAGAACCGGCATCTTTCACCGGAAACTTCCAAGAGCGCGGACAGGAAATGGTGCGAACACACACGAACCCGGATCACGTCGCCAGAACAGTTTCAAGTGAAGCGGGCACTCGCTCACGTGAAGAAAGCGCAACCGCTCAAGCGGGATAGAACGTTTCTCTGACCCAACAAAACAGTGAAATGCCCTATGTGCCCGACCCTGTGTCCCGCGCTTTTCTTCTCACCGGCACGGCGCGCCAAACGCACGCAGCAGGCAAAACAAAAGGCGGGATCTCTCCCGCCTTTTTCACCTTCGGATGAAGCCTGAAATCAAGCCGCCGTGTTACGCACCAGGCCGGCCTGCGCCTCATCAATATTCACAACCAGATCCTCAAGCTCATCTTCCACCGGGATCTCGCCGGAGAGCACCGCCGCAAGACGCTTCTCGTCCAGTTCACCTTCCCAACGGGCCACAACGATGGTCGCAACCGCATTACCGATGAAGTTGGTGAGGGCCCGGCATTCCGACATGAACCGGTCGATACCCAGGATCAGCGCCATGCCGGCCACCGGCACGGAAGGCACCACCGAAAGGGTGGCTGCCAGCGTGATGAAGCCAGCGCCCGTAACGCCCGCCGCGCCCTTGGAGGAGAGCATCGCCACCAGAAGCAGCAGGATCTGGTCCCATAGGCTCAGCTCGATGCCCGTCGCCTGCGCGATGAACAGGGCCGCCATAGTCATGTAGATGTTGGTGCCATCCAGATTGAAGGAATAGCCGGTGGGAATGACAAGACCCACCACGGACTTGGAGCAGCCCGCCAGTTCCATCTTCTCCATCAGGCTCGGCAGCGCGGATTCCGAAGACGAGGTGCCGAGCACCAGCAGCAACTCTTCCTTGATGTAGCGGATGAGGGCGAGAATGGAGAACCCATTGTAGCGCGCCACCGCACCGAGAACGACCAGAATGAACAGCAGTGCCGTGGCATAAAAGGTCACAATCAGCAGTGCGAGGTTCGCAACCGAGCTGATGCCATATTTGCCGATGGTAAAGGCCATGGCGCCGAATGCGCCCACAGGTGCGGCCTTCATGAGGATCGCGACCAGACGGAACACGCCCTGCGCCAGAGAATCCAGCACCACCATCAGCGGCTCGGCCTTCTCACCCACGCCGGCCAGCGCAATGCCCAGCACCACCGAGAAGAACAGCACCTGCAAAATATCGCCATTGGCGAAGGCAGCCGTGGGGGTGGAAGGGATGATGGCCATCAGGAAGCCGATGAGCGTCTGCTCATGCGCCTTGCTGGTGTAGTTTGCCACTGCACTCGGGTCGAGCGAGGCGGGATTGATGTTGAGGCCCGCACCCGGCTGCACCACATTGGCCACGATCATGCCGATGATGAGCGCCAGAGTGGAGAAGGTCAGGAAGTACAGCATCGCCTTTCCGGCAACGCGCCCCACCTTGCCCAGATCCCGCATGCCGGCAATGCCGGTGACAACGGTCAGGAAGATCACCGGTGCGATGATCATCTTCACCAGCTTAATGAAGGCATCGCCCAGCGGCTTCATATCGGTGCCGACGGTGGGGTAGAAATGACCAAGCGCGATGCCCGCAATGATAGCGGCAATCACCTGAAAATAGAGATGCTGCCAGAACTTGCGGGGCTTTCTGGGGGCAGATGCCGCGGGTGCGATGGTTGCCATTGACGTTTCCTTCCGCCGGGACGTCGCGCCTCGTTTAGTCGGGCAACGCGTCGGAACCCGGATAAGTTGACCGGAACCCGGCGCTTCCGCTTCGGGTTGTCCCTTATTCGGCAAAAGGCATGCCAAGTTTTCCGCGCGGCTCGCGTTTTCTTAATTGTCTGGAAACTTTTCAGGAATCCCGCTGGGCGTTTCCAATCACCTCGACAAGCTGTGCGAAAAATCGCACAATGCCGCCACGAACTGTGCGAAATACCGCCCATTTTTGGACAAGGTTGCCCCCTGTGCCCGGCTCTGTCAGCACATTGAGACATCGTCTTCTGGCCATGGTCCCGCGCCTCTGGAGACGCCGCCTGCCGACAGCATTTCTGCTGGTTCTGGCAGGCGCAACCTTGCTGGTGCTGGATCAAATCGCCATTCACTCCACGCGCAACATGGTTCTGGAGGATATCCGCACCGATGCAGCGGTCGCGGCGGAGCTGCGCGTGGCCGTTTTGCGCAGTGAAATCGAGAAACAGCGCACACTTCCGGTTGTGCTGGCGCAAGATCCGGATGTGCGCATGGCTCTGCGTCAGCATGATGCTGGGCGGATTTCCGCACTCAATGCCAAACTTGAAACCCTGGCGCGCGCCACACGGGCCAGCGTCATCTATCTGATGACCCCGAACGGGCATACCATTGCTGCATCCAATCATCAGATGCGCGATAGCTTTGTCGGCAGCAACTATGGCTTTCGTCCCTATTTCCAGCGCGCAATCAACGAGGGGCAGGCCGAGCATTTCGCATTGGGCACTGTGAGCAACCAGCCCGGCCTCTATCTGGCCCAGAAGGTGACAGATGCAGAGGGTCCGCTCGGCGTTGTCGTGGTCAAAACCCAGTTCGATGATGTGGAAGCAGACTGGAGACGGCTTCCAGACCCCACCTTCGTGACCGATGCGCGTGATATCGTGCTGGTCACCAGTGTGCCCGACTGGCGCTTCCGCACCACATCCCCCATCCCAACGGAGCAGAAGGCCGCCCTGCGCACCAGCCTTCAGTTTGGCGACGCGCCGCTGGAACTGCTGCCCATCCATAACCAGCCCGACGATACGGTGGATGCGACCGTTCCCCCTGACACACGCCCACGCTCCTACATAGATGTGCGCACGGACGTCCCCACCACCGACTGGACCCTGCACGTCCTCGCCCCGATCGCCCCTGCACTCTCTCTTGCAGAAGCCACTGTTCATGCGCTGGTGCTGCTCGGCGGCGTTCTGTGTATTGGCGGCGGCGCACTGTTCCTCTCTCGGCGAAACCGGCGGGCGCTGGAGCGGCGGCGCGACATGCAGGCCCGCCGCCTGCTTGAAACGCGCGTGGAAGCCCGCACCGCTGAACTGAGCGTGGCCAATGAGCAGTTGCGCACCGAAATGACCGCCCGCCGCCGCGCCCGTGCGGCAGCAGATGCCTTGCAGGATGAATTGGCACAGGCCAGCAAGCTCGCAGCTCTGGGCCAGATTGCAGCGAGTGTCGCCCATGAGGTGAACCAGCCTGTCGCAGCCATCCGTGCCTTTTCCGACAATGCACGGATATTTCTGGACCGTGGAGAGGCACAAGCCGCCCATCAGAACCTGAGCACCATCGGCGCGCTCACCGAGCGCATCGGCGCCATCACGAATGAGTTGCGCGCCTTTGCCCGCAAAACCCCGCGAGAGGTCGGCACGGTCAGCGTGCAGGCGGTGATGGAGGGCACGCTGCTGTTGATCGGCTATCGCCTGCGCCAACAGGGGGTGGAGCTTTGCATGCACATACCGCAACAGGAACTGGTGGTGAAAGGTGATCGCATCCGCCTGGAACAGGTGATGATCAACCTGCTTCACAATGCCATGGAGGTTCTGGCGGACCGGACGGATGGGCTCATCACGATCACCGCCCTTCGCGAGGAAGAGACTGTGCGCATCACCATCGCCGATAATGGCCCGGGGCTGCCGGGGCCGGTCATGGCAGCCCTGTTCACACCATTCACCACCACCAAGCCGAACGGCCTCGGCCTGGGGCTGGTGATCTGCCACGACATCATCGCTGAATCCGGCGGCAGCCTCGCCGCACACAATGAGGATGGCGCCGTTTTCACCATCACCCTGCCGGGAGCCAACTGATGGATGTCGCTTTTATCGACGATGATGAAATCCTGCGCGCCGCCAATGTGCAGGCCCTGATGCTGGCGGGACTTGAGGTCGTCGCCTACGGGTCTGCCATCGAGGCACTGGAGCATCTGGATGCTGAATTCCCCGGCGTGGTGGTGAGCGATGTGCGCATGCCGCGCATGGATGGGCTCACCCTGTTCCGTCGGCTCAAAAAAATCGACCCGGACCTGCCCGTGCTACTCATCACCGGCCACGGCGATATCGCCATGGCCGTGGATGCGATTCGAGAGGGGGCCTATGACTTCCTCGCCAAGCCCTATCCCATGGAGAGGCTGCTCGGCACGGTGCGGCATGCGCTGGAAAAGCGCCGTCTGGTTCTGGAAAACCGGACATTGAGAAAACAGGCGGAAGCCGCGGGGGAGAACATGCCCCTCATCGGTGCAACGCCAGCCATGAACCGCCTGCGCCAAACCCTGCGCCAGTTGGCGGATGCGGATGTGGATGTGCTGGTGGAAGGGGAAACCGGCAGCGGCAAGGAAGTGGTGGCCAATGCCCTTCATCGCTGGAGCCGGCGCGCCAGCCACCCGCTGGTGGCGGTGAACTGCGGGGCGCTACCGGAAACCGTCATCGAAAGCGAGCTGTTCGGCCACGAAGCCGGGGCCTTCACCAGCGCACAGAAGAAACGCATCGGCCGCATCGAACATGCCAGCGGCGGCACATTGTTTCTCGATGAAATCGAGGCGATGTCGATGGCCTTGCAGATCAAGCTTCTGCGCGTTCTGGAAGCGCGCGAGGTGACGCCGCTGGGCACCAATGAGGTGCGCAAGGTGGATATCCGCGTCATCGCGGCCTCCAAGATCGACCTGCGCGAACTGGTGCGACGGGGTGAGTTCCGGGAAGACCTCTATTACCGCCTGCATGTGGCCACGGTGCACATTCCCGCCCTGCGGGAACGGCGGGAGGATATTCCCCTGCTGTTCGGTCACTTCCTCACGGAAGCATCCCGGCGTTTCCGCCTCACACCGCCCCTGCTCTCACAGGCCGTGCGCCGGCATCTGGAGACCCATGACTGGCCGGGCAATGTGCGCGAGCTGGCCCATTATGCCGAGCGGGTCGCCCTTGGGCTGGCAGGTACGGAAGAAGACCTGCCGGCGCAGGGTGCAGGTTCACAGCGCCCCCTGCCGGAGCGTGTGGATGCCTTCGAAGCTGGGGAAATCCGGGCTGCACTGGCCGCGACCCAGGGCGATGTGCAGGCCACTGTTCTGGCCCTCGGCATTCCGCGCAAGACCTTCTACGACAAGCTGCGCCGCCACAATATCGACCAAACTGCCTATCGCAACCCGGGGAAGAGTGCGGCGAATGACACACCAAATGGATGAGAACTTCCTGTTGTGATGTTCTTCCCCATGACACGTGAATGTGATACGCACAGCTTCCATAGTAGAAACCGGATCGGGAAAAGACCTACGACCATGCCGGACGAAGGCGACAGTACAAGCGAAAGTCCATACCGATCGCGGCTGACCACTCCTGTACAAGGTCTGCCGCTTCCCCATCATTTCATTGTCATAATTCGCGACCGTGCCTCGGATGATCTCCGGGGCTTTTCGCGTTGGCCATTTACTATCTGACAGGCTGTTCCATGGAATTTCTCGCAGATCCCAATATCTGGATCGGCCTCGTCACACTGATCGTGCTGGAAGTCGTGCTTGGCATCGACAACCTCGTTTTCATCGCGATCCTGGCCGATAAACTCCCGCCGCACCAGCGCAACAAGGCCCGCATCATCGGCCTGAGCTGTGCGTTGATCATGCGCATCCTGCTGCTGTTCTCGATCTCCTGGATCGTGAAACTCACGGCACCCTTGTTCACGGTCCTCGACTACTCCTTCTCGGGACGCGATCTCATCCTCATTGTCGGCGGCGTCTTCCTGCTGGCGAAGGGCACGATGGAACTGCATGAACGGCTGGAAGGCGGCCACAAGCCCAAGGAAGGGCGGGTGGTGCATGCCGTGTTCTGGCAGGTCGTGGTTCAGATCGTGGTTTTGGACGCCGTGTTCTCGCTTGATAGCGTGATCACCGCCGTTGGCATGGTCAAAGAACTCTGGGTCATGATCACCGCGGTCTGTGTGGCCATGGCGGTGATGATGGCGGCCTCCAGGCCGCTGATGGCCTTCGTCTCCAAGCACCCCACGGTCATCATCCTGTGCCTTGGCTTCCTGCTGATGATCGGCTTCTCGCTGGTGGTGGAGGGCTTCGGCTTCCATATCCCGAAGGGCTATCTCTATGCGGCCATTGGCTTCTCGGTGCTGATCGAGGCGGCCAACCAGCTTGGTCGGCACAATCGTGAGAAGTCCATCACAACGGGCGACCTGCGCGAGCGCACTTCGGAGGCCGTGCTGCGGCTTCTGGGCGGGCGCGTCGGCAATGAGCCGCTGGGTGAGACCGTGGACGTGATCGCCGAGCAGGCCGCCAATGGCGAGCTGTTCAACCCCAAGGAAAAGGAAATGATCCGCGGGGTTCTCGATCTTGGCGAACGGCCGGTCAGTTCCATCATGTCACCACGCAATGAGGTGGAGTGGCTCGACCTGAATGAAAGTCAGGAAGACCTTCTGGCGGAAGTCCGCACCCTCACCCATAGCCGGGTTATTCTGGCCCGTGAACATGTGGATGAGTTCGTGGGTGTCGCCATCACCAAGGAACTGCTGAACCTGATGATCGACGGCAAGCCCATCGACTGGGCGCAGGTGACCCGCCAGCCGGTTATCGTCCATGAAACGACCGATGTGCTGAAGGTGATGGAGCAACTGCGCCGTTCACCGGTGCAGATGGCCATGATCGTGGATGAGCATGGCTCGCTGGAAGGCATCGCCACACCCACCGACATTCTGGAAGCCATCGCCGGTGAGTTCCCAGACCATAATGAGGACGCCGCCGTGATGGAGCGTCAGGAAGATGGTTCGTGGATGGTGGACGGCTTCATGGACGTGCGCCAGCTCAGTGGCATGCTGGATATCGATCTGGTCGATGATGCAGACCGCTATTCCACGCTGGGCGGCTATATCCTCACACGGCTTGGCCACCTGCCGACAGAAGGCGAGACTTTCGAAGCTGATGGGCTGAAGTTTGTCGTGCTCTCTCTCGACAAGCGCAGCGTCGGCAAGGTGAGCCTCTTCGAGCTCTGAGAGTAAAGCCCGATCAGGGCAACGGGCCGGCAATGCCGTGCCTGACACGCACCATAACGTGCGAGCCTTATGCTCTTACCTCTGTAACGGACCGGGGCGGATCACTGTCACAGGACAGAGATCCGCCCCTTTTCATGTCTGGATGTGGGAAGAGGGTAGCAAACACTTTGAACCTGTTGCTGCGTCTCGCCCACACATCCAAAGCCATTGGTTGCGCGCCGAGCCTATGCCATGCGGAGTATCTGAATGACCTTATTACCGGGCCGAAGACCAGATGCCCCGCCGCTCAAAACCTCAATGTAATACCGCCATATCTACTCTTTGACCCACACCAGAAGAGTTTCTTCAAGTGTCGTGCGGGGTTGACCAAAGGTCCACATGTCACATCCTCAGCATTTGGCATGTCTCTTGGCTATTCACATCCCCCCGGCTATGGGGTTTTAAAGATCCGCCTGCGGAAGCGCCCCAAAGCGTTGGCACGAGCGGACCCAGAAACAGACGGAAGAAAAAACACCGGCATGTGAAACTGGGCAAAAGACATTCGCCCTTTTCCAAACTGGATTTACAACGACATCAAGCCACGAGCATGCCCCGTGCCGTTTGCGCATCCGCAACCGGGCGCCCCAGCAGAGCCGCACCCTGCGCCACGCGCTGTACCTGCGCCGCATTGCTCTGAGCGAGAGCACCATCCGGCGCGAACAGGTTGTTCTCGAACCCCACCCGCACATGTCCGCCAAGTCCGCTGGCAACCATGGCGCAGCCATTCTCACGCGGACCGAAGGCGCACATGGACCACAGTTCAATGCCCCCATCCGCCGCCGCAATGAACGGGAGCAGATCGGAGGGATGAGACACCTGGCCCGCCGTATAACGTCCAAGCACGAACAGCGGAAAGTCCTGTCCCCCCCCCCAGCACACCGCGCGCCTTGAGCGCCAGATAGCGCATCACATCTTCAGCACTGTAAAGAATGACCTGAACCATCACCCGCTCCTGCCGCAACCAGGCAAAGAAAGCGGCACCCTCTGTTTCCGCAGCCTCATCGGGAATGATCTCGCGCAGCGCAAGCGAAACCGCCTCCGGCCGCACCGCCCGCACGACTGCCATTTGCTCCGGTGCCTTGTAACGCCCTGCCGCCTCCGAGGTGATCTGGATGATAAGCTGCTCCCCCACTTCAGCGCGGATAGCGGCTGTGGCAGCCCGATACGCGTCCGCATCCAGCAGGTGTCGCCCCTCGGCATCACGCACATGAATATGGATCAAGGCCCCCCCGGCATCGCGCACCTCAGCGGCGGTGCGGGCGAGTTCATCCGCACGCATGGGCAGCGCGGGATGGTCCGCCTGCGTGCGGCTCGCGCCATTAGGCGCATTGGCAATGATGAGGGGCTGCCAGAGTGCAGACGGGGTTGATGCAGGCGTTGTCATTCAGATGCCTCGTTTCATGAACATGGATCGTCCCGACAGGATCGCCCATGCATTTTCATCGCCCCACTCGCCGGAGATGCCCGGCACGTGAAGGCTATTCTCTCTTGCTTCCGGGGTCTGAGTTCGCCCGCGCCATGGTGCGCATGAAGGGAACCCCAAGCGAGATCCCCTCCATATCCAGCCTGCCATGCGTGACGATACAAGATGCTCGGCCAGAAGCCTTTTCCCGCCATACACACCCTGCATTGCAGGCAAACCACTCAGCATACTTCTGCCTCAAGCCTTTCTGGAAAAAATGGCATGCAGAAGGCTCTACTCAGTTGCACTCAGACCCAGCCGTTTCATGCGGTCTGAGAGGGTCTTGCGGGGAATGGCGAGGGCCTGTGCCGCAGCAGTCACACGCTGGCCGGATTCGCGCAGCGCATCCTCAATCACCAGACGCTCCACCCGTTCCAGCAGCTCATTCAGGCCGGGAGCGCTGCCCCCGGCAAAATCGGGGGCGAGGAAACCCAGCATGTGCCGCTCGGCCGCATTCTTCAGCTCGCGCACATTGCCGGGCCAGTCTCCCATCATCAGGCTGCGGCGCAGCGAGGGCGGCACATCCATGACAGGACGCTGATACTTCACCGCCGCCTGCACCAGAAACAACTCGAACAGCAGCGGAATATCCTCCCGCCGCTCACGCAAGGGTGGCAAATTCAGCCTCACCACCTCCAGCCGGAACCACAGGTCCTTGCGAAACTGGCCCGCTGCCACCAGCGTGTCCAGATCCTCCTTGGTCGCGGCCACAACCCGCAAATCCACCGGAATGGCCGTGTTGGAGCCCAGCCGCTCAATCCGCCTGTCTTGCAACACCCGCAGCAGTTTCACCTGCATTGCCAGCGGCATGCTCTCCACTTCATCCAGAAACAGCGTGCCCCCGCTGGCATGCTCGATCTTGCCGATGCGCCGCTTGCCCGCTCCCGTGAAGGCCCCGGCCTCATGGCCGAACATCTCGCTCTCGAACATGCTTTCGGGAATCGCACCGCAATTCACGGCCACGAAGGGCTTGTCTCGCCGCGCCCCACCTTCATGCAGCGCGCGCGCCACCTGCTCCTTGCCCGCGCCGGTTTCACCCAGCACCAGAATATCGGCGGCGGTGGAAGCCAGTGCGGCCACATCATCGCGCAAGCGACGCATGGCGGCAGACTGGCCCACCAGATGGCGCTCGATTGCATCGCCCCGGTCCAATGCGGTGCGCAGACGGCGATTTTCCATCACCAGCGCGCGGCGCTCCAGCGCACGCTTCACCACTTCCACAAAGGCATCATTCACGAAGGGCTTTTCGATAAAGTCATAAGCCCCCTCGCGCATGGCCGAGACCGCCATGGCGATGTCCCCATGGCCGGTGATGAGCACCATCGGCAGTTCGGGGTCCAGCCGGCGCACATCCGCCAGAAGCTGCAAGCCATCGCGACCCGGCAGGCGCACATCGCTCACCACCACGCCGGAAAAGTCACGCCCAAGGGCGACCAGCGCACTCTCCGCATCCGCGAAAGCATCCACGTCAATGCCGGCAAGATCGAGCGTCTGCTCCACGGTGATGCGGATCATCTCCTCATCATCCACCAGAACCACGCGCGGGCGAGCGATGTGACGCGGAGTTGCAGCGCTATTCTCCACTTCAGCACGCATGGGATATCCTTTCCGGTGCATCGCTCATTCTGGCGGCTTCCAGCACAAGATCGAATGCCAGCCCCCCGTTCAGCCCCTTGCGGGCGATGAGCGTCGCTCCAAATTCGCGAGCAATAGCGAGCGAGATCGGCAGACCCAGCCCCAACCCCTCACCCGGCGGCTTGGTGGTGAAGAAGGGATCGAAGATATGAGCCAGCATGTCCTGCGGCAGACCGGGGCCATTATCTTCAACGCTCACAAGAATACGTCCGCCATCACGCCGTGCGGTCACCCTTACCCATGGCGCGGACCCACCCTTAACCGCATCCAGCGCATTGCCGACCAGATTAACCAGCACCTGCGACAGCCGGATCGGCTCAAACACCACATGTGTGGTTTCCGCACTCAGTTCCGTCACCACCTGCGCACCCGTAGCGCGGATGCGCGGATGAAGAATGGCGAGGCTCTCCGCCAGCGCGGCATGCAGGTCCACGGCCGTCTTCTCACTTGTGGTGCGACGAGAAAAACCACGCAACTGGCCGGTGATCTTGCCCAGCCGGTCCACCAGCCCGGTGATGCGGCCAAGGTTCGCCTGCGCGGCATCCTCCCGCCCTGCGGTCAGCAGCTTGATGGTGTTGTCCGCAAGACCGCGCAGGGCTGTCAACGGCTGGTTCAGTTCATGGGTGATGCCGGCCGCCATCTGGCCAAGGGTTGCCATCTTGGCCGCCTGCGTCAGTTCATCCTGTGTCGCCCGCAGGTCGTTTTCCGCACGCCGGCGCTCCTCGATTTCCCCCGCGAGCTTCAGATTCGCGGCGCTGAGCGCAGCAGTGCGGGTTTCCACCTTGGCTTCCAGTTCACGCTGGGCGGCCTCCAACGCAGCACGGGCATTGCGGCTTTCACGCGCGCGGCGCAAATGCTGACGCCAATACAACCCCACAAAACACAGAAGAACCAGAACCAGCCCCATGCCGAGGCGCGCCGTGCGGGCCGCGAATTCCGCCGGGGCGGCATTAGTGAACAGCAGCAGATGCCAGTCATAATCGGAGAGCGCTTTGCGTCCCGCAATCACTCCGCCGTTTGGCGAAATATCGGAGCCGGTGATGACCCGCGCATCCGTCTCCTGCCCCTCCTCGCCCAGATCAATCAGCGGATAGGAGGCATGGCCATACTGGCGGGTTTGGTCCATCTCCGCCATCGCACTGCCGGGAACCGGACGGGTGGTCCGGAATTTCAGGCGCGGTTCGGAGGCCAGAAAGATGATGCCATTGCGGTCTGTCACCAGCACATGGTCCGCAGCCTCGTGCCATACGGCCTCCAGCCTGTCGAGGGTGACCTTGGTGGCGACGACACCGAGAATCCGGCCATCCACCACCACTGGCGCACTGATGAAATAGCCGGGAATGCCGGTGAGCGTGCCAATGGCATAGAACCGGCCGATATTCCCCTTCGCCGCCTCGATGAAATAGGGCCGGTAGACGAAATCCACCCCCACATAACTTTCCGGCGTATCCCAGTTCGATGACGCGATGGTGAGGCCGGAAGGCGCAAGCACATAGAGCACAGCGGCCCCCGCGGCCTTGTTCAGGATCTGGAGATAATCATTCACCGTCGTCCGCAGCACGGGATTATCGGGGTCTTCAAGCAACTGGCGGACATAGGGATCCAGCGCTGCCGCACGCGGCAGATAGCCGAAACGCTCGATCGCACCTTCAAGGCTCTGGGCATAGATTTCCGAACGATGCCGGGCATCGCGCGCCAGTTGTTCCGCCACACGGTCCCGCGCAACATCCCCCGCCTTGAACACCGCATAGACCGAGGCAGTGGCAAGCAGCAGGATGAGCCCGACGCGGGCGGCTTTGGCGGCGGTGAAACGCATGATTGATCAGGCCTGCCTTCTGCCCGAAACCGGGCCTGTGCGCGCTGGAGTTATGCCGGCCGGGTTCCATGGCATGCGGCTCTGACCGGATAAACTCACATGATACCACCAGCGGCGGTTCCTGGCATTTTCAAGTTGTGCAGATGCCGGGGCACATGAAGCCACCCAACTATTCAATGTATGGGGTCACATATCCTGTTCCGTGAACGCAGCGGTGACCCGTAACTACTGCAAAATGCGGCCCTCTTTCTCACACCACGCGCGACAGACATCATGCGCGGTTTCAAGACCGCCCGGCATCGCGCGCAAGACGAAACCGGACGGTCTGGATGCTCGGCCAAACAACACCGCAGATAGTATGAGGGCAAAGGCATTGGAGCGTTTTCAAGTGAAACGGCCTCCGGATCACATGAAAAAATATATCCAATCCATATGTTGGAACATCCCCCCAATTTCGTGAAACAGGGGGATGCTCCAAACTCCCCTGCCTTCAGTCCGTTGTCAGGCCCTTCATTTCCACCTGCTCGAAGCGGTGCTGCTCGGCTGTGACCAGAGTCGACAGTTCGCGCTTGAGGTCGTTGAAAGCGGTAGAGGCGCTGTCTCGCGGGCGGGGCAGATCCACCCGCAGGTCCTGCTTGATGGTGCCGGGCCGGTATGTCAGCACCACGATGCGATCCGCCAGATAGATCGCTTCCTCAATGGAATGGGTGACGAACACGATGGTCTTGCCCGTCGCCGACCAGATGCGGATGAGTTCATCCTGCAAGGAACGGCGGGTAAGCGCATCCAGCGCGCCGAAGGGTTCATCCATCAGCATCACCGGGCTGTCGAGCGCCAGCACGCGGGCAATGGCGACGCGCTGGCGCATGCCGCCCGAAAGATCCTTCGGGAAACGGTCTCCAAACTCGGAGAGCTTCAGCATGGCCAGCAGTTCATCCACACGCGGCTTGATCTGCGCGCGGGACATGCCCTTGATCTCAAGCCCGAACGCGATGTTCTCGCGCACCGTCATCCAGGGGAACAGGGCATATTCCTGAAACACCATGCCCCGGTCCGGCCCCGGCATTTCCACCTTTTTCCCATCCACCGAGATCTGGCCGATGGTGGGCAGGGAGAAGCCGGCGATGGCGTTCAGAAGCGTGGACTTGCCGCAGCCGGAAGGGCCCAGCAGGCACACGAACTCGCCCTGATTGATGGTGAGATCAATGTCCTTGAGTGCGACAATCTCACCGCCGGGAATGGCGAAGCTCTTATCCACGCCACTGACAACGATATGCGCGGCCTCATCCTGCGTACCCGGCTGGGGCATGGCGAAAGATGGCTCCATAATTGCGGTCTGCATGGCGTTCCTCACGATTCCAGGCCGCGATGCCAGCGCAGCAGATGATTGTTGAGGCGGCTCACGCCCATGTCGATCAGCAGGCCCAGAATGCCGATGGTGAGCATGCCGGCGATGATCTTGTCGGACCAGAAATATTCGCGCGCTTCCAGAATACGGAAGCCGAGGCCGTTATCGACCGCGATCATCTCCGCCACAATCACCACGATGAAGGCGGTGCCGATACCGATCCGCGCGCCCGAGAGAATATAGGGCGTGGCGGCCGGCAGGATCACCCGCCGGAAGATGGTCATGCGGCTGGCCCCAAGGCTGCGTGCGGCGCGGATATAGATGCCATCCACATGGCGCACGCCGGCAATGGTGTTCATCAGCACCGGGAAGAAGGCACCGATGGCGATGAGGAAGATGGCCGGCGCATCACCCAGCCCGAACCACAGGATGGAGAGCGGGATATAGGCGATGGGCGGAATGGGCCGCAGCACCTGCATCAGTGGATTGATATAACGATAGATGGTGTCGCTTGAGCCCATGAACAGGCCCAGCGGCAGCGCCAGCCCCGCTCCGACGAGGAAGCCGAACACAACCCGCTGGAGAGAGCCCAGCGCATCATGCAGCAACTCGCCGGAGAAGAGCCACGAGATACGGCTGTATTCAGCCGGATCAAAGGCTTCCATTGGCGCAAGATAAGCCCACCAGCGGACGACAACCGCTGCCGGGGATGGCAGGACCATGGGATTCACAAGCCCCAATGTGCACGCAAGCTGCCAGAGCGCCACCACAGCGACGGGCACAGCAAGGCCCTCCGCCAGGGATTTCAGGCGGATATTCTTCATGGTTCCTGCCCTCTTCACTTGATGCCGGCTTCAGACTTGGCGGTGTCGAGCAGGTCTGTCTTCACCCATTCATCAGCCTTGGCGGGCACGGACATCTTGCCGATGCCGTACTTTTCCATCACATCCGTGGTCTTCTGGATGTGATCGGCGCTCATCTCGATGGTGTAGGGCGAGTTGGCGAGGGCGGCCTGGAATTCCTCGGGGGTCAACTGGCCCTTGAAGACATCCTGGGTCACGAATTTCTCGGCGACTTCCGGCTTGTCCATGAAGGTCTTCTGCGCCTTCACGAAGCAGGCCATGAACTTCTTCGCCAGTTCCGGCTTCTCGTTATAGAACTTCTCGGTCATCACCATGGTGCGGATGGGGGAACCCACCGGAGTGTCATAAGGCTTGATGACCTCAACTCCGAAACCACGCGCAATCGCCTGCGAAGACTGCGGCTCGGTCTGCATGATGGCATCGACCTGCTTCTGCATCAGCGCCTGATTAAGATCAGGATAGCCGAGATAGACGATACGCAGATCCTTGGGGGTGAGGTTGTTCTTGCCCATTTCGGCGGCCAGCAGCACTTCCTGAATGGAGCCACGGGTCACGCCCACCTTCTTGCCCTTTAGGTCTGCCACCGAGGTGATGCCGGAATCCGGCACGGCCAGAAGCCGCGCACCGCCACGGGCAAAGCCGCCGACAATATAGATAGGTGCGCCATTGCCGCGTCCGGAGATCGCGGCCTCGGAAGCAGTTGCGCCCACATCAAGTTCGCCGGCCAGAATGGCCTGAAGCACATCCGGCCCCTTGGCGAAGATCTTCAGATCCATCTTGATGCCGCACTCTTTCTCGATCTCCTTGATGTAGGAAACACCGGCGAAGTGGGCGAGCTTGAGATTGCCGACGCGGACAACCTCCTGCGCAGATACAGGAAATGCGGCCAGAGTGCCGACAGCAGCCGTCACGATGGCGGCAAGGCGGAAGGATTTGAACACGGCGTTCTCCCCATTTGTCCCGGCTCGATGGCCGATGTGGTTTTTAACGCCATTACTGTTGCAGGAGCCGTGCCAGATCGAGAGCTTTACCGCCATTTATCTCAATATATTGATTTATATCTATTCCGTGCAGAGCAGCGTGGAAAACATGGCGATGCAGCATGGCGGAAACCCGCCATAGCGCCATTTTTCATGGCGGAAACCCGCCGCAATATGCCGCCTGCGCCACCCCATGAAAGCCATTTGCCTCACATGGCGAAGCGGCGGCCATCCGGGCATGAAAAAGGGCGCGGCAAACCTGTTGCCGCGCCCCAATTTCGCTCTCGTCCGCTCAGTTGGCGATAGCGCGCGCAACTTTCGCCGCCGCCACCATATTGACGAGCGCCGGGCGCACCTCTTCCCACTTGCGGGTCTTCAGGCCACAATCCGGATTGATCCAGATCTGGCCATCCTCAAGCCGTCTGCGCGCGAGACGGATCAGCTCGTTCATCTCTTCCACCGGCGGCACGCGCGGGGAATGGATGTCATAGACGCCCGGCCCGATCTCGTTCGGATACTTATAGCTGGTGAAGGCATCCAGCAGTTCCATCTTCGAGCGCGATGTCTCGATGGAGATGACATCGGCATCCATCGCGCCAATGGCGTGGATGATGTCGTTGAACTCCGAATAGCACATATGGGTGTGGATCTGGGTCTCGTCCGTCACGCCAGAGGCGCACAGGCGGAACGCCTCCACCGACCAGTCCAGATAATGCGCCCATTCGGAACGACGCAGGGGCAGGCCCTCGCGCAAAGCCGCCTCGTCGATCTGGATCATGGCCGCACCGGCCTTCTCCAGATCCTGCACCTCATCACGAATGGCGAGAGCGATCTGCTTGCAGGCTTCGCTGCGCGGCATGTCATCGCGCACGAACGACCAGTTGAGAATGGTCACCGGCCCGGTCAGCATGCCCTTCATAGGCCGCGAGGTGAGCGATTGGGCATAGCGCCACCACTCCACCGTCATCGGCTTCTCACGCGTCACATCCCCGAACAGGATCGGCGGACGCACATAGCGCGAGCCATAGCTCTGCACCCAGCCATGCTTGGTGAAGACGAAGCCCGAGAGATGCTCACCGAAATACTGCACCATGTCATTCCGCTCAAACTCGCCATGCACCAGCACGTCGAGGTCTATCTCTTCCTGCCACTTCACGGTGCGGGCGGTCTCTTCACGCAGAAAAGCGTTATAGGCCGCATCATCCAGCGCACCCTTGGCATGGGCAGAACGCGCCTTGCGGACATCCGCCGTCTGCGGGAAGGAGCCGATGGTGGTGGTGGGGAAAGCCGGCAGGCCGAAACGCCGGTGTTGCAGGGCCGCGCGCTTGGCGAATGCGCTGGTGCGGCGGGCCATCTCTTCCGTTACGGCTGCCATGCGCGCCTGCACGACGGCATTGTGCACCTTGGACGAGGCCCGGCGTGCGGCGGCAGCGGCAGCCGAGGCCGCCAGTTCACCCTTCACCCGCTCCCCTTCGCCGGAGAGGTCAGCAGCCAGCACCGCCAGCTCATCCATTTTCTGAAGCGAGAAGGACAACCAGGACTTCACATCCGGGTCCAGTGCCGTTTCCTGATCCAGATCAATCGGCATATGCAGCAGCGAGCAGGATGGGGCAATCTGCACATGATCTAGCCCACGTTTCGCCACTACCTTTTCCAGCCTGCGCACCAGCGCCGGCAAGTCCGCGCGCCAGACGTTGCGGCCATCAATAATGCCGAGCGAAAGCACGAGACCGAGCGGGGCCTTCGCGGCGATCTCTTCAAGCTGCTCCGGCGCTCGGGCAAGATCCACATGCAGACCAGCCACCGGCAGGGAGAGCGCGGTGTCGAGATTGTCACCGAGCGCACCGAAATAGGTGGCCAGCATCACCTTCAGGTTCGGCAGTGCGAGAGAGATCGCGCCGTAGGTGCGGCGCAGGGCGACCTTAGTCGGCTCGTCCAGATCCAGCACCAGACAGGGCTCATCCAGTTGCACCCATTCCGCGCCATTGGCGGCGAGACGGCGCAGCATGTCGATATAGACCGGCAGCAGATTGGGCAGCAAGTCCAGAGAGTTGAAACCCTCAACCGCGCTCTTGCCCAGCTTCAGGAAGGTGACGGGACCAAGCAGCACCGGGCGGGTTTCATGCCCAAGCGCCTTCGCCTCCCGATATTCATCAACCGGCTTCAGGGACCCCAGCTCGAAGCGCTGATCTGGCCCGAATTCGGGGACCATATAATGGTAGTTGGTGTCAAACCACTTGGTCATTTCCTGCGCGGGCACACCCGTGCCGGAAGAGGCATGATGGGCATGGCCACAAGCTGCCTCTTCGGCCTTGCCCTGCGCACCGCGCGCCATGGCGAAATAGGTTTCGAGCGAAACCTTCCCACCGCTCCAGCCATAGATATAGGGCACCGCGCCCACCATCACCGATGTATCAAGCACCTGATCATAGAGGGAAAAATCGTTTGACGGGATAATGGTAACGCCGCGCGTCTTCTGGCGCGCCCAGTTTTCGGCGCGTAGCTTTGCGGCGGTTTCCAGCAGCTCGGCTTCACTGGTCTCGCCCGCCCAGTGCTTTTCGAGCGCCGCCTTGAGTTCCCGGCGGGGACCGATGCGCGGCGTGCCGAGGGTGGCGACAGGAATAAGGGTAGAAGTCACGGCTCTTGAGCCCTTCTGCTAAGGGCGGGGCCATGGCGGCGTGCACCCGTCCTCACCCCACGCGGCAAGAGCCCGCACAGATGCGAAGACGGAAGCGCTCCTCCGGGACACCCCGCCCGAGAACGTATTTTGCCATGGCAGGTCTCCTGGCTCGCGGGTCATCGCCTTCATCCGCCTTCCCGGGCTTGCGCCCAGTGGCTTGCTTTGGATGTTGGCTCACCGCTTACAGTTGCGGGGGCAGCGCTGGTGTTTCACCAGCTTCCCTCTTCGCTCCGGCGGCTAAACCGGAGAACCACGACACGCTCACCTTGCGCGCAGCCGGTGCTGGCGTCAAGTCAAATATAAAGACATGTTTATGTCGCTATTTCCTAATGTGCTTTTCAAGCCCCCCTTCAATGCGCCGCATAGGGTGTGAAGCCAGAGCGGCTTTCATCCACCACCAGCGCCCGGCCAATGAGCGGGAATGCCCGCTGCGGGCAGGATGGGCGCTCGCACACCTTGCATCCCACCCCGATTGGCGTTGCGGCGGAAGGATCATCCAGCGCAAGCCCGCGTGAATAAACCAGCCGGCTGGCATGGCGCACATCACAACCCAGGCCGATGGCGAAGGTTTTCTCCGGCTCCCCATAGCCGCCCGCTTCATGGCGCACGGTACGGGCGATCCACAGATAGGTGCGCCCATCCGGCATCTGCGCCATCTGGGTCAGGATGCGGCCGGGCTGGGCAAAAGCCTCATACACATTCCAGAGCGGGCATGTACCGCCAACGCGCGAAAAGTGGAAATCGGTCGCGGACTGGCGCTTCGAGATATTGCCGGCCCGATCCACGCGAATGAAGAAAAACGGCACGCCCAGCGCTCCTGCCCGCTGGAGCGAACTCAGCCGATGGCAGATGGTCTCGAATCCCACCCCGAACCGATGCCCCAGCCGCTCGATGTCATAGCGCTCCGCCTCGGCCGCCGAGAGGAAGGCGCCATAGGGCATCAACACCGCACCCGCGAAATAATTCGCAAGGCCGATGCGTGCCAGCGCATAGCTTTCCGGCGCATTGGCCGATGCTTCATGCGCCAATTTCTCGATGAGCGCACCCTGCTCCAAAAAGGCGAGCTGGGTCGCCATCTGGAATGCCCGCTGGCCCCCTTCCAGACGCCGTGACAGATGCAGCATCCGCTCCGCGGGACGGAAGCGGCGATGGGTCAGATCCTCACCAGCCGCCCCGATGCGCACCCCGTGGCGCTCTTCCAGATAGCGCGCCAGCCCATCCGCCATCTCACCGGGTATCAGACCAGCCGTCATCGCCAGTGCTTCCGCTGCCTCGTCCAGCCCGGCAAAGTGGTTGTGGTGGGCGTAGAAATAATCGCGCACCTGCTCATAGGGCATGGGTGCGGTCTGCATCTCCATGCCGCCTGAACCGAGCCCCAGCTTTCCCGCCATGGCATCGGCACGCTCCACCGCATGCCGCCAGCGCCGGTGCAACGCCACGATGGAACGGCCCATGGCCGGCATCGAGGCGGCAACCTCCTTCAGCTCGGCAAGGCTCACCTTCTCACCATTGGCAGGGTCGGCGAACACCTCGCGCAGGTCCGCCACCAGCCGACCTTCCTCGCCCTCTGCAAAGAGCTGTACGTCGACGCCAAAGATCTCGTTGATCTTCAACAGCACCTGCACAGTGAGAGGGCGCTGGTTCTTTTCAAGCTGGTTGAGATAGCTGGGAGACAGCCCAAGCGCCTGCGCCAGCGCCACCTGGGTCAGCCCCTTTTCCTCACGCAGCCGTTTCAGGCGCATGCCCACGAATGTCTTCTTCATCATCATTTGCAAAATTCGCAAATTCGAAGATGACCGCTCGCAAATCCTCGCATTTTCAGTCGTTCCCCAAAAATCATCTCGCAAATATTGTGAGGATCAGACCCCAATCGCAAGTCTTTTCACAAACGATCCGCTGCCAAGAACTGAGGGACAAGGGTGCGGGATGGGGACAACAGGAGGGACTGATGAGCCAGCGCAAGAGCTACGCCGAACTGAACACCGAACTGCGTGCACGTTTTCCGAACGGCGTCGCCCCCGGCGGCGTGAGTGTGGATGACATCATCCAGCTGCGCCTCCAGAACAGCTTCGACACCCATCTCGAGATCGCCCGTGACATGGCGGGCGTGATGCGTGCGGACATGGCGGCTTATGATGCCGATAGCTCGAAGTTCACCCAGTCTCTCGGCTGCTGGTCCGGCTTCCATGCCCAGCAGATGATCAAGGCCGTGAAGCGCCTGCGCGGCACCACCAAGGGCAGCTATGTCTATCTTTCCGGCTGGATGGTGGCCGGCCTGCGCAACCGCTTCGGCCATCTGCCGGACCAGTCCATGCATGAAAAGACCGCTGTCGCGGACCTGATCGAGGAGATCTATGTCTCCCTGCGTCAGGCCGATGAAGTGGCGATCAACGACCTGTTCAAGGATCTCAAAAGCGCCCGCGAAAAGGGCGATGCGGCTGCCGAAGCGAAGGCGATCGCGGCCATCGACAGCTTCGAAACCCATGTGGTTCCGATCATCGCCGATATCGATGCCGGTTTCGGCAATGAGCACGCCACCTATCTGCTGGCGAAGGAGCTCATCAAGGCCGGGGCCTGCTGCCTCCAGATCGAGAACCAAGTCTCGGATGCCAAGCAGTGCGGCCATCAGGATGGCAAGGTGACAGTGCCGCGCGAGGACTTCATCGAGAAGCTGCGCGCCTGCCGCCTCGCCTTCGAGGAACTGGGCGTGGAAGACGGTGTCATCGTCGCGCGCACCGACAGCCTCGGCGCGGGCCTCACCCAGAAGGTGCCGGTGAGCGCACATCCGGGCGATCTGGCCAGCGATTACATCAAATGGCTGAAGACCGAGCCGATCACCAATGACAACCCCATCCGCGATGGCGAGCTGGCGCTCTATCAGAACGGCACCTTCGTACGCCCGCTGCGCCTGCCCAACGGCCTGTTCCCCTTCAAGGACGGCACCGGCAAGGCGCGCGTGATCGAGGATTGCATCGCCAATCTGACACTGGGCGGGGCAGACCTGCTGTGGATCGAGACCGACACGCCGAATGTGGACGAGATCGCTTCCATGGTGAACGATATCCGTAAGGCGGTGCCGAACGCCAAGCTCACCTACAACAACTCACCTTCCTTCAACTGGACCCTGAACCTGCGCAAGCAGGTGCGTGCCCAGTGGATCGCCGAAGGCAAGATCAAGGATGCCGACTACCCCGGCGACAATGCCCTGATGGGTGCCGATTTCGACAACACCGAACTGGGCCGTGAGGCAGATGACCGCCTCAAGCGCTTCCAGACCGACATCTCGGCCCGCGCCGGCGTGTTCCACAACCTCATCACCCTGCCCACCTTCCACCTCACTGCCAAGTCGGTGGACGAGCTCTCGCGCGGCTATTTCGGCGAGGACAAGATGCTGGCCTATGTCGCCACCGTGCAGCGCGAGGAAATCCGCCGCAACGTCTCGGCGGTGAAGCACCAGCATGAAGTGGGCTCGGATCTGGGCGACACCTTCAAGGAGATGGTGGCCGGAGAGCGCGCCCTGAAGGCCGGCGGCCATGCCAACACCATGAACCAGTTCGCGGCCGAGTGAGCCGAACCGGCTGAACCTCATCCCACACATTCAGGAGTGTTCATCATGAGCACGGAATTCAAGGCTGTTCCCGCGCAGGACATCACCGAACGCGACCGCGCCATCAACCGGGTCGCCGATGCGGTGCACCGCATGAATGAGGCCGTGCAGCGCGCGGTGTCCTCCGGCATCTCGGTGGAGCTGGTGCGCGTGTCCCGCCACCATGATGGCGCGGGCAGCTGGGGCGACCAGATGATCCCGCTGGTGCGTGAAGCCACAGCGCCTCAGGGCACCTGACATGGGCACCCACCCGCACCCGGCACCCATGCCTGCCGCCGCGCCGCCACCCGTATCCGGGCAGGACACGGTGCCCGGACCGGACCGGACCGGCTTTATCGAGATGATCTTTCCCGATCAGGCCAACCATTACGGCACGCTGTTTGGTGGCAATGCGCTCAGCATGATGGGAAAGGCGGCCTTCGTGGCCGCCACCCGCCATGCCCGCTGCCCGGTGGTCATGGCCAGCTCCGAGAAGACCGAGTTCCACGTGCCGGTGCAGGTGGGCCAGATCGTGGAGTTGGATGCCCATGTGGTGCGGGTGGGGCGCACCTCCATGACCGTCCGTGTTGAAGTCACGGCGGAAGAACTTCTCTCCGGCGCGCGTCGCCTCGCGGTGCGCGGCTCGTTCGAAATGGTGGCGGTGAATGCGGCCGGCAAGCCAGTGCCCATTCCCACGCCTGCCCGCGCAACTGTTGCCGCATCCGTGGCGGCCCCCTCTTCTCACTCCAAGGAAATGCCCAAGTGAAGCAGCATCATGTCCGCACCTACAAATCCGCCGAGCACCTTGCGCGCGCCGACCAGCTGGCTTGGAAAATCGCGGAAGTCGCCACCGATCCGGTTGCGGTGGAAGATGAAGTGGTGGAGATGATCGGCAACCGCATCATCGACAATGCAGCGGTTGCGGCCGCCTCCATCAGCCGCCGTCCGGTGGCGAGCGCACGGGCGCAGGCGCTGGCGCACCCCTTCCAGCCGGGCGCGACCGTATTCGGCCTCTCCAGCCATCGCCGCATCTCGCCGGAATGGGCAGCATGGGCCAATGGCGTGGCGGTGCGCGAGCTCGATTTCCACGATACCTTCCTCGCCGCCGACTACTCCCACCCCGGCGACAACATTCCCCCGATTCTGGCCGTGGCCCAGCATTGCGGGCTGGATGGGCAGGCGCTCATTCGCGGCCTTGCCACCGGCTATGAGATTCAGGTGGATCTGGTGAAGGGCATCTGCCTGCACGAACACAAGATCGACCATATCGCGCACCTCGGCCCATCGGCGGCGGCGGGGATCAGCGCGGCTCTGGGTCTGTCTACGGAAGTCACCTTCCAGGCGGTGCAGCAGGCGCTGCATGTCACCACCACCACCCGCCAGTCGCGCAAGGGCGAGATTTCCAGCTGGAAGGCCTATGCCCCCGCTTTCGCCGGCAAGATGGCCGTGGAAGCCGTGGACCGCGTGATGCGCGGTGAGGGTGCCCCTTCGCCTGCATGGGAAGGCGAGGATGGCTTCATCGCATGGCTGCTGGGCGGCCCGAAGGTGGAATATATCGTGCCCCTGCCGGAAAAGGGCGAGGCCAAGCGCGCCATTCTGGACACCTACACCAAGGAGCATTCCGCCGAATACCAGAGCCAGGCGCTGATTGACCTTGCCCGCCGCATGGGGCCGAAGATTGGCGACCTGTCGCAGGTGCAAAGCATTGTCATCCACACCTCCCATCACACCCATTATGTGATCGGCACCGGTGCGAACGACCCGCAGAAGATGGACCCGAACGCGAGCCGCGAAACGCTCGACCATTCCATCATGTATATCTTCGCGGTCGCGCTGGAAGATGGCGCATGGCACCACGCCCGCTCCTATGCACCCGAGCGCGCCAACCGCCCCGGCACTGTTGCGCTGTGGCACAAGATCTCCACCGTGGAAGATGCGGAATGGACGCGCCGCTACCACAGCCGCGACCCGAAGGAGAAGGCGTTCGGCGGCCGCGTGGTGGTCACGCTCAAGAGCGGTCAGGTGATCGAGGATGAGCTGGCGATTGCCGATGCCCATCCGCTGGGGGCACGCCCGTTCGCCCGCGCCCAGTATGTCGCCAAGTTCCGTGCGCTGGCGGAAGGCGTCATCACCCCATCCGAGCAGGACCGCTTCCTCGGCACCGTGGAACGACTGCCGCGCCTGAAGGCCGATGACCTTCTGGGCCTGAACTTCACGGTGGACCCGGCCCTGCTGGGTTCGGCAGCAACGGGCATCTTCGACTGGCGTGCGCCCGTCGCTCCTTCCCTCTCCGTCGTCTCCGGCTGAGGGAATGCATGTGCCGCGCATCTGAAGGGTGCGCGGCGCATATACAGATACGGACCACGTCTCTCGGGCCACGTCTCACAGGCAACCCTGAGGCCCGTGACCGACACCGATCCGACGCAATCTGGAACCCGGATGACCGGCAGCATACCTCGCGCCCCGGCTTTCTCCGGGCCGCCCCCGGTGTCTGCAACGGTGTTCAACCGGGGCCGACACTGGCTCACCTGACACCACCATGCGGCTCTGAAGCAGGCCCGGCCCGCGTCATCAAGACAGGGCAAGCCCCGTCAACTCAGCCCCTGCCGCACCTGAGCAAAACCCATAGCGCCGGCCCATGGCCGGAGCCTTTGGCATCATATGCACACAAGACCCCGGCAGCCCCGGCGGTCCTGGTTCCGGGAGGTTCCAATGTCTCTCTCTCATGCCACTCCGGCTGAAACACCCAGCCCGGACGCGCCCAAGAAGCCGAAGAAGTCCGTCGCCTTGTCCGGCGTCGTTGCCGGCAACACCGCCCTCTGCACGGTGGGCCGCACGGGCAATGATCTGCACTATCGCGGCTATGACATTCTCGACATGGCAGAGGCCTGCACCTTCGAGGAAGTGGCTTATCTGCTCATCCATGGCGATCTGCCCACACCTTCAGAGCTTGCCGCCTACAAGGTCAAGCTGAAGACCCTGCGCGGCCTGCCCGCCGCCGTGCGACGCACACTGGAGGAACTGCCCGCCGCTGCGCACCCCATGGATGTAATGCGCTCCGGCGTCTCGGCGCTTGGCTGCGTGCTGCCGGAAACCGCCGACCACAACACGCCCGGTGCGCGCGACATCGCCGACAGGCTCATCGCCTCGCTCGGTTCCATGCTGCTCTACTGGTATCACTACACCCAGAACGGCCGGCGCATCGAGGTGGAAACCGATGATGAGAGCGTGGGTGGCCACTTCCTCCATCTGCTGCATGGTGTTGCCCCACGCGCCAGCCATGTGCGGGCGATGGATACCTCGCTGATCCTCTATGCGGAACACGAGTTCAACGCCTCCACCTTCACCGCGCGCTCTATCGCCGGCACGGGCTCGGATTTCTACTCTGCCATCACCGGTGCGATTGGTGCTCTGCGCGGCCCCAAGCATGGCGGCGCGAATGAGGTGGCCTTCGAAATCCAGAAGCGCTACGCCGGGCCGAATGAGGCCGAGCTGGATATTCGCCAGCGTGTAGCCAACAAGGAAGTCGTCATCGGCTTCGGACACCCGGTTTATACGGTTTCGGACCCGCGCAATGTGGTCATCAAGCGTGTCGCCCGCGCCCTCTCGCAGGAGGCTGGCTCCACCCGCATGTTCGATATCGCCGAGCGGATCGAGACAGTGATGGGGGAGGCCAAGAACATGTTCCCCAATCTCGACTGGTTCAGCGCTGTTTCCTACCACATGATGGGCGTGCCCACCGCCATGTTCACCCCGTTGTTCGTTATCGCGCGCACCTCCGGCTGGGGCGCGCATATCATCGAGCAGCGGCTGGACAACAAGATCATCCGTCCTTCCGCCAATTATATCGGCCCGGAGAACCAGGTGTTCGTGCCGCTTGAATCGCGCGGACAGATTGAGACTCATTCCGTCAGCCACGGTCTTTGACCGTAGCCAAACGGGTTCGCTCAAGCGCCGCGCGGGCTGAACCAGAGGCCTGTGAATCCATCCTCAAGGGCCTCTGGCATCAGCACCATCGCGCGGTCTGAACCGGGCTGGGTCAGGCCAGCCCGGCCATGGCGCGACGCCGGTTGCCGTTGCCGGCGTCGCAGCTCTTTTCATGCCGCCATGCGGTGTGCCACCTTTTGCAATTCCACAGAGGCATGATGCGCAGCAAACCCTGCCACACCGCCCGAGGAGACCGTGATGCCCTATCTCGTCGCATCTGATTTGCCCACCGAACCCGCTGGTCTGCGCTTCCGTGCGCTGGTGGAACAAGGCGGCATTGCCCAGCTTCCCGGCGCACATAATGGGCAGGCCGCGCTTCAGGCCCGCGCCGCCGGCTTCAAGGGGCTGTATCTTTCCGGTGCGGCGATGACCGCTTCCATGGGCCTGCCGGATCTCGGCATCATCACTGTCGATGAAGTGGCGTTCTTCATCCGCCAGATCGCCCGCGCCTCCGGCCTGCCGCTGCTGGTGGATGGTGACACCGGCTATGGCGAGGCGCTGAACGTGATGCACATGGTGCGCACCTTCGAGGAGGCGGGCGCAGGCGCGGTGCATATCGAGGACCAGCTTCTGCCCAAGAAGTGCGGGCACCTGAATGACAAGAAACTGGCTGATGCCCATGACATGGCTGCCAAGGTCGCGGCTGCCGCAAAAGCCCGCCGCCATCTCTATCTCATTGCCCGCACTGATGCCGCCGCGAGCGAGGGCATGGATGGCGCCGTGGCCCGCGCCAAGCTCTACATGGAAGCCGGCGCCGACGCCATTTTCCCCGAGGCCATGAACACCGCCGAGATGTTCCGCGAATTCGCCCGCCGCATGCCCGGCGTGCCGCTGCTGGCGAACATGACCGAGTTCGGCCGCACCCCCTTCTTCACCGCCGCCGAATTTGAGGAGATGGGCTATCGTCTCGTGATCTGGCCGGTGTCCTCTCTGCGTGTCGCCAACAAGGCGCAGGAAAAGCTTTACCGCACCATTGCCCGCGATGGCTCCACCAAGGCGATGGTGGACGAGATGCAGACCCGCGCGGAACTCTATGACACCATCGGCCTGAAAGCGTTCGAGGATCTGGATGCCTCCATCGTCGCGACCGTGGTGCCGCCTGTCGCGGCGGAGTGAAACCAAAGGCCACTGCCCATGACGAACGGGCCTTTGCTTCAGCCCGCGTGGCGCTTGATCAAACCCTTTTGGCGTCGCTCAAAGACCGGGACCAAGAGGGTGAGGTCGCCCGCACGCGGGGTGATGAACGCATCCTGAATCAGGCCTGAGTCAGGGTTTCCGGAATGTGGACGCGCGGTTCACACCGACAAGCGCGACACTGCAGAAAGTTGGCGCAGCTTGGGTGAATGGGGGTTCGCCGGGCGTGATCCGCAATACGCCACACATTCAGGAAACCCGAAGTGGGCCGGCGGTGACACCACCGCCGGCCCATATCTTCTTCATGCATGCTGAGAACCGCCCGCCTCAGCCGTCCACGCGCTCCGGCACCGGCAGGCCCAGCCATTCGGTGTAGAACGCATCCACGTCCGGCTCGAAATCATGGATCACCGGATACCAGGGGGTCGGGGCCTCCACATCATGCAGCGTGCCGCATTCCACGCAGAAATATTCGCGGATGACCTGCCAGTTTGATGTGGGCGCCATAAGACGGGGATAGATTTCCTCCATCTTTTCCTGGCTGTCGCGCACATGCACATGGGCATGCAGCTTCCAGTTTTCCTTCCAGCCGCAGAAGTCATGGCCGCACTCACAGCGTACGGTCCATTTCTTCGAGGCCTTCTGCTGCACAATGTACATTTTCGGCCCAAGCGGCAGGATGATCTTGTCATCCCACGGCATGCGCCCTTGCAAAATGTCCACATAAATGGAGAAGCGCTCGGGGTCCTTCGGGGTCGAGAGCATCTGGTGCAAGGTATCGTCGTCGATCGTGCCATCCACCAGATCGGCAATCTTGGTGCGGGTATAAGCCATTGGGATTTCCTCCGGAATTATGATGAGGGTTCTCCCTCTCATGGTGCGAGAGGGAGCCTTTTTTCATGCCACACTCAGTGCCGGCTCATTCCTCCACGAACTGTACCGTGTGCACGTCCGGCAGTTCGGAGACATCCATGGAGTAGCGCGAGCCATAGATGGGGATGCCGATTTCCTCTTCGGTCAGCACCCAGCTTTCCGGAATGTCCCAGAAGGCGCGGAACTGCTCTTCGAACCTCGGCCCCAGCTTGAAGGAGGCGGCGAACATCTGCCGCACCTGCGTGCCGGAATCCTTGGCGAGGATCTTTTCGCGCTCGCCCTTCATCCATTCCCGCGTGGGCACGGACTTGGCGATGCGCTCCTTGCGGATGCGCTTGCGGGCGGCATCAGTGGCGGGGACATCCACCACATACTGGTCATCCGCCCCCTTCTTCACCACCACGCCATAAACCTGGCTGGCGAAGCGCTCGAGAACGTAGCCGCCATTCAGGTCATTCGCGACAGACTGCGGTTCACGGTCCAGAGGATCGCCGAAGCCGGGGCCGCCGCGCATGTAGTTCAGATAAAGGTCGTAATCGGAGAACATCTCCTCTGTGGTGATGGCCTGCTTGTCACGCTTGATCCGCGCATCCGGCAGCATGCCGTCCCAGGTGGGGTTCTCCGGGTCGGTATCTCCACCCAGCGGGATCTCTTTGCCGGATGCGATCAGCTCCTTGAGATTGGTGGCGTGCGCGGCGAAGCGATAGCCGGAAGCCGCCGGATAACCGCCCATCAACCCCCAATCAGAGGAGATGTGGCCGTTGCCCATGAAGAACATGGTCCAGTCCTTGGCGTTCCACACCATGCGCAGGCTTTCGAACCCGCAGCCGCCGCGATACTTGCCGGAGCCGCCGGAAGAGGCCTTGATCTGCCGTCCGAGATAGATCAGTGGCTCGGCCAGTTCCCAGATCTCCATGTCGCCCATGTCGCCTTCCGGATTCCAGATGGCGGCGGCGTGGGAGAGACCGTCATGCACGGCGGTTGCCCCTGTGCCATTGGCGGCGCACTCGAACGAGTTCACGGCATGGATTTCATCATACTGGTTGAAGCCGCCGCCCTGCAGCCAGTTGGAGGTGTTGGCATTGCCCGCATTCACCTCCTCCAGATAACCGCGCCCAAAGTAAGAGCGCGAGAGACCGCGCCACAGCGCCGTCCAGGCCGAAACGAGGAAGTGCCATGAGTAGGAGAAGGCGACGCGGCGGTCGTCCGGGTTCATCCACGTGCCCTTGGGCAGGCGAAACTCGGTGCCATAGGCCGCGCCGTCATTGATCATCTCGGAGGGAATGAGCGTCTGGGTCATCATCACCCAGATGCCCGAGGTGAAGCTCACCTGATGGGCATTATAGGTGTGCCAGCCCCAGCGGCTCGCGCCCTCAAAATCCAGCCGCCATGTGCCATCCTTGCGAATGGTCATCTCGCAAGGCGCGTGCATGATGGTGTCGACCTTGGCGAAGTCGGACGGCACCCGCACATCTTCATGATTATAGGGCACATCCACGAAACCCACCTGCCGGTAGGTGCCGGGAATGGTCATGGCCTTGATGCGGGCCTGAAGCCCAAGCCGACCATGCTCCACCGCCTCATAGGCAAACTTCCAGTAGGCCTCGATGCCCTCCTCGGAGATGACCTCTTCCACCAGCTTGCGGATCATGTGGCAACCGGCGACACGGGTGCGTTCATCCAGCATCCAGTAACGGGTGGTGCGCACCATGCGCTGGCTTTCATGCAGCCAGTCACGGAACAGGATGTCATCCGCGCCGATCTTGCGGCAGGTGATGGAATACCCATCACCGAAACGCTGCACCTGCCCGGTGGACATCGAGCCCGGCCCGACCGAGCCGGTGTCGATGACATGTGTGACGCCACCCACCCAGCCGATCAGCTCCCCTTCCCAGAAGATGGGGACGATGGTGTGGATGTCACACGGATGCACATTCCCGATCAGGGAATCGTTGTTACAGAATATATCCTTGTCCTTGACGCCCGGGTTTGCCTCCCAGTTGTTCTCGATCATGTATTTGATCGCGGCGCCCATGGTTCCTACATGGATGATGATGCCAGTGGAGGTAAGAATGCTGTCACCCGCCGCATTATACAGGGTGAAGCACAACTCACCCTCCTGCTCCACGATGGGAGAGGCCGCGATTTTCTTTGCGGTTTCACGCGCATCGACCACGCCGGCTCTGAGGCGGGAAAACAGCTTGTTGTAGAGAATGGGCTCGCTCTCGCGCAACTCCAGCCTTTCAAGGCCGGCATAGCGCTTGGTGGCCTTGGTGGCATCCATCAGGCGGTCGCGGTGTTGCTTCAGGGTTTCACCGCCACGCACGATGCCGCGTGTCGCGCCCCCAAGGGCGTTCTGCTTGACGTTCACGTTCATGATTGCGTTTCCTCAGATTGGTTTTGGGCCACAGGCAGACACATGTCTCCTGCCGCTCACACCTCACGCAGATGGAACAGGCGGTGGCCGTCCAGCCATGTCTCGAAACCGTCCGGCACCACGAATGTGGTGGCATCGGATTCAATAATGGCAGGGCCTGTCACCCGGTTGCCGGGGCGCAGGGACTCCATCCGGTAAAGCTGGGCATCCACCCACCGCTTCTTGCGGTAGAATTTGCGGGTGCCGAGGAACGCCTCGCTGGGCGGGGTGGGGCCTTCTTCGTCTTCCTTCGGAATCTTGGGCTTGGGGATCGGAACCATGCCGCGCATGATCGCGCCGGTCACCGAATAACCCAGCTCTGGTGAGCGGGCGGAGGCGGCATAGACGCGACCATAGGTGGCGTTGAAGGCCTCGGTCAGCTTCTCCCAGTCCTCGGCGGTCGAGGCGCTGGTGATAGGGGATTCAATCTCCAGATCGTTGAGCTGCCCGCGATACTGCATGCGGTAGCCGGGCTGTAGAGTCACCTGATCGGCGGTGTAACCATTCAGCTTGAACTCTTCGAGCACATTGTGGGTCAGTTCTTCCCACGCTTCCTGAAGGGTTTTTGCCGCCCGCTCGCCTTCCTCGGGCGAGGATTCCGTCGCCATGTTGATGTCGAGAGACTTGTCGTAGCGATACTCGAAGTCCGCCGCCGCGCAGCCGAAGGCCGAGAAGCCGGCCGCCCATGCAGGCACGATGACGTCCTCGAAGCCCAGCCCCTCGGTGTAGCCATAGGTGTGCACGGGGCCCGCGCCACCATAGGAGAAGCACACGAAGCTGGCAGGCGAGTAGCCCTTGCCCGAAATCATCGCCCGCAGATAATCGCGCAGGTCGCTGTCCAGCAGTTCGATAACGCCGGCCGCCGCATCTTCCACCGAGAGGCCGAGCGGGTCCGCAAGCTGGACCTTGATCGCATCCACCGCCCGTTGCCGGTCGAGTTTCAGCGCACCGCCGAGGAAGTTGTCCGGGTTGAGATAGCCCAGCACCACATGGCAATCCGAGATCGAAATGGTCTCGATGCCGCTCTCCGCCCAGCACACACCGACCCGATAGCCGGCCGAATCCGGCCCCAGCTTGATCGCCTTGGTGTAGGGGTCCAGCCGGATGAACGAGCCGGCCCCGGCCCCCACCGAGTCCATCGCCACCAACGGCAGCGAAAGCACAAGGCGGGCCATGTCCGGGTCGTTCTTGATGGTCAGTTCGCCCTGGGTGATGAGGGCAACGTCAAACGAGGTGCCGCCTATATCCGAACAGGCGATGTTCTTGTAGCCCAGCACCTCGCCCAGATATTTCGCCCCGATTACCCCACCAATGGGGCCGGAAACAATGGTGCGCGCCAGTTCCTTCGCCTTCCACGAGATCGTGCCACCATGGGTGGCCATCACGCGGAAATCGAACTTGGTGCCATGCTCCTTGAAAGCGGATGAGATCTTGTTCAGCGTCTGGCGGGAGGGTTCCGCCGCATAGCCTTCCAGAATGGTGGTGTTGGTGCGGTGGGTTTCCTTGCGCACCGGGTAGTAATCGACCGAGGCAAAGACCGGGATCGTCTTCCCGCTATTCTTCACTTCCTCCAGAACGATATCACGCACGCGCCGTTCATTGACGGCATTCTTGTAGGAATGCAGCAGAGAGATGACGATGCCTTCCACATCGGCAGCGATGAGATCGCGTGCGGCTTCCCGGGCGCTCTCCTCACGCAGGGGGATGACCACGGTGCCCATCATGTCGGTGCGTTCAATCACACCACGCGTCAGCTGGCGCGGCACCAGTGGCGGGTCGAAACGGTGGGTATTGAGGTGGATGCGATCCTCATAGGCATAACCCAGATGGCTCTGCACCGCGCGGCCCATGCGGTGGAAATCCTCCATGCCGCGATTGACGATGAGGCCGCACTTCAACCCCTTGCGCTGCACCACACGGTTGAGCATGGCGGTGCCGGAATACACGCCGGTCTGAAGCTGGCGCAGACCATCGTTCAGTGACAGGCCCCATGCCGTCAGTGCATCCTCGCTGGATGCGATCAAGCCGAGGGATTCATTCTGGGGTGTGGACTGGGCCTTTCCAACCACGAAGTCTCCGTCCTGATCGACGAAGAAGGTGTCTGTCATGGTGCCACCGGCATCAATGCCGAGCACCTGAACATTACGCAGATTTGTGACAGGTACGTTCACGTGTCTGTCCTCCCGTTTGACCGGCGACATTGCACCGCGCCGGTTCGCATTGAGAGGAGCAGAATGCGTGCCAGTTGAATTTCGGCTGAAATCTTCCTGTCTTTTCAGGCTTCTGTTTTTAAAGACAGAAACACGCCCATGAGGTGCTGTCCGATATTCGGACATATGTCCGTCTGACCTGTTCCGATACGGGACGATTACGCCGAAGCCTCCTCCGATCCACTTGTATTCCCCTGCTTTCTGCGCCTATCATTCATCCAAAGTCGATCGGCGTCTGACGCAAGAATTCGACGATTATGGGAGTGAAACCGCCATCAGGCGGGCATGCCGAAACGGATCGTGCAGAGGCTTGCCTCATGTGATGCCGTGCGGCTCCCTGTCTGCTGGCTCAGGGTCCAGATCGCGCAATCTTTCGCCCATTCCAATGCCCATATGCTTGGGGAAGCTTGTGCTGTCCGGCCGGAGGACTGTGCCGGTGCCTTATCGTGAGATGCAGCGTGCCTGGGAAGGCTTTCAGGAGCACGGAACCGCCTCTGCGGTGATCCGCCCGCCCGTCATCGCCTCCTGGCAACGCTCACGCGCACACGATATTTCCGTCGCCCGCCGGCAGGCCCCCATTGTCAGCGAAGGGGAGCTCTATCGCCTGCGCCAACTCAATGCACGCCTGCTGCGCGCCGCGCGCCATGCGATGGAAGACGCGCGACAGCTGCTGCATGATTCACACTGCATGCTGATCCTCTCAGATGCCAATGGCACCATTCTGGAAGCCGTGGGCGATGCGCGCGCTGTAGATACCGGGCAGGATGTCCGCCTCCAGCGCGGCGGTATCTGGGCGGAGACGCAGATCGGCACCAATGCCATCGGCACGGCACTGGCCGCACGCAAGCCGGTGCAGATTCATGCGGCGGAACATTTCTGCGCCGCCGTGCACCAGTGGACCTGCGCCGCCGCCCCGATCTGTGATCCGGCCGATGGCATGCTGCTGGGCGCGGTGGATATTTCCGGGCCCCAGGCCACCTTCAGCCCGCAGAATCTGGCACATGCTTCCGCCCTCGCCCACCAGATCGAAGCCGTACTGGAACAACGCATGGCGCTGGAGCATGAACGCGTGCTGTGCCACTTCCTCAACCGACGCGCACTCTGGCACTCACAGGACATCATCGCTTTCGGCCGCTCCGGCACGCTGATCTACTCCACTGATCAAGCGGTACAAGACATCCGCAAGCGCAACGCGAACTTGCTCGCCAAGGGACAGCTTCTGCCCCTGCACGGCCTTGAGCCCGGGGCATGGGAACGCACGGTCAGCGCATTGATCCCCGGTGCAAACCTTGAGATCGTCACCGAGGATGGAGAAGATATCGGTGGCGTCATCGTGCTCAACATGGCCCGCCGCCCGCGCCAGACACTACGGGTTGCCCCACGCACGGATGATGCCCCCTTCCCGTTCGAAGCCATTGTGGGCGACAGCACAATCATGCGCGAAACCCGCGATAAGGCCCGGCGCATGGCCGAAAGTGGCCTGCCCGTTCTGCTCGAAGGGGAAACCGGCGCGGGGAAAGAGTTGTTCGCCCGCGCCATTCATGGGGTCAGTGCGCCGCAAGGGCCCTTCATTCCGGTCAATTGCGGAGGGCTGCCGCGAGACCTCATCGCCAGTGAACTGTTCGGCTATGAGAAGGGCGCGTTCACGGGCGCGGACAGTGCCGGGCGCGCGGGAAAGGTGGAAGCGGCACATGGTGGCCTGTTGTGTCTCGATGAAATCGGCGAGATGCCACTGGAATTGCAATCCTTCCTGCTGCGTGTCCTGGAAGACGGCGTGGTTTACCGGGTCGGCAGCCACACTGCGCGCCGCATAGATTTGCGCCTTGTGTCCATGACCAACCGCAATCTTGCAGATGCCGTGGCACAGGGCACCTTCCGCAAGGATCTGTTCTATCGCATCGCGGCCCTGCGCCTGCGTATCCCATCGCTGCGCGAGCGCGAGGATGATGCGCTTCTGCTGATGGAATATTATTGCGCGCAGGCGGCGACACGGCTGGGGCACACGACCCCACATCTCTCATCTGCGGCGGCGGATGCCCTGCGCGTCTATGACTGGCCGGGCAATGTGCGTGAACTGCGCAATGTTGCCGACATGCTGGTTTCCATGACCCGCAGCAGCATCATTGATGTGGATGATTTGCCTCATGAAATCCGCTCTGCACCGGATGTGCCACAACCTGCGGGCGGCTCTGACCTGAAATCAATGGAACACAGCGCCATTCTCAACACCATTGCAGCCTGTGGCGGCAATCTCTCACGCGCGGCCCGCCATCTCGGCATTGCCCGCTCTACACTCTATCTGCGCCTCGCCGCAATCTCCCGCGAGGAACAGGCCCGTGGCCGCTGAAACTTCGCCACGGCGACATTGAGAAAGGCAATATCTCTCTGATTTATAAATATAATTCAGAGGTCAAAACAGCTGGCGAATATACCCATATCTCTCACGCAATATCATCGCAGATATGCGCAAGCCCATACGCTCCCTCGCCAAGCATGCTATCTTTCCTGGTGCCGAACAGGGTCGAAACCAAATTTTTCGACAGGAAATTGCAGGCCGCCTCGCCATAAGCAGACCCGGCATGAATAATATCTGGCTATTATCGACCAGAGTTTTCTAAAATCCCTGTTGTGGCATCACACAGAACAGACAATGGCGGAGAAAAGCGCGATGAAGCCGACTGCGCAGCAATCTGGCGGCTTCAGCAAGCGCTATCGGATTTCGCTTCCTTTTCTGTTTGCCAGCATGATGGTGACGGCCCTTTTCCTCTCCAGTTCCCTGCTGATCTGGCAGGGTTGGCGAGCCGCACACCGGGCCCTGATCCAAGCTGCGGAAGAGACAACGGAAAGCATGGCGACACTGGCGGATGAACGCGTGCGCCACTTCATATCCACGGCCAGCAGCACGCTGCACCGGCTCACCCATTATCCATTGAAGATTGGCCCGGGCCTTGAGACCCACTCCATCGCACTGATGAGCTTCGTGAATGCGCTGACAAGCACGCCCATGGTTTCAGCGATCCACGTTTCCTATGGCGATGGAGACTTCATCATTGTGCGCCAGTTGAAGACCGCCGAGGAACGACAGCACTATGGCGCGCCAGACAATGCTGTCTTCATGCTTGGGGTACGCACAAACGGATCACTGGGATCTCCCACGCTTGAACGTTATTTCTATAATGCCAAGTCAGACTTCATCAAAAAGATACCCGTACCGGACGCCCTGTCATTCGACCCGCGAAAGCGGGACTGGTATCAGCAGGCTACAGTATCCAAAGGTCAGCACCTCAGTGGCCCTTATCAGTTTGCCGGTGAAACCCAGGTCGGACTGACCCTGAGCGAGAAGACCTCGCAGGGCAATGCCGTCGTTGCTCTGGATCTGGGCCTGTCTGCGCTTGATGAGCGGATGAACGATCAGCGCCCCACGCCCAATGCGGAATACGCGATCGTATCCGAGACCGGCGACATTATCGCCAATGCCCTGCCCTCGCGTGAACTGACGGCACCAGACGGCGTGCCCGCCATGCCACCTTCGCCCAACCTGCGGTTCAAGGCGTTGCCTGTCTTGCAGGAGGATCAACCGCCACCCGGCAAGGTCGTGCCATTTTATGTCGAAAACGAACCGTGGTTCGGCGTTCAGATTCCCTTGTCAGCCGTCGGCCAGCGCCAGCTTCACCTTATGGTGGCCATGCCGGATGAGGACCTGACCTCATCGCTCCGGAAGGATTTCATCGAACAGATGATCGTCGCGATCATCCTCATCTTTCTTCTGATGATCCTGAGCTGGTACATCGGCACCCATGTGGGCAACAGCGTGACCAGCGTTTCCCAGCGAACAAAGTGGCTCTCGAACTTTGATTTCGCACCGCGTCCGCGCGTCCAGAGCCGGATTCTGGAAGTGCAGCAGCTTGGCGATGCGCTGGATGGCATGAGCAGCGCCATCCGCTCGTTTCTCGCCACGCTGCAAACCATTGGCACTGAATCAAGTCTGGACCGGATGCTGGACGACGTGCTGCACCAGACCGTGGCAGCCACGGGATGCTCATTCGGTGCGGTCTATCTCCTGAATGAACAGGAAGACGCGCTAGAACTCACAGCCATCGCACGCGGGCAGATTGCGGCTGACGCGCCATCACAGTTTCCCCATCACAGTCTGCCGCTAGACGTGTTGCAGGCCCCTTATCCCATCATCGGCGTGTTTCCGCGCGATATCGCCCAGCTTGCCGTGCCGCTGAGCGACCGGCAGAACAAGCCGCTGGGCCTGCTTTTGCTGAACCACAAGGCAGATAGCCCCCATACGCACGGGGCCTTTCGTGCATTCGCCACCCAGCTTTCCGGCGCCCTCTCCGCCTCCATCGAAACCCAGAGCCTGGTGCAAGCACAGCAGCGGCTGTTCAACGGGTTTGTGCATCTGATCGCAGACGCCATTGACGCCAAGAGCCCCTATACCGGCGGGCATTGCCGCCGGGTGCCAGAATTGGCGATCATGATGGTGGACCAGATGGCCAATGAGGGCCGCAGCCCTTATGGGCCCTTTCATCTCAGCGCCGAGGAAAGATATGCTTTCCGGCTCGGGGCATGGCTGCATGATTGTGGCAAGGTAACGAGCCCCGAGCATATCATCGACAAGGCCACCAAGCTGGAGGTCATCCATAACCGCATCCATGAGGTGCGCATGCGCTTCGAGGTGCTGTGGCGTGATGAAGAGATCGCGCATCTGTGCCGTATGATGGACGGCGCAAATGTTGATGACTCAATGGCGCAACGGGATGCAGGCCATGAGCGGCTGCGCGCTGATTTTGCCTTTATCGCACGCTGCAACATTGGCGGTGAATTCATGGCCGATGCAGATATCACCCGCCTGACAGGCATTGCCCAAAGAAGCTGGACGCGCAATTTCAGTGACCGTCTCGGCCTCTCTCGCGGGGAGGAAGAACGCCTTGCCGGCATTGCGGAACACCCCATTCCGGCAACAGAGCACCTGCTGATGGACCGCCCCGAGCATAGGCTGGCCTGGGATGCTTTCCGGCCGCCGGTCGAGAAGGACAACCCCGCAAATATCCATGGGTTCGACATGCCCTTGCCGGAACTGGTGGAAAACCGCGGCGAACTTCATAATCTGACGATCCGCAGAGGTACGCTTTCCGAGGAAGACAGGTTCCGCATCAATGACCATGTGGTGCAAACCTATCTAATGCTGCACACCCTGCCCTGGCCATCCTATCTGCGACGTGTTCCCGAGATTGCCTCCACCCACCACGAACGCATGGACGGCATGGGCTATCCGCGCCGGCTGGACGCAAGCCAGCTCACTCTGGAAGACCGGGTGATGGCGATTGCGGATGTTTTCGAGGCGCTGACCGCGACCGACCGCCCCTATAAACCAGCCAAAACGCTAAGCGTATCTTTGGACATCATGACCGACATGGCGACCAATGGGCATCTTGACCCCTTGCTGCTGCGCGACTTCCTCGACAAGAGGGTGTGGGAGAGTTACAGCGCATGTTTCCTGCATCCGGAGCAGAATGATGCTGTGGACATAGAAAGCCTGATTGAGCGGCTTCCTCGAAATGCTCCACCGCCACCCCGACCACAATAGGTTTATCTGCGAGGGAACCCCTGTGGTTTCATAAAGGTTCTCGCCAAATGGGCTTTGCCCATATGAAGACTGACCTCCTCAAGGAGCGAGGGGAGCCTACGAAGCTGCAAGGCTTTGCCTCAATCAAAAAACCACATGCTCAAACTGCCTTGTAGGGAGCAATTTGAGCATGTGGCGTAGCCATCTCAGACCTGAAATCCAGCCTCAATCAACTGAATTTTTCCCATTCCATTCTCAGGCCCAGGGCGAGGTCATACCTCGCCCTCAGGCTCAGACCGGAGGTCGGCCTCGCACGGCCCGCGAGACGATGGAAATGAGGAAAAGAACAAGAAACACGACAAATAGAATTTGCGCGATGGAAGATGCGGTTCCAGCAACACCACTGAAACCGAGTGCCGCAGCAATAAGCGCAACAATAAGGAATGTGAGTGCCCAGCCAAGCATGGCGATATCCTTTCACGATCTCACTATGTTTCATTAAAGAAACGCAGCGGGCCATGTTCGGTTCCAAAATGAGCGCGCTATTTTGGAAAAGAGGGCTCAATGCATGACAGACCGAGCCGGATGCTTGGCATAAACACGGCTAGCGCATCGTCTGAGACATGTGGCAGGAGTGGCATGTGTGGCATGTGTGGTCGTCACAAATCTCGCACGGGCAGCGGAAATATCCGCTGACCCGCCCACTCATCAGGCCAACCTATGCGGATGCGCAAACCGCCCCGCACAGGCCTTTCATCACACGGCAAGCTGGGTCTGCACCAACCGGGAATAGAGACCGCCGGCGGAAACCAGATCCTGATGCGCGCCCTGTTCCGCCACACCTTCCGGTGTCACCACCACGATACGATCCGCGCTGCGCACGGTGGAGAGCCGGTGTGCGATAACCAGCGTGGTGCGCCCCTTGGCCAGTGCCGCCAGCGCCTGCTGGATTTCCCATTCCGTTGCTGCATCCAGCGCAGAGGTCGCTTCATCCAGAATGAGAATGGCCGGATCCTTGAGGAACATGCGCGCAATGGCAAGGCGCTGTTTCTGCCCACCGGACAATTTCACGCCGCGCTCACCAATCACCGTATCCAGCCCCATGGGCAGGGAGGCGATGAGATCTTCCAGTCTGGCACGATGAGCGGCGGTGCGAATATCCTCTTCGCTCGCGCCCAGTCGACCATAGGCGATGTTGTCACGAATGGTGCCGGCGAACAGGAACACATCCTGCTGGACAATGCCGATAGAGCGGCGCAACGAACTGAGCGTCACATCCCGCACATCCGTGCCATCAATGGTGATATGCCCGGACGAGGTTTCATAGAAACGCGGCAGCAGGGCGCACAATGTGGTCTTGCCCGCACCTGAAGGCCCGACAAAAGCAACCGTCTCCCCCGCCCGTACATGCAGGGAGAAGTGGTTCAGAACATTCTTGCCCGCCGTGTAACCGAAGCTCACATCCTCATATGTGATTTCGCCGCGCACCGGGCCGAGATCCCGCGCGCCGGGACGATCCGTAATATCCGGGTCAGTTTCCAGGAAATCCAGATAAGAGCGGAATCCGGCAAGGCCCTTGGGATAGATTTCCACCACCGCCGCGATCTTCTCCAACGGGCGGAAGAACACGCTCACCAGCAGCAGGAAGCTGACAAAGCCGCCATTGGACAACTCACCCCGGATAACGAACCATGTGCCGGCGATCATCACCACCACCTGGATGAAGCGCATGCCGATATAGCCAAGCGACATATGCGCGGCCATCAGCTTGTAAGCCTCCAGCTTGGTCTCGCGGTAGTTGTTGTTGTCGGCGTCGAACAGACCGCGCTCATGGTCTTCATTCGCGAAGGCCTGCACCACGCGCATGCCGCCCACATTTTCCTCGATCCGCGCATTGAACGCACCGATGCGCTGGAACAGGGCGCGGAAATTATGCGCCATGCGCCGCCCGTAATGGGCGGTAACCCAGACCACCAACGGCACGATCACACAGGTGATGAGCGCCAGATGCGGGTTGATATAGAGCATCAGCGCGAAAGCGCCGAGGAAGGTCATCAGCGCCAGAAACACATCTTCCGGCCCGTGATGCGCCACTTCTCCCACCTCTTCCAGATTGCTGGTGAGGCGGGCCACCAGATGGCCGGTCTTGTTGTTGTCGAAGAAGGAGAAGGAGAGTTTCTGGAGATGATCAAAGGCGCGGGTGCGCATGTCGGTCTCGATATTGATCCCGAGCATGTGCCCCCAATAGGTCACCACCGCCATCAGGCCGGTATTGACGATGTAGATGACCAGCAGCCCCACCGCAGCAAGGGTGATGAGGTTCCAGTCCTGCGCCGGCAACAAATGATCCACGAAGGCGGCAACCGCCATGGGAAATCCAAGCTCCAGCAGGCCGGAGAGGATGGCGCATGAAAAATCAAGAAAGAACAAGCCCTTGTAAGGGGCATAATAGGCAAAGAACTGTCTGAGGGTATTCATTACGGCTGCTCATCAATCCCCGACATCCACGCCGTCATGACCAAGACGCCAATAGGCTGCGATGGAGGTTTTCTTCTTGTCCATGCCAAGGGTTTTCGTGGCGTGCTGGCGAAGACGGCGGGCGGTCGCCTGCTCGCATCCGGCAAAGATTCGAGCGTGCGCCATATCATCCGGGAACGTCACGTGCCGCAAGGCCTCTTCCAGCAAAGAGGCATGACCGGCCGGCGCGCCTCCGCGGTGAAGCCAGCGCAAATCCAGCGTGGCGGCGCTGGGAAGGTCCTGCTCCTCCACAGGATTTTCCACCTCGATACGCACCACCGCATGCGCGCCTTGCGGCAGTTTCTCCAGCAACCGTGCGATCACCGGCAGGGCGGTTTCATCCCCCATATAGAGCTGCCATGGCGCAGGCTCAGGCGCGCCGCCGCCGGGGCCAAGCAGGCCCACAATATCACCCGCCTGCGCATCGCGCGCCCATGTCGCGCCCGGGGTGGAGGCTCCCTCATGCAAGGCGATATCAATGCCCACCTCACCGCGTGCAGGATCAACCGTGCGCACCGTATAGACCCGGGCGATGAGCGCATCCTCGCCCTTTGGCATCACCATGCGCCCGCCTTCATCGGCATGGGGCCACACGGGCGCGCGGCCCTGCGGGGGAATGAGCACCCGCACATGCAGGCCGGGGCCTTCGAAATGGGTTGCATCGCCCTTCAGCACCACACGGCGCATCAGTGGCGTCACATTCCATGCCCGCACCACCTGCATCTCGCGGAAGAAGGGCAAGGTCCGCGCGCCGGCATCATCTCCGCGCCAGATCAGGCCGGTGGATGCGTTCTCGCCCATGCCCGCCAATGCCTCCGCCAGCGCCATCTTGCCAAGGCTCAGCGCCGTGGAAGTGGGAGCCGTGCAGGTCATCACCAGTTCATCCTCCTTCGGCAAAAGCGAGATGACGCCGAACCGGGCATGAGCGAACTGTGCCCCATCATCCAGAGCACTCACCTCGGCATAAGCAGCGAAGCGCGTGCTCAGCACAGAGATGGTCTCGGAAGGGCTGGCCAGAGGCAAGCTCGCCTCAGCTTTCAGATATTCAGCCACGCGATGATCCTCCCCTTTGCAACAGCCAGATGAGATAGGGACCACCCACCAGCGCCGCGAAAAAGCCGACCGGAATCTGATAGGGGAATGTCACGGTGCGCCCCAGCCAGTCCGCCAGCATGAGCAGGTCCGCGCCGATAATCGCGGAGGCGAACAAAAAGGCAGGCCCGCCCGCGAACCCCGCCAGCCGCGCCATGTGCGGGGCCAGAAGGCCAGCAAGGCTGAGAGGGCCGACGAAAAGGGTCGCCGCCGCCGTCATCAGCGCCGCCAGAACCGAAAGCACCAGCCGGCTCATGCGCACCGGCATACCCAAGGCGCTGGCAACGGCCGGACCAAGCGAGAGAATATCAATCCACCGCCCCAGCCATGGCAATGGTGCAAGCAGCACCAGCACGCACAGGGTCAGCATCACCGCATCCGAGGCCACGACCCGATCCGTGGAGCCACTGAGCCAACCCAGCAGAAGAAAGGTGTTCCAGCCCCCGGCGGCATAAACGGCGGAGAGAAGGGCAAGGCACATGCAGCCCAGCGCCACGCCCGCCAGCAGCATCCGCTCCGGGCCAAAGCCGGTGCGCACACCCATGGCGAGGATGAACAGCAGAGCCCCCAGTGCACCCACACCGCTGGCCGCCATGCGAATGCCCGTATCCGGCATATCGAAGAAGATGAGCGCGGCGGCAATGCCAACCCCGGCTCCTGCCCCAACGCCGAGCACTTCCGGCCCCGCCAGCGCATTGCCGGTGAGGCGTTGCATCAGCGCCCCGGCCACACCCAGCAGCGCACCCGCAGCGGCTGCAACGACAGTTCGGGGCGCACGGAAGGGCATCAAATCCGCCAGCATCTGCCCGGTGGCGAAGGACCATCCATCCGGCCCCACCCCCAGCGACAGCACAATGAAGCCCAGCACCACCCCTGCCCCGAGAAGCATCACCAGTGCCCGCCATGGCCGTTCAAGACGCTTCGCATGGGCACCAGAGACAGGCGCGGGCGGCGTAATCGACTTCACTCGTGGCAACAGCCACAGCAGCAGCGGCCCGCCCAGCAAGCCCACCATTGCCCCGGTGGGGATGAGATCCCCACTCTCGCTCGCCGACAGTTGCACCAGCCCATCGGCGACAGCCAGAAGCACGGCACCAATGATGGGAGCCTTCAACAAAATCTCTTTCGGCGTGCGTGCGCCGGAAAGGCGGGCAAAGGCCGGTGCCGCCAGACCGATGAAGCCAATGACACCCACTTCCGCGATCACGCTCGCCGCCAGCCACACCCCGATGGCGATAATGCCGGCGCGCAGCGCCAGAAGCGCCACGCCGAGACTGCGCGCACCCACATCATCCAGCGCCAGCATCGCCAGAGGGCGCAACAAAAGCGCTGCCGCGCCGGCGCAGACCACAAGGCGAGTACCGATGGTGATGGCACTCTGCCAGTTCTGCTGATGCAGTGAACCCCCGCCCCAGATGAAAACGGAGAGCACATACTCGCCCCGCGCCAGCACAATGGCAGCGCTGGCCGCCCCGGCCATGAGCGAGACCGTCATGCCCGCCACGACCACAGTCACCGGATCGAGCCCCCGTCTCCAGCTTAGGGCCAGCACGATGAGAACTGCCGCCGCGCCCCCTGCCAGTGCCACGCCTTCACGAGACCAGACCAGCAATGCCGGCGCGAAGGCCAGCGCTGCGGTGAGCGCCAATTGTGCACCGGCAGCGATACCAAGCGTGGAAGGGTCGGCAATCGGGTTGCGCAGGACGCGCTGTAACAGAGCACCTGAAAGCCCAAGCGCCGCACCCGCCAGAATGGCGGTGGCCATGCGTGGCAGCAACCCATGCCACAGCAGTGCGGTTTCCAGCGCACGCATGGTTTCAGCATCGCCGGAAAGGAAGGGCTGCCGCAGCAAAGCCGTGACGAACAGCACCAGCGCGAAAACACCCAGCGCCCACCACAAAATATTCATGCTGCGCCGGGCGGCGGGGGGATTTGGCGTGGAAGGAACGCTCATGTCACTCACAACCCGCCTCCCGGCCCACCCAGCAATGCCGAGCTCACCAGCCGCGCACATCGCATAGCTGTCGGCAGTCCGCCGAACGGATTCATGGCGCCGATGACATAGACCCGCCCCTCTCGCACATTCGGCAGAGCCCGCCAAAGTGCGCTTTGCGGCAACACCCGGCCCGCATCCGGCGGTATGGGCGGCACGATGATGATGTCTGCATCCGCAAAGCGCGCCAGCATTTCCAGCCCCACCGGGGCGGAGGCGGAATAGGAGGTGCCCTCTGTCCAGGCATTCTTCAGCCCGATGCGCTCCAGCACCTCGCCAAACATGCTGTCTGGCCCAAACACGCGGAAATGGCGGGCATCCCCCAGATTGATGATGAGGACAGGACGCGCGCCATGCCCCGCCAATTGTGCACGGGTGCGCGCCAGCAGCGCATCGGTGCGCGCAATCAGCTCCGGCCCGGCCTGCGGCTGCGCCACCGCCAGCGCCAGCAGCACCGCTGCCTTTTGCGCCATGACGAACGGCATCTGCCCGTTCTTGTAGATGGAGATGGTCTCCACCGGTGCGATCAGGCGCAGGTTGGGTTCGGCCGCGACATAATAGTTCGAATTGAAGATGAGGCTGGGGCGGGCGCGCAAAAGCGCCTCGAAATTCGGAGTGCCGCGCAGGCCGATATCCACCACTTGCGGCGGCACCACCGGCTCTACAACCACCTGCTCATACAGCACCAGCTCCGGTGCCGCGACAGGGATGACGCCCATGGCGAGCAGCGTTTCAAGCAGCCCCCAATCCATTGTCGCCACGCGCGGCAGGGTAAAGCCGCCTTGCATGGGAAAGCGTGTTTCGCTCGCCCCTGCGCACCCGCCTGCTATCAACGTGGCCCCGCCCGCCAGAAATGCACGGCGCGACAGACCTCTCACAGAACGAACCCCATCGGCTCACCACTGACTGGATGGGGCACCACCCCCATCTCGATGCCATAAATGGCCTTCAGCGTTTCCGGGGCCATCATCTCGCGCGAAGGTCCGTGGGCCACCAGCTTTCCGGCCCGCAGGGCCACCAGTGCATCACAGGTTCGCGCAGCCAGATTGATGTCGTGCAACACCACCAGAACGGTCATGTCTCCACCATCCGCCGCCAGTTCGCGCACAATGTTCAGCACCTCAATCTGGTGCGCAATGTCGAGGGCGGAGGTCGGTTCATCCAGCAGCAGGCAGCGCGTCCCCTGCGCCAGCATCAGCGCCAGCCAGGCCCGCTGACGCTCGCCGCCCGAGAGGCTGTCCACCATCCGCGCTTCATAGACCTTGAGGCCGGTGCGGCAGATGGCGGCTTCCACCGCCGCATCGTCCTCCGCTCCGAAGCGGCCCAGCGCCCCATGCCAGGGATAGCGCCCCAGCGCCACCAGCTCACGCACCGTCATCGCCTCGGCGGGCGGGGTGAACTGCGGCATGTAGGCGACCTTGCGCGAGAACGCCCGCCCGCCCCATTCACCGAGCGGCGCACCCTCAAAACGCACCATGCCCGAACCCGGCATAAACTGCCGGGCCAGGATTTTCAGCAGGGTGCTCTTGCCGGACCCGTTCGGCCCGATGAGCCCATAAACCTGCCCGGCAACCAGCGAGAGGGTGAGAGGGGCGAGAATTTCACGCGCACCAATGCGCACGCTCAGATCCTCGATCTCCCACAGCACCGTCCTGCCACCTGCGCCATGCGTCACCATTTATAGGTCACCTGCGCGATGACGCTGCGCCCGTCGCCATAATAGCAACCGAACGAGCCGCAGCCCGAAACATAGGTTTCATCCGCGAGATTGCGGGCATTGATCTGGGCCTTGAAAGGACCCTTCTCATAGCTGACCATCGCGTCGAACAGCGTATTGGCCCCCAGGAACAGGTTGTTGTTGTCCAGCGTATAGCGCGAGCCCATATATCGCATGCCGCCGCCCAGCGCGAAGCCAGTGAGCGGGCCATTCCTGAAGGTGTAGTTGAGCCAGAGATTGGCCATGTTCTCGGGCACACCGCCGGGGCGGTTTCCGGCATACTGGCCCTCCATGATCTCGGCATTCATGTAGGTGTAGTTGGCGAGCAGATCGAGACCTTCAGCAAGGCTGGCAGTGGCTGCAAGCTCCAGACCCCGCACCCGCACCTCACCCATCTGGGTCTGATAATTGACGCCACCAATCAGTTGGTCGGTCAGTACATTTTTCTGGCTCAGATCATAGACCGCAGCCGTGAGGAAGCCCTTCCAACCCACTGGCTGGTACTTCACGCCGGCTTCCCACTGTTCGCCCTTGGAAGGCTGGAACGGCGCGCCGCCAAGAACAACCGGCATGGTGCCGATGACCGGCTCGAAGGAAGTGGAGTAGCTGATATAGGGCGCAAGGCCATTATCGAACAGATATGTCAGGCCCAGACGACCGGTCAGCGCGTCATCATCCTGATCCTGTTCCGTAACGCCGTAATTGGTGACATTGGTGGTGTCGACCGAGGCCCAGTCCTGCCGCAGACCGGCGGTGAGCACCCATTTGTCGAACTTCACCTGATCTTGCACATACAGGCCCAACTGGCTCATGTCACCGCTCAGGTGCGACATGTACCAGGGCTGGTGAATGATCGGCATGTTGTTGTTCGGGAACAGCAGGCTGATATTCGGCGCATAACCGAACTCGACAGTCCGCATCTGGTCGAAATAGCGATAATCCAAGCCCACCAGCAAGGTGTGGGAGAGCGGGCCGGTATCGAACTTGCCCTCAAGCTGGTTATCAATGGAAATCGTGTCCTGGTTCTCATAGTTGGGCGAGGTTCCACGCGCCACCTCGGTCGGATTACCCGGCACCAGAGAACTGTAATAGATATTCTTATAGTCCCAGTTCAGCTTCATATACTGGGTATTCTGGCGCACTTCCCAATTGTCGTTCAGCTTGTGGCTGAACTCATAGCCGATGGTGGCCATGGTGCGGCGGGAACTGTCATAGTTGGTGTCACCCAGAAACATGCTGCGCGGGAGCATATTCTGGAACGGCTTGACCGTATATTCCACCGGCAACCCCACCGGCGTGCCGGCTTCATCATACTGGAGGCTCGCCAGCACAGTGAAGGAGGTCTGGTCATTCGGCCGCCAGGTGAATGTGGGCGCGAGGAAGAGACGGTTGTCACTCACATCGTCCGTCTGCGTACCGCTGGAGCGCGCAAGACCCGTGAGGCGGTAGGAAAATTCCGGCGACAACAGTCCACCAATATCGAACGCCCCGACATAACGCTCAAAACTGCCGATTTCCCCGCGCACCTCAGCAAAATTCGTGAAGGTGGCGCGCTTGGACACCAGATCAATCAGGCCACCAGGGTTCCCCTGCCCGTACAGCACCGATGCCGGGCCAAGCAACACATCGATACGCTCAAGACCATAAGGCTCGAAAGCAATGGCTCCAAAATCCCGCATGAATTTCAGACCATTGAGATACATGCTCTTGGAGGCTGAAAAACCTCTGATGAGAGGCGAGTCGAACCGCGGGTCCGTGCCAAGAGTATGGCCCACCACACCCACGGAATAATCCAGCGCCTGACTGATATTCTGCACGGCGCGCACTTCCATCTGATCCCGCGTGATCACGGAAACGGACTGCGGAATTTCAATCAGCGGCGTTTCGGTCTTGGAGCCAGCCTGCGTGAGGCGCGCAACAAAGCCATCAACCGGTCCGGTCGCGGTTTCGCCCGCGCCCTCAACCTCGACCTGCTGAAGCTGGATGACATTGCCATTCTGATCGACCGCCTGCCCGGCAGATTGCGCCATGGCCGGCCCGGACATCACCGCAGCCCCCATGGTGCCCCCCATGAGTGCACCCATAGCAACGCCACAAAGCAGCATGGACCTGTGCAGCAAGGACCTGTTTAGCGGATTGTCGATCTTGTTCATGCCATCACCTGCACGCCACTGCGCTTAATTGAGAACTATTAAAAAGTAACAGTCTGGTCTTGCAGACGCTGACTACTGCCCTCATAGCAATGGCATGTGTGTGCGGATTGTCTGTTCCTCTTGCACTTTGACAATTTCTGTCATGATATTGCATCGCATTTCCAGATTGAACAGGCCCTGTGCCTGAAATGTACCGCTTCAAAACTATTCAAAACAGGACACAAAACGCGCAGCCAGACCGGAGCGCGCCAGGCAGAGAATGCAGCCATGAGCTTTCAACCGCGCATGACCTCATCAATCGAGGGCATCACAATCCTTGAGGATTTGCGCTGGCGCCGCTGGAACGGCGTGGTTGCGGATGTCTGGCATGTGCATTGCGCAGCCGGCGCACACGGGGAGTATGTCTCCCGCGATGCCCGTCTGTTTGTCGTACTCGACCAGAGCGAAACAGACACGCAGGTACGCCTGACCGGACCGGACACCAATCTCAGCGCCAGCCGTGCGCCGCGCCATATGAGCTTCGTGCCCGCCGACATGCCGCTCTGGTCCCGCATTGAGAAGCCGGGCCAGTTGCGCCATCTCGATCTGCATTTTGATATTGAGACCCTGTCCCGTCGCCTCGGCGAGGATCTGGATGACGATGTACTCTCCACCCCCCGGCTGGATTTCACCGACAACCGCATCCATGGCCTCGCCCGCCTGATCGCGCAGGAATGCATGGAGCCGGACAGCCGCCATGATTTATATGGCGACGGACTGATGCTTGCCCTGTTCATTGACCTGATGAAACTGGGCCGCACCCCGCCGATGCGCCGCTCCGCCCTCTCACCCCGGCAACTCAAGCGCGTGCAGGGATTCATCGAGGAAAACTGCCTGCGCAATATCCGCATGCAGGAACTGGCGGAACTGACGGAACTCTCCCAGTCCTATTTCAGCCATGCCTTCAAGGCCGCCACCGGCTTGCCGCCGCACCAGTGGCACATGAAAGTGCGGATGAAGCGTGTGCAGGATATGTTGGCCCGCACAGAACTTCCGCTGACGGATATTGCGGTGACAGCCGGTTTTGCGGACCAGGCCCATTTCACCCGCGCCTTCCGCCGCGCCTGCGGCGTGACCCCGGCGGCATGGCGGCGAACCCACCGCAGCTGAAATCAACCCGCATATATTACCGCCACCTAAACATATTATATGACATATTTCATGTACGCTCATGCTGATGACTGAGCATGAGCGCTTTCTGTTGCGCATAACTTTGAGTAATGCGGAGGAAGATTTGAAGGAGTTGCTCGAACGGGCAGAGAGCGATCTCATTCTCTCAAGAAGAGATTTGCATATCATGCTGGATGCAATTCCTGTCCCGCTGTCATGGGCGGCGATCCCGAGTGGTGAGATCAAGTTCGTCAATCGCGCCTTCAAGAAAACCTTTGGCTATCAAGATCGCCACTTTCAGACTGTCGATCAGTGGATCGACAAGACATATATCCGGGAAAGCGACCGTATCCTCTCCCGCGCACGCTGGGTCGAACTCTGGGCCAAGCAGAAGAGCGGCATTTCAGAGGTCGACACTATAGAATTACAAGTACGCTGCGCAGATGGATCTCTTCTGACTGTACGGCACAGAGGCATTCTGCTTCATGATATCTCTATTGGTATAGCGACATTCGAGGATATCACCGCAAACAAGCTGGTCGAGGAAACCCTCCATCGCATTTCTTTCGAGGATCCCCTGACCGGCCTGCCCAACCGCCGTGCCCTGCAAGCCCGATGGATGCAGGAAATGGAACATGGGCACATCGGCCGCACATCCCTGCTCGCCCTGCTGCTCATTGATATGGATGGTTTCAAGAGCATCAATGACCAGTTTGGCCATGACGTCGGTGATGAAACGCTGATGGCTATCGGGGAACGCCTGCGGGCTTGCATCCGCTCCAACGATCTGGCCTGCCGTCTTGGAGGAGATGAGTTTCTGGTTCTGCTGCCGGGACTGTCCTCACCGGATCAGGCCGAAACTGTTTGCCGGCGGATATCGGAGGCGTTTCAAGGCCCACTCACTCTTTCGGGCCAGACCGTCCAGATTGGGGTGAGCATGGGCATCAGCCTTTACCCCAATCACTCCACCGAACTGGCTGAGCTCATGAAACAGGCTGATATAGCGCTGTATCATGTCAAAAAGCAGCTTAAAGGCGGCTGGGGCTGGTTTGAACCAATGCCGGCCTGACCGCACCTCACTTCAACTCTTCTGATGGAACGAAAAAGCGCCGCGCCCTGAATCTGAAGGAGGGGCACGGCGCTGAGTGGGCGCGCTTTCCGGGCTGGAAAGGGGAAGGGTCGCGCGCCGAGGGAGTGCGTCAAAGATCATCGTCACAAGGAGAGGGGTTGCGCCTGTGGAAACCCTCTCCAATCTTGATCCACCCTGCCAGTTCAAAAGCCCCGCATAAGGGATGCACACAGCATCAGGTGGGTTTTACTCAGGCTCAGCATGAACCTGAGTAAAACATCTTGCATCAACTTTTCGGCCTATATGATCCGGCTGCACAATCAGGATGCGAAATCCAGCACCACGCGGCCTTCAATCTTGCCGGCGCGCATGCGGTCGAATACCTCGTTCACATTCTCCAGCTTGTCCGTGGAGACGGTGGCGCGAACCTTGTCCTCTGCTGCAAATTCCATGGACTCCTCCAGATCCAGCCGCGAGCCGACGATGGAGCCGCGCACGGTCACGCCATTCAGCACCATGCCGAAGATGTTGAGCGGAAAATCCCCCGGCGGCAGACCGTTCAGAGAAACCGTGCCACCCCGGCGCACCATGCCCAGCGCCTGTTCAAAGGCCTTGGGCGAAACCGCCGTCACCAGCGCACCATGCGCCCCGCCGATTTCCTTCTTGAGGAAGGCAGCCGGATCCGTATTGCGGGCATTCACCGTGACAGTCGCGCCAAGGCGGCGGGCGAGATCCAGCTTGGAGTCATCCACATCCACGGCCGCCACATTCCGCCCCATGGCCTTGGCATACTGAACCGCCATGTGGCCAAGGCCGCCAATGCCGGAAATCACCACCCAGTCGCCCGGCTTGGTATCCGTCACCTTCAGGCCTTTATAGACAGTCACGCCCGCGCACAGGATCGGGGCAATGTCCACGAAGCCGACATTCTTGGGCAGATGGCCCACATAATCCGCATTGGCCAGCGCATATTCGGCAAAGCCGCCATTCACGGAATAGCCGGTGTTCTGCTGGTCTTCGCACAAGGTCTCCCAGCCACCAAGGCAATGGGTGCAGTGGCCGCAGGCCGAATAGAGCCACGGAATGCCAACCCGGTCGCCTTCCTTCACATGCTTCACACCCGCGCCAACGGCCACCACATGGCCCACGCCCTCATGGCCGGGAATGAAAGGTGGGTTCGGCTTCACCGGCCAGTCGCCCTCTGCGGCATGCAGATCGGTATGGCACACGCCACACGCCTCGATCTTCACGAGGATGTCGCCCGCATTAGGGCGCGGCACCGCCACTTCCTCAATCGTCAGCGGCTGGCCGAATGCACGCACCACGGCGGCCTTCATGGTCTTTTCCATGTCTTTCCTCCCACTTGATGATTGGCCCGGCACCTGCCGGAAGACATATCCGGCGGGGATTTACCCTGCCGGATCAGCCGCCACCCGTTTTTCACAACGGGCGGCGCTCACCTTGCCGGGCAATCCGCGCGTCTGGCTCAAGCCCCGCGCATGGCCCGGAACAGATGCTTGGATCAGAAGAAGCCCAATGCCTTGGGGCTGTAGCTCACCAGCAGGTTCTTGGTCTGCTGGTAGTGGTCCAGCATCATCTTGTGGTTCTCGCGCCCGATACCGGACTGCTTGTAACCACCGAAGGCTGCGTGGGCGGGATAGGCGTGGTAGCAATTGGTCCACACACGCCCGGCCTGAATGTTGCGGCCCATATGGTAGGCGCGCGCGCCATCACGCGTCCACACGCCAGCCCCAAGGCCGAACAGCGTATCATTTGCGATGCTGAGCGCCTCTTCCTCGTCCTTGAAGGTGGTGACGGATACCACGGGGCCGAAGATTTCCTCCTGAAACACCCGCATGGAGTTATGGCCACGGAACACGGTGGGTTTCACATAGAAGCCATCTGCCAGATCACCGCCCAGCACATTACGCTCACCGCCTGTGAGCACTTCCGCACCCTCATCGCGACCAATATCGAAATAACCGAGGATCTTCTTGAGTTGCTCTTCCGAAGCCTGCGCACCCACCTGCGTGGAGGGGTCCAGCGGTGAGCCCTGCTTTATCGCTTCAACCCGGCGGATGGCCTTCTCCATGAAGCGGTCATAGACCTTCTCCTGGATCAGCGCACGGCTGGGGCAGGTGCAGACCTCGCCCTGATTGAAGGCGAACATGACAAAGCCTTCAATCGCCTTGTCGAAATAGTCGTCATCTTCCAGCGCCACGTCATTGAAGAAGATGTTGGGAGACTTGCCGCCCAGTTCCAGCGTCACCGGAATGAGGTTCTGGCTGGCATAGTTCATGATGAGCCGGCCCGTGCCGGTTTCACCGGTGAAGGCGATTTTCGCAATACGCTTGGAAGACGCCAGCGGCTTGCCCGCCTCCAGCCCGAAGCCGTTGACGATATTGAGCACGCCAGCCGGAAGAATGTCCGCGATCAGTTCCGCGAACACGAGAATGGAGGCCGGGGTCTGTTCGGCCGGTTTCAGAACCACGCAATTGCCGGCGGCTATCGCCGGGGCCAGCTTCCATGCGGCCATCAGCAGCGGGAAGTTCCATGGAATAATCTGCCCCACGACGCCCAGCGGCTCATGGAAGTGATAGGCGATGGTATCTTTATCAATCTCGCTCAGCGCACCTTCCTGCGCACGGATACAGGCAGCGAAATAGCGGAAATGGTCGATAGCGAGTGGCACATCGGCGGCGGTCGTCTCGCGGATGGGCTTGCCGTTATCCCATGTCTCGGCAAGCGCCAGCAGGTCGAGATTGTCCTGCATCCGGTCGGCGATGCGGTTGAGGATGAGCGCGCGCTCGGAGGCCGGGGTACGGCCCCAGCTCTCGCGGGCGGCGTGGGCAGCATCGAGCGCCTTCTCCACATCCTTCTCGTCCGAGCGGGCGACCTCGCACACCACCTTGCCATTGATGGGCGAGGTGTTCTCGAAATAACGCCCTTCCACCGGCTCAACGAAACTGCCACCGATGAAGTTGCCATAGCGCGCCTTGAAGGGGGCATTGGCGGGATTGTTCAGGAATGCTGGCTTGTTCATGTGTTCCTCCCGATTATGCATTCGCCTCTCTTCAACGCACCGGGCGTGCCAGATTTGCGACCCACCCACGAAATTCGTCATTGCATTGCGGTAAGTCCCTGCCCGGTTATAGCTTTGAGAAAGTTTGGAAAAGATGTGAAACCGGGCGACTGGACGCGCGCCGGAAAGCCGTGCGACACTGTTCGAGAAAAGCAGCAACATGCTGCGACATACGTCGCAATTTGCGACACATCTGTCGCAGGGGAGTGGAACGGAGCCCTTCGAGCCGATGCCATCTGCCTTCCCCCCGCCGGCCCGCGCCGTGCCAACCGCACCAGAACTGCAATCGGCCCGCCATCGCTTTTTCTCTGGCGCGGGCGTGCCGGAAAATGCCGTGCCCGCCTCCATCCTGCGCTCATGGACCCGCTGCATGGGGCGGGGCCAGCCTTCCGTCAGCCAGATCAGCGAAGGGCCGATGACCGCTTACGAACTGCGTATACTGCGCGAGCGGCATGAAGACCTGCGGCACCGCTGCCGCCCGGAACTGGAAACACTGCATGCCAGCGCGCGCAGCACCGGCTCCATCGTCATTCTCACGGACCCGAACGGGCTGGTGCTGGACACGGTGGGGAGCGCTGATTTTGCCGATAAGGCCGCCCGCGTCACCCTTCAGCCGGGCGCGGACTGGAGCGAGGCCGCGCGGGGCACCAATGCCATCGGCACCGCATTGCTGGAGCGCCGGGCGATTGAAGTGCATGGCGCGGAACATTTTGCCGAGCCGCATGGCATTTTAAGCTGTGCCGGTGCGCCCATTCTCAACCCGCGCGGCGAGCTTGCAGGATTGCTGGATCTTTCCGGCCCGGCCAGCATCAATCATCTGCATGCGCTGGCCCTGGTGCGCCTCGCGGTGACGCATGTGGAGCATCGCATGTTCGAGAATGCCTTTGCCGGGCATGACGTGGTGCGTGTGCATAGCGATCCGCACTTTCTCGGCACCCCGCGCGAGGGGGTTCTGGTGTTCGCGGATCACAAGCTGGTGGCGGCAAACCGGCCCGCCCTCGCCTTGTTAGGGCTGGGTTGGGATGCGCTGGACATGCAGCGCTTCTCGGATCTGTTCGACGGCAGCCTGTCGCGGACTGGCGACGTGCGGCAGGTGCGCAGTTCTGCCGGCAACACCCTGCATATGCGGGTGGAGCGAAGGGTGGATACCGGCATGGTCCGCTCCTCCACCCGCACTGCCAGTACACCCAGTCCGGTCGCCAACACCCCAGTTCCCGCCCTGCCCGCCGAGACGCGCCCGGCCGTGCATCATCCCGCCCCCCTGCCAGACGCCCCGGCTCCCTGCTTCGATGCGCAAACCGCCAAAAGCCTGACCCGCGCCGTACGTCTTCTGGATGCCGGTGTGCCGGTTCTGGTGCAGGGTGAAACCGGCACGGGCAAAGAGGTCTTCGCGCGCCATATGCACCGGGGCAGCACCCGCGCGCATGCACCTTTCGCCGCAGTGAACTGCGCCGCTTTGCCGGAAGGGCTGATCGAGTCCGAGCTCTTCGGCTATGAGGATGGCGCATTCACCGGGGCGCGGCGTTCCGGCTTCAAGGGACTGCTGCGCGAGGCCGATGGCGGGGTGCTCTTCCTCGATGAAATCGGCGATATGCCGCTGGCCCTGCAAACCCGCCTGCTGCGCGTCTTGCAGGAACGCGAAGTGATGCCGCTGGGCGGCGCGCGCGCGGTGCCGGTGGATTTTCAGCTGATCTGCGCCTCTCACCGCGATCTTCAGGCGCTGGTGGAAAGCGGGGCCTTCCGGGCGGATCTCTATTTCCGCATCGCCCAATATACGGTCGCCCTGCCCGCCTTGCGCACCCTGCCGGATCGGGAAGAGCTGGTGATGCGTTTTTGGGGGGAGATGGCCGGGCATGACGCCACTGCCCCGCGCCTTTCCAAGGCCTGTCTGGCCCGGCTGGCAGCTTATGAATGGCCGGGCAATTTCCGCCAGTTCATCGGCACATTGCGGGTGCTGCGCGCACTGGCAGAGCCGGGTGATGAACTGGATATCGATGCCCTGCCCAGCGATGTGCGTGGAGGTTTCCAGCCCCCCTCGCCCATACGGGAAAGAGCCATCGGCACGGATGCCTTGCCTGCCTCAGCACACACGTCACGGGTTGCGCGCACAACATCCTCCATCCCCGCTGAAACTGATCTTGGCACCATCACACTGGCCGCGATGACGGATGCGCTGGCAGCCTGCCATGGCAACATCTCCCGCGCGGCCAAGCAGCTTGGCATCCATCGCAGCACCTTACACCGGCATCTGGCGGCGGCAGGGCTGAAGAACACTTAGAACGAGCTGGGAAGCTCAGGAAAATCAGCACTCTGGAACCATTCTCCAAAGCACGAAGGCCGCGTGCGACGGGTGACAAAGGGTGGGCGATTGCCTACAACAGCCTTACCAAGGGGAGCCCTGCCAAGGGGCTGAGAAATCGCTGGCTATGCAGTGCGATGACCCTTTGCACCTGATCCGGATCATGCCGGCGAAGGGATGGGACACCTTCAGCCAGTCCGGCTTGCTCCCGCCTCCGCGTCGGCCTCACCTTGCTGAGGAAGAAAGCCATGAGCGCGCGCTTCACTGAAACCCTGCGGCAGGATAATGCGCAGGTCTGGGCGCAGGCGGTGGATCACCGCTTTGTGGATGAACTGCTGGCCGGCACCATCGCCGATGATGTGATGGCCTCCTATCTCATTCAGGACCACCGCTTTCTCGACAGTTTCCTGACCCTTCTGGGCGCGGCCATCGCGACCGCCGACAGCTTCGAGGCACGCCTTACATTCGGGCGTTTCGCGGGCATGGTTTCCAGTGATGAGAACACCTATTTCCTGCGCGCGTTCGAGGCGCTGGGCGTGAGCGAGACCACGCGCACGCGTGTGCCGGACACAGCACCCACGGCCGGGTTCAAGGCTATCATGCAGGAAGCCGCCGCCACCCGCTCCTATGCCGCGGCGCTTGCTGTTCTGAATGTCGCGGAAGGGCTGTATCTGGATTGGGCGGTGAAGGCGAAACAGCCATTGCCCGCCAGCTTTGTACATGCCGAATGGATTACTCTGCATGACAATCCCGACTTCCGCGCCTTCGTCGCCTTCCTGCGTGAGGAACTGGACCGGGTGGGCCCGGCTGAAGCTGATGTGAGCAAGGACTTCTTCCGCCGCGCCGTTCTGCTGGAGCGGGAGTTCTTTGATGCAGCCTATGCCGATAAGGCCTGATGCAGCCTTCTCATGTTCGCCACGCCACAAGTGGCGCGCACCCATCCCCGGATTGCAGGAGCCGGAGCATGGCAGCCTTTCAAGATGAATTGAGCTGCATTCCGCGCATACGCGTTCTGGCTTCCGTTAAGTGAGTGCAGACCATGGACATTTTCGACCGGCTGAAAGCCGCCGCCGCTCCTGAGTGGCACAGCTACGTGGCGCATGATTTCGTGCGCCAGCTGGGAGAAGGCACGCTGCCTCAGGCGGCTTTCCGCACCTATCTGGTGCAGGATTATCTCTTCCTCATCCAGTTTGCGCGCGCATGGGCGCTGGCGGCCTACAAGAGCCGCACCATCGCGGATATCCGCGCAGCGCAGGCCGGCCTTTCCGCCATTCTGGATGAAACCGAACTGCATGTGCGCCTGTGCGGGCGCTGGGGCCTCTCACCCGAAGCACTGGCGGCAGCGCCAGAACATCAGGCTACAGTCGCCTATACCCGCTATGTGCTGGATTGCGGTGCGGCAGGCGACCTGCTGGAACTGCATGTGGCGCTGGCACCCTGCGTCATCGGTTACGCCGAGATTGGCCGTGCCCTCACCCCCAACGGAATTGACACGCTGGCGGCAGACCACCCCTATCGTGAATGGATCAGTGAATATGCCGGCGCGGGCTATCAAAGTGTCGCCACCGCCGCCCGTCATCAGTTGGATGAACTGGCGGCACGCACCATGACCAGCCAGCGTTTTGATGAACTTGCCGCCATCTTTGCCAAAGCCTCACGGCTGGAAGCCGACTTCTGGCAGATGGGGATGGATGCGGCCTCGAAATGAAGCCCCATGGCCATGGCTGGTGAAGCCCTATTGACCATGAAACCACTGGCAACTGGTCCCTGAACCAGCGCCAGTGGCCTCCATGAGCGTGCACCGCTCATGCCCATGCTGGCCAGCAAAGATCCGGCGCATAAACGCACGGGGCTTTGGCTGCTGGCCAAATCACATGTGCTCGCTCTCCTGCCGAGACTGCGAGAGCCGCCAGATCAGGCCACCCCGCGCGCATCCTCCAAAATCATCCGCGCAGCCTTCTCCGCGATCATCAGGGTTGGGGAATTGGTGTTGCCCGAGGTGATGGTCGGCATCACCGAGGCATCGGCAATACGCAGACGTCCCACCGCTTTCATGCGCAGGCGCGGGTCCACCACCGCCCCCTCATCCACGCCCATGCGGCAGGTGCCCACGGGATGGAAAATGGTGGTGCCGATATCTCCCGCCGCGCGCACCAGATCATCATGGGTCTGATAATCCGGCCCCGGGCGATACTCCTCGGGGCGGAACTTCATGAAAGCGGGCTGGGATGCAATGTTGCGCGTGATCTGGATAGCGCGCGCCGCCACATCGCGGTCCGTATCGGTGGAGAGATAGTTCGGGCGAATGGCCGGGCTGGTGCGGAAGTCCGCATTCTTCAGATGGATGGAGCCCCGGCTATCCGGCCGCAGATTACACACGCTGGCGGTCATCGCCGGGAATTCATGTACGCCGCCGCCGAACTTGTCGAGGCTCACCGGCTGCACATGATATTCCAGATCAGGCGTTGCCTTTTCCGGGCCGGAGCGGGTGAAGATGCCCACCTGGCTGGGCGCCATGGCCATGGGGCCGGAACGGTTCAGCAGATATTCCAACCCGATGGCTGCCTTGCCGAACAGGCTGCTGGCCTTCTCGTTCAGGGTCGCCACGCCGTGCACCTTGTAGATCAGGCGCAATTGCAGATGGTCCTGAAGGTTCTCACCCACTGAGGGCACATCCACCACAGGCGTGATGCCGGCGGCCTGAAGCACGCCGCCCGGCCCGATGCCGGAGAGCTCCAGCACATGTGGAGAATTCACTGCACCAGCGGAAAGCACCACCTCGCGCGCGGCGCGCGCCTCCTTCACCTGCCCATTCTGGTGATAGCGCACGCCGACAGCTTCGCCATTCTCGATCAGCAACCGCTCCACCTGCGCGCCGGTCTCCACCCGCAGATTGGGGCGCTTCATGGCAGGGCGCAGAAAGGCCTTGGTCGCGTTCCAGCGAATGCCGGAGCGCTGGTTCACATCGAAATAGCCGCCGCCCTCATTGGTGCCGGTGTTGAAATCCTCCGTGCGCGGAATCCCGGCCTCGACAGCAGCTTCGAGAAATGCATCCAGCACATCCCAGCGCACGCGGGCCTTTTCCACCCGCCACTCGCCCTTCGCGCCGTGCATGTCATTCTCGCCGCGATAGAAATTCTCCTGCTGGCGAAACAGCGGCAGAACATCCTCCCAGCTCCAGCCTGCACAGCCGAGCTGACGCCAGTGGTCATAATCGGCGGCCTGCCCGCGCATGTAGATCATGCCATTAATGGAGGAGCAGCCGCCGAGAACCTTGCCGCGCGGATAAGCCAGCGCGCGATTGTTCAGGCCGGCTTCTTTCTCGGTGGAAAAGCACCAGTCCGTCCGCGGATTGCCGATGCAGTAGAGATAGCCCACGGGAATATGCACCCAATGGTAATTGTCATTTCCGCCCGCTTCCAGCACCAGCACACGGTTGCGCGGGTCTTCGGAGAGGCGGTTGGCCAGCACGCATCCGGCGCTGCCTGCACCAATGACAATGTAATCAAAGCTTTCCATTTGGATTTCTCCATGCCCGCTCTGGTGCAAGGGCGCAGCGCGCACGCATCAGCATTGGGAGAAACGGGAAGATGCGGGAGGCGACACAAACGCCTCCCGCAGGTTCAGCGGACTCAGCGATCGAGGCGGAAGCCGAGCTTCTGGCCCAGTTTCGAGGCATAAAACTCGCCCACAATGCCCTTTCGGAACAGCAGCACGCAGACCATGAAGACGATGCCGGTGATGATGGTGACCGGGAAGTCCGAGGTCGCGAAGTAGTTCTGCAACGACACCACAAGACCTGCACCCACAAGCGGCCCGAGCAGCGTACCAATGCCACCCAGCAGCGTCATCAGCACCACTTCACCCGACATCTGCCAGCCCACATCGGTCAGCGTGGCGAACTGGAACACCAGTGCTTTCAGCCCGCCCGCAAGCCCGGCCAGTGCGGCCGACATCACAAACGCCCCAAGCCGGTAGCCATGCACGGAGTAACCCAGCGAAATCGCCCGGTTCTCATTTTCGCGGATCGACTTCAGGATCATGCCGAAGGGCGAGTTCACGAAGCGCCAGATGATGATGAGGCCCACCACGAACACGAACAGCACGAAATAATACATGTTGAGCGTGTTGGAGAGGTCGATTGTCCCCAGCAGATACCCGCGCGGCACAGACTGGATACCATCCTCACCATGGGTGAACTTGGCCTGAAGGCAGAAGAAGAAGAACATCTGCGATAGAGCCAAAGTAATCATGGTAAAATAGATACCCTGCCGACGCAGCGCGATGAGGCCGATGACAAGGCCCAGAAGTGAAGCGCCCACAACGCCAACCAGCAGCCCGAGCTCGGTCGGCAGGCCCCATTCCTTCACCGCATGGGCGGTGAAATAGGCGGCCCCGCCGAAGAAAGCGGCATGGCCAAAGCTGAGCAACCCCGTATAGCCCAGCAGAAGATTGAATGCGGCGGCGAACAGGCCGAAACACAGGATCTTCATGAGGAAAATGGGATAGACGAAGAAGGGCGCAGCCAGCAGGAAGGCCATACAGGCGATCAGAAGAGCGCCACGGATGGAGGATGCCCCCTGCAAGGCCGGAACGCCGGTATGGACAGTGGTTTCGGTCTTTCCGGACATGTCAGGCATCCTTCCCGAACAGACCCGCGGGACGCAGGATCAGCACGATCGCCATGATGACGAAGATCACGATATTGGAGGCTTCGGGGTAGAATACCTTGGTCAGGCCTTCGGCAATGCCCAGCATGTAGCCAGTGACGATGGCCCCCATGATAGACCCCATGCCGCCCACCACCACCACGGCGAAGACGATGATGATGAGATTGGTGCCCATCAACGGACTCACCTGATAGATCGGTGCCGCCAACACACCCGCAAGCCCGGCCAGTGCCGCGCCAAGGGCATAGGTAAGGGTCAGCAGCAAGGGCACATTGATGCCGAAGCTCTGCACCAGCGTGGCATTCTCCGTCGCCGCACGCAGATAAGCGCCCATCCGGGTCTTTTCGATGAGAACCCAGACACCGACACAAACCACGAGCGAGGCAATGACGACCCAGCCGCGATAGATGGGCAGGAACATGAAGCCCAGATTGGTGCCGCCCTGAAGGGCAGAAGGCACATTGTAAGGCTGGCCGGATGCACCAAAATAGAAACGGAAGGTGCCTTCAATCGTCAGCGCAAGGCCGAAGGTGAAGAGCAGGCCATAAAGGTGATCCAGCTTGTACAGGCGCGAGAGCATCGTGCGCTCGACCACCGCGCCGAACACGCCGACGATCAGCGGCGCAAGAATAAGCGCGAACCAGTATCCCAGACCCAGATGCGTCAGCAGCAGCAGGGCAGTGAAGGCCCCCAGCATGTAGAGCGCGCCATGGGCAAAGTTGATGACGCGCAGCAACCCGAAGATCACGGCCAGACCGAGAGAGAGCAGCGCGTAAAAGGAGCCGTTGATAAGGCCAATCAGAAGTTGGCCAAGTAATGCCTGAAGCGGCACGCCGAGTATGGTCATCATCTCAGACACCCAGCTCCTTGTTCAGGAATTCCATGCGGTTGGGCAGATCACCCACGGGGAATTCGGCGACCATCTGGCCGTGATCCATCAGGTAGAAGCGGTCCGCGATCTTCGAGGCGAAGCGGAAATTCTGTTCCACCAGCACAACGGTCATCCCGCGTGACTTGAGCTTGATGAGCACCTCGCCAATACGCTGGATAATGACCGGGGCCAGCCCTTCGGTTGGTTCATCAAGCAGAATGCAATTGGCCCCCGTGCGCAGGATGCGCGCCATGGCCAACATCTGCTGCTCACCACCGGAAAGCTTGGTGCCGGGGCTGTTGCGGCGTTCCTTCAGGTTCGGAAAAAGATCATAGATTTCTTCAAGATCCATTCCGCCCGAAGCCACGACAGGCGGCAGCATCATGTTCTCTTCCACCGAAAGGGTGGCGAAGATGCCGCGCTCTTCCGGCACAAAGCCGAGGCCGGCATGAGCGGTGCGGTGCAGCGGCATTGTCATCAGATCCCGCCCACCGAGCGTGATCTGGCCGGTGCGCTTGCGCAGAAGGCCCATAATGGTGCGCAATGTGGTGGTCTTGCCCATGCCATTGCGACCGAGAATGCAGATCATCTCGCCCTGATCGACATGCAAATCCACGCCGTGCAGAACATGGCTTTCGCCATACCAGGCATGCAGCCCGGATACGTTGAGAAGAGGTGCCATCAGTCTTCGGTCCCCATATAGGCGGTGCGCACGCGGCTGTCCTGGCTGACGGTTGCGTAGTCACCCGAAGCGATGATTTCCCCGCGCTGCAACACCGTGACCTGATGGCAGATATTGGAGACGACGGAGAGATTGTGCTCCACCATCAGCACGGCGCGGTCCTTGCCCACGGTGCGGATGATGTCGGCAACGATCTGCACATCCTCCAGCCCCATGCCGGCCATGGGCTCATCCAGCAGCAGCACTTCCGGTTCGAGCGCAAGCGTGGTGGCTATTTCCAAAGCGCGCTTGCGGCCATAGGACAGATCCGTGGCGCGGGCGTCGCGATACTGCATCAGGCCGATGCTCTCCAGCAGTTCTTCCGCGCGTGCATTCAGCCGGTCGAGCGCAGACAGCGGCATCCAGAACTGCGTGGCCAGATTGGCCGGACGCTGGAGGGCGACACGCACATTCTCCAGCACGGTGAGGTGCGGGAAGACCGCTGAAATCTGAAAGGACCGCACCATGCCCATGCGGGCCACGCGGTCCGGTTTCATGCGGGTAATATCAGAACCCAGCAGGTTGATGGTGCCGCGCGTGGGCTGAAGAAACTTGGTGAGCAGGTTGAAGACGGTGGTCTTGCCGGCACCATTCGGGCCGATGAGGGCGTGAATCCGGGCATGGCGAATATCGAGGTCGACATTATTGACCGCAGTAAAGCCCGAAAAGTCTCTGCCCAACCCGCGTGCAGACAGCACGATCCGCCCATCCTCAACTGCATGTGCAGGGGTGGTATTCATATTTGATCGCCTTGCGCGAATTCAGGAAAGGGGCGGACAGGACAAGCCTATCCGCCCGGTGCCGTCGTCACTGAACGAGAGGGCAGCCCGACTTGGCCGGGTCCATATAGGCTTCAGTGCCGGGGATCGTGGCCAGAACGGTGAAGTAATCCCAAGGGATATTGCTTTCGCCCGGCTTCTTCACCTGCAACAGATACACGTCAGAAATCATGCGGCCATTTGGAGCCACTTTGCCGTTATCTGTGAACACATCCTTCACCGGCAGTTCATGCAGCTTCTTGGCCACAGCTTCGGTCTCATTCGTACCCGCGGCCTCGATCGCCTTCAGATAAGACATCACGGCCGAATAGGTGCCCGCATGAACCATGTTCGGATACGCACCGGTGCGTTCGAAGAAGCGCTTGCCGAATGCGGCCGTCTCCGGCGTGCGGTTCCAGTAGAAGCTTTCCGTCAGGGTCAGGCCCTGCGCGGCATCAAGGCCGATGCCGTTGACTTCTGCCAGAGTGAAGAGCAGCGCGGCGAGACGCTGGCCACCCTGGGTGATGCCGAATTCAGAAGCCTGCTTGATGGCGTTCTGCGTATCCATGCCGGCATTGGCAAGGCCAATGACCTTGGCGCCGGAAGACTGGGCCTGAAGCAGGAAGGAGGAATAGTCCGTGGTGGCCAGCGGATGGCGCACGGAGCCAAGCACCTTGCCGCCATTTTCCTTCACAACATTGCTGGTGCTGTTTTCCAGCGAATGGCCGAAGGCGTAGTCGGCGGTCAGGAAGTACCAGGTGTCGCCACCCTCCTTCACAAGCGCACCACCGGTGCCACGGGCCAGCGCATTGGTGTCATAGGCCCAGTGGAAGCCATAGGGCGTGCACTGCTTGCCGGTCAGGTCGCTGGTGGCGGCGCCGGTATTGATGGTGATCTTCTTCTTGTCCTTGCTCAGCGCCTGAACCGCGAGGCCGACAGAAGAGGAGGTCAACTCCATAATCGCGTCCACGCCCTGGGTATCATACCACTGGCGGGCAATATTGGCGGCGATGTCCGGCTTGTTCTGATGGTCGGCGGTGATGACCTCCACCGGCACGCCCAGAACCTTCCCGCCATAATCCTCCACCGCCATCTTGGCGGCCTCGTAGCTGTTCTTGCCACCGAAGTCGGCATAAACGCCGGACTGGTCATTCAGAATGCCGATCTTGACCTTGCCATTGGCCACTTCGGCCATAGCGGGTGAAGCCAAGGTTGCAGCAGCAAGTGCGACTGCGGACACCGTCATGAAAAATTTGTTCATCCCGTTCCTCCCAAGAACTCCTGCCGGTCTTGCGTCGCGCATCACGTACGACGTGCCGTATGCTCGGTCTGGCCGATCTTTGTGCAGGTCCGGCGGCACTTCTGCGTGCGCCAGACCTATACGATCTACGCATAAAGGCATTGATGCAAGAGCATGGCTTGCCCTATTTAGGAACAATGTCTGTACATAAATGAACATGAGAGTGCGGGATGAAGAGTTTTGCGTGGGACGATTTGCAGTTCTTTCTCGCGGTGGCGCGGGCAGGCCAACTATCCCGTGCAGCCCGTCAGCTGCGGACCAGCCATGTCACCGTCTCACGTCGCGTTGACAGATTGGAGCAGTCCTTAAAGCTAAGACTGTTCGAGCGAAATCCGAGGGGGTACGAACTTACCACGCACGGACGACGACTTCTGGCATCCGCTGAAAGAATCGAATCAGAAACGCGCCGGCTGGAAGAGGCGATCTCGGGGGAAGCGCAGGCTCAGCGCGGCGTCGTGCGGCTTGCCATGCCGGAAGGGTTTGCGAATTTTTTCACCACCCGGCTGCTGGTGCGCTTCATGGCCCAGTTCCCGAACCTGTCCCCGGAACTGGTGGCACTGCCACAGATCACATCCCTCTCCCGGCGCGAAACGGACATCTCCATCACGCTCGATCCGATCCGTGCCAGCCCCTATCACAGTGAAAAGCTGAGTGATTACACATTACGGGTCTATGGGGCACGGGACTATCTGGCGCGTCATCCCCCCATCACCAACAAAGAGATGCTCTCTTCTCACCGTTTCATTGGCTATATTGAGGAGATGATCTTTTCCGCCGGGCTGGACTATCTTCAGGAAGCGCACCCTGCGGTGCGGGCCCAGATCAAATCTTCCAGCTTGTTCAACCAACTGAGCGCCGTGCGCGATGGTCTCGGCCTTGGCATCCTGCCCAGCTATATGGCGCGCCTTCATCATGATCTTGTGGAAGTGCTGGGAGATGACCTCCAGATTCACCGCACCTACTGGATGAACTGCCACCGCGATAATTTCCAGAACCCTCGTGAACGCGCGGTCATGGCGTTTCTGCGTGAGGGCATGGCGCGCCTTGGCGGGCTGCTGGTGGCGACGTGAGAGTGAGGCTCCCATGCAAAAAAGAAGGGCGGGTCGCCGCAGCGCCCGCCCTTCGCCTTCAAAATGTCAGGCCGCTCACTTCATCGTCGGCATCACGAACTCCGCACCCGCGCGAATGCCGGTGGGCCAACGGGTGGTGATGGTCTTCATGCGCGTGTAGAAGCGCACGCCTTCCGGACCATGCATGTGATGATCGCCGAACAGCGAAGCCTTCCAGCCACCGAAGGAGTGGAACGCCATCGGCACCGGGATCGGCACATTGATACCCACCATGCCGACCTTGATGGCATGGGCGAACTCACGCGCCGCGTCACCATCACGGGTGAAGATGGCGGTGCCGTTGCCGAACTCGTGCTCATTGATGAGGCGGGCGGCGGTTTCGTAATTGTCCGCGCGTACCACGGCCAGAACCGGGCCGAAGATCTCTTCCTTGTAGATCTTCATCTCCGGCGTCACATGGTCGAACAGCGTCCCGCCGATGAAGAACCCATCTTCATAGCCCTGAAGCTTCAGGCCGCGCCCGTCCACCACCAGTTCCGCACCTTCAGCAACGCCGGTGTCAACATAGCCACTGACCTTGTCGAGGTGGGCGCGGGTCACCAGCGGGCCCATTTCGGCCTCAGGGTCCGTACCGACACCAACCTTCAGCGCACGCACGCGCGGCTCAAGCTTGGCCATCAGCGCATTGGCGGTTTCCTCACCCACCGGCACCGCGACAGAAATCGCCATGCAACGCTCACCAGCCGAACCATAGGCTGCGCCCATCAGCGCATCCACCGCCTGATCGAGATCAGCATCCGGCATGATGATCATGTGGTTCTTCGCGCCGCCCAGCGCCTGGCAACGCTTGCCAGTGCGTGCCGCGGTCTCGTAGATATAGCGCGCGATCGGCGTGGAGCCGACGAAGCTGATGGCGGAGACATCCGGGTCTTCCAGCAGCGCATCCACAGCCAGCTTGTCGCCCTGCACCACATTGAACACACCGTCCGGCAGGCCGGCTTCCTTCAGCCACTCACCCATGAGCAGCGAGGCAGAGGGGTCACGCTCGGAGGGCTTGAGGATGAAGGTGTTGCCGCAGGCCAGCGCCACCGGGAACATCCACATCGGCACCATGGCCGGGAAGTTGAACGGGGTGATGCCCGCCACAACGCCCAGCGGCTGACGCACGGCGTGGCTGTCGATGCGGGTGCCGACATCCTCGGTGATCTCGCCCTTCAGAAGCTGCGGGGCAGAGGTGGCGAACTCCACCACTTCCATGCCGCGCTGCACTTCGCCCTTGGCATCGGAGAACACCTTGCCATGCTCGGCGGAAATCAGTTCCGCCATGATGTCGACGCGCTCATCCAGAATGCGCAGGAAATTGTTGAGAATACGGGCCCGGCGCAGGGGTGTGGTGGCCGCCCAGCCCGGTGCAGCAGCGTTGGCCGCAGCCACAGCAGCGCGCACATCTTCCACAGAGGCCAGCGTCACGCGTCCGGTTTCCTGGCCCGTAGCCGGGTTGAACACAGGGGCGGTACGATCACCCGTGCCGTTCACGCGGCGACCACCAATAAAATGCGGAATGAGGGTGGGGGCAGTGTCAGTCATGGCTCGTTTCCTTCCCGAGTGCGCCGCTTTGTGATGCCTCCGACGCTTGAGGTATGCCGTATCTTTGCTATTCACTCAGCGCACATCAATGCCTAAACTATCATTCTCGTTGTGCAGAAAGTGTAGCCATGAGTGATGGACTGGACTGGGACCATCTGCGCGTCTTTCTTGCTGTGGCGCGGCATGGGCAGTTGCTGGCGGCGGCGCGGCGGCTGCGGCTGAACCATGCCACCATCGCCCGACGGCTGGATGCGCTGGAGGCTGCACTGGGCACGCCGCTGTTTGACCGCCGCCCCACGGGAACGGTCCTCACCGCAGCAGGCGAGCGGCTGCTGCCGGTGGCTGAACGCATTGAAACTGATGTCCTGGGCATCGCCGAAACCTTCCGCGATGAGGAACAGGAGGTCTCCGGCACCGTGCGCATCGGCGCACCGGATGGGCTCGGCAATTATTTCCTGGCGGGGGAGCTTGGCATGCTGGCCGCCCGCCATCCGGGCCTCACCATCGAGTTGGTGCCCCTGCCCCGCACATTCTCTCTTTCACGGCGCGAGGCGGACCTCGCCATCGTGCTCGACAGGCCAACGGAAGGCCGTCTCGTGGTGGCCCGGCTCACAGACTACACGCTGAGTGTCTATGCTGCCCGCGCCTATCTCGACCAGCACGGCATGCCTGAACGGGAAGAAGACTTCGCCGCACACATGGTGGTAACGGGCGTGGAAGACCTGACCTACGCCTCGGCGCTGGATTATTCAGCCGTACTGGTGCGCCATGCCGGGCGGCATTTCCGGTGCGCCAGTGTGATGGGCCAGATGGAGGCCGTGCGGGCTGGAACCGGCATTGGCGTGCTGCACGACTTTACGGTGCCGCCGCCGTCATCGCAACCGGCAGGCCATGATCTCCTGCGCATCATGCCGCAGACGGCATTCCTGCGCAGCTACCACCTGCTGGCGCATGCCGATACCCACGCGGTGCGGCGCATCGCTGTGGTGCGGGCCTTCCTGCTGCGCCGGTTCCGGGAAGAACGCCAGCGCTTCTGCGCAGGGGCTATCTCCGCGTCATCTCATCCAGAACCTGAAGCACCTTTTCCCGACCCGGCTTGAGCGACACGGTGGGGCAGGCCAGATCGCAGAAAAAGAGCCCATCCGCCGCCAGACGCACAACCTCCAGCTCCGCTGTCCGCTCCTCGGGCGGGAGCGCCGCAAGGCGCTCCTCCACCCATGCAGACCAGCGCGGGCGCGCCCATTTTTCGCCCAGCATCAGCACCACGAGGCTGCTCCAGCACTCGACCCCATCATCCGTAGCTTCACCAATATTGGCATGCAGATAGGCACGGGTAAAACGGCCATGCGGCTCGGGGTCCGCTGCGACAAGCGCATTGAAATGCGTCTCGAAGCGGCTCAGCAGTTCGTCATGCAGGGCATCCAGCAAAGCCTGCTTGGTAGGAAAGTGGTGGAGCAATCCCCCTTTGCTCACACCCGCTTCCCGCGCCACGGCATCCAGCGTCAGGGCATGCAGGCCCTTCTCCACCGAAAGCCGGGCAGCAACGCAGATCAGCTGGCTGCGCACCACAAGCGGCCTTTTCTTGCGATGCAGCCCTTGCCCGGCCTCTTGCCCCTGCTGAAGTTCCTGCTCCGCGCTCATGTCGTTGTTCCCCCCTCTGCATGGCTGGTGCCCACGCCCGTCTTGCGGCCGGGGAACAGGCGCACCACGACCACATAGAAGACGGGCACGAAGATCACCGCCAGAATTGTTGCGGAGATCATACCACCCATTACGCCAGTACCGATGGCATTCTGACTGCCGGCGCTGGCGCCCACTGCGATTGCGAGCGGCAGAACACCGAGAATGAAGGCCAGTGATGTCATGATGATGGGGCGGAACCGCAGATAGGCGGCTTCCAGCGCGGCTTCACGAATGGACTTGCCTTCCTTGCGCAGGTCCTTGGCGAACTCCACGATCAAAATGGCGTTCTTGGCTGAAAGACCGATGATGGCGATGAGGCCGACCTTGAAATAGATATCGTTCGGCATATCGCGCATCATCACCGCCAACACCGACCCGATGACGCCAAGCGGCACCACCAGCATCACGGAGATCGGGATGCTCCAGCTTTCATAAAGCGCGGCCAGCAGCAGGAACACGAACAGCACGCTCAGGGCCAGCAGGAACGGAGCCTGCGAACCTGACTGGATTTCCTGCAAGGACTGGCCCGACCATTCAAAGCCAAAACCGGGCGGAAGCTGTCCAGCCAAGCGCTCCATCTCGGCAAGGGCATCACCGGAGGACTTGCCCGGCGCTGCATCACCCGCAAGACGGATGGACGGGTAGCCATTGAAGCCGACGATCTGCGCCGGCCCCTTGGCCCAGGTCACCTGCGCTACGGCGGAAAGAGGCACCATGCCGCCATTGGCATTGCGCACATTCAGCTTGAGCAGGTCATCGGCCTGCATGCGCCGGCCATCATCCGCCTGCACCGTCACGCGCTGCATGCGTCCGGCATTGGGGAAGTCATTGACATAGGCCGACCCAAGATTGGCCGAGATGGTGGAGTTGATATCCGCGAACGCCACACCAAAGGCATTGGCCTTCTCACGGTCAATCAGCAGATGCAGCTGGGCCGAATCCGACAGGCCTTCGATGCGGGGCATCATCAACTCAGGGCTGGCGCTGGCCGCCCCCAGCATCTGCGCACCGGCAGCCGAAAGCGCCGCATGCCCACGGGTGGAACGATCCTGAAGACGGAAGGTGAAACCGGCCGAGGTGCCAAGACCTTCAATCGGCGGCGGGGAGAGCGAGAAGCTCTGCGCGTCATTCAGCCCGAAGAGCTGCATGTTGGCGCGGTCGGCAATAGCCTGTGCGCTGTCTTCCGGGCCGCGCTGGCTCCAGTCCTTCAGCACCACGAAGGCGATGGCGGCGTTCTGTCCGTTGCCCGAGAAGCTGAAGCCCTGAATGGCGAAGATATCCGCCACGGCCTTCTCCTTCTGGAAGATGGCCTCCACCTGCTTCACCGCCTCAAGCGTGCGGGTGCCGGTGGCCTCCGGCGGGGCCTGGATATCAACAATCAGGTAGCCCTGATCCTCGGTCGGCAGGAAGGAGGAGGGAAGCCGCACGAAGGCGTAGCCGAGGCACAGCAGAAGCGCCAGATAGACCAGCATCATCCGCCCACCACGATCAATCGCCCAGCCAACCATGCCACGGTAACCCTTGGCGGTGCTGTCGAACTTGCGGTTGAACCAGCCGAAGAAGCCCTTCTTTTCATGGTGTCCGGCCGGAACCGGCTTGAGGAAGGTGGCGCACATGGCCGGTGTCAGGGACAGCGCAAGGAAGCCCGAGAACAGGATGGACACCACCATGGTGAGACTGAACTGGCGATAGATGATGCCGGTTGCGCCGGGGAAGAAGGCCATGGGCACGAACACGGCGGTGAGCACCAGCGTGATGCCGACAATCGCCCCCGAGATCTGCCCCATGGCCTTTTTCGTGGCCTCCTTGGGAGAGAGCCCCTCATTGGCCATCAGCCGTTCGACATTCTCCACCACCACAATGGCGTCATCCACCAAGATACCAATAGCCAGCACCATGGCGAACATGGTGAGCACATTGATGGAGAAGCCGGCCGCCAGCATCACCGCGCAGGTGCCGAGCAATGCGATCGGCACAACGATGGTGGGAATAAGCGTGTAGCGCACATTCTGAAGGAACAGGAACATCACCACGAAGACGAGGCCCACGGCTTCCAGCAGCGTCATCAGCACCTTCTTGATCGAAATCTCGACGAAGGGCGTGGTGTCATAGGGAATGGACTGCTTCACCCCTTCAGGGAAGAAGCGCTCCAGCTCGGCCATCTTGGCCTTCACAGCCTGCGAGGTGGCCAGTGCATTGCCACTGGCGGAAAGCTGGACGCCCACCGAAGCGCTGGGCTTCCCGTTCAAGCGGCTGGTGAAGTTATAATCCTCACCGCCGATTTCCACCCGCGCCACATCGCGCAGACGTACGCTCGAACCATCCGGATTGGCGCGGAGCACGATGGCCCCGAACTCATCGGGCGTGCCGAGTTGCCCCTTCACCAGAATGGGGGCGGAGGTGTCCTGTGTGATGGGATTGGGCAGCGCCCCGATGCGCCCTGCCGCCACCTGCGCGTTCTGTGCCTGAATGGCATTGGTGATGTCATCGGCCGTGAGCCGCAAGCCGGTCAACTTGTCCGGGTCAATCCAGATGCGCATGGCGCGCTGGGTCGAGAACAGCTGCGCCTTGCCAACGCCGGGCAGACGCCGCAATTCGCTCAATACATTTCGGGTCAGATAATCACCGAGCCCGATCGCATCCATGCCCTCATCATCCGTGGCGGTCAGCGAGACAACCATCAAGAAGGATGAGGCGGCTTCTTCTACCAGAATGCCCTGCTGCACCACAGTGCGTGGCAGGCGCGATTCCACGCGGCGGATGCGGTTCTGCACATCCACCGAGGCCTGAGCCACAGAGGTGCCGGGCATGAAGGTGGCATTGATCGACACCGCACCCGAGGCATCCGAGGTCGACTCGAAATACATCAGGCCCGGAATGCCGTTCAGCTCTTCCTCAATCAGGCGCGTCACACCCTGATACAGATCTTCAGGAGAAGCACCGGGATAGGCGGTGGAGATGGAGATCTGCGGCGGGGCAATATTGGGATACTGCGCCACAGGCATCATTGGAATGGAGATCGCACCCGCGATCATGATGAAGATGGCCACGACCCATGCAAAGATCGGGCGGTCAATAAAGAAACTGGGCATGTGCGTGCCTCACTGCCCGGCGGGCGCGGGAGTGGAAGAGGCGGCGGCATCGCCGGCGGAGGCGTCCTGCACAGCGGCCTTTCCGGCCGCACCCGCCCAGGGGTGCGTGCTGACAGTGGCGCCCGGCGCAAGCATCTGGAAGCCTTCGACCACAACAACCTCGCCCGGCTTCAGACCGTCCTCGATCACCCACTGGTTGTTCGTGATACGGCCGGTGCGCACATGGCGCAGTTCGGCCTTGTTATCCGCGCTGATCACATAAAGCTGGGCCTTGCCACCGGCATCACGCTGGATGGCGCGTTCCGGAACAGCGATGGCATTGGGCTGTTCGCCCTGCTCGATCTGTACGCGCACATACATGCCCGGCAGCAAATCGCCATCTGGGTTTGGGAATTCCCCGCGCAGAATGATCTGGCCGGTCAACGCATCCACCGCGGCCTCGGAGAACAGCAGGCGGCCGGGAGACGCATACTGGCTGCCATCGTCGAACTTCAGCATGACACTGGCCGCATCTGCGGCCGATGGGTCGGCCTTGGCCCGCGCTTGCGCCGCACGGCGCAGTGCAAGCAGCTCATTGGCAGACTGCGTGAAGTCCGCATAGGCCGGATCAAGCTGCTGGATGGTGGCGAGGCTCTGCACATCCGATGCGCTCACCAGCGCACCTTCCGTGATGAGCGCACGGCCGATGCGACCGGAAATAGGCGCGCGAACCTGCGTGTAGTTCAGATCCAGCTCAGCAGCATCCAGACCCGCCTTGGCGGCGTTCACATCCGCTTCCGCCTGCGCCAGCTCCGCAACGGCGATTTCATAGGTCTGGTCACTGGCAATCTTGCGGTCGCGCAGCTGGGTCTGCCGCTCAGCCTTCTGGGCAGACATGGTGCGCGTGGCCTCGGCGCGTGCCAGAGCGGCCTTTGCGCTCTCCACCTTCACCCGGAAAGGCGCAGGGTCGATACGATAGAGAATATCGCCTTCCTTGACCTGGCTGCCCTGCTCGAAGACGCGCTCCACCAGAATGCCGGATACGCGCGGGCGCACCTCGGCAATACGGGTCGGCGTAATGCGGCCGGGAAGTTCATTGAGAATCGGCAAGGTTTCCGGCTTCACCGTCACCACACCAACCTGAGTGGGCGGCATTCCGCCCCCCTGCGCCTCATCCGCGCCGCTGTCGCTACAGGCAGCCAAAGTGAAAAGCGCGAGAGCCGGGAAGGCAAAACGAACAAGTGGATGCCGCAGGGCAGACGTCATATGGGGCACGATGATCTCATCCGGGCAAAATTGGTTGATTCCAGATAGCACCCCACAAACAAACCGTCCAGATGGTTTTTGTTGCGTCGCGGCAAAGTGAAGTCGTGGCGCATGCAAACCCTCCGGGTCTGGCAGCTATCGTCGGGAAATCCGAACGCCGCGTCGCCTGCACACGGGCATCGACAACTCACGCAGGCCACTCAGCAGGGATCTATGGCAATGGACCGCATGTTTTCAGCACCTGCTATGCCTGCGTGCGAGAACTCCGATTCGTTCCGACACATGCCTGCACAGGGTTCGGAATATACGACCCTGACGTCATGATCCGCCCACCCATTGCCCTGCGAAAGCCCGCATGCAATGACCCGTGACAATGGCCCTGCAACGCCACCTTCACCGCACGCTCCCGGCTTGCCGGCTGGAAAGTTCAGCACAGGACAAGCCCTGCACCCCGAACGGAGTTGAACCCCATGGCGACTTTCAATCATCAGGACGGGCAGCATATCGAGATTGATGGGGCGCAGATCTATGTCGAGACCAAAGGTCTCGAATCCGGCACACCACTGGTCTTCCTTCATGGCGGCCTTGGCAGCATCACGGACTTCGCACACCTCCTGCCTCTGCTTCAGGACAACTTCCGGCTGATCGGCATCGACAGCCGTGGCCAAGGGCGCTCCACCATGGGCAACGCCCCCCTCACCTATGAACGCATGGCACAGGATGTGCGCGTCGTGCTGCGCCATCTGAACCTCGGCCCGGCCACTCTCATCGGGCATAGTGATGGCGGCATCATCGCCCTGCGTCTGGCCGCCGCCCATGCCCCCGAAGTTTCTGGCATCGTCACCATCGGGGCACACTGGCAGCTTGCGGAGAATGACCCCACCCGTGCATTGCTGGCCCGAGTGACGCCAGAAAGCTGGCAGCACATGTTCCCGGAAAGCCTTGCACAATATAGCGCCCACAACCCGGAACCGGACTTCGAGCGCATCACCCGGGATGTCGTCAATTTGTGGCTGCATACTGGCGCAGATGGCTACCCCGGAGAAACGGTGCGCGAGATCACCTGCCCGCTGCTCATCATCCGCGGCGATGAGGATCCTCTGGTTTCAAGGGAGAACACCTTCGAACTGGCAGAGCGCGTGCCCGGAGCAAAGCTGCTGAACCTGCCCTTCGCCGGGCATAGCGTTCAAGATGATCAGCCCGCGCATCTGGCCTGGGCATTACAAAACTTCCTGAAGTCCTAGTCCTGATCCATCCGGCAGAATCAGCGCACCTTGTCATAGGCGATGATGTCGATCGTCCAGACCCACTCTCCTGCCGGAAGATTGCACTCCGGCAGATCTTCGCTGTTCGGGTTCGGCTCGCATTTGCCCGCGGGCGCCTCGGATGACAGGAAGTAGACCACCATGCGGTTGCCTTTGGCATAGCCGGCGCGAGTGCTGTCTGGTCCATCAGCGGCAATATCGAGAACCTCCTTCCAGCCCCCGTTCTGGAAATATTCATCAAGCGATGTCTGCACATCACCAAACAGACCGCTCGCCCCTGTGCCACCACCTGCGATGACGCAGGCCTCACCGGAGGTGCGTATAGAGAAAAGCTCATTATCCGGCTTCGTAATCTTCAGCTTCAATGGAAGGCCAATGAGCTTTCCAAACATCAGCTTCAGGCTTTCACAATCGGCAACGGGAGCAGGTTTGATTTGCGCAGGTGCGGCCTTCACCGGCGCTGCTCCCATAACTCCAAAGCTTGCAGCCATAATGAAAAGAATGCGTAATGACCTGGAGATTTCCGGAAAGTGGCTTGCACATACAAAACGCCGCAGCATGATGCGCTATCCATCTATGAAATGCCGTATATTCAAAATTAGATTATTGTCGAAATAGTGCACAGCCCTACGTCAGTCCAATGTAGGCCGCTACGCCCCTGCCGCGCCTGCGCAACACTTCTGTTCACATAAGTGAACGCATCTGAAACGCCAATCCGGCCGAACCAGAACGCGCACTTGCGCTCTGACCTCAGCGCAATATCGTGCCACCAGAAAATGGTTGCGGGAGTGGGATATTGGATTGCGTTGATGTCGTCGTCATAGGTGCCGGGGCAGCTGGCATGATGTGCGCGATCGAGGTGGCCAAACGCGGGCGCTCCGTCATCGTACTGGACCATGCCAAGGCCCCAGGTGAGAAGATTCGCATCTCCGGCGGGGGACGCTCCAACTTCACCAATATTCATGCGAGCCCGAAAAACTATATCTCTCAGAACCCGCATTTCTGCATTTCTGCGCTGAGCCGCTACACACAGCATGATTTTATCAAGCTGGTGAAGAAGCATAACATCGCCTTTCACGAAAAGACGCTGGGGCAATTGTTCTGTGACGGCCCTGCCACCCAACTCATAACCATGCTGCTGGCAGAGATGTCAGCACATGGCGGAAAACTGCGTCTCTCAACCCATATCGAGAAGGTTGAGAAGTCGGAAGACGGTTTCCTTGTCCGCCATGCAGACGGCGCGCTCTCATGCCAGTCCCTAGTCATCGCCACGGGCGGAAAATCCATTCCCAAGATGGGTGCGACAGGTTTTGGCTACGAGATCGCCACGCGCTTCGGGCTGCGCCTTGTGGAGACGAGGCCTGCATTGGTTCCACTGACCCTGGAGCCGAGCCAGCTGGAACGACTGAAACCGCTGGCCGGTGTCGCAGTTGACGCAGAGGTTTCGTGCGGGAAGACGCGTTTTGCCGAGGCCCTGCTTTTCACCCATCGCGGCCTCAGCGGTCCGGCCATTCTGCAAATGTCATCATACTGGCGTGAAGGGGATGAGATCTGCATCAATATGTTACCCCAGACGGATCTCTTCCAGTCTCTGCGGGAACATCGCGCCGCGAACGGACGCCAAGCTTTGCAAACTGCGCTCGCAAGTCATCTGCCCAAAAAGCTCGCCCAGATCATCACAGTCAACTTCCCCACACCGGTCAACCTTGCTGATTTCTCCGATCAGGCTCTGCGGCAGGCGGCAAATGCCGTCACCCAATGGCGCATCAAGCCCGCCAGTTCAGAGGGCTACCGCACCGCTGAAGTCACACTGGGGGGTGTCGATACACGCGACCTGAACTCAAAAACCATGGAGGCGAAAGCCGTACCAGGCCTGTTCTTCATCGGAGAGGTTGTTGATGTGACAGGCTGGCTGGGAGGCTACAATTTCCAATGGGCATGGTCTTCCGGCTGGTGCTGCGGGCAGTCTGCCTGAAGACATCAGGCCATGACAAAACGCCATGCCATAATCACTCTGCACTACGAACAGCCATGGCAAAGATAGCTTCGCCCCTCACAACACGCGCTGCTGCCATAAGCCCCCTTGATGCGAAAACGGACTGGCCCCGTGAGGACCAGTCCGTTTTCGCATCAAAAGCAAATATGCATCTCACATGATCTGCACATGCAGGAAAATCAGTGTCCCGACTTGCCCGAGAACCCACGTGAAAGCGCATCCGCAACCTGCTGAAGATCACCCAACAGGGTCTCCGCACGTTGCCTTGCATCGTCAGACTTCGCATCTGCGACATCTTCACGTGCATTCTGAATCTGCTGCTGAATCTCGGCCGCATCGAGTTGCTCAACCGGAACGGACTGCTCTGCAAGAACCGTCAGTCCGGAAGCATTCACTTCCGCAAATCCGCCACGGACAAAGAACCGTTCCGTAGAACCTGGATTGACGATGGTCAGAATACCCGGCTTCAGCATGCCGACGAACGGACCATGCCCAGCCAGCACGCCGAACTCACCCTCAGCGCCAGGAATAATCACTTCCGTCGCTGTGCCAGAAAAAACCAGCTTCTCGGGCGAGACCAGCTCAAAGGAAAGAGTCGCCATCGTTATTCGTCTCCGACTCGCGTTCCAAAAGGACCCGCACTGCGCGGCATCATGGCATAAAGCCACGCCCGACATATTCCCATACGCCCCGAATATGCCAATTTACGACGCATCGGGAATAGCCCGCATATGAAAGTGAAATCAAGAATGCGCTATCCCGCACAATCCCAAATTCACCCACACACCACAAAGCCAGTCTGGAAAGAGGGACAGGGATAAGATATATCCCCGTCCCGTCTTTTATCACGCAGCTTCTGCTGCCATCTTCTTGCCCTTCTCGATAGCTTCTTCCATGGAACCAACCATGTAGAAAGCCTGCTCGGGAAGGTAATCGTACTTGCCTTCAACCAGCCCCTTGAAGCCGGAGATGGTGTCCTTCAAGTCCACCAGCTTGCCGGGCGAGCCGGTGAAGATTTCAGCAACGTGGAACGGCTGCGACAGGAAGCGCTCAATCTTGCGCGCGCGGGCAACGGTCAGCTTGTCCTCTTCGGAAAGCTCATCCATGCCCAGGATCGCGATGATGTCCTGAAGAGACTTGTAACGCTGCAGGGTCTGCTGAACCTGACGCGCCGTATTGTAGTGCTCTTCACCCAGAATGGCGGGGGAGAGCATGCGCGAGGTCGAGTCCAGCGGATCCACGGCCGGGTAAATACCCTTTTCCGCGATGGAGCGCGAAAGCACCGTCGTCGCATCAAGATGGGTAAAGGACGCGGCAGGAGCCGGGTCGGTCAGATCGTCGGCCGGCACATAAATGGCCTGCACCGAGGTAATCGAACCCTTGGTGGTGGTGGTGATCCGCTCCTGCAGGGTACCCATGTCGGTTGCCAGCGTCGGCTGATAACCCACCGCCGAAGGAATACGACCGAGAAGTGCGGACACTTCCGAACCGGCCTGCGTGAAGCGGAAGATGTTGTCCACGAAGAACAGCACGTCCTGACCCTGGTCCCGGAAATGCTCGGCAACGGTCAGGCCGGTCAGAGCAACGCGGGCACGCGCGCCCGGAGGCTCGTTCATCTGGCCATAAACCAGTGCGCACTTGGAGCCGACAGCAGAACCACCGTTCTCGCGCGGATCCTTATTCACGTTGGATTCGATCATCTCATGATAGAGATCGTTGCCCTCGCGGGTACGCTCACCAACGCCTGCGAACACGGAGTAGCCACCGTGCGCCTTCGCGACGTTGTTGATCAGTTCCATGATCAGCACGGTCTTGCCCACGCCGGCACCGCCGAACAGGCCGATCTTGCCGCCCTTTGCATAAGGGGCGAGCAGATCCACCACCTTAATGCCCGTGACGAGGATCTCGGCATCAGTCGCCTGCTCCGCATAGGAAGGCGCAGGCTGATGGATACCGCGAGTTTCCTCAAAGGAAATCGGGCCCATTTCATCCACCGGCTCGCCGATGACATTCATGATGCGCCCAAGCGTGCCATCGCCCACCGGCACCAGAATGGCTTCACCCGTATCGTGAACTTCGCGACCACGGACCAGACCCTCGGTCGCATCCATGGCGATGGTGCGAACGGTGTTCTCGCCAAGATGCTGCGCCACTTCGAGCACCAGACGGTTGCCCTGATTGGTGGTCTCAAGCGCGTTGAGGATCGCCGGCAGATGGTCTTCGAACTGCACGTCAACGACGGCGCCGATGACCTGAGTGATGCGTCCGACCTTATTCGCCATATTCGTCGTCCTTCGTATCTCGGTCGCGAAGCGTCAGAGCGCCTCGGCGCCAGAAATGATCTCGATGAGTTCTTTCGTGATCATGGCTTGGCGCGTGCGGTTATAGGTGAGTGTCTGCTTCTTGATCATGTCACCCGCATTACGGGTGGCGTTATCCATGGAGCTCATCTGCGCACCATAGAAGGACGCCTGATTTTCAAGCAGGGCACGGAAAATCTGGACTGCCACATTGCGTGGCAGAAGGTCGGCGAGAATTTCTTCCTCGTCCGGCTCATATTCATAGATCGGCGCGGGCGCATCCGCCTCACGCTCGGGGAAGCTCGCAGGAATGAGCTGCTGGGCTGTCGGGTCCTGCTGAATCACGCTCTTGAAGTGAGAATAGAAGAGCGTGCAGACATCAAATGCACCCTGGTCCAGAAGGGCCAGCACCTTCGTGGCAATATCCTGCGCTTCCTTGAAGCCGATGGTCCGCACAGAACGCAGATCCACCAACTCAATGATATTATCAGGATACACACGACGCAGCTGGTCATACCCTTTGCGCCCGACGCAGAAGATCTTCACTTCCTTGCCATCAGCAAGCAGCGCCTGCGTCTTTTCACGCGCGAGACGCACGATGGCCGTATTGAAGGCCCCGCACAAACCGCGCTCACCAGTGCAGACCAGCAGGAGGTGCGTTTCCGCACGTCCCGTACCGGCCAGCAGAACTGGCGCCTGCGCATTACCCGCAATGCCTGCGGCAAGGTTGCCCAGAACAGCTTCCATGCGGCTCGCATAAGGGCGTGCCGCTTCCGCTGCCTGCTGAGCGCGACGCAGCTTCGCCGCGGCGACCATCTGCATCGCCTTGGTGATTTTCTGCGTCGCCTTCACCGAAGCGATGCGACTTCTAAGTTCCTTCAGACTCGCCATCGCGCCCGTCCATCAGGTTCGAGGAACGTGGAAACGCCGATCAGGCGAAGCTCTTGGTGAAAGTGTCGAGCACCTTCGTCAGCTTCTCGGCCGTATCCTTGGAGAGTTCCTTGGACGTACGGATCGCGTCGAGAATCTCCGGGTGCTGGGACCGCAGGGTCAGCAGGACACCCTGCTCAAACGCATGCACCTTGTTCACCGGCAGCGGATCCAGATAGCCTTGGGTACCAGCGTAGATCACAGCAACCTGCTCTTCCACCTTCAGGGGAGAGAACTGGCTCTGCTTCAGCAGCTCGGTGAGGCGAGCACCACGGTTCAGCAGCTTCTGGGTGGAAGCATCGAGATCCGAACCGAACTGGGCGAAGGCCGCAAGCTCACGATACTGGGCAAGCTCGCCCTTGATCTTGCCTGCAACCTGCTTCATCGCCTTGATCTGGGCCGAGGAGCCCACACGCGACACGGACAGGCCGACGTTCACCGCCGGGCGAATGCCCTGGTAGAACAGATCGGACTCAAGGAAGATCTGACCATCGGTGATGGAGATCACATTGGTCGGAATATAGGCCGAGACGTCGTTCGCCTGGGTCTCGATCACCGGAAGGGCAGTGAGCGAACCCGAGCCATTGGCATCGTTCAGCTTCGCAGCACGCTCCAGCAGACGGGAGTGCAGGTAGAACACATCGCCCGGATAGGCTTCACGGCCCGGAGGACGACGCAGCAGCAGCGACATCTGACGATAAGCCACAGCCTGCTTGGAGAGATCATCATGGATGATCAGGGCATGCATGCCATTATCGCGGAAATATTCACCCATGGCGGTGCCGGTGAAGGGCGCCAGGAACTGCATGGGAGCAGCGTCGGAAGCGGTGGCGGCAACGACGATGGAGTATTCCAGCGCGCCCTGCTCTTCCAGAACCTTCACGAACTGCGCAACGGTGGAACGCTTCTGCCCCACTGCGACATACACGCAATAGAGCTTGGCCTTCTCATCATCGCCCTGATTAATGGACTTCTGATTGAGGATCGCATCAAGCGCAACAGCGGTCTTGCCGGTCTGGCGGTCACCGATGATGAGCTCGCGCTGGCCACGGCCGATCGGGATCAGCGCGTCGATGGCCTTGAGGCCGGTCTGCATGGGCTCATGCACGGACTTGCGCGGAATGATGCCCGGAGCCTTCACGTCAACGCGGCGACGCTCGGTATATTCAATCGGACCCTTGCCATCGATCGGGTTGCCAAGGGCATCCACGACGCGGCCGAGCAGACCCTTGCCAACCGGGGCATCCACGATGGCGCCGGTGCGCTTGACGGTCTGGCCTTCCTTGATCTCACGGTCAGAACCGAAGATCACGATACCAACATTGTCGACTTCGAGGTTCAGCGCCATACCGCGCGTACCATTCTCGAACTCGACCATTTCACCGGCCTGGACATTGTCGAGGCCATAAACGCGGGCAATACCGTCACCGACGGAGAGGACCTGCCCGACTTCGGTAACTTCGGCTTCCTGACCGAAGTTCTGAATCTGCTCTTTCAGGATCGCAGAGATTTCAGCGGCTCGAATGTCCATCAGCGGACCTCTTTCATCGCATGCCGGATAGAATTGAGTTTGGTCTTCAGGGAAGCATCGACCATGCGAGAGCCGAGCTTCACAATGAGACCACCGAGGATGGACGGATCGACGGTCACGTCGAGATTCACGTCCTTGCCGGTCTTTTGACCCAGCGTATTTTTCAACGCCGCAAGCTGATCGTCGCTCAGCGAGGAGGCGACGGTCACCTTTGCGGTAACCTCACCCCGATGCGCGGCAACGAGCGCGGCATAATCCGCGATCATGGCCGGCAAGCCGAACAGACGGCGATTTTTCGCCACCAGCTTCACGAAATTACCGGCGAGGCCGGAAATCTCCGCCTTCTCCAGAATCGCAGTAACAGCCTTGAGCTGCTCATCCGCTGTGAACACGGGGCTCTTCACGAGCCGTGTCAAATCCTCACTTTCGGCCATCATAGCCGAAAGGCGATCCAGATCCGCTTTCACAGCATCAATTGAACCGGCATTTTTTGCCAGTTCGAACAGCGCTGTCGCGTAACGTCCAGCCATGCCTGACACGATCGTCTCCGCCACTCCGCACCTCTCTCGGAATTACAACCGCTCCTGACGCACAATGCGCAAACTCAGTCCAAACCCTTGATCTGTTTGGAATATTCTTGTGCGACCTCGTGAGCGGAGGAAACCCGACCCTCGAAAATCCCGGTGTGCCTAACACAGGCCGATCAAGGCGGCAACATGACCGAAGGATGGCATCGCGAATAGATTGACCCACCGTGAGGGAAAAATGGCTTTACGCGCCGCAGGTTGACGTTGCGCAGACCTGATTATCCATGGTGCGAGAATCCATTTCTCCACATGTTTTGACAGCGGGATGGTCCGCAAAATCTTTGTGAAACAAGGAATCCTGCCAACCGATACCCATGTTGCTTTCAGATTCTGAAACCGGGAAATATCCCGCCCGCCCCGGAAACTGACGACCGAGACGGCAAAGAAAAAGCTCCGCCCAAATTTTAGGCGGAGCTTCTTTTTTTGATGTTTCTGGTAGCCGGCTCAGTTGGCGCGGGTGGTCTTGTCCGGGCTGGCCGGGAAAGCGGCGTTCTTTTCCGTGCCCTTCATCAGCTCAATGGCGAGCTTGAGCTGGGTATCGTCTTTTGATTCTGGCGGCACATAGGACGGCGAGCCAGACTGCTCCTCCTCGCCATTCTTAAGGTGCCCACGCAGCGAAGCCTCACCCTTGGTGCTGCCCGTTGTGGCGCCCAGCTTTTCCTTCACTTCATCCGGCATGTCCTGAATCAGCACGATGTCGGGCTCGATTCCCTTCGCCTGAATGGAACGCCCGGCAGGCGTGTAGTAACGCGCCGTGGTGAGGCGCAGAGCACCATTGGAGCCCAGCGGAATGATGGTCTGCACCGACCCCTTGCCGAAGGAGCGCGAGCCCAGCACCGTGGCCCGCTTCTGATCCTGCAACGCACCAGCCACGATCTCGGAGGCGGAAGCCGAGCCACCGTTCACCAGAACGATGATGGGCTTGCCATTGGTCAGATCACCGGCACGCGCGTTGAAGCGCTGGGTTTCCTCGGCATTCCGGCCGCGGGTGGAGACAATCTCGCCCCGATCGAGGAAGGCATCCGAAACCGCGATGGCCTGGTCGAGCAAGCCACCTGGATTGTTGCGCAGGTCGATCACAAAGCCCTTCAGCTTGTCCTCACCGATTTCCTTGGTGAGGTCGGCAATGGCCTTCTTCAGGCTGTCGAAGGTCTGCTCATTGAAGGAGTTGACGCGGATATAGGCGACATCACCATCCTCGACCCGCGAGCGGACGACCTTGATCTTGATGGTGTCGCGCACCACCTTGATATCAATCGGCTTATCGACGCCCTTGCGGACGATTGAAAGGGTGATGGGGGTGTTCACCGGCCCGCGCATCTTGTCCACGGCCTCGTTCAGGGAGAGGCCCTGAACCTGGTCGCCATCAAGCTTCACGATGAGATCGCCCGCCAGAACGCCAGCGCGCGCGGCCGGGGTTTCCTCCATCGGAGCCACCACCTTCACCACGCCGTCTTCCATCGTGACCTCGATGCCGAGGCCGCCGAACTCACCCTTGGTCTGCACCTGCATGTCGCGGTGATTCTTCGCATCCATGTAGGAGGAGTGCGGATCCAGCGACTGCAGCATGCCGTTGATGGCGGATTCGATCAGCTTGGCGTCTTCAGGCCGCTCGACATAGTCAGAACGCACCCGTTCGAAGACATCACCAAAAAGGTTGAGCTGGCGATATGTATCGGAGGACGCTGCCTCCGCCGCCGAGCCCAGAAGAGAGCCGGGCAACAGCCGGGGCTCAAGAGCGCCCACTGCCACCAGGGCACCGGCAGCCACGCCGACAAGAAACAAAGAGGCCCGACGCATCATCCGCGTACCTTCCGACTGTCCGTTACCGCCCACCATGGGGCAGGATCGATGGAGTTCCCGTCCTTACGGAATTCAACATATAAATGGGGCTGTCCCGAGGCTGCACCAGAGGACCCGCTGCCACTTCTTGCGGCACCGCCCATCACGGCCACCGGCTCTCCGGCCAGCACGAACTGGCCGAGTTCGACCTCGATCCGTTCCATGCCTGCCAGAAGGATATGGTAGCCACCGCCCGCATTGATAATCAAGAGTTGTCCATAGCTGCGAAATGGCCCCGAATAGACCACCCAGCCATCCGCCGGCGCGGTCACCTGCGCACCTGGACGGGTTGCGATGGTGATGCCCTTTTCCTGCCCGCCCACGCCATCAGACGCACCGAAGCTTCTCAGCCTCTCGCCAGCCACCGGCAGCGGCAAAAGCCCGCGCGCATTGATGAATGCCACGGCGGGCGCGATGCGGCCGGGATCATTGAGGGCCGCAAGACCAGCCGCGCGGCTCTCCTGTCCCGGCGGGCGCGTGGCTTCAGCTGTCTCGGCGGCTCCGGCCGCTCGGGCGGCGGGTGCGACCTCGGTTTCAAGACGGTTCACGAGATCGTGTACCTCACCCGTATTGCGGGCAAGAGCTGCGGCGCGGGTGCGATCATCTTGCGAGACGGGGTTGCTCTCCACCTGCTGGCGCTGGCGTTCGCGCACCAAGGTGGAAATCCGCTCCCGGTCTTCGGCAAGGGCCGTGCGCAGAGCGGAGAGTGTGTCCTTCGCCGCAGCCAGTTCGGCGCGCACCCGGACCAGTTCGGAAAGATCGGCGGCCAGCGTTTCCGCTTCCACCCGCATTTCCGGCAGCAGAGAGCCCATGAGAATGGCAGAACGCACCGCATCCAATGCGTCATCCGGGCGCATCAGCATGGCGGGGGGCGGGTTGCGGCCCATACGCATCAGTGCAGCCAGCACCTCTCCCAACACCTCACGGCGCTGGGCCAGAGAGGCCGTCAACTCGGTCGCCGCGCCATCCAACGGCTTCAGACGTGCTTCCACATTGGAGAGTTGCTGCTCCACATTGCGGGCGCGGGCGGCCGTATCAATCAACAGGCGGTTGAGCTTGGGCCGGTCCCCTTTCGCGGCCTCAACCTCAGCCTGAAGGCTGGCACGAAACTCGGTTTCCCGCGCAAGATCCGCCTTCAGCGCATCCGTATCCACGCCGTCCACCAACGCACGTGCGGGGGGACGGGGCGGCAGCGGCACAGCGGCGCGGGGAGCAGAGGAGGTGGGCGGCACGGCAGCCCCGGTGGGCGAGGCCGCATTGGGGGCGGCGCTCTGGGCATGCGCAATCGTTGGCCCGGCAATGCCGAGCACCAATGCACATACAAGACGACCAGTTCGCCACATCATGCCGCCATGGTGCCCCATCAGTATTGAAAACAGGTAAAGCCGGGCTGACGCAAACAGCCCGGCTCACACTTTTCAAAACAGCCGAAAAGCCGGCGGAAAGCTCAGCTCTCCATGCCTTCCAGTTCGGTAATCATGCTCTCGATCAACGAGAGACCCGTCTGCCAGAAGGCCGGGTCACGCGCATCAAGACCGAAGGGCGCGAGCAGTTCGGAATGGTGTTTGGTGCCGCCCGCCGCCAGCATGTCGAGATAACGCTCGGCGAAACCATCCTGCGCATTCTCGTAAACCGCATAGAGCGAGTTCACGAGGCAATCGCCGAAGGCATAGGCGTAGACGTAGAAGGGCGAATGGATGAAGTGGGGAATATAGGTCCAGAAGGTCTCATATCCCGCTCCCAGATGAATGGCTGGGCCGAGGCTCTCGACCTGCACCTTCATCCAGATCTCGCCAATCGCCTCGGAGGTCAGTTCGCCCTTGCGGCGCTGGGTGTGGACCTCGCGCTCGAAAGTATAGAAGGCGGTCTGACGCACCACGGTGTTGATCATGTCCTCCACCTTCTGCGCCAGCATCACGCGCCGGGTTTCGGGGGTGGCGGCAGCGGCCAGCAGGCGGCGGAAGGTGAGCATCTCGCCAAAGACAGAGGCGGTTTCGGCCAGAGTCAGCGGGGTTGGCGCCATCAGCGCGCCCTGCTTGCCGGCCAGCACCTGATGCACGCCATGGCCCAGCTCATGCGCCAGCGTCATCACATCCCGCGGCTTGCCCTGATAGTTCAGCAGAACATAGGGATGGGCCGATGGCACGGTGGGGTGCGCAAACGCGCCAGGAGACTTGCCGGGACGTACCGGCGCATCAATCCAGTTCTTGTCGAAGAACACCTTTGCGATATCCGCCATGCGCGGCGAAAAGGTGGAATAAGCGCCCAGCACCGTATCGCGCGCCTCACCCCAGCCGATCTCGCGGGTGTCCACCTTGGGCAGCGGAGCATTGCGGTCCCAGAATTCCAACTTGTCGCGGCCGAACCAGCGGGCCTTCAGCGCATAATAGCGGTGAGACAGACGCGGATATGCGGCACGGATGGAAGATACCATCGCATCCACCACCTCCTGCTCCACCCGGTTCGCCAGATGGCGCGAGGAGGCGACATCCGGGAAGGAGCGCCAGCGGTCGGAGATTTCCTTGTCCTTCGCCAGCGTGTTGGTGATGAGGCTGAACAGGCGCAAATTCTTCGAGAAGGTCTCGGCCAGCGCGAGCCCGGCAGCGCGGCGCACCTCTTCCTTCGGGTCCTGCATCAGGTTGAGCGTGGGCTCTATCGGCAGGTCCTGCCCGTTCACATGGAAGCGCAGGGAAGTGATGGTCTCATCAAACAGGCGATTCCATGCGCTGCGCGAGGGGCCGGCTTTTTCGTGGAAGAGCTGCTCGATACGGTCTTCCAGCTGATAGGGCCGGTCCTTGCGCAGATCCTCGACCCACGGGCGGTAATGGCCAAGCGCCGGTTCCGCCAAGGCGGATTCAAGCGCGGCATCATCCAACAGGTTCATTTCCAGCGTGAAGAAAAGCAGATGGGTGGAGGCGTCGGTGAGGCGCTCCTGAATATCGCCATAGAATTTGGCGCGGGCCGGATCAGAGGTATCGCCCGCATAAATCAGGCTGCCATAGGAGGCGATGCGGCCGATGAGATCTTCAATCTCCTCATAACGCTTCACCACGACTGCAAGAGCCGCGCCGCCCTTGCCACCATCCAAAAGGGTCGCCAGCTTGCCCTTGTAGTCTGTCTCGAACGCCTTGCAGGTGGCATCCGCCTTCTCCAGATCCGACTCAAGCGCCGGCGCATCCATGGCCGGATAGAGATCCTTCAAATCCCATTCCGGCAGGATCTGAGGCAGCGGCGCGGAAGCGGCATCGCTGGGAGAGCGGGAGAACAGGCCTGCGAAAGCGTCATCAAAGGGGAGCATGGGGCCTCCGGTACGGCACGAATGATCCCCCTTCTTACCGCGCTGCACCGCATGGCTTCAATGTAACAGCGCCGCAGGGGCGGTCCGCACCAGATGCAGCCCTCGAAAAAGCGTTGCCAGTGCGGCGCTTAGATTTGATTAACCATAGCGGGCGAAGCTTTCCATGCTGTCATCATGCAGGAATGCCATGAAGGCTCAGTCTGCCCTATCTGCCCTTCCCGCCCTGCTGCTTGTTGAGGATGCCGGGGCTGAGGCCGCGCATCTCGAATCAGTGCGCTCTCATCTGGGCTAACGCTGCATGCATGCCCGTGATGAAGACATGGCGCGGTCATGGCTGACCTGTGCGCATTTCGCTGTGGGCCTGCTGGGCATGATGCACCAGCGCAGGCTCGATATGCCCGAGGTGACTGCCGTGACAGAGAGTGGCGTGGATACCCCGACCAGCACGATTCGCGCTGGAGCACACAATTTCGTGGTGAAGCCCGCTGGGGCTCTGCACCTTGAGGTGCGCTGGGCAACACCATGGCTTTGGGCCGGGCCAAACAACGGCATCAGCCACCTCCCCTTCCCTGCCTCCTGTCGAACAGGACGGGGATGTAAAGCCACAGGAACAGATGGAGGCAGAACTGATTCGGCATGTGTGCGATCTGTATCAGGGCCACCTGACAGAGAGGCCCTGCGCTTGGGAATCAGCCGTTTCACCCTCAATCGCAAACTCACCCGCATCCCAGCGACACTTGAGGATAACCGGGAAACCTCTCCCGCTTTGCCACGCTTCACGCCCGAAATTGTTGCTGCCGAGTAACAGCGCCCGAAAAATACCCCTCCTGCCCCATGCTTGTAAGTTGATCCTTTAGGACTCAGGCTGCACCACTAAAGAGGGGCATAAGGTGCTGTCAGGCTCAGGACGAGCCTGCGAGAGGAACAATGTGATGCGGCGGGACAAGACTACGCTTTCCGGCATGCGGTTTGATGCATGCGTGTCCTCCCTCACTGCACCCGGTTCCAGAGCACGCTCACGCACCCGCCTGATGATGGGCACTGCGCTTTTCAGCCTGTGCATTGCCGTCTCCGGTCTCACCCTGCTGCCATCTTCGACCCTGGCACAGCAGGCAGGTGCTGCCGTGCCTGCGTCTTCCGCTGCCGTCTCGGCCCGTCAGGTGCTGGATGGCCCGCGCATAGCCCAACCCGTAGTGACGGACAGCGCCGGTATCGGTACGGGCACAGCCTTGCCTTCAACCCGCGCCGCCCTGCCCCAGCGCGGCCAGCAAAGCGAGACTGAAGCACCTGCGCAAACGGTGGCTGCTCCTGCCTCCGAGGCGGAGCAGGCTGCCGGCCCGGCCGCAACCGCTCAGACTCAGCCGGCCCAGAATCCTGCGCAACAAGTCAATCCGGCACCGGCTCAGCAAGCAGCCCCGGCCAGCGCCGCCATCAGCCCGGCGAAAGCTGTCGATGCCACAGCTCAGCCCGCACCCGTGCAGGCATCAACCCCTGCTATTCCTGCTGCTGTCCAGCCCCCCGCCACGCCAAAGCCCGTGCGGGGCGGCACAGACAGCGCCGGCAATGCAAGCCCGGTAGCAGCCGCAACTGCATCAACGAGCGCAACACCGGCACCGGTTGCAACCAACACACCACAGGCACCGGTGGCTCCCACCACTGTCGCAGTCCCGCAGCCCACGCCTGCCGCACAAACGGTGGAGGCCCAATCCCCGACGCTCCAGTCCCCGCTTGCAGATGCCCTCGCTAAGGCCCTGCTGACCCCAGAGACCCTTTCCGCCACCAGCGCGGAACGCGACGCCCTGTTCGTGTTCTATGCCGCGCATGGCTACCAGCCTGTTTTCATGGATGAAAAGGGCGTGAACAGCCGGGGCACAGCGATTCTCTCGCGTCTTCAGGCCGCGGAAGAAGACGGGCTGAACCCTTCAGACTATTCTGCCAGCAAGCCGGAAGCCGGAGCAGATGCTACGGCCTTGGCACGGGCGGAACTCGATCTGGCCGTATCGGCCCTCACCTATGCGCGCCATGCCCAATCCGGTCGCTTCAACCCCACGCGCATCTCAGCACTGGTGACCCCGACACGGGAAACGCCCCAGCCTGAGGGCGTGCTGGCCACGCTGGCCGGCGCAACAGACGCCAATGCCGCCCTTGCCGCCTACAATCCACCCCATCCCGGCTATGTCCGGCTGAAGGCCGCTTTGGCTGCATCCGCCGCACCGGCGAGTGAACGGCAGGTGACCATTCCAGCCGGACCGCTGCTGAAGCCCGGCAGCGAAGACCCCCGGGTTCCAGCTCTGCGCGCGCGCCTGGGCCTGAGCACATCCACACAGGATGATCTGGCCTATGACCCTGACCTGACCGATGCGGTGAAGACCTTCCAGGACAGCATGCAGATCAAGCCCACTGGCATGGTCGGTGACGCCACGGTCCGCGCCCTGAACCGGCGCACCACAGCCGGTGCCGCCGCGCGGGCAGACATCATCGCCAATATGGAACGCTGGCGCTGGCTGCCGCGTGATCTGGGTCAGAACCATGTGATCGTGAACATTCCCGAATATATGCTGCGCATCTATTCGGACGAAAAGCCGATCCATTCCACCCGGGTCGTGGTGGGCAAGGCCTCATCGCCGACAGCGGTGATCTCGAAGCCCATCACCTATGTTGTCATCAATCCGGCCTGGAACATCCCGCCCAGCATCGTGCGCAATGAAATGATGCCGATGCTCCAGAACAATCCCGGCGCTCTGGCCAAGCGCGGCATTGAGGTGACACGCACCCGTTCCGGCGGCTATTCATTCCGCCAGATGCCGGGCCCGAAGAACGCACTGGGCCGGGTCAAGTTCATGTTCCCCAATGACCATGCAATTTATCTGCATGACACGCCGTCCAAGAGCCTGTTCGCCAATTCCAGCCGGGCCTACAGCCATGGTTGCGTGCGCGTGCAGCAGCCGTTCGATTTCGGCTCCGTGCTCTTCAATCTGGCCATGAATGATCAGAACTGGACCGAAGAGCGCTTCACCAAGATGTTTGGCAACAAGGAACGCTACATTAATCTGAAGCGGCCGGTGCCTGTGCATCTGGTTTATTTCACCACCGCCGCGGATGAGCGCGGACGCATCACCGCATTCGAAGACATTTATGGCTTCAACGCTGCGGTGAAGACGCGCCTTGGGCTGGACAGCCGCCACCATATGGCGGATGGCGCATCCACCCGTCAGCGGTAAACCGGTGGGAAGTAGGCCTCACATACCCCGAGGCATGATGCCGCACCATGCCTCTACTGGTAGCGCGACCAATAGCTTGCCTATGGCCGACCAGTCACAGCCAAGCTTCCGCTTCAGGCGTGTTTTGGCCATACTGCGTACCTAGAGCCGCGTGGCTGAGACATGAATCTGCTCCGTGCACAGCACGGATGGATGACACCGTGACGGCACCATGCCGGATCGGCGAGGGCAAGGAAGTGAAGATGGCTGCGGAGGATCGCATTCTGTCAACCTGACCTTAACCGGAATGGGGGAGACTCCTCACAGTTTCGTACCGCGTCTTTCAGGGGCGGGACCGTTCAAATCTGAGCCTCGGGTTCGCGACATTGCCCAAAACGATCGCGCCGCATACCACCAGCTTTTCGCGCCTCGGCCTGCGCATGCCTTCCCTGCGCCGTGGCGTGGGGATGCTGCGTGCCAGCCTTATCGGCGCGGCGCTTCTGGTGGCCGGCACAAGCACCCTTCAGAACGCTGTCGCCAATGGCGATACCCGCACCCTCACCTTCAAGCACATGCATCGCGGTGAGACGGCGAGCTTCACGTTCAAGAAGAATGGGCGCTACGATTCCGCGGCCCTGAAGCAGATGAACTGGTTTTTCCGCGACTGGCGGAATGACAAGCAGATCCGGATGGATCCCCAGCTCTTCGATATTCTCTGGGAAGTCAGCCAGGAAACGCGCGGCACATCCGCCATTCACGTTCTCAGCTCCTATCGTTCGCCCGAGACCAACACCATGCTGCGCTCCCGCAGCCGTGGCGTTGCCAAGTTCTCCCAGCACACGATGGGCAAGGCGATGGACTTCTATATCCCCGGCGTCGCGCTGGCGGATCTGCGTGCCGCCGGCCTGCGCCTTCAGCGCGGCGGTGTGGGTTTCTATCCCACTTCCGGCTCGCCCTTCGTTCATATGGATACGGGCAGCGTGCGCCACTGGCCGCGCATGAACCGCTCTCAGCTGGCCCGCGTGTTCCCGGATGGCAAGACCATCCATGTTCCTTCTGATGGCAAGCCGTTCTCCGGCTATGAAGCCGCGCTGGCGGAAGCCGGTGGTCGCGCCGGCTCTTCCGGCGAAAGTGCGAGCAAGCCGAAGAACTTCTTTGCTGCGCTGTTTGGCGGCGGCAAGGATGAGGAAGAGGAAAGCGTGCCGCAGGCCGCGCCAGAGCCCGCCAGCCACCCGGTGGCACTGGCCAGCCCCGCGACCATGGAACGCGACGAGGAACCCGCCCCTGTACGTCAGCAGGTCATGACTGCCGTTCGCCCTACAACGGTGACGGCTTCCGCCATGCCGCTGCCGACAAATCGCCCCCAGGCTCTTGCTCCGGCGAACACACTTGACCGGCAGGCTGCGCGCGCTGGCAACAGCCGCGATGAGGCAACAACCGTTGCCAGTGCAGCGCCCATGCCCGTACGCCGGCCTTCCGAGCTTGCAGCCGAATTCAATGCGCGCGTTGCTCGTCTTGAACCCGCGCCGCTGCCCACCGTCATCACCCGTGGCTCTGAACGGGAAGAAACCCGCGCGCTTGGCTATGCTGCGGATGGCGAGGTTTTCGGCCCGACGCCTGCTTCGCGCACCCTGACCACACCGACCCCGGTACGTCGCACGGCTGAAACCCGTCGCAATCGCCGCGAACAGGCGGTGCCGGCGCGGGTTGCGTTCGACCACCTCTTCCTCTCCCCACGCCTTGCAGACACGCTGTATCTGCGCCCTCCAGAGGTGCGGGTTTTCACCAGCTTCGTCACAGCCCCGCGTGAGGTGGTTGTCTCCGGCTTCTCGCAGGAGGCGAGCTATGGCCTGACCTCCAGCTTCACGGGTGATGCGATAGCAACGGTCTATACCCAGACCTTCACTCCTCCCGCGCTTGCCCTCTCCGGACGCATGTAAAAGCAGATGTCATGAGATGGACCATGAGCCAGCCTCATGGTCCATGGCCAAAGCCGACGGATCACGCTGAAACTCCCCTCCTCTGTTTAGGAGAGGGACCGTGAGAGATCCCCATCTCTCACACGTTAAAAGACCCCAAAGCCCGCACAGCTTCACAGCTGGCGGGCTTTTTCATTGGGAACGCCGGCAGCTCCCGGCATAAAAAAGCCGGCCGGACCATCGTCCGACCGGCGTGCCTCTCATCCTGTCCACACCGGATATGGCGTGGGCACGAATGCTCAGAGATAGATGCCGAGAGCCTGGCAATACAGCTCGACGATGGCATCGAGCTCCTTGCGGGCGTCTTCATCTTCCTTGCGCAGCTTCAGGATGGCCCGCAGGGCCTTCACATCGAAACCATTGCCCTTGGCCTCGGCGAACACATCCTTGATGTCGTCGGCAATGGCCTTTTTCTCTTCCTCAAGGCGCTCGATACGCTCGACGAAAGACTGGAGCTGTTCCTTCGCGAAGCCAGCGGGGGCATCCAAGACGTCATCTGCCACCTGGCAGGTCTCCTTGTAACCGGCGCTCGCAATCCCAGCCTTACGGGCTTTGGCGCGTGCACCCTCATGATTCCGGGCGGAACGGCGACCCTCCATAATGACAGACCAGAGCAAACCCCGGACAGTCAGAACAGAAGCATCCACCCGCTCCGCGTTTCAAAGCGCATCTGTAGCATGGGAGCATTTTCACGCGAAGTGGATACCCATTCGCTTCAGGAAAATACACCTCCGGGAGGCATCCTTCCGGCTCTGTGAAACGCCGTTATGCTGTGACATGTGCGAGGAAACAGGAGGTGAATGCGCACTGCGCCTCCATGCTGCCCCGATCATTGCCCACAAGAGAGCCCTGCCAGCCCACATGAAACCTGAAAGTGGAAGCTGGCATTGACGGATCAGCCTTTGAAGGGCACACAAACCATCTCATGTTTCGCTGTCTTGCCACCCCTGCCCAGCCCGCCATCGGCCCAGTTGTGACGCCTCCGCGCCGCAATATATCACGCCGGTGCATCCTTCTGGCCAGCGCCCTGCTGCTTGGTGCCGGCCCTGGCTCCATGCTGCTGTCCAGCCTGGCGCATGCCGAATTCCGCCTGTGCAACCGCACCCAGAGCCGGATCGGCATTGCCGTGGGCTATAAGGAAGGCAACACCTGGCACACGGAAGGCTGGTGGAATGTTGCAGCCGAAAGCTGCGAGACATTGCTGCGCGGCGACCTGATGGCGCGCTACTATTACATCTATGCCGTGGATTATGATCTGGGCGGTGAATGGACCGGGAAGGCCTATATGTGCACCCGGGACAAGGAGTTCACCATTCGTGGTTCTGGCGACTGCCTTGCACGTGGATTCGAACGCACGGGCTTCATGGAAGTCGACACGCAGGGTCAGAAGTCCTGGACTGTGCAATTCACCAGCAATAGCCAGCAGCAAAGCGCTTCAACCGCAAAACCCGGCCCGGCGCCCATGCCCCCGACGGTGCCTGCCAATGCGCGCAAGGACTGAGTCGTCGCATCATCCGTGTAGAACCCGCGCCTTTTGTGGAGCGCGCAGCTTTCCCGCAGCCTGTGTTGCTGCGCCTGTCATCCGATAGCCCCAAAGCATCAGAGCATTTTGGGATGGGCTTGTATCTGTGGCCCATAGTGCACCAGACCCGGAGACATTCAGCATGGCCGGACAGCACCAGACATCATCAGAAACTGACGTCATACATGGGTGCATGCACGCGACTTCTGTCTACCCACACCGCCGGTCCAAAAGCAGGTTGGGCAAAGCAGCTCATACAGCAATGCACCCTTATGTCACCGGCATCACATCAGGTCAGTGTGAGAGCCCTATATCTGACGGCCCTCGGCGGAAATGGTCAGTTCCCGCTCGAGTTCCTTCGCGCTTTCAAGCTGGGGGTTCACAAGCAACGCTTTGCGGGTCGCCTCCAGTGCCAGCTTGTCCTCGCCCATTTCTTTCAGAATCAGGGCCAGCGCATACAGCATGGTGAAATGACGCGGTTCGCGGGCCAGCACCTCACGAATATCCGCAAGTGCCGAGCCATAATTGTTGCGCAGATAGGCGATCGTGGCCCGTCGCGCCCGGGCTCCCAGCGCATCCGGCTCGATCTCCAGGGCCTGATCCAGCAGGTTCAGAGCCAGTTCATGTTCCTTGGCTTGCATGGCAGCCGCCGCACGCGACATCAGCAGGTCAATGGCCGGGCTGTTCGTATCTGCAAAGAGACGGTCCAGACGATCACCGACCATCTGCGCGCTTTCGGAATCAGGTGCCAGCTTCAGGGCCGCGAAGAGAGCCTCCAGCCGCCCGCGTCGATCCATCGGCGCAGACTTTCCGCCATTCAACTGGGTAGGACTGACAGTGGGAACAGACGGAACTGGGGCAGCAACTCCGCCATTCGCGGGGCCGCTTTCCTGTGTTCTGTGGTGCGCGGGTGGCCAGCCATCCATGTCACTGGAATCATCTGCACCAGTAAAGGCGCACAAAAACAGCGCACTGGCCGCAAGAAGCATGAAACCCGCAGGCCGCCTCATCTGCATGGCGTGATCACCCCAAGCACGGCCAAAGAACTCAGAGCGGGATTGCACCCCCCTCTCATCTGGAAGGGAATCACCAGAGAACGGCAGGGAACCCGGCAGGAGGCGTGGACTGCGGCTCTGCATATCCGCACCGGATTTCTGAGGGTTAGACAAACGAAAGGGCGGAAGCACAACATTCATATATCGAATGTCGGACGTTCCGCCCATATCGTCAATAAAGGAAGAGCATCACCATCCTGTTTGTCGCAGGCCTTGGGCATGCGAAGGATGGCAAGGACTCAGCCCTGACGCGCCTTGTAGCGCTTCTGGGTCTTGTTGATGATGAAGACGCGGCCCTTGCGGCGCACCAGACGGTTGTCGCGGTGGCGGGTGAGGAGCGACTTCAGGGAATTACGGATCTTCATGGCAAAATGACCTTTGGCCGACCGCGGCGCGCATGCCGCGCGGCTCGTCGACGTTCTGATGTTGAATCTGGCTGGGGTGATAAGGGGCAGAAGGCGTGATGTCAATGGATTCGCCGGCTCAGGACGTCACCTCATCCAGGTTTCGTCCCATGTTTTCACAGCTCCCCTACATCTGCCCTGGCAGGATGGGTTGCAGCTGCACCCCGTCCTCACGCAGACCGCATAGCCCAGCGGGCACGGATGTAATCTGCCGCGAAGGGAGCGATAGCCGGCAGCATGTCCTGTTCCCTGTGCACCACCACCACATCTGACAATTCGGGCAGGTTTTCACGCGCAAGGAAGCTGCGGATACGCGTGGCCAGTTCCTCTGCCGGTTCCGAGAAGACAAGCTGGCGCAAAAGAGCGAGGCGAGGACCGTCATAGACCGCCATCAATCCATGATCCTGCGCGATATCACCGGGCAGCAGGCCTGTTTCCTCCGCGAGTTCGCGCAGGGCCGAGGCTGCAAGGTCCACCCGTCCATCCGGCGTGATATCGGAAAGATCCGGCGTGCCGCAGGGGAAAAAAATCTGCCCGGCAGCAGAGGTCTGTGGGCCCATCACTCCCAGCACGAATCCGCCATCAGAGCCCTCAAGCGCCGCAAGTGAGAATGCGTTGCGCAGGCCCATATTCATCCAGCCCTGCGCCTTCCACCATAGGAAGGAGGCAAAATCCGTGCGCCGGAATGTACCGCGCAATACCCCGTCATCCAGATGGGAATGACGCAGCATCAGGACGGCCCCGTTCCAGAGATGTGGGTTAGCCGCCACACGGGCTGCAAAATAGGAATCGATCTCCGCCCTTTGCGGCTCCAGTTCCGGCCACCCGCCCGGCTCCAGCACGAAATCGAGGGCACGGACCGGCACAATGCGCCGGCCCTCCTCGTCCCATCCAGTGGCTGGGTTCACGCCCCGGCCTCATCAAGGGTGGGGTAATCGACATAGCCGTCACGCCCGCCGCCATAGAGCGTCTCGCGCTTCAACTCGTTCAGCGGGGCATTGCGGCGCAGGCGCTCCACCAGATCGGGGTTGGAGATGAAGGGACGACCAAACGCCACCAGATCCGCCGCGCCTTCGGCAATCACGGTTTCAGCCAGCGCGCGATCATAGCCATTGTTCACCATCCACGGCCCCGTATAGCGGCGACGCAGTTCGGCGAAGGAGAAGTCTGGCGCGATGTCACGCGGACCGCCAGTTGCACCTTCCACCACATGCACATAGAGCGGATGACGCTTCTCCAGCTCTTCCAGCACATGGTTGAACAGTGCCTGCGGATTGCTCTCGGTGATGCCATTGGCCGGGGAGACGGGCGAAAGCCGCAGGGCCGTGCGCTCTGCTCCAATCTCGGCAATCACCGTATCCAGCACCTCCAGCAGGAAGCGGGTGCGATTGGCAATCGAGCCGCCATAAGCATCCGTGCGCGTGTTCGCACCATCCTTGAGGAATTGCTCGATCAGATAGCCATTGGCCGCATGGATTTCCACGCCATCGAACCCAGCCCGCACCGCATTTGCGGCTGCCTTGCGGTAATCCTCCAAAATGCCGGGCAATTCAGAGAGCTCAAGTGCGCGCGGCGTGGAGACGTCGGCGAAGCTGTTGTTCACAAAGGTCTTTGCTTCAGCGCGAATGGCGGAAGGCGCAACCGGCGCACCGCCACCCGGCTGAAGCGAACTGTGGGAGATGCGCCCCACATGCCAGATCTGGATGACGATATGGCCACCCGCCGCATGCACGGAATCGGTCACCTTGCGCCATGCGGTGACCTGCTCATCGGTCCAGATACCGGGAGTGTCCTGATAGCCCTGCCCCTGCTGGGAGATGGGCGAGGCCTCGGTGATGATGAGGCCGGCGCTGGCGCGTTGGGTGTAATACTCCACCGCCAGTTCAGACGGCACATTGCCGGCATCAGCCCGGTTGCGGGTGAGCGGAGCCATGACGATGCGGTTGGGCAGAGTCATCTGGCCCAGACGAAAACTGTCGAACAGTGAAGGCGTGCTCATGGATAAATCCCATATGGCCCGGCGCATACGGCCGGGGCGCTTCTGGCGACAAGGGAAAGGTGCAGCCTGCTTCTCATGGAACGGACGCTGGCGCGCATCAGGGCGTGCAGGAGTGCGTCACAACCCTTCCCAAGGCGGGATGGGCGGTGGGCCCCAGTGACCGTTACGGAAGCAGAATTGTGCATCGCAGGAAGGATACGCCCTTCACAGGACAACGCAAATGACGGCGAAGTCATAGCCCTCTGCGCAGGCTGCATGCCTCACGCGCGGGCAGCAGCGGGAGAGAGGGGCTTGTGCAGGGCGTGGCACACCCTCACCCAAACCATCCTCACCCTGCCCCATATCCACGCCCCAGAACCCATCGCCTTAAGCAAGGAATTGGCATCCATGCCGATGCTTCTTTGAACATCGCACCCTGCCCATAGCCTCAAGCAGGGTTTAGAATCGGCTGATCCGCCTCATCGTCAGATTGAAAACCGAAATCACGCTCGCCCCGGCATGAAGCAAGCATCGTGATGGATGCTGCCGGCCAGCTGATTTTGCGAACGCGGGGACGTGCCCACCTTCAGGAAACTCGAGTCTGTTTGGAAAGTTGGTTTGGAGCCTTGTGGAGGCGTGCCACTTCGTCCGCCATGTCCCGGTCTGGAGCCAGATATCCACGAGATGGAGGAGCTAAGGTCCTGCAAAAACTGGCTCTCCGCTCTGTTTAGAGGCCGGGACAAGCATGGGCATGATGTGAGCAGAGTGTTGCAAATATTCAAGAACATCCGCAGAGAGCTTTCCAAACAGGCTCTCAGATATGAAGCACACCTTCGGCAACGATGATGGCGCTGCCGCCCACCGTCACTGTGCCATCCACCAGCACACCATTGCGCACGGTGAAGCCGAGATCGATCCGGCTCGGGCGGCCCATCTCGAAGCCCTGATCGATCCGAACCCGGTGATGCCCATCCACCCTGTTCTCCGCATCCAGCAAGACGGCCGGCAAGGCCGCAGCGGCAGAACCCGTGGCCGAATCTTCAAGCACGCCAAGGCCGGGAGAGAACATGCGGGCGCGGTAATCCGCATCTCCCTCCTCATCCAGCGTGTAGACATAAACCGTCTCGCCAAAGGCGCCGAGTGCCGCCAGCGAGGCTGCCTCATCCGGCCGGGCACGGGCGAGCGCGGTCAGGTTCGCGACCGGCACATAGAGGAAGGACAGCCCGGCGGCCGCCACCACCGGCCGGTGTGCGTCAAAGCCGATATCCTCAGGGTCGAGATTAAGAGCCTGGGCGCAGGCTTCCCGTGAGATATCCAGCGTTCCCAAGGTGCTGCGACGCGGAACCGTGAGCACCGCATGGCCGCGCCGGGGATTGTCGGCGAACAAGGTCACCTCGCAGGAAACGGGTCCCACCTGTTCTTCCAGCACCAGCCGGCCACTCTCACGCTTGCCTTCCATCGCCAGCAGCACCGCCGCCCCAACTGTCGGATGCCCGGCGAAAGGAACCTCATGCGCGATGGTGAAGATGCGCAGGCGCGCGCGCCGCTCTGCCTGTTTGGGCGGCAGCACGAAGACCGTTTCGGAGAGGTTGAACTCGCGGGCAATCTGCTGCATCGCCGCATCATCAAGGCCGGCGGAATCCAACACCACCGCCAGTTGATTACCGCCGAATGGGCGTTGGGTGAAAACATCCAGCGTCACGAAACGGCGCGGCATGGTGGCCTCCCTCGAGGGGTACAGGGGGAGCGGACCCGCCAGAATGTGGCAGGACCTTGGCGAAACAGGACCGCAGGCTGCCTTAAATCGCCACTGGCGTGAAGAGCCTGGAAGGGTTCACAAACTCCTCCTGTGCCTCCACCAGCAGCAATTCGCGCGAGTGTGCCTTTTCGGTCCTCTCCAGAAGTCCGAAAATGGAGGATACCGCCCGGCCCAGCGCGGTGGCCGAACTGCCCGTGCACCGCCAATGAAAAAAGAACAGGGCAGCAATAGCATCACCCGCACCATTGGGCACCACATTCAGCCGGGGCGTGCGCACCAGAAAACGCCCTTCCGGCCCTGAAGCCAGCAGATCTATGAAACCTTCGGGCGTCTCGTTCGTGTGCAGGCTGGTGACGAGGATTTCCGCCGGGCCGTGCCGATGCAACGCATCACAGGCCGCGCAGGCATCGGCCAGATTGGTGATCTGGCGACCGGCCAGATATTCCAGCTCGAACTGGTTCGGGGTAATGACATCGGCCTGTGGCACGGCCTGATCTCGCATGAACTCGGGAATCCCGGGCCGCACAAATATGCCGCGCCCCACATCGCCGATCACCGGATCACAGCAATAGGCTGCATCGGGATTGGCTTCCCGCACCCGCGAGACGGCCGAAAGAATGGCAGCGCCAATATCCGCTTCGCCCATATAGCCCGAGAGCACGCCATCGCATCGCGCCAGCACGCCACGCTCGGCAATGCCATCCACCAGTTCATGGATGATGGCCGCCTGAAACACCTGCCCGCGCCACGCTCCATAACCGGTATGGTTGGAAAACTGCACGGTGTGGATGGGCCACACCTCCACCCCCAGCCGCTGGAGCGGGAAAACCGCAGCGGCATTCCCCACATGCCCATAGGCGACATGGGACTGGATGGAGAGAATGTTCATCCGGTACGTCATCAGCTCAGCTCTGTTCCCGGTTCATGGCCAGACAGCAGGAGAAAACTGCCTGCATGACACCACCGGCGCATACCGGCATCTTACCGGATATGACTCTGGCACGAGATGCACGCAAACAGAATCCCTTCCACTTTACGCCCATCCCATCTCTTGCCCCATCCGTAGCCCTCAGCGTGACGCCAGCATGATGCGCGTGGCCAGCGAGACCAGACGACGAGGGGCGAAACGGATGGCTGCTACCATCAGCCGGTTCCGCCAGCCCACCACCACCACGCGACGACCAGCCATGAGACCCGCATAGCCCTGGGTCGCCACGTCCTGCGGCGTGCTCATGCCCCCTTTGAACAGGCGCGTGCCATCCCAGCCTGCGCGTTCAAAGAAAGGCGTGGCCGTGGGGCCAGGACAAAGCACGGTTACGGATACGGAGGTGCCATGAAGTTCTTCCGCGACAGCCTCCGAGAAGCTAAGGACATAGGCTTTGGTGGCGCCATAAGCGGCTGAATATGGCAATGGCGCGAAAGCACCAGTGGAAGCCACCTGAAGGATTCGCCCTGAATCACGCGCCACCATGCCGGGCAGTACGGCCCGGGTCAGACGGGTGAGAGCGCTGATATTGGTGGAGATCATCCCCGCCACCAATTGCGGGTCCGTATGCATAAACGGACCGAAACCACCAAAACCCGCATTGTTCACCAGAATATCCGGCGTAAGTGCCTCAATCTCTCCGGCGAACTGCTCAAGGGCTGACGCGTCTGAAAGATCCACGCAGCGCAGTTCCGCCAGAACACCCACAGCACGCACCTGCTCCGCCACGGCCTTCAGCCGTGCGACATCACGCCCTGCAAGAAGCAGTGAAAATCCCGCGTGGGCGAACCTCAGGGCCAGAGCCTCACCGATGCCGCCTGATGCACCGGTTATCACCGCCAAAGGCCGCCGAAGATCCGAGGTTCCGGCCCTCACGGCCTGTTCATCCTGCACGTGAATCCCTGTCATCGCATAGTATCTTCTGACATCACGATCCTGAGGCGAGGCGACGATCAGGCCCCCACAAGACCGGAAACGAAATTCTAGATAGAGGTATCATGATAATTTTTAAATCTAAAAATCAAGACAATGCGAATATAATTACTTTAAAATATGTCTAAAACACCATTCTTGCGCGCTGCAAACCAGAAGCTATAACGTTATTCAGGGATATCATCTTGGGCATACGGCCTGGCAGTAAATAAAGGGGGATTATTTGATGCCAGATAATTTGAATTCATCCACTTCAGAAAAAACAGCAACGGTCGGCACCGTCAAGCGTAATGCTCTCATGGCTTATCTTGCTGTTATGGGCCCTGGCCTCGTGGTCATGCTGGCCGATACTGATGCAGGAAGCCTTATCACTGCGGCGCAAAGCGGTGCGCAGTGGGGATACGGGCTGCTTCTGGCGCAAATCATCCTCATTCCCATTGTTTTCATGGTGCAGGAACTGACCATTCGTCTTGGGGTCGTGACCAAGAAAGGTCATGGCGAACTCATCGAGCACCATTTCGGCAGGGGCTGGGCGTGGCTCTCCGTCTCCACCCTGATGATCGCCTGCATTGGCGCCATTGTCTGTGAAATGAGCGGCATCGCCGGTGTCGGCCTGATGTGGGGCATTCCGGAGTGGGCATCCACCGGAGCCATGGCGCTTTTCCTCATCATTGTCGCCATCACCGGAACGTACCGTCGGGTGGAGCGCATCGCCATTGCCATTGGCCTGTTCCAGGGTGTGTTCCTGATCACGATGATCATGTCGAGCCCCGAGCCAAGCCAGATCGCCGAAGGTCTTATGACCTTCCCGGTGACCAATCCGAATTACATGTTCCTGATCGCGGCGAACATCGGCGCTGTCGTCATGCCCTGGATGATCTTCTACCAGCAGTCCGCGACGGTGGATAAAGGCCTGACCATCAAGGATATGGAAGACTCGCGTATTGATACGGCTGTTGGCTCCGTCATCACGCAGCTCATCATGATCGCGATGCTGGTCACCACCGCTGCGACCCTGTGGGCCACCAATGAAGGCGGCGTCGACCTCAACACGGTGGAGCAGATTTCTGACGCTCTCACCCCGCATCTGGGTTACGACGCGGGCCGCATCCTGTTCTCGCTTGGCATGTCCGGTGCAGCTCTGGTCGCGGCCATCGTGGTCAGCCTCACCGCAGCGTGGGGCATGGGCGAGATCACCGGCTATCGCCGCAGCCTGGGCGATGGCGTGAAGGGCGCGCCCTGGTTCTATGTGGTGTATGTGATCGTTCTGGCCATCGGCATGGCGGTTGTGCTCTCGGGCGTGAACCTGATCGATGTGAACATCTTCGTGCAGGTCATCAACGCGCTGCTGCTGCCTATCGTGGTGGGCTTCCTCGTGGTCCTGTCCATCAAGGCGCTTCCGGAGAAGTATCGCCTGAAGGGCGCCTATATGTGGGTGGTCATCGGGGTCTCCACCATCATGTGTGCGCTAGGTGTCTATGCCGGCGTCATGGGCATCTTCATGAGCTGAGACAACTCGCCTGAAATGACAGACCGGCCGGGGCTTCCCGGCCGGTTTTTTTATGTACGGATGACATGAACACCAGCCCAAAAGCAGATGACGCCGGAGCGCGTGTCACGCTCCGGCGTCATCTCGATCGAAGGGCCCAGACCCCTTGCAGGTCAGGCCGGCGCAGATGGAGCAGAGTCTCAAACCAAGCCAAACAGAACCGCGCCAACGAAACCGAAGGCAGCACAGAACTGGGCAATGGTGAGCAGATACTCCGTCATCACGGTGCACCTCTCGCTATCGATCTTGGAAATGATGATACTCAAAGTTCAGAGTATGAAAAGTCAAAATATGCACCGCATTGCAACTACATGAATACTGCAATGCGACAAATTTCGATCAGAATATCATATCACACCAATTTACACCGCAGATACATATGATGAAATCGTCCCCTCACATGCACAATGCAATGCAGCATATGCTGCATTCCTTCTGGCCATGATGCTCTTTCCTCCATATGCTGCGTGATGAATAAGGTGGATATTCACTGAGGTCTGACGCCCGGCTGCACCTTTTATATGCGCAAACCGATGCGCTTGGGTGCTTCACCGATTCTATGAGTGAGACATGCCTCACCTCATGAAACGGGCATATTGAGAGGCCAAGCAAAGGCGGGGGGATTGTGGGCGGAATGCAAAGCGAGGCTGGCCTCACAACCCTGCAGGAACCACAGGCAACCTCGAAATCACCTGTGGGGCCCGGCACACTCATTCTGGTGGTTGGCCCCTCCGGCGCAGGGAAGGACACGCTGCTCACCCTCGCGCGCTCCCGCCTGCCACCCCATGAACGCCTGCTTTATGCCAGACGTCTGGTGACCCGCCCCACTGCGGATGATGAAGACCACGACAGCCTGACAGAACAGGAATTTGCACAGGCTCTGGCCAGCAGCACATTCGCGCTGGCATGGCGGGCGCACGGACTGGGCTATGCGCTGGGGCCGGAGGTGAAAACCCATCTGCGGCAAGGGCACACGGTCGTCGCCAACGGATCGCGCGCAACACTGGCTCACGCCAGCCGCGACTTTTCGAGCCTGCGCGTGGTTCTGGTGACGGCGCCGCCGGACGTGCTGTCACACCGGCTTGCGGCACGCGCACGAGAGCATCCGGAAGATATACGGGAAAGGCTGGAACGGCCCGGCCATATGCCGGTGCCGCCAGACCTCATCATTGAAAATACCGGCGCGCCGCAGGCGGGGGCTGAACGCCTTGCCGCCTTCATCGCCGCGCAGATGCGCGTCTTCTACTGACGATAGTGCTGGATGCGCGTGGTGCGCAGCCCCGGCAAGCCATGACTGTCGATAGAGGCCTGCCAGGACAGGAACTCATCCACGGTCAAGGTATAGCGCCGGCAAGCTTCATCCAGCGAGAGCAGCCCCCCACGGACAGCCGCCACCACCTCTGCCTTGCGACGGATGACCCATCGCCGCGTATCAGGCGGCGGCAGGTCCGCAATGGTCAGCGGGCCACCATCGGGGCCGATTACGTATTTCACCCTCGGCCGGCAGGCATCGGTCATCTCTACGCCACCTGTTACTCAACTCAGTACAGGGACAGAATGACCTCAGGCCATGAACATTTCACTAATGAAAACAACATGATGCACGTTTACTTTCATTAATGAGCCATGAACGAAAGGTTTTATTTTGGTAAATACGATATATACAATTCAAATCACGAACTAAATACTGGATAAATAAATGATGAGACACGGACCACTGAAGCGATAACACCCCTTTAAGCCTCAGACATGCTTCTCTTATGGACAGAACATCGCGCGCTCCATGCCATAGAACGCTTTAAGCTGAACACAATCAGCAATAGAGGGGCAGATGAAACCTCCGCCCCCGTCACATTCCAGCAGGAAATGACCGTATCATCAGGTACTCCCACACCAAAAAAGAAGGCCCGGAAGGCGAATTTCGCACTTCCGGGCCTTCTTTTTGTGTCAGATCAGGCCGTTATAAGCACCTGAACCCGGAAGAGTTTAACCTTCGATACGGTCGAAGTCCGCAATCGTGCGGGTCGCGGCGCGGATTTCGTCCAGAAGCTTCAGCCGGTTTTCACGCAGGTCAGCCTCAGGCGCATTCACGGTGACGGCATCGAAGAAGGCATCCACCGGCCCGCGCAGGTCAGCCAGCGCGGTCATGGCGGCTTCGAAGTCTTCGGCGGCAATGGCGCGCGCCACGCGGGATTTCACATCCTCAATGATGCTTGCCAGTTTCTCTTCCTCCGCCAGCTTCAGCAGCGTGGCGTTGGTGGGGCCGGCATAGGCCTTGCCGTCTTTCTTCTCTTCAATGCGCAGGATGTTCACCGCGCGGCGATAACCGGCCAGCAGGTTCTTACCGTCTTCCGTCTCCAGGAAGCGGGCAAGCGAGGTCATGCGGCTGACAACCTGGAAGAGGTCATCCTGCCCCTCCAGCGCGAACACGGCATCCACCAGATCGAACCGCGCGCCATTTTCGCGCAGATAGACCTTGAGGCGATCGGCAAAGAAATTGAGGAGATCTGACTGCCAGCCGTCCGGCGCTGCAACGGGGGCATCAATCCCCTTCGCGGCATCAGCGATCACATCCGCCAGCCGCACCCGCACGCCATTCTCCAGAATGATGCGGATGATGCCGAGCGCGGCACGACGCAGGGCATAGGGATCTTTCGAACCCGTGGGCTTTTCATCAATCGCCCAGAAGCCCACCAGCGTATCGATCTTGTCCGCCAATGCCACGGCAACCGAAACCGAAGCCGTGGGCACGCGGTCGCCCGGCCCCTGCGGCTTGTAATGTTCTTCGCAGGCGCGTGCGACCTCTTCGGCCACCCCTTCCCCCAGCGCATAATAGCGGCCCATCAGGCCCTGAAGCTCGGGGAACTCGCCCACCACTTCGGTCAGCAGATCGGCCTTGGCCAGCAGTGCAGCCTGTTCGGTCAGCGCCACATCTGCCCCCACTTGCGGGGCCAGCTTCACCGCCAGATTGGCGATGCGTTCAATGCGCGCCTGCTGGCTGCCCAGCTTCTCATGGAAGGTGATCTTCGCAAACTTCGGCAGGTTCTTCTCAAGCCCGTTGGCCCGGTCCGTATCCCAGAAGAATTTCGCATCCGAAAGGCGCGCACGGATGACGCGGCCATTGCCGGCCACAATCGCCTTGCCGCCATCATGGGCCAGCAGGTTCGAGGTGAGAATGAAGCGGTTGGCGAGGCGACCCGTCTTCGGGTCCTTCAGCACAAAGCACTTCTGGTTGGCGCGAATGGTGGCGCGGATGACCTCATCGGGAATATCGAGGAAGCGTTCCTCGAATTCACCCATCAGCACCACGGGCCACTCCACAAGGCCTGCCACCTCTTCCAGCAGCCCCTCATCTTCCACCAGTTCCAGCCCGCGGGCGAGGGCGAGGTCCTTGGCGTCGTTCAGGATGATGTCCTTGCGGCGCTCGCGGTCCACCACCACCTTGGCGGCTTCCAGCTTCGCCATCCAGTCATCCAGCCGCTTCACCGTAATCGCATGCGGCCCCATGAAACGGTGTCCATAGGTGACATTGGAAGACACGATGCCATCGACCTCGAACGGCACGACTTCCGGCTCATCACCTTCCGTGCCGAATGTGCAGACGATGGAATGCAGCGGGCGCACCCAGCGCAGGCTGCCTGAGCCCCAGCGCATGGATTTCGGCCATGGGAAGGTGCGGATGATCTGTGGCAGGAATTCCGCGATCACCTCCGGCGTGGGGCGGCCGGGGCGGTGAATGTGGGCGACATAGAAATCGCCCTTCTTCGGGTCCGTGTGCACATGGGCCTGCTCGATCGAATCCAGCCCCGCGCTTTTCAGGAAGCCGGCGAGCGCGGCCTCTGGCGCACCCACGCGCGGGCCTTTCTTGTCCTCATGCTGGTCTGCCTGCTTGCCGGGCAGGCCATACACCACCAGCGCCAGACGACGCGGGGTCACGAAGGCTTTCGCGCCCTCATACAGCAGGCCGCGCTCCACCAGCGCATCGGTCACCATCTTCTTCAGCGTATCCGCCGCCTGCGCCTGCATGCGGGCGGGAATTTCCTCGGAGAAGAGTTCTAGCAGAAGGTCGGGCATCGGTTTCTATTTCGGGCGCTGGCGGCCATGGCTGCATAGGACGAGGCAGGGCCGGCGGGAAAAGGGAATGAGCGAGGTTCTGGCGGGACGGCTCAGGCCGCCTCAACGCCACCGGCATCGGTTTTCAGCCATGCCGCGCCGCAGGCCTTGGCCAGTTCGCGCACACGCAGAATGTAGCTCTGCCGCTCGGTCACGGAGATGACGCCGCGCGCATCCAGCAGGTTGAAGACGTGTGAGGCCTTGATGCACTGGTCATAGGCCGGCAGCACCATCAGGTGCTTCTCGCCCGCATCACCGGCCGCGATGTATTTCTTGCAGGCCGCCTCCGCCATGCGGAACTGCTCCAGCAGCATGTCGGTGTCGGCATGCTCGAAGTTGTGGCGGGAATATTCCTGCTCGGCCTGAAGGAACACGTCGCCATAGGTGATTTTCTCGTCACCCTCGCGACCATTGAAGTTCAGGTCGTACACATTCTCCACGCCCTGCACATACATGGCGAGACGCTCAAGGCCATAGGTCAGTTCACCAGCCACCGGGGCGCACTCGAAGCCCGCCACCTGCTGGAAATAGGTGAACTGCGAGACTTCCATGCCATCGCACCAGCATTCCCAACCAAGGCCCCATGCGCCAAGGGTGGGGCTTTCCCAGTCGTCTTCCACGAAGCGCACATCATGCAGGCCGAGATCGACACCGATAGCTTCCAAAGACTTCAGATACAGTTCCTGAAGGTTATCCGGCGAGGGCTTCAGGATGACCTGAAACTGGTAATAATGCTGCAAGCGATTGGGGTTCTCGCCATAGCGGCCATCCTTGGGCCGGCGCGAGGGCTGCACATAGGCAGCCTTCCAGTGCTTCGGGCCCAGCGCCCGCAGCGTGGTGGCGGGATGGAAGGTGCCCGCGCCCACTTCCATGTCATAGGGCTGAAGGATGACGCAGCCCTGATCGGCCCAAAAGCGCTGAAGGGTCAGCAGCAGGGCCTGAAAGGAACGGTCGGGCCGCATGTGAGCGGGCAGAGAAGCGGGCACGGCGGGGTCAATCATGAAGACTCGCGGCAATAGGCCCGCCTTGCCGGTGTCGCGCGCCTTCCGCCCCGGCGTGCCGGAAGCCGAAAGCCCGCGCCGCCACGGCGAACAGGCGGACAGAACGGACAGTGCCCGAATTGAGCAGGCGGACAGTAGTTTTTCGCCCCGGTGAGATCAAGGCGAACATGGCATTCAGATCGCGCGAAGCGTGTCCGCCCCTCTTCGAGACCGTAGGCCCCAGTCTTTGACCGGCACCACGCAGGTTCGCACAAGCGCTACAGAAGTGGAATCAAAGGTGCGTGGGTGGTGCGCGAGCATGCTCAAGGACCTTTGGCATGCTCACCCATCGGCAAGAAAAAACCCGCACGGACGAACCATGCGGGCGGGTCTCATAACCTCAAAACAGGTGCCAGCAGCGCCTCAACCACCACGGGCACGGGCGCGCACCATGAAGTCATCATAGGAAAATTCGCCGATCTGCCACCACAGATAGGAACTGTTGCGCACCGGCTTGAGATGCTCCCACGCCTTGCGGAAGTCCGCATTATTGGCGGAGATTTCCTCATACATCTCGTTGGCGGCCTTGTAGGCGGCTTCCATCATGTCATTGGGGAAGCGACGCAGCAGCGCGCCCTGCTTCACCAGACGCTGGATGGCGGGCGGGTTCACCGCATCATAGCGGGCGACCAGAATATTGTTCGCCTCGCTGGCCGCGGCCTCCACCATCGACTGGTAAACCTTCGGCAGCTTGTTCCATTCATCCTGATTAATGAAGTAGTTGACGCCCGCGCACCCTTCCCACCAGCCAGGATAGTAATAATATTTCGCGACCTTGTAGAGGCCCAGCTTCTCGTCATCATAGGGACCGACCCACTCGGCGGCATCAATGGTGCCACGCTCCAGCGAGGGGTAGATATCCGCGCCGGCAAGCTGCTGCGGCACCACGCCAAGGCGCGCGAGCACCTGCCCACCAAGACCCGCTATACGCATCTTGAGACCCTTCAGGTCTTCAAGAGACTTGATTTCCTTGCGGAACCAGCCACCCATCTGCGCGCCGGTATTGCCGGCCGGCAGCATGTGGACATTATATTTCTTGTAGAACTCGTTCAGCAGTTCCAGCCCGCCCTGAAAATAGAGCCAGGCATCGAACTGCCGCGTGTTCAGGCCGAAGGGAATGGTGCTGCCAAAAGCGAAGGTCGGATCCTTCCCCACATAATAATAAGAAGCAGTGAAGCACATCTCCACGGCCCGGTTCTGCACCGCATCCAGCGCCTGAAGGCCGGGCACAATCTCTCCCGCCGCGAACACCTGCACCTGAAACTTGCCTTCGCTCATCTCGGCCATGCGTTTGGCGAAATGCTCTACAGTTCCGTAGAGGGTGTCCTGCGTTTTCTGGAACGAACTGGTGCAGCGCCAGCGCACTTCAGGCTGGGTCTGGGCAATGGCCGGCATGGCCACGGCGGTGGAGGCCGCAATGCCTGCCCCGGTGGCAGTGAGAAAATCCCGGCGCTTCATCAAACCCACTCCTCAACCCGGGCCGCCCGGACCAGGCCGGCGCGGCCAGACTGCGCCCCAAATGGGCTCATAAATCTCTCCCCGCCCCAACGGACACGGAGAGGCCGGCGCACATCCTGCACGCCGGACAAGACGCCATTTCTAGAGGGCGAAACAGCCGGAAGAAAGGGATTCACGCACAAAAGCGGAGCAAAACTCCACTTTTTAATGCGCAGAAACTCCATCCGGCGAAATAAATGAAAAGAACACCACGCGAATGGCGTTCATTCCACCACAATGCGCGGCGCTGCCCGCGCCACCGCACCCTGCTTCTCCAGCGCCGCCTTCACGCCTGCCGCCACATGACGATAGGCCGCTGCCTGCGGGCCATCAGGATCCGCCACCAGCACCGGCCGGCCGGAATCAGACAGTTCACGGATACTCATATGCAGAGGAATTTCGCCAAGGAAGGGCACGCCCTGCTTGTCGGCCTCCGCATGCGCACCACCATGGCCAAAGATGTCCGATGTGCCGCCGCAATGGGGGCAGACGAAATAGGCCATGTTCTCCACCACGCCGAGAATGGGCACATTCACCTTTTCGAACATGGCAATGCCGCGGCGTGCATCAATCAGCGCCAGATCCTGCGGGGTGGAGACGATGACCGCGCCAGCCAGATTCACCTGCTGGGCCATGGTGAGTTGGGCATCGCCCGTGCCGGGGGGCATATCCACCACCAGCACGTCCAGTTCACCCCATGTCACTTCACGCAGCATCTGGGTGATGGCAGACATCACCATCGGACCGCGCCAGATCATGGCGGTATCCTCGGCCACGAGGAAACCGATGGACATCACCTTCATGCCGAAAGCATCCAGCGGCTTGATGCTCTTGCCCGCACCGGACTCCGGCTTCTCGTTCAAGCCGGTGAGGCGCGGTACGGAAGGGCCGTAGATATCCGCATCCAGCAAGCCCACCTTCAGGCCCAGATCACGCAACCCCAGCGCCAGATTGATGGAGGTTGTGGACTTGCCCACGCCACCCTTGCCGGACGCCACGGCGATAATGGACTTGACCCCCGGAATGGCGGTGGCGCGCGGAATGCTGCCGCCCGTCTTTCCACCATGGCTATGCCCATGGCCGGCAGCAGCCGGAGCCGGGCGCGCACCACCGGGAGCATGAGTCGCCAGACCTGCCGGGCGTTCCGCCGTCAGTGTCACCAAAGCGGAGACAACACCGGGCAGCGCACGCACGGCATCTTCCGCCGTAGCCCGCACCGGCTCCCACGCCCGCGCCTGCGCCGGATCCACCGTGACGGACAGATAGACCTTGCCGGAATTGACCGCGATGCCGGACAGGGCCGGCGAAACCGCCAGCGGCACGCCTTCCGGGGTGCGCACCTGCGCCAGCGCATCGCGCACCATCTGCTCGGTCACATCGGCCATGTCGTTCCCTCCGCGCGTTGCGCGCACCTCGCCGCCCTTACGCCCGAAGAGGCCGGAGACAGCATTTTGGAATTTCTCGAACATGGGTTCCTGCTTCGCACGATGCGATGTCTCTGGAAAGCCTCATATAGGTATCCATGGCGCGGAACACATCTTCGTCACCAGCGTCATCATCGCGCAGGTACAGCCGTGTGCAACAGGGCGACACGTTTCATATCTCACTGAAACGGGGAAATTTCCCGACTTATGGGCGCGTCACTCTTGCGGCCAGAGCTTCAAACCCTGTCACAGACACTCAAAAGGCGGCTATTCCCGGAACGAGCGACAGACTTGCTTGAGCCCCTTCATATGGAACGGCCCCCGCTCGCGGGATGCGATCAGCCTCCCGACCCGGATAGGACCTCAGCAATATCGGCGCGCAAACGGGGCAAGACCTCGGCTTCAAAAAAGGGATTGCGCTTCAGCCATCCGCTGTTGCGCCAAGACGGGTGCGGTAGCGGATAGATACAAACCGGTGTGGGCAGGGCCATTCCGGCGGCACGCACGGTTTGCCAATCTGCAACAGCTTCGGTGAGGTTGCGCCCCAGATACGCCCCAAGCCCCAGCCGTTTGAGATGATAGATCTGCGCCGGCCGCCCCACCGCCAGCAGAATGCGGAAGGGTGGAAGAGTCTGGAACAGTTCATCATGCCATGTGGCGACACATTCACGCCGGGGTGGCAAATCTCCCCCTTTTGCATCCAGCCCCGGAAAACAGAACCCCATGGGGATGATGGCGATGCGCTGCTCATCATAAAAAGTGGCGCCATCCACGCCCATCCACCCGCGCAGCCGGTCGCCGGACGGATCTGTGAAAGGGATACCGCTGGCATGGACCCGGGTGCCAGGGGCCTGCCCGGCAATGAGAATGCGCGCGGTGGCGCTGGCACGCACAACCGGGCGCGGCGCATGGGGCAAGGGCACACCAAGGGGTGTATCCACACACCGGCGGCAGGCCCGAATACGCCCCAGCAGCGCATCCAGCCCATATGGCACAGCAGATGTGGATATAGACGTCCTGTCCCTCTCCGGCGTCATACCCGCCGTTCCTCCCGGATGAGTCCATCTCCCAATGTCACAGCGCTCTCACGAAGCTTGAGGGAGCCAAAGCCAAGAACATGCTTTGGCCGCCCGTTTTCCCGGTTGGATGAGAAACTGGAATGCTGAGCGCTTCACCAAGGCCACACTCTTCTCCAAATGCGCCATTCCGACAGTGCCGGAATGGCGGAACGGAAGCCGTGAGAGGATAGCCGCCGAAACCGAACCCAAGGCTTGGAAAGACCGGGACATTCGAGCCCTTGGGGAAAGCCGCATGACACAGCTTCTGAGGCACCACGCCAGTGACCGGCGCGGTTTGCCTCACGCCGCCATGCTGGGACGCGCCGAAACCTCCGCCCGCCAACGCACCACATGGGAGAGCTTTTCCGGCACGGCAGTGCGCGTCACCTTCATGAAGTCAATCGAGGTGACGGCGACAATATCCGCATAGGTAAAGCGCGCACCCGCGATATAGGCGCTCTCCGCAAGCCGCTGGTCCAGAAACTCCAGAAAGGCCAGCACCTTCGGGCGGTTCGCCTCTGCCCATTCCGGCACCTGCGGCACCTCTGTCTTCGCCATCGCGGGGTGCAGATGGCGAAAAACAGCGGCGACCGGCAGAAACAGGCCGAACTCAAGCCGCCGCTGCCACATCTCCACCTGCGCCACTTCCAGCGCGGTCTGACCCATCAGGTTCGGATCAGGCTGCAAGGCCTCGATATAACGGCAGATGGCGCTGGTTTCGCTGATGAACACGCCCTCGTCGGTCTCCAGCACCGGCACTTCCGCGCGCGGATTACAGCGCAGGAAGGCGGGCGCATGGTGCGCGCCGCAGGCCAGATCTACCACTTCAGTGGGAATGGAGAGGCCCTTCTCCGCCAGAAAAATACGAACCCGGCGCGGGTTCGGGGCCATGGGGGAATCATAGAGCTTCATTGGCGTGGCTCCTGGATGATGTCCGCAAGACAAAACACGACAGAAGGCGCGATGCAATGAAGCTGGAATAACTCTGCCCTGGCGGATGCCACGAACAGGGCGAAGCTCAGTCCGACAACGGCTGGCGGACAATTTCACCGCTTTTCAGCACGAAACTGAGCGCACCATCCCAGAATTCAGCCAGAAACACATCTTCCGGCTTGATATTCAGCTCAACCATCGCCTGCTTCACATCCTCTTCGCTCATATCAATGGCGCAGAGCTTGGGAGCGATGATGTCGCCATCCTTCATTACGATGACGGAAGGGATGCGCGAACGCCCACAGACTGCTGTCAGCTGCCCATTGGGCTCGATCTGGGCGTAATATATTTCCTGAAATGAATGGATGCCCTGTAGATGCATCTGCGAGGCCACGGTCAGGATATCAATCTTCCCCTTTTTCCGGGTGATGTTATCCATCAAAAACCTGCCATTCTTGATGATCGGAATAGGTTCACCAATCGTGACAGACCTGAAGGCCGACAAATTCTTGCTGATGAAATTGAGAGACGAGATCAGAAACACACCAATCAGCAGAACCGAGATGTACTGATACATCGGCACAGTGTCGCTATATATGACCCCACCGATAATGCCGCCAAGCACGAAGTTTCCGATAAAATCGATCGGCGTCATCTGCGATAATTGGGTTTTACCGGAAATGTTCATATGAACGATGATGATGACAAAGCCGATGATGAACTTTGCCAGAACATATCCATAATATTCCACGCCCTGCCCCCGACTCTGATCTTCCCGGAAGAGATATCCACTTCAACACTTAAAGTGTGACGGCGTTCATGAAGCGCCCAGCGAGATTTACACCCGCAGGCATATCCTTCGCGCAGTTCCAGACCGCAGCGTCATTACGCGAGCCGGGAGGATTGAGGCAGGTCTTTTCCGCCCACCAGAAGACCTGCCATGAAACCGGCCCCGATCGCCACCTGCCAGACCGCCAGATCCGTTCCGAAATTCCCGATCAGCCCAGACTGCCGCGATATGAAGTAGCTTGCGGCAAGTGCGGCACAGGCCACCAGAGACAAGATGACGGCATTGCCCAGCCGCTTCCCGCGTCCCTCAGCGTTCGAACGCATGTTCTTCACCACAGCTTTCATGATGCCTCCGCCGCACGCGGCCAAAGCGTATGACAGCACGTAAAGAGCGGCGACCAGGAAGCGGGCCTCAATCAGCAGAAAAAATGCGCCCAAGGGCAGCAACAGGATGGCGACGGTTTCAAACGGGCGCGTGATGTTGAATTTCATGCCTGCCCCACACCCCTAAATTCATGATCCGCACGACTCATGGTGACATCCTGCGCATGCCGCATCTGGAAACCAGAAGAGAGATGCAGCCCCACCATCACCAATAATGCCGCAGCGTCACCATGGCCACCCTCGTAGAGTGTGCAGAAAGCCTCACCCACACACTGACGAAGCGCGATTGAAGGTGCGGACCATAAAAGCACCGGTTTCACCAGAAACGACACCCCCCTTCCCTCCTTCATTAACCTTCCGTTAACCGCAGTGATGGAGGAGTCGCCAGGTCACCCTTCTGGTGGCATGTCCCATGCCTGCCCCTTCGGCGCAGCTGCCTGTGGCACATGCGGAAGGGGGCACAGAAGGTGAGATATGGCCGGGACCGCCGAAGGAACTGACCCGAAGGTCTTTTCCCCCCGCAGGCGCGGGGCATGCCTCCGCGACTCCTCACCTTGCGCCGCTCTTCTGCGCCCAGCCATATATGCCCTTGCCTGGAGCATGGCCGCCCCTCCCCTCGCCGCCACGGCCGCACCTGTTATGTCCATGGAGAGCTCGAGCCTGTCCTGGGCTCACCTCATCATGCCATTCGTTTTGGGGGTGATGCTGCTTGCCTGTATTCTGCTGGTGCGGCGCATCCGCGTGCTCCGCTTGGAGCGGGATGCCGCCATTGCCCATGCGCGCGAAGTCCTTATGGCCAAAGAGCATGCTGAAGCAGAGAATCTGGCGAAATCCCGTTTTCTCACCGAGATGAGCCACGAACTGCGCACACCATTGAACACGGTGATGGGCTTCTCCGAGATGATGGCGCAAGAACTGCTGGGCCCCCACCAGGTGCCAGCCTATGCTGGCTATGCGCGCGACATTCACGCCTCCGGTCGCCACCTTCTGTCACTTGCGGATGATCTGCTGGATCTGGCGCGGATCGACAGCGGCCACCGTATCCTGCTGGAAACACCGGTACGGCTGGATCATATGGGGCAGGACTGTCTGGCCATGATGCAGCCTGCGGCGCAGCGCCGTAACCTACGCCTGACCTTCGACATGCATGCCGTACAGATCTGGGGCGATGAGCGCGCGCTGCGTCAGATCACGCTCAACCTGCTGACGAATGCCGTGAAGTTCACGCCTCCCGGTGGAGAAGTCCGGCTTCAGGGTGGAATAGACGCAGATGGACTGCCCCATCTTGCCGTGGTGGATACCGGCCCCGGCATCGGTGCCGGAGAACTGCCGCTGGAAGGCGCGCACCATCGGGAAAGCCGGCTGGATGTCACCACCGGCCGCGGTGCCGGGCTGGGGCTGGCGATTGTGCGCGGCCTGACCCAGCTCCATGGCGGAGAATTCACGCTGATGAGCCGCACGGGCGGCGGCACACTGGCGCGTGTCAATCTGCCGGCCAGCCGGCTGACGCCACAGGCCACCAACATCGCGCCAGTGGCCACGATATGCCCGGACATTTCAGGACAGGTTCCGCAGGCTTTCGCCTGAAACCCGCACTCCGTTTCCGGCCACTTTTCTGACGATCGGCAATGGGATAGCGATCAGCGAAACTATCGTCGCTAAATCAACCAACGGCATCCCTTCCCGAATGCCCACTGGGGACATTGAAATCGTGAGCATTCGTTCCGTGCCTGCCATGATCTGCGCATGCGTATGGCTTGGCGTCACCTTCGCGGGGCAGGGTCAGGCGGCGGAACTGGAAGAGCTGCTGGAGAAAGGCCATGTCCCCGGCCTTTCCTACGCCGTTATCCGGGACGGAAAAATCGCTGATCTTGGCGCGCTTGGCACCCGTGACACGTCAACCGGGGCTCTGGTCGATCAAAATACGGTCTTCGAGGCCGCTTCACTGTCAAAGCCGGTTTTTGCTTTTGCGGTTTTGCGGCTGGTGGACTCCGGTGTGTTGTCTTTGGACACACCGCTCGCCGATTATGCACCGAATGACGTCAAGGGTGATCCGCGCGCGGCCACGGTGACCGTGCGCGATGTGCTGAGCCAGTCTTCGGGTTTGCCCAACTGGGGCAGCTGGATAACGCCCGTGAAGACCTATTTTCCACCGGGCAGCCAGTTCAGCTATTCCGGAGAAGGGTTTGTCTGGCTCCAGCGGGTGGTCGTGGCAGCCACGGGTGAGCGTCTGGAAGATGTGATGGACCGGCTGGTTTTCGACCCGCTTCAGATGAAGCAAACCAGCTATGTCTGGCGCGCTGATTTTGAAGAGAACCATGCCATCGCCCATGAAGGACTGAAGCCTCGCGAGAAAGCACGGCCAACCGAACCCCGGTTGTGGCTTACACGCTGCACACGACAGCCTCTGACTATGCCCGTTTCCTGCAAGCCACCATTTCCGGCGCCCACCTCAAGCCTGCCACGGCAAAGCAGTGGCTTCGCCCTCAGGTTGAGCTTTTCCAGCGCTGTATTGAATGCTTGGACCCCAACGCGGCCAAGAGCGATCAGCATGTCTCTTGGGGTTTGGGCTGGGGGCTTGAGCCACAACAGGGGGCGTTTTTCCATTGGGGAGACAATGGCGGCTTCAAAGCTTTTACGACCGGCTCTCCGGCCAGCCGCTCCGCTGTTGTTGTCTTGACGAACGGCTCCAACGGAATGGCAATCATGCCGCAGATTATTGGCCGGCTCATGCCGGGAGAGCACCCGGCATTCAGCTGGCTCAACTATGATCCCGAAATTCCGTCTGAAGGGTGGCTGGGCTGGATGCACAAGCGGAGAATAGACGACTGAGGTGTTGGTTGGAGTTGCTTCATATCTTGAAATATTTGGCGAAGACCGGCTTCTGCCCATCCAGGGTTAAGGCCACCATGGGCTCATCCGCTCAAGACCCCGGGCAACGGCGCAAACTCACAGCGCCGTGCCAGCGCCCCACTTAAATCTTGAAAATCAAGACTCGTTAGAAACCCCGGCCTCAGCAAAGGTCGCCATGCCGCGATGGCATGCAATGGCCGCCTTTACCACGCCTACAGCCAGCGCCGCACCCGAGCCCTCGCCCAGCCGCATGCCCAGATCGAGAATGGGATCAAGCCCCAGCCGATCCAGCAGCGCACGGTGCGCCGGTTCGGCGGACACATGGCCGGCGAGACAATGATCCAGTGCCGTTTCATCCAGCGCATGCAGGATAGCGGCGGCGGCCGTCACCACATAGCCATCCAGCACCACCGGCACTTTCTCATGGCGCGCGGCGATAATCGCGCCGACGATAGCGGCGATCTCACGCCCACCGAGGCGACGGAGCACCTCCAGCGGATCATCCAGTTCACCCGCATTCAGCGCCACGGCATCGCGCACGGCCGCGATCTTGCGCTCCAGCACCACGCCGGTTGAACCGGTGCCCGGCCCCACCCAGTCCTCGGCATTGCCGCCATAAAGACCATGGCAGATGGCCGCCGCAATGGTGGTGTTGCCAATGCCCATCTCGCCAAGACACAGAAGATCGGACCCACCCGCAATCGCTTCCATGCCGAATGCCATGGTGGCCGCGCAGGCGCGCTCATCCATGGCCGGGCCTTCGGTGATGGCGGGGGTCGGATGGTCCAGTGCCAGGTCGAACACCCTCAATCCGGCATCGAATGTCGCGCAAATCTGGTTCACCGCAGCCTTGCCAGCCGTGAAGGTGGCCATCATCTGCTTCGTCACCGCACCGGGATAAGGCGAGACGCCGTGGTCTGCGATGCCGTGCGTGGCAGCGAACACCGCCACCATCGGCCGGCTCACCGTCGGCATGGAATTGCCCTGCCATGCGGCCATGTGCTCGGCGATGGTCTCAAGCCGCCCCAGCGCGCCGCGTGGCTTCACGAGCCTGTCCTGCCGCGCCTGCGCCGCATCACGCGCACCATCGCTCGGCCCCGGCATGGTGGCAATGAGCTGGCGAATATCATCAAACGGGGCGCGGTCTTCAGGAGGGAACATGGCGACAACTCGGCAATGAAGGTCTTGCGCTGCATAGACCATTTTGCAGCCGCGATGAAACACTGCTCTGCCTCATCTGCGCTTCACACGCTCATGCCGCAACGTTCAGCGCCGCCGAAAAACGGTCCCATTCATTCTCCGCACCCGGCAGGCCAACACGCAACAGGCTGGAATCATAAGAAAAACGCCGCACGAAAATGCCTGCACGCCCAAGTCGCTCAAAGATCTGCGGCGCATTAACCGCGCGAAAGCTGCGAAACAGAATTGTGCCGCCAATGGGCGGCCCCATCACCGGTGTCATCAATGCATCCAACCGCGCCGCATCTTTCGCCCGTGTTGCTGCGGTTTCACGCAGCCACGACGCATCCCCCAATGCCTTCAACCCGGCGGCCAATGCAGGGCCGGAGACCGCCCATGGCCCCAGCCGCTCCCGTACCTGCGCGACCCGCCATGGTTCAGCGATGAGAAACCCCAGCCGCACCCCCGCCAGCCCATAAGCCTTGCCGAAAGAGCGCAGGACCACCGTGTTTTCAGGCAGACTCGGGATGAGACTGTTCTCATTTTCGAAATCGGCGAAAGCCTCATCAACCACCAGCAGCCCGCCCCTGTGCGCCAGCTTCTGCGCTATCTGCTGCAATTGGGTGGGCAGAAAACGACGGCCATCGGGATTGTTGGGGTTCACCACCACCACCGCATCCGCCACACCTGCCGCATCCAGATCCGGCACCTGGAACACCTCGTGACCCGCCTTGCGCCAGCATATGGCATGTTCGGCATAGGTCGGCCCCACAACAGCGACCTGCATCGGCGTGCTCATGCGGGGCAGCAGTTCCAGTATGGCCTGCGTGCCGGGCGCGGCGGCGACATGAGCGCTGGAGGCTGCCCCATAAGCCCGCGCTGCCACCTGCTCCAGCTCTGCCAGTTGTGCGGGCGAAGGCAGAAGCTGAAAGACACTCTGGGGCAAAGCTCCAAGCTGGTACGGCACGGGATTGATGCCGGTCGACAAATCAATCCACGGTTCCAGTGCGTGCGGGAAAAGCGTGCGCGCTGCCACTAGATCTCCGCCATGCCAGACAGTTGCCGCGCTCACAGATGCCACGCCCATCAGGTGCACTCCATCATCGCGTCACGCTCTCCAGATCACGAGTCGCCCAATCACCCGCCTGCATCTCGGGCATCCATTTTGCTCGAACATGCGCTGGTAACAGCAATGAGGCGGATCAGGCCAACCGGCATATCCGGCGGTTCCCTCTCATCAGTCTTTTTACCCCTGCGTCTGTCCCAAATGCGTCGCCATGGCCTCAGTTGCACACCGGCTCATATCGGAAGGCTCATCCATATGCCTGCCTAACTTCACCAGCTACGCCCAATCCACCATCAACAAGCGCATGCGCCCCATGATACCAGGCTGCCCCCCACAACCATAAATGAACGCAGCCCCAATCCTGCACGGTGCATGGCAAAAGCCGGCTGTTCTTCATATCAACCGCGCCTACCGGGAGAATCACTCTCTCCCTCTGCCCTGCCGCGTCCTCTCGCATCCGGAACGCACTGAACCCATAGGTTCCTCAACGCTCAAGCCCGACAGATACCGATGATCCCCAAAGAAAAAGGCGCTCGCCACAGCGAACGCCTTTTCCAATCTTCAGCTCTCATCCATCTGGATCAGAAGCGCATCACGCCTGCGGCTGCGGCTCCACCGAACCACCAGCCCCATCCGGACGCGGACGGTTGCGTGAGGTGGGGATGGCAGAACCACGCGGGTTTGCCGGCTCAATCGTGCTTTCGCGGTTCGGCGTCTTGCCGTTCAGCAGGTCGACGATCTCGTCACCGGAGAGGGTCTCATATTCAAGAAGCCCCTGCGCCAGAACTTCAAGATCATCGCGCTTTTCGGTCAGAATGCGCTTGGCCTCGACATAACCCTCGTCCACCAGACGACGCACTTCGCGGTCAATGGTCTGTGCGGTTGCCTCGGAGACATTCTGCTGGCGGCCCATGGACATGCCAAGGAACACCTCATCCTGATTCTCGCCATAGGCCACAGTGCCCAGCTCGGGCGAGAAGCCCCAGCGTGTCACCATCATCTTGGCAAGGCGGGTGGCCTGCTCGATGTCGGAAGACGCACCAGAGGTGACCTTGTCATGACCGAAGACCAGCTCTTCCGCCACGCGCCCACCCATCATGATGGCAAGGCGGGAGGTCATCTGCTCATAGCTCATGGAGAGCTTGTCGCGCTCCGGCAGCTGCATCACCATGCCCAGCGCACGCCCGCGCGGAATGATGGTGGCCTTGTGCACCGGATCGGTCGCCGGCACGTTCAGCGCCACCAGAGCGTGACCGCCCTCGTGATACGCGGTGAGCGCCTTCTCGTCCTCGGTCATGACGAGCGAGCGACGTTCCGCACCCATCATCACCTTGTCCTTGGCGTCCTCGAAGTCGCTCATGGTGACCATGCGCTTGTTGCGACGCGCTGCCATGAGGGCGGCCTCATTGCACAGATTCGCAAGGTCCGCACCCGAGAAGCCGGGCGTACCGCGGGCAACCACCTTCAGGTTCACATCCGGCGCAACCGGGATCTTGCGGGCATGCACCTTCAGGATCTGCTCACGACCCACCACATCCGGGTTCGGCACCACGACCTGACGGTCAAAACGGCCAGGACGCAGCAGCGCCGGGTCCAGAACGTCCGGGCGGTTGGTGGCGGCGATGAGGATGATGCCCTCATTGGCCTCGAAGCCATCCATCTCCACCAGAAGCTGGTTCAGGGTCTGCTCGCGCTCATCATTGCCACCGCCGAGACCGGCACCACGATGGCGACCCACCGCGTCGATTTCGTCGATGAAGATGATGCAAGGGGCATTCTTCTTGGCCTGCTCGAACATGTCGCGCACGCGGCTTGCGCCAACGCCCACGAACATTTCCACGAAGTCCGAACCGGAAATGGTGAAGAAGGGCACATTCGCCTCACCCGCAATGGCGCGGGCCAGCAGGGTCTTACCCGTGCCGGGAGGGCCAACGAGCAGCACGCCACGCGGAATGCGGCCGCCGAGGCGCTGGAACTTCTGCGGATCACGCAGGAAGTCAACGATCTCGGTCAGGTCGCTCTTGGCTTCATCAATGCCGGCGACATCTTCAAACGTCACCCGGCCATGCGCCTCTGTCAGCAGCTTGGCGCGGCTCTTGCCAAAGCCCATGGCCTTGCCGGCGCCACCCTGCATCTGGCGGGAGAGGAACACCCACACGCCGATCAGCACCAGGAAGGGCAGCCAGGACACCAGCATGCTCACGAACCACGGCACGCTGTCAGACAGCGGGCGGGCAGTGATCTGCACACCCTTGCCATAGAGCCGCTGCACGAGGCTCGGATCATTCGGCGCATAGGTCTGGAACTGGCGGCCATCGGTGAACGTGCCGGAAATATTCGGGCCTTCGATCACCACATCACGCACGCGGCCGGTGTCCACATCCGCGAGAAGCTGGGAGAAGGAAATGTCGTTCGCATTGGCGCGCTGGCCCGGGCTCTGGAACAGCGAGAACAGGGCAAGCAGCAGCAGAACGATGATCACCCACAGGGCGAAATTACGTAAATTGGCGTTCATTGAACCCTCATGGACGCGGACACTCCGAACAGCGGTTCAACTTGCGCGCATCTGAACAGCGAGGCATCCCGAGGCACGCGCCCCGGTTGTCTTCCCCCACATAAACCGACACCTCGCACGCAACCTCTCCCGGTTCTACCTCCCGCACCTTCTGCGGTCTAATCTAGGTGCGCACCCCGGCCTTGCCAAGGATGGAGCAATCATATGAGGGGAGATTTCGGCGGTATCGTGCCCTTACGTCGCGGGGGAGCGGGAAAAATCCACACTTCATTGCCCCGAATCTCCACCTGAGCACCCGCCAACGTGCGCCCGAAGCCCGCCACCATACCCGGCATGGCGCGCAGATGATTCAGCAAAGCAAGCGTCAGCACCTCCAGCTTGCCCAGTTCCACTGGTCCCTCATGGCCCATGCGGGTGATGGCGCGCCCCAGAAGACGCAGGGCGATTTCGTCCGGCAGCCGCGCAAGGCCGGCGCCGGAAAGCTGAACAACTTCGCCGCCTTCTGGTGCAACCTGCCCGATCGCGCTTTCGGCCTGATCCGTCGCCGTCTCTAATGCCGCATCCGCACGCGCCATGCGGGCGGCGAAAAGGCTGAGACGGCGCGCATCCAGCCCCTCCTGCGCCAGTGATGGCGCAAGGGTCCGCAGGCGGGCGCGGGTGAAACGGGGGTTGGCATTCGCCGGGTCCTGCACAAACCCGATTTTTTCGGCATGCAGGGTTGCGACCAGACGGGCCTTGGGCACATCCAGAAATGGGCGCAAAATCTTTATGTCATAACGTTCGGAAACTAACTTCATGGCCGCCAGTCCCGAAAGACCGGACCCGCGCGCAAGACGAAACAGCACGGTCTCAGCCTGATCATCCTGCGTATGTCCCACCGCCAGCGCATCCGCACCCGTTTCATGGGCAAGACGGATCAGCAGATCATAGCGCGCATTGCGGGCGGCATCCTGAATGCCACGGGCCGGCTTTTCGCCCTGCCATCGCAAAATATGATGCTGCAGGCCGATACTGGCGCACCAGCGGCCCACCTGTTCCGCCTCAGCAGTCGAATCGGGGCGCAGGCCATGATCGACGGTGGCGGCGAGCAAGCTGGGCACCTTGCCCAGCTCATCTCCCGCAGCCAGACGAGCGACCCGCCAGCATGTGGCGAGCCACGCCAGCGCGGTCGAATCCGGTCCACCTGAAAGTGCGATCAGAATTTTACGGTGAGACAGGAAAGGCTCAAGAAGCCGGTCGCGCTCGGCCGAACCGAGCACGTATGCATTCTCAGCAGCCGACACGCTTCTGCTCCCGCTCCACCGCCTGGCGGATGGGAGATGGCGCGCGTGGATATTTGCGACCCACTTCCAGGAAGGTGGCGCAGGCGGTTTCTTTTTCATCCATGCTGGCAAGGGATTGGCCCAGCCGCAGCAAGGCCTCCGGCGCGCGCACGGAATTGGGGAATTTGGTAGATACCTCAAGGAATGAGGCCGCGGCATCGGAATAATGCTGCTGCAGGAACAGGCTCTCACCCATCATGAAAGTGGCGTCCGGCACCAGCCGGTCTGCGGCATGATCGGCGATCAACTGGCGGAAGGTCCGTTCAGCTTCGGCATGCTTGCCCTGCTGAATCTGCGCCATGCCCTCATCATACATGGCACGGGCCGTGGTGCCGCCAACCGTTGTTGGCGTATCACCAGTGCCCGGCCCTGCCACCGGCGGCACCAGTCCAACGGAAGAGCTGGCAGGTGAACCCAGCGGCTGGGGTGCACCGGGCGCATTCGGGTTGGCCTGCGGATCAAAGGCACCAGAACTGCGCCCTGAGACGGCGGGAGGCAGGGCCGCTGCGGCGCCCGTTCCTGCCGGCGGCACAGCGGCTGCCGCATGGGGTACGATTTTGCCGCCAGATGCTTCCATCAGCATCTTCACTTGCGCCTCAAGCTGCTGGTTGCGATGCTGGAGTTCTTCCACCTGCCCGGTGAGCAGGCGCAATGCACCTTCGATGCGATCCATCCGCACCACGATTTCCACATTCTCGGAAGCGACGCGGTCGGCGTCATTCACCGTGCCCGGCGGCTTGAAGAGATTGCCAAAAAGCCCGCCATCCTGCTGGGCAGCTGCGGGCTGGCTGAGACTCATGCAGCACAAGAGCGCAAGCACAAGAGCGCCGGCTTGCGGCAAACGGATCATCTTCATCGGCAATGTGACGCTCAAGAAAGCCTCTGGGATCCCATCAGAGCCTCCTCCAAGGAGGACGGACATGTCTGGGGATTGAGGCACCATACTGCATGGATCGCGACCAAACTATGGCCCGCGCTCGCTCATCCCCGTTCCGCACAGATGTGGGGCGGCAGATAGGCGCACTGGCATCAAGCCGGAGCATCAACCTGCCCTCAAATACGAAAAAGCCGGCGCACAGGCACCGGCTTTCTCAAAACCCGAAGAATATCAGACGATCAGGAACCGCCCGCATTCAGCACAGTCACCGCACGGCGGTTCTGCGACCAGCAGGAGATGTCGTTGCAAACCGCAACGGGGCGTTCCTTGCCGTAGGAAATGGTACGCATGCGCTGCGAGTCGATACCACGCGCGGCCAGATAGTTCCGCACCGCCTGAGCGCGCTTGGCGCCAAGAGCGATATTGTACTCACGCGTGCCGCGCTCGTCCGCATGGCCTTCGATGGTGAAGGTGTAGCGGTTATACTGCTGGAGCCACTGGGCCTGACGCTCAAGGGTCGCCTGAGCCTGCGAGTTCAGATCAGTGCTGTCATTGTCAAAGAACACGCGATCACCAACCGCCACAACAAACTGCTGCGGCGAGCCGGGAGGCCCACCCTGACTGCCGAAGCCGGCATTGTTCCCAGAATTCTGAGTATTGGCACAAGCGCCCAGTGCGAGCGCGAGGCCGAAGAGCACCGCGAACCGGAAGCCGCGAGCCTGCCCATTAAAACGCATCCGGTGTCTCCCATTATCCACGCAACCCGGTCGCATCGCCATAGCAAGCCGACGGTTAAGCGTTCGTTCTATTCAAGGGCACCACGCCCCGCATGACCAAAAAACCAGAATGACTGCGCTGGAAAGCGCGGGTCATGGTTTCCATTCGCTTAAAAATTCATTCCGAAAACATGAAGCACATCACGCGCCGCACCACTCTTTCCGCATTTGCGGAAGTGGATGGAGCAACAATACTGTTGCCCGTTTCCGATGAATTCTTCACTGGCCTTGCCTCATGGCGGGAACATGGCAAGGGTGTGCAGGCAGGAAGGCGTGTGGCCCTGAAAGCACAAACCCCGCGCACCCGTGGCATTTACGCCACAGATCGCGGGGCTGAAAAGAGCCAGATTCGAGATCAGGAGCGCAGGGGCGACCAGGCCGGATCAGACGCATAGCTGGGCGTGGGCAGGCGCAGCTCGTTATAGCCGGTGACGTTCACCGTGTAGAGAGAGGGGCCAGATGCCCCGCCCGGATCGCGGAAGAAGGCCAGCACCCGGCCATTGGGGCAGAAGGTCGGCCCCTCATTATGGTAGCCTTCGGTCAGCACGCGCTCGCCCGAACCATCCGGCCGCATGACGCCGATGGCGAAGCGTCCGTCGCCCTGCCGGGTGAAGGCGATCCAGTCCCCGCGCGGGGACCATACCGGCGTGGAATAACGCGCGCTGCCGAACGTGACGCGGCGCTGGTTCGAGCCATCGGCGCTCATGATATAAATCTGCGAAGATCCGCCACGATCGCTCTCAAAGCAGATTTCACGGCCGTCCGGCGAATAGCAGGGGCCGGTGTCGATAGCGGGCGTATTGGTGAGCCGCGTGGTGGCCTTGGAACGCAGGTCCATCACGAAGATATTGGCATTGCCGTTCTGCTCCAGGCTCATGATGATGCGCTGGCCATCGGGAGCAAAACGCGGGGCAAAGCTCATGCCCGGAAACTGGCCCACAACCTCGCGCTGGCCGGTTTCGATGTTGAGCAGATACACCCGCGGCTCACCGCCCGAATACGACATATAGGTGATTTCCTGGGATGTCGGCGAGAAGCGCGGGGTCATCACCAGTTCGTCGCCACGGGTGAGATAGCTAACATTCGCGCCGTCCTGATCCATGATGGCGAGACGCTTGATGCGCTGCTGCTTGGGGCCGCTCTCATCCACAAACACGATGCGGGTATCGAAATAACCCTTCTCGCCGGTGAGGCGCTCATAGATGGCGTCGGCGATGATATGGGCGATACGCCGCCAGTTATCCGGCTGGGCCACGAATTGCTGGCCGGTCATCTGCTGGCCCGCGAACACATCCCACAGGCGGAACATCACCTGGAAGCGGCCATCGGCCTGCTTGGTCACACGCCCGGTCATCAGCGCCTGCGCATTGATGACGCGCCAATCCTGGAAGCGGGGGGCATCCGGATTGGTGATCTTTTCAATGAAGGCCTGCGGGTCAATCGGCGCGAACAGGCCGGAGCGCTTGAGGTTATTCGAGATAACCTCGGTTATGGCGCGGGCCTGCGGGCTGTCTCCCAGAAGATCGGGCAGCGCGATCGGAATAGGCTGCGGGGTGCCGGAAGTGATGTCCAGCTTCAGCTGGGCCGCGGCCGGCGTGGCCTGCAGCGCTGCGCCAGCGGCAAGGGCGCCGCCCGCCACCAGAAGGCGACGGCGGTTCAGCACAAGTCCGTTGCGATTCAAAAGCTGCGTCACGATTCAAAAGCCCCCGGGCGTCTCATCACAGGCATTTATACGGAACCTGACGATGACTTTTCTATGGAAAACATGACACTTATACGGATCCGCCAGCCATTCCGGCGAGCCGGGACAGCGAGGACGGGTTCGGACACCCCAAAGGGGCAGCCTCACCTGTCAAACTCCTGAGGACGGAAGGTCAGGTCCATGCTCTTCCACTGATTGTATGTTTCCTTGCGGAACATGGTGAAGGGTTGGCAACGCACAAGGGCTGCAACCGCAGTGCGAGCCAGAACCGGGCCATAGGGCGGCGCTGTGCCGCGCATCACCTGCGGCTCGCCTACAAGGCTTCCGTCCGGCTTCAGGTCCACGCGGATATCGACATAGACCGGCTGGTCGTTCGGAATGCCGGTGGTATTCCAGCACTGCCGCATGCGCGCCCGAAAAGCATCGATCTCGCTCATGCTCAACGTCGCGGCATTGCCCTGCGGCGAACCAAGAGACGAGCTACTGGAGACCTCATTGGCGCTCGCCACCTGACGGTTCGGCACGCGCTTGTCGAGGAGTTCCTTGATCTCATCGGTATTGAAGTCACGCGCGGGGGCCTGACTTTCAACCGGACGCGGCGCGGGCGGTACCGCAGGCCGGCGCGGGGGAAGAGGCGCGGGCTGAACTGCGGCTTCCTGCGGCTTGGGCGGGGTCTGCTCGGGCTTGGGCTCGGCAGGCTTTGCCTCATTCTTCGGCGCATCATCCGCCTTCGGCAGCGGTTCAGCCGGCTTCGGCTCAGGCGGCTTTGCTTCCGCTGGCTTGGGTTCCGCAGGTTTTGGCTCGGGCGGCTTAGGCTCGGCGGGCTTAGGCTCCGGCGGCTTGGTTTCTGGCGGCTTGGGCGGGGCGGCGGGGGGCGGCGGCGCGGTGACATCCACCGGTGCCTTCTCGCTCGCCTTCAGGCGATGATCGGCCACAGGCGTGGGATCGCCCACCTTGTCGGCCACCTGCTTTTGCTTTTCAGACAGCTCACCCGTCTTCACACCCTTGGTGAGCTTGGTGAAATCAGAAGCCGAGATGATGTCCACCGGCATGGATTCGGTCATGGGCTCAAACGGCTCCGCCCCGGTGAAGGACACCAGGGCCATAACGAGAATCCCCGTATGCAGGAGCGTCGATGCCGTGAGGCCGACCTTCATGGTGCCCTCAGCCTCCCTGTTCCACTTCCGTCACCAAGGCCACGCGCTTGAAGCCCGCACCCGAAAGGCGGCCCATGACGCGCATGACGGTGCCGTAATCCACACTCTTGTCGCCGCGCACGAAGATGCGCTCATCCATGCCGCCACGGGCCTGGGTGATGGCCTGCAACTTGGGCACCAGCTCGTCATAGGCGATCTCGCTCTCCCCCACGAAAATCTTGCCATTGCCATTGACGGACAAGGTGATCGGCTCCTGGTCATTGTCCTGATTGACGCCGGAGGCCTGTGTCTGCGGCAGGTCGATCGGGATACCCACGGAGAGCATGGGGGCTGCCACCATGAAGATGATGAGCAGCACCAGCATGACGTCCACCATGGGCGTCACATTGATTTCGGCCATGACCGGGGCAGACCTGCGGCGTGAGCGGCGGCTCTGCCACCCGCCGGCTCCCCCTCCTCCAGACATGCCCATATCAGCCCCGCTCGTCGATCTGCCGCGACAGGATGGCGGAGAACTCGTCCGCGAAGCCTTCGAGGCGTTGGGCCTGACGGCCGACCTGAGAGATGAACTTGTTGTAGAAAATCGTCGCGGGAATGGCCGCAATGAGGCCGATCGCCGTCGCGAACAAGGCTTCCGCGATGCCCGGTGCCACCACCGCCAGCGAGGTGTTCTTCGAGGCCGCGATCGACTGGAACGAGCTCATGATGCCCCAGACCGTGCCGAACAGGCCGATGAACGGACCGGCCGAACCCACGGTGGCCAGCACCAGCAGCCGGTTTTCCAGCCGCTCCACCTCGCGCGAGATGGTGACATTCATCACCTTGTCGAGGCGCTGGTTGAGCCCGGTGAGGGAGCGGGTGCCGCCCTCATAGGTCCGCTTCCACTCCCGCATCGCGGCAATAAAGATCGCGGCCATGCCCTGATTGTTGCGGCCCGAGAGCGAGCGATAGAGATCCTCAAGGCTCTGGCCAGACCAGAACACCTGCTCGAACTGGTCCATCTCCCGCTTGTAGCGGCCATAGAGCAGGGTTTTGTCGATGACGATCGCCCACACCCAGATCGAGGCTGCGATCAGCCCGAACATCACCAGCTTCACAACGAAGTGGGCCTGCATGAACAGGCTGAGGAAGGACATGTCCGGTGCATGGCCCACGACCGGTGCAGAGGCTTCCACCGCCTGCGCCATGGCGGGCGCGAGGGACAGCAGAAGGGCCGTGCCGGTCACCACCGCGCCGGAGGCCAGCACCCGCACCGCCTTGCCGCAAGACCGGCTGTCCGTGTCCTTTTGCATTATAAGGGCGGTGCCGCCGGTTTCACCCGAAGGCCGCACGCCAGTTCTACCGATGAGATGATCCATTCCCGGCTCCGCTGGGCGCGACACGGGGCCGCGCAGAACAGTCCCCGCCGCATCCGTCCAGAATTTCCTGTCATTTCACAGGGCAGTCTGTCCAAACTTTGACGGAAACACCGTTCTCTGCTGCGGCGCACCTATGGCCACAGCTACGCGCGAAGCTAGGCACGAACATGCTTAACGGTCGGTTAGCAAGGCCCGCCATTCGTTAAATGCAGAGCACCTTTGCACCAGATGCAGTCTGTTTTCAGCGCGCGGCCCTCAACGCCGGGAGATGTTGAGGCTCTCTGTCTCGCGCGCATGCTCGGAGGTCACCTGACGCAGGGCATCGGGAATGCGCTTGGCGCGCCCCTGCGAAACGAAGGCGACCCGCACGGTGGCGTTGATCAGCAGCTCATCACCCCGGCGCACCTGTTGCAGCAGGGTGATGGACGCCCCCGCCACCTCGCGAGACAGGGTGTAGATCTCCAGCACATCATCAATGCGGGCGGGGCGCAGAAAATCGATCTGCATACCGCGCACGACAAAGTGGAAACCGGGCGCTTCCTCGGCCGCCTGCGCGAACAGCTCGCCCTGCACCACACCCAGCAGCCGCATATAGTCCGAGCGACCGCGTTCCATAAATTTCAGATAGTTGGCATGGTAGACAATGCCGGAGAAATCCGTGTCCTCATAATAGACGCGCAGGGCCAGACAATGCCCGCCGGGCACGAGGCGGCCAGCGAGATTGGGGTATGCCTTCAGCTCGTCCTGCGTCACCGCACGCTCGCCCGCCACATCCATCTTCATGCCGTCATCCCGCCTGTCCCGCCATCGCGCCGAATCCGGGCGCATATGGATGGTTTTTCCCGTTTCATCGCGCCGGAGAAACACCCCGCCCGGTCTGATGGCCTGTTCCGCGCCGCAGATCATCCGCGCTCGAACCAGCATCCGCCAGAATTAAAGAAGCTCTAGCCTTCATCATCAAACATTGGCAAGGCCGGTCCTGCTCCACCGCCCGCGCCCGGAATGCCGCTGTCGCGCCGTGGCTCCGGCAGGCCAAGATGGCGGAAAGCCAGCACCGTCAACATCCGCCCGCGCGGGGTGCGCTGGATGAAACCTTGCTGCACCAAAAAGGGCTCCACGATTTCCTCAATCGCATCACGCGGTTCGGAAAGCGCGGCTGCGATGGTATCCACCCCCACCGGGCCGCCATTATAGAATTCGGCGATGACAGTGAGATAGCGCCGGTCCATCGCGTCCAACCCGCGCGAATCCACCTCCAGCGCGCGCAAAGCCCGGTCAGCTATGGCCCGGTCGATTGCCTCCACCCCGGCCACCAGCGCGAAATCACGTACCCGTCGCAGCAGGCGGCCGGCTATACGCGGCGTGCCGCGGGCACGGCGGGCGATCTCGGTCGCGCCATCGGGAGCAATCCCCACCCCCATCACCCGGGCACCACGGATGACGATCTTCTCCAGCTCTTCCACCGTATAGAACTGGAGACGGATCGGAATACCGAAGCGGTCGCGCAGCGGGGTGGTGAGCAGGCCGGAACGGGTGGTGGCCCCCACCAGCGTGAATTTCGGCAGGGAGATTTTCACCGAACGCGCGGCTGGCCCCTCACCGATCATCAGGTCGAGTTCATAATCCTCCATGGCGGGATAGAGGATTTCCTCCACCGCCGGAGAGAGCCGGTGGATTTCATCAATGAAGAGCACATCGCGCTCTTCCAGATTTGTGAGAATGGCGGCCAGATCCCCCGCCTTGGCGATGACCGGACCCGAAGTGGAACGAAAGCCCACCCCCATCTCGCGGGACATGATCTGCGCCAGCGTGGTCTTGCCAAGGCCGGGCGGCCCCACAAACAGCACATGGTCCAGCGCCTCACCGCGCGCGCGGGCCGCCTTGATGAAGATCTCAAGATTGGCGCGCGCCTGCGCCTGCCCCACAAATTCCCTCAGCAGCTGGGGACGCAGGGTGGAATCAGTTTCATCCTCGCCGCGCTTTTCGCCCGAGATGAGACGGGTGTTCATCAGATCAAGCTGCCTGTGCTGCCAGGGGCCGGCATCATCGCAAACCGCCCCATCTCAAACCCTTGCGCCATCCTCTGCGCCGAAGCAGGCCGTGGACGAAACCGGAACATTGCAGAGCCCGGCCAGAAAAACCAGACCTTGGGCCAGATTGGGCGAAGTCTTGCCCGTTTCGCCTTCGGAAAATGCGGTGACGCGAAGACGGGTCATTCATCAAAATGACCCTACCCACCGATCCTCACCATATGCCATCACCCTCTGAGCGGGTCAGACTCTCCCCCAAACGCCGCGCAAAACAGGCCTAAGGCCGGTGTGCTCTGCTGTCTTTGGCCCTATGCACCGCCTCGCCACTGCGCGGGCTGAGCCACAGCCTAAACCGCAGGCATACACCTTATTTGGCCAGCTCCTTCAGGCCGAGGCGGATCAGCACTTCTGTTTTCGCATCTTCCCCCGCCTCACGCACGGCCGCGGCGACAGCGGCATGCGCCTGCGGCACGCCATAACCCAGATTGGTGAGGGCGGAGATGGCATCGGCCACTGCACCACTTTCCACGCCGCCCTGGTCCCCTGCCCCGATCATGGGCGAGATGAAACCCGCCACAGCACCTGCGGGAGCCTTGTCCTTCAGCTCGGTGATGATGCGGGTGGCGACACGCGGCCCAACACCGGGCGCGCGGGCCACGGCGGCCTTGTCTCCCAGCGCCACGGCCTGCGCCAGTTCCGAGGGACGCAGCGTGGAGAGCACAGCCAGCGCGATCTTTGCGCCAATGCCCTGCACGCTCTGCAACAGACGGAACCATTCCTGTTCGGTCTCGGAGGCAAAGCCATAGAGACGGATCATGTCTTCACGCACGAAGGTCTCGATGAACAGGGCGACAGCCTCTCCCCCGCGCGGCAAGCCCTGTAGCGTGCGCGCCGAACAGTGCACCAGATAACCGACACCATGCACATCCAGGATCACATGATCCTCGCGCACGCCATCCACCACACCCTTCAGCTTGCCGATCATTCTGGTCCGTTACCCTCTGCGCCCGCCCAGAGCATTTCCCGTTTCACGACATCAGGGAAATGACCCAACATATTGATTAGCCGTATTTTTCATGCGGACCGGCATCCGCTTCACCCGAAAATGCTCAAGCGCCATGCCATCGCGCACCGTCGAACAGGATGGTGCATCACAGCCATTCATATGTGGTGATAAGGTTCATGCAGGGAAAAAGCGACCCATAACCGGAAAGGCTCAGGCCCCGGCCCGTACTGCGCGCTCCGCAACCCCACGGTGATGGGCATGGGTAATGGCGATCGCCAGCGCGTCAGACTCATCTTCGCTGGAAGGGGCAGCCTTGGGCAGAAGCACGCTCACCATCATGCGCACCTGCGCCTTCTCGGCACGGCCCGCACCCACCACGCTCTTTTTCACCAGAAGCGGGGCATATTCAGCAACGCTCAGCCCCATCAGCGCCGGAACCAGCATCACCACCCCGCGCGCCTGCCCCAGCTTGAGGGTCGAGGCGGGGTTCACATTCACGAATGTTTCCTCCACCGCCGCCTCATGCGGCGTGAAGCGCGCCAGCACATCGGTGAGCAGGCGATAGAGTTCAGCCAGCCGCGCACCCATCTCGCCCTTTTCGGGCGGCAGGACAGTGCCGCTGGCGATATAGGTCAGTCGGGTGCCGGTCTGCTCGATCACGCCCCAGCCGGTGCGCCGCAGGCCGGGGTCAAGGCCGATAATCCGAATCGGAAGTGCGCTCATGGCGGTAGGGTGCTCCATCCGGGCATGAGAAAAAAGACCGGAACTGGCTCAGCCGGTTCCGGTCATGGTTCATATTCGCAGTCAAACGGGCTGACACGACACTGCTCAGCGGCGGCTGGCAACCTTCTGCCCCAGCATGCCCTGGCTCGTCAGGGGTTGCGCGGAGAACATCTGGGCCGAAGCCTCTTCCATCGTCAGGGGGCCTGTCACCGTAACCCCGTTTTCGGCGGCCATCTGCCCGGATCCGTCATCCACATTCCATTCCGGCTTGGCGGCGATGGTGTTCGCATCCTCATTGAACGGCCGGGCGCGGAAAGCATCCACGATGCGGTTCGCATCCGCCTTCACCTGCGCGTCCGCCTGGCGCAGCAGCGCATCACGCTTCTCGGAGCTGTCCTTGTCACCCTGACGGGCGGCAATGGAGAACCACGCCAGCGCTTCCTTCAGATCGCTGCTGCCAGACAGGCCGCGTGCATAGATAATGCCGAGATTGTGCTGGGAATCGCGCTTGCCATAACTTGCCGCACGACGGAACCACGCGATGGCCTGCTCCCAGTTCTTGTCAGAACCATCCACATCCTGCGCATAGAGCACAGCCAGATTGTGCATGGCCTGCACATTGCCCTGCTCGGCAGCCCATTTATAGAAACGGCGGGCTTCAGCCATGTTCTGAATGTTGTTTTCATACAGGCTGCCAAGACGATAGGCCGCCTGCGGTGAGCCCTTGCTCACGGCATAACCCAGCCACTTCACAGCGGCGTCCAGATCCTGCGCAACGCCATTGCCTTCGGCATAGCGCACGCCAACCTCATAGGCGGCGGCAATATCACCGGCCTTCGCATCCGCCTGAAGAGCGGCCGAACCGGCCGGAGCCGGCAGGCTACCAGTGGAGATCGCCGCCTGAACCGGTGCGGGTGCCGCGGGAGCCATCGCGGTCACGTGACCTGCAATCGCATCGCGCTTCACCCAGGCAAAGCCTGCGGACGTGACAATGGCCACCACCGCGACCGAGGCCGCGACAGCCTTCCACGACACTTTCCCAGCGTTGCGGCGCACAGACGGCTTCGGCTTACCCTTCATCACCCGCGGACGGAGCACATCTGCGCCGTTGCGCTCCTCGCCACGCTCGAAGGCCGACATGCGCTCCCCATAATGGGGCGCGTGCCGAACATCCGGCGCATCAGCTAAAGATGCATCGGAAGGCGCGCTCGCATCCATCCCGGCGATGCCGGGGTTGATGGCGGCTTCAGCGAAATCATGTTCAACCGGGTCCTGCGTCCAGCGGGGTTCAACACGGCGAGTTGCCTGCGGGCGTGTGTGCAGCGGCTCCGGCTGCGCATCAAACTCCGGCTCGGGCTCCGGCTCGGGCATATGGTACGCGGGTTCATATCCATCATGATCGCGCGGCGCATCCTGCACCGGATGATCGTGGAGAGCCGCCTCCTCATGCACCGCATAGGGCTGCGCCTCATCACCATCATGCAGATCATTCTGGTGATGCTCATTCGGTGGAGGCGCCCAGACGCCGTCATCCTTGCGGTCCAGTTCCAGAGCGGTGTCATGGAAGGGTTCGCCCAACCATGCACTCGCGCTGCGCTCCACCTCATTCTGGCGTGCCTCCAGCGCTGCAAGACCGCGCTTCAGCCCGACAACAGCCGGCCCGTCATCGGCACTGGACACCTTGAGCGCCACAGCCTGCACGGCTTCTGCCGTCGCTTCGGCCGAAGCGATACGCGCATGCTGGAGTTGATCGAGGATATGGTTGATCCCGGTTTCGATATCATCCAGCCGGCTGAGGCGGGCGTGAGCGGCCTGAAAACGCTCGGTCAGTTGCAGCAGATGACGTTCCACCACCGAGCTAAGCGGGGCGGCGATCGCCTTGTCTGTGTCATTGAGAGTATCCAGACGGGCCGCCAGTGCGGATAACTGAACGGCCAGTTCGCTGCCAGTGGCAGGAGAAAGACCGCCAAGCTGCTGGCTCAAGGCATCCAGACGGGCGTGGAGATCGGCCATGCCGGTCGCCATATCGCGGTGCAGATCACGGGTCGCGGCACCCTGCTCAGCCTGGGTCGCTTCCCCCATACGGTCCATGCGGGCGAGAAGAGCCTCGGCTTGATGTTCGAATGCCGCCGTCGCGGCCTCCACCTTGCGGGCCGCCTCATCACCTGCACGAGAGACCTGTGCAGAACATGCGGCAAGCCGTTCGGCCAGCGCCTGCAAATTGCCTCCGGACATGGCGCGACGCACCAACTCGGCCAGTTCAGCAGACTGCGCCTGAAGACGCGCCACCTCGACCGGGCTCACCGCCTTGGCATCCATCACGTCAATCTTGCGCGACAGCACCTCGATGCCCGCAGAGAGCGCCTTAAGCCGCCCCGGCGCGCGCAGATCATCCAGCGCGGTACGCATTTCGGAAAGTTCGCCGGCGAGAAGGCTGACCGCCTCCATCCCCACCCCGTCACGATTACGGGAGAGATCCTGCACCCGGCGATGAAGGACGGAAATGGCCTTGTCCATTTCCACCATCACCTTGCGTGGTGCGGTATCAGCCAGACGGGCACGCATCGCGTGCACTTCGCTCTTCATGCGGTCCATGGTGCCGGCGGCATCCGTACCGGCAGCGGCATGACGCTCTGCCGCCCGTACATGCATGGCTTCCATGGCGCTTTCCGCCCATGCTGTGCGCTGCATCCGGTCCATCCGCTCCATTCCCGCCTCCCTGCCACTGGCCCGCCCAAGGCGTAAGCCTGCCGTGGCGCATCGCGGTGATTCGACAGGTCGAGCATCCGGCGAATATGGTAAACGCGTGGTTAAAGCCTGATATTCCATGGGTTCCCGTGCCCAGGTAACTGTTACTTTCCCTTAGGGTAGCGCATCACCCCTCCCGGTCTCGCCTTTCGCCCGCTAGGAATCATGATGCCATTGACCGCAACACGGATTGGGTCCTCACCCATTGGGAACCACATCCGGGGTTGCACATTCGGGTTGGCGGCAATGCCGCGACCCCATGCAGGGAACAGCGCCCCCGGAGAGCCTCATTCAGGCAAACCCGTGGGCCTCCCTGAAACCTTCTCGGGAGAGATGACCGATGAACGCCAGTGCCTTCCCGCTCAGCCCCCCGCCTCATGCTTCTGCATCTCCCGAAGGCCATGAGCTTTTCACCATTGGTGAACTGGCGCGCGAATTCAGCACCACCCTGCGGGCGCTGCGTTTCTATGAAGACAAAGGCCTGATCTCCCCCCGCCGTGAGGGGATGACCCGTCTTTACACCGTGGCGGATCGCGAGCGTCTCAGCGTCATTCTCAAGGGCAAGCATCTGGGCTTCACCCTTGCTGAAATCCGCGCACTTGTGGCCGCGCATGCCCCTTTGAAGGGAAATGCCCCGGACATCTCGCCCCCGGCAGATGTTGCGGAATCCGGCCTGGCCCTGACACGGGACCGTTGCCTGAAGCAACTGGCACAGCTTGAGCGCCAGCGCTCGGAGATTGATTCAGCTATCCACGAACTGAAGTCCCTGGCTGAGAGCATGCCAGCCTGAAACAACGGGTTCGATAGTTCCATAAAAGAAAACGGCGGGCTTCAACCCGCCGTTTTCTTTTTGAGCACAGGGATAGCGCTTGCTGCTGGGGGGCCAGCCTGAGAACCGGCCGAGGAAAAGAACGGCCATGACCACTGGCATATGCCGGGCCAGCAACATCTGGTACGCAGCCTGACACTATGCCCATCACCATATGAAAATGCCCCTGCTTCATGGAAACAGGGGCACAATCCATATCTTCAACTCATCTCATATGCCGCGCTGACTGCGCACCCGTTGAGGATCACTCCGCGCTGAGCTTCGCCAGCATGGTCTCGGACATCTCGAAATTGCCGGTGACGTTCTGCACGTCATCATTGTCTTCGAGATTTTCCACGAGACGCAGCAGTTTCTCGGCGGTGTCATCATCCACAGCAACCGTGTTCTGCGGACGCCAGATGAGCGAGGCCTTGCGCGGTTCACCGAACAGGGCTTCCAGCGCACGCTGCACTTCTGCCAGATTTTCAGCGGCGCAGATCACCTCATGGCCATTCTCGTCCGAGTTCACATCCTCGGCCCCGGCATCAATGGCGGCTTCCATCATGGCATCGCCATTCGCCTTGGCGGCATCGAACTCGATAGCGCCGACCCGGTCAAACATGAAGGACACCGCGCCCGTCTCGGCCAGATTGCCGCCGGACTTGGTGAAATAGGAACGCACTTCAGAGGCGGTTCGGTTCCGGTTATCGGTCAGCGCCTCAACGATGACAGCCACGCCGCCGGGGCCATAGCCTTCATAACGAATCTCTTCGTAATTATCCCCTTCGCCACCGGCGGCCTTCTTGATGGCGCGCTCGATATTGTCCTTGGGCATGTTCTCGCCACGGGCGGCCAGAATGGCGGCGCGCAGGCGGGCGTTCATGCTCGGGTCCGGCATGCCCAGCTTGGCCGCAACGGTAATTTCGCGCGCCAGCTTGGAGAACAGCTTGGAACGCATCGCGTCCTGCCGCCCCTTGCGGTGCATGATGTTCTTGAATTGTGAATGTCCGGCCATTGCCGTGCCACCATTTCTTGACGACCGGCCCCGCGCCCCGCCGAAAGCGACGCCGCCCGGACCGATACTGTTGACTTCACGCGCTTTATAGGCGGCTGGCAATACAAAGAGCAAGAAAGCGGCAGTCCTGCCGGTGCAGACTACAGCCTGAAAATGCGGCAGACGGGGCCTATAGAGCCCGTTCAGCCGAGACGGCACATGCAGAAGATGCCATCAGAGAACGCTTTTTTGCTCATCTCACAGCCTCGCGCACGGCTGCCGGGTCAGAAGAAGGTTAGAGATCAGCCGCCCGCTCCTTGGCAGGCCAGCGCTGCCGGAAAGAAGGGGCCATGAGCTTCTCACCCCCGTCTCATGCGAATCGCTCATCCACCGGATGATGGATAGCCGATACACGCATGCCGTCATGAAGGCTGGTGGGGGCTTGGAACGCAAAGGCTGTTTGCCCATGTATCAGCACGCGACGGGCCATGCGGAACGCCCTGTCCTGAATGCAGCATCTTCGGCCTGCCCAACATTCTGGCTTCCTGCCCATGCGAAGGCGCAACAACGGCACGCTTTTCGAACGGGTTCATAAACCTCGCTCCAGCTTGCAGGAACACAAACCCGGAGCGCCCCGTGATGCACACCAGCCTGCGCCGCTGGGGAAGGGGAAATCTGAAGAAGAGGAGCCTCGGGCACGCCCCCACCGTCTGCCCACTCCACAGTCACACCACTCTGGCGCGGTCTTCCGTCATGGAAGGCGGCCAATACCGTCAGTGGATGTGCGGCATGGCATGAAGGCGTATCAAGCAGCGGGCGGTTGTTTTATCCCACGCTTTGATAGCGCGCTCCTTTCCGCAGGATGAAAGGAAGCCATATGGACAAGTTCGTCTGGGCAAACTCTCAGCGGCGACGTATCCGCACATAAAGCGCACCCTCACCACCATGACGGCGGGCCGCCCCCTCGAAACCGACCACCACGGCGCGCATATCCGGTGAAGCCAGCCAATGCGGCACGGCACGGCGCAACACGCCCCGCGCCTCGCCATAAGCCGGTTCGGAAAGTATCCGGGCCCCACGCCCAGTTCCAATGATACCTTCAAAGCCAGCCACAAGTTTCTGCGTATCGCCCTTGCCTGTAATAACCAGCACCACGGAATAGCCAAGCGCCTGTGCTTCCATCAGGAACAGGCGCAGGCGCTGATGGGCGGCGGCCTGGGTCAGCCCATGTAAATCCAGCCGCGCATCCACCTCCGCCCCGCGGGAGAGACGGCGACGAGCCTTGGGCTCCAGTCCCGCCAGAGGGATCGGCGGCGGTGGAGCAGGCGGTTTTTTTCCCCGGGTCGCACGGGGCGGAGCCGGATCTTCCTTGGCGGCAGGCGATGGTTCCGGCACCACGGGCACGACCGGCTCAAGCAAAGGGGAAGGCTCCGGCGCCGACATGGGATGCAAGGGCGTAACCTGCCGCGCGACATGCGCCCACAAAGCCCGCTCTTCCGGGTCCAGGTCCCTTTTCCGGACCCGTCGAACCGCGACCCGCGCGCCGGGCTGAGGCCGCGTCCGGCCCTTTTTGCTCATGGCCGCGCTCCGGAGAGGGCAGCGCGCGGCACCAGCAGGGTAAAGCTCCCGGCATGGCGGATGCCGCCCGCAATCTCCGCTGCCTGAGGGCCAGCCCCGAAGAACAGATCTCCTCGCGCCGGGCCAACAATGGCAGAGCCGGTATCCTGGGCAATCATCAGCCGGTTGAAAGGGGTCAGCGCACCACCGGGTTGAAGTGGCAGTTCGGCTTCCACGAAAACCGGCACGCCATATGTGTGGATGCGCCGGTCCACGGCCAGAGAACGCCCGGTGGTGAGGGGAATGCCCTGCGCACCCAGCGGGCCGGCATCCTGCCCCAGCGTACGCGCAGTGAAGAACACATAGGAACGGTTATGCCGCCGCAGAGCCTGCCCGGACTTCGGGTCCTGTTCCATGAAGGCGCGGATACGCGCCATGGACATCTCATCACGTGGCACGATGCCTTCATCAATCAGCACCCGGCCCACCGGCGTATAGGGGTGGCCATTGGTGGCCGCATAATTCAGGCGCAACAGCTTGCCATCAGGCAGCCGCACCCGGCCGGAGCCTTGAATCTGCATGAAAAACAGATCGATGGGATCCTTCAGCCAGGCCACCTCTAGCCCCTGCCCCGCCAATGCGCCATCTTCAATCGCCGCACGGTCATGATAGGGCACCATCTGTCCACCCGAGCGGCGCCACACGCCCTGCGCATTGGTGATCAGATCTGCCGGCCGCCCCAGAACCGGCACCTCATAGCCGGGCCTGCGGGTGCGTGCGCCTTCCACTTCCGGCTCATAATAGCCGGTGAAGAAACCCGCTCCGCCTGCCTCAGGGCTGATGCGGAAAGGCTGGAAATGCGTTTGAAAGAAACGCCGTGCCTCATCCTGCCCCGGATTAGCCCCCAGAGCCGATGCGGCCTTGCAGGCCACCCGCAACCCGGCGCGCAGCTCTGTTCTGGACGCCACGCTCCCATCTGCCGCACGACTGGAGATGGAAGGACAGCCCGCGCGAAATACACGGAAGGCTGCGGCGAGATCATCCTGCTGCCAGCCCTTCAACTGTGTGAAGGATATGGCCTCCACCCTTGCGCCGGGAATGAGGCGTGAAGCTGAGGATGAGAGGGCGGACATGGCTGGCCCCTCCTGCGCACTGACAACAGATGAGCAAAGAGGCCCGGCCAGAAAAGCGGCCATGATCCCCGACCAGAACAGCAATGAATACCGCATGCGCTGGAGACGCATGACGCGCGACCATCTGGATATGCCCGCCCGGACACCACAGGCGGTGCCCATGGTGAAACGATCCGCGAGAGCGGGATCGGGTATCGGGTCAGACCAAAGAGAACGCGGCATGAGGCTCTGAAAACCCTATCTGGATGAACACCGGGAAGCTGGGAAACGCCGGACCAGACCCATGAGCCAGAGCTTAAACCCATGCCGCACAAGCGCAAACCCCTTCAGCGCCCGCCGGCCTCATGATGCACGGATCTGGCAAAACACCCGACCATTGAAGAATATTACGGGCTGACATACCCAAAGATCCAACATCACAAACGTGCAGAGCTTTGACATGATCCGAAAGTCTGAAACCTGCATGTTGAAAGCGCGCTGAAAAACAATTGAAAAGGGGAGCGAACGGGCCAACCCGCGCTCCCCCACACCGGACGCGACGCCGCGCACCGGCAAAAGCCTTTCAGACAAATGGCCCAGACGAGGCTTACTGCCCCGCTTCTGTTGCCACCAGTCTCCAGTTCGGATCGCGTGTGCCAAGATCGCGCGCGAAGGTCCACACATCGGTGACATCGCCCACAGTGTCTTCACTGCCGTCCACAACATTGCCATTGCTGTCACGCGTGACGGAAATGAGCTGGGACACGAAACGAACGGTCAGCTGGGCGGAGTTTCCGCGCATTGCGGCCTCCTCCAGATCCGCCTTCTCGATGGCGACGAAGCGGGACTCCATCACCTCACCCCGGCTCTCGCGATCATTGATGGCAGAGACGAAGCCTTCATAGACATCCTTCGCCAGAAGATCCTTCAGCATATTGCGATCACCGCTGGCGAAAGCGGTCACGATCATCTCATAGGCCGCACGCGCGCCGGAGATGAAGTGCTTGGCGTCGAAGTCCGGCTCCGCACGGGCGATGGCGTCCAGCGTGGCGGCAGCAGGGCTGCCTTCTGGCGCAACACCTTCCCAGCGATAGGCCGGGGGTTCATCACTGTCCTCATTGGCCGCATCCACCTGAACCGGCGGGGGCGGAGCGGGCTGGCGGCCAGGCAGGGAGACCACATTGTCACCCTCCGGCCGCGGCGGCGCCTGATCCTTTGATGAATAGGGATCATAGGGCGGCCGTTCCCGGCCCGTGCGCTGGCCCAGAACGCCGCGCAAACGGATGAAGATAAAGACGGCCAAAGCCAGGAATATGATCGTGGTAAGGTCGAACACTGCTTCGCCATGCCTTTGGCGCAACGGCCAGAGCCGCGAGCCTGTTGACTTCAGAAAGACCAGATTCCGCCGATGCACCGCACCGCGCAATCTGCCTGTCCCTTTATGTACGTCGCCGGGCCGGGTTCGCCAGCCCCTGCTCGCACAAGATGCACATTTTCATGCGCAGCTTACGTCAGGAGAGCGCACAGCGCCACCTCGACCCGCATCGGGAAGATGCCTCCCTCCTCTCTTCCACCGGCTTTGCACCCGGCCAGTATCCGTGCAAACCCATGGGACGGCTGGAAGCTGAAGCCAGAAACGGACGGCATTTACCTTACTGCACAACCATCTCTCTATTTTTGAGACCATCCATCACTTCTGCCGCCTTTCCGCCGCAACCCGAAGCCACCAGTGCGCGAGAGGCAGGAACGGGCAGCACGCACGATGGATGCCCCCCCTGGCTTTTGCATCGCGGTGCTAGAGCCCTACCGGTCTTTAAAGTATAGAAGAGAGAACGGTTTTACAGATCGCTTCGCAGCAAGATCTGATCCGAACACGCCCTGGGCGATTCGACCATGCGATTGAGACGGGGGCGCTTTTGGTCCGGTTCGAGAATGTCGGCCTGAGATACGGGATGGGGGCCGAGGTGCTGAAGGATGTGACCTTCAACATCGAGCCCCGTTCGTTCCAGTTCCTCACCGGTCCATCCGGTGCGGGCAAGACCACTTTGCTGCGCCTGCTTTTTCTTTCCCTCAAGCCCACGCGCGGGCTCATCACCCTGTTCGGGCGCGATGTCTCATCGCTTTCCCCGGACGAAGTGGCCGCGATGCGCCAGCGCATCGGCATCGTGTTTCAGGATTTCCGCCTGCTGGACCACCTCACCACCTATGAGAACGTCTCCCTGCCCCTGCGCGTTGCGGGCAAGGAGGAAGCCAGCTATCGCGCCGAGGTCACCGAACTTCTGAGCTGGGTGGGGCTTGGCGAGCGCAAGGATGTGCTGCCCCCGGTGCTTTCGGGCGGCGAGAAGCAGCGTGCCGCCATTGCCCGCGCGCTCATCAGCCGGCCCGAATTCCTGCTGGCCGATGAGCCCACCGGCAATGTGGACCCGACCCTCGCCCGCCGCCTGCTGCGCCTCTTCATCGAACTCAACAAGACCGGAACCTCGGTGCTGCTGGCCACCCATGACATCGCGCTCATGGACCAGTATGACGCAAGGCGCCTCGTGATCGCGGACGGACGGCTCTACGTCTATGACTGAAACGCCCAGAACCGGTGCCGGCCAACCGGCTTCCCCCTCCTCCGATGCCGAGCATGACATCGGCATTGAGAATGGACACGCGCGCCAGCAGGGCAGCTTTCGCACCCAGGCGACCCCAACGATCCGGGAGACGGTGCCCGCGCTCAAGGATACCTCCCGCGAGGAGAGCGCCGTCAGCGCGGGTGCGGGCAAAGGCGCGGACAAGGGCGCCTCCCCGCCATCCGAACCCGTGGGGCCGGACGTTACGCCCGCTGCACGCCCCACGGCCAAGCCGCGCCCCATGACCTCCATCGTGCCCCGCTCCACCATTGCCGGGCGGGCGCTGATCGCGGTGGTCGCCATCATGACCTTTCTCGCCAGCATCACCATGGGTGCAGCTCTTGCGGTGCGCACCACCGCCGGCCAATGGCGGGGAGATGTGACGCGCGAAATCACGATCCAGATTCGCGCCGGAGACCCGAAAGCCACCGATGCACAGGTGGCGTTGGCCGCTGCGATCGCCGGCAAGACTCCCGGTGTCGCCAGCACCCATATCCTGTCTCAGGCCGAGACGGGACAGTTGCTGGAACCCTGGCTCGGTTCCGGCCTCGATCTGGGAGAGCTTCCGGTGCCGCGCATGGTGGTGGTGCGCCTCGATGGCGTGACCCCGCTCGACATTTCCGCTCTAAAACGCACATTGGGCGACCAGATTCCCACCGCGACCCTGGACGATCACCGCATGTGGTCCCATCGCCTCAGCGCCATGGCCGAAGGGGTGACGCTGGCTGGCATCGGCCTGCTGGCGCTGGTGGGCATGGCAACGGTTCTCACCGTGGTGTTCGCCACCCGCGCGGCTGTCGCCACAAACCGGACCGTGGTGGAAGTGCTTCATTTTGTGGGCGCGAAGGATGGGTTCATAGCGGCCCAGTTCCAGCGCCACTTCCTGAAGATCGGCGCGCAGGGCGGATTGCTGGGCGGTATTTTGGCGGCATTGCTGTTCGCCATCATCACCGCCCTGCCGCGCTTCGGCCTTTCCGGAGATCCGGATAACCCCAGCATTCTGGTCTGGCTGGACCCCGGCGTCGCCGGCTTCATCGGCATCGCGCTGGTTGTCATCATGGTGGCGCTGGCAACGGCTTTCACCTCACGCATCACGGTTTACCGCACATTGAGGACCATTCAGTGAACCACCTCAGGTTCAATGCCTCATGTCGATTGGCCCGTGCGGTCTCGTCCTCGTCTGTGCCGCAATCCCCCGGCATTCTTGATTCATGACCCAGAACGACCGGAACGCCCCTGTATCCGGAGCCGGCCCGAAAGACATGCAGCCCGCCCCGAAAGATACGCCGCCACGCAAGCGGTGGCGGCTCTGGAGTCGTGTGCTTATCGTTCTTCTGCTGTTGGTTGGTTTTAGCGCCGTGGTCGTGCTGGGCGGCTTCCTCGCCTTCACCACCCAAATCGCGACACGAGAACCCCGGCAGATCAAGCCAATGGATGCCATCGTCGTGCTCACCGGTGGGGATTCACGGGTGAGCGATGCGGTGTCTCTGCTTTCCAAGGGCTATGGCCAGCGCCTGCTCATCACCGGCGTAAACCCCACCACCTCACCCGGAGAACTGCGCCGCGCGCTTCCCGATGGAGAGGCCCTGATTTCCTGCTGCATTGATCTTGGCCACAAGGCGCTCAACACGCGTGGCAATGCGATCGAAGCCGCGGAATGGACACGCGCCATGAAGTTCCGCTCACTGGTGGTCGTCACCTCCACATGGCACATGCCGCGTGCACTGGTGGAACTCAATCGCTCCCTGCCGGATGTGGAACTGAGCGCCTATCCGGTCGTCACCTCGCGCATGGAAGCCGAAAGCTGGTGGCGTGACCCGGTGCTGGTCCAGCTCCTGTTCAAGGAATATCTCAAATATCTGATGGCCCAGCTCAAGATCCGTCCGGCCCAGGCCGTGGTGCATATTCCGCCGGCGGAACCCAAGCCTGTTGAGGCGGATAATGTGCTTGCCACGGGAACAGAACAAACCACCCGTACGCACTGAACCTGCGGCATTGGACCTTCTAAGCCCGTACAAAATGCTCTAGAGCACGCACGGATCCGACGGATGAAGGCACGCTCTGCGATTCTAGCGTTTGAGCAGCCTCGCCCAGACGCCACGGGCCGATCAGGCGCCACCGGCTCCATGAGAGGGCGACGCATACCAGAGCCAGACCCGTTCGAATTATCCGGACGTGGACCTGCCTGCACCATCCATATGCCGGCTTTCATGCGCCGCGCATCAAGACCGGGAGCCAACAGGTGACAGCCATCCGCTCGCTGCTGTTCCATATCTGCTTTTACACTGTCACGACCCTGTACCTGCTGGTCTTCCTCCCGTTCTTGCCTTTCTTCTCCCGGCGCAACATGTGGGACATCATCGTGAGGTCCTGGCTGGCGGCGCTGAAATGGCTCTTGCGCGTCATATGCGGCATTCACACGCAGATCAGCGGGCAGGAGAATATCCCTGAGGGTCCTTTGCTGATCGGCGCCAAGCATCAGTCCGCATGGGAAACCATGGCGCTGCTGGGCGTGTTTCGGGATCCAGCCTTCATCCTCAAGCAGGAATTGCTGAAAACCCCGGTGTTCGGCTGGTATCTGACAAAGCTCGGCATGATTCCGGTCGATCGCAGCGCCGGACCATCAGCCCTGCGGGACATGACGCGGCGTGCACGGGAAACGGCACAGGAAGGTCGCCAGATTGTCATCTTTCCCGAAGGCACCCGGCGCGCACCCGGCGCTCCGCCAGACTACAAGACAGGCATTTCCTTTCTTTACACCAGCCTCAAGGTGCCCTGCCTTCCGCTTGCGCTGAATTCCGGCCTGTTCTGGCCCCGCCGCGCCTTCATCCTGCACCCGGGTACCATTCGGGTCGAGATACTCCCGGCCATTCCCGCCGGCCTGTCTCGCACCGAGTTTTCCACACGTCTGGAGAACGAAATCGAGACCGCGAGCAACCTGCTTCTCCATGAAGGACTTACAGAACTCGGCGCACGCGCGCCACAGATGCCAAACCAACCGTAAAGCATTCAGGCAAATCAGAAAATTCGAAATTAGAACGACCATTCCAGACAGACTTGTCCACACGTGAACAGGACAGGAACATCCCCACTGTCCACCCCTGTGGAAAACTCTTGATCGGGAAAAACTGATGTTCTAGTTTCGTTCACATGAACACGGCTGATTCGATCCTCATCCCCCTGGCTGATGCCGGTTGCCTCAATGGCCAACAGGCGCGCGCTTTTGGCGCGCGCTACCGCTTCTGGCGGGATGAGGATGGTATGCGGCACGTGTTTTCGGTCTATGGCCCCGATGATGCCCCAAGCTATCCAGATGCGATCGCAGTGGTTGCGCGGCGTACACCGGCTGGCTCCATCGCCATGTGGGCTGGGCCAACCGGGCCTGCGGCGGAAGAGGCAACCCGACGACTGGATGGCGATGAAATCCACATCCATGTGTTCGGCAACCAGCCCGCTCCGGCCCTGCGTCGTCTGATGGAGCGCTCTGTGCGTCCGGCGACCACCGAGAAACCCACACAGGTGCGCACGGAACGCAGTGCGCCTGCTGTGGTTCATGCCCCTTGCCGGAGTCGTCACGCGGCCTGAGTGCGGATGACAGGCCGTGCATATGGGTGTTACGCGACGACCAATGGCTGCACCTGCAATCGGCAGGTCCTTTGAGGTTGGCTTTCCAACAGACGCACACCTGCTGACCTCTGATGGCAAACGCCATCAGCACGAACGCATACCGCAGAAAATCCTGCTTCTGAAACGATGCACGAATAATTGGGCCAGTGCGCATGGATAGCCCCGCCGGTGCACGCACAAGCTGTCTGTTTCTTCGTCTTGTCATGCCCGCGGGAACTCGCGCGGGCATAAATTTCGCGCGCACAAGCCGGCTCTTTGCATGAATGCAACGCCCGCCTTGCATGAGAGGCGGTTGTCGCCCCCTGTCCGCAGGCCTACATCTCACCCATCTGATCTAATGTCCGGATTACAACCTCATGCCTTACAAGATTGATGGCGCGGCTCTTGACCGCCTGTTCCGTGACGCCCGCTCCCACAATGGCTGGACCGACAAGCCGGTGACCGACGCTGAACTGCGTGAGGTTTATGACCTGCTGAAGCATGGCCCGACCGCGCTGAATGCGCAGCCCGCACGCTTCGTGTTCCTGCGCAGCGCGGAAGCCAAGGAGCGTCTGCGTCCGGCGCTTTCGGAAGGCAACATCAAGGCGCTCGCCGCACCGGTCATCGCCATTGTTGGCTATGACACTGAATTCTACGAAAAAATCCCGGAAGTGTTCCCGCACAATCCCGGTTATCGTGATTATTTCGCGAAGGACAAAGCAGCGGCTGAGCCTCTGGCCTTCCGCAACTCCTCCCTTCAGGGCGGCTACTTCATCCTTGCGGCCCGCGCGGCGGGGCTGGATGTCGGCCCCATGTCGGGCTTCGACAATGCGAAGGTAGACGCCACCTTCTTCGCAGATGGCAAGTTCAAGTCCAACTTCATTGCCGCCCTCGGCCATGGCGACCACGAAAAGATCTTCGAGCGTCTGCCGCGCCTGTCCTTCGAGGATGCCGCGCAGATTCTCTGACCACGACCGGATGCAGTCTCTCCAAAGACTGCATCCGCTTTGTTATGTCTTATCCCGGCTCCAAGCCTGACCACGCGGGGATCATTCCTCACCAGGATCAGCCGTGAGGCCCACTGCGGTAATGCCGGCAATGGCGCAAGCCTCGTCATTGTCCGAACTGTCCCCGGAGATTCCCACCACGCCCAGAAGCCGCCCATCTCTGGCGCGAACAAGAACACCACCTGGCGCTGGAATGAGCGCACCGCCCAGCACCAGTGTCGCAGCATTCATGAACAACGGCAGGTCCCGCGCATGGCCCAGCAGGGCGCGCGAACCAACGCCCAGTGCCAGCGCACCTTCCGCCTTGGCGCGCGCAATTTCGCTGCGCTTCAGGCTGGTGCCATCTTCGGCGATCGTGCACTTCACTGCACCCCGTGCATCCAGAACGCAGATGGCAAGCGGGTTGAGCCGCCGCGTCCGCGCTTCGGCACGGGCCGCATTCAACATAGCCTGTGCGGTTTCAAGCGTAAGATCAATGGCGGCATTGACCGGGCTGGAAGAGGTCACGGCATTCTCCTGTCCATGCGTTTTATTGTGTGGCGGCTCGCATTCTCACCTCATGAGAATGACTGAAAGTCACACAATCCCAGCCTGAATCATGCACTGCCCCGCCTGCGGATCGCAAACCCATACGCAACGGCCAAGGCGCATGCCTTCATTTTTCTCTCCCACCCGCACGCCGGCCCATGGCAACATGTTGCTCTGGCCAGAGCATGATCCGCCGAATGAACCCATACCGGGTTCGGTCTGTGCGAATCCTGTGACTGGAATAAGCGCGCAGGCGGGGCGAAGGCACCGATGACCTCAACACGACAGAGTTATGAGCCCGGTCATCGCCGGAAGTTTCTGGCGGTGGTGGATGAAACGCCGGAGTGCGATCGCGCTGTCTATTATGCCTGCCGCCGCGCCGCACATACGCAGGGCGGGCTTGTGCTGCTGGCGGTGCTGGAGCTTCCCGGCGCAAACCAGCAATGGCTGGGTGTCGCCGACCTGATGCGCGCGGAGGCCGAAGATGAAGCCCGCGCCCGACTGGAAAAATTCTCCGCTCGCGCCCGACAGGTGGCGGATGTCTCAGCGGAATGCGTGATTCGCGAGGGCAACAAGGCCGATGCTATCGCCGCCCTCATCGCCGAGGACCGGGACATCGCCATTCTGGTTCTGGGCGCGGGCACCGGCAAGGAAGGACCGGGACCGCTGGTATCCCAACTCGCCAGTTCCCATGCCGCCCGCTTCCCCGTGCCTGTCACCATCGTACCTGGCAGCCTGAGTGATGAGGAACTGGATGCAGTCGCCTGATCCGGCAGCCGCACGCATCATGACCACACGCACGACCCTTCCCCTTTTGCTGGCAGATATTGGCGGCACCACCACGCGGCTGGCCCGCGCGGGGCGCGATGGCGTGCCCGTGGATGTTCGCCTTGAAAGCAATGACAGCCACGCCTCGCTGGAAGATCTGCTGCGCAGTTGCCTTGATACAGGTGCCCAGACGCGCCCCCGTGTTGCCGTTCTGGCGGTGGCCTGCCCCGTGGAAGGGGAGGAACTGCGCCTGAGCAACCGGGCATGGCGCTTTTCTCCTGCCCAACTCATCACAGCACTGGAACTGGATGCGCTTGAGGTGGTGAACGACTTCGTCGCACTGGCCCACGGCGTACCCTGTCTGGGCCGGGCAGACCTGATGCCCGTCGGGGTCTGGCGCGGCGGCGCGGCGACATGCCTTTCCGGCCCGGCGCTGGTGTGCGGCCCGGGTACGGGTCTTGGTGCAGCACTTATCCTGCCGGATGCGCCACGCATGGGCGAAGCAGCAGTCGGCATCTCGGTACTGCCGAGCGAGGCAGGTCATATGCGCTTTGGTGCTGTGACAACGGATGAAGCCCGCCTGCTGGCCCATCTGGTGCGCGATCTGGGTGCGGTGGCGGTGGAGCATGTGCTCTCTGGCCCGGGGCTGGAGCGCATGCATTATATTCTTTCAGGCGAGCGCCTGTCCTCCCACACCCTCATCAAGGCCGCAACGGATGGGCGGAGAACAGAGCGCGAGACGTGCGACCTGTTCCTGCGCGTGCTGGGGCGGGTGCTGGGTGATCTCACCCTCGCGTTCGAGGCGCGTGGCGGTGTCTATATTGGCGGCGGCATCGGGCGGGCTCTGGCCCCTCTGATGGCAGACAGCCCATTGCGTACGGCTTTTGAGGATCACCCGCCCTTTGCAGAGCGGCTGGCGCGCGTGCCGGTGCATGTCATCACCCATGCCACACCAGGACTGCTGGGTGCGGGTCGCATGGGGCAAAAACTGCTCGCGGCAACTCAGAACCGATAGAGCGCGCTCATCACCAGCCCGTGTTCCAGCGGCGCATTGCGGGCGAACACCGTGCTGACCATGGCACCTTGGAGCGTCAGGGTGGGGTTCAGATCCCACGCCGCGCCCATCTGCACCTTGTAATATTCATAGGAGCGGTTGAAGTACGGCCCCTTCCCCGCCCCCTGTGAAATCACATTGAAGGACTGGAATAGCAATTGCCAACGCGGTGCGGTGCGCACGCCAAGGGTTGCATCCAGCCGGAATTCATCGGGCGGATCACCAAAGCGCAGCCGCTCCGCCACCTGGACATCAAGATAAGAAGCACGCCCGAACAGGTCGAAGGAGAAGCCGCCCAGAAGCCGCAGATCCAGCTCTGCATCTTCATTGCCGGTTGCGGCGGCGCTGCTGGAGTTTCCAGTGCCGGAAACCCGTACAACGGCCTGCGCAGAAACCACACGCGTTTCATCCTGCCACAGGCGGGCCCGCGCGCCGGCATCAATGTAGCCGGGGCCGGAATAGGTGGAGCGATCCGGTTCGCCCAGTTTCACATGCAGATATTGGGGGGCGAGAATCAGGGTCAGCCAATCCCGCGCGCCATATTCGAACACGAGGTTCACCTCGACCTTCTCAAAAGGCCGGCTGGAATAGATATCGGATTTGGGACCGAAACTCTGGCTGGAGGTGATGATGCTGGTTTGCAGAATCGCCTGCCCCTTGCCCTCCTCCATGGTCCACGCGCCCGCATGCGCATGCTGCACTGCCCCCGGAGCCAAGCCGGTAAACACCAGACCCAGCGCCATCACGGCCATGCGCTGGGAATAGAACTGGTGCAGAATCACAGTATTGGGCCCTTCAGGTTGATACAACCTTATGCATATTTCCGGCTGTGGTAAAATTGGCCGATGGCATGACCTTGCGTAAATTTCATGTGGGATTGTCTTGCCGCGCCGCACGTTACCCACCATATTGCGGGGTGAACCAGCAGGCCCGGAGCGGGCCTCGCCGACGGTTCGCAAGAGTTCTGAAAAGGGAACGACGATGTCCGATTATGATCGTCACGTCGCCGGCCGCTGGAATTCGTCGGTGGCGCGCTCGCAGGCCGAGATAGACCAGGGCCTGCGTAGCTACATGCTGAGCGTGTACAACTATATGGCGCTTGGCCTTGCCATCACCGGCCTGTTCGCGCTCGGTGTGTACATGCTCTCTGTCACGACGGATCCGGCGCAGGCAGTGGCGCGGGTGTCCGGCGATATTATGCTGACCCAGATCGGCTACACGCTGTTCGTCAGCCCGCTCAAGTGGGTGGTGATGCTGGCGCCGCTGGCCGCCGTATTCTTCCTCAGCTTCCGTGTGGAGCGCATGAGCGTCTCCGCGGCGCAGACCACCTTCTGGGTCTATGCGGCGCTGGTGGGCATCTCGCTCTCCACCATCTTCCTCGTCTACACGCACGAGAGCATCGTGCGCGTGTTCTTCATCACTGCGGCTACGTTCGGTGCGCTGAGCCTGTATGGCTACACCACCAAGCGTGACCTTTCGGGCATGGGCTCGTTCCTGATGATGGGCCTGTTCGGCATCATCATCGCCTCGGTGGTCAACATCTTCCTCGGCTCCTCGTTGCTTCAGTTCATCGTGTCCGTGGTTGGCGTTCTGGTGTTCGCGGGTCTCACCGCCTACGACACCCAGCGCATCAAGGAGATGTATTTCGCTGGCGACGACTCCACCACGATGGGCAAGAAGGCCATCATGGGCGCACTGAGCCTGTATCTGGACTTCATCAACATGTTCATGATGCTGCTCCAGCTTTTCGGTGGTCGCTCCAATAACTGACCTGCTGGGGCCTTGCCCCGGTTGTCAGAGAGAACACAGGAAGCCCCGGCACCCGCCGGGGCTTTTTGTTATGGGTGCAGCTGAATTGCGTTGCCCCGGGCTTGTGCCGCAGCGACCTGTGGCGCGATAAGTCTGGGCCGGTGAAGGGACGATGCGGAGATAGACATGAAGGTGCGCGCCATAGAGGCCGGAGACATGCCGGCCATTACCCCCATCTATGATGAAGCGGTGCGCACCGGAACAGCCAGCTTCGAAACCGAACCACCCGGCCTTGAGGAAATGACGCACCGGCAACAGGTTCTGGAAGCAGCCGGATATCCATTTCTTGTCGCGGAAGAGGATGGTCGCATTCTGGGCTATGCCTATGCGGGAAGCTTTCGTGCGCGAGCGGCCTTTCTGCATACGGTGGAGAATTCCATTTATCTTGAAGCCGATGCCCGCGGGCGCGGCATCGGGCGCGCGCTTCTTGAGGCCCTGATGGTGGAGTGCACGGCACGCGGCTTCCGGCAAATGGTGGCGGCCATCGGTGATAGCGCCAATACAGGCTCAATCGCCCTGCATCGGGCTTGCGGCTTCGACATGATCGGCACCCTTCCCGCCACCGGCCTCAAGTTCGGGCGGTGGATCGACACGGTTCTGATGCAGCGCCCGCTCGGGGAAGGCGCGACCACGGTGCCTGCAAACACGCGGTAAAAAGCCGGCCAGCAACGAACCCTGATGTGGCATTTCTGGCGTGGTACGGGCCGGGGGAGCCAGAGACTGGCAGTGGGCGAAGCCACTCTCCATGCGCTCCAAAACACACCTCCACACATCAATAAAAAAGGCGCGGAGCTGAAAAGCCACGCGCCTTTAGAGCTGCTCACTATTTTATTGAAACTGCGGCACGATCCAACCTGTTGAAGGGTCACATATCCGGGCGAAGCGATACTCACGTCATCCGGAGATATTCCAGAACTCAGGCGGGGCCAATTAGCCCAACGCCCTCACGATCGAAACCCGCACCATCACCCGTGGGTGATGAGCGTGCCCGCGCCATGGTCGGTCAGCAGTTCCAGCAGAACCGAGTGCGGCACCTTGCCATCAATGATGACGACGCCTTCCACGCCCTTCTCCAGAGCATAGATGCAGGTTTCCACCTTCGGAATCATCCCGCCGGAAATGGTGCCATCGGCGATCAGCCCATGGGCCTCAGCGATGGTGAGGTGGGGGATGAGCTTCTTGTCCTTGTCCAGCACGCCGGGCACGTCGGTCAGAAGCAGCAGACGCTTGGCCTTCAGCGCACCGGCAATGGCACCCGCGAAAGTGTCTGCATTCACATTATAGGTGCCGCCATCATTGGCCGCCGCCACGGGGGCGAGAACGGGGATGATTTCACGGCGCAGGATCTGGTCCAGCACGGTGGTATCCACCGTGTCCGGTTCACCCACGAAGCCCAGATCCACGATCTGTTCGATCTTGCTGTCGGAATCCACCAAAGTGCGGCTGGCCTTGCGGGCGCGCACCATGTTGCCATCCTTGCCGCACAGGCCAACAGCCATGCCGCCGGCTTCATTGATGAAGCCCACGATCTGCTTGTTGATGGAGCCGGCCAGCACCATTTCCACGATTTCCACCGTGGCCTTGTCGGTCACCCGCAGGCCCGCCGCGAACTGCGACTTGATGCCGAGCTTCTCCAGCATCGCGCCAATCTGCGGCCCACCACCATGGACCACAACCGGGTTCACCCCGGCCTGTTCCAGCAGCACGATATCGCGAGCGAAGCTGCGGGCGACATCTTCATTGCCCATGGCGTGGCCGCCATATTTCACCACCACGATGGCATCATCGTAGCGCTGCATATGGGGAAGCGCGCGGGCCAGAACCATGGCCTGAAGCTGGGCTTCTTCGGTGGTGGAAAGGTTGTTTTCTGTCATGGCAGGCTCGCTGTCAGGGTCGGCCCAGGATTTGCGCCCTCATAGCCCGTTCGCGGGCGGGGGGGAAGGGCGCGCAGGCATGCTGTGCACCCTTCGTCCGGGTTTCATGTTCAGGGAGGATGAAACTGGGAAGAGAGCGCTCCCCACCTCAGAAGGCGGGAGGCACCCGGCCCACGGGCAGGCCAGACAGGCTCAGCCGCCCGCCCTTGAAAGACAGAGGGAAGGACACACCCTTGCGCCCGTCCACATCTGCCGGCTGGCCCACCATCGCCAGCGCGCCGATCATGGGCGCCAATTCACCGGGGATGACGCCGGCAGCACCGAGTTGCCCGGCCAGTTGCTGGAAACCGGCGAAGCCAAGAGTGAGATTGCCATTCAGTTGTCCCTGCGGATCCAGCGAAACAATGCCTCGCGCACTGACCGCAACAGAGGGAGACGTGATGGCAAGCTGGGTCAGCCTCGCTTCACCCTGCCCTGCGGCCCAGACCTTCAGGCGTTGTTCTAAAGGCATGGGCTTGAGATTGGCGGCGGAGGTGAGGACCCCTGCAAGAGCGAGATTGACCGGCCCCTTTTCTCCGAAAGCTGCAAGAACCGGCGTCTTCGCACCGGTCAGGGTGGCATTATACTCCACATCTTCCGGGCCGACCTTTGTGGGGGGCAGCAGGCGGGTCGCAAAATCGAGCTGCTCGACCGAACCCAGCGGCGTATTGCTGTCGGCCTGCACCTGCTCGACATTCAGCCCGTTCGCATGCAGGGAAAAGCGCTGGGGCCGGCCGCTGGTGTCCCCCACGCCGCCCATGCGCAGGGCCTGCCATGTGGCGGTGAAAACCTCACTGGTGGTCTTGTTCTCGATCCGCGCCGGCGATGCAAATTCAGCGGTAATCGTGTTGGGAGACCACACCTGCGCCGTGGCGCGGGCCGAACTGGTGGTGATGAGCAGGGCCTCGCCAGACGTGGTGGTGAGGCTTGGCGTACCGCAGTTCAGTTCCAGCCGGAAAGGAAAGCCGCCGAGCGCACGGTCAGCGCAGGCCCAGACCCGCCCTTCCTTGGCTTCGCGCTCAATCCAGGCATCCATCTCCTTTTCCACCCGGTTGGCGGCATAGACCCAGGCGCCCGCCCAGCCGACGGCGACCAGCACCACCAGCCCGATGAGGACGAGAACCAGCTGGGAGCGGCGGCGAGAGGAGGAAGGGGTCGTGGCGGTCATGGGGCCTCGGTTTCAGTTCCGGGTTGGTCTGTCCGGTTGAAAGTGCAAGGATGACTTGCAGGTCAGGGTTGCCCCTGTTAGGCGACGCAGACGAGATTGTGTCAATGCCGGACTGCAGCCGCCCTATCATGCCCGAAGATAATGCACCGAACCATGACCATTGGGTGTTCGCCTATGGTTCGCTGATGTGGAATCCGGGTTTCGATTATGTGGAACGCTGTGAAGCCCGCCTGATCGGCGCGCACAGGGCGCTGTGCGTCTATTCCCACCATTATCGCGGAACCCCCGAAAAGCCGGGGCTGGTGCTGGGACTGGAAACCGGCGGCTCATGCCGGGGCATTGCCTATCGCGTGCCGCCGCAGGACTGGCCGCGCACCCATGCCTATCTGACTGAACGCGAGCAGATTTCCGGGGTGTACCGGGAAACCGTGCGGCGGATTCAGATGCTGGATGGCAGCGGGCGCATGGCTCCGGCCTTGGCCTATCTCGCCAATAAGGGCCATGCGCAATATGCAGGCGGCCTGTCCCGGGAAGAGCAACTGCATCTCGTGCGGCGCTCTCATGGCTGTGCGGGTCCAAATGCGGACTATGTGATCTCCACCGCCGCCGCCCTGGAGCAACTGGGGATCGTGGACCCGGACCTGTCATGGATCACCCAGCACCTGCGCGCGAGCCCACCCCAGAAGCTGGATGAAAACGAAGGACCGGAGTAAGATTCAAGGCCCTTGCTTCTGATGCCATGGGCCTGTGGTTCAGCCCCTACGGCAGTTGAACGAACCCATTTGGGACCAGCCCAAAGATGGGGGTCGCGCGTATGAGGCCATGTTCTGTTAGTAGCGAGCGACAAGGTCCGTTAGCGCGCCATCACGAATCATAAGGCGAGATGTGATCGCGGCATGCAGAATTTATGCTCTGCCAGAGCCTTTCTCTGTTTCATTGAAGCGGACAAAGGGCCCCATGCGCTGAATGGCTCCACGGTCTTCACACGAACGGGTAGCCGCTTCGCGCGAAAATGCTCCAGCTCTAGCCTCGTGCCGGATCATCTGCCGCTAACACCTTCACCGCCATAGCGATGCAGGCTGGCACCGTGGGTATGCAGCCATGCCTCGGCCTGAAACCGCGCGGGAAAGACCCGTTCAACCGCGTGCCAGAAACGCGGGCTGTGATTCATTTCCAGCCGATGCGCGACCTCATGGGCCGCCAGATAGTCCAGCACCATGGGCGGGGCGAGGATGAGCCGCCACGAAAAGGAGAGATCCCCCTTCGAGGAGCAGGAGCCCCAACGGCTGGCTGTATCCCTCAGGGTGATGCGGTTCACCTGCACGCCCAACGCAGCCGCATGGCGCTGCACGGCCTGCACCAGATCCGCGCGCGCTTCCCGCTTCAGGAAATCGAAGACGCGCCGTGCCAGATGCGGCTCTTCTCCCGCCACATGAAGGGTGGGCTCTGGTCCATCACCCAGCCAGACTGTTCCACGCGCATTCGGCTGATGCACAATGCGGTGAGGAACACCCCGAACCGGCACCATTGCACCATCAACAAAGGACACCACATCCGGCAGCCGCACCAGCCGCACCCGCACCCATTCCCGATGGCGGTCTGCGAAATCGCGAATACTGGCGAGCGAGACATGGGGCGGGGCTGTCAGCACCACATCGCGCGTGGCCACCCGCACCCGCAGGGTCAGCCGACGCGCCTGCGCATGGCGACGGATGAAAACAGGCGTCACCTCTCCATCCAGAACCAGCTCGAGTGTGTCCGCCTTCTCGGCAGGAGGCGCACGATCCTGACGGCGCAACAGCTTCATGAGACCCGCGGTCAGAGGATTCGTTTTCATTGTCGGCGTGTTTTCCGGCGTCCGCCCCATAAGAGGGCCATCATGGGCGGCTTGAGCCTTCTCCGCTTCAGCGAATTCGGAGAACGCTCCATATGTCGAGTTGAGGCACTTTATTTCACGCGAACCGAGTATCCGCTCGCCCGAAAATGCTCCATGGGCGCAGGCCCCGCAAGGCTGGCTGGTGATGAGAACCATCCGACCTCTCGCCAGATGGGGGCTCCTCCGGCCTTTCGCAACAAAAAGGCGCCCCGAAGGGCGCCTTTCAACACACAAGCACGGATGGCCGGATCAGGCCGATGCGTTGCGCGGATACTGATCCGAGATCTTTTTCGGCAGAGCGAACACATCAGGCTCTTCCGGTCCGTGGTCCACCGTATCGCGTTCAATCGTCTCGCGGGCCGTGCCTTCTGGCAGTTCCTGCGAGAGGATGAAATCACGGATGCGCGGCGCGATTTCCGAGCGGAAGCGCGAGCCGTTGAACACGCCGTAATGGCCAACGCCCGGCTGCTCATAATGCGCACGCTTGTCTTCCGGAATGTTCGGGCACAAACGATGGGCGGCCTTGGTCTGGCCAATGCCGGAGATATCGTCCTTCTCGCCTTCCACCGTCATCAGGCCCACGCGCTTCACCGCATGGGTCTTCACCACCTTGTCATGGTGCAGAATCTCGCCCTTGGGCAGGGAGTGGGTGATGAAGACGTTTTCCACGGTCTGGAGATAGAACTCCGCCGTCAGATCCATCACCGCGAGATATTCGTCATAGAATTCACGATGCTTGTCCACATTGTCGCCGTCCCCATCCACCAGATGGCGGAACAGGTCCCAATGGGCCTGAAGGTGACGGTCGAGGTTCATGCTCATGAAGCCATTGAGCTGAAGGAACCCAGGATACACCTCACGCAGCGCGCCCGGATGCGGCCACGGCACGCGGGTGATGACATTGCGCTTGAACCAGTCGATGCCGCGATCCTGCGCCAGTGCATTCACAGCGGTGGGCGATTCACGGGTATCGATGGGACCGCCCATCAGGATCATGGATTTCGGAACGAAGGGATCTTCTTCCTCTTCCATGCGCGCAGCGGCCATCAGCACCGGCACGGCCGGCTGGCAAACCGCCATCACATGGCAGTCTCCACCCAGGCGGTGGAAGATGGAGATGATATAGTCCACATAGTCCGACAGGCCGAAATGGCCCTGATCGAGACGCACCAGCTTCGCATCCACCCAATCGGTGACATACACGTCATGATTCGGCAGCATTGCCTCCACCGTGCCGCGCAGAAGCGTGGCATAGTGGCCAGATACCGGGGCCACCACCAGCAGCTTGGGCTGCGGGCTCTGAGGCGGCTTGTCGAAGGCGCGTTCGAAATGCAGCAGGTTACAGAAGGGCCGGCTCCACACGGTATTGACGTGGACGGGCACATGCTGGCCCTCACACATGGTGTGGCTGATGCCCCAGTCCGGCTTGCCATAACGCCGTGTGGTGCGTTCAAACAGCTCACACGCGGCTGCCATGGATTTACCAAAGGTGGTGTGAGAAACCGGGTTGATCGGGTTCTTCAGCATCAACCGGCTGGCATCAGCCATGGCACGGGACGGGTTAAGCGCCGCATTGCTCATTTCATAGAGCCAGTAGATCGGCGACGTCGAGCCCGGCTTTGCGGGCTTCGCCAGATGGGCTGCGCCCGTGAACTCTCCGATGGCCATGATACGAACCTCGCGGGTTTCTCGGCCGCAGAGGGTGGGTCAAAGCCCCTCATTGGTCAATTTGGACAAAGGTTAAAAAAGTGTCGCGGCTACGACAAGGACCAAGAGGTCACAATGTCGCGTATTTCTGCACAAATCATTACACTTCCAAACTTGACTGAAAGTGAATCAGAATGACCCCAGCCTTCGCGACCCCGCATCAGGGGCGTTCTGCCGGTCTGCGGCTCGACACATTGATTCGCTTGCGCTGGCTTGCGGTGGCCGGCCAGCTGGTCGCCGTGGTGGTGGTGAACCTGGTTCTGGACTTCCCGCTGCCCATCACCGCCTGTCTCGCGCTGATCGCCCTTTCGGCGCTGGTGAACCTGGTGCTGCGGATGAAATATCCGGTGGTGCGCCGGCTGGGCGATGAGGCGGCCGGCACATTGCTGGCCTATGACGTGCTCCAGCTCACCGCCTTGCTCTATCTCACCGGCGGGCTGAAGAACCCCTTCGTGCTGCTCTATCTGGCCCCGGTGATGATCTCGGCCACGGCGCTGGCGCGCACCACCACCATTCTGCTGGCCATGCTGGTCGCGGTCTGCGCCGGCGTGGTGGGGCTCTGGGCACAGCCCCTGCCCTGGTTTGATGGTGCACCGCCCCAGCTGCCGGAACTGTATCTGGCCGGCATCTGGGTGGCGGTCATTGTCTCCATCGGCTTCATCGGCATGTATTCATGGCGGGTAACGGAGGAAGCGCGCGAACTGGGCAATGCACTGGCCGCGACAGAACTGGTGCTGGCCCGTGAGCAACACATCTCGGCGCTGGATGGCCTTGCCGCCGCCGCCGCCCATGAACTGGGCACTCCGCTTTCCACCATCGCGCTGGTGGTGAAGGAAATGCAGCGCTCCATCGCGCCTGATAGCCCCCATGCCGAGGATGTGGCCCTGCTGCGTGATCAGGTGAATCGCTGCCGCGACATTCTGCAAACCCTCACCTCGCTCGGCTCGGGGGATGCGCCGTTTGACCGCATGCCGGTACGCCAGCTGCTGGAAGAGGTGGTGGAACCGCATCGAGATTTCGGCATTTCCATCCATGTCATGGTTCAGGAAGAACCCAACACGCCGGTCATTGCACGCAATCCCGGCCTGCTCTACGGGCTTGGAAACCTGCTTGAAAATGCTGTCGATTTCGCCTCTGCGCGGGTCGACATCAGCGCCGAGTGGACCCCGACAAGCCTTGTGGTTGTTGTGCAGGATGATGGTCCGGGCTTCGCGCCGGAGGTCAGCGCGCGCATCGGCCAGCCCTATGTCACCTCCCGCGCGCGCGACCGGCAGGAGCCGGATGAGGAGAGCGGTCTCGGCCTCGGCTTCTTCATCGCAAAGACCCTGCTGGAACGCACCGGCGCCAGCCTGACTTATGAGAACAGACATCCACCGGAAACCGGCGCGCGTATCAAGATCACTTGGCCGCGCGACGCATTGGCCATAGAGATGGGTGACGATGCGCGAACAGGGCGCGTTTCGGGCTTTTCCACGACCTAGAAAGCGTGACATGCCGCAAGGCTGGGGCCAATATTGAATGATGATCTTTGAGGGCCAGAACGGATGACAGAAACACTGCCGCTCGAAGCAGGTGAGGAACGCTCGGTTCTGATCGTGGATGATGACCGCTCCTTCCTCCAGCGCCTTGCACGCGCGCTGGAAAGCCGGGGCTTTGAGGTGAAGACCGCAGAGAGCGTGGCCGATGGCCTTGCACGGGTCGAGGAAAGCGCACCGGCCTATGCGGTGGTGGACATGCGCCTCGGCGACGGCAGCGGGCTTGATGTCATTTCCGCGCTGAAGAAACATCGACCCGGCTCGCGCGCCATTGTCCTCACCGGCTATGGCAATATCACTACGGCGGTCACCGCCGTGAAGCTGGGCGCGGTCGACTATCTGGCCAAGCCGGCCGATGCTGATGACGTGGTCGCCGCCCTGATGGCGAATTCCGACCACAAGCCGACTCCGCCGGAAAATCCCATGTCGGCGGATCGGGTGCGGTGGGAGCATATCCAGCGGGTGTATGAGCTGTGCGGGCGCAATGTCTCGGAAACGGCGCGCCGGCTTTCCATGCATCGCCGCACGCTTCAGCGCATTCTCGCCAAGCGCGCACCGCGCTGAGACAGACTGAGCAGGGCATTTCGTCTTGTGGCAATATTGCTGAAAATCCGGCCGGGTGAGCTCTGCTCCCCGGCCGTTTTCTGTTCAGCCGAGAAAACGGCCCATATCCGGGTCCTGCATGGCGCACAGACGCTGAGCGGTAGTGCGCGCGAAACGCAGGGTCAGGGCCTTGCGGGTGGCGGGCGCAAGAGGATGGCGCGGGCTATCGCGCAGCATCTGTGCGCCATAAGCATCCGCCACCAGAAGTCCTGCATCCTCCGGCAGGATGGAGACCGGAAAGTCCATTGGGACAGCGAACAGAAACCGGTCACAGAAGGCCCGATATTCCGGCCATTTGGCATCGGTCCGAAAGTCCTGAACCGAGGATTTGATCTCGACGATCACCACATCGCCCTTGCCGTCCAGCGCGAGAATGTCGGCCCGCCGGCCTGAGGCGAGGGCGAACTCGGTGATACCCGCCAGACCGAGCGCCGCGAGATGACGCAGCACACCCCGCTGCACCATGCGGGCGGTGGGAGACTGGCGGCCATCCTGCCACGGCTCTGCTTCTGCAGTGATACCGCCCGGCCGAATGCTCACTCGTGCAGCCCCGAATGCAGGCGCGTGATTTCCGGCGGCAGCGGATCATAGGGCATGCGGGCCTGACGATCGCGCGCGATGGCGGCATTCAGTTCACCGCCGAACAAGAAGATGACCGAGGTGAGATAGAGAAACACCAGCGCAATCATCACCGAGGCGAGGCCGGCATAGGTCGTGACATAATTTCTGGCGAACTCGGCCAGATACATGCCGAATACCGTTGCCCCCACCAGCCACAGCACAAGCGTGACGATAATGCCCGGCGTCACATCCATGAATCCACGCCGCCCACCGGGCAACCACATATGGGCCACCAGCAGCGCCACGATCAGAATGATCGAGGTGACGCCAAAACGCACCAATGTCACAAGCCCGCCAAAGGGCTTGATGGCCGGCACATGGTTCAGCGCCATCTGCCAGAACAGGGGGGCCAGCACCACGAGAAAGGACAGCGCCAGAAACGAGACGCCCGCCAACAGCACATAGCCGATGGATTCCAGCCGCAGCCAGTACCATGCCCGCAGTTCCTTCACCCCATAGGCGCGGTTGAGGCCCACGCGCAGGCTCTCGATGCCATTGGAGGAGAAGTAGATGGCCAGCGCGACACCATAGGTCAGCACATCCGCGCGCACCTGGCTCACGACATTGTGGAGCTCATGACCAATCGGCTCCGCCACCTGCTTCGGCCATGACTCCAGCATCAGGCTGATGGTCTCGTTCGAGAGTGGCTGGAGATTGAAGAAACCCGCCAGAGCCGTCACGAAGATAAGGAACGGAAACAGCGACATCAGCCCGGACAACGCGATATGGCTGGCGATCGCCCAGCCGTCATCAGCGGAAAACCCCCAGATCGCGTCAATCAGGATGTGATAGGTGCGCCGCAGCATTGCCTCTCCCGTCCGGTTGCTCCCCTCAAATCGGCTTTTGCGGGCGAGATGGCAAGTCAGGGAGAGTGCGAAGGGATGAAATAGAGCACAGGAAATGCCGAAAACCGGGCCTGCCAGATGTCCACAACAGGGGGCAACGCCATCTCTGCGGAGCAAATCATGGTTTGCCCGACACGGCAAAGAAGCGGCGAGATTGCGTGATTCCCGCCCAGCCAAATGAAGCAATGAAAGCCGGAAGCAGACATTCAAGAGAGCGCAACGACTTGGTTGGCCTGTTGCGGCAAACAGCGGGGTGCGCCTTCACCCGAGGCACGAGGGGCAAGACCCGGAATCCCCACAAAACTGCGGCGCACCTGTACTCTCTGGCCTTTGGAACCAGACATGTCCATCGTCAGTCCACGCCACCGGATGCACGAACTGAACACTGCACTCACAGCCCATTTTCCACACAAACGCGCGCCAGAAGCCGGGCAGATCAGGCCGACGACGTGGGCCAGCTTCACATCTCACAACACAACTGCGCCACTCGACCGCTTTTCATCTGGGATGGGGGAATGGCCTGAAGTATGGATGACTCGGTCAACATCTGTCTGGAAACCGCGCATGAAGGACGTCACAGAGCATCCGTCCCAACCGCGGGTTCATGGGTTAGGACCGTGGCCATTCATTACCTTCCGCACCTATGACCTCATAGGAAGGCATATCGTCTGGTGGGATCGCCAGCACCGCAAGGGTCTGGTGCGCAAGGCCCGTGCTCTGGAAAATGTGCGCGTCCCGTTCTGGCAGACCCAGAGTTACAACTGGTATGTCGGACTGATCTTTGCCATCGGTTCCGCACTGTTCATGCTCGGAAGCGCGCTGTCGGTTCTGCCGGATGGCGCAGGCGTGCCGGTGCCGATCATCAACGCCATTTTCTTCGCTGGATCGATCCCGTTCACCACCGCTGGCTATCTCCAGAATCTGCAGGCGGCGAATGCGAGCGAGTTCGCGACCAACCCCGCCGCTCATGCCCCGCACGGGCGCCTGAAACTGATCGGCTGGCGCCCCCATAATCTGGGATGGCTGAGCACCTTCGCTCAGTTCATCGGCACTGTTGCCTTCAATTTCAACACGTTTGATGCCATTGACGCACCAAAGTCCTGGGACATGCAGGACGTCGTGATCTGGGTGCCCGGCGTGATCGGCTCGATTCTGTTCCTCGTTTCCGCCTATCTCGCCTTTATCGAGACAAGCCGGGGCTACTGGAGCTGGAGGCCGCAGGATCTCGACTGGCAGATCGTCTCGGTGAACCTGCTCGGATGCGTCGCCTTCATGATCGCCTCCACAATTGCCTACATACCCCAGGGGCCTGAGGCCGGATGGATTGCTATCGCCGCCAACGCACAACTCTTTATCGGGGCTTTGTGCTTCCTGATCGGTGCTGTTCTCTCCATGCATGAAAGCCGGCTTGCCGCCGAGCAGTAGCCCCACTCATCCACGGAAAAGCATGTCCGAACCGGAGGGCTGTTACACCCCGAAAGCCGTCGGAGCTGTTGCGGGCATGGCTTCACGGGAAGATCGGGCGCAGCGCATGAAATGTGGATGGATGCAGCCGACACGGCCTGTTTCAGATGGAACATGGCCAGATGTTCCTCTCTTGTGATTATGTCCCGGTGTTCGATTATCCTCTTGCACCGCGTCATTATTCCCGCTTCCATCATGTGCCTTCATCCGGCCATCCCGCGCGTTCTTCCGGCGAGGTCCATGTTCTCTTCCCTGCGGCAGTCCCTGACCTCGCTCATCACCATTGCACACCTCAAGCTTGGGGTGCGGGCCTGTGTGGCGGGGCTGGTGGCGCATGGCCTCGCCACTCTTATCGAACTGCCCCATGGCTACTGGGCCGTGCTCACCGCCGTGCTGGTCGTGCAATCCACCGTGGGGGCCAGCCTCTCCATCGCGGTGGAGCGCACGCTGGGCACACTGGTGGGCGGTGTGGTGGGGGTGGCTGGCGCACTTGTGGCCGGCCCGGACCCACACATGACCTTCCTGATGCTGACCATCGGCATCCTGCTCACCAGCACGCTGGCGGCTCGTTCCGCTGCCTTCAAGCTGGCCCCGGTCACGGTCGTGATCGTGCTGCTGGCGGACCCGAGCCATGCCACGCCACTGATTTCCGCGCTGTTCCGGCTGCTGGAAATCGGTCTTGGCGGCATTGTCGGCGTGCTCAGCGCGCTGCTTATCCTACCCGCGCGCGCACTGTTCTTCCTGTTTCCCAATTGCGCGGAGGCCGTGCGTCACTGCTCGACCCTGCTGGTGATGGGGCGTGACGGGCTGCTCGGCCGCCCGTTTGAACCAACCCGGCTGGATGGGCTGAGCGCGCGCATCCGCACGGCTCTTCGCGCCGCCGATGGCCGAGCCCGCGAGGCGCGTGCCGAACGCCGCTGGTCTGCCCATGCGGACCCGGCCCCGGTGGTGCGCAGTTGTCGCCGCCTCTGGCACTCCGTCATCATTCTGCTGCGCAGCGCCGGGCACCCCCTGCCCGCGCCCATGGCTGAAAAGATCGGGCCAGATCTGGATGAAGCCGTCGCAGCCCTGTGCGCCTATATGGAAATGCTGGCCCGCCGGCTGGAGGGGCAGGAGCCAGATGAACAGGTCTCCATAACCGCTGGGCTGAGCGTTGCCGCACTGGAAGCGCGGGCAGAACGCCTGAATGATGAAGGTGTGCTGGACCACGCCACGGGCGCAGACCTCACGGCGCTGTTCGCCGCTATTTCCGCTTGCACCCATGTCCACATCAATCTGGATGAGCTGGCCACCCGTCTCACGGATCTCAGCTTGCAGGAACGCGGATAAAACCACCTCCGTCGGGGCGCGTGGAAACCTGCAATTTCAGACCAATTGCCATATGACAGTGCCTTGGCATTTTTACAGCTCGGGACTAGGATTTGTGCAACGCACATATTGAGGAAACGCTCCATGTCCAGCAGCGCCGAGTCCCACCCGAGCGAGAATGGCTCCATTGATGCGGTCGCCCTTGGCCGGGCAGCAACCGCGCAGCTCGAAAAGCTGCTGACGGAAGCCACATCTGCGGTGCGTGGGCGGGTGAGCGAGAATGGCCGCCTGTCCTCTGCCCTGCTGGAGCGCGAGCAGCGCGCCACCCATGGACTGGCCTGGCTCGCCACCTATGTCTTCTCCGTGCGTGAGCTGGTGCATTATGCGGACCGGCTGAGCGAACTCGGCAAGTTCGGGCAGCTGGAACAGCTCATCGTCCAGATCGGCCTTGGGGAGTATGTGGCGCAGATTCTGGGCGGCATTCCCATGAGCCAGGGCGAGCTGCTGCGCCTGCCGGATCTGTATCTTTCAGCCGAGGCCGAGACCGCCCTGCGCGCAAATCCCGCCATCGCGGAACTCGCCACCCACGCCAACACCGCTGAAAGCCGCGCCGCACTGGCGCAGATCATCCGCAACACGCATTTCTCCGGCACCATCGGCGAGGCTGGCCTCGACGAGACGATGGAGGCCATGCGCAGCGAGATGCACCGTTTCGTGGAAACGGAAGTGGCCCCGCACGCCCACGAATGGCACCTGAAGAACGACTATATCCCGCTGGAGATCATCTCCAAGCTTGCGGATCTGGGCGTGTTCGGCCTCACCATTCCCGAAGAGTTCGGCGGCCTCGGCATGCCGAAGGAAGCCATGTGTGTGGTCACCGAGGAACTCTCGCGCGGCTATATCGGCGTCGGTTCGCTCGGCACCCGCTCCGAGATTGCGGCAGAGCTGATTCTCGCTGGCGGCACGGATGAACAGAAGGCCGATTATCTGCCCCGCATCGCGGCCGGAGAGGTTCTGCCTACCGCTGTCTTCACCGAACCCAACACCGGTTCAGACCTCGCCTCCCTGCGCACCCGCGCGGTGAAGACGGGTGAAGGGGAAGACGCGGTCTATACGGTTTCCGGCAACAAGACCTGGATCACCCATCCGGTCCGCGCCGACATCATGACCCTGCTGGTGCGCACCAACCCGGCGGAGCCCGGCTACAAGGGTCTTTCCATGCTGCTGGCGGAAAAGCCGCGCGGCACCGATGAGAACCCCTTCCCGGCCGAAGGCATGACCGGTGGCGAGATCGAGGTTCTCGGCTATCGCGGCATGAAGGAATATGAGATCGGCTTCGATGGCTTCACCGTGCCGGTCAAGAACCTGCTGGGCGGCGAAGAGGGACAGGGCTTCAAGCAGCTCATGACCACCTTCGAGAGCGCCCGTATCCAGACCGCAGCGCGTGCCGTTGGCGTGGCGCAGGCCGCGATGGAAGTGGGTCTGAAATATGCGGAAGAGCGCATCCAGTTCGGCAAGCCGCTCATCGCCTTTCCCCGCGTCGCCGACAAGGTGGTGATGATGGCGGTGGAGACCATGATCGCCCGCCAGATCACCTATTTCGCCGCCCGCGCGAAGGATGAGGGCCGGCGCACCGATCTTGAGGCCGGCATGGCCAAGCTGCTGGGCGCACGCGTGGCATGGGCTGCGGCTGACAATGCACTGCAAATCCATGGCGGCAACGGCTTCGCGCTGGAATACACCATCTCCCGCATTCTGTGCGATGCGCGCATTCTCAACATCTTCGAGGGTGCCGCCGAAATTCAGGCGCAGGTGATTGCCCGCCGTCTGCTGGAAGGCGGCAACTGAGATCTGGCGATTCAGACCAGCCGAATGAAAAGGCGGGGCCACAGGGCTCCGCCTTTTTCAATCGTGCAGAAGAACCCGGCATCCCCAGCCAGAAAGCGCGCTTGGGCAAGATGGCCCGCCATAGCGCATCAGCCGGCCACGCTCTCTTCTTCCCTCTCATCATTCATCTGCACATCCAGCAGCACGGGCTCATGCCCTGTCATCGCCAGAAATGCCCTGAGCGCTTGTGGTGACAGCACCGTGGTGCGCTCATTGGTGAGGGGATGACAGCCCACCGCAACAGCCGCCATCAGTGCAGCATCGATACCTACCTTCACCCGGCCCTGCGCATCATTGGCCAATGCCAGAAGAGTGACGGCTCCGGGCTGCACACCCAGATATTCCATCAACATTTCCGGCGAAGCAAAAGAGAGAGCGCCGCGAGAGCCGAGCGGCTCACGCAGGCTTTTCAGGTTCACCACCGCATCCTCGGCCAAGGTCACCAGATAGACGTTCTTTTTCGAGTCCCGCAAAAACAGGTTCTTGGTCTGCGCACCGGGAATGACGCCCCGCAAGGCCTTTGATTCCGCAACTGTATGCAGCGGCGGATGGCTGAAGGTCTCACAGGCGATCTCATGAGCGGCCAGAAGAGCCCGCAGAGAGTCCGGGGTCAGCATCATTGCGGGTCAGTCCTTGCAGGCGGTAATATGTTGGCAGGGTGGCAGACGGAGCGTGACCGGATGACAGGAAACAGCACCCCATGGTGCCCGGAAGACGGAGTCATGCTGCGGCTCGACAGGCATACCCCCCTCGCGGCAGCCGGCTTCAAGGCCGTGTCAAACTTCGGCCAATAGTCTTCACGAGACAAACCGGAAAACCATATCCCAAGGGGAAATCATATGCTGGCAGGTCATCAGGATGCCTCAGCGTGGGCCAGACAAGGGCCAGCACCCTGACGAACTTTAGAAGAGTCAGCACCTCTACTGATTGCCCATGCTTCATGGACAATCGCTTTCCGCATTGGCTATGCCCGTTAGAGAAGCCCTTGCGCGTGTTCGCCTACCTTCCCTCTGCACGCCCCTTGCTTTTGCGCATCGGCGGCGTGTCGGCCCGGCCATGGGCCAGCACCTTGCGCATGAGGGAGGGCAGCGCTTCCGCATCGAAATCCCGCGGCAACACAAAGCGCATGCCTATGGGCGCAGGTGTATTCATCGGCAGTTCGGCCCGCCATACGGTGAATTCCAGCGAGAAGTGCGTGAACACATGGCGCACCATGCCCGGCAATGCCCGCCACTCCGAAGCAAGCGGCGCATGGGCAACCGGATTTTCCGGCATCTCGCCTTCCGAGGCGGACCACGGGCTAGCGGGCACCTCTGTCATGCTGGCCAGCAACCCCTTGTCTGGCCGGGTGCGCAGCAGCACCGCGCCATCTTCACGCACGGCCAGAAAGGCCAGCGCCCGACGCTCGGGCTTTGCGGCCTTCTTCGCCTTCAGCGGATAGCGCAGCATGGTGCCTTCCGCACGGGCCTGACAGGGCGCGGTAAAGGGGCAGAGCGCGCAGGCCGGATTTTTCGGGGTGCAGATGGTCGCGCCCAAATCCATCATCGCCTGCACATGGTCTCCCGGGCGGGCATGGCAGGTGAGTTCCGCCGCCAGCTTGCGAATAGTGGGCTTGGCCTTGGGCAGCGCCTCTTCCACCGCGAACAGGCGTGTCACCACCCGCTCCACATTCCCGTCCACCGGGCTGGCGGGCAGATCGAAGGCGATGGCAGAGATGGCGGCGGCGGTATAGGGGCCGATGCCCGGCAGTTCCAGCAGCAAGGCTTCATCGGCGGGAAACTGCCCGCCATGGCGCGCCACAACGGCTTGCGCGCATTTATGCAGGTTGCGGGCGCGGGCATAATAGCCAAGACCCGCCCATGCCGAGAGCACCTCTTCCAACGGTGCCGCCGCCAGATGCGCCACCGTGGGCCAGCGCATCAGGAATGCCCCGAAATAGGGAATGACCGCCTTCACCGTGGTCTGCTGAAGCATGATCTCGGAGAGGAACACATGGTAGGGGTCCGCCAGCCGTCCGGCCTCCGCGCGCCATGGCAGGGTGCGACGGTGAATGTCATACCAGGCGAGAAGATCCGCGCTGTTTGGTGTCTGGGCGGGAGAGCGGGCAGGAATGCGGGTCACTTGTGTTCCGGGCAGGCGGCGGGCTGAGCGCCGATGATGATCTGGAGCTGTTCCATATCACAGCCCGGCCCCGCTTTCATGGCCCCGCGTGATGGTCCATGTCGCCCGCGCATTGACAGATGGCACCGGGAGGACGAGGACTGCACCCATTCGATGCCGCCCCGCCCACCGCATTCCAAGGTGATTCCATGCACGACCCTGCCCGCCATATTCTATCTGTCGGCGGTGTAAACGTGCTGTTCCTCATGGCTGCGCCGGAGGAATATGGGCCGCACCTGAAAGCGCGCATCAATCCGCTTTTCATCGGCGTGGGGCCAGTGGAAGCGGCGGTGGAAACCACCCGTGCGCTGACACGGCTGGAACAGGCTGGCCGCCTGCCCCAACTGGTCTTTTCCCTTGGTTCCGCCGGCTCACGCGCGCTGGAACATGCCGAAGTGTATCAGGTGGCGCGGGTCGCCTATCGCGACATGGATGCCTCCGCGCTCGGGTTCGAGAAGGGGCGCACGCCGTTTCTGGATGAGCCCGCCATCATCGAACTGCCCCACCACATCGCGGGCGTGCCATCCGCCTCGCTCTCCACGGGCGGAGCCATCATTTCCGGTGCGGCCTATGATGCCATCGCCGAGGATATGGTGGACATGGAAACCTTCGCCATCCTGCGCGCTGCCCGCCGTTTCGGCCTGCCCATCATGGGCCTGCGCGGCATCAGCGATGGCCATAGCGAGCTTGCCCGCTATGAGGACTGGACCGAATATCTGCACATCATCGACGAAAAACTGGGTGCGGCGCTCGATCTGTTCGTGCAGCAGACACAGGCCAATGGCCTGAGCCCGAAATCCTGACATCCGAATCCGGAGCCCATTGAATGACCCCCGCCGCCCGCATTTCCGCCGCCATCGAGATTCTCACCGATCTCGTCACCCGCCGTCGTCCGGTCGCAGAAGCGCTGAAGGACTGGGGGCAGACCCACCGCTTCGCCGGCTCGGGTGACCGGGCGGCAATTGCCGGGCTGGTCTATGACACGCTGCGCCGCCGGGCTTCCGCCGCCGGGCTCATGGGTTCCGAAGAGCCGCGCGCGCTGGTGCTGGGCATGCTGAAGGTGATGCGTGGGCTGGATGGCGCGCAAATCGCGGCGCTCGCCGATGGATCGCGCTTCGCTCCCGCAGCCCTGACCGCCGAGGAGCGCGCCTGCCTTGAAGGCGACAGCCTTGAAGATGCCGCCCCGTTCGTGAAAGGCGATTACCCGCAGTGGCTTCACGCCTCTCTGCGCCATGTGTTCGGTGATGATGTGGTGGCCGAGGGGCAGGCCCTTGCCACCCGTGCACCGCTGGATTTGCGGGTGAACAGCCTGAAAGCGAAGGTGGAAGACGCCCGCGCCGCTCTCTCTCACCTGCACCCGGCGGAAGGTCGTTTCTCCCCCCTCACTTTGCGCATCACGCTGGATTCGGAAGGCAAGGCCCCGCCCGTCTCCGCCGAGCCCGCTTTCCTGAAGGGCGAGGTAGAGGTGCAGGATGAAGGCTCGCAGATCGCCGCCATCATCGCCCGCCCCCTGCCCGGCACGCAGGTGCTGGATCTGTGCGCGGGTGCCGGTGGCAAGACGCTGGAACTCGCTGCGCTGATGGATAATAGCGGCCAGATCTATGCCTATGATTCCGATATCCGCCGCCTGAAGCCGCTGCATGAGCGCATCAACCGCGCCGGTGTGCGCAATGTGCAGGTGCGCAGCCCACGCGGAGCGGAAAAGGTGTTGGAGGATCTGGAGGGCCGGATGGATCTGGTGCTGGTGGATGCCCCTTGCACCGGCACCGGCACATGGCGGCGCAACCCGGATGCGAAATGGCGGGTGCGCCCCGGCGCCCTGGCCCAGCGCACCGCCGATCAGGCGAAAATTCTGGCCGATGCCGTGCGCTATGTGCGCCCGGGTGGCCGGCTGGTCTATATCACCTGCTCACTGCTGGATGAAGAAAACGGCGCGCAGATCCGCGCTTTGCTCTCTCAACAGAGCGATTTCTCCCCCGTGCCACCAGCCGAGGCGGCGCTGGCGCTGGGTGAGCGCGGGCTGGAACTGGCGCAGACCGCGCTCATCAGCAGCGAAGGCATCTTGATGACCCCGCACCGCACCGGCACAGATGGTTTCTTCGTGAGCGTGATGCAGCGGGCTGGCTGATTAGGCTGCACAAAACTGGCCTTCAAAGCACGCACAGACCGGGGGTGATTTCGTTTCAGCTGAGAATCTTGCAGTGAAACTCCAGATGCTCAGGAAGCCTACCGGGGATGCATGGACACGCCCATGGGAGTTGCACCATTTTCTCAACATGATGGTGCAGGTCTTGCCCGTGACTCGGCCGTGCAGCCACCGTTTAATGCTGTATTGGCAGGCGGCGACGAAGGGTCAAAGACATAGCTGCCCCCGCTTCCAGAACCGAGGCGTACCCTTTTGAGCTGCATCGTTCAAAGCACCCGAAAGCCCATGAGTGTCTCCTCACTGGGAGCCTTATCCGCAGGTGGAACTCCGGCCTATCGCGCAGTAGCAATTTGGGCCGACATCGCTTCAAGTCCTCGAATGACCTTGTCATCTCGTGCAACACGGCAATGAGACTATGCCGCCAAACAGGCGGCATATTTATGTGCGCGCCGACAGCAAAAGCCCCGGCACACGGCACCAAAGCATGTCCTGCACACCGAACGACCCAGACACCACGGCCACCTCATCACCCCCACTTAAGGCACCTCAAGCCTGACGGGCGGCTGCGAGTTGCGCACGCAGGGCCTTCAGTTCCTCGAACTTCTTTGTCACATCACGCAACACCGCAATGAGCGCGCGCACCTTGCCGTCATCGCCCTTCAGCAGGGTGATGGTGAATTCCAGCGAGAAACGATGTCCATCCTTGTGCAGGCCGGGAACGGCCAGAAGATCGCCCGCGCCATAATGGCTATGGCCTGAAGCGAGCGCTGCATCATAGCCCGCCCAGTGTCGGGCACGCATCGGCTCGGGAATGATGATGTCGAGCGACTGCCCCAGCGCTTCCACACCTGAAAATCCGAAGATCCGCTCCGCGCCTGCATTCCACAGCACGATGCGTCCTTGCGCATCGCTGGCAACAACTGCATCGGCCACACTGTCCACCAACGCATCACCAAAATCTGATCGCGTGAATTCGGGTGCAATCGCGGCAGAAGAAGCTGTGGCTTCAAGGACAGGCGGGTTTCCAGTGTTGTCACTCTGGCTGGTCATGCTTCATCCCTTTCCGCACGGCCTGAAACACCGAACGCATGCCTTCACGACATGATCTTCATCAGGCCATCAGAATGAAAGCATAGAACCACTCCAGACAGATGAACCTTACCTGCGACCTTCTGTCCATGTCATCCACAGCACGGCAATTCATCGTCCCCACCGGTCATCAGATCCTTCCCGGCAGCGCCATGTGTTTCATGCGGCAGATGAGTTTCATCATGAAACCCACGCCGGAAAGCGCTTTTGCGCAACGCTGTACCTGAGAACAGCCTCACCACAAACCGGCTGATCCCACCCCACCTGTGCGGCCTCTCACCAGCCCACACTTGCTCAATCTCTGCCTTTCCAGTAATGCGAATGAACGTTCGCTCTCATTTTCATGGAAAGATCCGCCCTGTGAAATTCGGCCTCCCGGCATCCCCCTCCTCCGGCTCAGGACAAGATGCGCCCGCAGGCCAGGATAAACGAACAGCCCGCCAGCAACGGATTCTGGAAGCCGCCATTATCTGCTTCGCCCGGGATGGCTTCCACGGCACCTCCATGCAGAAAATCTGCGCTGAAGCGCAGATGAGTCCGGGAGCCCTTTATCGTTATTTCCCCTCCAAGGAATCCATCATCGCCGCCATCGTTCAGGGAGAACGGGCAGAGCGCCTCAAGATTTTCATGGAAGTGATCCACCAGCCCAACATCATTATTGGTCTGGTGGAAACACTGGCCCGAATGCTGCGCGACGCCGACGTACCCACCGCCTGCCTCGGTCCGGAAATCATGGCGGAAGCCATCCGCAACACCGCGCTACGCGAGACACTCGAAGTTGAGGAAGAAAGCACCCGCGACCTTCTGGGCGAGACGCTGTCCACAGCCGTGACCCGTGGCGAGATCGACCCCGCGCTGGACCTCCAGGATGTCATCATGCTGCTGCAGATCATGGCGGACGGTGCGGTGCTTCACCATCAGCTTCACCCCGAATGGAACCTGCCAGAGCGCATGCCCGGACTAGCCCGTCTGGTGAACCGGATGTTCGCCCCGTCGGCACAAAGCGCTTCCCCCACGGCGGAGGAGGCCTGATGCGCATCTCATGTCACACCAGCCACGTCCCTCTTTTCCCCCATCATGCCCGGTCGCGCACCGCTGCCCGACCATCCTGCGAGAACCGCCCCATCATGCCCCTCGCCTCTCTGCCCCATCCGTTCCTTCCCCGGCTGCCGCGCGCGCGCAATCTGACCTGCGGCCTGCTGCTGGCGGCTGGCATGCTTGTGCCCATGATCCATGGCGGGCCGGCCCATGCCGCAGAAGAGGCAGTTGCCCCTGCCCCCTCCGCCCTCACCGTTTCGGTGGTAACGCCCCGGTCTGAACGCCTGCCGGAAACATTGCTCGTTACGGGCTCCCTGCTCCCGCGTGAGGAAATCGAGGTGGGACCGGAGATCGAGGGGCACCGGCTGGAAGCCGTGCTGGCGGAGGTGGGAGACCGGGTCGAGAAGGGGCAGATTCTGGCCCGCCTGTCGCGCGATGTGCTCGATACGCAACTGGCCCAGAACACGGCCAGCGCGGCCAAAGCCCGCGCCGCCATCGCCCAGCAGAATGCATCGCTGGATCAGGCCCTCGCACAGGAAGCAGAAGCGCTCTCGGCCGTGGACCGCGCCCGCAGGCTGCGGGTGACCGGCACCGCATCTCAGGAAACACTGGATGAGCGCGAACGGGCGGTGAAGGTCGCCACCGCGCAGGTTGCCGCCGCACGCGAAATGCTGGTGGCGGCAGAGGCCGAAGCCGTGTTCGTGAAGGCCCAGCGGGATGAAATCGAGATCCGGTTGAAGCGCACCGATGTGCGTGCGCCCGCATCCGGCATCATCCTTTCGCGTGAGGCGCGGATCGGTGCCATCGCCCTTTCCGCCCGCACCACCCCGCTGTTCCGCATTGCCGAGAACGGGCATATCGACCTTGATGCCGAAGTGCCCGAAATGGCCATGCCGCGCATGACAAACGGCCTTGATGCCGCCGTGACCCCAGCCGGCTTTGATGCCGCCCTGCCCGGCCATGTGCGTCTTGTTTCGGCGGAAGTCGACAAGGCTGCGCGTCTGGGCCGGGTGCGCATCGCCCTGCCGGAAGATGCCCGCCTGAAGCCCGGCACCTATGCCCGCGCCTTCGTGACGCTGGGCGAGCGATCCGGGCTGGTGGTGCCGCAATCCGCTGTCATGTTCGATGCCAATGGCGCGTATGTGCTGGTGGTGGAGGATGGCATCATTGCCGAACGGCGCGTGAGCCCCGGCCTGAAAAGTGCCGGGCAGGTTCTGGTTTCGCAGGGCCTCATGCCATCTGACAAGGTGGTGGCCCGCGCCGGCGGTTTCCTGCGCTCGGGAGACCGGGTGAAGCCGGTGGAAGAACAGACCGCACCTGCCCACAGCGCCACCGGTGAGGTGCGCTGATGGCCCTCAATGTCTCCGCATGGGCCATCCGCAAGCCGGTTCCGCCGCTGGTCCTGTTCGTCATTCTCACGCTTCTCGGCATCATGTTCTTCCGCTCCCTGCCGGTGACGCAGATGCCGAACATCGATCTGCCCATCGTCACCGTCACCATCACCCAGACCGGGGCGGCACCGAGCGAGCTGGAAACGCAGATCACCAAGAAGGTTGAAAACTCCATCGCCGGCGTGGCCGGGGTGAAGCACATCACCTCCTCCATCACCGAAGGCGCGAGCGTCACCACTGTCGAATTCCATCTGGAAACGAATGTGGACCGCGCCGTCAACGATACCCGCGATGCGGTGACCAAGATCCGCGCCGAACTGCCGCGCAATATCGATGAACCGCTGATCCAGCGCGTCGACATCGAGGGCATGCCGATTGTCACCTATGCGGTGTCTTCGCCCTCCATGACCGCACCGGAAATTTCATGGTTCGTGGATGATACGCTGGCGCGCACGCTTCAAGGCATTCGCGGCGTGGGCGCTGTCGGCCGTCAGGGGGGTGTGGAGCGCGAAATCCGCATTGCACTGGACCCGGACCGGCTGATGGCGCTGGGCATCACGGCAGCAGAGGTGAGCCGCCAACTGCGCGCCACCAATCTCGACATTTCCGGCGGGCGCGGCGAGGTGGGCACGCAGGAGCAGTCCATCCGCACACTGGCCGGCGCGCATGATATGGACGAACTGGCGGATGCGCGCATCTCCCTCTCCAACGGCCGCCATGTGCGCCTGAAGGACCTTGGCACCGTCACGGATGCCGCCGCCGAGCAGCGCGTGTTTGCGCGTCTGAACGGCAAGGATGTGGTGACCTTCGCCATCACCCGCGCCAAGGGATTCTCCGATGTCGCGGTTTATGACCGGGTGGCGGAGGAAGTGGCGAAGCTGGGCCAGCAGTATCCGGATGTCACCTTTACCGAGATCGACACCACGGTGCGCTACACCAAGGCGGACTATGCCTCGGCCATGAACACGCTGATGGAAGGCGCATTTCTGGCCGTGGTGGTGGTGTTCCTGTTTTTGCGGGACTGGCGCGCGACCATCATCACCGCGCTCACCATCCCGCTTTCCATCCTGCCCACCTTCTGGGTGATGGACATGCTGGGCTTCTCGCTCAATGCGGTGAGCCTGCTCGCGATCACGCTGGTGACCGGCATTCTGGTGGATGACGCCATTGTCGAGATCGAGAACATCGTGCGCCACATGCGGGAGGGCAAATCGCCCTATCGCGCCGCGATGGAGGCGGCGGATGAGATCGGCCTCGCGGTGGTGGCGACCACGCTCACCATTGTCGCGGTGTTTGCTCCCGTCTCCTTCATGGGGGGCATTGCCGGGCAATATTTCAAGCAGTTCGGCCTCACGGTCGCAATTGCGGTGCTGTTCTCGCTGGCGGTGGCGCGGCTGATTACGCCGCTGCTGGCGGCCTATTTCCTGAAACCGGTCGCCCTCCATCATGGCCGCGAAGGGCGGCTGATGCGGAGCTATGTGCGCCTGCTGGGCTGGTCCTTGCGCAACCGTCTGGCCACCATCGGCATCGGGCTGGGCATCTTCATCGGCACCATTTTCCTCTCCACCCTGCTGCCCTCGGACTTCCTGCCCAATAACGACATTTCCCGCTCCATGCTCACGGTGGAAATGGCCCCCGGCACCACGCTGGCGGAAACCCAGCGCGTCTCTGACCGCATCACGGACATGCTGAAACAGCGGCCGGAAGTGGCCAGCATCTATGCCACCGCTGGCGGCAGCACGCAGGGTGGGCTTTCTGCCAGCGCGGGTGAGGTCCGCAAGGCCCAGATCGTCATCAATCTGAAGCCCCGGGCTGAACGCGAGCTGGACCAGAAGAGCTTCGAGCGGGCCATCAATGGTCAGCTCGCCGCCATTCCGGACATGCGCTTCACCTGGAGTTCGGACGGGCAGAACACCCAGCGCGGTTTCCAGCTCATCGTCTCCGGCAATGATGGTGAGGCGGTGGAAACGGCCGCTCTGGCGCTGGAGAAGGACATTCGCGACCATATTTCCGGTCTCGCCAATGTGGTGTCCTCCGCCGCGCTGGACCGGCCGGAAATCCGCATCGTGCCCAAGCTGGAGGAGGCTGCGGAACTGGGCGTTTCGGTTGACACCATCGCCGAGACCGTGCGCATCGCGACCATCGGTGACATCTCCGCCAACCTCGCCAAATATTCGGCCGGCGACCGGCAGATCGACATCCGCGTGCAGCTGGATGAACAGGCCCGCCGCCAGATTTCCACCTTTGATGCCCTGAAGGTGCCCACCGCCAATGGCGGCTCGGTGCCGCTTTCATCCGTGGCGCGCATCGAGTTTGGCAAGGGCCCCACGGCACTCGACCGCTACGACCGCGCGCGGCGCGTGGCGGTGGAGGCAGACCTCGTGGGGGCAACCCCGCTGGGCCTTGCGCTGGAACAGGTGAAGGCCCTGCCCTCTGCCCGCAACCTGCCCAAGGGTGTGACCCTGAAGGAAGCGGGTGATGCGGAAATCATGGGTGAGGTGTTCTCCGGCTTCGCCATGGCCATGGGCGCGGGGCTGATGCTGATGCTGGCCGTGCTGGTGCTGCTGTTCCACGATGTATTGCAGCCCATCACCATCCTCATCTCGCTGCCGCTCTCTGTGGGTGGCGCCTTCATCGCGCTGCTGCTCACCGGACATTCCATGTCCCTGCCCGTGGTCATCGGTTTCCTGATGCTGATGGGTATCGTGACCAAGAACGCCATTCTGCTGGTGGACTTCACCATCGAGGCGATGCATGCGGGCGTGGACCGCACCACCGCCCTGCTGGAAGCCGGCCGCAAGCGGGCCCAGCCCATCATCATGACCACCATAGCCATGGCGGCGGGCATGCTGCCCTCGGCGCTGGCGCTGGGTGAAGGCGGAGCGTTCCGCGCACCCATGGCGATCGCGGTGATCGGTGGGCTCATCGCCTCCACCGTGCTCTCGCTGGTGTTCGTGCCGGCCATGTTCACGGTGATGGATGACCTGAGCCGGTTGCTCGGTCGCCTGTTCGGGCGGTTCATCGGTGGCAAGGATGAACCCGAGCAAGACCCATCAGGTTCAGCACAGGGCCACGGACACGGCCCAGCCTGAGATGTTCTGACAAATCTGGAGACGCCAGCAGTTCTCTCGCAACTTCTGGCGTCTCACAGTTCGTTTGAAAACACTCAAGCTGCATCTCATGACAGGCAGAAAGCCCTATCCGGGACGGCAAGCTGTCTTGATCCGTGGTCACTCTGGCCTGCTCATCGCCAGACAGACACCCCCGCCCCGCTTCATTCCAGATGCATCATGCGATGCTCATCCCGGACGTGGCAGAAAATGCCCCGCAAAGAAGCCACGGATTACAGCCCATCAATCCGGCAACCCGGTGGGCATCATGAAATAGCTTCCCGATGGCAAACTCGCCCCCCTTCAATGCCCGCTGAAGGTGGCATTTGCCGAAGCCCCTTCCCTCTCACCCCATAAAAAAAGCCCCTCCTGCGAGGGGCTTTCCAATTCATCCTGCGGCGAAGGTTCACCCCTCCTTCTTCACCGCCGGTGCACCATAGACATGCTCCGGTCCCGGGAAGGTCCGGTTGCGCACTTCATCGGCATAGGTCGCCACGGCCTTCTCGATATCCGGCCCCATATTGGCGAACTTCTTCACGAATTTCGGCACCCGGTCGCCCAGCCCAAGCATGTCTTCCAGAACCAGAATCTGCCCGTCGCAATAAGGCGATCCACCGATGCCGATGGTGGGCGGAGCCACCTGCTCCGTGATGCTGCGGGCCAGTGTCTCGGCCACCGCTTCCACCACAATGGCGAAGGCACCGGCCTGCGCAATGGCGCGGGCATCCTCGGCGATAACCTCGGCCTCGGCCTCATTGCGGCCACGCGCCTTGAACGAGCCGAAGGTGTTGATGGACTGCGGGGTCATGCCCACATGGCCCATCACCGGAATACCGCGATCCACCAGAAAGCGCACGGTCTCGGCCATGTGCTTTCCGCCTTCCAGCTTCACTGCGCCGGCCCCAGTTTCCTTCAGGATGCGCGCGGCGGTGTGGAAGGCCTCCAACGGGCTGCCCTCATAGCTGCCGAAGGGCAGGTCCACCACCACCAGCGCCCGCTTCGTGCCACGCATCACGGCGCGGGCGTGGACGATCATCATGTCCACGGTCACCGGAACCGTGCTCTCCATCCCGTGCATCACCATGCCCAGGCTGTCGCCCACCAGAATGAAGTCCACATACGCATCCAGCAGGCGCGCAGTGTGGGCATGATAGGAGGTGAGCGAGACAATCGGGTCGCCGCCCTTGCGGGCCCGGATCTGCGGTGCAGTGATACGACGGACTTCAGCCTGGCTGGACATGAGGTTCCTCTGGTCTGCCTCGGTGTTCATTCCCGAGTGTGTGCTGCGTTCTTGAGACAAAACCGGCCCAAGCCGCCGCAATTCTGAAACTGGCCATATGTGAAGCGAAGACCGGGCATCACTCTGATCTGACGGAAAACAGAGAAAACCCAGCCAGTACATGTTGCATCGCATAGCGCAAAAGAGGGCAACTCGGCCAGAGGGAACACCTTCACACGCCGCGCAGTTGCCCATCACCGCAAAACAACCTGCGGCTTTGCCTGCATGCCCAGCCATGCCATAGTTTCAAAATGGGCGGCGGGCGGATGGGGTAGGGCCATGAGCGCATGCACAGATAGGTTCACAGCAGACTCTGTCACCACAGGCCTTGCAAGCTGTCGGCCATCCAGCCTTGATGCCCGACATGATGCGGGTCGCTCCCTTTTTCTCAGGCCGCCTCCTGCGCGTGTTGGGGCGCACCTTCGCTTTCCCCCTGTGGTCCCTGCTTCTGGCCATGGGCTGGCTTATCGGCGCACCTCCCATGGCTGCCGAAGCTGCGGCCGTGGTGGCTCAGGTCGATATTTCCCGCCAGCGCATGATTGTGAGCGTAAATGGCGTGCAGCGATACAACTGGCCGATATCCACCGGGCGAAAGGGCTATGTGACCCCCACAGGCACCTATCGCCCCCAACGCATGCACCGCACCTATTTCTCACGCAAATATTATAATTCGCCGATGCCGCACTCCATCTTCTTCCGGGGTGGATATGCCATTCACGGCAGTAATGCCGTGAGCCAGCTTGGCCGCCCTGCCTCCCATGGCTGCGTGCGCCTGAGCCCGGGGCATGCGGCTGCTCTTTATGGACTTGTGCAGGCCCATGGGTCGGGCAACACCCTCATTCGCATCAGCCGATAACAGTTCGGGCACCATTATCCGGCCACCGCAAAAGGAGAGTTGCGCACCAGAAAGAGCCGATGCATGGCCGCTGTGCGCCAAAGACAGGGTGAGAGGTCTTCTTTTCGTCGCGCATACATGATAGCAGCCACTGCCAACTCGAAGCGAGGTGTGTCACACCACAGCCCGCTCCAGCCTCAATCCCGCGCCCCCACAAAGGGGCTATCAGGAGTTGGCAATGACTGCCCCGAATTCCTCGTCTCCCGCATCGGCGCGCACCCCCTTCCGTGAAGGCCTGACCTTCGATGACGTGCTGCTTCAGCCCGGCGCATCCGATGTCATGCCCGGCCAGGTGGAGCTCGGCACCCGGCTCACCCGCAACATTTCCCTGAATCTTCCCATCCTGTCCGCCGCCATGGATACGGTGACGGAAGCCCGTCTTGCCATCGCCATGGCGCAGGCCGGCGGCATCGGCGTGATCCATCGCAATCTTGAGCTGGATGAGCAGGCCGACCATGTGCGGCAGGTGAAGAAGTACGAATCAGGCATGGTGGTGAACCCCGTCACCATCCACCCCGACAACACGCTCTCTGATGCGCTGGCGCTGATGAAGGCCCATGGCATCTCCGGCATTCCGGTGGTGGAGCGCGGCACTGGCGGCGTGGACGGACGTCTCGTCGGCATTCTCACCAACCGCGATGTCCGCTTTGCACATAATCCGGCACAAACCGTTGCGGAACTGATGACCAAGGAACGGATCATCACCGTACGCAAGGGCGAAGTAAGCCAGGAGGAAGCCAAGCGGCTTCTGCACCAGTATCGCATCGAAAAGCTGCTGGTGGTGGATGAGGCAGAACGCTGCGTCGGCCTCATCACCGTGAAGGACATGGAAAAGGCAGTCGCCTATCCCAACGCCGCCAAGGATGAGCATGGCCGCCTGCGCGTTGCCGCCGCCACCACGGTGGGCGAAGACGGCTTCATCCGCGCCGAAAAGCTGATCGAGGCCGGTGTGGACCTGCTGGTGGTGGACACCGCCCATGGCCACTCCAGCAAGGTTCTGGATCAGGTGCGCCGTATCAAGCTGCTCTCCCCCTCCACGCAGATTCTGGCCGGCAATGTCGCCACCTATGACGGCACGCGCGCGCTGATCGACGCCGGCGCGGATGCGGTGAAGGTGGGTATCGGCCCCGGCTCCATCTGCACCACTCGCATCGTGGCGGGCGTGGGCGTGCCCCAGCTCACCGCCGTGATGGATGCGGTGGAAGCCGCCGCCGATTCCGGCACGCCGATCATCTCTGACGGCGGCATCAAATATTCCGGCGATGTCGCCAAGGCGCTCGCAGCCGGCGCTTCGGCTGTCATGGTCGGCTCGCTTCTGGCGGGCACCGAGGAAAGCCCCGGTGAGGTGTTCCTCTATCAGGGCCGTTCCTACAAAGCCTATCGTGGCATGGGCTCGGTGGGCGCAATGGCCCGCGGTTCGGCAGACCGCTACTTCCAGGCGGAAGTACGCGATACGCTGAAGCTGGTGCCGGAAGGCGTAGAGGGCCAGGTGGCCTATAAGGGGCCTGTCGGTGCCGTGCTGCACCAGCTGGCCGGCGGCCTGCGTGCTGCCATGGGCTATGTGGGCGGCGCGACCCTTCAGGACTTCCGCGAGAAGGCGCAATTCGTGCGCATCTCTTCGGCCGGCCTGCGGGAAAGCCATGTGCATGATGTCATCATCACACGCGAGAGCCCGAACTACCCATCCAACAGCTGAGCATCTGCTGGGATCATGATGCAGCGGCTCGATCTGCAACATGCCTGAGCCGCCACACATTCAGGACAGAGACGACACGGCCGGCGATCATCTCGCCGGCCGTTTCTGTATCAGACGTCAGGAGCCGCTCATTTGGAAAAGCTTGGGCGACAATGATCCGGATTATGCCCGGAGCCACACATCACATGAGCCAGACACCGGAAGCAGTTGCCTGATGGAGCACAGGGCGAAAGCTCAGGATTCTGTCGTGGCGAGAAAGACTGTGCAAATCATGAGAACGCACAGCGCTGTCCACCCTGCATCCGGGACAGGATTGCCCATGTGCTCAAACAAAAATGCCATGGCCGGGAAATCCGCCATGGCATGACAATCCATAATGAAAGTGCTTTGACGCCCCCGACCCTGGACGCATCTATCTGCCACAAAAAATGACGTCACAATTTCTTATTGGCGAGTCTCGAGGCAAGAGCAGCATTTTCCACCCCCCGGCTAACCCCGGAGCGGAAACGCGCTCATGTGCATCATAAAAACGGCAACCTGAGAGGTCGACCTGAAAGCTGGCTCTCCGTCCAGCTCTCAGCCCGCAAACCGAATCAGTACGGACCGTTCCCCTTGCCCGGCTCTTTGGGGCGCTTGGGCGGAGTGATGTCGATCATCTCGCTCTCGCCGGCACGATCATAAGACTGCCCGGTACGCAGATCGAACACATGCACGCCACCCGGCCCCCGGCGCATGCCAGTCGTCACCTTGCCGCGGCCGGTGACCAGCGCATAGACGCCGCCACCCACCAGAACGGCTGTAATCACCACACCGGCCACGATGAGAAGACCACCGATAACGGTGAACAGGGCCAGCCCCGCAAGGCCCGCCACAGCAAGCCCGGCAATGCCGCCGAACGTGTTGAAAATCTGTTTCATGTCTCCCCGCATACAGCATCATTCTGGCGGACTTGCGACATCGCAAAGGGACGAAACATTTTCGCTCACCAAAATCCCAGCCCGGAAATCATAACGCAGATGATAGGCCGAGGCTCATTCCGTCTCAATGAAACGAAAGCGCCTCATGAGCAATCAGCCTTCAGACACAAGAGTTTCTGGACTTTTGCAAATCTCAGAATCCGCCCCACATGCAAAAGCCCCGTGGACTTACAGCGCCGCGCGTAGCCGGTTCACGAAATGCGAGAGACCCGTCACCCGTTCACGCCGCTGGCGTTCTGCCGCCAGAATGGCCTGAAGCCGTGCAAGGCTGTCCTCCACCTCATGATTCACGATGATGTAGTCATATTCGAAATAGTGACTGATCTCGTCCGAGGCCTTGGACATGCGCTGGCGCACCACTTCATCCGTATCCTGCGCACGGGTGCGCAGGCGCTGCTCCAGATCCTGTGCGCTGGGCGGAAGAATGAACACCTTCACCAGATCCTGCGCCGCGCTCTCACTGAGTTGCTGGGTGCCCTGCCAGTCAATGTCGAACAGCACATCCTTGCCGGCCGAAAGCGCCGCCTCCACAGCCCCGCGCGGAGTGCCGTAGCAGTTGCTGAATACGGTGGCATGCTCCAACAACTCACCGGCATCGCGCATGCGCTCAAACGCGGAGACATCCGTGAAGAAATAATCCGTGCCGTCCACCTCACCCGGCCGGGGCGGACGGGTGGTGACAGACACGGACATCGTGATTTCACCATCACTGGCCAGCAGGCGGCGCGACAATGTGGTCTTGCCCGCACCGGAAGGTGAGGACAGAACCAGCATCAGCCCTCGCCGGGTAAGGTGCCCCGCTTCCGGCGAAACAACAGGCTGCAAGGAAGATGAAGCCGTGGAAGATGTGGAAGAAGACATGAGATCAACGCGTCATTCGAGGTTCTGGACCTGCTCGCGAAACTGATCCACCAGCACCTTCAGGTCCAGGCCAATCTTTGTCAGCGCCACGGCATTTGACTTGGAGCACAGGGTGTTCGCCTCACGGTGGAACTCCTGCGCCAGGAAATCGAGTTTGCGCCCCACGGGCCCCCCGGAAGCGATAAGCTCTTTTGCGGCGGCAAGATGCGCCACAAGACGATCCAGCTCCTCGCGCACATCTGCCTTATTAGCGACAAGCACGGCCTCCTGATGCAGTCGCACGGGGTCGAACTGTGCCGCAGTGTCCATCAGCATCTTCACCTGCGCCGCCAGCCGCGCCTTGATGGCATCAATGCCGCGTTCGCGCAGGTTTTCGGCGGTGTGGATCAGATCAGCCATGGCCTCAAGCCGGGTGCCAAGCACGTGCCCAAGGGCAGATCCCTCACGCGCCCGCATGGTACGCAGGTCCAGCAATGCCCGGTCAAACGATTCCAGGAACATCTTGACGAGCTGTTCCCGGTCCGCCTCGCTGTCACGCACCTCGATGACATCGACAATGCCCTTGATGGTCAGCAGCGTGTCGATCGTCGGCACGGCCGTGCCCAGATTGCTCGCGGTAACCTGAACCGCCTGAAGAAGCGAGGCCAGCGCATTTTCATTCACACGCGCCACCATCTGCTCGCCCTGCCGGACAGCTGTGAGGGTGGCGGTGATGGAACCTCGCGAGAGCATCTTGCTGGTGCGCAGGCGCACCTCATTCTCGATATCATCGAAGCCGGGCGGCAAACGCAGCCGCACATCCAGCCCCTTACCATTCACCGAGCGCAGCTCCCAGGTGAAGGACCAGCTTCCCACCACACCCGCAACGCGGGCGAAAGCAGTCATGCTGCCAAGCTTCTTCTCGGACTGCTGCTTCTCGTTCAACGGCGCGTTCATGCAATCTCACGGGCAGTTGGTACGGCCCGCCCCCTTGTCAATTGCCAGAAGCAGGGTTATCCGCCCCGGTCTTGCGGGCTGCCTCAATCGCGCGCCAGCGTGCAACATTACGATTGTGATCGGCAAGTGTTACCGCAAAGGCGTGCCCACCGGTGCCATCCGCTACGAAAAACAGGGCGGAAGTGCTGGCCGGATCCACGACAGCCGCCAGCGCATCCTTGCCGGGATTGCTGATGGGACCGGGCGGCAGGCCATCAATGGCATAGGTGTTATAGGCTGTGGGGGTGGTGATATCGGTCTTGCTTATGGGCCGACCAAGGGTGCCCTTGCCGCCCACGATTCCGTAGATGATGGTGGGGTCAGACTGAAGACGCATGCCCTTCTTCAGACGGTTGACGAACACCGCCGCCACCTCAGGCCGCTCGGAGGCCTGCCCGGTCTCCTTCTCCACGATGGAAGCCAGGGTCACCATGTCCTGTGGGTTGCGCAGGGGCAGATTGGACGCGCGCTTGTCCCACAGGCTTCGCACGAGCTTTTGCTGCGCCTGTCCCATCTCATCCAGCAGGGCTTCGCGCGACATGCCGCGATGCACCTTGTAGGTTTCAGGCAGAAGCGTGCCTTCACGCGGCACCGAGGGATGGCCCGTGAGCAGGTCATTCTCCATCAGCCGAGCCACGATCTGCTCGCTGGTCAGCCCTTCGGGAATAGTGATCTGGTGGAGAACAACTTTTCCAGAATCAATCGAATCGATCACGCTCACGACCGACTGGCCCGGCTTGAAAAGATATTCGCCCGCTTTGAGATTCGCGCCGGGACGTCCGATCTTCTGGCCGGCGACGAACACCAGCCAGTTATCGATGACGCCTTCACGCTCCAGCAGTTCCGCCATGTCGCGCACGCCAAAACCGCGCGGAATCACAACGGACTTCTCAGCCGTCAGCGGGCCGGGGCTGGTGAAGGTTTTCTCGCCATACCACGCGGCAAGTCCGCCGCCGACGAGCAGCAGAAGCAGGAATGTGAAAATGCCGCTGCCTATAGCCACCGCCGGGTGGCGCGCTGCACGGGAAGCCCGGCGCTTGTTGCGCGGCTTTGGCGTCTCTTCCATGCCGGTGTCATCATCTCGAGCTTCGACAGGATTGTTCTGTGCCGCCGGATCATGCGGCGCATGCAGATCATCATCCCTGCCGGAGGGGCCGTTCTCGGATTTTGCCATCTCAGGGCCTCCCACCATACTGTGTGTAGGGCTGGTTAGCCGCCCATTGCGGCAAGCTGACGGACAGGCGGGGGAAATCCCCGCCTGATGCCATCAGGATGCGTAACGCTTGAACACCAGCGACGCATTGGTGCCGCCAAATCCGAACGAATTGGACAGCACAGCATTAATCTCGCGCTCACGCGGCTTCTGTGGAACCAGATCCAGCTGCGTCTCCACCGAGGGATTCTCGAGGTTCAGCGTGGCCGGAGCGATCTGGTCACGAATGGCGAGCACCGAAAAAATGGCTTCCACAGCACCAGCGGCACCCAGAAGATGGCCAATGGAGGACTTGGTGGAGGACATCGACGTGGTGGCCACCGCATTGCCAAGCATGCGTTCCACAGCCTTAAGCTCGATCTCATCCGCCATGGTCGAGGTGCCGTGGGCATTGATGTAATCGATATCGGACGGGGAGAGATTGGCCCGCTTTAGCGCCGCCATCATGCAGCGATAAGCGCCGTCTCCGTCCGGCGAAGGAGCGGTGATGTGATAGGCGTCACCGGAGAGGCCATAGCCCACCAGTTCGGCATAAATCTTCGCGCCGCGCGCCTTGGCGTGTTCCAGCTCTTCCAGAACCACGACACCTGCGCCTTCACCCATCACGAAACCATCGCGGTCCTGATCATAGGGGCGCGAGGCGCGGGTGGGTTCGTCATTGAAGGTGGTGCACAGCGCCTTGCAGGATGCAAAGCCCGCGATGGACAGACGGCTGAGCGGCGATTCGGTACCACCCGCGACCATCACATCGGCATCACCCAGCGCGATCAGACGGCCCGCATCGCCAATGGCGTGCGCGCCCGTGGAGCAGGCCGTGACCACCGCATGGTTCGGCCCTTTCAGGCCGTGCTCGATGGACACATAACCGCCGGCCAGATTGATCAGACGACCGGGGATGAAAAAGGGAGAAATGCGACGCGGCCCGCGCTCGGCCAGCACAAAGGCTGAGTCCGCGATGCCCTGAATGCCGCCGATGCCAGAACCGATCAGCACGCCGCTGGCGATCTGGTCTTCGTAAGTTGTGGGGTGCCAGTCGGCGTCATTCAGCGCCTGAGTGGCAGCAGCCATGGCATAGATGATGAACTCATCGACCTTGCGCTGTTCCTTGGGCTCCATCCAGTCATCCGGATTATAGGTGCCGTTGGAACCATCGCCGCGCGGAATGGGTGCGCCCACTTTGCACGCGAGATCGGAAACATCAAACTCGGTGATGGCCTTCACGCCACTTTCGCCGGCCAGAAGGCGGCGCCAGCTGGTCTCAACCCCGCAGCCGAGGGGGGTCACCATTCCGAGACCGGTGACGACGACACGTCTCATGACTCAAAACTCCGGCAAGCGATCAGGAATGCATGACCCATCATGCCACCGGCGAAACTGTACGCCATGGGACAGACACTGGGCCCTCTTGCGACAACGGTCGCGGGCACAAAGTGCCACGCGACCGTTGCTTCATCAGGTATCAGGCTCAAGCCGCGTTCTTTTCCAGGAACTTGATCGCGTCACCAACCGTCAGGATGGTCTCGGCAGCGTCGTCCGGGATCTCGGTGTTGAAGGCTTCCTCGAAAGCCATCACGAGTTCGACGGTGTCGAGGCTGTCCGCGCCGAGATCGTCGATGAAGGAGGCGTTCTCGGTAACCTTTTCAGGCTCCACACCCAGATGCTCCGCGACAATCTTCTTCACGCGCTCGGCGATGTCACTCATCGATGCAACCCTCGTTATATTCGGATAATCCCGTTGCCAAATGGCAGTCCTGGGTGGGCATAAAACCTTTTTGTCTCTCTGCCCAGCCCCCAGCGCCAGTCCCACGTCCGTATTCTCGCACGCACCGCACACCTGCGGCCATTTTCCGGGGAAAACCTTGGGCCTTCCGTTAAGGAAACCCCATATACTCCAGTTTCTCCCGGCAGGCCTAGTATCCGCACAACACGCCGATTCCAGACTGGTCGAGCGGCTCGTTACCATACTCATAACGCCGTGACCAGCAAAGCGCGCAGTCGGGAAAGCGATTGCGAGACCGGAATTCCTCAAATCATTGTCATGCCACCATTCACATGCAGCGTCTGGCCCGTAACATAGCCTGCCTCATTGGAGGCCAGAAACACGCATGCGGCAGCGATGTCTTCCGGCGTGCCGAGCTTGTTGGCGGGCACGGCCTTCAAAATGGTTTCGCGCTGCTTGTCGTTCAATGCATCGGTCATCGGCGTGGCGATGAAGCCCGGTGCGACACAGTTCACGGTGACCCCGCGCGAGGCCACTTCCTGCGCCAGCGACTTGGACATGCCGATCATGCCCGCCTTGGCGGCCGCATAATTGCCCTGCCCCGCATTGCCGGTGACGCCGACGATGGAGGTGATGGAGATGATGCGGCCCGAACGACGGCGCATCATGGTGCGCACGGCCGCCCGTGACAGGCGGAAGGCGGCGGTGAGGTTCACCTTGATCACATCATCCCAAGCCTCATCGCTGAGGCGCATGAAGATGTTGTCGCGGGTGATTCCCGCATTGTTGACCAGAATATCGATATGGCCGCCCAGCGCTTCCTCAGCGGCCGGAACCAGATTCTCGACCTCTTCGGTGGAGGACAGATTGCAGGGCAGCACCACGACGCGCTCACCGCCCAGCTCGCCGGCCAGGGTTTCCAGCGCTTCGCGGCGGGTGCCGGAAATGCCCACGGTTGCGCCGCGGGCGTGCAATGCACGGGCGATAGCCCCGCCAATGCCGCCGGTGGCGCCGGTGACAAGCGCGGTCTTGCCGGTCAGATCAAACATGAAAACTCCCAGTTCCTGTTCATGTCGCCGAGGCGGGGCGTGGCCCTGCGCACCGGCATGACGTGCGGCTTATCGGCCCGCGCCTGCGAGCCTTGAAGCCATATGTGACGTGCCGCGCAGGCGGGGGCAAGGCCCTGATCTGCGCAGAGTGTTCAGTTTTCAGGCGTCGACACGCGCCGCGATGAAAGCGGCGACATCTTCCGCCACCCCGACATTGGCCACGCCCAGCTTGCGATCAATGCGCCGCGCAAGACCGGAGAGCACCTTGCCCGCACCGACCTCGACAAAACGATTCACGCCAGCACCTGCCATGTAGATCATGCTTTCACGCCAGCGCACCGTATCAGTCACCTGCTCGACCAGCAGACGCACGATCTCATCGGCACCCGTAACAGGCGCGGCGCGCACATTGGCCACCAGCGGCACCACCGGCGCACGCACGGAAACCTCGGACAGCGCCTTCGCCATGGCCTCGGCAGCCGGGGCCATCAGACGGCAATGGAAGGGGGCGGAGACCGGCAGAAGAATGGCCTTCATGGCCCCCTTCTCCTTTGCGATCTCGATCGCGCGTTCAACTGCTGCGCGGGAACCCGAGACAACCACCTGACCCGGCGCATTGTCATTGGCAGCTTCACAGACCTCGCCTTGCGAGGCCTCGGCAGCGACCGCAACGGCCTGATCGTAGTCCAGCCCCAGCAGAGCAGCCATGGCGCCCTCGCCCACCGGCACAGCTTCCTGCATGGCACGACCGCGAATGCGCAGCAGACGGGCGGCATCCGCAATAGACAGCGAGCCAGCGGCGGCAAGGGCGGAGTATTCGCCCAGCGAATGGCCGGCCACGAAGATTGCATCGCGCGCAAGATCCACGCCCGCCTCGCTCTCCAGCACGCGCATGGCGGCCAAAGACACAGCCATCAGGGCTGGCTGGGCATTGGCGGTGAGGGTCAGTTCCTCAACCGGACCATCCCACATTATGCGGGTGAGGTGCTCGCCCAGTGCGGCATCCACTTCATCGAACAACGCCTTGGCGACGGGGAAACTGTCCGCGAGCGTCTTGCCCATGCCGACAGCCTGACTTCCCTGACCGGGAAAAACAAAGGCGGTCTGCGACCCGGGACGCGTTTCATCGCTCATGAGGCGGCTCTCCATATGCATTTCGGGGAGCGCAGTGACACCGGGACCGCCATTGAGTCAAGCAAGGCCTGAAAGAGGCAAGGTCCGGTGATCCCGCGCAGAGAAGAAACGATCGGCCTCTCAATAGAGGCCGATGCTGCCGGCTGCCGGCTTGTGTGGCCGGGCAGCAGGCTGGCTCTGCGGCTTGCGCTGTGCCGTGGCAGGGCGCGGGGTTGCAGGCGCAGCAGCAGCTACACGGGGTGCGCCCGGCCGATCCATGGCAATGATTTCAGAAGTGGTGGCGAACTTGTAGCCCCGCGCAATCAGGGTATCGAGCATCTGCGGAACGGCCGCCACTGTGGTGGGGTGAATGTCATGCAGCAGAATGATCGCACCCGGATGAACCTGCGACAGCACCTTCTCGCGCACCGTATTGGCGTTGCGATTCTTCCAGTCCAGCGGGTCCACAGACCAGTAGACGAAGGTGAGCCCGTATTTCTGCTCAAGATGACTGCGCAACGCCGGGGTCATCGCACCATAGGGCGGACGCATATAAATCGGACGCTTGCCAATGGCGCGTTCCACCGCGGCCTGGGTATCCTCGATCTGCTTTTCAGCAGCCGCGCGTGAAATCTTCGGCAGTTGCGGGTGGTTCCATGAATGGTTGGCCACCTCATGCCCCTCGGCCACCATGCGCTTCAGAATAGACGGGTTCTGTGCAGCGCGCGACCCGAGAACGAAGAAGGTCGCCTTCACACCGCGCGCCTTCAGCATATCCAGCAGCTTGGTGGTGGTTTCAGGATTTGGGCCGTCATCGAAGGTGAGCGCCACATAACGCTCATCCACATTGACGGAATTATAGGCGCGGCGCAGTGAGCCGGTTGGGGCCGCAGCAACTGGTTTGGGCGCCACAGATGCGGCCTGCTGCGGAGCAGCGGTCTGGGGAGCCGCCTGTGCGGGCGAACTGGAAGCCGTTGCAGCGGCAGGCTTCACCGGAGGTGCTGTGAAAACCCCTGCGGCGGCTGGCGGTGGCGAGAACGGAGCAAGGGCTGGTGCATTCGCCTGCCCACCCACCGGATCACTTCCCTGCGCCAATGCCGGCCCAAAACCCAGCATGACCAGAGTGAGCCCCGCCACAAAGCCCTTGAAAACCTTCACGATGGTCCCGTCCTGCTTCCGCGTCAGGCCCGATGGTATCAACCACCCAGGACCCCGCCTATGCCCCGAAAAAGCGCACGATGCTGCACGCTTTCATGCTGTGGCTCGCAGGTTTGCCCGCGCGCCGTCCAGTCTTTAAGGGTTATGAGAAGAAATTGTGATGACGGCAAGGCTCAACCGGCCTCGTGCCCCTGCTCCTGATACCAGAGAACCGGGCAATGTGCGCGACGAAATGACGCGCTCCCTTCAAAGCTCAACCGCATGACCCACGACAGGTCCATCCGGATAGGCCCCGCGCTTGTCGCTCCCCACCTGGCGGGATAAGAGGACCCCATGACAGCGCAAACACGATCCGTGCTCATCACCGGCGGTGCGGAACGCATTGGCCGGGCACTGGCTTTCAGCCTTGCGCGCGACGGCTGGCACGTGGTGGTTCACTATAACCGCTCACGCGATGCCGCTGCTGAACTGGTGGAAACCATCCGCGCCGAAGGCGGGCTCGCGGATGCGCTGCATGCTGATCTGGGTGACCTGTACGCGGCGGAAATACTTGCAGAACAGGCCGCAAAAGCCGCGAAGGCGCTGGGTGGGCGGCTGGAAGCGGTTATCAATAATGCCTCGCTGTTTCGCTATGACACGCTGAATGACATGACGCCGGAAGGGTTTGATGCCCACATGGCGGTGAATCTGCGCAGCCCGCTGTTCCTGTGCCGACGCGCAGCCGCACTGATGGGTGAGGCCGGCGGCTGCATCATCAATCTGCTCGACAACAAGATCAACGCGCCCAATCCGGACTATTTCACCTATACCATCGCCAAGCTCGCGCTAGCCTCGGCCACAGGCACCCTTGCGCTGGCGCTGGCCCCCAGTGTGCGGGTCTGCGGCATTGCACCCGGGATCACCCTGCCCAGCGGCGCGCAGAGCGTGGCGGAGTTCGAGAAGGCCCACCGCGCCAATCCCCTGCATCGGGGTTGTACGCCGGAACAGGTAGCGCAGGCGGTGCATTTCATTCTATCCACGCCGGCCATGACCGGCCAAACCATCGTGATTGATGGTGGCCAGTCCCTCGTCAATCCGGGGCGCGATGTCGCCTTCATACCCCTGTGACACACGCCGCGGCTTTCCGAGGCGGGAGGATCGTCCCATCAACACGTTGTCCAATATGGTGATTCGGCAGCACTGCATTACGCTCCAGGATCTGGAGACCGATGCGTCGATCGGCATTCATCAGCACGAGAAGGCCCGCCGCCAGCGCGTGCTCATCAGCGTACGCCTGTTTCTGGACCCCACCCTCGCGGTGCGTGATGACGATATCGCCACCACGGTGGACTATGATTTCCTGCGCACGGGCATTCAGACCCTGCTGGAAAATCGCCACTACAATCTTCAGGAAACGCTGGTGCGGGACATTCTGAGCCTGTGCGGCACCCGCAGCAGCGTGGTGCGCGCCATCGTCTCTTCGCGCAAGACCGAAGCTTATGAGGATTGCGATAGCGTGGGGTATGAGGCCGAAGCGGAATTCAGCCGCACTTTGTGACGCCACGCCTAAAACCATACGGGCCGGATGACACCCGAAGGCGTCTTCCGGCCCGTCTCCCCATGCCGGTCAGGGCTTGGCATGGGTTCTGGACAGGCATTGGCGGGTTAAGAGCACCGCGCACCAGATGCCTGAAGCTGAATGTTATATTCAACCGTATATAGTACGGTAAAATTCCGATCGCTTGGCAGGATAAAAAATCACCGCACATGTTTCCGTCAATTGATTGAAACCTAGTCCGACCAAGATACAGGCAGTTAGACTTCAGCCTCAAATGCGGCCTGGCCACCTGGTACCCTGAACCGAACCCTTGGTCCGCCTCAATTCATATCGATTTAACATCGACTGAAGGAGCTGAATAGAGAGAAGAGCGGATAGCCTATTCAACTTTTCGTAATGCCTGAAACTACAAATCAATTGCAGGTTTCAATGGCACTTATCCTTCACGCATCTGTGAAGCATCTGTCCATCGCACACGACAGATTTATCTGGCCGAAAGCGCCCGCCGGGCCACCGCATAGCCTTCATCCTGATTTGCACGGATGGCGATGTCCGAGAAATCATAGTCCTTGGTGGCGTGCTCACCGGGCTGGCCTTCGCGGATAAAGCGCGTGATGGTGGTGGATGCGCCATCGCCCATGAGCTGGATATAGATGGGCAACCGCTCAAAGCGCGCCCGTTCCGCCGGCTCCATGCGCTGCATCAGATAATCGATCAGCCGCCGATAGTTCTCCACCTTCTCGCGATGCTGGAGATCGTTCTGCACCCGTTCGGAATAAACGATCTCATCGCGCCGGGCCAGCACCTCCACCATGCTTTCCGGCAGCGGCCGCTGGCCGGAGAACAGATCGACAATGAAGACCCGCTTGCCATGAGAGCCGCACCGCTCCAGCACCATGTCCAGCGGTGAGTTGGAGATGATGCCGCCATCCCAATAGGCGCGCCCGTCAATTTCGGTCCATGGAAAGCCGGGCGGCAGGCTGCCGCTGGCCAGAAGATGGTCTGCGGTCAGGTCATCCACATAGCTGTCGAAGATGGTGAGGCTGGCCGTGGTCACATCCACCGCGCTCACCAGCAGGCGGACGGGACTGTCCTTCAGCTTTGTGAAGTCGATATAGCGGTCCAGCAGCGCCTTCATGGGCGCGGTGTCGCACAGGCTGGTCCAGTGGGCGGGCCACTGTGCCGGGGACAGCATGGGCTGCATCCAGCGCGGGGTGAAAAAATTTGGCACACCGAGGGTGAGTACCCGCATCGCGGCCAGCCAGCGGCGCATGTCGGGATGCAGCGGGGGCGTCTGCACCGTGATGTCCGACCAAAAGCTCTTCAGTGCCTCGGTGGCGTGGCGCGGATGGGCGGCGATGATGGCCCCGTTCAGCGCACCGATGGAGACACCAGCGACGATATCGGGGAAGATTCCATCTTCCTCCAGCGCCCGCACCACACCGCACTCGAATGCCCCCATGGCCCCGCCGCCCTGAAGGATCAATGCGGTCTGGGTGGGGATCTGGTCCAGCACATATTCAGGTTCGCGCAGCCGCTCGCGGATCGGGCCAAGACCGACCCGATAGCGGATCAACCCTTCTGTTACTCGCGTTTCATCCGGTGGACGGCCGACCGAGAACAGCGCGCGCGGCACATCGCCCTGCAAGTAGAACATCGCGAAGGAGCCATCATCCAGCTTCCCGCGTGAGACCCAGTTGTCCGCTCCCTCGGTCACGCCCAGAACGTTGAATCCGATGTCACCCACTTCGCAGAAGAAATAGGAGACCTCGTCATAACGCATACGCCGCCCCATCATGTTGCGCGCGGCAAGGCGGCCCTGTTTCAGGGCATTGTCCCAATGCTCGATATGGCGGCGATGGGCGAAAACCGGATCGTAAAAAGTGGTGACATCGCCGGCTGCAAACACATCCAGTGTGCTCGCGCGTAGCAGAGCATCCACCACCACATAGCCATTCTCCAGGGCGATGCCGCTACCTTCCAGAAACCCGGTGGCGGGGGAAACGCCGATGCTCACCACCATCAGGTCACAAACAATGTGCTGGCCCTTGGTGGTTTCCAGCCCTTCCAGCCGGCCTGTACCATGCAATGCGGCGATGGTGTCATTGAGAAGAACGGTCGCGCCGCGCTCCCGGGCATAGTCGCAAAAATATTCGGACAGGCGTGGGGCTTCCAGATGGCGCAGCAGCACCCCGCCCTGCTCGATGATGGTGACATCCAGCCCCGCATCGAGCAGGGCCATGGCGATTTCCATACCCAGAAAGCTGCCGCCCACCACCACCGCCTGGCGCGCACCGGGAATAGCGGCGCGGATTGCCTCCGCGTCCGTCATATGGCGCAGGGTGAATACGCCCGACAGGTGCGAGCCGGGAGCCCGCAGCGGCTTGGGCGTCGCACCGGTGGCGATCAGCAACTGCCCATAGCTGATCTGCCCGCCGCCCAAAGTGGTCACCACATGGCGAACAGGGTCCACCCCCACCACCCGCACGCCGAGCGCGAGAGTGATGTTGTTTTCCTCATAGAAACTGGCCGGGTGAATGAAGATTCGGTCTGTATCCTCCAGCCCCAGCAGCACCTGCTTGGACAGGGCCGGATGATGATAGGGCGGCACATCCTCTGCCGAGACGAGCACGATGGAGCCTTCAGCCCCCTCCCCGCGCAGGGTCGCGGCAGCGGCGGCGCTCGCCATGCCACCGCCAAGAAGCAGGAAATCCGCATGACGGATCTGGCTGCCCGGCCCTGTCAGTTCCGGCATGACAGGCGCGGGCAAGCCGATCTTCACACCCGTGGCGCATTCGGGCGCTGGCGCGGCAGGCGTGTTGTCCAACCCGGTGCTGCGTCCGTGCGTGCCATCCGTCATGGCGCTCTCCCTGCATCTGATATGCGCGCGTGAACCGGCGAGTGTGACCAGAGAACAAGGAGCCAGCCCATCATGGCATGCAATACCCTGTCCAGATGAAGGATTTTTCGCAAGCCTGAGAAAATGCCCTCGCCCATCCAGTCATACCATCACACGAGAGTGATGCGCATGCGACGGACGCATGCGCATCATGCGGACAAGGTGGGAGGGGTTGCATCTCATCTTAATTTGTAGCATCAATTGTTACATGAAAAGAGACAGCCGCCTTTCCTCTGTCCTGCATGCGCTGCTGCACATGCTGGCGCAGAAAGAGCCCCTCACCTCCGAAACTCTCGCCTTGTGCATGAACACCAATCCGGTGGTCGTGCGCCGCACCATGGGCCTGCTTCGCGATGCCGGCATCGTGCATTCAGCCCGTGGACATGCGGGGGGCTGGACACTGGCCATGGACCCACAGGCCCTGACCCTGCGCACCTTGCACGAAGCACTGGGCGAGCCGGCAATCTTCGCCATCGGCAATCGCAATGAGATGCCGGAATGTCTTGTCGAGCAATCGGTGAATGCCGTGCTCAACACCGCCTTTATTGAAGCAGAAGCGTTGTTGCTGCGCCATTTCGAGGCTGTGACCCTCGCCGACCTCGCGGCCGACTTCAATCGCCGCCACGCAGCCTGCCACATCGAAAAGAACAAGAGCGCCAGTTGAGCACACGCGCACGCCACCCGCACAAGGATGAAACCTCATGAATTACGACCTGATCGTCATTGGCGGCAGCTATTCCGGCATGGCCGCTGCGCTTCAACTCCTGCGCGCGCATCGTTCCGTGCTGATTATTGATGGCGGTGCGCGCCGGAACCGCTTCGCCAAGGCCTCCCATGGCTTTCTGGGGCAAGATGGCGTGCCACCGGGTGACATCGCCCAAACCGCCCGCACCCAGCTTGAAACCTATCCGACCCTCACATGGATCGAGGGACATGCCGAACGGGCGGAAGGCGAGCGCGATGATTTTACCATCACCACCCGCGACGGCGCACAGCACCATGGCCGCCGCCTGCTCTTCGCCACCGGTATCAGCGATACCCTGCCGGCGGTGGAGGGGTTGGCGGAGCGCTGGGGCCGCAGCATTTTCCACTGCCCCTACTGCCACGGCTATGAGCTTCAGCGTGGCCGCATTGGTTCCATCGCGGTCAACGCAATGTCGGTTCATCAGGCCCAGATCTTGCCCGAATGGGGCACCGTGACCCTGCTGATGAACGGAGCCTTTACCCTGGATGATGCCCAGCGTGAACTACTCGCCGCCCGCAATGTGGCGGTGGAGGAAACCCTGATTTCACAGATTGAGGGCGAGGCTGATGTGCGCCTGACGGATGGACGGGTGCTGCCCTTCGCCGGTCTGTTCGTGGCCTCACGGAACGCACCGTCCACCCCCATTGCCGCCACGCTCGGCTGTATTCTGGAAGAGACGCCCTTCGGCACCCAGATTCAGGTCTCACCCCAGAAGACGACCAGCGTATCGGGTGCCTATGCCTGCGGCGATGTCGCGCGCGTGCCGCATTCGGTGTCGCTGGCGGTAGGTGACGGTGCATGGGCCGGGGCGCAGATCCACCATTCGCTGATGTTCTGAAAAAACCGGTCCGGGCGGGCCTGTGCCCCACGGCGCGGATCGCGCCATACCCGGACCGAGAGTGAAGATGCCGGAAGATGTGCCTCCGCGCCCCCGCGCAGGGTGGGCTCATTTTCCGGCATCACCCTTCCCGAGAACGTTCAGGAAGGGCCGGTGTTGCGGCAACGGCAGGGGGGCTGTAGCAGCGACAACACCGGGTTCAGGTGAACGGGTTGCGCCAGAAGCAACCCGCACGACACAAATGCATCAGATACAGAAGCCGCACGCCCGTCATCGCTTGACGCGCGGCTTGGGTCATTGCCGCATCAGCCCACGGGATAGGGACGATGCAGCTTCACATCCGGGTTCAGACGCACGCCGAAGCCCGGCTTGTCGAGCACGCTCGCCTTCATGCGGCCATTCACCGGCACCGGCTCATCCAGCAGCAGCGGTGTGAACATCGGCACCACCTGATCCGGCACCGGATGCATCATCAGGAACTCAGCGAAGGGCGAGTTGTGACGCGTGATGACGAAGTGGTAGCTGTAGACTGAAGACCCGTGCGGCACGACCAGCGTCGAATGAGCATCCGCCAGCGCCGAGATCTTGATGAGTTCGGTCACGCCACCGCACCAACCCACATCCGGCTGGATGATGTCGCAGCAGCCCATTTCCAGCAGCATGCGGAAGCCCCAGCGGGTGGCCTCATGCTCGCCGGTAGTCACCAGCATACCCTTGGGCGCATTCTTGCGCAGCTCGGCATAGCCCCAGTAATCGTCCGGGGAGAGGCATTCCTCGATCCACTTCAGGCCGTATTCCTGCGCCTTGTGGGCGAGGCGGATGGCATAATTGACATCCAGGCTCATCCAGCAGTCGAACATCAGCCAGAAGTCTTCGCCCACGCGTTCGCGCATGGTGGCGAGTTCCTCGATGTTCTTCTTCAGGCCTTCTTCGCCCTCGGCCGGCACATGATGCAGGGGCATCTTGCCGCCGATGAAGCCCATCTCCTTCGCCAGATCCGGGCGCGCGCCGGTGGCGTAGAACTGGAGCTCATCCCGCACCGGGCCGCCGAGCAACGCATGCACCGGCTCCTTGCGCACCTTGGCGAGCAAATCCCACAGCGCCAGATCGACACCGGAAATGGTGTTCAGCACCACGCCCTTGCGGCCGTAATACTGCGTGGAGAAATACATCTGGTCCCAGATCTTCTCGATCTCGGTGACCTTGCGCCCGATCAGGAAGCGGGAGAGGTGCTTTTCAACAATGAACGCGCCGATTTCGCCCGCCGTCGTCACCGCAAAACCCACGGTGCCGTCATCGGCCTCGATTTCCACCACCAACGTGCCCAGCACATTGATGCCGAAGCTCTGGCGGCTCTGGCGATATTCCGGATACTTGCCCATCGGCGTGCCGATATGGTCGTCGATCCAGTGGCCGGACCCCTGATCGTGGTAGTCCGCGCCGCCGCCCCGCACGGTGAAGGCACGAACAGCTTTGATGGTGGGCATGGTCATGATGCGTTCTGCTCCGGGAAGAAGGGGGCGGAGTCGCCCGGATGGCGGCTCCGCATCGTGTTGGGTCCTGAGGCCAGCCGACTGGTGGCCGGCCTTCAGGAGGCGTCGCGCTTTTCGCGGCCGACGCCGATGGCAGACAGGGCAAGGAGGAGAACCGCGCCGACAAGCGTGGTGCAGGCCAGGATGTAGAGACCAGCGGCGGGAGAGTTGAAGTACTGCTCTGCCCAGGTCTTCACGTTCGGAGCGATGAAGCCGCCGACATTACCCAGCGAGTTGATGAGCGCGATACCGCCGGCAGCCGCAACACCGCCGAGATAGCCGGTGGGCAGGGTCCAGAAGATAGGCTGCACCGAGATGAAGCCCGCAGCGGCAAAGCACAGCGCGATCAGAGACAGGGCCGGAGAGTTCGAGGCCACGGAGGCCGCGATGCCCGCCGCGCACACCACCAGAATGCCGGCGGCAAAGAGACGACGCTCACCCGTCTTGTCAGACCAGCGGGGCAGGTAATAGGTCGCCACCATGGCACACACCCACGGAATCGCCGCCACGAAGCCGACCATCAGGCCAACCTTGGTGCCCATCAGCCCGGCCACCTGTGTGGGCAGATAGAAGACGACGCCATACACGCTCATCTGGATGATGAGATAGATGAGCGAGAAGTAGAGCACGCGGCCATTCTTCAAAACCGCCCAGGTGCTGTGTGGACCATGGGCGCTCTTGGCGGCTTCTTCTGCCTGAAGGGCCTGATCCAGAGAGGACTTTTCTTCCGATGTCAGCCACTTGGCATCCTTCGGCTTGTTGTCGAGATAGAAATAGGCCCACACACCGACGACGGAGGCCAGAAGACCTTCGATCAGGAACATCCACTGCCAGCCATGCAACTGCCAGAAGCCATCGAACTCCAGCAGCAGGCCGGAGAGCGGCGAGCCGATGATGAAGGCGATGGGCGCGCCGAAATAGAACAGACCCATGGCCCGGCCGCGCGCAAAGGAGGGGAACCAGTAGGTGAGATAGAGGATCACACCGGGGAAGAAGCCGGCTTCGGCAATGCCGAGCAGCACGCGCAGGATATAGAAGGTGGTCGCATCATGTGCGAACATCATGGCGGCCGAGATCAGGCCCCAGGAGACCATGATGCGGGCCATCCACATCTTGGCGCCCACGCGGTGCATGATGAGGTTCGAGGGCACCTCGAACAGCGCATAGCCCAGGAAGAACAGGCTGGCGCCAAGTGCAAACGAGGCGTTCGAAATGCCGGTATCTGCCTGGAAGGCGACCTTCGCGAAGCCGACATTGGCGCGGTCCAGAAAGGCCAGCACATACATCAGCAGCAGGAACGGCAGAAGCCGGCGCGTGACCTTGTCGATCGTAGAAGTGAGCGTTGGTGACTGCGCAACCATGGCGCGGTCCTCCCATGATGAAGGATGAGCGTCGCCTTTACCGCTGGAGGATTCCAGCGGCATGCGATCTTGTTGACTATTGGGGGCGAAGAAAAGAGGCCGGTCAGAACTGCATCGTTTCAAGTGGATATTCGCAACAGGTTCCAACTTGAAAGCTAAAGAGCCAACACTCCCGGAAGAGAGCTGAGCTCACCGCGGGCATGAATGCGCATGCCGCGATGAAACGTCCTGCCCGGCCCGTTTATCAGTAGACGGCGCGTCCGCCGGAGATGTCGAACACCGCGCCGGTAGAAAATGCACAGTCTTCAGACGACAGCCAGCTGATGAGTGCCGCAGCTTCATCCACCTGGAGGAAGCGGTTCATCGGGATCTTCGAAAGCATGAAGTCGATATGCTCCTGCTTCATCTGGTCGAAGATCTCGGTCTTTGCCGCTGCGGGGGTGATGGCATTCACCAGAATTCCCGAGGTGGCGAGTTCCTTGCCGAGCGACTTGGTGAGGCCGATCAGCCCGGCCTTGGAGGCCGAATAGTGCGAGGCGTTGGGGTTGCCTTCCTTGCCGGCGATGGACGCCACATTCACGATGCGGCCCCAGCCATTCTTCAGCAACTCCGGCACCACAGCCTTGCAGGTGAGGAACGGACCGACCAGATTGACATCAATCACCCGACGCCATGTGTCGCTGTCCAGATCCCAGGTCTTGCCATTGCCGCCGGTGATACCGGCATTGTTGACCAGAATGTCGATCTTGCCATGGGCGGCGACAACCGCTGCGGTCGCGCCCTGTACAGAGGCTTCATCGGTCAGTTCCACCACATGGGTGGAGACCTTGCCGAATGCGCCCAGTTCGCTGGCAGCCTGCTCAAGACGAACCGCATCAATGTCCCACAGCGCAACGGAAGCGCCGGACTTGAGCATACGCTCTGCGCTGGCATACCCAATACCACGGGCACCGCCGGTGATGATGGCAACGCGGCCCTTCAGATCAATGTTGTTCATGATGCTTATCCTCAGGCCGATGCCACGGTCTTCTGCTGCTGTTCACCAAGGCCTGCAATGCCCAGACGCATGGTCTGGCCGGCCTTCAGATACACCTGCGGACGCTGGCCGAAGCCGACGCCGGGCGGGGTACCGGTAGAAATCACATCACCCGGCTGGAGGGTCATGAATTCGCTGAGATAGCTGACGATGGTCGCCACATCGAAGATCATCGTGCGGGTGCTGCCGTTCTGATAGCGCTTGCCATCCACGTCCAGCCACATGTCGAGATTCTGCGGATCGGCAATCTCGTCGGCGGTCACCAGCCACGGGCCGATGGGGCCGAAGGTATCGCAGCCCTTGCCCTTGTCCCAGGTGCCGCCACGCTCCAGCTGATAGGCCCGCTCGGACACGTCATTGATGACGCAGTAGCCGGCCACATGCTCCAGCGCGTTCTCGACCGAGACATATTTGGCGGGCTTGCCGATGACGACGCCCAGTTCCACTTCCCAGTCGGTCTTTTCCGAACCGCGCGGAATTTCCACGTCGTCATTCGGGCCAACGATGGAGCTGGTGGCCTTCGTGAACAGCACCGGCTCTTCAGGAATGGCCATGCCGGATTCCTCGGCGTGGTCACGGTAGTTCAGGCCGATGCAGAGAAACTTGCCGACATTGCCCACGCAGGCACCGATGCGGGGCGAACCCTCGACAGCGGGGAGGGTTGCCGGGTTCACGGCGCGCAGGCGGGCGATATTCTCGGGCAGCAGGGTTTCGCCGGCAATATCGGGAACGATGGCGGAGATGTCGCGCAGGATGCCCTGGTCATCCAGCAGGGCCGGACGCTCATGCCCGATCTCACCATAACGAACGAGTTTCATGTCCCACTCTCCCTGCATGTGTCCGCCTTGCGACGGCAAACCTTGATTGAAGCAAGGGGTAGCGATAATTCTGATAACTGGATAATGAAAAATAGGACTTGATCAATTCCTGAACGTTATCGGAAACCTCATGACCAGCCCACTGACAAGCCAATTGATCAGCAGGTTGCGGTTCAAGCATTTGCGCCTCATCGACGCTCTTGCGCGCATCCATAATCTGCATCGCGTAGCGAGCGAGATGCATATGACGCAGCCTGCCGCTTCCAAGATTTTGCAGGATGCCGAAACCATTCTGGGCGCTCAATTGTTCGAGCGTCACCCGCGCGGCATGGAGCTGAGCGAGATCGGCACCTATGTCGCCGATTATGCCGCGCGCATCCTGCGGGAAACCGACAGTTTCGCCGAGGGGTTGGATAATCTGAAGGCTGGCGGATATGGCGCGCTCGCCATCGGGGCCATCATGGCCACCACGCCGGGCCTGCTGCCGCGCGCCATCGCGGAACTGAAACAGCGCCGCCCGCTCATGACCATCCGCCTCATGGCCACCACCAGCGATCTGCTTCTGGACGCCTTGAGCCGCAACGAAATCGACCTCGCCATCGGCCGCTTCAGCGATGCCAAGGACGCGCTGGCTTTCGACATGGAGCCGCTCGCACGCGAAGAGTTGTGGATCTTCGCATCCGCCGACCATCCATTGGCTTCCGCCCGCTCTCTCTCTCTTGCGCAGACCGCCCTTCTGCCCTGGGTGCTGCAACCCAGAAGCAGCCCAATGAGACAACTGCTTGATATAGCTTTTGCGGAAGGCGGGGTCGGCTCGCTTGATAATTGTGTAGAGACCACCTCCATCTTTGCCACCCTGCATCTGGTGCGCGAAGCCGGCATGATCGCCTGCCTGCCCAAGGCGATTCTGGTGGAAGGCGTTTCCAGCGGCGCGTTCATCCGCCTGCCGCTTGAACTTGGCATCGGGCTGGAACCGCTGGGCATCATCACGCGGCGCGGCGAAATTCCCTCCGCCAATGCTGCCGAATTTATTGATGTGCTGCGCACCACAAACCGGCTTTATATCGAATGATGCATCCGTAGCGCCCAGAAACGGAGCATGAAGACGCGCAGAACTGGACTGCCAGCCTATTCCCGAGATGCCTGTGTCAGCACGGCTGTGAGAAGTAAAAAGAACACAGACTTCTAGCAGCCAGACCTATTTTCATGCTGCAACGCACACCTCAATATGGAAGAGGTGCAAATGATCCACATGCTTCACATGGGATATACACTGGTTTTTTAAGCCTCGATTTTGTCTTTTTCTTCAAATCTCCTACCATCCATGCAGAGCTGAGAACATGCCCTGTCGCGTCATCCGACCGTCGCGACATGTGGCGAAAGTCGAAGCTCACAGCCAGATGATGGTGGGGGCCGAAAGGCCTCAATGGGGCTGCCGCGTGCGGCGCGATGGGGAGAACAAGGCATGGATACGAACGGCTTTCCGGAAGCCGAGGCGAACCTCAATGCACGCATGCGCATGGAGCAGACCCTTGAAGTTCTCGCCCACGACAGCGCCGCCATCCCGCGCGTGCCGGAAACCTTCACGGAAGCATTTCTTTCTGCCATGGCGCCGGAAGACATTCTGCCCCTGACCCCAGCCTTCCTTGCCGACCTCACCCGCCGCGCCTGGGCCCATGTTACCAGCCGGCGCGCCGGTACACCTGATGTGCGCCTGTTCAATCCGGACCTGACACCCGATACACCGGACACACCCATCACCGTCATCGAAGCGGTGAATGACGACATGGCGTTTCTGTTTGATTCGGTGGTGGGTTCGGTCGCCGCACGCGGGTTGGACCTGAAGCTCGCCGCCCATCCCATCCTGCATGTGGAGCGCGACCTTCAGGGCCGCGTAAAGGGACTAGAGGCCTCGGGCTCCGCGACCGATGGGCAGAAGGGACGGCGCGAAAGCCTCATCCACCTTCACGTCCCCGCCATCAGCGCTGCCGAGGGTGCTCAGCTCAAGGCAGAGATTGTCGAGACGCTGGCCGATGTGCGCGCGGCCAATGAAGATTTCCACGCCATGCGCAGCCAGGTGCTGGCGCTGGCGGAAAGCTACCGCGATGGTCGCCACGGCGTCAGCACTGCGCAGGCGCGTGAAGCGGCAGACCTTCTCTCATGGCTGGCGGAAGACAATTTCATCTTCCTCGGCCTGCGGCACTACGACATCGCCAGCGATGGCGGACTGCATGAACTGCCTGCCAGCGGGCTTGGCGTACTGCGCGACCCGGCGGTGCATGAGCTGCGGCTGGGTGACATTCCGGTGGTGACCACACCGGAAATCCGCGCCTTCCTCGCTTCATCCCAGCCCATTCTCTTCACCAAGGCCAGCCTGCGCTCGCGCGTGCATCGCCATGGCACCATGGATTATGTGGGCATCAAGACCCATGACGCGGCCGGCAACCTCACCGGTGAGGTGCATGTCATCGGCCTGCTCACCTCCAGCGCCTATACTCATTCCGTGCGGCAGATTCCGTATCTGCGGCTGAAGGCGGATGCGGTGATCGCCGCCGCCGGGCTGGAGCCGGAAAGCCATTCGGCCCGCGCCCTCGCCACCGTGCTGGAAACCTATCCGCGTGATGATCTGTTCCAGATCGACACCGAAACCCTGCTGGCCCACACGCGCGAGATTCTCTCGCTTTATGACCGCCCGCGCGTGCGCCTGCTGGTGCGCCCGGACCAGTTTGATCGTTTCGTCTCCGCCTTGGTCTATGTGCCGCATGACCGTTTCGATATCGGCGTGCGTACCCGTATCGGCGACCTGCTCGCCAATGCCTTTGACGGGCGCGTGACCTCGCTGGCGGAAACCTATCTCGCCGGCGTGCCGCTGGTGCGCGTACATGTGAATATCGGCCGCCATGCCGGCCATATTCCGGCCGTGAACCGCACAACACTGGGCGCGGAGGTCGCAGCCGCCACCCTCTCCTGGAACGACCAGCTCAGCCAGGCCATCGCCACCTCGCGCGATACAGACCGGACCAAGCTCTCCGTTCTCCAGCAGCGCTATGCGGGGGCCTTCGGCGCGGGCTATGAGGCCGATTTCGATGTGGAAACCGCGCTGGCCGATATCCGCCAGCTGGAACGCCTGACCGCAGACCGCCCCATCGCCATTGATTTCTACCGTCGCGAACAGGATCTGGAGAGCCGCATCTCCCTGCGCCTCCTCTCCTATGGTGCCCCCCTGCCCCTCTCCAGCCGCGTGCCGATGCTGGAGAATATGGGCCTGCGTGCCATCAATGAGCGGACCTATCGCGTCTCCCCGGCGGACGGGGAGCGCAGCTGGCTCCACGACATGACGCTGGAGCGGGCGGATGGCGGCAGCATCTCCGTTTCCGGCGCGGCCGAACGGCTGGAAGACTGCCTGAACGCGGTGCTGCGCGGCGCGGCGGAAGATGACGGCTTCAACGCGCTGGTCCTGGATGCGGGGCTCAGCTGGCGTGAAGCCGCGCTGGTGCGCACGCTGGGCCGCTATCTGCGGCAGGTCGGCATTCCGTTCTCGCAGGATTATCTGTGGGGCACGCTGGGCCGGCATGAGGAACTGACGCGCAACATTGTCGCCCTGTTCCATGCCCGATTCGACCCCGCGCTGGATGGCGATGAAGCCGCCCGCACCGCCCGCGAGGAGCCCCTGCGTGCGGCGCTGGAAGAGGAACTCGCCGGCGTCTCCAGCCTCGATGAAGACCGCATCCTGCGTCACTTCATCAATCTGGTGGATGCCGCCCTGCGCACCAGTTTCTACCAGTGCGATGAGAATGGGCGCGTGCGCGACTCCATCTCCATCAAGTTCCAGAGCGCGAAGGTGAACGGGCTGCCCCTGCCCCGCCCGTTGTTTGAGGTGTTCGTCTATTCGCCCCGCGTTGAGGGCGTGCATCTGCGCTTCGGCAAGGTCGCGCGCGGCGGCCTGCGCTGGTCAGACCGCCCGCAGGACTTCCGCACCGAAATCCTCGGCCTCGTGAAGGCCCAGCAGGTGAAGAACGCTGTCATCGTGCCGGTGGGGGCCAAGGGCGGCTTCGTGCCCAAGCACCTGCCTGTCGGCGGCAGCCGCGAGGCGGTGCAGGCTGAAGGCCGCGCGGCCTATCAGGTCTTCATTTCCGCCCTTCTGGACCTGACCGACAACCTGAAGGACGGTGCTGTGGTCCACCCCGCCGCCACCGTGCGGCTGGATGGTGATGATCCCTATCTGGTGGTTGCCGCAGACAAGGGCACGGCCACCTTCTCCGATACCGCCAATGCACTCTCCATCGGTCATGGTTTCTGGCTGGATGACGCTTTCGCCTCCGGCGGCTCGGTGGGCTATGACCACAAGGCCATGGGCATCACCGCCCGCGGTGCATGGGAAGCGGTGAAGCGCCATTTCCGCGAAATGGATATCAATATCCAGACCACCCCTGTCACGGTGGCCGGCGTCGGTGACATGTCTGGAGATGTGTTCGGAAACGGCATGTTGCTCTCCCCGGCCCTGAAGCTGGTGGCGGCGTTCGACCATCGCCATATCTTCCTCGACCCGAACCCTGAACCTGCAGCAAGCCATGCCGAACGCCAGCGCCTGTTCGACCTCCCCCGCTCCTCCTGGGCGGATTATGATGCGGGCCTGATCTCGCACGGGGGCGGCATCTTCCCGCGCGATGCCAAGAGCATCACCCTTTCCCCGGAAATACAGGCTGCCCTGCGCTTCAACCGCGACAAGGCCACCCCGATCGAGCTCATCACCGCCATTCTGAAAGCCCCGGTGGATCTCCTCTTCTTCGGCGGCATCGGCACCTATATCCGCTCTTCGGCAGAGACCGACGCGCAGGTGGGCGACCGCGCCAATGACGCCATCCGCATCCCCGCCAGTGAACTGAATGCAAAGGTGATCGGCGAAGGCGCTAATCTGGGCATGACCCAGCGCGGACGCATCGAGGCGGCACGCCGGGGCGTTCGCCTCAACACCGATGCCATCGACAACTCAGCCGGCGTGAACACCTCGGACGTGGAGGTGAACATCAAGATCGCCCTCGCGCACCCGCTGGCGCGCGGCGAGATCACCGCCGAGGGCCGTGCCGAATTGCTGCGGCAGATGACCGATGAAGTGGGTCATCTGGTGCTGCGCAACAACTATCTCCAGCCTCTCGCGCTCTCGCTCACCGAGCGACAGGGGGTGGAGGATCTCGCCTTCCAGCAGCGCATGATGCAGTCCCTGGAAGCCGAAGGCGCACTGGACCGCACCGTGGAGGTGCTGCCCTCCGACGCCGAACTGAACGACCGGCGCACGCGGGGCGAGCACCTCACAAGGCCGGAACTGGCGGTGCTACTGGCCTATGGCAAGCTCACACTGAATGCCGCGCTGGTGGCGTCCAACGTGCCGGATGATCCATATCTGGCGCGCGAACTCACCACCTATTTCCCGCCGGAGCTCCAGACCGCCTTCCCGGAAGCGATCACCCACCATCGCCTGCACCGGGAGATCATCGCCACCGGGCTCTCCAATGCCATTGTGAATTTGTGCGGGCCGGCCTGCCTCGCCCGCATCTCTGACCAGACCGGGGCGGACGCCGCCGCTGTCGCCCGCGCTTTTGCCGCCGTGCGGGACAGCTACGACCTTCCGGTTCTTCAGGCCGCGATTGATGCGCTCGACAACAAGGTGAGCGGGGCGGCGCAGCTCTCGCTCTATGCTGCGGTGCAGGATCTGGCCGTGAGCCGCATCCTGTGGTTCCTTGGCAATGTCTCCTTCGCCAATGGCATTGCGGCAGTGGTGGATCAGTATCGGGCCAGTATCGGCGCGGTGATGACCGCGCTGGATGACAGCCTGCCGGAACACTGGCAGGCTGGGCGTGAAGCGCGCATCGCCGAACTGGTGGCCGCTCAGGTGCCGGAAGAACTGGCCACGAACATCGCCTCCATTCAGGCGCTGGCGGCGGCGGCGGATATCGCCCATCTGGCACAGACCACCGGCCGCCCCATCCCCGATGTAGCCCGCACCTTCTTCGCGGTCGGACGTTATTTCGGGGTTGATGACATCATCACCCAGGCCCGCGCCATTTCCGCCCCGGACTATTACGACCGGCTGGCTCTGGACCGGGCCATGGGCCAGCTTGAAACCTATATGCGCCGCATCTGCGGTCAGGTTCTGGCGCATGGCGGCTCCGGCCAGCGCGGGCTGGATGCTTATGTGGAAGCGCACCGCGATGAACTGGAGCGCATGCACGCCACGATCAAAAACATCGTCGCCTCCGGGCTTACCCTCTCCAAGCTGACGCTGACCGCCAGCCTGCTGGGTGATCTGGTCCAGTCCTGATCGCAATCGCACCGGCATCCCCCGGAGAAGGGCTGTAGGGCAGTACGCACAACAGAGAAGGCCGGTGTCTGCACACCGGCCTTTTTCATGCGCTATGCACGAGCGCTCACCCCTTTGCGTGCAGATCAAAAGCAGATACCCATGCGCCATGAGCACATGGCGCCCCAAATCCCACATCCGTGTCATCGCACTGGGCCTGCACTGGCGTGATGGACGCCTGCTGGCGGAAGAGGTGCATGATGACGAAGGCCGGCTTACGGGCGTACGTCCACCCGGTGGGGGCGTGGAGTTTGGGGAGAGCTGGGCGCAGGCTGTTGTCCGGGAGTTCAGGGAAGAACTCGGCATTGAGGTTGCGCTCGCAGGCACACATACCGTGCTGGAGAATATCTATAGCCATGAAGGCGTGAGCGGCCACGAGGTGGCCTTCATCTGCCCAATCACCTTCCCGGACGATGCCTTTGCCGGCCAGGACAGCATCATCTTCCATGAGGATGATGGCGGAGCCTGCGTGGCGCGCTGGTATGATCTGGCGGATCTCGACCTTGAGGGTGGACCGAAGCTCTACCCCGCGGGCCTGAAAGCGCTGTTACTGGACAGATAAAACAGAACTGCGCGGCATGGTTCAAAGCCGGAACTGATGATAACAGACCTTCGATGCTGTTCCAGCATTGAACATGTTCTGGCCTCACACGCGCCAGTTCAGCTCAGTATCTGCATCCCATTGGCCGGCTCATAACATGCCAATGCAAGAAGCTTTCTCCGGCTTCAGTAAAACGAAACCACACGCCCATCCCTGATTACCGGATGGAGATGTTGTGGCGTTCCTTCCACCCTCATCCCCAGCTACTGAAAGCTCTATCTGTGGCGAAAGAGGCCGATGGATCAGCAAGCTTGGCCTTCCGCCTTCTCACCCAGAAGAACGGGTCGATGAGTTCCGCTCTTTTCCATAAAGATTCCAGCGGCCGCACCCACCAGATCATGTGCCCCGCCCGTATGATGCACGACCAGAGTCATCATCAGCCTGAGCGCAAGCGGGCCAGAAACCCATCATGCTCATATTCTTAGACCTCACAAGGCCGTGCCCTTGCAGCCGGCAGTGATAAGCGAACCATTACAGCATCCGCCCCGGACTTGAACCGACGCCAACTGGGTTCGCTCAAACCCCTCACCCGCAGGCTGATGACGCAGCAGGTTTCACGCCTCCCACTCACTCCACAACACGGCCTTTGAAATCCGGGCTCATGCCAGAAGCCGTCTCTCGCCAAAAGAAAAGGCGCGACCCATTGGGTCGCGCCTTCATACTCATGCTCGGGAAGGCTGGATCAGAAGTCCATGCCACCCATGCCGCCCATGCCGCCGCCCGGCATGGCGGGCATGCCGCTGTCCTTCTTCGGCAGCTCGGCCACCAGAGCTTCGGTGGTCACGATCAGCGCGGCGATGGAAGCGGCGTCCTGCAATGCAGTGCGCACCACCTTGGCCGGGTCCACGATGCCGGTGGCGATCATGTCCACATATTCTTCGGTCTGGGCATTGAAGCCGAAGTTCGGATCGGTGTTTTCCTGCACCTTGCCAACCACGATCGAGCCTTCCACGCCGGAATTCTCGGCGATCTGACGGATCGGGGCCTCAAGGGCGCGCAGGACGATCTTGATACCGGCATTGATGTCGGCATTGTCGGAAGAGAGGGCCTCAACAGCCTTCTTGGCGCGCAGCAGGGCCACGCCACCACCGGGAACGATGCCTTCTTCCACCGCAGCGCGGGTGGCGTTCAGCGCGTCGTCCACGCGGTCCTTCTTCTCCTTGACTTCCACTTCGGTGGAGCCACCGACGCGGATGACGGCAACGCCGCCAGCCAACTTGGCCAGACGCTCCTGGAGCTTCTCGCGGTCGTAATCGGAGGAGGTGCCTTCGATCTGGGCCTTGATCTGGGCCACGCGGGCCTCGATGCCGGCCTTCTCGCCAACGCCATCAACGATGGTGGTCTTTTCCTTCTCGAGGATGACCTTCTTGGCGCGACCGAGGTCAGCCAGCGTCACGTTCTCAAGCTTGATGCCGAGGTCTTCGGAGATGACCTGACCACCGGTGAGGATAGCGATATCCTCAAGCATGGCCTTGCGACGATCACCGAAGCCGGGGGCCTTGACGGCCGCAACCTTCAGGCCGCCACGCAGCTTGTTGACGACGAGCGTGGCCAGAGCCTCGCCTTCCACGTCCTCAGCGATGATGACGAGCGGACGGCCGGACTGCACAACGGCTTCAAGAACCGGCAGGATCGGCTGGAGACCGGAGAGCTTCTTCTCGAAAATGAGAATGTAGGGGTCTTCCAGGTCAGCGATCATCTTCTCCGCATTCGTGATGAAGTACGGGGAGAGATAGCCACGATCAAACTGCATGCCTTCCACGACATCCAGCTCGGTCTCGGCGGTCTTGGCTTCCTCGACGGTGATGACACCCTCGTTGCCGACCTTCTGCATGGCAGCGGCGATCATCTCGCCGATGTCGGAATCGCCATTGGCGGAGATGGTGCCAACCTGGGCGACTTCCGAAGAAGCAGACACCTTCTTGGCGCGCGCCTGAATGTCCTTGATGGCAGCAGCCACGGCCAGATCAATACCGCGCTTCAGGTCCATCGGGTTCATGCCGGAAGCGACGAACTTGGCGCCTTCCTTCACGATGGCCTGGGCCAGAACGGTGGCGGTGGTGGTGCCGTCGCCAGCCAGATCGTTGGTCTTGGAGGCAACTTCACGCACGAGCTGGGCGCCGAGGTTCTCGAAGCGATCCTCGAGCTCGATTTCCTTCGCAACCGACACACCGTCCTTGGTGATGCGCGGGGCGCCGAAGGACTTCTCGATCACAACGTTACGACCCTTCGGGCCGAGCGTGACCTTCACAGCATTGGCGAGAATATCCACGCCGCGCAGCAGCTTTTCACGCGCTTCAGCGGAGAATTTTACTTCTTTGGCAGCCATATCGGCCTCCTGAATTTGATATTATTGTCAGATCCAGCCCATCAGGGCCGACAATCACTCAGGTGTCAGCCGACAACGCCGAGGATGTCGCTCTCCTTCATGATGAGCAGGTCCTGACCATCGATCTTCACTTCGGTGCCGGACCACTTGCCGAACAGCACGCGATCGCCAGCCTTCACATCGAGGGGGACCAGCTTGCCGGCATCGTCACGCGCGCCGGGGCCCACGGCCACAACTTCGCCCTCCTGGGGCTTTTCCTTGGCGGTATCGGGGATGATGATGCCGCCGGCAGTCTTCTGTTCGGCCTCGATACGCTTCACAACCACGCGGTCATGCAGGGGACGGAAGGACATGGATCAATTCCTCTCCAAACTGGAATACGGGCTCACGCCCGCAGTGCTGGCACTCTCAAAGGTCGAGTGCCAAGCTCTGGGCGGAGATAAGCAGCCCTCCCCGGTCCGTCAAGGCGCGAATGGCACGAATTCCCATATCCCTTGCCCTGATCCAGACAGCACAAGGCGGATACGACACCATTTTTCCGGAATGATCCGCAGCACACCAATGTGATACGAAGCGGTAACGGACCGTGCGCTATGGTAAAGATAGAAAGCGCGGCGGGAATCGACGCGATGGCATGGACCCTTTATGCTCGAGAGACCGGCCTTCGGGCGCTGGCATGAGCATGGGAACGAGATGGCGGAGGCCTCGGAGTTACCTATGAATCTGATGCTTGCACGGTTGAACACGCGGAAAGAACGTTTCTCCGGCCTGATGACCGGCGCGACAATCGCCGCTCTCGCCCTGACGCTCGCCGCATGCAGCACCACCCCGACAGAGCCGCCCCCACCGGCGCGCCCGGTCTTCACCAGCCCGATCTCCCCTGACCAGATGATCGGTCGCTGGGGCCTTGCCGCCTATCATCGCCCGGATGACGCCAAGCGCACCGAGACACAGGCCCGCGCCCAGTGCTCGAACCCCTACATCATCACAGCAGGCCCCACGGGCGGTGTGATGATGTATCTGGCTGATGACAACAAGCTGACCGAAGTAGTCTCCAAGGCCAATGGCGGGCCCACCTTCCTCGGCCCGGCTGATGATCCGGCCGGCGGCCCGCGTGACCGTCAGGTGCTGCGTCTGGACCAGAATGTGATGGTTCTGAAGTGGTTGGACCCGGAAGTTTCAGGGCGCTATGGCACCATGATCTATGTGCGCTGCCCCTGATTGCAGGCAGGCTCGCCTCTGCTGCCCAACTCAGATGTGAGGCGTAAACAGGAATAAAAAAAGCCCGTCTGCCATTCCCGGCAGGCGGGCTTTTTTAGATGTCAGGCACTTGAAGGGGCTTGCAGAAGCATGGCTCCATGCGCCTTCCTCCAGAGGCTTTCTCTGCTCCAAGACATCAGAGAACCGCACCAACAGCTTGGGTTCTCGCATTTTCTTCACGCGAACCAGTTGCCGCTTTTCTCGAAACTGTCCCGAGCCCTTGAAACGGCGCAGATGCCCGCTCGCACAATGGTCAGGCCATGAATACAGCAGATCAACTCTTTCAACCGCCCCCGGATCATCAAGATGAGTCCGCAATGATCGCCAATGCGATGGCATGTGTGGAGGCGTTCACCGGCCGGTTCAACGCGCGCGATCTGGAGGGCATGGATTTCTGCCTCCATTTTCCGCACATTATTCTGTCAGCCGAGCAACTTGTGATCTGGACCGGACCGGGCAACCTGCCCGCATCGTTCTTCGATGATCTTCAACGGGAGACCGGGTGGGCCGAAACACGATATCTGCGCAAAGAGGCTGTGCTCGTCAGCCCGCGCAAAGTCCATCTGCTGGTTGAATATACGCGCAACCGCGCCGACGGATCTATCGCCAGTCACCACACCAATATGTGGGTTGTCACATATGAGCAGAACCGGTGGGGCATCAAGCAACGCTCTTACTGACCCCACCGACCATCTCTGTAAAAGCCGGACACATCTGCCTCAGCAGCATTGCTCAGGCAGATGTGGATATGAAAGCAGGCGGTGCCTCACTCATCCATCTTGAGCGCGGCGATGAAAGCTTCCTGCGGAATCTCCACCTTGCCGAACTGGCGCATCTTCTTCTTGCCCTCTTTCTGCTTGTCCAGCAGCTTGCGCTTGCGGCTGATATCACCGCCATAGCACTTGGCGGTCACATCCTTGCGCAGAGCGCGGATGGTCTCACGGGCAATGATCTTGCCACCGATGGCCGCCTGAATCGGGATCTGGAACATATGCTGGGGAATGAGATCCTTCAGCTTCTCGCACATCACCCGGCCACGGCCTTCCGCGCGGGTGCGATGCACCAGCATGGAGAGCGCATCCACCGGCTCGGCATTCACGAGCAGGGACATCTTCACCAGATCACCGGCGCGATAATCGGTGATGTTGTAATCGAACGAGGCATAGCCCTTGGAGATGGACTTCAGCCGGTCGTAGAAATCGAACACCACTTCGTTCAGCGGCAGATCATAGGTCGCCATGGCGCGCGCGCCGACATAGGTGAGTTCAACCTGATTGCCGCGCCGGTCCTGACACAGCTTCAGCACAGAGCCGAGATACTCATCCGGCGTCATGATGGTGGCGCGGATCCACGGCTCACGAATCTCGGTAATCTTCATCACGTCCGGCATGTCTGCCGGGTTGTGCAGATCAATGGTGCTGAACCATCCGAGAGGGAAATCTCGTAGATGACTGAAGGTGCGGTGGCGATGAGATCGAGATTGAACTCGCGCTCCAGCCGCTCCTGAATGATTTCCAGATGCAGCAGCCCAAGGAAGCCGCAGCGGAAGCCGAAGCCCAGAGCGGCGGAGGATTCCATCTCGTAAGAGAAGCTGGCGTCATTCAGGCGCAGCTTGCCCATGGCGGCGCGCAGATCGTCGAAATCCGCGGCATCGACCGGGAACAGGCCGCAGAACACCACCGGCTGGGCAGGCTTGAAGCCCGGCAGGGCCGTGGCGCACTGGCGCTTGTCCTCGGTAATGGTGTCACCCACGCGGGTGTCCGCCACTTCCTTGATAGAGCCGGTGAGGAAGCCGATCTCGCCCGGGCCAAGCTCGCCCATGGCGACCATTTTGGGGGTGAACACACCCACCCGGTCAACATCATAGACGGCGCCGGAGCCCATCATCTTGATGCGCTGGCCCTTCTTCATCACGCCATCAATAATGCGCACCAGCACCACCACGCCGAGATAGGTGTCATACCAGCTATCAACCAGCAGCGCCTTCAGCGGCGCAGCACGGTCGCCCATAGGGGCTGGCAGGCGGGTCACGATGGCTTCCAGAACCTGATCCACATTCAGGCCGGTCTTGGCTGAAATGCCGATGGAATCGGAGGCATCAAGGCCGATCACGTCCTCGATCTGTGCCTTCACCTTCTCCGGCTCGGCAGCAGGCAGATCGACCTTGTTCAGGACCGGGACAATCTCGTGATTGTTATCCATGGCCTGATAGACATTGGCCAGCGTCTGCGCCTCGACGCCCTGGGAAGCGTCCACCACCAGAAGCGAACCTTCCACGGCGGCGAGCGAGCGGCTCACCTCATAGGCGAAGTCCACATGGCCGGGGGTGTCGATGAGGTTCAGAATATAGGTCTCGCCATCATTCGCCTTGTAGGCGAGGCGCACGGTCTGCGCCTTGATGGTGATGCCGCGTTCGCGCTCGATATCCATGTTGTCGAGCACCTGATCCGTCATCTCGCGGGCGGTCAGCCCGCCGGTGATCTGGATCAGCCGGTCGGCAAGGGTGGACTTTCCATGGTCGATATGCGCGACGATGGAAAAATTACGGATGTTCTTTTGGGCGCTGGCGGTCATCTTGGCCGCATAGCATCGGCTTGGGGCAGCGACAAGCGGATAGATGCAAGCCGGGGCATACAGCCCACCCGAAAATCAGGCTGACATGGCTTTGGATACCACCTGAGCGCGAAATGTGACCCGGCATGAGCGGACAGGCGAATCATCCCGCTTTCCCCACCGGCTCGGGTTCCTTGCCCCGAACAAGGTCCAGCAGCGCACGCGCCGCACGCGAATGATAGCGGTCTGCATGGCGCAAGGCATAGAAGCGGCGCGGCGGCAGGGCCAGCGGCAGACGATGCAGCGTGCCGGCCTCAAAGCCCGCCGCCGCAACCAGATCGGAAATCACGGTCGCCCCGGCACCAGCCGCAACTGCGCTCAGCACCGCCTCATTCGAGGGCAAGGCGAGGAAGACATGCAGCAAGGCCGGGTTCACGCCCGCCGTGCGCAGGGCATCCTCGAACACCTGCCGCGTGCCGGAGCCAGCCTCGCGCAGCACGAATGGCACAGTCAGCAGGTCTTCCGGAGAAATGCGCGTGCGGCCTTTCCAGGGATGGTTGCGCCCCACCACCAGCACCAACTGATCTCCGGGAATGGCAAGACGAGTGAGCTGCGGCTCAGCCACATCGCCCTCTACGAAGCCGAGATCGGCCCCACCCTCACGCACAGCGGCGGCCACCTGCGCCGTATTGCCCAGCGCCACCTTGAGCCCGATCTGCGGATAGAGGCTGTGAAAGCGGTGCAGCAATGCCCCCAGCCGGTAATTGGCGATGGTCTGGCTGGCGTGAATGACCAGCCGGCCGCGCCGCATGCCGGAGAGGTCCGCCAGCACCGTTTCAGCCGCCGCCACGCGGGCCAGAATGGCCTCGGCCTCGGCCTTGAAGACCCGCCCTTCCTCGGTCAGCTCAATGCGCCGGCCGATACGGTGGAAGAGGGGCAATCCGCACGCGGATTCCAGCGCCGCCACCGAGGCGCTGACCGCCGATTGCGTCATGTTCAGCCGCTCGGCGGCACGGGTCATGTGAAGCTGGTCCGCGACCATGACGAAGACGCGCAATTGTTCCAGTGTCATCGTCGGGTCCAGCGCCTCTTCAGTTCATGAACAGATAGATCAGGATAAAGCTCAGCGCGGAGATGAACACCCATGCCACGGCACCAAGCGCCAGCGGGCGTATGCCCTTCATCCGCAGCTTGCGCACATCGGTCTCAAGACCCATCGCCCCCAGAGCCACCGCCAGCAGGAAGGTGGTGATGGTCGCCATCGGCGGCTTCACTTCGGCCGGGATCACCCCAAGGCTGTTCACAAACACCAGCGCGATGAAGCCAAACACGAACCAGGGCAGCGGAGGGCTGGCATGGCCGGCGGAACGGTCGCCGCGCGCACGCCACATCGCCATCGCGCCAAGGCCGATCACCAGCGGGGCCAGCAGCATCACGCGGGAAAGCTTGGCCACGGTACCGAACTCGCCAGCCTCCTGCCCACCCTGGAAGGAGGCCGCCACAACCTGCGCCACCTCATGAATGGCAGAGCCGGTCCACAATCCATAGGCCTGCGCATCAAAGCCGGTATAGGGCAACAGCACCGGTGCCAGCAGCATGGCCAGAGAGCCGAACACGGTGACGCAGGCCACAGCATACGCCACATCCTCATCCGAACCGCGCGTGACCGTATTGGTGGCGATAACGGCGGAAGCGCCGCAAATGGCTGTGCCCGAGGCAATCAGTTCGGAAAGCTTGGCGTCCACGCCCATCAGGCGACCGACCCAGCGGGTGAAGAAGAAGCTGGCAAATAGAACGCCGGCGACAATGAGAAAGCCTGTCGCGCCCACCATGCGCACCTGCTCAAAGGTGAGTTGCAACCCGAGCAGGATGATGGCGAAGCGCAGGATGCGCCGCAGGGAGAATTTCACACCCGGCAGTGCGATGGCCGGCGTGCCGACCAGATTGTGAAAGGCCATGCCGATGATGATGGCAATAACCAGCGGGCTGAAGAAATCCAGCCCCGGCACCATGCGCACACCATATGCACAGCCTGCAATCGCCACAGTCAGCGCCAGCCCCGGCAGGATGCCACCGCAAAAACGGGAAAGAAACGGGGTTGAAGGCGAGCCCTGCTTCGCCGCCGCCGACGCCCCGGACGAAGCGGCGAGTTGATCCTTGGACATAACGTGCTCCTGCGACATTGTGCGCAAGATTGACGCAGGCAACCAATCAATCAATGTTGCCATATTTCTACGTTCAATCGAATTTTTCGATTGATTATCATATATCGCACTGCAAACCACAGATAAATATAGGTAAAATCCAGCCCCCATCACGTCTTGCGTCAAAGTCGATCCAGAGCCGGCAACCAACCGACCTCCCGCAGCGCATCATGAAATGCAGGAATCAGGTGTGGATATCTCCAGACCCGCCCGGCATGGCAGGTTTCCGGCATGTCTGCGCTCCGGTTCATGACATTGGTTCATATCCGGGCTTCCAACATGGCGTGTCGGATGGCAGAAACTGGGCACAGGTCCATGCACCGCAGCAAGCCATGCCCTGCAAACGCATTCGGTCTGCCATTCAGGGCACCCCACCACCCGCATTTGATGAGGTCCATGTGCGCGACCAGCTTCCCCTCGCTACCCATGACCTTCTCGCCAAGGCGGCCTGCCTGCTGTTCATCAATGGCCAGGCCTCCGAAAGCACGGGAAGTTCGGTCACCCGTCTCGGGGCTGCGCTGGGCGTGAAAGCAGACCTGCTGCTGCGCTGGGGCGAAGTGGTACTGTTCGTGGAAGGCCACCCCGCCCCCATCATCTGCAAGGCCAAGCCGACAGGCGTGGACATGGGCCGGGTGAATGCGGTGCTGGATGTCATCGCCGCGGTTGAAGCCGGGCGCATGGATATCGTGAAGGCCGATGCGGCGCTGGAGGCCATATCCAGAATGCCGCCGGTGAACGTTGTCCGTTTTGCAGCCCTCGCCGGTGCGGGAGCAAGCGCGCTGGGCGTGATCTTCGGTGCCACTGACCCCGCGACCATCAGCATCATTTTCGCCAGCGCCTTCTTTGGTGCGTTGCTGCGCCGTGCCGTCACCCATGTCTCGGTCAATCCACTGCTCCAGCCTTTTGTTGCGGCCCTGCTGGCGGGGGTGGTTGGTGCGTTCGCCATCCAGTCCGGCCTTGGGGTGGACCCGCGTCTGGTGCTGGTGTGCCCCTGCATGGTGCTGGTGCCTGGCCCGCATGTGCTGAACGGCACGATTGACCTCGCGCGCGCGCGCCTCACCATCGGTTCTGCGCGCCTCACCTTTGCCGGCCTGCTGGTGCTGATGATCTGCGCAGGCCTGCTTCTGGGCCTCACGGTGGCGGATATCGACCTGCCCACCACCTCCAGCCCGGTCACTGTGCCGTGGCTGCATGATGTGATCGCGGCCGGCATTGCCGTCGCGGCCTATGGCACCTTCTTCAACATGAGCTGGCGCATGCTGCCGGTGCCCATCATTGTGGGCATGACCGCCCACGGCGCGCACTGGCTGTTGCTGGATTGGGGCACAAGCATCGCCAGCGCCAGCCTTGCCGCCTGCTTCATTGTGGGAGTCTTTGTCACCCCTCTGGCAGACCGGCTGCGCCATCCTTTCGCGGCTTTTGCCTTCTCATCCGTCGTGTCGATGGTGCCCGGAGTCTTTCCTGTTCGATGCGGCGGCAACGCTGGTGGAACTGACCGCACAGGGCAACACCGCGTCTCCCACATTGCTGGTCGAAGGCGCGGTGAGCGGCATCAATGCCCTGCTCATCGTTCTGGCCATGACGGTGGGGCTGATCGTCCCCAAGATGGTCTATGCCAACCATCAGGAGAAGCGGATGAAAGAGGCCGGAAAGCACGCTCTCGGGCGATAAGGCCGCCCCTTCGGTACACGTCATTCAGCACGCATGGAGAAGCCGTTCCACATTGGGCAAAACGGCTTCTCAAACCATCGGCTCCGGGTTTGACCGGTGCCAAATGGGCTGTTGAGCGAGTACGCTCCAACACCGCGCAAGCCTGCGCATAGACCCACGCGCCGTACTCAAGGGCCTTTTGTATCAGCCTTCGGCGTCACATGTGCGCGCAGATAGTCGGCCAGCACTCTGGCATGATTATGCACCTCATCATGCGCGCCATACAGCAGCGTCACCGTGCCTTGCTCAAGGAAGGGCTGCACCTGCGCCACTGCAGCACTGTTCCCCTCCAGTTCCGTACGATAGCGATGAATGAACTCCGCGAATTTCGCAGGATCATGATCGAACCAAACACGCAGTTCAGTCGTGGGGGCGATCTCTTTCAGCCACAGGGTCAGCGCCGCCTTCACCTTGCTTACGCCGCGCGGCCACAGGCGATCCACAAGAATCCGCGCGCCATCGTCTGGCTCTGCCGTTTCATAGATCCGCTTCACACGGATGTCGGGCGTTGAAGCACGCATCATCATCTCCAGCGAGGGCATGTCCTGCCGCAGACCGTTTCAGGCTCTCACGGCGTATGGTTCAACACGATGTGGATGATCTGGCATTCTGCGGGCAATGGCCAGACAGCAGAAGCGGAAAGCACGAACGTCGCCCCATATGGCATTGAAATACATTCATATTTCCAGCCTCAAGAACAGGGAGAAGCTTCAATGAATTGAGTGGATCGACATCCGTTTCACTCAAAAAATGCTTCGGGAACGCACTCAGCATTCAGGGCTGGCCATCATCCCGAAGGGCCTGCGCCAAATCCGCAGGCACATCCACATCCGCACCGGCAAGGTGGTCCATCTTCACCAGTGCTTCTGGCGGCAGGGAGATGATGAAGGCACGTGCGCCACGGTCTCCTTCAGCCAATAGACATGCCCGCTCAAAATCCACCGCGGCCAGCAGAATGGGGGGCAAACGCACGCCCTCACATAAGCAGACAGCACTGGTTTCGCGTAGCAGCAGGTGCCGGAGAAGTTGAGGCGTCACATTCGGCATGTCGCCAAGACAGAGCAACAGCCGCCCCGCCCCCTGTTCCCGGGCGAAGGCCACAGCGGCCCGGAACGAAGCTGCCATATCCTGCCCCGGGGCGATCGCGCGGTGAGACATGCCCAAGGGCAACACCTGCGCGACCTGCGCAGAGGATATGATCGCCCCCACCACATCGCATCCCGCCTGCATCAGCGCCCCGGCGGCCCATGACACCAGCGGACGACCGCGAAATGACGCCAGCAGCTTGTCATCTGCCCCGAAGCGACGCGATGCGCCGGCGGCAAGCAGCACGCCGACCGTGATCATGACTCACCCGTTTCGTCTTCCAGCATCCGGCGCAGCGTATAAAGCAGCGCGGTGCGCTCCACTGCATTCAGCGGACCGAAGGTGAGTTCCGTAATGTCGGAGGCACAGGGAATCATCTGCTCCAGCAGTGCCGCGCCCGCATCTGTCAGGGCGGTCATCACCTTGCGGGCGTCCTGCGCATCCTTGAACAGGGCCACAAGGCCGCGCTTCTTCAGCCTGTCGATCACACCGCGAATGGTGGCCTGGTCCACCCCCGTCGCTTTCACCAACTCGCCTTGAGACTGTGCCCCGCCATCGCGCAGCGCACAAAGGGTGGAGAACTGCACACTGGTCAGATGCGCATCGCAGGCATGGGTCTGAAAGATCGCCAGATGGCGCTGGTAGGCGCGGCGCAGCAGATAGCCAACCTGATCGGAAAAAACATAGCTGGCATCGGCCTCATGCCTCCGCGTGGCGGAATCAGGCTCACCCACCGGCTTGGCCCCCTTTTTCCATCGTCATCATGCCCTGCCTAACAGCTTCGTCCACGGGCGGGCAAATGCAGTCTCTGCAATACCGGAACGCGACCCAGAAAAAGCGGGCACATCTCACCTCGCTCACAGACCGGTTGTGATGCAATGCCAGCATCCAGCCGGAATTGCAGGCGCATCATTCATGCCCCACCAGAAATAATGCATGCACTATTAATGCCTTAAGGAAAGTGCGCATCAAAGCCGCATGAAAAGGCATCAATCCGCTCATTTTATTGGCATTTGAACGCAATTTCCCGCCACATCACTCTCTTGCGCAGACGTATAAATAGTGCATACAATATATCAAATAAGGCGAAAGGAGAGCAAACCTAATACTCTCCCACAAACGCCAAGACGGGAGGATGATCGATGTCAAAAAAAGCCCTGCATTGCAGAGGTCGCGACGGGCGTTGCCCGGCGCGGACACGTCCTCTTGTGGAAAACCCAGTGAGGCTTGCAGCATGACCACAGTTCAGCCGACCGGCCACAACATATCGGCCAATGGCATTCGCCACCATTTCCTGCGCTATCCCGGCCCCGGCGCACCGCTGGTTCTGATCCCCGGCATCACCAGCCCGGCCATCACCTGGGGGTTTGTCGCCGAGCGTCTGGCGCAGGTGTTTGACGTCTATGTGTTTGATGCGCGCGGGCGTGGCCTCTCCTCCAGCGGTCCAGCCCTCGACTACAGCCTTGACGCTATGGCGGACGACCTCATCGCCATTCTGGCGGAGCTGAAGCTCGAGAACGCTACCATTCTGGGCCACTCCATGGGCGCGCGCATCGCCATCCGCGCCGCCGCGAAGGATGCCTCAAACATGGGCCGGCTGATGCTGGTGGATCCGCCGGTTTCCGGCCCCGGCCGCCGCGAATATCCCGCCAAGCTGCCCTGGTATGTGGATTCCATCCGTCTCGCCGAAAAGGGCATGGACGCGGAAGCCATGCGCGCCTTCTGCCCAAGCTGGACCGAAGAGCAGCGGGCGCTGCGCGCCGAATGGCTGCACACCTGCTTTGAACCGGCCATCGTCACCGCCTTCGAAGGCTTCCACACCGATGACATCCATCAGGATCTGCCGAAGCTGAAGCTTCCGACACTCCTGATGATTGCCGGGCGCGGCGGGGTCATTGAAGAAACGGATGAGGCCGAAATCACCACACTCAACCCCGCCATTCGCAGCACCCGCGTGCCGAATGCCGGCCACATGATCCCATGGGATGACTTCGACGGCTTCTTTGACGCCATCGACATTCTTCTCGGCACATCTTTCGGAAAGAAGTGATCGCACCATGATCAAGAATTATCGCATTGGCCAGATTGTCCCGAGCTCCAACATCACGATGGAGACGGAAATCCCCGCCATGCTCAATCTGCGCCAGCAGATCCGCCCGCTTGAGCGCTTCACCTTCCATTCCGCACGCATGCGCATGAAGCATGTGACCAAGGAAGAGCTGGCGGCCATGGACGCCCAATCCGACCGCTGCGCCCTTGAACTCTCTGATGCCCGCGTCGATGTGCTCGGCTATGCCTGCCTCGTCGCCATCATGTCCATGGGCCATGGCTATCACCGCGAAAGCCAGAAGCGCCTTCAGGGCGTCACCGCCGAGAATGGCGCGCCCGCACCCGTCGTCACCAGCGCCGGTGCGCTGGTAGAGGCGCTGGACATCATGAAGGCCAAGCGCATCGCCGTTGTCGCGCCCTACATGAAGCCGCTCACCAAGATGGTGATTGATTATATTCAGGCCGAAGGCGTAGAGGTTGTCACCCATCGCGCGCTGGAAATCTCCGATAACCTGAAGGTTGCGGCGCATGATCCAGCCAATCTTCCGGGCATCGTGGCCGAGCTCGACACCTCCAATGTCGATGCCATCGTGCTTTCTGCCTGCGTGCAGATGCCCTCTCTGGCCAGCGTCTCCAAGGTGGAAGCCATGACCGGCAAGCCGACCCTGACGGCTGCTGTCGCCACCACCTACCAGATGCTGCGGGCACTGGAACTCGAGCCCATCGTGCCCGGCGCTGGCGCGCTGCTTTCCGGCGCGTACTGAGCTTTCAAGTCTGGATGGGAGCATGATGCACTTCAGCTCCCACGCATGACATCTGATGATGGCGGGAGATCGCCATCATCCAGCCAAATGGAAACCTGCACCCCGACAGGTACGGGATGCAGCTCAAACGTCTTGGTCATGACCGGTTTGCCGCATGGCTGAGAATGGGAAGACCGCCCACAAGCACCATCCCACGTCCCGACGGTGAAAACCGCTCACGCGGCTGCAAGGTGGTGATAAGCTCCCGCAAGGGAGCAAACAGATGACACAAGATGAAACAGGCCCGCACACATCACGATGCGGACCCGGACGCAGCATGCAACCGCATGAGAAGCTGTGCCTGGAAACTTGCGCCTGATCACCAGAGAGGACCCGCAAAGGTCTGAATCAATTTTGGAAGACTTCAATTGAGAGAAGATGGCGCAGGATAACTTCAGAAAATCTGGCCTGAAACTTGCTTGAAGCCTTTCACATTAACCTGAGCGGGTTGAACCGCCCCTGATGGGGCCATTCGCCCCTGCCCGTCTGCCCTCCAGTCCGGGAAGCATCTGCTCCCGGAACTGGTGCCAATGTTCAAAATTCAAGGGAGCCGCACAGTGTCATCCGCCAAACTGACTATGGAGCAAGGCATACAAGCCGCGGGGGTCGGAAAGTTCCAGTACCGCCTGTTCATCATCTTCGGCCTGGTGTGGGCCGCGGATGCGATGCAGGTGCTGGCCATTGGCTTCTCGGTGCCATCGATTGCCAAGACCTTCAACGTTTCCATCCCCACCGCACTCCAGACCGGCACGATGTTCTTCATCGGCATGCTGATCGGCGCATTCGTGTTCGGCCGTCTGGCGGACCGGATCGGTCGCCGCCCGGTGTTGATGATCGCGATCTTGATCGACGCCGTCGGCGGCATCGCCTCGGCCTTTGCGCCCAGCCTCGAATGGCTGTTCTTCCTGCGCCTGCTCACCGGTATCGGTGTCGGCGGAACCCTGCCCGTCGACTACACCATGATGGCCGAGTTCCTGCCGTCGGACCGTCGCGGTCGCTGGCTGGTGCTGCTGGAGTCCTTCTGGGCGGTTGGCACCATTGCCATTGCCGTGCTGGCGCTGTTTGCCGAAGGCATGGGCCCGGATGCATGGCGCACCATTTTCTTCGTCACCGGCATTCCTGCGCTGGTCGGCGTGGTGCTGCGCTTCTATGTGCCGGAATCCCCGCACTTCCTCAATAATAGTGGAAAATCGGAACAAGCCAGACAAGTTCTGGAACGTGTGGCCAAGGTGAACGGCCGTCCCGCCGGCATTGGCGAACTGCAACCCGGGTCCATGGTGAAGAAGTCCATTCTTGCCCTGTTCTCACCCGGACTGCTGCGGCGCTCGGTGTTCCTGTTCGCCGCATGGTTCCTCATCTCCATTTCCTATTACGGCATCTTCGTCTACCTGCCCGTACGGCTCTCGGGCGAGGGCTTTGGCTTCATGCGCGGCCAGCTCTTCCTGGTCGTCATCGCCATCGTGCAGTTGCCCGGCTTCGCGCTGGCGGCCTATGGCGTGGAGAAGTGGGGCCGCAAGCCTACGCTGGTCGGCTTCCTGCTGCTGAGCGCGGTTGGCTGCCTCATCTACTCGCTGGGCCAGACCTCCTTCATCGTCGTGGGCGCCACCTTGTTGATGAGCTTCTCGCTGCTGGGCACATGGGGCGCGATCTATGCCTTCACCCCGGAGATCTACCCCACCAACCTGCGGGCCAGTGGCATGGGCACGGCCGGCGCGATTGCCCGTGTGGGCGGCCTGCTCGCTCCCTCGCTCATCGCCCCGCTCATGGCCTCCAACTTCAACATGGCCCTGGGCATGATCTCGGTCCTGCTCGCCATATCCGCCTTCTCGGTGTGGATGATCGACGTGGAATCCAAGAACCGCGTTCTGGACTGAACACCCTCTACATCTGCGAACATTGCTCCGGCCCCTTCACAGGGGCCGGACTTCGTATAGACCAGTGACATTCGGGCTTGAGCATGTCCCGGTGAAGCGGATACCGGTTCACATCAGGACAATGCGACCGCTCAACATATTTTCTGGGGGGCTCCGATTCCATGAAACGGGAAACGCCCTGAGCGCCCTCATGAAACCGCCTACGCAGCCACCGCGCATGGCGAACCCACAGGCCCCGCCATCATGCAGGAGGACGCCGCATGTTTTATCTGACCAAAGACGGTCACGGCCTGCCGCGAGACCCCTTCTCCGCCATCATTTCACCGCGCCCCATCGCCTGGATTTCCAGCCGGGGCACGGATGGCGCAACCAATCTTGCGCCCTATTCCTTCTTCAATGCCGTGGCCTATACCCCGCCCCAGATCATGGTGTCGTCCATCGGCCCGAAGGCCGACCGCGCCCGCGGCAAGGACAGCTTCTCCCACATCTCGGAAACCGGCGTCTTCTGCGTGAACATCGCCGGCTATAATGATCGTGAGGCGCTGAACAATTCTTCCGCCGACTACCCGCGGGAACAGAGCGAGTTCGAGGCGCTGGGCCTTGAGATGGCGGAGTGCCAGAGCATCAATTGCCCGCGTCTTGCCCATGCACCAGCATCTCTTGAATGCCGCCTCACCCAGATCATCGAGCTGGAAGGCGCGCATAATCTGATGGTGCTGGCGCGGGTCGAAGCCATCCATCTGCGCGATGACTGCATCACATCGGAAGGCCGGTTCGACGTGACCCGTTTTCGCCCGCTGACCCGGCTCGGCTATATGGATTTTGCCTCCATCGACAGCGTCTTCGCGATGAAGCGACCAAAGCTGGAGACGAAGTGAGGCGATACAGGGCGAGCGCCTGAAACGGATATGAAAAAGGGGCGCATTCCCACCGGAATGCGCCCCTTTTTGATGTGTTGTGCCGGATCAGGCGCGCGCAGGCACCGTGCCCAGCCACGCGATGATGTCATCGGCATCGGTCACATCGGCATATTTCTGGTGCATGTCATAAAGATTGGCGTCATGCGGAGCCAGCGCCCGGTCGGCACAACAATCGCGCGGCACCAGCACATTGAAGCCGGCCTGCACCGCATCCACCGTGGTTGCGCGAACACAGCCGGAGGTGGTTGCACCCGTGACGATCAACGTATCCACACCCGCGCCGGTCAGTAGCCCGGCCAGAGTGGTGCCGAAAAAGGCGGAAGCGCCCTTCTTGGTGATGATGGCATCATTCGGCTGAATGCCGGTGGTGGCATCAATCTCCACCAGCTTCGTGCCCTCCACCAACGCAAGCATGCCGGCGGCCTTCTTCAACCATGCCAGCTTGTCGAGCTCGCCGGGGTGATAGGCGATGGTGGTGTAAATCACCGGAAAGCCCTTGGCGCGCGCTGCATCCGTCACCCGGCGGGTGGCCGCGATCTGCGCGGTCATGTCAGCGGCGGTGGGATATTGCGTGTCGGTGAAGCCATAGGTGAAGTCCACCACCACAACAGCCGGGCGCGAGCCGCGCGGCACGGGGCGGCCAAAACCGGCTTGGTTGTAAACGTCTGCCTGAGACATCTGTCTCTCCTATTCATGGAGAAGCCGCCCCGGTAAAGGGGCGGCCAAATTAAAAGCAGGGTAAGGGCAGCCTCAGCCGCGCTTCATCTGAATCTCTTTCACAACGATATCACCGTCGATCACGATCGGCTCATCATCGAGGAAGAGCGAGCAATCGCGCATCGGAATATCGAGATGGCAGGCGGTGTCATTCGGGCCGCCCAGCTCATTGTTCGGGCCGGTGGAGAACATGACATTGCCATAGAAGCTGCGCGGCTCCATGCCCATGCCACCGGGGAACGCGCCGGGGGTCATGTTGTGCCACTTGGCGGCGGGGTTCATGCCCCAGCCCACATGGCTCATGCCCTTGCCGCGCTCATCGTTGAAGTCGATCATGTAGGACTTCACGAGATCCGCATCGAGCCCACCGCGAATGTCCTGAATCCAGCCCTTCTCGATGGTGTAGATGATGGGGTCGCGCACATACATGTTCTGCGGCAGCAGCACATCACCGGGAGCGACCACGATGGTGCCGTCCACGCCATCATCATCGCCGCCCGTGAACACGAAGCCGGACGGCCAGTGGTCCCAGCGGCCGGGCTCGTCGGTGCAGGCATATTCGGTGACGGTGGGATAGGTGTTGAGCTTGTAGGTCACGTCCGTGCCATGGCGGTTGGTGATGCGCATCACCTTGGCCTTGGCAAGGATTTCGCCCGCGATCTCAACCTTCTCACGCAGTTCCTTGGTGGGCAGCATGCGGGCCAGCAGTTCCGGCGGCTCAACAGCGGTGAGCACACGGGTGCCAGCCGCCTGAATCGCCATCTGCTCGGGTGAGAACAGCAGGAACACGCAGTCGATCAGCATATCGACCTGCTTCAATGCCTCCACGGCATCCGGCAGCCCGGCAAGGCCGTTGACGCCCACCGCCCATGCGCCAACCGGCGGCGGGGCAGGCAGACGCATATGATACATGCGCGCGCCCAGAAGCTGGCCGGCAGCCAGAAAGGCATCGGCATAATCCAGCCGCTCATTGCCCTGAGTGAGCACGACGAGCTTCTCTCCCTCATGCACACCCGACATCTTGAGCTGGTGAAGACAGATCTGGGTGAAACTGGCGTGATCCATCGCGAACCTCCCTTTTGTTCCCATCAATTGAAGCCCTGATGCGAGAACGCTTCACCGGGGCCGTGCTGATGTCAGCATAAATTATGCTTCTGTATAATTTCAATCGCAAACTGGAATTTGCACCAAGGATGACTGCGCAAATGAAAGGCATCTCCATTCGTGCAACGGGCATTTCATGGCCCCGCAGCACCTCACCAAGGCTCCGCGCAAATCACGAATCCAAGGCGGAAGATCATCCGTTTGAAATGGAAAGCCTCAGCCCAGTGGCGCACTCATGCCGGCGGTGAGGAAACGCACAAGATGATCCAGCATTTCACCCTTGCCGACAGCCCCAATCTGCCCCTCGCTCATATCATCCAGCCGGCCCAGATCATTCAGCATGAACAGATATGTGCCCACCAGAAAGGCCATGCGCAGGCTGACGGTATCTCGCGGCACATCCGGCAGGGCATCGGCCAGCGCGGTGATGAACCGCTTCACCGATTCATCATAGACCTCGCGGCGCAGGCGCAGAGCGTGCTCCTCTGGCTCGGCATGCAGGCGCGCCTGCAGGCGCACGAAAGCCTCGCCCCCCGGCCCGCTATATTTCATGTCCCACTGCGGCTTGAGATAGGCATGGACGATCTGCGCCACATCCGGCTGCGCGGTCTTTGCCAGAAGCTGGTCCAGCAACATATGACGGTGCAGGGACAAGGTGCCGCCGCGCCGGCGCACCACTTCATCGAACAGATTGGCCTTGGAGCCGAAATAATAGCGGATGAGCGCCTGATTCACCCCTGCCCGCTCAGCGATGTCGCGCACCCGCGCACCGGCGAAACCCATATCGGCAAAGGCCATTTCAGCATGGTCGAGAATGATGTCACGCAGGTCACTGCCATCTTTCGGGCGGCCGGGCTTGCGTCGTTCGGCAGTCTCGTCCTTCACGCGGCGTCTCTTTCTCTCTCGGCTTCAAGCTCAGCGCCATTCAGCACAGGCGTTGCAACAGCTTTAGCAGGGTTTTCTGCTCGCGCGCATTGAGCGGGGCCAATGTATCCGCGCTCACACGCTCCATGCGCGGCATCACCTCCTGCACCAGCGCATGCCCCTCCGGTGTCGCGGAAAGCAGATAGCGCCGCCGGTCCACCAGATCCTGCTCCATGCGGATGAGGCCGCGCGCCTCCAGCCGCGAAACCACGCCTTTTGTGGTGGCCGCATCCATCGCCACCATGCGCCCCAGCGCATTCTGCGAGATAGGCCCATCTGCCCGCACGAGACGAAAGAGGGTCGAGAACTGCATGGCGGTGAGTTCGCCGGCAATGTGCTCCGCGAAGATGGTCAGATGCCGCTGGTAGGCCTTGCGCAAAACAAAGCCGACCTGATCATCCAGTTCATAATTCATGTGCTCTTCGCCTCACCGGTACCGGCCGGGAGTTTTACGCCCCGTGAGTTGCGGGGCAAGGCGATATTTGTCGCCGGCCCCAATGCGAATCATAAAACTGCCCATCTGGCAGGCGCATGCACATAATGGCGTCACCGGCAGATTCACGCTTGCTCCCTTGGCTGATATCGAGACATAAATTCATTTGTATACATTCAATCGGAACATCCGCTAAAATCGGCCAAATCCTGTTGGGAGGCAGGTTTCGCCACATGAACATTCAACTCACCGTCAATAGGCGGGCTGTTGAGGTTGAGGTCGATCAAAGACGCCTTCTCCTTGATGTGCTTCGTGAAGAGTTTGGCCTGCACGGTCCCAAATACGGCTGCGGCCTTGCCCAGTGCGGTGCCTGCACGGTGCTGGTGGATGGCGCGCCGGCGCGCGCCTGTGTGCTGCGCGCATGTCAGGTTGAAGGACGCTCCATCACCACGCTGGAAGGGCTGGCGGATCCGCAGACCGGCGCGCTGCATCCGGTGCAGCAGGGCTTTGTGGAAGCAGAGGGCGCGCAGTGCGGCTATTGCCTCAATGGCATGGTGATGATGGCGGTGGCGCTGCTGGCACGCGAGCCGAACCCGGATGAAGCCCGCATCCGCGACGTTCTGCGCCACAATCTGTGCCGCTGCGGCACGCACAAGGACATCATCGCCTCTGTCCGCCGCGCGGCGGAACTGATGGCGCTTTCGCAGGAGGGCGCGGATGTCTGAACGCACCCCCGGCCTCATCACCATTTATGACGACCTGCCCACCGGGCGGGCCAATCTGTTGCAGGTGGATGCCGAAGGCCGCGCCACCGGCTTCAACGGCCATGTGGACCTTGGCACCGGCATCGAAACCGCCCTCGCCCAGATCGTGGCCGAGGAACTGGACCTGCCGCTCGCCGCCGTCCGCATCATTCTGGGCGACACCGCCCTGACGCCGGACCAAGGCCCCACCATTGCCTCGGAGACCATTCAGGTCGCCGCCGTGCCCCTACGCCTTGCCGCAGCACAGATGCGTCATCTGCTTCAGGTGGAAGCCGGGCTGCGCCTGAACGCAGCACCGGAGGATGTCGATTTCGCACAGGGCGTCTTCAGCACCGGCGAACGCGCGATCAAGGTAGGCCAGCTGGTCGCCGGCCAGCAGCAGGTGCTGAAGCTGGACCGGACCACCCCGGTGAAAAAGCCCGCCGACTACCGCATTGTGGGGCGCAAGACCGGGCGACGCGATCTCGGCTCCAAGGTCACCGGTGAATTCACCTATATTCACGACCAGAAGGTCGACGGCCTGCTGCATGGCCACATGGTCCGCCCCATCTATGCGGGGCGTGATTCGGGAGATTTCATCGGCCGTAGCCTGATCTCGTTCGATGAGGCATCCGTTTCCGGCATGCCCGGCTTTGTAGCCGTGGTGCGCCATGCCGATTTTCTGGGCGTGGTCGCCCACACGGCCGCACAGGCCCAGCGCATCGCCGAGGCACTGGATGTGCGCTGGAGCACGCCGCCCGAACTGCCGGACATGTCCGACATTCCCGGCACATTGCGCAGCGCCCCTTCCACCCCACGCCTGCTCGACAACCGGGGCGACTACAAGCGCGGCATGGTGGAAAGCCGGTTCCGGTTGGAGCGCACCTATGTGTGGCCCTATCACGAGCACGGCTCCATCGGCCCCTCCTGCGCCATCGCGGACTGGAACCGCGGCAACCCCATTGTGTGGAGCGGCACGCAGAACCCGCACATGCTGCGGGGCGATCTCGCCAACCTCATGGAACTGCCGCCGGAGAGCATCGAGATCCGCCGTCTTCAGGCTGCCGGCTGCTATGGCCGCAACTGCGCCGATGATGTGTGCGGCGATGCACTTCTGCTCTCGCAGGCTGTCGGCCGCCCGGTGCGGGTGCAGTTGACGCGTGAGCAGGAGCATCTGTGGGAGCCGAAGGGTGCGGCCCAGCTCATGGATGCCGCAGGCGGTCTTTCCGAAGACGGCTTCCTCCACGCCTACAAGCTGGACACCTGGTATCCCTCCAATCGCGGCCCCAATCTGGCGCTTTTGCTGACAGGACGTGTCTCACCAGAGCCGCGCCCCTCCGACATGGGCGACCGCACCTCCATTCCGCCCTATCGCATCCCCAATCTGCACATCACCGTGCATGACATGGCCCCGCTTGTGCGCGCGGCATGGATGCGCGGCGTCTCGGCCCTGCCAAACACGTTCGCCCATGAAAGCTTCATGGATGAAATGGCCTATGAGGCGAAGGAAGACCCTGTCGCCTTCCGCCTCAAACATCTGGATGATGCGCGCAAGGCAGAGCTGGTCACGCGCACGGCGGAAGCTGCCGGCTGGGAGGAGCGTTCTGGCCCGCGCCTGCGCCGGGAAGGGCGCATGGCCTATGGGCAGGGCTTTGCCTTCGCCACCTATGTGCATGGCACCTTCCCCGGCACGGCGGCGGCTTCTGCCGCTTGGGTATGCGATGTCACGGTGGATATCGAGACAGGGGAAGTGCACCTCACCCGCGTGTTTGTGGGGCAGGATCAGGGGCTGGTCATCAATCCCGATGGCGTGCGCCAACAAATCCATGGCTGCGTGGCGCAGACAGCCAGCCGCGTGCTGCGCGAGGAAGTGACCTTCGATTCCATCACCCCCACGGCGAAGAGCTGGGGCACATACCCCATCCAGACCTTCCCCGAAGTGCCGCAGATCGAAACCATGCTGATCGAGCGGCTGGGTGATCCCCCCCTGGGCGTGGGTGAAAGCGCGGCGGTGCCATCAGCCGCCGCCATCGCCAATGCCATTTTCGACGCGACCGGCGTGCGTCTGCGCGCGGCCCCCTTCACCCCGGAAAAGGTACGAGCGGCGCTGGATGAAGCGGGCCTGCGCGGGCCAGACATGCAGGCGCGTGCGCTGGCCTCGCCTGATGCCCCGCCCCGCCGCACCCGTTCCGGCTGGTTCCAGAACCTAAGCGCCAGCCGCCTGCTGGGCGCTGCCGGAGCTCTGGGTGGCGCGATCACGCTCGGGGCCATGGCGCTGCCGATTGCCAAGGCTCTGCCACCCACACCTGCCCCCGCCGCTTCCAGCTTTTCGCCTGCCTTGCTTGAACAGGGCCGTCTGGTGTTTGCGGCAGGAGACTGCGCCGTCTGCCATACCAAGGAAGATGGCATTGCCAATGCCGGCGGCAAGCCGATGGAAACGCCCTTCGGCACCGTCTACACCACAAACCTGACGCGCGATGCCGAAACCGGGCTGGGGCTGTGGTCTTACGAGGCTTTCTCGCGCGCCATGCGGCAGGGCATCAGCCGCGATGGCAAGCATCTTTATCCAGCCTTCCCCTACACCGCCTTCGCGAAAATCTCCGAAGACGACATGTTCGCGCTCTATGCCTATCTCCAGACACTGGAGCCGGTGCATGCGCCAACCCCTCGGGCCGAGATGCTGGCGGGCGTAAATTTGCGCCCGGTGAATGCCGCATGGAACCTGATGTTTCACGACAGCAGCGCCTTTTCGCCTGACCCTGTCCATTCAGACATCTGGAATCGCGGCAAATATCTGGTGGAGGCCGCCGGCCATTGCAGCGCCTGCCACACCCCGCGCAACATGCTGGGTGGGGAGAAGGGCGGCGCGGCGGCCTATAGCGGTGCGGATGTGCATGGCTGGTGGGCGCCCGCCCTTGCCGGCACCACCGCTGGCGCGCGCGGCTGGGATGAGGAAAAGCTCTTCACCTATATGCGCACCGGCCTTGCACCCGGTCTTGCCGCCGCCTCCGGCCCCATGGCGGAAGTGGTGCACAGCCTGAGCGAACTGCCGGATGCCGATATCCGCGCGATGTCGGTGTATCTCGCTTCTCTGGTGGAACCGGCGGTCGCGTCTGCAAGTGCATCAGCCACGGCCATTCAGACCGCCACGCAGACCGCCACCGCTGCACCGCCCTTGCCCGGCTTCGCCTCACGCCTGTTCGAATCGGCTTGCGCGAGCTGCCATGAACCGGCGCTGGACGGCATGGTGACGGCCGCCCAAGTGCCGCTTTCGTCATCGGCTGCCATTCGCGCACCGACGCCCGAAGGTCTGCGTACTGTCATCCGCGAGGGCATCACCGCTCCATCCGGCCTCAATCTGCGAGACATGCCCTCTTTCCGGAAGGAATTCTCGGAAGACGAGCTGAACCAGCTGGCCAGCTATGTGCGCGCACGCTACGCGCCGGACCTGCCAGCATGGAAATGACGCTGATGCCAGAGGCATTTTCCCGATGGGCCATGGCCCCGCCCCACCTGACAACCGGGCAGATCCACGCTGCTCTGTGAGCCGAGATGGGTCGGCAATGTCCCGTCGTTAAGGGACCGCTCACCCGGATAATCCCAACATCTCTGCCCCGCGCTCCGGCCCGGGCCAGAACGCAGCTTTTCACCACTGGCCGGCTTTCCGGCCAGTGCATCCGGCTGCCCGAAACGACACCCCCGAAAAGCCTGCCAAAACGGCGCTGTGACTGGATTTTCGGCTTGCAAAAAGTTTGTTTGTACGCAAACAATATTCCAACAGCATGAATGAGGTCTGCCCCATGAATTCCGTGATGAATGGTTCTGTTGAGAATGTCGATGTCGCCGTTATCGGTGCGGGCCTTGGTGGCGCGGCTGCGGCCAGCCTGCTGCTGAATGCCGGCTTCGAAGTGCACTGCTTCGAGCAGAGCCCGGTCTTCACCCGCCTTGGTGCCGGCATTCACATCGGCCCCAATGTGATGAAGATCTTCCGCACCATCGGGCTGGAGGACAAGCTGGCCTCTATTGGCGCGCATCCGGACTTCTGGTTTTCCCGCGATGGCCGCACCGGCGACTATCTGTCCCGCATTCCGCTCGGCGAATTCGCCCTGAAGGAATATGGCGCGCCCTACATCACCATCCATCGCGGCGACCTGCATGCCGAGCAGATCAATGCCCTGCCGCAGGACCGCATCCACTTCGACCACCGCCTGACCGACATTGTCGACCGTGGCGACGACGTGCTGCTGACCTTTGCCAATGGCCGCACAGTTTCGGCCAAGCTGGTCATCGGCGCGGACGGCATCAATTCGATCATCCGCGAGAAACTGCTGGGTGTCGAGAAGCCGCGCTTCTCCGGCTGGGTCGGCCATCGTGCCCTGCTGAACATGGACAAGCTGGCCGCCAGCGGGCTCGATTTCGAGCTGTGCACCAAGTGGTGGTGGGAGGCTTCGCGCCACATCATGGCCTATGCCACCAAGAATGATGGCAGCGAATATTACTATGTTACCGGCGTTCCGGTTGGCGGCGAGTGGGAGCACGAGACCGGCTTCGTCGATTCCTCGCGCGAGGAAATGGAAGGCATTTTCGGCGGCTCGCACCCCGTTGTGCAGGCCCTGATCGACGCCACCGAGGAAATCACCAAGTGGCCGTTCTGGAACCGCGACCCGATGAGCATCTGGAGCCGTGGCCGCCTGTGCCTGCTGGGCGATGCCTGCCACCCCATGCGCCCGCACATGGCGCAGGGCGCATGCATGGCCATTGAGGATGCGGCCATTCTCGCGCGCGCCCTGAAGGAGACCGGCACGGAAGACTACGCCACGGCGTTCAAGGTCTATGAGGCCACCCGCCGCGAGCGCGCCACCAAGGTGCAGACAATCTCCAATGCCAACACCTGGCTGAAGCAGCCGGAAGATCCGGCATGGGTCTATTCCTACGACGCCACCACCGCGCCGCTGGGCTGAACCACGCATACCGGCATTCTCATGCCCTGAAGCGTTCGCGGTTCTTGAAAACGGCGAACGCCCTGCCCCAAGCCATGAGGTGCATCCGCACCTCATGGCTCATCTTTTCGAACGCAAAGCTGAAAGACCGGTCGGGGGGATGGCCAGACATACGCGCCCAGATTGAAGCACCGGCCCCTTCAATCCCAGCGGAGCAGATTTCGCCTCCACGTGACCCGTTTGCGCAGAAAAACCACATCACGTGCCCGTCATTCTTGCAGGCACCCCATTCATTCGCAGCAAAAGCTGCGATAGACTTTGCCGACTGCCCGTTCGGAAATGCCTATGCTACCCCGCGCCCCTTGAGGGCAAACCGGCGGGGCACCATATAAAGACAAGGCCGGGATAATGGGTATGGTCTGGTTTGTGAGTGGAAGACGCGGATGACTTTGTCTGTCACACACCCTGCTCTGGTTGACCCGTGGGATGCTGCCCAGCGGGGCGGTACCGGCACGGTTCTGGCCCTTCTCACCGCCACCCACGGCCCGGCCTATCGCAATCCCGGCGCAGCCATGGCGATCTTCCCCGACGGGCATTATGTCGGCGCCATCACCTCCGGCTGTATTGAGGCAGACCTCGTGCTGCATGCGCAGGAGGTACGCGCCAGCGGCCAGCCCAAGCATCTGCGCTATGGCGAAGGCTCCCCCTTCATAGATATGCGCCTGCCCTGCGGCGGTGCTGTCGAGATTGATCTGGTCCGTATTCAGGACCACCATGTTCTGGCGGATCTGGCTGCAGCACGTCGCGCCCGCCATGCGGTGTCCCTGAAGATTTCACCGGAAGGCCGCTTCTCGCTGGGTGACTGGAGGGAAACAGGCCTTGATGGGCAATCCTTCAATGTGGGCTTCCGGCCGCCCCTGCGCTTCGTGGTTTTCGGAGCGGGGCCGGAAGCCTCGCTGTTCGCCAGCCTCACGCGCAGCCTTGGCTATGAGCAGCTTCTGGTTTCCCATGAGGACACCAGCCTGAATGCCGCCCGCGCACTGGGTTGCGAGGTAATGAAAATCAGCAAGGTGACAGATCTCGATACACTGAAGATCGATGCCGATTGTGCAACCGTGCTGTTTTATCATGACCATGACTATGAGCCGGCCATCCTGAACTATCTGCTCACCACGCCGGCATTCTATATTGGCGCACAGGGCAGCCGCTCGACCCAGCGCACACGGCTGATGCGCCTTGCGGAAATGGGTGTGAGCCAGGAGGCAATGACCCGCGTGCGCGGCCCCATCGGCCTCATCCCCTCATCGCGCGATCCACGCACGCTGGCGGTTTCGGTGCTGGCCGAAATCATCGGCCATGCGGATGAGGTGCGCTTAGGGCAAGCGCGCGCAAAAGGTGCCATGCACGCGGTGTGAGCCAGCTGGCTCACTGGCCCCGGTGAGGTCTATCCCGAAAAGGACGGCCCGTGGTCGGAGCGGGATGACGCAATGGGCTCATAGAGAGAGCTGCACCCAGCCTCGGCAACAACTCTCCCGCCTTTTAAGCGGCCCTGTGCACGGGTGAAAAGGCGACACGAAACATCAGGCATGCGCACAACAACAGGCGCTGATACGGGAACACAATCCCCGGCATGACGACCGATCTTTTGCCATCAGGTCTCATGCACATCTGGCATCTTGCGTCCCATCAACAGAACCCATCCCGGAATTCAACGCACTCCGTTTCGGCCTTTTCAAACAGTCCTTGAACACCAACCGGTTCTCAAGGACACCTTCACGGATATCCGGCCCCGCTGAAGCGTGTCCCCTTTTTGGCTTTCGCCTGCGGTACCGCCCCCTGCCCAACACGGGTTCCGGCTGGAACAATCCGCCTGCGGGCCACAACACGCCGTCGCTCTCACCGGCGCATGGCAGAAACAGGCCCCGGAAAAGCGCGGCGATACCCTCCACACCTCAGCCCGCGGCACAGACCGCGGCGGCCAGCGTCACGAGTTCCAGATCACTGTTCCGACGCCCGAGAATGGAAAGACCGATCGGCGCGCCATGAACGCTCGCAAGCGGCATGGACACTTGCGGCAACCCGGCAAGACCTGCCGTGCACAGCAGGTTCATGGCCAGATGCCGGTAAGTCACCTCTGTGTCCGCCACGGCTGAGCCCCGCAGCGGCGCAATGCGTGGGGTGGATGGCAGCAGCAGCACGGTGCCAGCCGGCAGCAACTCCTCCATACGGGCAATAACCGCCTCGCGCACCGGCTGCGCCGCCGCCACCTCTGATGGATCCTGCCGGGATGCCGCCTCGAACCGCTCCCGCACACCGGGGCCAAACTGGGGCTGCACCTTTTCAACCCATTCACCAACACTCTGCCAGATCTCGGCGGCCTGAAGGGCACGGAATGCGGCAGACCACTTGGCAAGACCTTCCGGTGAGATCACCACAGGTTCCGCCGGCCCCATCAGCGCCTCCACGCGTGCAACGGCCGGCATCAATGCCGCGCGCACATCATCGGCCAGCAGATCAAAGGCATCGGTTGCAATCAGCAGACGGCGGGGGCGAATGGCCGGGCGGCTTTCCTCCAGCAGCACACTGCCGACAGCCGCGAACACGCGCGGATCGCGCGCAAACCAGCCGACGCAATCAAAACTCGGTGCAAAGGGGGCGATGCCATCGGCGCGCACACGCCCATGGGTGGGACGCATGCCCAGCAACCCGCAATAGCTGGACGGCACCCGCACCGAGCCGCCGCAATCCGAGCCCAGTGCGAAATCCACCAGCCCTGCCGCCACTGCCGCCGCAGAACCGCTGGAAGAGCCGCCCGGCACCCGCTCTGGCGCGGCGCTGTTGAGGGGAGTGCCGTAATGGGCGTTCTCCCCCGTCAGCGAATAGGCCAGTTCGTCGGAAATGGTTTTGCCCACCACCGTCGCGCCCGCCTGAAGCACAAGCTCAACGGCACCCGCATGCCGTTCAGCCGGGGCATGGGTATTGGCCCATTCGGGGTTGCCATTGCCGGTCACGAAGCCGGCCACATCCAGCACATCTTTTACGGCGCAGGTGAGCCCTGCGAGCGGTCCCTGCGCGGCACCGTCCACATGCACACGCGGGCCGGGCACAAAAGCGCCGATGCTGGCATCCGAGGGAAGAACAGAGGAGACCTGAGGGGCATCAGGAGAGAAAGACATGGCGGCTTCAACCTGCATGAGGAGAGAAAGGCATGGCCTGTTTCATCTCATCGATAGCATGTAAGTAAATTTTTGCATATAAGAATGGAAACCTTCCGGAGCTTTGGCATTCACCGGCAGGACATGGGCGCAAAGAGGATGAGCCATGGCCAAAACTGACCTGAAGGCCCGATCCGCCCCAATCGCCTGTTCCGCCTCGCCTGAACCGGAAAACCCTGCCAAAGGGGCGCGCGCATCCAACCTCCCCGGCTCGCCGGATCACGACAGGGCATAAGCTCTGGCCACCATCACCATGGCAGATGCAACACCACTCCCCCGCAAGCGCGATGCCGCGGCCACGCGTGCGCGCATTCTCTCGGCTGCGCGCGAAGCTTTTGCGCATGAAGGGTTTGCGGGCGCGCGCGTGGAGCGTATCGCCAGCGCTTCCGGCACAAATGTGCAGATGATCTATCGTTATTTCGGCAACAAGGATGGGCTCTACCGCGCCGTTCTGGAAGCGACCTATCGCCATGTCCGCACGCTGGAACAGGGGCTGGACCTCACCTCCACACCACCGTTGGAGGCGATTGAACGGCTGGTCGGGTTCACCTTCGATTATATGAAAGAGACGCCGGAATTCGTCGCCATCATCCGCAATGAGAACATGGCCGGCGCGGCCTTTGCGCGGGACATGCCGGAAATCCATATGGCGGGCCGGGAACTTCTCTCCGCTTTGGAGGATGTGATGACACGCGGTATGGCATCGGGCGTTTTCACATCCCGCCAGCCGGCGATGGACCTTTATCTCACCATCCTCGCGCTCTGCATCACCCATGTGGCCCAGCGCGAGACGCTCTCCGTTCTGTTCGGGCGTGATCTGGGGGATGCCACATGGCTCTCCGCCCGGCGCGCACAGGTGGTGAATATGGTCACCGGCCTTCTCACCCATCCACGACTGCCGGGCTGAACATGAGCCCTGCCCTCTCCCTCATCGCTCCTATCTGCCCAGGATCTCGCCATGACACAGTTTGACTGGAATGCCGGCTTCCCCTCCCGCCGCATGCCGGCCTTTGGCAACAACGCGGTTTCCACCTCCCATCCGCTGGGGAGCCAGGCCGGCCTGCGCATGCTGCTGAAGGGCGGGAATGCGGTGGATGCCGCCATTGCAACGGCCGCTGCCATGACCATTCTTGAGCCGAACAATAACGGCCTCGGCTCCGATGCCTTCTGCATTTTGTGGGATGGGCAGCGCCTGCATGGCCTCAATGCCTCCGGTCGCGCACCGGCCGCGTGGACCCCGGACTATTTCAGATCGCGCTATGGAGCTGATGCCAAACGCCCGCCCCAGCGCGGCTGGGATGCGGTGACAGTACCCGGCGCGGTGGGGGGCTGGGCCGCTCTCTCCGAACGCTTCGGCCACCTGCCCTTCGCGGACCTGATGGAACCTGCGATCGAGATTGCGGAGCGCGGATATGCCGTGCCCCCCATCATCCAGGCCAAATGGGAAGCGGCGGCCAAGCAGCCCTCCATCGCCTCCCAGCCCGGTTTTGCTGAAGCCTTCCTGCCGAAAGGCCGTGCGCCACAGGTGGGTGAGATGTTCTCCATGCCCGGTGCGGCCCGCTCGCTCCGCGCCATCGCCGAAAGCAAGGGCGAGGCTTTCTATCGTGGAGAAATTGCCGAAGCTCTGGCACAGGCTGCAAAGGCGGGCGGTTCTGCCCTAACGGCCGCCGACATGGCTGCCTATACCCCGGAATGGGTGGAGCCGATTTCGCGCACCTATCGCGGCTATACGCTGAATGAAATTCCCCCGAGCGGACAGGGCCTCACCGCCCTTATCGCTCTCGGCATCCTCTCCCATTTTGATATCGCCGCCCATGAAATGGATGGGCCGGATGCGCATCATTTGATGATCGAGGCTGTGAAGCTGGCCTTCGCCGATGTCTATCGCTATGTGGCCGACCCCGCGTACATGGAAGCGAGCGCGGAACAGATGCTGGACCCGGCCTATCTGGCCACCCGCGCCCGCCTCATCGACATGACCCGCGCGCAGCCCTTCGCGCCTGGCAATCCGGTGAAGGGCGGCACCATCTATCTCACCGCGGCCGATTCATCCGGCATGATGGTGAGTTTCATCCAGAGCAACTTCAACGGCTTTGGTTCCGGCGTGGTGCTGCCGGAATGGGGCATCTCACTCCAGAACCGGGGCCACGGTTTTGTGCTGGACCCGGCCAGCCCCAATGTGGTGGCCCCGCGCAAGCGCCCGTTCCACACCATCATTCCCGGTTTTCTGACACGCGATGGTGCGCCGGTGATGAGCTTCGGCGTTGTGGGTGCGAACATGCAGCCGCAGGGGCAGGTGCAGACTCTGGTACGCATGCTGGACTATGGCCTGAACCCGCAAGCGGCCTGCGATGCCCCGCGCTGGCGCTTCAATGCCGGGCTGGGGCTGGACATGGAAGCCACCATGCCTGCCGCCACCATAGAAGCACTGGTTGCGCGCGGGCATGTGCTGAATGTCGACGCCAATCCGTATGAGAATTTCGGCGCAGGCCAGTTCATCTGGCGACAGGAGGGGAAGACCCCGCACTATGTGGTGGTCAGCGATCCGCGCCGGGATGGGCAACCGGCCGTGTTCTGAACTGAAGTAGGCGCATTGATAGAGATGGCGAGGCCATCCCGGTTTATTTCTCCGGGGTGGCCTCGCCGCATTTGAAGCCGTGACATTCAATGCGGGCTCTTGTCATCCTGCCGCGCACCGGATGCAGACCAGCGGGTCAAGAGAGAAGAACCCGGAAGAGCAGCAGGCAGGGCTGTCTGCGTTCACAACACCCTGCCCGCGCGCAGGATCACTTCAGCTCGTTCAGCTTGACCAGAACCTCATCATAAAACTTGCAGGCGCCGTCGAGATTGGTCGGCATGTTCGCCTGCGCGGCAGCCAGTCTCTGATTGATCTCAGCCATCTTGGCCGGATGCGCGGCAGCGACTTCCTGGAGCGCTGCGGAAACCTCGGCGGCCTTGGTCTGCACATCTTGCGCGGTGCATGCGAGAGCAGGAGAAGCGACCGATGCCAGCAGGGCTGCGATGAGAATTTTCTTCAAGGGAGCATTCCTCAAATTGGGGCAGACGGGTTTGAGCCGCCCATGCATGTCTTAACACGCGCACAGTGACAGAACCAAAGCCGGTCATCATCAGTCCTTGTGCGCCGCATGGCATGCCTCATCCGCAAGCTGGCAAATTATGAAGCACACTGCGCAAGATTAGAGCAGATTCAGACTAAAGCTCCGACCCTCATGAAATGAGACAATTTTCTTCATAGATTCAATGAGTTGAACTTGCTCGGCCGGGCTCAGCATTTCAACGGTTGCCATGTGCGCGCCCCGTGCCGCCTCTTCCATGTCTGCCAGAATGGCCCGCCCCTCATCTGTCAGCCGGCAACTCTGGGCACGGCGGTCGGTGGGCGATGTTCCACGCAACACAAAGCCTCGCGCCTCAAGGCGTTTCAACGCCCCGGTGGTGGTGGTGCGATCCAGCGCAACGGCCCGCGCGAGCGTGGTCTGGTCGGCCTCGTCCAGCTGGGCCAGGGCAGACAGCAGGCTGTACTGCACCGGTGTCACGCCGAAAGACCCGCACAGCTCAGAAAACAGGCTGACATGGATCTGGTGCACCCGCCGCGCCAGAAAGCCGGGACGTTCGAACAACATCCAGCTTGGATCTGTTTCAACATTGGCGACATCGGAATATCCAATTGAATTATTGATCTTTTCCATCATTCGCCTCTCGCACGGCCAGCCGGTGGCCCATCTTCTTATTGATACAGATCAAACTTTGGCACGCCCCCTGCATAGGGGAATACGAAGCATACTTCATATTTTGCGCGAGACCAGAACCGCGCACTGCAGGACGGAGACCCTTATGGCTGAACATGCAGGTTACGACATCATCCTGAAGGGCGGCCGCGTCCTCGCTCCGGCAGATGGTCTGGACGGCACCTTCGATGTGGCTGTGCGCGACGGCATCATCGCAGCCATTGAAGCCGACATTCCCGCCAGTGCCGCCCTTGAGACCATTGATGTCACCGGCAAGCTGGTGCTGCCGGGCATGATCGATACCCATGGCCATGTCTATCAGTATGTCACCGGGCGTTTCGGCATGAACCCGGACATGGTCGGCGTGCATTCGGCGGTTACCACCGTGGTCGATCAGGGTGGCGCATCCTGCATGACCCTGCCGGGTTTCCGCAAGTTCATGGTGGAGCCCTCGGAAACCCGCGTCTATTCCTTCCTCTCGGCCTATCTGGTCGGCGGGCTTGAGGGGCATCTCTACCCCAATCTCTACAGCCCCGATTGCGTGGATGTGGACGCCACCGTGCGTTCCGCCATCGCCAACCGCGACCTCGTGCGCGGCATCAAGGGCCATGCGGAAATCGGCGGCTTTGCCCGCTGGGGCATTGCCGTGATGCAGATGGCGGCCGAGATCGCCCGGCGCGCGGATATCCCGCTCTATGTCCATTTCGGTGCGCTGTGGGGCCTGCCGGAGAGCGGCACCAATGGTGAGGATGCGGACACCATCCTCGAACGCGTCATCCCTCTGCTCAAGGAAGGCGATGTTCTCGCCCACCCCTTTACCCGCCATCCCGGCGGCTTCGTGAACCGCGAGGGGCAGGTGCATGATGTCATCAAGGCGGCGCTGGACCGGGGCCTGAAGGTGGATGTCGGCCATGGCAGCCACTTCTCCTATCGCCTCGCCAAAAAGGGCATGGCCGCCGGTGTCATCCCCCACACGCTCGGCGCGGACATGCATGGCTACAACACCCATGTGCCCGCCCCCGCCGGGACCCCGGAAGAACACCCGGACGACGAAAACCACCCCTTCCTCGGTCAGGCGAAGTTCAGCCTGACACAGGCCATGAGCTCGATGATGGCGCTGGGCGTGCCATTGAAGAAGACCGTGGAGATGGTGACCTCCAACCCCGCCGCGATGCTGGGTCTTTCAGATCGTCTGGGCGCGCTGAAGGTGGGACGGGTCGCTGACATCTCGGTGCTGGACGAGAACCACGGCCGCTTCATCCTGCGCGACAATGAGGACACGAAGGTCGAGACCGAATATCTGCTCACGCCGGCTTTCTGCCTGCGCGCCGGAAAATACTTCAAGGCAGATGCGCCCATCCTGCCCGCTCCGGTGCTGGCATGAGCACCGCCGCCGCCCCTCAGGCGCCGCAACTGGTCTGGGAGACACTCTCTCAGGCCGAGCGGGATGCCGCCTACAACAACAATGCCTCAGTGCCGACCAGCGCGGCATGGGTTGCGGCGCGCGATGTGGCGGCGGCCGCTTTCCGTGCGGCGCATCCGGCCGGGCTGGATGTCGCCTATGGCCCCGGTGAACGCCAGAAGCTGGATATCTTCGTGGCGGAAAACCCGGCTGCGCCGTGTCTGGTCTTTATCCATGGCGGCTACTGGCAGAAGAACAGCCGCGAGGTTTTTGCCCATTATGCCGAGGGGCTTCTGGCCCATGGCTGGTCCGTGGTTCTGCCCAGCTATTCACTCGCCCCGGATGCGCGCCTTGGCGAGATTGTCGATGAAATCGGCATGGCCCTGGATTTTCTGGCTTCGGATGGTCCGGCCCATGGCATTGCCGGGCCGCTGGTGATTGGCGGCTGGTCTGCCGGTGCACAGCTCGCGGTGATGCATCTGGACCACCCGGCCGTGGTGGCTGGGGTGGCTGTTTCCGGCGTGTATGAGCTGGGGCCGATCCGCGACACCTTCCTGAATGCGGCGCTGGACCTTTCCGGCGAGGAAATCACAGCCCTTTCCCCGCTGCGCCATGTGCCTTCCGGCAAGCCGCTGGTGCTCTCCTATGGCACGGCGGAAGTGCCAGCACTGGTGCATGACACCCGCACCCTTTCAGCCCGGCGCGTTGCCGCCACCGCGCCCGGCGCGCTGCTGCCCATTCTCGGGGCCGACCATTTCTCCATTCTCGAGGACCTGCGCCGGCCGGATGGCCAGATCACGCGCGCGGTTCTCGATCTTGTTCCCGGAGGTGCCGCATGAGTGACGCGCCCGCCAGCACTGCCGCCGCCCCACGCAATGAGGGTGTGGGTGCCCGCCTGCCGCGCAAGGAAGACGACCGGCTGATGCGCGGTCGCGGCCAGTTCATCGCCGATATCCGCATGCCGGATATGGTGGATGTGGCCTATGTGCGCAGCCCGCTGGCCCATGCGCGCATTCACGCCATCCATATTCCGGAAGACATCCGTGCGCAGGTGTTCATCGCATCCGATCTGGTGGGCGTGAAGAACATCCGCGCAGTCTCCGGCCTGCCCGGCTTCAAGGTGTCCGAGCAGCCGGTGCTGGCGAAAGACAAGGTGCGGCAGGTGGGTGAACTGGTGGCGATGTGCTTCGCCCCCACCCGCGCCGAGGCCGAGGACATCGCCGCCCGCGTGGAGCTGGATCTGGAAGAGCTGCCGGCCCTGTATGACATGCTGGAGGCGAGGAAGCCCGGCGCGGCTCTGGTGCATGAGCACTGGGGTGACAATATCTATCTGGAATCACAGGTGAATGTGAACATCGAGCAGGCGTTCGATGCCCCTGTGAAGATTACCCGCACCCTGTCCACCGCCCGCCAGTGCATGGCCCCCATCGAGGGGCGCGGCACGGTCATTCATTTCGATCACCGCATGGATCAGCTGGTGGTCTACACCGCCAGCCAGATGCCGCACATCGTGCGCTCCGGCCTGTCCGAATGCCTCGGGGTCGAAGAAGGACAGATTCGCATCATTTCCCCTGATGTCGGTGGCGGGTTCGGCTACAAGGCCATCCTGCTGGCGGAAGAGGTGAGCCTTGCATGGCTCACACGCAAGCTGGGCAAGCCGGTGCGCTGGCTGGAAGACCGGCGCGAACACCTAACCGCCAACGCCAATTGCCGCGAGCACCATTACGAGCTGACGCTCTATGCGGACCGTGACGGCACGCTGCGCGGGGTGGATTGCGAGGCGACCGTCGATAGCGGAGCCTATTCCGCCTATCCCTTCTCTGCCTGCCTTGAGGCGGCGCAGGTGGCCAGCATCCTGCCCGGCCCCTATGATTTTCCGGCCTATCGCTGCCGCACATGGTCGGTTGCCACCAACAAGTGCCCCATCCTGCCCTATCGCGGCGTAGCCCGCACCGGCGTGTGCTTCGCGCTGGAAGTGGCGCTGGATTGCCTCGCGGCGGAACTCGGCCTGCCGCCCCATGTGGTACGCGAGAAAAACCTCGTGCGGCCCGAGCAAATGCCGTTCGACAACATCACCAACAAGCATTTCGACAGCGGCGATTATCCCGAAGCTCTCAAGCGCGCCCTTGATATCATTGACCCGGACAAGGTGCGCGCGCGCCAGCAGGCGGGCGAGGCAGACGGGCGGCGCATCGGGCTGGGCCTGTCCATCTATTGCGAGCAGTCGGCCCACGGCACCTCGGTCTATTCCGGCTGGGGCATTCCCATGGTGCCCGGCCACGAGCAGGCCGGCGCGCGCCTTACCCCGGATGGCGGGCTGGAACTGCGCGTCGGCGCGCATTCCCACGGCCAGAGCCTTGAAACCACCCTGCCGCAGGTGGCGTACGAAATTCTCGGCATTCCGGTCGCCCGCACCCGCCTCGTTCATGGCGATACGGCCATGACACCCTATTCCACCGGAAGCTGGGGCTCGCGCGTCATGGTGATGGCGGGCGGCGCGGTCGCCACCGCCTGCACGGAACTGGCCGAGCGCGTGCGCAAGATTGGCGCCCATATGCTTCAGGCCAATCTGGATGATGTGCGCTTCGAGCATGGCCGCGTCATAGGCCCTAATGGCGATGTGCGCATCGAGGAGATTGCCTACACCTGGTATCGCCGCCCGCAGGACCTCCCCGCTGATGTCGATGGCGGCGGCCTTGAGGTGACAGCCGGTTACAAGCCGGTGCGCGATTCCGGCACCTTCAGCTATGCCGCCCATGCCGTGGTGGTGGCGGTGGACCCCGAGATCGGCGATGTCGAGCTGCTGGATTATGTCATCGTCGAGGATGGCGGCACGCTGGTGAACCCCATGGTGGTGGATGGCCAGATTATTGGTGGCCTCGCCCAGGGCATCGGTACTGCACTGTATGAGGAAATGCGGTTCGACAGTTCCGGCCAGCCACTCGCCTCCACGCTGGCGGATTATCTGCTGCCCGGCGCGCCGGAAGTGCCCACCCCCTTTATCGGCCATATGGAGACCCCCTCGCCCTATACCCGCTTCGGCGTGAAGGGCATTGGCGAGGGCGGAGCCATCGCGCCGCCGGCCGCCATCACCAATGCCATCAATGATGCGCTGCGCCCGCTGGGGGTGGAGATGCTGCACTCACCCGTCACCCCGCGCCGCATCATGGAGAAGGTGCTCGCCGCCCGCGCCGCAAACAGGAGGGCTGCATGAAACCGGCCCCCTTCCAGATGCTGCGCCCGCGCACGGTGGCGGAGGCCGTGGCCCTGCTCGTCAGTGCCGGCGATGACGCCAAGATCATGGCGGGCGGGCAGTCGCTCGGCCCCATGCTGAACCTGCGCCTCGCCACCCCCGGCGTGATTGTCGACATCTCCGGCATCGCCGAACTGAAGACCGCGCGCGAAGAGGCCGGGCCACATCACCTATGGCGCACTCGTCACCCATGCGGATGTGGAAGACGGGCGCGTGCGGGATGTCGGCGCACATATCATGCGCCGCGTGGCGGGCGGCATCGCCTATCGGGCCGTGCGCAATCGCGGCACCATGGGCGGCAGCCTCTCCCATGCGGACCCGGCGGCGGACTGGGTGAACGCCCTCTCCGTTCTGGGGGCGGATATCGAGATTGCAGGCCCCAACGGACGCCGCAGCCTGCCGATTGCGGACTTCCTCACCAGCGCCCTCACCACCGCGCTGGAACCGGGCGAGCTTCTGGTCGCCGTGAAGGTGCCGAAAGTGCGGGAGAGCATGCGCTTCGGCTATGCCAAGCACTGCCGCAAGGTGGGCGAGTTCGCCCATGCCGTGGGTGCTCTGCTGGTGGACCCCGCCACCGGCCATGGCCGGGCACTGATCGGCGCACTGGATGCTCCGCCGCTGGTGTTTGCAGATGCCCGTGAACTGTTCGGCGTGCGCGCCAGCGGCGACCTCGCCATGCGCTTTGATGCGGATGCCGCAAATGCCGCCCTCACCACCTTTGGCCTCACGGACGAGGTCGACCGCCACATCCATGTGGAGGTGCTGCGCCGCGCGGTGAAGCAGGTGTCCAGCCTTCCCCTTCCCGAGACACGGAGCGCCGCATGAACGCGCCCCTCAAGCATTCTGCCGCGACTGAAGCTGTCGCCCTCACGCTGAATGGCCGTCCGGTTTCCGCCATGGTGGAGCCGCGCACCAATATGGCGGACTTCGTGCGCGACACGCTGAACGCCACCGGCACCCATATTGGTTGCGAGCACGGCGTGTGCGGCGCCTGCACCATATTGGTGGACGGCGAACCCGCCCGCGCCTGTCTCTCCTTCGCCACCGCCTGTGCGGGGGCCGAAATCACCACCATCGAGGGGCTGGACGAGGACGAGATCGCCGGCGAACTGCGCACCGCCTTCAACACGGAACACGCCCTGCAATGCGGCTTCTGCACGCCCGGCATGCTGGTTTCGGCCCGCGATCTGGTGCTGCGCCTGCCGGAAGCGGACGAGACCCGCATCCGCATGGGCATGGCTGGCAATCTGTGCCGCTGCACCGGCTATGCGGGCATCGTGAAGGCGATCATGTCGGTCATCGCCGCGCGCCGGGCGAGAGGCATCGCCCCCGCCCCGGCACAGCGCCCCACCGGGCCGGTCGGGGCACATGCCGGAGTGGCGGAGACCAGCACGCGGACAATTGCCGCACCGGCGGTATCTGGCGAACAATCTCCCGCGCGCACCACTGCCACTGTTCTCGCCACAGACTTCATCCCCGCCCACAGTTTTGAGCAAAGCTTCAGCCTGCCCTTCACGCCGGATGAGGTCTTCGCCCTGTTCGCGGATGTGCGCACGGTCGCGGCCTGCCTGCCGGGTGCGCTGGTGGATGCCATGCCGACACCGGAGATGGTGGAAGGCGGCATGAAGGTGAAGCTGGGGCCGATCTCCACCACCTTCCGTGGCACGGCGCGCGTAACCCGCGATGAAGCCAGCTTCAGCGGCATCATTCTGGGTGCGGGGGGCGATGGTCGCTCCAGCACTCAGGGCGAAATCCGCTATCGCGTGGGCGAGAGCGCGGACACCACCTCCGCCATGGTTTCCCTCACCGTTGGCTACACGCTGAAAGGGCCGCTGGCCCAGTTCAGCCGGCCCGGCCTCGTGCGCGAGGTGGCCAGCCGGCTGATCGCGGATTTCGCCGCCAATCTTGAGGCGCACCTGAAAGGCGCGCCTGCCCCTGCCGCCCAATCCGGCGGTCTCAACCCCGTTCGCCTTGTCCTCTCCCTGCTGGGTGCGCGCCTGCGCGCCCTGCTGGGCCGGACCTGAGCTCCGCGTTCTCACCCCGAGAAGACCTGAACCCGAACCGTTTGTCCCGAACCACTGGAGTCCCCGATGCAGATGACCCGCAGGACCACGCTTGCCGCCATGGCCTTCGCGCTGATGGCCTCCACCTCCGCCTTCGCGCAGGACACCATCAAGATCGGCGTCAACCAGCCGCTCACCGGCGCGTTCGCAGCCTCCGGCACCTATGTCACCAATGGTGCCAAGATCGCGGCGGATGAGATCAACGCCAAGGGCGGCGTGCTCGGCAAGAAGATCGAACTGGTGATCGAGGACAACAAGAGCAACCCGACCGAGGCGGCCTCCGTCGCGGAAAAGCTCATCACCTCGGACAAGGTGCCGGTGATGATGGGGGCATGGGGCTCTTCCCTCACGCTCGCCACCATGCCGAAGCTGGAGGAATATTCCGTGCCAATGCTGGTGGAGACCTCTTCCTCCGGCAAGATCACCACCTCCGGCAACCCCTATGTCTTCCGCATCTCCCCCCCTTCCGCGCTGGAAGCTGAGGCCTTCGTTCCGATCGCCGGCAAGCTTGGGCTGAAGAAGGTGGACTTCCTCGTCATCAACAATGACTGGGGACGCGGCGCAGCGTCCGATTTCAGCAAGCAGCTGAAAGAGCATGGCGTCGAGGTTGGCCTTGTCGAGACCATGGACCAATCCTCGCAGGACATGAGCGCCCAGATCGCCAAGCTCAAGGCATCTGATGCCGACACCATCATGATCACCGCGGCCGTGGACCAGCTCACCCTGCTGTTCAAGCAGATGGCGGCGCTGGGCCTGAAGAAGCGCATCATCACCACCGGCGGCTCGCAGAACCCGGACCAGATCATCGCCCAGGCCGGCCCGACCGCGAACAACACCATGCACCTCACCACCTTCCTGCCCTGGTGGCCGGAAAAGACTCCCGAACCCTGAAGCCACCGCCTACTTCCTGGAAGAGTGGAAGAAGCGCGGCCATGACTTCGCCGGCGCAACCGAAAGCTTCCGTGGCTATGACGGCATCCGCACCATCGCGGCGGCGATCTCGGCCGGTGGCGGCACCACGCCCGCTGATATCCAGAAGGGCCTGTGGGCGGTGGATATTGTTGGCCTCAATGGTCCCATCAAGTTCCAGAAGACCGGACCGGCAGGCGCTGAAAGCGGGCAGAGCAAGCCAGAGGTCTACCTGATCGCTATCGAGGACGGAAAGATCACCCGCCCCGCGCTCTGAGCGCAGGTGAGAGCGTTTCCCGGCTGCAAGAAGCGGGGGAACGATCCAACAGATCGAGTGGCCTCATCTTCCTCATGTGAACCTGTCTCCACGTCACTTGAGAAGGCTTTGGCCGCCCGTGCGCCGTGGGTCCGTCACCGAACCCACGGGCCGCATTGAAGCCCCTTTCTCCAAGCGCGACCGCATGTGTTTCGCTTGAGAAGGCACAGCCCCTCCCGCCCCCTGCCGGCGCGGGCGGGGTCTATCGCCCACCGCATGGTGCGCCCTCAGTTTTCAGCGTCGCGCATCCCGCGACGACCTGCCCCGCCACAGCAAACGGACAGGCCAGATGGACCAATTCCTGCAACATATCGTCAATGCGCTGGTGCTGGGTGGCACCTATGCGCTTCTGGGCATCGGCCTCACCCTCATCTTCGGCATCATGAATGTGGTGAACTTCACCCACGGGGCGCTCTATACGTTCGGTGCCTATGCCATGTATCTGGCGGCTGTCGCCCTTGGCCTCAATTTCTTTATTGCGCTGCCGGTGGCGCTGGTGGCCGGGCTTGCGCTGGGTGCGCTCATCGAGCTGGCCTTGCTGCGCCCGCTGCGCAACGCCGATATCGACACCACCATGCTGGTGATGATCGGGGTCGGCATCATCCTGCAATCCGGCACATTGTGGATCTTCGGCGGCGTGGCCAAATCCGTGCCCACGCCGTTTCCGATGGAGCCCCTTGTGATCGGGCCGGTTTCGGTCTCGTGGGTGCGGCTGTTCGTGTTCGCGGCGGCGCTGGCGCTCATCGCCATCACCTATCTCACCATCAATGGCACCCGCCTTGGCCGCGCCATGCGCGCCACCTTTCAGGACCACGACACCGCCGCCCTCATGGGGGTGAATGTCTCCATCATCTACACCGCCACCTTCGCCATCGGCTCGGCACTGGCGGCGGCGGCGGGTGCGCTGCTGGGGCCGGTCTATGTGGTGTTTCCGCAGATGGGTGATCTGGCGGCGGTGAAGGCCTTCGCCATCGTCATTCTCGGCGGGCTCGGCTCCATTCCGGGGGCGACCATTGGCGGCTTCATTCTGGCTTTCGCGGAAGAGATGGGCGCTGGCTATCTCTCCTCCGGCTATCGCGACGCCATGGGCTTTCTCATCATCATCGCGGTGCTGCTGGTGAAGCCCACCGGCCTGTTCGCCCGTGCGGAGCGTATCGGATGACACGCTATCTTCCCCTCCTCCTCCTTGCGGTCATGGCTCTGGTTCCCCTCGGCCTGACAGACCCCTATCTGCTGAACGCCCTCATCATCACGGGCATCTTCACCATCTGCGCCATGAGCCTGAACCTGCTTCTGGGCTTCACCGGGCAGCTCTCTCTTGGCCATGTCGCCTTCTTCGGCATCGGGGCCTATGTCAGCGCCCTGACCGCGCTGGGCTTTGATGTAAGTCTGCCATTCGGCTGGCGCATCACCCATGAGGGCGGCTCGCCGCTGGTGGGTTTCGTGCTCGCCATCCTCATCACCGGGCTCATGGGCTTTCTCATCGGGCGACTCTCGTTCCGGGTGCGCGGGGCCTATTTCGTCATCGTCACCATCTCGTTCGCCGAAGTGGTGCGGCTGGTGGCGCTGAACTGGGTGGAACTCACCCAGGGGCCGCTCGCCCTCACCGCCATTCCGAACATCACCCTGCCCATGCCCGGTCTTGGCGATGTTTTGCTGCGCACCAAGATGCAGAATTACTATCTGGTGCTGGTGGTCGCCGCCCTCAGCTATCTGCTTATCGCGCAGCTGGTGGGCTCGCGCTTCGGGCGGACCATGCGCGGGCTGAAGGAGAATGAATCCCTCGCCCTCTCTCTGGGCGTGAACGCCACCCGCACCCTCACCATCGCTGCCACCATCTCGGCCGCCATGGCGGGCGCTGCGGGCAGCCTCTATGCTCACTATATCCGCATCATCGACCCGGATGTGTTCCTGTTCTCCTACACCGTCACCATGGTCATCATGGTGGTGGCCGGCGGCAAGGGCTCGCTGGCGGGGCCACTGGTAGGCGGGCTGCTGTTCGGCATGCTGCCGGTGGCGCTGCGCCCCATCATGGCCCCTGAAGCCCAGTGGATTGTCTATGGGGGCGTGCTCATCGCCATCCTGTTCGTGATGCCGCGCGGCATCGTGCCTACCCTGGCCGGTTTCGTGAACCGGCGGCAGAAACCCGATGCCCCCCAGCAGGCGGCAGAAGCGGGAGCACAATCATGAGCGCCATTCTCAGTGTGGAGCATGTGGGCATGAAGTTCGGCGGCCTCACCGCCATCGCCGACCTGCATTTCGAAGTGGCTCCGGGTGAAATCCTGAGCCTCATCGGCCCGAATGGGGCGGGCAAGACCACCGCCTTCAACATCATCACCGGCTTTCTGCGCCCCACCACCGGGCGGGTGCTGTTCGATGGGCAGGATCTGGCGCGCACCAAGCCCAACGAGATCTCGCGCCTCGGCCTTGCCCGCACGTTCCAGCGCACCAGCGTGTTCGCCGATGATACGGTGCTGGACAATGTGCTCATCGGCCTTCACCGCTATGAGGAGCGCGGGCTGCTGCACCGTATTCTGCCAACCCCCACCGCCCGCCGGCAGGAAGCAGAGGTGCGGGCGCGGGCGAAGGATATCCTCCAGCTTGTGGGCATCTCCCACCGCATGGATGAGAAGGCTGGCTCCCTCTCCTATGGCGAGCAGCGCCTTGTGGGCGTGGCATTGGCGCTGGCGACCGAACCCAAAATGCTGCTGCTGGATGAACCCGTCTCCGGCATGAATGCCTCGGAAACGCAGGCCTTCGTGCAGCTTCTGCGCAAGGTGCGCCGCGAAGCGGGTGTCACCATCCTGTTGGTGGAGCACGACATGCCGATGGTGATGGAAATCTCCGATCGCATCGTCTGCCTCAACTATGGCCGCCTCATCGCCGAGGGCAAGCCGGACGAAATCCGCAACAATCCCGATGTCATCGAGGCCTATCTGGGCAAGAGCGCCAGCAAGCTGGAAAGGAAGGAGGCCGCCCATGCTTGAGATCACGGATCTTGTCTGCGGCTATGGGCATGTTTCTGCCCTCAAGGGCATTTCGCTGAAGGTGGGAAAGGGCCAGCTTGTCGCGCTGGTCGGGGCGAACGGAGCGGGAAAATCCACCACGCTACGCACCATTTCCGGGCTGGTTGCGGCCCGCTCCGGCAGCATCCGGCTTGCGGGAGATGATGTGACCGGCGCGGGGCCGCAGCGCATGTTGCGGGCGGGGGTCTCCCATTGCCCGGAAGGCCGTCGCGTGTTTCCGCACATGAGTGTCTATGACAACCTCGCTATGGGGGCCTATCTGCGCCCCAATGATGCGGAACTCAAAGCCGACTATGAGCGCATCTACACCAGCTTCCCCCGCCTTGCGGAACGCCGGGCACAGATGGCCGGCACACTTTCCGGCGGTGAGCAGCAGATGCTCGCCATCGGCCGCGCGCTGATGTCCCGCCCAAAGCTGGTGCTGTTCGATGAGCCGTCTCTGGGGCTTGCGCCAAATATTGTGGAGCAGATGTTCGGATATCATCGGCGGCATCCGTGATGCCGGCACCACGGTGCTGCTGGTGGAACAAAACGCCTTCGCCGCGCTGGAACTGTGCGATTACGCCTATCTGCTGGAAGCCGGGCGCATCGTGAAGTCCGGCACGGGTGCGCAGTTGATCGACGACCCCCACGTGCAGGCCGCCTATCTGGGCGGCTGAGCAGAAGGCAGTTATCTGCACATGAAAAGGGGCGGTTCTGAAACAGAACCGCCCCTTTTATTATCTCATATTCTGCAACGGGAAGATCAGCCCAGAAGCTTCAAAATAGCGGGCATGGAGAGCACGGCCGCATAATAGCCCATGAACTGCACGCCGGTATTGAAACCGATGATGCGATACAGCAAACCACCCACAAGACCGACGGTCATGATCACCGCCAGCCCCATCAGTCCGCCCTCCCACAGCCCGATGACCAGCACCAGACCGAAGAAGGTGCCGATGATGGCTTCATGGCTGATGTTGCGGGCGACGAAAGCCGCAGCCGTGCGGGCATAGTTCATGGCGAAAGGATAGGCGACAGCCGCCGCAATCACGACCGAGAGCAGGCCATAGAGCAGGAATTCCGGCACGCTCAGCAGATTGTGAAGGTTGTTCACCGTGCCGGATGCGGCATCCACCGTGAAGCGCGGCGGGGCGTTGAACAGCGGCGCGGCGGGTCCGGCAGCCACCGGGCTCAGCGGCAGGCCGAAGGCGATGAGCGGGATCAGCGCTTCAGCGATATAGGTGGATTCCGTCACGCCATTCTTCACCGCCAGCACCGAGGTGAGCCGGTGATAGGCATGCTTCACGCGCGCCCCCACAACCTCACCCGCCAGCACCGTCATCGCCACCGGAGAGAACACGAAGGTGGCGGAGGTGACAGCGGAAGCCGCCGCAACCTTCGCCGTCTGGCTACGATCAAGAACCTTGAAAGGATTGGGGAAATAACCGCCCCAGCTTTTGACATCCGGCGCAATGGTGGTCTTGCGATAGGCATCGCGATCCATGCGCTTGGCTTCCACCGGGGAGAGGATGGAAATCATCTCCGCCACCAGCGGCCCCACAGCAATGCCGAGGAAGTAGCAGATCGCCAGCTTCATGTTAAACACGCCAGTATAGGCCTGCATGGCAAGGATCATGAAGACAAACGGGATCAGCGCCACCACAGAGGCCCAGCGACCGGCTGAGGAATAGGCGATGAAAATGGCGGCGACCAGGAAGATCCACGGCGCGGCTGCGGTGATGTAGCTGCCGAACGGCGCGAGGATCACCGCGAACAGTACCGCCATCGGCACCGCGATAAAGGCGGAGATGACAGCACCGGCCAGCATCTTGCGCAGTGCGATATGCGGCGCGCCCAGATTGCGCAGGGCGGTGGCCTGCTGAAGCAACGGCGTTGCCAGCGTATCTCCGGGAATGCCCAGCAGGGCGGTCGGCACCGCATGGGTCATGTGCTTGGAAATGGCGGCAGCCATCCAGAAGGTGAACACCCCGGCAGGCGGTGTGCCCAGCAGCACCACCAGCAGGGTGATGGGCGCGATGGTGGTGGTTTCATCGGTGCCGGACACCAGCCCGATGAGAGAAAACAGAACTGACCCCAGAAGCCCCATGGCGACTGCGATCAGGATTTCATACATCAATCCGTCCATCTCAGTGCGCCTTCTGCTTCAGCTGGTTCTGGTAGTACTGGTCGAACAGATCAAACAGCCCCACTTCCTTCATTTCCTGCTGCACCACGGGCGGCAGGGCGCGGGCATCGCCGATCTCCCCCTCTTCCGCTTCGATCTGCTGCACGATTTCCATGCGCCAGGCATCGGAACCGGTAGCGTCCTCGCTCAGATAGCGCTTGGGCTTGAAAAGCCGGGAGCAGATGAAACCGCCCACAATGCAGCCCACAATGCCAACCAGCATCGCCAATGCGCGATCAATGGCAGGGGTTGCACCCGCACCGGCCAGAAGGCGCAGCGCGGCGAAATAGAAGGCGATGCTCACAGCACCGCCGATAATGAGACTGATGGCCAGCTGACGGCGCGAAACGATATCGCCCCACACTTCGGCAAGGTCGGTTTCCTTCGCCGGTGATTTCTCGGCAAGAGACATGATGGTCCTCCCAGGAATGTTCATTGTTCGGGGGACGTTGTCTCCCCCCGTTTGCGATGACGTTGGACCCTCAGTCTGGGTGCGCCCCATGTCGCAATTGCATCATGGGGCGTCAAACCGGCTTGTGATGGGTCATGCCGGAGGCCACGCGAGATACGCGCCTCCGGGGGAGTGATCAGCCTTCGCCGCGAAGGCGGGCCAGAATCTCCTGCGCACGCGCCGCGCGCACATCGTGGTTTGCGGCAAGCTCACGCGCCACGGCATCGATCTCCGCGCCGGTTGCACCGGCACCGATGGCGATGTTGCGGGCGTGCAGGGCCATGTGGCCGCGCTGGATGCCTTCGGTCGCCAGCGCGCGCAGGGCCGCCATGTTCTGGGACAGACCGACAGCCACGGTCACTTCCGCCAGTTCGGTGGCGGAAGTCACACCCAGAACCTTCAGCGCGGCCTGTGCCGCCGGATGGGTCTTGGTCGCGCCGCCCACGAGGCCGAGCGCCATCGGCATCTCGATGGTGCCGACAAGGTTGCCGGCGGTGTTCACTTCCCAGGTGGAGAGGCTGGTGTAGCGACCATTGCGGGCGGCATAGGCATGCGCACCGGCTTCAATCGCGCGCCAGTCATTGCCGGTGGCGACAACCACCGGATCAATGCCGTTCATGATGCCCTTGTTGTGGGTCGCGGCGCGGTAGGGGTCGATGGCGGCGAACTCATAGGCATCCACGATGCCGTCAATCACCCGGCGGCCCTCATAGGCCTTGGTGGTGAGAACCGCTTCGGTCAGCTCCACGCGGGCACGGGCAATGCGCAGGTCCGCGAGGTTGGAGAGGATGCGCAGGCGCACCGTGCCACCGGTCAGCGCCTCGATCATCGGTGCGACGGTCTCGGCCATGGTGTTGACGGTGTTCGCGCCCATGGCGTCGCGCACGTCCACCAGCAGATGGGCCACAACCATCGGACCACGGCTGGAGGTGGGGAACACATGGACCTCAACGTCCTTGCACCCGCCGCCGAAGCCAACAAGCACAGTGTCCTTGGCATTGGCGGCCGCGATCAGCGCATCCTTGCCGGCAAGGATCTGGAGGCGCGCGCCATGCGGGTCGCTCAGGCCCAGAATCTGGATCTGCGCACGCATGATCGGCGCGGTGGTCGAGGTCTGGAACCCGCCACACTCACGCACCAGCTTGGCCATGAAGGAGGCAGCGGCGACGACGGACGGCTCTTCCACCGCCATTGGCACCAGATAGTCACGACCATTGATCTGGAAATTGGTGGCTACGCCCAGCGGCAGCTCGAACTTGCCGATGACATTCTCGATCATGCCGTTGGCCAGATCGATCGGCAGCGCATCGCCGGCAAGGCGGGCGGCGGTGGCGGTGTCGATTCCTGTCGCCTCGGCCAGCTTCTCCAGCCGCTCGGCCGGGGAAAGGTTCCGCATGTTCTCAAGGCGCGAATTCACAACCTGCACTTTGTCCTCCACTGCGTTTCTCCCAAAGACGCTTGCATTGCCCCCAAACTGTCCTAAAATTTGACTCGCAAACAAGGGACAGTTTGGGCCAATTAATGCCACAAACTGTCCCATATCCTTATGCGGGAGCGCCTGTGAGCCGGGCAAAAACCATTGCGGATGAAGTAAAATCGCAGATTTTGGCCGGGCGCTACCATGCCGGCACACGCCTGCCGTCCATCCGCGAAGCCGCGCAACTTTTTGGCGTTTCCAAGAACACCATATCCGAGGTGTATGAGCAGCTCGCAGCGCGCGGGCTGGTGGAATCACGGCCCGGCTCCGGTGTTTATGTCACCGGCAACCGCGTGCCGCCCGAGCGGGTGGAAGCGCCCCATGTGGATGAAGCCATCAGCATCGTCTCGCTTCTGCGCGCCCAGCTCGACCAGAACTATGCCCTGCGCCCCGGAGATGGCCGCCCGCCACCCGAATGGATGGAGGAAATGGAGTTGCGCCGCTCCAGCACGCGCAACCGCGCCGGGCGGGCAGTGGATGAGCATGGCTATGGCTCACCCTGGGGCCTGCGCCCTTTGCGCGAATGGCTAGTGCGCAGCCTCGCCGAACGCGGCATCCAGACCGGGCTGGACGGGGTGATGCTGACCCATGGCATCAATCACGGGTTTGATCTCATCATCCGCCAGCATCTCAAGCCCGGCGACACGGTGTTTGTGGAGAGCCCCGGCTATTATCCGCTGTTCGCCAAGCTGGCACTGGCGCAGGTGCATGTTGTGCCGATTTCGCGTGGCCCCCATGGACCGGACATGAATGAACTTGAGGCCGCGCTGGCACGCGCCACCCCACGCCTGTTCTTCATGCAGTCTCAGGCTCATAACCCCACGGGCGGGGGCCTCAGTGCAGCCAATGCATTTCTGCTGATGCGGGCGGCCGAAGCCCACGACTTCATCCTCGTGGAGAATGATGTCTTCGCCGATATCCTGCCCGGCAACCTGCCCCGCCTTGCCGCCCTCGGCCTGCGCGACCGGGTGCTGTATCTCGGCTCCTTCTCCAAGACGCTCTCGGCAAGCCTGCGCTGCGGCTATATCTGCGGCGAGGCCCGGCAGGTGCATGACCTCGTCAACCTGAAGATGGTGACGATGGTCTCGTCATCCGGGCAGGTGGAGCAGATGGTTCTGGATTGTGTGCTGCGCGGACAATATGCGCGCCACCTCCAGAAGCTCATCACGCGGGTGCGGGCTGGCCAGCAGGCCTCGCTTGAAGCACTCACAAAAGCCGGTTTTTCCCCCGGTGTACCCGGCGGGCGGGGCTTCTATGTCTGGCTGCCACTGCCGGACACCACCAACGAAGCAGCGCTGAATGCCGCAGCCCTCAAGCAGGGCATTTTTCTCGCCCCCTCCAGCGTGTTCTACCCCGAGAAGGCAGAGCGCAAGCCGCAGGGCCTGCGCATCAATGTCGCCTATGGGGCAGACCCGGTCCTTATCGAATTCCTGCGGCAGACCGTGCCGCTGTGCCAAACAGGAGCATGAATGTCTGACACCGTGCGCATCATCGAGGTCGGCCCGCGTGATGGCCTCCAAAACGAAGCCAGCCCCCTTTCCGTTGAACAGCGGATCCATATGGTTGAGGGGCTGATCGGGGCCGGGCTCAAGATCATCGAGGTCGGCAGCTTCGTCTCGCCCAAATGGGTGCCACAGATGGCGGGTTCCGATGCCGTGTTGCAGGGGGTCTCCCACCATGCGGGTATTGATTTCCCGGTGCTTGCACCGAACCTGAAGGGCTATGAGGGCGCCGTCGCTGCCAGGGCGAAGGAAGTGGCTGTATTCGCCTCTGCCTCGGAGAGCTTCTCGCAGAAGAACATCAACTGCTCCATCGCCGAGAGCCTTGAGCGCTTCGCTCCCATTTTCGAGCGCGCGCCGCAAGATGGCGTGAAGCTGCGCGGCTATGTCTCCTGCGCGTTTGGCTGCCCTTATGAGGGTGAGATTGCGGCTGAGGCCGTCGTCTCCGTCTCAAAGGCCTTGTATGAGCGTGGCTGCTATGAGGTTGCGGTTTCCGATACCATTGGCACTGGCACGGTGCGCAAGGTGCGCGATGTCTTTGACGGGCTCTCCGGCATTGTGCCGCAGGAAGCGCTGGCCCTGCATGAGCACAATACTTATGGACAGGCATTGGCCTGCATTCTCACTGCCTATGAAATCGGCGTGCGCAATTTCGATGCCTCGGTGGGTGGGCTGGGCGGCTGCCCCTATGCCAAAGGCGCGACCGGCAATGTTGCGACCGAGGAAGTGGTGTTTTTGCTCGAAGGGCTGGGTGTGAAAACTGGCATCGACCTGAAGGCTCTGGCAGCTGTTGGCCTTGAGACCTTCTCTCTGCTGGGCAAGACCTCGCCTTCCGGGCTGGGGCGCGCCCTGCTCTCGCGCTGAAAATGGGCCGAGGACCACAGAAACAGGCAAGTTCAGGCGAGGCGCGACACAAGTCGCACTCGCCTGAATGGTGCGGCGCGCTATAGATAGTGTCTGAAATAAGACATGAAGAAGCGAGTCCACCCATGAGTACAGCCGACCAAAGGGAAACGGCAGCCGTTCCCGAACAAAATCCGCATCTGGAACGGAGCCTGTCGAACCGCCACCTGCAGCTCATTGCAATCGGCGGCGCCATCGGCACCGGACTGTTCATGGGGTCGGGCAAGACCATCTCTCTGGCCGGCCCTTCCATTCTTCTGGTCTATGCCATCATCGGCTTCATGCTGTTCTTCGTGATGCGGGCGCTGGGCGAGGTCCTGCTCTCCAATCTCGAATATCGCTCCTTCGCGGATTTTGCCGGCGATTATCTGGGGCCATGGGCGCAGTTTTTCACAGGCTGGACCTACTGGCTGTGCTGGATCGTGACCGGCATCGCCGATGTGGTGGCCGTCTCCGGCTATGTCGCCTTCTGGTATCCGGACCTGGCGCTGTGGGTTCCCGCCCTGGGGCTGGTGGTGGTGCTGCTGGCGCTTAACCTGCCCAGCGTGCGCAATTTCGGTGAGATTGAATTCTGGTTCGCCCTCATCAAGATTATCGCCATCGTGGCGCTCATCATCGCCGGTGTTTTCATGCTGGGCACGGGCTTCACCCTGCCGAACGGGACCGAAGCCTCGGTGTCGCATCTATGGGCCTATGGCGGGTTCTTCCCCAATGGCTTCTTCGGTTTTGTCGCCGGGTTCCAGATCGCGGTGTTCGCCTTTGTGGGCATTGAGCTGGTGGGCACGGCGGCAGCGGAAACGGTGAACCCGAAGGTGAACCTGCCCCGCGCGGTGAACTCCATTCCAATCCGCATCGTCATTTTCTATGTCGGCGCGCTGTTCGTCATCATCACCGTTATTCCGTGGAACCAGGTGGACCCCGGCAGCAGCCCGTTCGTGGCCATGTTCGCGCTCAGCGGGCTGGGCATTGCCGCCCATGTGGTGAATTTCGTGGTGCTCACCTCGGCCACCTCCAGCGCCAATTCGGGCATCTACTCCACATCGCGCATGGTGTTTGGCCTTGCGACATCGGGATTTGCACCCAAGGCCTTCCAGAAACTGAGCAAGCGGCATGTGCCCGTGAACGCCCTGTTCTTCTCCTGTATCTTCCTTCTGGCGGGCGTGGTGCTGCTCTATGCGGAAGACAGCATCATCCAGGCCTTCACCATGGTCACCACCGTTTCAGCGCTGCTGTTCATCTTCGTGTGGTCCATCATCCTCATCAGCTACATCCAGTATCGCCGCAAGCGGCCGGACCTGCATGCACTCTCGCACTTCAAGGTGCCGGGCGGTCGGGCATCCGCCGTGATGGTTCTGGCCTTCTTCGCCTTCGTGCTCTGGGCGCTGGCGCAGGAGGCGGACACCGCAAAGGCGCTGATGGTGACGCCACTGTGGTTCGTCTTCCTGGCCGTCGCCTACATCTTCATGCGGCGCAAGGAAGCCAAGGCCATCACCGGCGCTTGATGAAGCAGTATGTGCCCGGTTCATCCCGCATGAACCGGGCATATTTTTCTCTAAAGCCGGCATATGCGCGCCAGAATGCCCGATATATGCCGGGATGGGGTTTCGTTAGTCTGCCCTGTTTGTTAGGTATCGCGCATGCATAATCTTCTGCTTGCAGCGCAATTCATTCCGCTTGTCGCGATTGGTCTGCTGCCAATCATGAACCCACTGAGCACCGTGCCCCTGTTTCTGGCGCTCACCAAACGGATGTCTGCCAAGAGAAAAAAACAACAGGCGATCCGCGCCTCGCTCTATGCTTTTGGCGTGCTCGCCGCCTTCCTGTTCATGGGCAACAGCATCATTGCCCTGTTCGGCATCTCCCTGCCCGGCATTCGCATTGCCGGTGGGCTCATCATTCTGGTGCTTGCCTTCCGCATGCTGTTTTCCGGCGAGGGTGAGGAAGCCTCGATTGAATCCGACCCCGCAGAAATCAAGCATGCGGAGATCGACTTCTCCTTCTCGCCCCTCGCCATGCCAAGCCTTGCCGGCCCTGGCTCGATCGCGGTGGTGATGAGCTATGGCTCACAGATCCCGGATGATCACTTTTATCTGGGATACGCCGTTGTTCTAATTGGCATATTCATCGTCACCTCGATTGCGGGTGTCACTCTTGTGAGCGCAAACTGGCTCTCGAGGTTTCTCGGTGAACACGGCATTCAGGCTGTCACCAAGATCATGGGCTTCCTGCTGACCTGCGTGGCCGTGCAGTTCATTGCCTCTGGCGTGCGTGAATTCGTGATCTCTTTCCCCTGATCGCAGGGCGCTCCCCGGCTGCAGCCCTACCCTCTCAGGGCCGCAGCCGGGGGCTGCCTGTAGGCCAGCCACGCCGGCACAAGCGCAATGATGGCAGCCACGCCAAGCAGCAGCGCCGCAAAACAGAGGTCGCTCGCCTCCAGTGTCACCGGCAAGGCAATACCGCTCTGTGCTGTGAAGGCGGATGCCGCAATCTGTGCACCCAGATACCCCAGCCCCAAACCCAGCACGACGCCAAGCCCGATCAGAAACATCAGCTCAATCCAGACCACACCGAAGATCGCGAGACGCGGTGCGCCAAGAGCACGCAAGGCACCGATCTGCCGGCGACGCTGAGACAAATGCACCACCGAAACCAGAGCCACGGCTGCCCCGACCAGAATCTGCGTTCCGGTCGCGATCATCGCCAGCACCAGCCGGGCGTCGCCAAGTGTCGTATAGAGGCGGGTCAGGACCTCTCCCGGAAACACCCCAAGCGTGGTTTGCGTGCGATATTGCTGGCGCAGCTGGTAGGCATTGGCGATCGATTTCGGCTTCACAATGATGGCTGGCACACCAGCGATACCCTCTCCCCATGGCGGGCCGAGGTGGGACACACCCGCAGGAAGCGCCCCGCTGGCAGATGGATCGTGACCGGAGGTGCGCTTCGGCACGAGACCATAATCCCCCAGACCACGCGGCACGGCCTCTTGCTCCACACCGTGCGCATCATCATGGTCGTGCGCTTGGCCTTCTCTGCCCTCATGCCCGGTGGGCAGATCGTGGGTATTCCACACCGTCTCGATGGGCACGAAAATCGCTTTGTCCCATGGTGTTCCCGTGAGGGCGAGGCGGCCGGTGATGACATAGGCCTGCTCTTCATGCACATGGCCGGCCTCACCCGGCAGACCATGCACCGGCTGCACCGTATCTCCCAGCGGGAGATCCACCAGAGCTCCGATCACGGCATCGCGCATGCCCTCAAAACCGTGCCCCTCGGCCAGTGGCTTGCGGCCCTTGTCGGACAAGAACTCCTGCGTGGTGCCGATGATAGGCAGCCCACGGTATGAATCACCGAACCCCACGGGGGCCGCCCATTCCACCCGCGGGTCTTCCGCCAGCGCCTTCAGCACCGTGCCGGGCATAAGAGTGAGCGGGGCCGTTTGCAGGAATACGGTGCTCAGCACCAGCTGCGTATCACTCCCGGCCGCGCCGATGACCAGATCGAACCGATCCGCAGCCCGTGCGCTGCCCAAGCGCAGGGCACGCTCCTGAATGCCCACCGCGATACCCAGCGCCGTGGCGAACCCGATCAACAGGATGATGACAAGGGCCCCCGCCCAGAGCCGGCGCAGGTCTGCCGCAATGAAGCGAAACGGGATCATGCCACGCCCTCGCTGATGCGCCCAGAAACCAGCCGCAATTGTCGCGACATGCGGGGGGCTAGGCGCGGTTCATGCGTCACCACGATCAATGTCGCCTGTTCTTCGCGCGCCAGTTCCAGCAACAGGTCTGCTACCACCGAACCGCTCGCTTCATCGAGACTGGCGGTGGGTTCATCCGCGACCAGAACATCCGGTCGGGCGATCAGGGCGCGGGCCACGGCCACACGCTGCATCTCGCCACGAGACATGGTTTCGATGGCCTGCTCCGGGCGCGAAAGCCCCACCCGCTCCAGTAACGCCAGAGCGCGTGACCGCAATTCAGCGGGCAAAAAGAATGAGCGAAAGCGCGCCGGCAGCAGAACATTTTCCAGTGCGCTGAGGCCAGAGAACAGGTGGAAATCCTGCATCACCAGCCCGATATGCCGGGCACGCCAGGCATCGCGGCGCAGCTCGTTCAGGGCAGCGAGATCCACATCTCCCCAGCACACTGTTCCTGCATCGGGCCGCTCCAACCCTGTCAGCACATTCAGAAGGGTGGTCTTGCCGGAACCGGATGGGCCGGTGATGGCAACGCTTTCCCCGCTTGCGATGGACAGGGACGCAATATCCAGCACCGGCGCACCAAGGCCGGGATAGGACACGCGCAGATTCTGGATGGTCATATCCGCCACGGCATCAGGCCTGCCAGAACCGAGCCTGGGTGAGGCGAACAAGGCTCACAAACCCGGTTTCCGGATCGGTCCATGAGCCAACTTCCAGCAGCCCTTCCACCACAATGCCGGCATTGTACTGAACGAAGGTCTGCTTCCTGTTCAGATAAACAACCACAATGTCTTCCGGCCAATCGGCATCGGAAGAGCAGAAGGGGCATATGGAGAGGGGCGTGGAGGAGAGCACGAAGAACTGCGCCTCCGCCTTCAGCGGCGGGGCCATGAAACCACGCATCGCCACCTGTTTCCCCTTCAGCCGCTCCAGCTTCTGCGAGAATGTGAGCCCCAGCGGGCTGATCTTGCCATATAGCTCGTCAAATCCAAGCTCGGACTCAGCCGCATGAGATGGGCGCGGGGTGGAGAGGCTGGCGGAGGCGGCAACAAGCCCCATGAGACCAACCGCCAGAATGCGCCGACGGCTCTGTGGCCGGGCATTTTCCATCATGGCACTCTCCGGTTCAAACCCGTTTTCATGTGAAGACGCGAGGCAGTCGACCACCCCGCATCTGAGAGCGTAGAGGAACAAACGAGAGCTTTCCGCCCGGCCGAATGCACGCCACTCCGGAATATACAAAGCAACGCCTGACCCTTTCAGATCAGGCGTTGCTCTCTTTCACTTGCCGGTCTTCACCTTGCCGAGCGAGAACGCATCGGCCAGCACAAAGAACACATCCGAGTTTTCCATGTAGCCACGCAGCTTCTCGGAACCGGGGCCCTGCGCCTGCAGCACCACGTCATCCACCGCATGCACGCCGGTGTCTTCCGAGCGTGGAATATTGCCGATGCGCAGAACCGCGCCGGGCACAGTCTTGTAGGCCTCATTGGCCACATACTCGCCCTTTTCATTCTTCACGGCCGGCACGAAGGTGCCATCCATCTTGGGGCGGAAGGTCTCGTAATAATCGGGATAATTGTTGGAGAAGACAGCCAGACGGCGGCTCACATTCACCGTATCGGGATAGCCGTCGCCATCGCTATCCACATAGTTCGGGAAGCCGCCGGCCTGATAGGTGCCGACCTTCTCACGCATGGGCGAGGACTGCTCGATAGTGCTGGTGCCGGTCACCTGAGCATTTTCCTTCAGTTCCACCACTTTGGTGCCGGGCTTGTCATCGTCAATGGTGCCGATGATGGACACGCCATGGGTATGGTCCGCCGTCACGATGACGAGGGTGTCCGGGTGCTTCTTCGCGAATTCCTGCGCGATGCCCACCGCCTTGTCGAAGGTGATGGTTTCGATCATGGCGCGGTCCCAGTCGAGGGGGTGCTCATACTTGTCGATCAGCGCGCCTTCGACCATCAGGAAGAAGCCGTCCTTGTTCTTTTCCAGAACATTGAGGGCAGAGGTCATCATCTCTGGCAGGCTGGGCTGGTCGGGGAACTTCTTCGCATCCCCCACGCCCAGCTTCATGTTCAGCGTGCCTTCCATGTTGCCGGTGGCGAACAGGCCCAGAATCTTGCCGGAATTGCTCTCGGCAGAAGCCTTTGCCAGTTCGGCCTTGTCGGTGGCAATGGCATAGCCCTCGTCGCGGAACTTCGCGACATAGTCGGTCTCATCCTTGCGCTTGGAGCCCGGCGTGCCCTTGGGCAGGAAATAGGCCGAGCCGCCGCCAAGAATGACATCTGGCTTCACATCGAACAGCATGCCGACGATTTCCGGCTTGTCGGCGCGACGACGGGTGTGGGCCACAACAGCCGCCGGCGTCGCATCCTGAAGCTCGGCGTTGGAGACAATGCCTATGGCCTTGCTCGGCGCCATGCGGCGAATGGCTTCGGCGATCGTTTCCTGACGCGGCTGATCAAGCGAACTCTTGGCGCGGGTGGCATAAACGCCCAGCGCATTCACAGCCGACTTCTGCCCGGTCATGTAGGCCGACATGGTGTTGGCGCTGTCAGCGGCGATGGAGTCCGTGGACGAGGTGCCGATGAAAGCCATGGCAGGCAGGCTGTCCATATTCAGCTTGCCGTTGGCCTTGCCCTCGGTGTTGCCCTTGGACATGATCCGCGCGCCGGTGCGCATGGAAACGGTCATGCCATCGCCAATCAGGAAGATGACGTTTTTGGCGCGTGCTTCCTTGGGGGTGCCCAGCACGTCCCACATCACGGTACGCTTATGGGTCTTGCCCTGCGCGTCCTTGCCTTCGGCCACGATGGTATAGTGGCCGGGAATCTCGATCGAGACATGCTTGAGGACGAGAGATGAGCCATCCGCCCCGTTCTCATTCTCGATATAAACCGGCTTCTCGGAGAAGACCTCGGTGAAGGGCTTGCCCTCAACCGTCAGCTTGATGTCGCTTTCCTTGATGATGGCGGGAAACTCGACCTTCAGGTCGAACTTGCCACCGGAAAGCAGGGTCGCGCGGTTGATTGGGAAGATATGCGTACCAGTGCCGCCATCAAACTCCACGGCCTTTTCGGCGGCGGTCTGAGGTGCCTGCGCATAAACGGCATGCGGAGTAACGGTGATGGCGGAAGTCACGGCAAGCGCAACGCCTGCCAGCCAAGAGTGACGCATGATGGCGGCCTTCTGGATGTCTCACGGAGAAGCCACCAGCAGAGCCTGAGTGCCCGCTGTCGGCGGGCCAGACCATAGGCGGGCCATATGTCAGTTCCACAACACAACCCGGCAAAAACTTTTACAATCCATGTTCTTCGCCAACTCAAAACATATATGATACATTGCATCACAGAATGGTTATTCTAAGCATCTGACACATGGCGCAGCCAGATACGAATGCACACTCAATTTTTCTTCGCCATAAACCGGAAAGCTATTGATGAGGCTCTGAGACATACATTTTTCTGAAGTCTGATCCAGACATCCAGCCACCACCTCCATTTGCCATCGAAAACCCGGTCAGCCTCCCATAAGGGACTGACCGGGCAAAAATTCGGACGCGGATGAAGATGTCTTCTGCTGATCGAGACGACAGCCCGGCTTTACTTCTCCGACTCCCCCGCAACACCCTCGATCCAATATCCTGCAGACTTCAGCCATGTTGCAGGGTGGTTTCGTTCTGCGAGCATGTATGTTTTCAACGCGCGGGCAACCCGTGCTTCCGCAGCAATCCAGACATAGCCTTCACCCGCAGGGGCTTTCCACGTCTCAAGAGCATTGAGAACAAGCTGCGCATCATCAGCACTGCTATCCTTGCGATAGACCCAGCTCTCCTCAACAGCAGCCCGGGTATGAAATTTCTGCACTTCTGATGCATTCTGCACGATGCAGATTGTCTTGACGGGCACATCTGGTCGCAACGCTTCGAGCCGGCGGCCAATGGCAGGCAGCGCGGTCTCGTCGCCGATCAGCAGGTAATAATCGAAATCATCCGGCACCACCGCAGAGCCTCGTGGCCCAGCCGTTTCGATACTGTCTCCTATTTTTGCAGTCTTGGCCCAAAGCGTTGCGACCCCGGCTTCATGAAGAGCAAAATCAACAACAAGGAAACCCCGCGCAATATCGAAATATCGCGGTGTATAATCCCTCATGCAATCTTCACCATTAGGCTCTTTTCCGAAGAACAGCTTGATATGGTCATCCGGCGAAGGGCTCTGAAAACCGCCCAGATCAGGGCAGGTAAAAGTGATGCGCCGCATGCGTGGTGTGATGTCGAACACGGCCGAAACGGTAATGACCCGTCGCTTGATATCAAAGCGGTGGCGCTCCGGTACATGAGCGGATTTATTCTGTTCCATGCTGCTCACATCTTTTCCAATATAGTGAAGCCATATATGATCTGAAAATCAGACCTTCAGCACAGCCTGCACAGCCTGCTCGATAATCTGAACAATCCGCTCCTCTGCATCGCGCGAAAGAGGGGCTTGCTCTATCCGCAGATGAAGAGCCGCTTTCAGGCTGCCAACCGCCTCCCGAATCTGCGGCGAGGGGCCATGATCCCCATGCTGGCTGACCTGAGACATCGTCTCGATCATGGACCGCACAGCATCCGCATGACGAGACAAATAGGCCACACCAGAAGGTGTTACAGAATATCTTTTCTTTCCGCGATCATCCTGGGATACAATTACATACTCCTGATCATCGAGCAGGGTCAGGGCCGGATATATTGTTCCCGGACTTGGCGTATACTCTCCACCAACCATGATTTCGATCAGCTTGATGATCTCATACCCATGCCGGGGCTGCTGCGCGATCAGATGCAGCACAAGCAGATGCAGGTCACCATGCGCAAACAGGCGACCCAGACGACCGCCACGCCCTCGCCCTCGGCGCACCCCAGACTTCCCATGAGCATCATCCGAATGCTCACTGAAACTCATCGGGTTCCCGTCTGGGAAATCTGGCCCGGAAGACGACAATTGAGCATCATCCTCTGCGATACATGATTGTATCTATGATATTGGGTACATCGCGCGTACTAACCCCGGAGAAGTAGCGCTCCGGCTGCAAACCGGATGACATCCCCGCCCCTCCTGAAGATGAAACAGTCACCAATGGAGCCTCATCACAGAAGTCCATGCATCCGCATGATGTAATTTCAACCGGAACCCCGCGCATGGCGGCCTCACGCTGAAGGTCTCCAATCAGGTTTCCGCTCTCCCATCTGCGCTGGCAGGATTTGCCCGTGCACACGACGATGCGTCCGGTTTCGAATGATCCTGCATAGCCGGGATATGAAGGTGGAGGCTCCGGGCTTCTGCCTGTCCAGCCATTCCCATAGCCATCCGTATAACCGGTCCTCGTTTCGTTCACACCACCTTGCCGGGAAGAAGATGACGCACCGTCGGAGCCCGCCGTATCAAAATTCTTGTTCAGGCCCCACTCGACCAGAAGCCCAAGAATATTTATGCCGCGAATGATGTAATGCTCGATCTGGGAAGAGCGGCCATCCTGGCGCGCATGATGCCCTCCTCCCCGGCCATGCGCATGGCGATGAGCACCATCATCGCGCCCACCCGCAGAATGGGCGCGGCCTCTGTCGCGGTCATGCTTGCCTGATCCGCCCTTATGCTTGCCACCTTCGCGCTTACGCTCAGATTTTCCACTATGCTTTTGTTTCCCGGAGAACTCACGCATGATGAACGGGCCCATAAGAGACTGCTGATGGTTTCGATATATCGAAATGAAGAGTCTCGCAATTTCATTGCAGGCTCACTGCGAACTTATTATTTGTAATAATTATAAACCTGCGCTGTTCTCCTGATATTTCAATAAAGAATACCGCTCCCCAGCAGCCCAACATGCACATGACAGTTAAGACACGCACTTTTCCACGGAATGACAACAAGGCGGATGGGCCTGACACAGGTAAAGGGCTCCTCTGGTCCCCAGCGGTCCTAAGCCCCACCACAGGCCACATTCTGAGGGCTGTCAGAAATTCATATTCAACCGACATAAACGGGACATATGGGAGCTGGATTCCCTTGCGTAATAAAGCTTATTGAAGCTGATATATCGCTTGAGCGAATCGACACCAAGGCCCCTTCGCGACTATGAAACCGGTTGAGAGTTCAGATCATATCGTGAAATCCACCCCCCCGGTTCAACCAGGGTGTGACGCTGGATTCGGGTCATGAAACGCATCTTGCGAAGCCGGGTCGGAGTCCTTGTGACCTCCGGCCTGATTATGCTTGCCTGCGCCGGTATGTACTGGACTTATCTCAATCAATCCCATGATCAGATGGAGATACCGGCAATTCAGGCTGGCGAGGCTTCTGCCGAGCAACTGGCCTATGCCATGGCCGAGCATACGACCGCAACCATTCGCCAGATCGACTTTGCATTACGCGGCCTCTCCCAATACTATCTGGACCGGCCTGATGATTTCACGCATGCGGTGGAATCGGCTGTGCAGAGTTTTCCGGCTCTGGTCAATGTTCAGGTTACGATTGCTGGAGAAGATGGCATTGTCAGATACTCTTCAGCCCCGACATGGAAACCGGAATCTGTCACGGACCGTGAGTATTTCCGCCATTTGAGCACGACAGATACCGATGACGTTTTCGTGGGGCACCCCGTTGTCGGGCGCTTCACCGGGAAGTGGTATCTACAGTTTGCACGCCGACTGGAAAAAAACGGCACCTTCGCGGGCATTATCGTCCTGAGCGTCGACCCGGGCTACATTTCGCAGGTTCTGCGCGGCCTCAAGCTCGGGCCGAATGACAGTGCAGGGCTTCTGCTGGCATCGGATGGCACCTATCTGGCCCGTAATGTCGGCATTGAACACCTGCTGGGGAAGCAAGTCAAAAGTGACCGCCCCTATCTTTTAAGCGGGGCGGCAGACCAGGGCGTCTTCATCGACAACGCAACCTATGAACCTGTCCGGCGCATATTTGCCTGGCGGCGGCTCCATAATTTGCCTCTGGTGGTTTTTGTCGGGCTTGCCGAGCAGAATATACTGGAGCCTGTAAAAAAGGCGCGCTTCAACAGCCTCATGCACAATGGCATCCTGCTGGGCATCCTCATTCCGGCAGGCCTCGCGCTTACATTTCTGTGGCACCATGTGGCAGTCTCCCGCCAACGCGTTGCCGAAAGCGAAGCGCTCTACCGCAGCCTTTTCGAATACAACATCTCCATCAAACTGATCATGGACCCCTCAGATGGCCGTATTGTCGCGGCCAATCCGGCAGCATGCCAATTCTATGGCTACAGCCGCGACCAGATGGTTGGCATGAACATCTCACAAATCAACTGCCTGCCGGAAGGGGAGTTGAAACAGAGCATGGAGCAGGCCAAAACCGGGCAGAAAGGCTATTTCCTGTTTTCACACCGGCTGGCATCGGGTGAGATCCGGCAGGTCGAGGTTTATTCAGGAGATGTGAAAATAGATGGGCGGGATCTGCTCTATTCTATTGTCCATGACATTACGGAACAGCGAATTCTTGCCAGTCGTCTTGAGGACAGCGAGACGCGCTACCGGACACTCTTCAAGGCCATTCCAGAGGGGGCAATCATTGCGCGCTCGGATGGGGCGATCATCGAGTGGAATGAAGCTGCGCTTTCCATCCTCCAGGTTGACGAGGAGGGGCTGAAGGCACGCAGTTCGGTCCTGTATCGCCCCACGGGTGAGAGACTGCCGAAAGATCAGTACCCCACCATTCGCGCCATTGCATGCGAAACGTGCAGTGATCTGTATATTGTCGAGACAGTATCCGGAGAAAGGCGCTGGATCTATGCCAACAGCTGCCGGTTGCCGCCCATGGGCAGAAGCGGGGAGATCAGTGCAGTTGTCATCTTCTCAGACATGACGCATGTGGTTGCACTGGAAGAGTCTGCCCTGATCAGCAAATCTGTCTTTGATGTCACCACAGAAGCACTTCTCGTGACAAGTCCGGATTCCCACGTTATCCAGGTTAACCCGGCATTCCAGGAACTCACGGGTTATAGCCACGAAGACGTCGTGGGTCGAAGCATATGGAGTTTTGCCCCGGATCTCTTCCCGGCCCAAATGGAGACAGAGATTATCGAATGTCTGGAGGTTCGTAAAAGCTGGTCTGGCGAACTCCTTGTGCATTGCAAAAATGGCAACTCTTTCACCGGTGCTGTACGGGTCTCCGCTGTCTACAGCCATGATGGACGTCTGCTGCGCTATGTCGGCCTGTTCTCGGACGTGACCGACAGGAAGCGGCAGGAGAAGGAGATGTGGACGCAGGCCAATTTCGACGCCCTGACCGGACTGCCCAACCGAACCCTGCTGAATGACCGTATCCGCCAGGCCCTTGCGCAGACTGAACGCCGAAACCTTGTCGTTGGCGTGCTCTTCATGGACCTTGATCGCTTCAAGCCTGTCAATGACACCTACGGCCATGCCGCAGGAGACCTGCTGCTGAAGGACGTTGCGCAACGCCTGCAAGCCTGCGTGAGAGCTGGTGATACCGTCGCGCGGGTGGGTGGGGATGAGTTCGTCATCCTTCTGCCGATGATAGAGAATGTGCAGATACCCCAAACCATTGCGAAGCGCATTCTGGATGCGATGAATACTCCGTTTCACATTGAAGGCAGTATCGTTCAGATTTCCGCCAGCATTGGCGTCACCTGTTCTAATGGCGGCGAACAGGTTGAGGATATTCTGAAAGCTGCCGATGACGCGATGTATCAGGCGAAAAAATCAGGACGCTCTAAAATCCTCATGGCGCAGGCCAGAACGGGCGTCCACTTGCACTGAATGCATGTTTCCGAGCAAATCATACAGGTCTATTTGCACCCTATCGAACATCGCAAGGCTGTGAAAATACATAACCGATCCCGCGCACGGACAGCACCGGGAGCGGACAGCCACATTCGCGCTCGACCCGACGGCGCAGTCTGAAAATGACAAGGTCAAGGTTCCGCCCGGAGCCTTCTGCATCCTTCGTTTCAGCGCCCAGCAACTCGAGACGGGCGACCGGCTGTCCGGCATGAGCGATAAGGCGGCCCAGCACCTCATGCTCCTGACGGGAGAGTGTAATCCGCGCACCAACGGGACTCGTCAAAACCCATTGGGAAGCATCAAAAGCCCAATGCGCGTTCTCCGCAGCCACCGCTGCTGAAGAGGTCCCGTGCAATCGACGATGGAGATTGCGGATAACCAATTCCAGTTCCGCAGGATCGACCGGCTTGATGAGATAATGATCCACACCGATTGAAAGACCGCGGAACCTGTCCTCCCGCTCCCCCCGACCGGTCAGCATGATGATGCCCACCCCACAGCTTTCACGCAGGGCAGCGGCCGCAGTCAGGCCATCCATTCCCGGCAGGTTGACATCGAGAACCACCACATGTGCCTCATGATGCGCAATCTCTTCTGCGAGATTCTGCGCATGCGCAATGGCGTGTACCTCAAGGCCTGACTCGCTCAGAAACAGCTTCAGGCTCTCACGAAAATCAGCATCATCCTCAACCAGCAGAACGCGAACCGACATGGGACTTCCCGAAGCTTCCGTCACCTCTGAAAAGGTCACTGGGCTGCCACAGAAAAAGCCGGCGTCTCAGCAGATCGGCATGGAAGCCATATTGTGAAACGACTGCCCTCTCCCGGCTGACTCTCCACCTCTACCCTGCCACCATGCAATCGCGCAATCTTGCGCACGAGGCTCAGCCCAATACCGGCGCCGGAACGCGCATGAGGTGTAATTGCCCGATAGTATCGCTCAAAGATCGCCTCATGTTCATGCGCCGGAATACCCGGACCGCTATCCGACACCGTGATACCAATCATATCCGGTGTCTGCTGAAGATGCAGGAGGACGGGTTCACTGCCGTATCGGATGGCATTGTCCACGAGGTTCTGGATGGCGATGCGCAAGAGGGCCAGGTCCGCCTGCACCGTGTTCCCATCCGAAGACTCTGCCCCCACAGGCCCTTGGTAACCGATAGTGTTATCCTGGCAGATCTCGTGCGCGAGGGCGAACATGTCCACCGATGAAAGGCGAGGTTGCAGGTCTCGCCTGTCGAGCACTTCATCGGCCAGGAAGGCATCAATAAGGTGAGCCAGCCTGCCAACCATTTGAACGATGCGGGTCGCTTCCCGCCGCGCCACATCATCAGCCTGCAACAGGCGGCGCTCAATGGTTGAGATGGCGACACGGATGGAACCCAGCGGCGTGCGGAACTCATGGCTCACAATGCCCAGAAAGTGCCGCTGTTCCCGCATTGCCACGATGAGCGCCTGCTCGGCGGCGCGACGGGCTTCAACCTCGCTCTCCAGCGCGGATGTGCGTTGCGCCACGGCCTCTTCAAGCTCCCGAGTATTCTGCCGCGAAGCCTCCAGCAGTTGAACCTGCAACTGGCGACGCTCACGTGCGCCGGCCCGCACCGATGTCGCCAGCCCGACAAAGACCGTGCCCATGTTCAGCACGCTCATGAGTTGGTAGCCCTTCTCGCCGATTGCGCTCATCGGCAGCAGGCCAAACACCATGAGACAGAACCAGATGCCTGTCAGTCCATAGGCTGTGAACCCGATGAAGTACCAGCCGGCGGCCGGCTCGCGACGCATCAGTTTCTGGGCAGCCAGCCAGGGCAGAAGGAGGCAGATGATCAAAAGCCCCCCATGCATGGCTGGCGCGATACGCCCATAGTATCCGACGAGCGAAACAAGCGCGCCGCAACCGGCAAAGACACCGATGCCGGCCAGCACGAGACCCGGCAGCTTGTGCTTTCCGTTCTCGCAGAAGATGGCCCGCACCACGAATGCTCCGGTCATCACCGTCATGCACCCGATGACACCTTGCAGCCGCAGAACTGTAGAAGGCTCATAGCGGTCGAGAAGGAAGGTGGCCACGCCGGAGTTTCCCAGCACCACCAGCCCCGCGAACCCCAGATATGCGCCATACCAGACAAATGCCGGCAGACGCAGCCAGAGGCCGAAAATGATCGCCCCCAGAGCCGTAATGCCGGCCGCCCCGACAATGAAGGCTACCGTCAGGGCGTGAGAGATCACGAGCCGGGAAAAGCCATCCTCCTTCCACAAGGACAGGGAGGCGCTTAATGAACGGCTTCCCGCAACCCGCACATAGATATCCTGATCCTGCCCTCCGACAAGATCGAGACTGACCGCATAAAGATGGGACATCCGCTCACGTTCGCGCGGCGGGACAAGAGCCCCTGTCCGACTATGAACCAGCCGGGAGCCCGCACCGGCGTGTGAGGGTACATAGACATCAATGACGTCGACATAGGGTGCCACAATTTGAAGGATCCACTCTTTCCCCTGCCCTGCGGCCGGGCGCAGGGTCGTGCGCAGCCACCATGCGCTCTCTGGTGTAAAGCTCGCATTGAAGGTGCCGGGGATGGCGCGAAACTTGTCGTATTTCCCCATCACATCTTCAATCGTCATGCGGCCAGCAGGATCCTGCAGAATGAATATATGTCCAGCGACATCCACCTGCCTGACCTCAGGCGGCAGATCCAGCACATCGGCGGGTGCAAGCAAGACCTTTTCCGCACGGGCGGGATACGACCCGACGACCAGCGACACAAAAATCAGAAGACACGCGACATAAAACCACCAGACAGAACTCTGGGGTAAACGCTGCACACATATGGCATCACAGGGTAGCAGATTGCCGCACCGGAATAGCCGGGATGCCATAGCTCCGATCTTGCGGCTCATCTGAAGCCGCCCGACAAGCGGAGGACCGCCCCTGTCCGACACAGGCATTTTTTCTGTCGCGCTGGCATTCGTCTTCATACGCCGGATGTTTGCGATGACGGCAGCATAACCACTCAAGCAGAGCTTGCACCATTTTCAGGCTGCGACCGCAAGAGCATCTGAGTGCTTCAGGCAGAAGCATCTTCGGGGCAACGTGCAGCCGTGGCTGGAAAAGGCCTGGCCCTCCAACCAAAAACCATCGTTCGCGACGGTAATATTGAGTACGCTGGCTATATCGAAAACCTGGAGCGGGCGAAGGGAATCGAACCCTCGTATGCAGCTTGGGAAGCTGCCGTTCTACCATTGAACTACGCCCGCATGCCCGGCACCATAGCCAAGCAGCCCACCTTCCAGCAAGCGCTAATGCGCAACGCTCACAATCTTTGAACACCCCTTTGTTCCACCCCGGTGCATCTTCCTGCTTTTCCTTCGCCAGAGCTTGAGCTTCCTGCCCAGAAGTGGCACCTCATGGCCCGCAGATGGCAAGGAGAGTTCTCATGGCTGATGGCAGCAACACCCCGGTTGGCACGATTGTGACAGGGCAGAAGGCCCCGCCCCTTGTCTCCGGCCTGTCTGCCTTCGCCGACGATTATGATGTCATCCTGTGCGACATATGGGGCGTGGTGCACAATGGCGTGGCCGCCTTTCCGGCAGCCTGCACGGCGCTGCGCAATGCGCGCGATGCGGGCAAGCAGGTGGTTCTGGTCTCCAACGCCCCCCGCCCCAATTCGTCTGTCGCCACCATACTGGACGGGCTGGGCGCACCGCGCAGCTCTTATGATGCCATCGTCACCTCCGGCGATGTCACCCGCACGCTTCTGACCGATCGGCCCGCCGTGAAGGTCTTCCATTTGGGCCCGGAACGCGATCTGCCCCTGTTCGACACGCTGGATCTGGAGCGCGCGCCGCTGGAACAGGCGCAGATGGTGGTGTGCACCGGCCTGTTCGACGATACCGTGGAAACGGCGGATGATTACGCAGAGATGCTCGCGGCCATGAAGGCGCGGGATCTGCCCTTCATCTGCGCCAATCCTGATATTGTGGTGGAGCGCGGCGCGCAGTTGATCTACTGCGCAGGTGCCATCGCCATTGCCTATGAAGCCCTCGGGGGCGAGGTGACCTATTGCGGCAAGCCGCATCTGCCAATTTATGATGTCGCTCTGCGCACTGCCGCCCGGTTGCGTGATGCACCAGTGGAGAAGGCACGCGTGCTTGGTATCGGCGATGCGCTGCGCACGGACATTCTGGGCGCGAGCCGGGCGGGGTTCGACAGCCTGTTCATTGCGGCCGGCATCCATGCGGGCGAACTGAACGCTGATGACCAGACCCCGCCAGATGCCGAAGCACTCAAAGATCTATTTGCCGGCCAGCCACAGCCGCGCGGGGTCATGTCCCGCCTGTCCTGGTAGCCATTCAGGCACGCCTTCCGGCTTGACGGCTCCGCCGGGGTGCGCCTAGAGCTTCTGCATCTGGTTAGATACCGCACGGTTCTCCTGTGAGATATCATGCCAGCGCGACATGAAAACCGGCAAGGCATGGAAGCTGACCACATGCGGAAAACATGGCCATGCCCCAGGGTAGAATGATGCAGCGGGTGCACAGTGGGCGGGCGAAACAAATCGCCCCCTGCCGGATACTCCCTCTGTTCCTGAACCTTCCGTCTGCCCTTTGCCGGACCTGAATGCAGATGCCTTTTTCGCCCGTGAAAGCACCGCTCCTGCTGCGCAATCCTGAAACCCTTCCGCCTGAATTTGCACGGCCGGTTCTGGCCATCGGCAATTTCGATGGGGTCCATCGGGGACACCGGGCCGTATTCGCAGCCGCGCAGGAAATGGCCGCGCGCAAGACTGTGCCGGCACTGGCCCTGACCTTCGAACCGCACCCCCGCAGCTTCTTCAACCCTCAGGCTGCCCCCTTCCGCCTGACGCCCGAGGCTGAGAAGCTGACGCTCATCCAGAAGAGCGGGCTTGCCGGCACGCTCATCCTGCCCTTCGACAAGGCGCTCGCCAGCATGGAGGCGGAGGATTTCGTGCGCGATATTCTGGTGGCGCGCTACCAGATCAGCGGTGCCGTGGTGGGGTTCGATTTCCATTTCGGCCGCGGGCGGGCGGGTTCTCCCGCATTCCTGAAGGATGCCGGGGCGCGTCATGGCTTCGAGGTGGTCGTGGTGGATGCTCTGCTCGATGAGGGCGACCCCATCTCCTCCAGCGCTATTCGCCGCGCATTGGCTGAGGGGCAGGTGGGCCATGCAGCACATATGCTGGGCCGCCCGTTCCGGGTTTCAGCGCAGGTGCGCCATGGTCAGAAGCTGGGGCGCGAACTGGGTTTCCCCACCGCCAATCTGGCGCTGAATGATGATGTGAACCTTGCGTTCGGCATCTATGCCGTGCGGGTGCGCACGCCGCAGGGGCAGTTCGACGGGGTCGCCAGCTATGGCCGCCGCCCCACCTTCGACAATGGTGCGGCGCTGCTGGAGGTCTATATCTTCGACTTTGCCGGCGACCTCTATGACCAGACCCTTGAGGTCGACCTCATCGCCTGGCTGCGCCCGGAACTGAAGTTTGATGGCGTGGAGACGCTGGTGACGCAGATCCATGAGGATGTGCGCCGGGCGCGGGAGCTTCTCGCTGCAAACTGACGCTGCGAAACATGACGTTGCGGCATGCGAAAAATCGGTCAAAAGCCGGCTGCAAACCCCATTCATGGGCCACTTTTGTATTTTGAGTTAGCCACACCCTATTTTTCGTCTAGCTAACATACTGAAAACACGAAGAATAAGAACCCAAGGCTCAAAACGTGTAACACCCGTGTGCAGCAGGGTGCAAGCCTGTTCAGCAAGGTTCAGTACAGGGCAAACCGGGGCCAGCGTCATAGTCAGATAAAAATAGCAAAACCCACACAAGCATAAGAGTGTTGCGAAAACACCACACAAAGAAAACCCCTCGCCTCATCACCCTGCCTCCTGCGCCCCCTGAATGATTCGGTAAACACTGCCCCGGCCAATCCCTACCGCCTTGGCAATCTCCGTTGGGTTCTTCCCCGCCTTATGCAGGGCTAGAACCTCGTCAGACTTGGCCCGTGCCGTTGGCTTGCGACCGGCATACTTCCCTTCAGCCTTGGCCTTGGCGATACCTTCCTTCTGGCGTTCCAGCATCATCTCACGTTCGAACTGGGCAAAGCCTGAGAAGATGGTAAGGATCAAGCGACCCGTGGCGCTTCTGGTATCCACCGTGTCACCACCGAGGTTCAGCACCCGCAAGCCTACGCCCTTGGCGTCAAGGTCACGGACAATTTCCCACAGGTTCATGGTGGAACGGGCCAGCCGGTCTATCTTAGTGATAACCAGCGTGTCGCCGTCTCTCAGGAACTCAAGAGCACGGGCCAGTTCCTGCCTGTCACCAATGGATGACACCTGTTCGGAAAAGATACGCTGGCATCCGGCTTCCTCAAGGTCGCGCCGCTGGGCTTCCAGTCCGGCATCTTGTTCGGTGGTGGATGTTCTGGCGTATCCGATAAGCGTGGTCATGGTTGCCTGCCCAAAGTGTCCGATAGGGTCTAGGCATTAGGCTATATAGCGTCCAAAATGTCAACACCCATTCTATTGGACATATAAAGACACCGAACCGGACACGTCCGCTAGGGCAAGGTCTATCGGACACTTTGCACGAAAGTTCACTTAGGATGGTTTGAGGCTATCGGTTCAATATGAACCACCACCAGCACCACAGCTTGCCGGTTTGGGCAGGTTCAGCACTAGTTCATATGGGGCATGCCCATATTGAACTAGACGAAAGGTGAGCCGGTGAGCCTATGAGGCCAGCACCATGTGATGCGTGGCTTGACACAGGCTTCACCAGCTTCTTAAAGGGGCATCGGTGAGCACCCGCCGATTTGCGAAATTCAGGGACAGGCCCGGTTATATCCATGCACCTTAGAGTGCCACCGCGCATGCTGCGAGGATGGGCCGCTTGGGGTCAACCTAGGCTTCTGAATAAGCAATGGAGGCATGATAATGAATAGCGCAAGCTGTCATAAACCTGCCCCTGAGTGCTGTTCGCTTTGGTTTGACCGTTTTACAAACCTCATGAACGCTGCTGGTACTTTTCTAACTGGACTAGCGGCGATCATTGGGGCGGTTCTTACCGTCTGGCAACAGTTCTAAGGGGTGTCGGACTGGGTGCTCACCACCCCTCCCTAACTTTCAGCCATTCAGCATCATTGTTCTGTTGAATAACGCTCGTGCTGACATCTTCCTTATTCATCAGCTTTGAGAAAGACTCAGTCCTTATGTCTTCAGTGGTGAGAAGACTATCTATCATGCCCCCTCTATGCACCTACCCTCTTCATCTAGGGACGGCCTCCGAAGCAGAGAGGTACGGTCATGGCAGTTTTTGACCGGGATAGAAATTTACTGACTGTGGATGTTCATTAGCCCGCACATAAGTGGCTGGCCACACCCCGCTATCTTTTTCTCGCCTTTCCTTACTGGCCTGCCTTACGCAGATTTGGTCCACCCTACAGCTACCTGCGTTTGCCTTACCGGGGCACCCCACGGGGGGGGGGATACGGGGACAGACCACTCTATGCGTATAGGTCAAACATTTTTCTAACAAATTTCAAACCGAGGGATAAACCCGAGACTAACCCCTATCACCCTCAACGCAGATCATGTTTTCATCCCAAGCATAGAACGTATCATAATGACTATCAGGCTCTTCCTTGAGCATCCTAACAAAGTCAGCGTATGACACATTCTTATCTATCTTGTAGGTCTGACCTTTCCATTTATACGCCCTGTAACCATCTTCACCACTCTCCACTTCAATAGGCTTAATGTTACCATGTATAGCCCTTGATACGGATGCTTGCATGCAGCTATCTTGGTCAGGGTAGGACGCTAAGTAAGACTGCGTCGGACCAAGGGAGAACAGGTGCCACCTATTTTGAACCTTAGACGAACCTAGGCGCTCCCATAAGAGGGCACCGGAAATGCCAGCCATAATGAGCAACACAGGATAGCTTAGCCATCTTGAAAGGCTCAGCATTCAGCACCTGAAGGCCCACAAAGTTGATTATTCATCTCAGAAAACAAAAAACTCAAAACAATCCCTAACCCCTGTAAGGCACCTACAATCAGGACTGCCACGGCTACCACAAGGAGCCCATACTCAACCAAGGTAGCCCCTGTATCACTATTCAAAACCTGCTTAGCCTTGGTGAGCATCGTGTCTATCCAATCTTCTTTATCAATATGGATTATAACAAAGGTGGATAAGGATAACGTCTAACCTATGTTAGCCCATGCTATACAAGGCAATACCTATGTTAGAACCCTATCCTTATCCTTATGTTATTAACCCCATGTTAGCCCTAGGTTATACCTATATGTTAAACCGGGGGTGGGCCTTCAGATGGGAGGGATTATGAGTTTATCTTAGGTTACAGTCACTTAGTCAAACGAGATGAAACCACTTTTCACCCCCTGTTTTGCCCCCTGTCAGGGCATTCAGGTGGGCCTCAATCTCCATATCGAATAGCCTATCTTTCTCCCTTTTCAACCCTTGGTCTTCATCCTGAGCCATCTTCTCGGTCCAGTAGGCCACAGCGATAGCCAGAGCGTCCAGCCTATCATCAAACTTCAAAGCCCCCCTGTCATAGCAAATACGTGTCATCTGGTAGACAAGAGTTTTGTAGTGACGAATATCGGTAGCATACTTCTCCGTTGATTTAAGATCATGGGAGATGACACCTTTATCAAACACAAGTTTATGCCGGGCCATCACAGGCTCAAGCGTGTCAATGATACGCCGCTCCTTCTGGATGGAATGCTTGACTTCTTCGATTGTACAAGGATGAACCTTGGAAAGCACAGGCTTGAACAGTTGAGTGAACATGCCGTCACCAAAGTTGTCTTCGATCTCGGGAGTACCCAGCATCCAGACCATGCCCACATCAGGATTAGCAGTTACACGGACACCCACTGCAAGGGCAGGTTTTCCAGAGGGCCCAACCCCGGTGTAAGTTACGCCTGAGCACAGCCCACCGGCAACCATAGCAAAGAGAGGATCAACCCCTAGGATTGACACTTCTCTTATATCTTCCTGACGGAGGTTTCTAGCAAGGTATACCGCATCTTCAACCATGTAAGACCTTGTATAACCCTTCATCACGCCCTCAGCTTAGCCCTAGGCACATATGTGCACAGCCATTCAGCAGAGCTAAACGTGCTATTCAATGGTCCATCATTTATGAGGGTCATTTGCATATCCCGGTTATTCCCGGCGATAGCAATACGGTAGAGCCCGCTGCTAAAGTTGCTTCCACCTAAGGTCATCGTTTGGCCTCCCATGGTTTTACCATCGAACTCCCTAACATTGGTTTCACGACCGGGATATTCAATCTCTAATCTGAAACTAGCTGTATCAAGGTATTCCAAGGTGAAATACCTAAGCTGCAACCTAATGTCATCCTTGACCACTACTTCACCACTCTGCTTCTCTTGTCGCATGTAAGGGTTAGTAAAGGTGTACGAAAAGGTATAAGGGATACCAACGAATAGTTCGCTATATGCTGCTGGTAAGGTCTTCGAGAGGCTAATTCGCCTTCCTGTCAGTGTTCCGGGGATGCTTTCGCTAATGACCTTCCCTGCTACTGCTGAGTAGTACTGCACTACAGCATAAGCCCGAATACCTGCTGGCATATTGTAGGGAACGTCAATAGATGTGCCTGAAATTCCTGTTAGCTTATCTTTGGTTATCAGCATGTCCAACATGGTGTAGCCTTTGCCAACATCGTTCAGGATTTTCTCAGCACAGAGGATACGTTCAATATGAACCACGTTGTTACGCTTGATGACCAGATACAGATAGTCCTCTACGAACTCACCCCATATAACATCTTGTGCAGCCGGGAATGTCCATTTGGACCAAGCGTTCTGTATCTTACGATCATCGGCCCATAGATATTTATACACATAAAGGGTTGCAGGATCATCGTAGGACTTCATAACGACCATGCTATGCCTTTGGCTGGCCGTCATCCAAGAGATGCGACCGGGTACGTACTCAGGCACACCAGAGGTAGCCTTAGACGCACCATCACCTGTTGCATCGTTCTTAGGGAAAAACTCCCACAACTGGGCAAAACGGGAGCTTAGCCGGTCTTCCACGAAGTACACGGAGCTTTCCAGTGCCACAGGTGCAACCGTTGGGCTGACATCGAAATTCGTAGAGTGCTGAAGCTGTATGTTCTTAGGACCAAGATAGCCGCTATAGGTCAGCCGATATTGCACACGGTCTGACATAAGGATCAGGTCTTTATTGAAGGGTAGAGCATGGTAGAACTTGCTGCCCATTGTACTGGGTGAAGCAATGTCTATCGGGTCACTATCCAACTGTGTAGCCACGGTTGTACGGTAAAAGTTCTCGTAGTTCCCCACTTCAGACATGATAATGTTTTCGTCAGACAGGAAGCAAAGCCTGTTATTATAGACGAACATATCCGTTATGGTGTTTCCAACGAAGGAAGGTGAAGGGTTACTACGGGCATCGCCAACACTACGATAGCCTCCCCATACAGACGATGTAGAAACTGTTTCAAATGAACCATCGTTTTTAGATGAAAGCCTAAAGAAGTACCTTCCATCAGACTTGCTGTTCTTTAGCTTTCGGAAACTCCAAGTACCCCCAGCCTCTCTAACCAAGGTGTGAGGCATCGTTGATTTCGTGAGATACTCGGCATGCCCATACCCTACATCCTCAGTCCAACTGCTATCATACTTGCTGAACTTGACATAGTAATCATCCCCATCATCTTCACTACTACCCCTAACCCGGACCAGTCTGTTATGCGCATCCCTAGGCGCTAGGTCAGAAAATCTAGCAATGCTGTCCCCGTAGCATCCCATAATCTGGTCACCCGCATTGGATGTAGCATCAAAATATACTTTGAGGTTATCCAATCTAGTGCCCACCAACACAATGCTGGAACCTGTTAGATACGAGCTAAACTCGTTAAGGGCATCATATCGTCGCAAATGCTCTAGTAGGCGTCTTGCGATAATATCCGTACCGGGAACAGACGAATCCTCGTCAACGCCCTTTGGACTAAGATAGGATGCAGCCAGACCGCCACGATAATATACATTGTAGTATGAATTAGCTGCACTCTGCTTAACATGAACAGTCCATGTTTTACCGGGGTCTAGAGTGGGCGCAATCTGCACTACCCCGCCTGCCTCCCATGCTGTCCATTCCTTGCCGCCATTACCACGATGGTACTCATAGACGGTATAAGAAATTGTATCATTGAACTCTGAATTGTTCATAGGGGAGCGCATCCAGAGTGATAAAATTTCACCGTCAGTTCCAGCAGTCGGAAGCGCAGATACCGCCCTGTAACCACCAAGTGAGGAAGGAGGGAGCGCTCCGGGTTGAACCGTCATACTTCCCCCACCGATGGATTTCCACGCACCTTCCACCACAGGAACCGCTGTAATAATGTATCGACGCTCATTAGCTGAGGTTACAACAGCACCACGCTTGACAAGCAGGATTGTACCTTCTTGATAGTTTTCAGGAGGATACTTCCGGTTTAGCTCAGCCATCGTGAGCCAGTTACCAAAAGCCTCTTCATCCTTGATATCTTCCATCACACCTTCATAAGCGATGGTTGTATCTATGCTGGATGACGCCGATATGCCCAGTGCCGACCTAGTCTCAATCACACTCTGTGTGTTTAGGATAAAAGATGTATCCCCAATTGTCAGAGCCTTACATTTATTAGGTGAGGCGTCCCCCTTACTGAGGTACTCCAAACTCCCCTCTTCAATACTAACTACCTGTTCCACCCCATTCATGTCGAACAGCTTCACCACACCTGAACCAAGGACTAGGATATATTTACTCCCATCCGCATATTCAATTAAGTTGTAGCTGACATTATTAAAGAGTGAAGATGTGGAATTAGGGATAGACGCCACCCATTCAGTGGGAGGACGCTTACTCAACCCGCTTACAAAGCTAGGCCAACCATTGACCATGTCTTCACAAGAGGTGGGGATACGCATTGAAGGAGGCTGCTGGGACACTCCTGTGACCAAGTTTGGTACGCTGATTGTAGCCAAAGGCATTGCATTGTTTTACCGACGCCTAAGCCGTGCAAGCATGGCTTGGCCTATATTCGAGCACTTGTTACATCTTGCTATCCTAATAAGGATCAGCAACATAACAGGGAGGAACCGCATTAACAGCCCCTCCCCTTGTCAGGCCACACGCTTACCATTCTCACCCTTGCCGGGTTGACCGCCGGAATAGACAACTGCCTTATAGCCAGCGCCATACACCTGTTGAACAGCGTCATCGAGTTTGTTCGTCAGGGCCTGTGTCAGCGGCTGGTTCCGGGTTGCACCCTTGTTCCCATAGGTGACAACAGAGGTATTAGCCGGACCGGGAGTGTTGGAAGACTGAGAGCCAACTTCAGGGAGGTCAGACTTACCACCGTGAACTTCGATAAGATCACGATCAAGCTGTCTCTCCTGAGCCTCGGTCATAAACTTGGTACGCATCTGCGTTGCATTGGCTGAAGCCTGATCGGTCAAACCATTGACTGCCTTGAGATACCCAGCACCATAAGCGGGATCGGCCTTGGCTTTCTGGTAGGCTTCCTCCTTCAGTTTAGCCACGGCGACACCAAAGGCTTGAGGGTTCATCAGAAGCCCTTCATCGGACATAAGCTCGGCATAGCGTTCCTGTGCCCACTGTTGGCCCTGCTCGAAACCGAGGCTTTCCGCGACCCGCCCACGGATGACGCTGGACTGCTCAGGCAGGATATTGCCAAGCTGTGCCTGAAGAGGCACTCCCTCGGTTATCTCTTGCCGAGCCTGTCCTACATAAAAGTCAAGGTTCCTCGCGTCGGCTGCTTCTTTAGCCTCGGCTTGGCCCGAAGCCAGACTGCTGAACTGGCCTCCCAGCTTGCTCAATGCGTTGCCCAGTTCAATAGCACTGTTGTCAGCGGCCGCACGGGAATAGGTGTCTATAGGTCCACGTCCGCCGGGACCGTTCAAACGTACTTTCTCAGTATCTTGAATAACGAGTGTCATGCGTAATGCTCAATGCACACAGAGAGCCACACACAGGCATTCTCAGCGCCTGACAGGGGTTAGCCGCCAAACACAAGAAATGCCAGCGTATGACTCTCAGAATGGAGAAGCCCCATCTCATGGAGAATGTCCCGGCCATAGCGATCAGCTACGCCCATGGATGCAAGGTAATCTTTGATTGTCAGGGACCGGCCAAGGTCCACCTCTGTAACCTCGCCCGTCTCTGGATGGATGATTTCCAGCACCACAGGCAAGCCGGGGACGCCACCTGAGACAGGCGGGTACGCAGTATTTGTCATCGGAGAGTACAGGGCCAACGGGGAATATCCCCTTGCTGCCCACATGAGAGTCGTAGACGAGCTACTTCTGGCGTGGCAGCGGCATAATTTGTGCAGTTAGAACGAAGAATAAGGTGTAAATGTGAACTCTGTTTTCGAAGAGTAACCGTCCTTTGTATTGTAACGGAGAGACAACCCGGTTACTCCTGCAAAACATGACCTGCACAGGGCTGGGCATGTCGAGTATCTTCTAACCACCTTTGGTGATCCTCATCAGTATATCCATGCTGCACAGAGGCATGACGTTGCTTGCCCCGGTCATACAGGTACTGCCAATGTGCAGCCCTTTTGTACAGGTCAGGCGGGAGAGACGGGAGAGGCGCTGGGCTGACCGGAGTGTCATTATCATCATCGTCATCAGGCATGGCGTCTATCTCAGCCAGTATCTGTGCAGCAGTCTTGTTTGACATATGGTCATCCTTGCAACGCCGTCACGGAGTGACCAGCTCAAAGGGGAAGGTTTGACGGGAAGGTCGGGCACTGTGCTTTGCTTGTGATGACACAGGGCTAACGCTACAGACACAATCTTCAATATCAATTTGATAAAGAATGAGGGTCTGACCTATGCTCTACCCATGCTTTGCCTATGGCTTGGGATATTGAACCTTGTGCAAAGCATGGGTAGAGCCTTGGGCTAACGCTGAGACAGAAGAATGATTATTGATCTTGTGTCTTCTCAATCTCTGGCCCTGAGCCATCAGGCGAAGGGTCCATAACAGCCCCATGTATATCCGGGTATTACCAAGGTTCTAACCTAAAGGTCCAACCTGTGTAATACCATTCTATACCTTAGGTCTAACCTATGGTGAATAACATATAGGTTTAGAATAAGGGTGAATAACATAAAGGACAAACACAAGGTCTAACCAATGCTAAACACATTCAAAACCTGTGTTATACAAAGGAGGCCATTCCGCTATCCCGGCCTCACAACGTGTGAGAAACAAACCGGGTGACAGGTCAGCAGTATAACAACGCAACTGCGTTGCTTCTTGCTGTTCCCCTGTCGTATAGCTTGGTTATTCGCCATAGGTGCCATTACCTCCTATGCAATTCGCATGACAGTTACCAACGAGGGCCTAACCAAGGTCCCTTCATTCGGTACGCAGGTGTTTAACCCACATACAGCACCTGTCACACTTGATGACTGACCAATTATCAATCATCCACCTCAAACACCTTCAATCCGTTAGTGGGTCATGGTACTATCAATTAGTAAACCATGCCTGTTATCTCGGCCCTTGTCGCTTCCAGTGTTTAAGCGATACATGATCCACGCTATTTGGATCATACCTACTCATCTTTCCATCTACACCCGCCACAGGTGGTTCCCGATATGGCCACACCCCGTAGGGCTTCAGGCGAACCTCATATCTCGTCATAGTTGGACACCATCCCCATACGCAGGGACAGTCATTTTTACTCGTTGTCTTCAATTGGGGAACCTTCTGAATTAATATTTAAAATCAACCCCTTAGTCAAACGAGGTGAAACCACTTTTCAGCCCCTGTTTTACTCGTTGCTTTCAGATGGGAGGGATTATGAAAAACCCTAACACAGTCATAGTGTTAGGTAAAACTGGTTGCACCCTCTAACCCACCTTCGGTTGGCTCTGCTGGCTGTTGTTCCGTCATATTCATTCTTCCTAAATTTATGAGATTATCAAAATATCATCAGACCTATCTACAAGGATATTGCCGGGGGCCAATACCACCAGTCTGTAGATATGCTTGGCGTTTTGTATCCGGTTTCACGCCATACCTTCATTCTTTCCGCTGCCATTTCTGCCCTGCGCAACTTTTCTGCCCTTGTGATCTCATGGGGGTGGGGCTGCATAGCTTTGAAGTAGAACCGGGCATCCATTGCAGACCATATCAGCAATGACAGACAGTTGAGGTGGCGACCATGCTCTTCCCTATCCTCTGTATTCCAAGGCACAACATGGCCAGCCTTCTGCCTTTCCCTTAGTGTCCTGCACATAATAAAATATAGTATTATAGAACTAGGGCAGACAGCAGGGGCAGGAATGATACTTTCATCAACCCCATATACCAGAATTTTTAACGCTATTTCAGGTGTATAGCAGCCTTCCGCATTATCTACGCCTATCTTTCCCCTGACAATATCAACCAGAGCGTTGCGGACATCAGCGGCTATAGCTTGGGAAACATTGGTGAGCATCAGCTAGTCCTTTCAGGAGTGCGTGGCTCTGGCCTTACTGAGACACAGGGAGGGCATAGGCTTTCATAGCGGCAAAGGTGCCGACATCATCAGCTTCCTTCAAATGGGGGGTGTTCTGACCTTCCCCTCCCGGTGAGAAGGTAAACTCAGCCATATTCAGCACCCACTGAAGGACATTGCCCAGCCTGTGCGCCTCATTGGCGAACCTCTCATGGCTGATATGCTTTATGGCGCTTAGCACTCGTCGCTCATTCACATTGAACAGGTGAGCCACGAGGGCTAGACGACCTTCATCAGTGTGAGACTCAGAAAAGTCTAGAGTAGAGCAAATAAGGTAAATCGCCATATTCCTCGCCTCACGCACTCTTACCACCTCATGCCCAGTTAAAGGCGCGGCGGGGGCCTCATCTAAGATAAGGCTTTGCATGGGCAAGCCGTAGCTGGACGCGGCTATTCCTAGGGCTGTCACCACCGCAAAAGGCGTAGGGTCATAGTGCTTAGTCATCGGTCATCCCCTGAGAACTAGGTTCGCCATCCGTTCTCCACCCTCAGGATTCCCCAAGTCAATACGCCAACTCAGTTAAAGCGAATATAGAAATTAGTAAAATTCACACTTATCCACATATATGTGCAATATATTGTGTAATGACTCTACAATAATCAACTAGCGCCATAACAACTAATGCTTATATTTATGTATGAACTCGGTGATGGTTGGCTTAATATCATATTGGGTTTGTAGGTTGGTTACTAATGATGGATGTGAGTTATGAACTAACCCCAATGATTATGCTAACGTGATGTATGCGCCAAGGTTGGTGCTAAGGTTGGTATGAGCTTAGGTATGGGTATGGGCACAATTGCTAGGCCTATCAGGTTCATCTTCACAAGCTCACAGGGCGTGTTCCATGGCCAGTCTATCCGCGTTGTGATGCTGGATGGACAGCGCAGCGTTGAGCCTTGGTTTGTCGCTGCTGACGTGTGTCGGGCACTCCATCTCAATATGAATGGAGGCACTTTTCCTCATCTGAAGCCATTGGCCCCTGATGAAAAGCAGATGGTGCGCAACTCTACCCATAATTTGACTATGGGTAGCCTGCCTAACGCGGGAGTCACCTGCATTTCCGAGTCGGGCCTTTACAAGCTGGTCATGCGCTCTGACAAACCGGAGGCTCGCCAGTTCCAAGACTGGGTGACACGCGATGTTCTCCCGGCCATTCGAAAGGATGGCGGCTACAGGCGCTGAAGGACGCTGAACCAGTAAACCCGAGCGTCATAGTGGTTGCCTAAGTTCCCATCAGGACGAGCACACTGCTGCGAAGCGTGGCAACCTGTTGATAGCCTCCCGCTTCACCCTCAGCGATACCTTACCATACGATGCACCAACCGTGCTTGGCGTATGGCCACACAGGGCATCCAAGGTGTGTTCTGAGATACCAGCCTCACGACCTATGGTTTTGAATGTGTGCCGCCAACCGTGGTTAGGCCTCTTGCCACCTGAGATATTCCCTGCTGCCTTGGCGAACCTGCCCACCTTGCCCAGAATAACCCTTCTGGCCTTGGCCTTGTCCTCTTCATTGGCATCAAGAGCCACATCAAGGAACAGATAACCTTCCTGCTCCTGTACCCACCGGGTGAAGCCTTGGTCTATCAGGTGGTCATGTAAGGGAACTTCCCGGAATTGCTTGGTCTTCACGGTGCCAGCCTCAGGGGTGATGTTTATGAGCCATCCACCCTTCGCATCCTGCCTTATATCCTGTGTGCGTAGCTGAAGTATTTCACCCACCCTTGCCCCAGTGTAGGCGCACAACCACGGCACCCATCGCTTGACGGGTTCGCTATTTTCACTGGAAGCCCTCAGGATTGCCTTTGCTTCCTCATCTGTGAAGTCCTTGTCTTCCGTCACGATCTGCCTACGCTTAGGCATGGTCAACCCCTTGGCGGGATTGATGGTGATTATCTTCTTCTCTACGGCCCAGTTGTAGACGCTACTAATCCCGTTCATCTGTTGTGAGACGGTTTTATGCGCCTTGCCCTCTGCAAGCCTGTCATCTCTGAATGCTTCTATGTCAGCCTTGGTGATACGCTGTGCATCGGTATGGCCGGCATGTTTAGCCAATGCCTTGAAAGCCTTCTCATATGCAGTCTTTGTATTGAGGGTCATACCTGTAGGCTGAACAGAGGCCCACCACTGGGTTAGAAGCTCATCAAAGGTGAGTGAGGCTTTATCAGCCTTCTTTCTCACACTGGTAGTGCTTGATTCCAGCTTGTCCACCGCCCGAAGGTCTAGTGCTGGAAAGGTAGCAAGAACAGCATCAGGGCTATAATCCCCCTCAGCATACCGCTTGACCGTGGCTAAGCCTTGTCTGACGGTCTGGGTAAATGCCTGTACCAGCCTATCCCATGTGGCAGCATCGGGTTCACCTGCCAACCCGTGTGGTACCAGCATTTCCTTACGGATAAGCCGGGTTAGACCAAGGTCATAGTGAACCTTGTTATCTTCCTCAGGCGTACTTCCTCCATCTTCCTTCCATGAATAATGATCCATATGGGAGAGATAGCGAGCATGAGCCTCTAGGGCTTCCATGAATGACACATGGTCGGTACCCGCTGGCTGGTCATTCTCATAGGATGCAACAAACCCCGCATACCATTGTCCAGCCAAGGCCCTACACTGGCGAGAAGTCAGAGTGACACCACCTACACCACCGCTGCCCTTCTGGGCTTTCAAGGTGCTGAACAGCCTCTCCATGTACTGATCTGCAATGGCATTCCTCTCCTTCGCTACAAGCTCATCACCCGTGCCAAGCGAGAAGCTGACCTGTTCCTTACCCAAGGTAGCCTGCGCTGTGTAAGCCGGTTCCTCACCATATTCACCGCTGGAAGCAGGAAAAGGAATCACCACAGGCGTGCCCTGTGCAAAGCCCTGTATGGCCTTAGGCACACGACATCGGTAACGGCGCTTGGAGGAGCCTTTGCGTGACGTTGGGCGAACCATTTTCAGAACCATTTTTACCCCGTGTGTAACACCTGTGTGCAACACCCGAGTTTCTGTATCCTCTTGAATATCAATATGTTGAAGCTAAACAAGGAAAAACTTTTTTACGAAAT
>JAUCBT010000022.1:0-51418 GCA_034676685.1 Xanthobacter sp. | reverse complement strand
GTGGGCCATATGGTACAGATTGCAGAAACCGGGAACATGGTGGCCGGTAATGCCGGGCCCATTCTGTATACGGATATTCTGACCCCGCTGAGCCTGCTGGTGCTGCTTGCTCTCACCTTCCGGCCCGTGCGGCGTGGAGCCTGATGTGATGGTTGATGAGGAACGAAACCGCTTTTCCGCCCGTGCCCTGCGTTATGCCCGCGTGGGTGCGAATGTAGGCGGGGTCGCGGCGCGTATCGCCGGCAGCCGCCTGATTTCGGGCGGAGAGGGGCGCGATGGCGCCAACGCCGCCGCTCTGGCCTCTGCATTGGGTGGGTTGAAGGGACCATTGATGAAAGTGGCTCAACTCATGGCCACGGTGCCGGATTTGTTGCCGCCCGAATATGTCGCGGAATTGCAGAAACTTCAGTCGGATGCCCCACCCATGGGCTGGAGCTTCGTGAAGCGGCGCATGTCTGCTGAGCTGGGGAGGGACTGGGAGCAGCGCTTCACCAGTTTTGACCGCACCCCCGCCGCCGCCGCATCATTGGGGCAGGTGCATCGCGCGGTGACGCTGGATGGCGCACCGGTGGCCGTGAAGCTGCAATATCCGGATATGCAGGCGGCGGTGGAGGCGGACCTCGCCCAGCTTGACCTGCTGTTCTCCCTGCATCGGCGGATGAATGCTGCAATCGACACCCGCGAGATCGCCGTGGAACTGGGCGAGAGGGTGCGCGAGGAACTGGATTACCGACGAGAGGCCAAGCATGCCGCGCTCTATGCCCGCATGTTGCAGGATGAACCACTGGTGCGTGTACCGGCCGTGCGGGACGAGCTTTCTACCGGCCGCCTGCTGACCATGGACTGGCTGGAGGGTGAGAAAATCCTCACTTTCGTCGACCACACGCAGGACGAACGCAACCTTCTGGCACGCGCCATGTTTGCAGCCTGGTGGGGGCCGTTCAGCCGGTTCGGGGTCATCCATGGCGATCCGCATCTGGGCAATTACACGGTCTTTCGCGCGGAAGACGGGAGCGGCGGGCCGGCCGGCATCAATCTGCTGGATTATGGCTGCGTTCGCATCTTCCCGCCCGCCTTCGTGGCCGGGGTGGTCGATCTCTATCGCGGTCTGCATGATGGGGATGATGCACGGGTGGTGCATGCCTATGAGACATGGGGCTTTGTGGGGCTGAAGCGTGAGCTGATTGATGTGCTGAATATCTGGGCGCGCTTCATTTATGGGCCGCTGATGGATGATCGCGTGCGCACCATCGCCGATGGGGTGGAGCCCGGCCAATATGGGCGGCGCGAGGCCTTTCAGGTCCACACCGCGCTCAAGCGCCTTGGCCCGGTGACAGTGCCACGCGAGTTTGTTTTCATGGACCGTGCGGCGATCGGTTTGGGCGCGGTGTTCCTTCATCTGCGGGCGGAGCTGAATTTCCACCAGCTTTTTGAGGCGGCAATTTCCGGTTTCGACATGGCGCAGCTCGGCACACGGCAGGAAAGCGCCATGGATGAGGTGGGCCTCTAGAGCATTTTCGAGTGATGCTGCCGCCAGTTCACGGGAAGAGACTGGGATCATTCAATAAACTGGATCGCTTCACGCGGACTTTATGAAACAGCGAAACGATCCAGACCCAGCCTTCTCGGCGGATGGGGCATGCAAATCTCTACGATCACGCATGCAGACCCGCTCTCCTCACTTGTCCGAAGGCTTGAGAGCTTCACCCTCGGCGGACGCTGGAATGGGACATATGAGCGTCGGGCTCAGTTTCTGCATCAGCCGATGGAAACGCATGTGCGCCAAACCATGTTAGTCGTTCGGGAACTCTTTCACATACGCTCTTTCGGCGTCTGACATCGTGCCGCCTGTTACGGTGTCTGCCTCATCTTTCCGAAAGAGCGCGGTGGCTTTGATCCTGCTGGAGCCGGGTCTGAGCTAGCGCAATGGGCCATTCAGCCGGCGGCCAAGACTGACGTGTGAAAGGGATGCGGCTCACGCTTGCTTCCAGAAGAGGGCGCGCTTGAGCCATGCTGATGGCTCAAGCCTCACTTCCCGGATAGCTGGCTCAAATCCGAACCATCTGGCGCAATTGCGATGGGGCAGAGTGGGGACAGAACTGGCGAGGACGTCGCGGCTTTCCAGCGGTCCTTGTGTAGAGCCTGCATCATGCTGTCTGCTCCCCCGCCGCTGACCTGTTCCATTGCGGCATCAGAAACGGGGAGGCTGGAATCCTGATCCTGTGTCATAGCCTGTCTCCATATCCGTCACGGGCAGCCATACGGATGCCGGTGCTCCATGGAAAAAAGCTACAGGAGATTGCTGACGCGGACCTTACAATCCGGTGCGGTTCAGGCCTTCCCGCCTTTACAGCGCCTTCCCCTCGATGAGCAATGCGCCATCTTCCGTGCGGTGTGCCGGCAGCGGGGCGATGCGGCGGTGCAGATGCACCATGAAGGTGGTGCCTACCACCGGCATGATGAGATTCAGGATCGGCACGAACAGCAGCGGTGCCATCAGCAGGCCGGCCACGAACACCGTGACGGCATTGGCCTGCCGCAGTTCTCGCGCCTCCTTGGGAGAGCGGTAGCGCATGGCCGCCATCTCGAAATATTCACGGCTGATGAGATAGGCGTTGGCCACATAAAAAATGATGAGATTGACACCCGGAACGAGCAACAGCAGCAGGGCGCACAGGTTTACGATCAACACGAGACCGAAGAAGCGCAATGAGAACATGAGCTGCTGCGCGACAGGCTGCGGCACGCCGGGTGGGTCCTGCGGATAGGTGGCAGATTCAACCCGTTCAGCCACATCATCCAGGAATAGACCTGCCACCAGTGCTGATACCGCCGGCACAAGATAGAGCGCGCCAAAGACGATGCCCAGTCCGGCGACGATGGTGAGTGTCACCTCCACCCATGGGTAGGAGGGTATTTCCAGAAAATGGGCCAATGCCGCCTGTAGGCCAAAGGCCAGCGCGATCAGCAGCAGCAGCGCAAGCCCGATAGACTTCAGAAGCAGCCCCCTCAGGAGCGGGGAGAACGTTTGCTGAAGGGCGAGAAGGGCATCTGAAAACATGGGCTCATCCGGCGCTGATACCTGCAACAGGTAAGTGCTCCGACTCTATCTCTCAAGTGGGCAGATATGACACCGCCGTCCATGCCCGTTCAGGGGCAGGACGGCGGTGTGGTTTTGGTTCTTCGCGTCAGACGGGTTCAGGTGAAGCAGGGCGGCAATTGCCGGATTGCTCCTGCATGAATCCGAACCCAGACGCCAGAACAGGTGCCTCAGCCGGTAATGACCCGGGCGAGGTAAACCCAGAACGGTGCGGCGACGATGAAGCCGAGCACACAGACCGCCAGAGAAGATGTGCCGGTGCGGGTATAAACCTGGAAGCGGCTGGCGATGATGATGCCCGAGAAGGCCGGCGGCAGCGTCACGCTGAGAACCAGCATCTGCAGGATCTGGGAATCCAGACCACAGGCCCAGCCCGCGATCAGGAACACGGCCGGCATGAGGATCAGCTTGAACGCCGTATTGTAGGCGATTTCCCAGTCCAGCTCGATCTTGTACGCGGCAAGCGTCAGGCCGGCGGCGAACACGGCCACGCTGGAGTTGGCCTTTGCGATCAGATCAAACGAGGGTTCAAAGGACGGGGGAACCTTGATACCGATGACCACCAGGGCCACGGCGAGAATGGGAGCCCAGACGACAGGCTCTTTCAGGGCGGAAATCAGTGCCGCGCTGTTGGAGGTCTTGACGGTGGAGCCATTGCCGCCGCCGCCGGCATTCAGCAGATACAGACCGATCGGGATCGTGATCGCATTCACCACAATGGCCACGATGGCAATCACCAGCCCGGTTTCAACGCCGGTGCCGAAGAGCGGATCGAGCACGGCATAGCCGAGAAAGCCGATGGTGGGAGAGCCGGCAATCAGGGCGCAGACAGCCCCTTCAGCCTTGGTGCGCTTGAAGAACCACTGAATGGTGAAATAGGACAGCATGAACAAGCAGACAAGACCGATCACCGAGATCAGGCTCAGCGTGGCATTCGCCACCAGCATCTCACGGTCTGCGCGCACGATGGAAACGAACAGTGCGGCCGGCAGGGCGAAATCCAGAACCAGCTTGTTGAAGACCCGCGCCTGATCGGGTTCAAAAACATGCCGTTTACCGGAGATATAACCTATCAGCATAATGACAATGATAGGTATGAGATCTGCTATCAGCAGCTTTGACATAAATTGTTCCACAGGAGCCCCCTTACTGTGCTCTTGAGTTCTCATCCTTGAGAATGCGAACTCAATGGAATGGTTCTGTTGCAATCAATCGCTTCGGACTGCTGTTCATCCGGAACAGCCAGACGTTCTGCTTCGGGCCTGAATCTGTCCCTGGAGTCCTGCCCTGCATGCCGCCGGAACTTCTGATCGGTCCGGTCTGGAAATAAGCTGTTCCCGGTCGTTACAAGGCTTGGGAAAGTCTGGCGATCCTTTAAGCCTGATGACTGAACTGCTCAAAATGTCGTGCTGCCGCGATGGTTCTTATGCGCCACCGCAGCAGAATGCTGGCACCTTCAGCTTTTGCCAAATTCAGCGCGAATGCGCGCGCCATGCTCATCCAATGCCGGAGCGGCAGGGCGGACCTTGGGGTCCTCATATCCGCTGATCTTGATGGGATTGCCCGGCATATGGACGCCGCCGGCCTCGATCAGCATATTGCGCGCAGCGGTCTGCGGATGCTCCACCGCCTCAGCCACGGTGAGGATCGGCCCCACGGGCACGCCGGCCTCATGGATCACGGTGAGCCAATGCTCTGCCGGCTGCTTCTGGAGGGCGTCCTCCATCTCGGCTTTCAGGGCGGTGTAGTTTTCCACCCGCTTTTCGTTCGTGGCATAGCGCGAGTCGGTGCCCATCTCAGGCTTGCCGATGGCCGCGCTCAACTGCTGGAACAGATGGTCATTACCGGTGGCGATGACGAAAGGCTTGTCTGCGGCCTGAAACACATCGAACGGTGCCATGGAAGGATGGCGATTGCCGAGGCGGGGCGGGGCCTTGCCGGTGGCGACATAGGCCATGAAGCCGTGCTCAAGGAAGGACAGGGTGGCATCGAACATGGCGATATCGACATGCGCACCTTTGCCTGTGGTCTCGCGTGCATGCAGCGCGGTCATGATGCCGGCATACATGAAGATGCCGCCGCACAAATCTGACAGCGAGGTGCCCACGCGGATCGGCGGATCATTCGGCAGGCCGGTGTCCAGCATGATGCCGCTCATGCCCTGCACGATGGTGTCATAAGCCGGATATTGCGCCAGCGGGCCGGTCTGCCCGAAGCCGGCGGAGGAGGCGAAGATGAGGCGCGGATTGATCGCGGACAGCTCTTCATAGCTGAAACCGAGATGCTTCATCGTGCCGGGCTTGTAATTCTCGGTGAGGATATCGGCCTTGCGGACGATATTCAGGAAGACCTCGCGGTCGGCATCATTCTTCAGGTCGAGAACGATGCTTTCCTTGCCGCGATTGACGAAGTCGAAATACAGCGACTGGTCGCCCACGAAAGGCCCATAGGTGCGGGTGTCATCCCCATGACCGGGCTGCTCAACCTTGATGACCCGCGCGCCCATGTCGGAAAGGATCATGGTGCCGAAAGGGCCATTCAGAATGTGCGTGAGATCCAGAACAAGCAGGCCGGTCAGCGGGCCGGGAGGAGTCTTGACGCCAGATACATTCGAGGCTTCGGACATGGAGCTTCCTTGCAAAAGGATGCACCGCCCTCCTTTCCGGAGGGCGGTGTCAGGACGGGGTAACAGCCGAACTCAGCTGTGCGAGACGGAGCTCTGCGGGTTCAGATTGGTCAGATGCCCGCTTTCCGTGCCTGCATGGGGGTCGATCACGCAATTGATGAGGGCTGGCTTGCCGGAGGCAAGAGCCTCCTTCAGCGCGGCGGAAAGCTCGTCCTGTGTTTCCACATGGAAGCCGAGACCGCCCACGGCCTGCATCATCTGGTCATAGCGCGCCACTTCCAGCGTGGTGGGCGAGGGGTCTTCGCCGCCGGAGAGGTTGGCGTTGTCACCGCGATAGATGCCGCCATTGTTGAAGATCAGGATCGTCACCGGCAGCTTGTAGCGGGCGATGGTCTCGATCTCCATGCCGGAGAAGCCAAAGGCGCTGTCGCCCTCAATGGCCAGAACCTGCTGGCCGCTGGTGACAGCCGCACCCACGCTGTAACCCATGCCGACACCCATCACGCCCCAGGTGCCGACATCAAGGCGGCGGCGGGGCAAGTGCATGTCGATGAGGTTGCGACCGAAGTCGAGCGTATTCGCGCCTTCGCTGACGATATACAGCTCCTTCTGGCCCTCGATCACGCCGCGCACGGCGTTATAGGCTGCATAGAAGTCGAGCGGCGCGGGTGTGGCGGCAAGGTGCTTGGCCATCTTCTCGCGGTTGATGTCCTTCTTGTCCTCAATGGTCTTGATCCACTCCTGCTGCGGCGCGATGCCGGCGGCGGGAAGGGCCTTGAGGAAAGCCTCCATGGTGGAGGCGATATCGGCCACAACGGGCGCATCAACCACGCGGTTGCTGTCCATCTCGGCGGCATGCACATCCACCTGAATGATCTTGCCATCGGCAGCCCATTCCGGGCTCTTGCCATGGCCGAGCAGCCAGTTGAGGCGCGCGCCAAGCAGCAGCACCACATCGGCCTTGCCCAGCACGAGCGAGCGGGCGGAGGCAGCACTCTGGGCGTGGGTATCCGGCAGCACGCCCTTGCCCATGGACATGGGCAGGAAGGGAATGCCGGTCTTTTCGACAAATTCACGGATGGAGTCTTCAGCCTGCGAATAGGCTGCGCCCTTGCCGATGACGACCAGCGGACGCTTTGCGCCAGCCAGCAGCTTCAGCGCGCGATCCACCGCATCGGGGGCCGGAATCTGGCGCGGGGCCGGGTCCACCACCTTGATGAGGGCGCGCTGGGCGGCATCCGCATCCAGCGTTGCGGCCAGCACCTCTGCGGGCAGATCAAGATACACGCCGCCGGGACGGCCGGAAACAGCAGTGCGGATGGCGCGGGCGATGCCGAGACCGAGATCTTCCGGCTTGTTCACGCGATAGGCCGCCTTGGCATAAGGCTTGGCGGCATTCATCTGGTCCAGTTCCTCATAGTCGCCGCGCTGAAGGTCGACGATGGCGCGGTCGGAGGAGCCGCTGATGAGGATCATCGGGAAGCCATTGGTGGTGGCATTCGCCAGCGCCACCATGCCATTGAGGAAGCCCGGCGCCGAAACGGTGAGGCAGATGCCCGGCTTGCCGGTCATGTATCCGCTGATGGCTGCCGCATTGCCGGCATTGGCCTCATGGCGGAAGCCGACATAACGAATGCCCTGTTCCTGGGCGAGACGCGCAAGGTCGGTGATCGGAATTCCGACGACGCCGAAGATGGTGTCGATATCATTGAGCTTCAGCGCATTGACAACAATATGCGCGCCATCGATCTGGGAGCCGTTTTCACCAGCCATTGCTGATCCCCGTTGGTTCTTTGCAACCAGAGCGCTTCTTCCTGTCATGGGGCAGAGGAAGCGTTCCAACCAATTGAATGGTGGCATTTTCGGGTGAAACGGTTTGCGCTCCACCCGAAAATGCATTGAAAGGCCGCCGGCCCGAAAGCGCCGACGACCCTACTGTCATTTCAAGGATCAGATGACCTTGTTGGTCCGGAACCCGGCGATCTGCTCTGCCGTGTAACCAAGCTGGCCCAGCACTTCTTCCGTGTGCTCACCCAGCAGCGGGGCGCTCTTGATGTCCGGCGTGAAGTCCGAGAACTTGATGGGGCTGCCAACCGTGAGGCACTTGCCGCGCAGCTTCTGGTCCATCTCCACCACGGTATTGCTGGCGCGCAGGTCGGGGTCGACCGCGATTTCCTTCATGCTCAGCACGGGTGCGATCGGAATATCGAACTTGCGCAGTTCTTCCACCGCCTCGATCTTGGTCTTGGTGGAGAGATACTTCTCGATCTCGGCGAAGATGTCGAAGATATGCGGCTGGCGAGCTGCCGCAGTGGCATACTTCGGGTCAGTCGCCCATTCCGGATGGCCGATGGCCTTCGCGGTTGCTTCCCAGTTCTGCTCCTGAATGGTGAAGTAGACATAGGCGTTGGGATCGGTCTCCCAGCCCTTGCACTTCAGCACCCAGCCCGGCTGGCCGCCGCCGCCGGCATTGCCGCCGCGCGGCACCGCATCGCCGAACTTGCCGTTCGGATACTGCGGATATTCTTCCAGATAGCCCACCTTCTCCAGACGCTGCTGGTCGCGCAGCTTCACGCGGCACAGGTTCAGCACGCTGTCCTGCATGGAGATGGTGACGCGCTGGCCCTTGCCGGTGCGCTCGCGGCCGATGAGGGCGGTGAGCAGGCCGATGAGCAGATGGTTGCCGGTGTTGCTGTCACCCAGCGCAGCCGCGCTGACGGTGGGGGGGCCATCCCAGAAGCCAGTGGTGGAGAGTGCGCCGCCAGCAGCCTGCGCGACGTTCTCATACGCCTTGATGTCCGCGAAACGGGAGACGTCATCAAAGCCCTTGATGGAGCCGAAGATGATGCGCGGATTGATTTCCTGAATGCGCTCCCAGGTCAGGCCCATATGATCCATGGCGCCGGGGTGGAAGTTTTCCACCAGCACATCCGACTCGCGGATGAGCTGCTCCATGATCTTTTCGCCTTCAGGTGTCTTCGTGTTCAGTTCCACCGAACGCTTGTTGGCGTTCAGCATCGTGAAGTAAAGCGCATCCAGTTCCGGAATATCGCGAAGCTGGCGACGGGTCACGTCCCCGACGCCAGGGCGTTCAACCTTGATCACGTCCGCTCCGTACCATGCCATCAGCTGTGTGCAGGATGGGCCGGACTGAACGCCCGTGAAATCAATAACCTTGATGCCACTTAGCGGAAGAGTCATGACGGGATCATCTCCAGTGCGCAATGTGCGGCATCATCATGATACCAACACTGTCGCTGGAAAGCCTATCGCACTACCATTTGGGAGACAAGGAAAAGCCGTGGCGATTTTATGTGCGAATACACAGGCATAAGTCTGTCCGGCTATGTTTATCGAATCTCCGGTACGAATTGTGTGTATTCAGGTGCGCACGGGGTGTCCCGGATGCAGGGAGGCTGAGAATATATCTGAAGTTCGGATATATTCTCTCGCATCTGCCGCATTTCTTCGATCAGAAGTCTTCCAGAAAACTGATGCCATATGCGATGGCGACGCTATGTCGCGTTCGCCATAGAGCCGGCAAACGCGACATAGCTGTCTTTCCGGGCGGCTTTAGCCGCCCAGTTCCTCACGCAGGATTTCCAGCCGCAGCCATTCTTCTTCTGCCGCATCCATTTCAGATTGAATACGGGCAATGTCTGCGGTGCAGGATTCGAATTTTGCAGGGTCGCGGGCATAAAGGCCGGGGTCGGCCATCACCGCTTCCAGTTTCGAGGCCTGGGCGCGCAGCTTGTCCATGGTTATGGGCAGGGTCTTCAGGGCGTGCTGCTCATGGAAGGAGAGGCGCTTCTTTTCTCCGCCAGCGGCTTGTTCCCGGGCGGGCTTGTCCTTGCCGGAAGTGCTTTTGTCCTCTGGCTTGTCCGCGCTTTTCTTGGCTTCCACGCCCTTGCCGCGCTGGGCCACCATGTCAGCATAACCACCCGCATATTCGCGGAATCCGCCATGGCCTTCCGCCATGATGACGCTGGTTACGGTGCGGTCGAGGAAGTCTCGATCATGGCTGACGAGGATCACGGTGCCTGGATAATCCGCAACCATTTCCTGAAGCAGATCAAGGGTTTCAAGATCGAGGTCGTTGGTCGGTTCGTCCAGCACCAGCACGTTGGAAGGCAGTGCCAGCGCGCGGGCCAGCATCAGGCGTCCCCGTTCCCCGCCCGAAAGTACGGAGAGTGGCGAGTTCGCCTGATCCGGCGTGAAGAGGAAGTCCTTCAGATAGCCCATCACATGGCGGGGCTGATCTCCCACCACAACCGTATCTGAGCCACCGCCAGTCAGGGCTTCCCGCAATGTGGTGGTGGGGGCAAGGGCCGCGCGCTTCTGGTCAAGCGAGGCAATCTCAAGGTTGGTGCCAAGGCGCACCCGTCCGCTGTCCGGCTTCAGTTCACCGGTGAGCAGCTTGATGAGCGTGGTCTTGCCCGCACCATTGGGGCCGACAATGCCGATCCGGTCGCCGCGCAGGATGCGGGTCGAGAAATCCTTCACCACCGGCACATCATCGAAGGCCTTCTCGATATTCTTGGCCTCGATCACCAGCTTGCCGGATGCTTCGGCCTCACTCACCGTAATTTTCACATTGCCGGTGGAGCGGCGCTCCTCGCTGCGATCCGTGCGCATGGATTTGAGCAGGCCAAGGCGGCGCACATTGCGCTTGCGCCGGGCGGTTACGCCATAGCGCAGCCAGTCCAACTCGGCCACGATCTTGCGATCCAGCTTGTGGCGATCGGTTTCTTCCTGCTCAAGCACTTCATCGCGCCAGGCTTCGAATGCGCCGAAACCCTGTTCCAGCCGGCGCGTGGCACCGCGATCCAGCCATACGGTGGCGCGGGAGAGGTTTTCCAGAAAGCGCCGATCATGACTGATCAGCACGATGGCGGAGCGCAGGCTGCGCAGTTCCTTTTCCAGCCACTCGATGACGGGCAGATCGAGATGGTTGGTGGGTTCGTCCAGCAGCAGCACGTCCGGCTCAGGCGCGATCACCCGCGCAAGAGCTGCCCGGCGCGCCTCTCCACCAGAGATGTGCGCCGGGTCTTCCTGACCCGTGAGGCCAAGCTGCTCCAGTAGATAAAGTGCGCGATAGGCATCGTCGCCCGGTCCAAGACCAGCCTCGACATAAGCCAGCGTCGTCGCAAAGCCGGAAAAATCCGGCTCTTGCGGCAGATAGCGCACGGTGGTGCCCGGCTGGAAAAAGCGCGTCCCGTCATCGGGTGCGATCATTCCCGCCGCCACCTTGAGCAAAGTGGACTTGCCGGACCCGTTGCGCCCGACAAGGCACATACGTTCGCCTGCCGAGACGGACAATTCCGCTCCGTCAAGCAAGGGGGTGGCGCCGAAGCGCAGATGAATATTTTGTAGCAGGATCAGCGGAGGGGCCATGATGCCGGATTAAAGCCCCTTGCGCCGGAACGCAAAGGGTTCAGCATCAACTCTCCCCGCCAACCGTGTCAGGCAGGCATGAAAAACCATCCCGCCGCGCCATTCAGATGGCACATCGGTGCGCTGCCGCAGTTTTGCGGAAGCTGAATCCGTCAATGAACCGTGACGGTTTCCCCGAGTTTTGTGATCTGTTCCTTGAGAGCAAGTTTCTTGCGCTTCAGCTCAACAACCCTGGCCTGATCCGAGGCGGGGCGGGAGAGTTCCTGGCCGAGCTCCTGCTCAATGGCCGCGTGGCGTCGCTTCAATTCCTGAAGGTGCGACTGGATGGACATGCGATCCGGCTCCTTGTCTACGTCACTATGATTCAGTCTGTCATGGGACTGACAAGGTGTCGACCGCATTTCTTGCGATGGAGGTCACAAGATGCCTTGCGCTGCATCATTTTGCAGCGAGTCATGATGCCGGATGGATGGCTGGCTCAGCATCATATAACTGTCAGCATCGGTGTTTGCGTACGGGGTATTTCGTTATGCCGCGCTGCAATATATCAGGCGGTGGGCGTGACATTTTATCCATTTGCGGGAGAGGTTCCGGTCGTTCGCGCATGGCTCGGGCAAAGACATGATGACGAAAGCAAGGCATATTATCCGTGCCAGAGATGCATTCCGTGCTGTGGTATCGGTGATGCGGTGTCTATGATGGAACACCTGACGCGCTTGTATCAGCGTGCAGGAGTGGGGCTGACCGGGCACTGCCCGGCGATGACGGAAGTGGGCATGGACAGTGATGAGGAACGGGAACTGCGGCAGCAGCTGGAGCGGCTGCGGCAGGAGCATCGTGATCTGGACACCGCCATCGAGGCACTGGGTGGTGTCATGGGGGCGGATATTCTCCAGCTTCAGCGTCTGAAAAAGCGCAAGCTCCAGCTCAAGGACCGGATCGGTCACATTGAGGATCAGCTTTTTCCCGATATCATCGCCTGATCGTCCGTTCTGGTGCCTGCCGTTTTTGGCCCCCCATTTGGGCGCGTGTGCATGCGCTCCATTTCCAAAAGCGCTCAGGCGCGGTAATCTGTTGGCATGATTGCGATTGATGATCCGCAGGGCCCGGAGTGGGGCGACGGCTTTCTAGATGGGCAGATGCTGATTGCCATGCCCACCATTCGTGATGCGGAGTTCGCACGCACGCTGATTTATCTGTGCGCGCATTCCGCTGATGGGGCGATGGGTATTGTGCTGAACCAGCCGGTGGAGAACCTCGCCTTCACCGAACTGCTGACCCAGCTGAATGTGGTGAATGATGGCGCACGCATCATGCTGCCGCCTTCCGTGGAGCGTATTCAGGTGTTGCGCGGTGGGCCGGTGGAAACGGGGCGTGGCTTCGTGCTGCATTCGGCAGATTATTTCGTTGAAGATTCAACCATGCCGATCCATGACGGCATCAGCCTGACCGCCACGCTGGATATTTTACGCGCGATTGCCGCCGGCCATGGCCCGCGTGATGCGCTGTTGGCGCTGGGTTATGCCGGCTGGGGGCCGGGGCAGCTGGAAGCGGAAATTCAGGCCAATGGCTGGCTGACATCCCCTGCCAGCCCGGACCTGATCTTCAATGGCGAGATTGGCCTGCGCTATGAGCAGGCCCTGCGGCGTCTGGGCATCGACCCTGCCATGCTCTCCAGCGAGGCTGGGCACGCTTGATGGCGTGCCTCTGCCTGCTGGAAGTGGTCGTGCAGCCAGATGGTCCCATGCTGCAGGCTGAATGGCGATGAACGCCAAGCTGGGTGAAGGGGTCGAAGGCTGACCTTGTGTGCTGCATCCGGTTTTTATGCAGGATGATAGCTTCACCGGCGCATTGCACCGCCCGTTAGTCTGTGCGGGCGCGCGATGAGCGGAACACGGTTGGCCTGAGATCATTTCTCCGTTTCACGGCATTGGGAAATGATCCACGTGACGAATCCGGTGCCCATGTTTCAGACGATCCGGTATCCGTCTCACGCAAAAATGCTCTGAAAAGGCTGGGCTTTGTGAGCCGGCGTGAGTGGTTCAGATGAATATCTAGAGCACGTCCCCGTTTCATAAAGCCGGAGGTACGCGCTCGCACATATTGGTTGGCCCATATTTTCGCGAGCCGGTGCCCACTTCTCTCGAAATATCTCTAAGCGCACCCACTTTCATGGTGCGTGCGGATCAGGCCGCATCGCCCGTCCTCTGCCGCGTCTTGATGCGACCCATAAGGCCAGCCTCGGAAAGGCTGGCAGCTGTGGCCTTACGGTGCGCACTCAGGCCGATCAAACCCCCGACCAAAGACCGGGGACTTCCACTTTACTCTGCGGCGACCTGCTTCTTCTTGCCGGAGGCCACAGGCGCGGGAGCAATGAGGGCGCGGCAGTCTTCCATCGTCAGCGGTTCACCGAACACCAGCCCCTGCCCATATTCACAGCCGAACCGGGTCATCTCTTCAGCCTCAGTCTCGCGTTCGAGCCCTTCAGCCACGACATCCATACCCAGATCATGGGCCAGATTGACCAGCGAGGAGACGATGACCGGCCGGGCCGCGCGCGCCGGGCCCTTGGAGGTATCGCGCACAAAGCGCTGGTGAATCTTGATGGAATCAAACGGGAAACGCTGGAGATAGGCGAGTGAAGAATAGCCCGCGCCGAAATCACCAAGGCACAGCCCGCCGCCCAGCTCACGCACCCGGGTCAGCACCACGGCAGCATATTCCGGGTTCTCCATCACCATGCTCTCGGACACCTCCATCTTGAGGGAGCCCGAGGCCACGGGATGACGGGTGAGGACAGATTTGAGATCCTGAATCAGCTCATGCCGCAGCAGCTGGCGAGACGAGACATTGATGTGAATGAACAGAGGCGGGTCTACCCGCAACATGCGCTGCCATTCGGAAAGCTGGGCCGCCGCTGTTTCCAGCACATGCAGACCCAAATCCAGAACCAGCCCGGTTTCTTCAGCCAGAGAGAGGAATTCGGAAGAGGCGAGTTCACCCAGTCGCGGATGGTTCCAGCGCATATAGGCCTCGAACCCGCCAATGGCCCGGTCTCCCAGCCGCACGATGGGCTGGTAGCGCACGGCGATCTCGCCATTGTCGAGCGCCTGCCGCAGTTCTGCTTCCAGGGTAGAGCCGTCGATCTTCTGCTGGCGCATGGCCGGGCGGTAGACCTCGATGCGGTCGCCGCCGATGCGCTTGGCATAATACATGGCGAGTTCGGCGTCTTTCAGCACCTCATCGCGCTTGCCGAGTTCCCGGCCCAGCAGCACGAGGCCGATGGAGGCCGTGACGAACATCTCGCGATTGGCCAGTGTCACCGGCGCGCGCAAGGCCCGGCGCAGGGTATCGGCAAAAGTGGTGATGCGCTCGGCGTCACGCTCAGAGAGCAGGATGAGGCCGAACTGGTCGCCGGAGAGGCGCGCCAGCGTATCCTGCGGCTTCAACAGGCGCTGCATGCGCCGCGCAACCGTGAGCAGAACGGAATCACCAACCGTCATTCCGACTTCGACATTCACCTGCCGGAAGCGGTCAAGGTCGATGATCATCACGGTGGGGCGCAGGCGTTCGTCCTGACGGGCGAAAATGAGAGCCTGTTCCAGCCGGTCGAGGAAGAGTTCGCGGCCGGGCAGGCCGGTCAGGTTGTCACGCACCGCGTCATGCATCAGGCGCTCGCCCGCGATGCGCTCGCCGGTGACATCAAACAACGTGCCCACGCAGCGCACCACTTCGCCATCCGCACCCACCACCGGGCGGGCCTTCAGGTTGAAGGTGAGGTAGTGGCCATCCACGGCCTTGAGGCGGAAATCCTGATCGATACGCCCGCGGCGCTGGTCGATGATGCCATCCAGTGTGGCGCGGAAGCGGTCGCGGTCGGCGGGGTGGAGAACCTCGAGCCAGCCGGCGGCTTCCGTCTCCAGTGAATGACGCTTGAGGCCCAGCGCTTCCTCAGCTTCCGGTGAGGTGTAGATGCGGTCTGAATCCACATCCCAGTCCCACACGATGAGGCCGGAGCCGGCCAGCGCCAGCGCACGGCGTTCGAGATCGGAGGTGGAGCCCTCAATGCCGCCAATGCCCGCGAAGGCATGCTGCATCACCGTGAAGCCGATGAGCATGACGATGATGACGAGGCCACCCAGCAGCGCGGGTGCGGCCAGATCATTGCTCACGAACCCGGCCACACACAGGCCGGCCATGACCACCCACACCACCAGCAGCGACCAGGTGGGGATGATGAGAACCGCGCGGTCATAATTGTGCTGGGAGAGCCACAGCACCACGCCGAACCCGCCCAGCGCCACGATGAGCAGAGAGAGCCGCGCGATGCCCGCTGCCACCGGCGGGTCCAGCAAGGCGACCACCACCAGCGCCCCCAGAAAGGTGAGCCAGCCGGCGGCCACATGCACATAGCGCACATGCCAGCGGTTGAGATTGAGATAGGCGAACAGGAACACCAGCAATGTGGCGGTGAGGATGGCTTCACCCGCCGCGCGCCAGAACTGTTCCGCCACCGGAGAGAGGCCGAACACCTTCGACCAGAATGCGAAGTCCAGCCCGATATAGCCCAGCACCGCCCATGCCAGCGCGGCTGCCGCCGGGAACATCACGGAGCCCTTCACCACGAACAAGATGGTGAGGAACAGCGCCAGCAGGCCGGCAATGCCGATGACGATGCCCTGATAGAGGGAGAAGGCGTTTACCCGGTCCTTGTAGGCGTCCGGTTCCCACAAATAGAAGCGGGGCACCTCATCGCCATTGATTTCGGCCACGAAGGTCACTGTGGAGCCGGGGTCCAGCGTCACCATGAAGACGTCCGCATCGGGAGCGTTCTGACGTTCCGGCTTGAAGCCCTGGCTGGGCGTGAGGGAGAGAATGCGCCGGTCACCAAGGTCTGGCCAGAACATGCCTGAACCCACCATCCGGTAGTGGGGGGCCACGATCAGGCGATCGACCTGCTCATCGGTATCGTTGGAAAGGGCGAACAGCAGCCAGTTGCTTTCGGTTTGCCCCTCGCTCGCCGTCACCTCGATGCGCCGCACCACACCTTCCGAGTCCGGGGCGGTGGAAAACTGGAAGCGGCCATCGCTGGTTTTCTTGTGCTCGACCGCCGGCAGCAGGTCAGTCACCTTCGCATCGCCCCGCACGGCCACCGGCTCCACCGCCAGCGCGGGGAGGGGGGCGGCCAGAATGCCGGCGAACATGGCGAACAGAACGGCGAGGAAAATGCGTAACATATGGTCTGCGCACCCGGATTGGCCCTTCACGCGGGCATGATGCACCCTTTCCGGCAGGCCGGCACAGGGGAAATCACACGCAAACACGCGAAGAATCATCAATTCACTAAAGGAGCCCTGCGGCTGGAGCAAGGCGGCCGGCCGGCCCAGAGCCGAGCAGTGGCGGCATGTCGTAAGCTGATACCGCAATGGCATCGGCCCCCGCGCGGATGGGCCGGGGCAGGTTTGCGCATCATGGCGGTATTTGCATGCCACTCCGCCGGTGGGCATTGAGACGCATCTCGTTCACGACATTGTCAGCACGATCTTGCCGATATGGGCGCTGCTGTCCATGTGAGCATGGGCTGAGGCGGCATCCGCGAGCGGGTAGCTGATATCAATCACCGGACGGAACCTCCTCTCAGCAATCAGCGGCCATACATTTTTTGTGATGGCAGCCGTGAGAGCGGCTTTCTCGGCGATGGGCCGAGCGCGCAGGGTGGAGCCGGTGTGGGTCAGGCGCTTCATCATGACGCGCATGAAATCGACATCGGCCTTCGAGCCCATCTGGAAGGCGATCTGCACGATGCGGCCGTCCACCGCGGCGGCCTCATAGTTTTTCTGGATGTAAGGCCCGCCGATCATGTCGAGAATGACATTCGCGCCCTTGCCGCCGGTGACGCTCTTCACCTCAGCCACGAAATCCTTTTCGCGATAATTGATGGCCAGATCTGCGCCGAGCTTCAGGCAGGCGTCGCACTTCTCCTGAGAGCCAGCGGTGACCGCCACCCGTGCGCCAAAGGCCTTGGCAAGCTGGATGGCGGTGGTGCCAATGCCACTGGAGCCGCCATGCACCAGAAGCCATTCACCCGCCGCCAGCCGGCCACGCTCGAACACATTGCTCCACACGGTGAAAACCGTTTCCGGCAGGGCCGCGGCTTGAATGGCGGAAAGGCCATCGGGAATCGGCAGGGCGGTTTCCACCGGTGCGGGGCAATATTCCGCATAGCCGCCACCGGTAACGAGCGCGCAAATCCGTTCGCCCACCTTGAGGGTGGTCACATTCGAGCCCAGCGCGACAATGGTGCCCGCAATTTCCAGACCCGGAATATCGGATGCGCCGGGCGGTGGCGGATAAAGGCCCTTGCGCTGCATCACATCTGGCCGGTTCACGCCAGCGGCTTCCACCTTCACCAGCACTTCACCCGGGGCGGGGGCCGGTGTGGGTCGCGTGCCGGGCACCAGCACATCCGGTCCGCCATGGGTGGTGATGCTGATGGCTGTCATGTCGGCAGGCACACCAGCGGGAAGCGGGGAGGAAGCCGGGCTGGGGGACATGATGGATCTCCATGGGTGAAGCGCGTGGGGCTTCAGGTGATTTTCAAATCGCCGCAGGAAGGGGCAATATGCCCGTAGGCCGCACGGGTTGCTTTGTCCACATTGTCTCTTTTTTCTGCTTTCTGGGCAGGGGGGCAAAGCGGGGATAGCGGGAGTTTGTGTTCATATTGTTCGCCCGCAGCGGTGCGAGCACTTTGGAGCATGGAGGGGACAATGGACGAGGAGATACGGTCTGCGCAACCGCGTGCGGCTCTGCTGGGGGCAGATATTACCCCGCTCTCGGAAGCCGAGATTGTTGAGCGCATTGCTGCCCTGAAAGAAGAGATCGCACGGCTGGAAGCCGCTCTGGTCAGCAAACAGGCCTCGCGTACAGCAGCGGATGCGGCTTTCAGGTTTTGAACTGCCTTTGGTGGTTGCGCCGGGAAGGTGGGGTGCCAGGAGGATGCATCGAGACTTCGCGGCAGGGGGGGCCGGCCAGTCTGTGTCGTGCTTCATGCCGCTTTTTCCGATGCTGCCGTGCCTTCATCGTGGGCCGCATGTCGGGCTGGATTGTGCGAGCTGCGCTGTAGTGGCGGCTTTTGCGGCGCGGCAGCGATCCAGCTCCGAGACAGTGCAGAACCCTTCTCACCTTTCGCTTGAGTAACTCTCTCGCGTGGCGAAGAGACATTGCCTCGGCAACCGTCCAACCAGTTTCGGCCTGCGCGAGGGGTTACGGCCTCGCCTCCGCCACGCGCCTCGTGCCATCACGCACCGTCTCGCGACTGAGTTCCTGTTTGAGGATAGAGCGCACGGCGCACGCATGATCTGGGCCTAAATACCTAGAACATTCCACTGAAACGATGAGACGCTCTAACCCATTGTTGGATTGAGTTTTTTCATGTGATCTGGCATCCAATTCACCCGGAAACACTCAAGTTGTCCGAGATTAAGGTCTTGGCCGGTGTGCCATTCATGACAGGCCGCCACTCTTGCGAATGTGTTTCCTGCCCACCCTTTCCGTCCGGCGGTGTTCTGTTTCGAACAGTCCTGCCCATCAATTGAGCGGTTTCTTTTGCGGCGCACTGTGCCATAGTTCCCCTGAAATCCGGTGCATGATCCGGACAAGCCTTGCGTGGACGCCTTTCCTGCAGGAACAAGGCTCCAGGGTGCGGGAGCTCGTATGGCACGCGTCGTCGATCCGTTTGTGAAGGTGTCTTCCCCGCGCATTTTTCTGGTGCGCATGGTGGTGTTTCTGGCCCTGTGCGCGGCGCTTGCAGCCGTACTCTACCGGCAGATTTGGGAAGCCTTCCTCAATAATCCGGGCCTCAATGGCGTCATCTTCGGCGTGCTGGCCATCGGCATCATTCTGGCCATCCGGCAGGTTCTCAGCCTCATGCCCGAGGTGGGCTGGGTGAACTCCTTCCGCTTGTCCGATCCCGGCCTTGCGATCGCGGAACAGCCGGTTCTGCTCGCACCCATGGCGGCGCTGCTGGGCGACCGGGTGGGCCGCATGGCTATTTCCCAGACCACCATGCGCTCGATCCTCGATTCCATCGGCACGCGGCTGGATGAGAGCCGGGACATGGGGCGTTATCTCACCGGCCTGCTGGTGTTTCTGGGCCTGCTGGGTACTTTCTGGGGCCTGCTGGAAACCGTGTCCTCCATCGGCGAGGTTATCGGTTCGCTTCAGGTGGGGCCGGATTCTGGCTCCATATTCGAGGATATGAAGAACGGCCTTGCAGCTCCCCTTGGCGGCATGGGCACTGCCTTTTCCTCGTCGCTGTTCGGTCTTGCCGGTTCGTTGGTGCTGGGGTTTCTCGACCTTCAGGCCGGGCAGGCGCAGACCCGCTTTTATACCGACCTTGAAGACTGGCTCTCCACCACGGTGCGTGATCTTGACCAGCCCGTGCGCCCATCTGCACCGCCGGTGCATTCGGTGGGTGGTACAGAGCCGCTTCTGGCGCTGCCCCCGCCCGGGCCGGACCATGAGCCCCTCATCGCCGCACTCGCGCGGCTGGAGCGGGTGGTGGATGAATCCGGCTCGCATCGGGTCACGGGCGCGATCACCCATCTGGCGGAAAGCCTTCAGGGGTTGGTGACGCATATGCGTTCCGAACAGGCCCTGCTGAAACAGGTGGTGGAGGCACAGGCCCGCCAGCAGGAAGATCTGCGCTATCTGGTCCAGCGGCTCGAATATGCCAGCCGTCAGGCAGGGAGCCATGGCGCGACGGCGTCCGGCCAGCCCGGAGGGCAGGAGCCGGGTGATGGCGGGCCGCAGGGCCGGGCGGGGAGGTAGCCCATGGCCCTCGGCCGTCGCGGGCGCGACCGCACCATCAATTACTGGCCCGGCTTCGTGGATGCCCTGTCCACGCTGCTGCTGGTGTTCGTGTTCCTGCTCTCGGTTTTCATGCTCACCCAGTATTTCCTGACCCAGGAAATGACGGGCAAGGACAATGTGCTCCAGCGTCTCGAATCACAGATTCGACAGCTCACCGAGCTGTTGTCGTTGGAGCGTGCGACAGGGCAGGCTACGGGTGGAGAACTGGCAGCCCTTCGCGCCTCTCTTGAAGAGACGCAGGCCGAGCGGGACGAATTGCGCGGACGTCTGGCCGCCGTGCCGGCCACCCCGACTGACAATGGCCGGGATGCGACACTGAGCCGTGAGGTGGAGGTGCAGAAGGATGCTGCCGCCAGCGCGCTCGCCCGGATCGATCTCCTCAACCAGCAGATCGCGGCCCTGCGCCGGCAGATGGCCGCGCTGGAAGAAGCGCTGAATATCTCCGAGAAGCGTGATGCGGATAGCCAGGCCAGAATCGCCGATCTTGGGAAACGCCTGAATGTGGCGCTGGCCCAGCGGGTGCAGGAACTGACCCGTTATCGCTCCGAATTCTTCGGTCGTCTGCGCTCCATTCTCGGCAACCGGCCGGATATCCGCATTGTCGGCGACAGATTCGTGTTCCAGTCTGAACTGTTCTTCGATCCCGGCTCCGCCGTGCCCCGGCCGGAAGCACGGGTGGAACTCGACAAGCTGGCCGATGCGATTCTGGAGCTGGAAAAAGAAATTCCGCCGGATATCGATTGGGCCCTGCGCATTGATGGGCACACCGATATCCGTCCCATCGCCAATGCCCAGTTCCCGTCGAACTGGGAACTCTCCGCCGCGCGCGCGATTGCGGTGGTGCAGTATCTCATCTCACGCGGGATCAGCCCGAAACACCTCATCGCGGCCGGGTTTGGCGAATATCAGCCGATCGATACCTCTGGCACTCCTGAGGCGCTCGCGCGGAACCGGCGTATCGAGCTGAAGCTGACCGAGCGTTGAGGGGCTGGGGTGAATGGTTCACGGAAGTTCATGGGCATGAGCGAATCCGTCACACATGGCCTGAGCCTGCGCCCCGGACACCCGGATGACCGACCGGCCATGGCGGAACTCTGGGTGGCGAGCTGGGCCAGAACACTGCCGGATATCGATTTTCAGGCGCGTCGAGACTGGCTGGACGGGCATATCGACACATTGCTGAGGGGGGGCGCCAGCCTGATAGTGAGCGTGGCGGAAGAACGGGTGGCCGGATTCGTCATCATCCACCCCGTCACGGGCTATCTCGACCAGCTTGCCGTTCACCCCGACTTCTGGGGGCAGGGCGGGGCGGAAGCACTGATGCGTGGTGCGCGCGACATTTCGCCGGCTCTGGTGGCGCTGGATGTGAATCAGGAAAACCCGCGCGCGGTCCGTTTTTATGAGAAAATGGGGCTGAAGGTGGTGGGCGAGGGGGAAAATCCCGCATCTGGCCGGCGCACATTCCGCATGGAATGGCGGCCATTGGCTTGATCTGCGCACCAAATGACGGTGCCAAATGCGTGCTGTGTCTTGTGTCGAGACATGGTCTCGGCTATAGACCCGCCACTTCCGTCAGGAAACGAATTTGAGCGCGCGTCGAGCTCGGCGATCAGCTCGACGCAGCGATAGAGGATTGAACCGATGAAAAGCGATATCCATCCCGACTACCACTTCATCAAAGTGGTGATGACGGACGGTTCCGAGTACAAGACCCGCTCGACCTTCGGCAAGGAGGGCGATGCCCTTCAGCTCGATATCGACCCGCGCACCCATCCGGCATGGACCGGTGGCACCCAGCAGCTCATGGATCGTGGTGGCCGCGTGTCGCGCTTCAAGAGCAAGTTCGGTTCGCTGCTCAAGTGAGATCAAGCGGGGCAGGCTCAAGCTGCCCCGTCTGCCCGGCCTTGCGCTGTGGTGGAAAGACAAAACGCCCGGATCCATATGGCTCCGGGCGTTTTCTTTTGGGGAATGAGGTATGGCCCATTCAGGTGTGAGTGCGGGGCCGGATGCGCAGGGGGCGGGTCAATCGCCCGGTGTTCTGAAACGGCCACGACATGTGCGCATCGGGCTTGCGTTGGTATCCGGCTGGATGTGTGCTGGGTCGCCTAAGGCCAGATGGTCCTGAGGTCACTCGGCTCGGGGCACCAGATGCAGGGCCGGTTTGGCCCGAGGTGCGCGGCGCTGTGGCGGGGCGCTTCTGGTCTGGTGCGGTTCGGCGGCGCCGGAGATGTCTGATTCCGCCAGAACAGTGAGATGAGGCGTCAGTGCCGCCTGAACGCTGGCAAGCTGATGGGCGGGCAATTGCAGCAGGGGCGGAAGGTCGTTCTGCATATCATCTGCGCTCTGTTCCCCATGCTGCGCGCTGGCCTGCATGGTCTTCAGCCGTTGCAACAGGCCCGCCGCTTCCCGGCGTGTAATGTTGGCAGGCAGGTGCCCCTCTTCCGCCGCGCGCAGAAGCTGAAGTGCGCTGTTGAGTTCCATGGCGAGAGCCAGAAGCATCCGGTGCGCCTGTGGGGGCTCTGTCTGCCATGCACAGTGCGGGCCGGGCATCTGGCGCAGGCGTGAGGCCACGGCAGTCACAAGCTCAAGGCCTTGACGGAACATGAGGCTGGAACCGGCGCCGGAGGCATTGAGCCTCACCTCGCCGCTGAACTGCCCGTCTTGTTCATCATCACGCCGCCGCACAGCCCGAGTCTCCGCTGAACCTGTCGCCACAAGGCGATACGTATGCGCAAAGGTAAAGCGCACGGTGTCCAGTAAGGCTGGGGATATCGGGCAAAGACAAGGCAGGTCATGCCGGGACCGCAACGGGCAAAAGAGAAGCCGCCGAAGAGCACAAGGCCTTGGCGGCTCACAGTCTGGCAGGGAGAATGCCGGTTGTCCGCGTGGGAAACGACCTGGCGCGGACGAAGAGAGTGTCGCGAAAAAGGGTTAATGCCGCATTAATTTTTCTGTTGGGCAGGATGAGGTCAGCCGAGGTGCACGAGCGGTGCTGTCGCCTCGAAGATGGGGCTTCCAAGCGCCCGCTTTTCGGTCTTGCGGTGTCACGCTTTCAGCGTTACCTCGTTGGGTATGTCCGCAACCAATGGAAAAACAGACCGCCTCGCCAGCGCCTTGCGCGCGAATCTGGCCCGGCGCAAGACGCAGGCCCGTGCGCGCAGGGCGGGGGATGAGAGCCAGCCCACATCGGCAGCCTCCCCTCTGGCTGGCCCCCAGCCCACGGATTCAGAGCCCGTGGCCAGCGCCGATGTGACCGATCCGGCTGGCATGGAACACAAGGAAAGAATTGTGCCGGAAGACGAGGCGGGCTAGAGCCTGCTCTGACACTTCCAAAGCCTGCAGGGGTGCGGAAGGATTTTTGCGCGATGAACGGTGAGCCGGATGAGAGGCTCTCTCCGGTCTCGCGGCAGCCCGTGTTCGGCAATGCGGATGCTGAGAATACGGGGCATAAACAGGCAGGGCATGTTCTGGGGAGTTATAGGCGGGAGCCAATGGCCACCAGACGGACCTGACGCATTTTCAACCAAGCGGGCAATGCCTGCGGCAGAGAATGCGGCCACATGACGGGTGATGGCGCTTTCGCGGCGAGAAACGCGAGAGCATGGCTCCATTCCCACTTGCGCAGCCTTCAGAAGGGCGCGCACATGCCGGCCGCCGGGAACAGAAGCAGTATGGACAAGATTCGCATCGTTGGCGGCCATGTTCTCGAAGGCATCATCCCCATTTCCGGCGCCAAGAACGCCGCTCTGCCCTTGATGATTGCCAGCCTCCTCTCCGAGGAGCGCCTGATTCTGGAAAATGTGCCGCGCCTGGCGGATGTGGCGCTGCTCCAGCGCATTCTCGGCAATCACGGTGTCAACATCACCACCAATGGCAAGCGCGCGGGCGATGATCCCTATGCCGGCCAGACGCTGGAGCTTGATGCGCGCGTGATCGTCGATACGTTCGCGCCCTATGACCTCGTCTCCCGCATGCGCGCTTCCTTCTGGGTCATTGGCCCGCTGGTGGCCCGCATGGGCAAGGCGCGCGTGTCCCTGCCGGGCGGATGCGCCATCGGCACCCGTCCTGTGGATTTCCATCTGGATGCACTGCGGGCCCTGGGCGCGGACATTGATATCGACGCCGGCTATGTCATCGCAAGCGCTCCGCAGGGCCTGAAGGGCGCGCATATCGTGTTCCCGAAGGTTTCCGTGGGCGCGACCCATATGGCGCTGATGGCCGCGACACTGGCGGACGGCGAAACCATTCTGGAAAACGCGGCCTGCGAGCCGGAAGTGACCGACCTTGCAGACTGCCTCATCAAGATGGGTGCGCAGATTGAAGGCGCGGGCACGCATACCATTCGCATTCAGGGTGTCACCCGTCTGCGTGGGGCCCGCCATGCCGTGCTGCCGGACCGGATCGAGACCGGAACCTATGCCATGGCCGTGGCCATGACTGGCGGGGATGTGATGCTCGCCGGTGCGCGCGCTGATCTGCTGGACGGGGCGCTGGATATTCTGCGCCAGTCCGGAGTGAAGATAGATGTTTCTGCCGAGGGCATCCGCGTGCGCCATGATGGCAGCCCTGTCCGGCCGGTGGATGTGAGTACCGAACCCTATCCCGGTTTCCCCACCGATCTTCAGGCGCAACTGATGGCTCTGATGACCCGGGCGGATGGTACATCACGCATCACCGAAACCATTTTCGAAAACCGCTTCATGCACGTGCAGGAACTGGCCCGCTTCGGCGCGCAGATCCATCTGGATGGCGACAGCGCCACCATTGTGGGAACGGAACGGCTGACGGGTGCGCCCGTGATGGCGACAGATTTGCGCGCTTCGGTTTCACTGGTCATCGCCGGGCTGGCGGCGGAAGGTGAAACATTGGTGCAGCGGGTCTACCATCTGGATCGCGGCTTCGAAAAGCTGGAGGAAAAGCTTTCCCGCTGCGGTGCGCAGATTGAGCGTATCAGCGGCTGAGGTTCGCTTTTGCCCGGTGCAAGGCCGCCAGAACGACCATGCGTGCGGTGGTCTGCCTGTCGCAGACGCGATAGGGGGGCATTGAAACTGGCAGGGGGCATGTCTATCTCCTGAACAGGCTACATCGTGGGTTTTTGCCATGGTGTAGCGCCTCTGGTTTCGAGGTCAGCAAGAGTGGGGCCACCATGTCCGATCTGAAGCTTCTCGCCGTGGACGAGGAAGACGTCGCCATCATCTCCGCCCATCTTCAGGATGCGGTGGTGAAGCGGGCAGATATGGGCTTCGTGCCCCGCGCCCAGCGTTTTGCCCTGTTGCTGAACCGCTTCGACTGGGAGCGCAGCGTGCAGGAGGACAGCCGGGTGCGCCGTCGTTCCGGCCTTCACTTCGAGCGGGTGCGCGCCGTCCAGTGCCGCGGCATGGAGCAAGCACAGATCGAGGGTGTTCTGAGTCTTCTGGCCATTACATTCCTGCCCGGCGATGCGCCGTCCGGTCATGTGCTGCTGACCTTCTCCGGTGGAGCGGAAGTGCGGCTGGATGTGGAATGCATCGAGGCCACCTTGAGCGATCTTGGCCCGGCATGGGACTGCCCCAACGCTCCTCGTCATGCTGAAGGCGTGGTCTGAGCAGGGCTTCGGCGCTGAGACAGTTCTTTCCGGCCTGTGTCGTCCGGGGCGTAGGGAAAGCCTGTATCAAGGTCGCATTCGCAGCCCTTCCACCATACATGCCCATATTCTGAAGGTGCGAAGCCGGGTGCTCTGGAGCAGCTTGCCCCAAGAGCAGGGCTTCCCTCGGGGGCAATCCTGATTTAGCAAGGCACCATGCCTATTCATCTCGATATCGAACAGCCTGACTTTCCCGCACTGTTTGCGCAGTTTCTCGGCTCCAAGCGCGAGAGCGCTGCGGATGTGCAGCAGCAGGTCGCTGCTATCATTGCCGATGTGCGCGCCCATGGTGACAAGGCGCTGATCGAACTCTCCCGCACCTATGACCGGGTCGATCTGGAAACCCTTGGCATCCGTGTCCGCGACGATGAACTGGATGCGGCTCTGGCCAGCATTGATGAACCCACGCGCGCCGCACTGGAATTCGCCAAGGGGCGGATCGAGTCGCATCATGCCCGCCAGAAGCCGGCGGATGACAGCTATGTGGATTCGGCCGGCGTGCAGCTGGGCCATCGCTGGACCAGCGTGGATGCCGTGGGGCTTTATGTGCCCGGCGGCACGGCGGCCTATCCCTCTTCGGTGCTGATGAATGCTGTTCCGGCCAAGGTTGCCGGCGTGCCGCGCATCGTGATGGTGGTGCCTGCCCCTGATGGGCAGATTGCGCCGCTGGTGCTGGCGGCTGCACGTCTTGCTGGCGTGGATGAGGTCTATCGTGTCGGCGGGGCGCAGGCCGTGGCCGCGCTGGCCTATGGCACGGAGACCATTCGTCCGGTGGACAAGATTGTCGGCCCCGGCAATGCCTGGGTGGCGCAGGCCAAGCGGCAGGTGTTCGGCCAGGTCGGCATTGATATGGTCGCTGGCCCCTCCGAAGTGCTCATCATCGCTGATGGCGATGCCAATGCCGACTGGATCGCCGCCGATCTGCTGGCGCAGGCGGAACACGACACCGCCGCGCAGTCGATTCTGGTGAGTGACAGCGCGGAACTGCTGGAGCGGGTGGAGCAGGCGGTGGAGAGCATGCTCAAGACCCTCTCCCGCGCGCAGATCGCGGGAGCCTCATGGCGTGATCATGGTGCGCTTATCAAGGTGCGCACGCTGTCACAAGCTCCTGAACTGGTGAACCGCCTTGCGCCGGAGCATCTGGAAATCCAGACAGCGGATGCCGATGCGCTGGCGGCGCAAATTCGCCATGCCGGCGCGATCTTCATCGGCGCCTTCACGCCGGAAGCCATTGGCGACTATGTGGGCGGCAGCAACCATGTGCTGCCTACTGCTCGTTCCGCGCGTTTCTCCTCGGGCCTGTCCGTGCTCGATTTCATGAAGCGCACCTCGATCCTGAAGCTCACGGCTGATGCGCTTGATAAGCTGGGCCCGGCTGCGGTGCGCCTTGCCGGTGTGGAGCGGCTGGAGGCGCATGGTCGTTCGGTTTCCATCCGCACCAATGCTGGAGGAGAGATGTGACCATGGTGGAGAGATCTCCCGCCCGGCTCAGTGAAGTGACGCTGGATGAATCTTCGATCGGCCATGCCGGCTCGGATATCGAGCATGAGCGGGCAACCGCGATCTGGGATCTGATTGAGGAAAACAGCTTCTGCCCGTGCAATGATCCGGGCGTGGGGCCGTATCAGCTTCACATCTCGCTGATGGATAATCGCCTCGTGCTGGACGTGAAGCGCGAGGGTGGTGGTGCAGTGGTGCAACACCATCTCTCCCTCACCCCCTTCCGCAAGGTGGTGAAAGACTATTTCCTGATTTGCGAGAGCTATTACGCGGCGATCCGCACCGCATCTCCCAGCCATATCGAGGCAATCGACATGGGCCGGCGGGGGGCGCACAATGATGGGTCAGAGCTGCTGCGGGAACGGCTCGCGGGCAAGATCGAGGTGGATTTCGATACCGCCCGCCGCCTGTTCACACTGATTTGCGCCTTGCACTGGAAGGGCTGACCCGATGCCCACGGTCGCGGATTCACCGATAACGCAGAAGCGTTCGGCGCGGCCGCAATCGGTTTTGTTCATGTGTGGGCAAAATGTCGTGCGCTCGGTGATGGCGGCGGCCCTGACAAAGCATCTGTTCGGAAAGTCCGTCTATGTCGGTTCTGCCGGTGTCGTGGCCGGTGAGCCAGACCCCTTCGTGACAGCGGTGATGGAGGAGATGGGGCTGGATGTGAGCAAACATCGCCCCCAGACCCTTGAAGAGCTTGAGGAATATGAGGGGCTGGGTTTCGATCTGGTCATCTCCCTCGCCCCCAGCGCCCACCATCGCGCGCTGGAGCTGACCCGCACCAATGCGTTGAGCGTGGAATACTGGCCAACGGTTGATCCGACCCGCGAGGGTGGTAACAGGGAGCAGCGGCTCGATGCCTATCGTGCCGTGCGCGATGAACTGGAGCAGCAGATTCTGACCCGTTTTCGGACTCGCCCGTAGAGGCACCCACATGGGGCATGCCAATGGTCTCTTCAGATGAATGATGCTGATGGAGGAGCGGCCTTCGGGAACGAGACCAACCTTCGCCATGGCCTGAATAGCCGGTACAGCCTCGATTGACGGGCCTTTGTTAACCCGGCCTGATATTCACTGCACGCCATGGCCGCCTGGTTCGGGGCGGGATGGCCTTTTTATTCTCAGCAGGGCGTCGTCCGCTTCCCATGTTCCGCAATATCCTCTCCGTTGGCGGTTTCACGCTGCTCTCACGTCTTGCGGGCTTTGTTCGCGATGTGGTGATGGCGGCTGTGCTGGGGGCAGGGCCGGTGGCCGATGCCTTTCTGGTGGCCTTTCGCCTGCCCAATCATTTCCGCGCCATCTTTGCGGAAGGGGCATTTAATGCCGCCTTCATTCCCACCTATGCCCGGTTGAAGGAGCAGGATGGCCTGCCGACTGCGAAGGGTTTCGCAGATCAGGTCTTCACCGCCATGCTGCTGGCCCATGGCGTGCTGCTGGTGGTGGCGCTGGGCTTTACGCCCTCATTCGTGGGGCTGCTGGCACCCGGTCTTTCGGATGATCCGTTCCGCTTCGACCTTGCGGTGACACTGACGCGGATCACCTTTCCTTATCTGGCATTGATTTCCATCGTCACCCTCATGTCGGGGGCACTGAATGCGTGCGGTCGCTTCGCGATTCCAGCCGCCGCGCCTGTCTTGCTGAATATCTCCATGGTGGGGACTTTGCTGGCGGCGGCCTTGTTCGCCAATGCCGGGCATGCGGCGGCGTGGGGCGTGCTGGCCGCGGGTGTGGCGCAGGTGCTGTTCGTGGGGGTGGATGCTGAACGCGCAGGCGTGGGGGTCCGTTTTCGCCGGCCGAAGCTGGATCCGGGCACGAAGCGCTTTCTGAAAGCGCTGGGGCCGGCCATCATCGGGGCCGCCGGGGCGCAGATTGCCGCGTTCGCTGATACCATTATTGCCTCTTTCCTGCCCTCCGGTGCGCTGTCGGCGCTTTATTATGCAGATCGCATCTATCAACTGCCGATCGGCGTCGTGGGCATCGCGGTCGGTACGGTGCTGCTGCCGGAGATGTCGCGCCGCATTGCCGGAGGTGATGATGCGGGTGCGGCCTATTCGCAGGCCCGCGCCGTGGAACTGGCGGTTCTGCTGTCCATCCCTTTCGCTGCTGCCGTGCTGATCGTGCCGGATCTCATCATGCAGGCGCTGTTCGTGCGTGGGGCGTTCTCGGTTGCTGATGCAACGGCGGCGGCGGATACGTTGCAGGCCTATGGCATCGGCCTTCTGGCCGTGGTGCTGATCCGCGCCTTCATCGCGCCCTTCCATTCGCGCAGCGACACCCGCACACCGATGATCGCCTCCCTGCTTGCGCTCAGTTTCAATCTGGCGCTGAAGGTGGCGCTGGTGGGGCATCTGTCCCAGGTGGGGCTGGCCTTTGCCACGGCAGTCGGCGTGTGGCTGAACCTGATGCTGTTGATCTGGTTTGCACGCCGCTACGGCTATCCGGTCGGCGATGCGCTTCTGGTGCGCCATCTGCTGCGGCTGGCGGCCGTTCTGGTGCTGGTGGCCGGTGCGCTTTATGGCGCGCAGATCGGCGCGCGCTATCTGCTTCCACAGAGCCTGGCCGCGCGCGATGAGTTGACCCTGCTGCTTGTTGTGGTGGGCGGCGCGATCGTTTATGGCTGTGCCGTCTTCATTCTGCTCGGTCGCCCATTTATCGCCGGTGTCATCGGACGTCGTCGGCCACCTGCGGTGACTTGAGAACAGATTTTCCCTGATCAGGGTTTTGCTCCCATTCAGCCTGTGCTATCGGGACAGCCTTTCCGGTTTCGGCTCGTCGGTTGCGGGAGGCGCCGAACCTTCGCTCAGGATTTATACGGATGCTTGTCATCCGCCAGGAGCCGGATGTGATGATTCACGCCAAGCGTACGCCTCTTGCTGCTCTCGCCCTTCTGTTGCCGCTCGCTGCCTGCGGTGAGCCAGCCGGGCAACAGGGTGCACCGCCACCCCCAACCGTGTCTGTGGCACTCCCCACCACGGAAACCGTGACCGACCACGATGAATATGTGGGCCGCTTCGTTGCGATTAACGAAGTGAATGTCCATGCGCGTGTCTCGGGTTATCTGGATGCCATTCACTTCACGGATGGCCAGACGGTGAAGGAAGGCGACCAGCTTTTCACCATCGACAAGCGTCCCTTCCAAATCGCGCTGGAGCAGGCACAGGCAAATCTGGCTCAGGCGAACGCCAATCTGGATTTCACCAAGGCTGACCTGCAGCGTGCTGCGACCCTGCTGGCGGACCCCAAGTCCAACGCCATTTCCAAGCAGGCCTTTGACCAGCGCACCCAGGCCGAGCGCACCGCTGCAGCCACCGTGCAGTCTCAGGAAGCAGCCGTGCGTGCGGCCCAGCTTGATCTCGACTTCACGGAGATCAAGGCCCCCGTTACCGGCCAGATCGGCGACCGGCGGGTCTCGGTGGGCAATTATGTGACCGGCGGCACGGGTGGAACGCCCACGCTGCTGGCAGTGATCGTGTCCACCAACCCGATCCGATTCGAGTTCACCATGGATGAGGCCTCCCTGCTGCGGCTTCAGCGCCGCGCCGGTGCCAAGGGCATCCAGAACGACAAGGTGACCCTGAAGCTTCTGGATGATGCGGGGTTTGTGCATCAGGGCCAACTCGACTTCCTCAACAATGTCATTGATCGTGAGACCGGCACCATTCGCGTGCGCGCTGTGTTCCAGAACGATGATGGCCTGTTCCGCCCCGGTATGTTCGCGCGGATTCGTCTCGACTCCTCCAATCCCTATGAGGCGGTCGTGATCCCGGATTCAGCCATTGGATCCGAGCAGGTGAAGAAGTTCGTCTATGTGGTGGGGCCGGACAACAAGATCGGTCAGAAGTTCGTGACGCTCGGCCCGCTGGTGGGCGAACATCAGCGTGTGATCGAAACCGGGCTGACCAAGGCAGACCATGTGGTTGTGAACGGCCTCATGCGGGTGCGTCCCGGTGTGGTTGTGAACCCGCAGATGCAGGCCGCTGCGCCGGCGGCTCCTGCTGCTGGGGCTGAGAAGGCTTCCGCTCCGGCACAGGCCCAGGATTCGGCGAAGGATGCTCCGGCGAACGCTGATCCCGCAAAGGCCGACCCCGACAAGGCTGGTGCCCCCGCAGAAACCGGCAAGTGAGGAGGGCGAGATGCGCTTTTCCCACTTCTTCATCGACCGGCCGATCTTCGCGTCGGTGGTCTCCATCGTTGTCATGATCCTCGGCGGGGTGGCCTATTTCTCCCTGCCTGTCGCCCAGTATCCTGAAATCGCACCGCCGGTCATCACTGTCTCCGGCCAGTATCCGGGTGCCTCGGCCGAAGTGGTCGCGGATACCGTGGTCGCGCCGATTGAACAGCAGATCAACGGCGTGGAGCATATGCTCTACATCTCGTCCAACTCGACGGCGGACGGGCGTTTCAGCATTGCAGTGACCTTCGATCTGGGCACCGATCTCGATACCGCCCAGGTGCAGGTGCAGAACCGTGTCGCCATCGCCGAGCCCCGTTTGCCCGCAGAAGTGCAGCAGGTGGGTGTGGTCACAGCCAAGTCCTCACCGGACATGCTGATGGTGGTGAGCATGATCTCGCCCGACGGCTCGCGTGATGCGCTGTTCCTGTCCAATTACGCGAACATGCAGATCAAGGATGTGCTCTCGCGTATTGATGGTGTGGGCTCCATCACGGTCTTCGGCGCGCGTGAATATGCGATGCAGATCTGGCTGGACCCGAACCGTCTGGCTCAGCTGAACCTGACCTCCACAGATGTGGTGGCGGCCCTGCGTGGCCAGAATATTCAGGTGGCTTCCGGCGTGCTCAATTCGCCGCCAGTGCCCCAGCAGCGGGACTTCCAGATTGCGGTGCGCACACAGGGGCGCCTGAGCGATCCCGAAGAGTTCGCCAATATCGTGGTCAAGCAGAGCGGGCAGGGTCTTGTCCGGCTGAAGGATGTGGGCCGGGTTGAAGTTACGGCCCAGGACTACACCTCAACATCCTTTATCGACCGGGACATCGCGGTTTCCATGGGCGTGTTCCAGCGTCCGGGTTCCAATGCGCTGGATACCGGTAATGCCGTTCTCGAGGCCATGAAGGAGATGTCCGCGCGGTTCCCGACGGGCGTAACCTATGCGGTCTATTACAACCCGACGGAATTCATCTCCGAGTCGGTGAATGCGGTGGTTCACACCATCCTTGAGGCGGTCGTCCTCGTGGTGCTGGTGGTGATCCTGTTCCTGCAAAGCTGGCGTGCGGCCATCATCCCGATTCTGGCAATTCCGATCTCGCTGATTGGTTCGTTCTTCGTGATGAGCCTGTTCGGCTTCTCGCTGAACAATCTGTCGCTGTTCGGTCTTGTGCTCGCCATCGGCATCGTGGTCGATGACGCCATCGTGGTGGTGGAGAATGTGGAGCGAAACATCGCGGAGGGCCTTTCCCCGCGCGATGCGGCCTACAAGAGCATGGATGAGGTGGGCGGAGCGCTGGTCGCGATCTCGCTGGTGCTGTCCTCGGTGTTCATTCCCACCGCGTTCATCACGGGTATTTCCGGCCAGTTCTATCAGCAGTTCGCGCTGACGATTGCCGGTTCGACCCTGATCTCGCTGCTGGTGTCGCTCACCCTGTCTCCGGCCATGTGCGCCCTGCTGCTCAAGCCGCACCGTGAGGGGCATCATGAGCCGGCGTGGTATGCGCGTCCGTTTGTGACCTTCTTCAATGGCTTCAACCGGATATTCGACCGCATCAGCCATGGCTATGCTTGGTTGACCTCACGTCTGGTGCGGGTGGTGGCACTGATGCTGCTGCTTTATGTCGGCGTGGTCATCTATGGCGGCTGGCTCTTCATCGCGACCCCGCAGGGCTTCATTCCCCAGCAGGATCGTGGATATCTCATCGTTGCCACCCAGTTGCCTCCCGGTGCCGCCATGCAGCGGACCGAGAAGGTGATGAAGGAAGCCGGCGAGATCGTGATGGGCACGCCGGGCGTGGGCCACATCGTGAATATCGTGGGCTTCTCGGGAGCGACCTTCACCAACGCCCCCAATGCCGGTGCGATGTTCATCATTCTGGAGCCCTTCGCCAAGCGTGGGGGTAACCCGCAGCTTTCGGCAGAGGCGATCCAGCGCACCCTGATCGGGAAGTTGTCCGGGATTCAGGAAGCGCAGGTTCTGGTGGTTCAGCCCCCGCCCGTGCAGGGTATCGGCAATGCCTCCGGCTTCCGCATGATGGTGCAGGATCGCGATGGTGCAGGCTATATGGCCTTGCGTGATGCGACCTATGGCATGATGGGCGCTGCTGCCCAGACGCCGGGTCTGATGCAGGTCTACACGCTGTTCGAGACCTCGACCCCCCAGATTTATCTGGATATCGACCGGGCCAAGGCGCAGCTGCTGGGTATCGACATGGCGAATGTATTCGCCGCGTTGCAGACCTATATCGGGTCTTCCTATGTGAATGACTTCAACATGTTCGGCCGCACCTTCCGCGTGCAGGCACAGGCCGAGGCGCAGTTCCGTCTCGATCCTAAGGACATCTTGTCCATTCGCGTGCGTGCGGGATCCGGGGATACCGTTCCTCTGGGCTCGTTCGCAACGATCCAGGATCTGTCTGGTCCCTATCGCGTGGCGCGGTACAATCTGTACCCTGCTGCGGAACTCGATGGGTCGCCTGCGCCCGGCTATTCGCAGGGGCAGGCGATGCAGATCCTGAGCGGGTTGACCACGCAGGTGCTCCCACAGGGCTTTGCCTATGAGTGGACCGGCCTGGCCTTCCAGCAGGAACGGGCTGGTAACACCGCCATCTTCGCCTTCGCGCTGGGTGTGGTGTTCGTGTTCCTCATCCTCGCGGCTCAGTATGAAAGCCTGACACTGCCTCTGGCGGTCATTCTCATCGTGCCGATGTGTCTGGTCGCGGCATTGATCGGCGTGAATCTGAGGGGGATGGATAGTAACATCCTTACCCAGGTGGGCTTCATCGTGCTCATTGGTCTGGCGGCGAAGAATGCGATCCTGATCGTGGAATTCGCCAAGCAGCTTGAGGACGAGGGCAAGGATGTGCTGCATTCGGCTGCGGAAGCTGCACGGCTGCGGTTGCGGCCCATCGTGATGACCTCGCTGGCCTTTATCCTCGGCGTGGTGCCGCTGGTGTGGGCCACAGGTGCTGGCGCTGAACTGCGTCAGGCGCTGGGCACTGCTGTGTTCTCGGGCATGATCGGCGTGACCCTGTTCGGGCTGATCTTTACTCCGGTGTTCTACGTCTTCTGCCGCTGGCTGAATGATCTGAGCAAGAGCCGGAAGGGGCAGCACCCGCCATCCCATCACTCCGCACCGGCGGAATGACCCCAAGCCCCGCGTGAGAGATCACGCGGGGTTTTTTCATGGCGAAGAGGTGAGTGGCAGCCCGATGAACGGGGCTCTTCCCGCCAGTCTCAGCCCGGCAGAAGGGTGATGCGCGCGCCCGGCTGAAGACATGCCAGAAGGCGGTACATATCCGTCCGCCTCAGCGCCACGCATCCTTCGGTACCCGCAAAACCGGGGCGTGCGAGGTGGATGAATACGGCAGAGCCATGCCGCCGGATGCGGGGCCGGCTGTTGTGGTCCAGAACCAGCACCAGATCATAGAGCCCGTCTTCCCGCCACATACGCTCATGCGAGGCCGGGAAAGGCAGTTTCACAGGACGGTTATAGAGCCGGTGGTCGGGGGCATCGCACCAGCCATCATCCGGGTGCAGTGGCGCGCAGGGCAGATGGGTGATGGGGCGAGGGCCATGGTCTGGCCGGTAGAGCACCCGCTGAATGTGCCATGTGCCAGCAGGGCTTCGGCCATCCCCCTCCCGCTTCATGGGCCAGATGCCGTTCTTGCCAATCGCGACGGGAATCGTCAGTTTGCCGGCCATGAGAAGTCCCTCATGCGGCCGTCCGGGGCGGCGATGGACCTGCACGTGGGAGATGCCCACAGAAGTTTCACGTCGCATCGCGTACTCCGATACCTTAAAACCTGCCGTAACGGACGCAATCATTTTGCGCACCGCGCAAGGCATGCTGTACTCAGGCGAGTCACGTGCCCGCAAGGGTACAGGAGGGTGCGATGGCCAATGCGTGGAAAATTCTTGTGGTCGAAGACGACCGGGAACTGCGCGATGCCTTGATCGAGCAACTGGCGATACAGGCGGAGTTCGAACCGATACCTGTCGGCACCGCGGCAGATGCCATTTCGACAGCGCAGAATGGTGCGGTGGACGTTGTCATCATGGATGTGGGCCTGCCGGACATGGACGGCCGCGACGCCGTGCGCCAAATCCGCGCCAATGGTTTCAAGGCTCCCATCGTGATGCTGACCGCACATGCCAGTGACAGCGACACTATCATGGGCCTGGATGCGGGGGCCAATGACTATGTCGTGAAACCTTTCCGCTTCTCGGTTCTTCTGGCGCGCCTGCGGGCTCAGATGCGCTCGCATGAGGCGAGTGAGGATGCGGTGTTCGCCATCGGGCCGTATTCCTTCCGCCCCGGTGCCAAGATGCTGGTGACCGAAAGCGGTGTGCGCATCCGGCTGACAGAAAAAGAAACCGCCATCCTGCGTTATCTTTACCGCGCCGGGCTGGCACCCGTGCCGCGCGAGATTCTGCTGCAGGAAGTGTGGGGCTATAATTCCGGCGTCACCACCCATACGCTGGAAACTCATATTTACCGGTTGCGGCAGAAGATAGAACCGGATCCGGCAACCCCCAGCCTGCTGGAAACCCATGCGGGTGGCTACCGGCTCGTGCCCTGAGCCGCAGCTGCTCCGCGAAGGATGAGATTGTGAGCCTGGAACAAAAACGCGCATTGCTGCATGCCATACCCACGTTCGCGCTGCTCGATAGCGCGTCCCTGCGTGCGGTGGCGGAGAAGGCTGTGGCGGTAGAACTGGCCGCCGGGCAGGTGCTGTTTCAGGCGGGAGATGCCTCCGATGGCGGTTATGTGATTGCGTCAGGAGGACTGGAGTTGATGCCAGACCGGCCGGGCCAGGATGGACGGAGGGTTGGACCGGGCGCGCTGGTGGGGGAGCTGGCACTGCTGGTCGATACGCCTCGTCCCGCCACTGCTCGGGCGGTTGAGGAAACCAGCCTGCTCCATATTCCAAGGCAAGCTTTCCTGCATGTGCTGGAAGGTGCCCCCCAGTCTGCCGAGAGAATGAGACGCAGTGTTGCGGAGCGTCTGGATGGCCTTCTGGATGGTCTCGACAAGGTGCGTGATGGACTGGAAAACTTCCGCCCAACCTCACGTCAGCGCTGAAGACTGAGCCTCTGAGAGAGAGTTGCTCTGGCGCATGGGGGCTGGAGACTCCTGAACATCTCCTGATCGGACCTCTCCCATATTTGTCGGTTCTGGCACCTGCTTCATTTCAGGCGATGCGCTTTCAGGTGCTGTGTCGGGGGCCTGCATGTAGCCGATTGCAGAATTCGCGATCGGCTACAGCATCTCATCCGGGTTTGCAGGACGCATAGATAGGTGCCGATCAGCAGGCGCAGGCAGCAGCTTCAATTTCAATCTGCCCGAGATCTGTCCCACACGCGGGGCGCGGCTCAGAGGAACCATCGTTTGAATGCAGAAAAGGGCATCCGCTATGTCCGGATGCCCTTTTCCCTGATTATGACTGCCGAACAGTTTGGCGCTGCTCACCAAGTTGATCGATGCCCAGTGTCATCACGTCCCCATTCCTGAGGAAGGTTGGTGGCTTGGCCCCCATGCCCACGCCCGGCGGCGTGCCGGTGGTGATGACATCGCCTGCCTCCAGCCGCATGAAGCGGGAGAGATAGGACACGATGTGCGCCAGCGTAAAGATCATGCCGCCGGTGTGCCCGGTCTGCCGGCGGGTGCCATTCACGTCTAGCCACAGGCCGAGAGCCTGCGGATCGGAAATCTCATCCCGTGTCACCAGCCATGGGCCGAGTGGCCCGAATGTGGGCAGGCTCTTGCCCTTTATCCACTGTCCGCCGCGCTCGATCTGATAGCTGCGCTCCGAGACATCGTTGCAGATGCAGAAGCCGGCGACATGATCCAGTGCCTTGTCCTCGCTCACCTGATAGGCGGGAGAGCCGATGACCATGGCGATTTCCACTTCCCAGTCCGCCTTTGTGACATCACGCGGCAGGATCACCGGATCATAAGGTCCGGAGAGGGATGAGGGGGCCTTGCTGAAGACGACCAGCTCGCTCGGGATGGCCATATTGGCCTCCCGCGCGTGTTCAACATAATTCAGCCCGATCGCGATGAAGTGGCCGATCTTGGGAACGCATGACCCAATGCGCGCATTTTCTGGTGCTAGCGGCAGTGTTTCCGGATCCAGCGCGGCAATGCGTGCCAGACCTTCCGGTGAAAGAGTATCGGGGGTGAAATCGCTGATGGTGCCGCTGAGATCCCGTATGCGGCCATTTTGGTCCAGAACCCCCGGGCGCTCACTGCCGATGGTGCCGAAACGAAGCAATTTCATCTTGTTTTCCTTTGTGGACAAAACAATTTTACATTCAGATGCATTTCAAGATCTGGGAGATCAGCGTTCCAGCATGTTCTTGGGCAAGGATTCATTGAAATATGTCTTGTAGATCTCATTGAGCTTGCCATTGCGCAGATTGGCAACCACCCATTCATCCACCCAGCTTTTCAGTTCGGGCTCATTCTGGCGCAGGCCAATCGCCATCGGGAATGCGGAAATTTCATATTTCACTGCAAGATCACGGCGTGGGTTCTGCTTGGCCACGGCCTGAGCGGTGGCAAGGGATGCGGACAGATAATCTTGCTGCCCGGTGCCGACAGCCGTGGTTGCTGTGGCTTCATCTTCATAGCGCACAAGGCGCACATCGACTCCGGCTTCCTTGGCGACGCGGCCCAGTTCGAAATCAGTGGTGGTGCCGCGGGCAACGGCGACGCTTTGTCCGTCCATATCCTTGGTGCTGGTCACATTTGCGCTTTTAGGACCAAGAACGACAACGGGAATGACGCCATAGGGCTCTGAGAAATCAATGACCTTCTTGCGATCTTCCGTAATCGAGAAAGATGAGACGACAATATCCGCCTTCCGGGACAAAAGGAATGGAACCCGGCTGGCTCCTGAAACCGGAACCACCTGAAGGTTCACGCCCAGATCTTTCGCCAGAAGTTTTGCCGTGTCGATATCAAGGCCTGTTTGCTCAGCCTTTTCATTCAGCATGCCATAAGGCGGGTGGCCAATATCTACGGCCACCAGAATGCGGCCGCGCTTGCGGATATCATCCAGTGCATCGGCATGTGCCATGCCGATGCTGGAAACAAGACTTGCTACGGCGAGAGTTCCCAGTGCGACACGACGGTTCATCTTGATATTCATGTTATCCTCCCTGTGTATTGATGTTCTGGTGCGGTGTTCTAGAGGCCGCTTCCAATGAACTGACGAAGTTCCGGGGTTGATGGTGCATCGAGCATTGTGCCAGGTCCGCTTTCCCAAACACGGCCTTGATGCATGTAGACCACGAGATCTGCGACCTGCCGGGCGAAAGACATTTCGTGAGTGACGAGAACCATGGTCATTCCGCCACGCGCCAGATCGCCGATCACGCGCAGCACTTCGCCCGTGAGTTCGGGGTCGAGCGCGGATGTGACCTCATCGAACAGCATCAGCTTGGGGCGCATGGCTAGAGAGCGGGCAATGGCAACACGCTGCTGCTGCCCGCCGGAGAGTTGCTCGGGATAATTGTCCATCTTGTCGGACAAGCCCACTTGAGCCAGCGTCTCGGAGGCAATTGCCCGCGCCTCTTTCACACTCAGTCCGTTGACCTTGCGCGGTGCAAGAGTGACATTCTGTTCGACTGTGAGGTGCGGGAAAAGATTGTAGCTCTGAAAGACGATGCCGACCTCCTTGCGCAGGTCACGCAGATCAAAGCCCTTCCGATGCAGTTTATAGCCGCAGACATCCAGTTCTCCGGAGTTGATATCTTCGAGGCCGTTGATGCAGCGCAGCGCGGTGCTTTTTCCAGATCCGCTCTTGCCGATGAGGGCGACGACCTGTCCGCAATTGATATTTAGTGAGATGCCATTGAGAACCTGTAGCGCGCCATAGCTTTTGTGAACCTGGCTGAAGGAAACCAGAGGCATCGCGCTCTCCGTGGGTTCATAAGGTGGGTTGAGTGGAGAGAGGATGGTCATGCGGACCTCCTGTGCAGGTTGTTTTCAAACCGCCGCGCCAGCATCGACATGGGAAAGCAGATGACGAAATAGAGAATGGCGGCGGCGGTGAAGACGACAAACGGGCTGAATGTCGCGTTGTTCAGAATTTTTGCCGAATAGGTGAGGTCAAAGAAGCCGATGACCACAGAATATGACGTATTCTTCACAATCTGCACCATAAAGCCGACAGTTGGCGGCACGGCAATGCGTAAGGCCTGCGGCAGGATGATGAAGATGAAGCGCTGAGAGCGGCTGAGGGCGAGGCATTCACCGGCTTCCCACTGCGTGCGCGGTACGGCCTGAATGCATCCACGCCAGATTTCGCCAAGATACGCGCTGGAATAAAGGGTCATCGCGAGAGCGGCGGAGAAAAGCGAAGAGACATCAAAGCCATAGATGCTGACACCGAAATAGACGATGAACATGATGACGGGCAGGGGAATGCCCTGAATGGTTTGCACATAAAGCCCGGCGAGATGTGAAACCCATTTCTTCCGCGCGGTGCGCGCCAGTGCCACCGGAAGGCCAACGATGGTGCCGCCGACAAAGCCCAGCAGGGAGAGGACGAGTGTCCAGCCTGCACCTTACAGCAAAAAAACATATTGTTCTGCAGTTAATCCAAGCATATCCGTTATTCCTCAAGATGATGCGATCCAGGGCTCAGGCATATGCCCGCAGCCGGCGCAAACGTGGGAAGGAAATCTGGGCGACAGCGAACAACAGGAAGCGCAGGGCTGTCGCAAGAGTCAGATAGATGATGGCGACAACGATATAAACGTCGAAACCCCGAAAAGTGATGGATGAAATCTGGTATCCAACGCCCGTCAATTCTTCCACGGAGATCTGGGACATGATGGATGTGGCCAGCATCATCAGGATGAACTGGCTGATAAGAGCCGGATAGACAAGCTCTGTTGCCTGCGGAAGCTGGATATTGAAGAAAATCTGCCGATGCGTCATCGCCAGGCAGTCGGCAGCCTCAAGCTGTCCCTTGGGTAGGGCCTGAAGACCAGCGCGCATGATTTCCGCAGAATATGCACCTGTATTGATGATGAGTGCAATAACTGCGGCATTGAACGGGCCAATACGTCCGCCCAGTGCTGCAAGTCCGAAGAACAGCCAGAATACCTGAATGACAAGCGGTGTATTGCGGATGGCCTCCACATAAAAAGTGCAGAGAGCACGCACCCAGCGTGGCCCATAAAGTTTGCCCACCGCGCACGCCGTGCCCAGCGCAAAGCCGGGCGGGATGGTGAGCAGGGTTAGCCACACCGTGAGATTGATGCCTTCCAGAAGCTCGGGACCGAAGCTCCACAGAAAGCTGAAGTCGAACCTATAGCCCAACGTGCCGTCTCCTCAGACCGCCGGTTCGAGCCGGCTTTTGTCATTGACATAATGCTAAATCCAATGAAATGATTTTTGCCGACAATGTCAATTTGTTTCTGGGAGGATAATTCATGGCATCGCACGAGCGTTCCGCATCTGGCGGAACGGCCGCTATCCGTTTGAATGAAATGGATAATGTTGCCGTTGCGCGTTCTCCCATGCCCGTGGGGGCGGCATGCGGCATCGGGGATATCGTGGCGGAAAATCCGATTCCGAGTGGTCACAAGATCGCTATCCGGCCAGTGGCGGAAGGCGAGCCGGTGATCAAGTACGGGCAGACAATCGGGATTGCGAGCCACGCCATCCGTCCAGGGGAGCATGTGCATCTGCACAATCTCGCCATGCAGGATAGCAATGTGAAACACAGTTTTTCATCGCAGGTGGGTGCAGTAGATTTCGTTCCCGAGAATGATCGTCGAAATTTTCAGGGCTATGCACGACCAGACGGGCAGGTTGGAACGCGGAACTATATTGGTATCATCTCTTCCGTGAACTGTTCAGCCACTGTCTCTCGTGCGATCGCGGAACATTTCAACAGGGGCGGTGGGCTGGATGAATATGAGAATATTGATGGCGTAGTCGCTCTCACCCATGGGCAGGGGTGTGCCATCGGCACGGATAGCGAAGGTTATCGTTATCTCACCCGCACCCTGAGCGGTTATGCGCGGAACCCGAATTTCGCCGGCATTTTGATGATTGGTCTTGGATGTGAAGTGAACCAGATTTCGCTCATTCAGGACAAATATAACCTGAATGAAGGCCCATTCCTCCGCACCATGACCATTCAGCAACTGGGTGGAACGCGTCAGACTGTGGAAAAAGCATCCAGAATTATTCATGAAATGCTTGAGAATCTGCGCGGACTTGAACGCACAACCCAGCCTTTGTCCGGTCTGCGTTTGGCCTTGCAGTGCGGAGGATCTGATGGATATTCCGGAATTTCGGCCAATCCGGCGCTTGGTTATGCGGTTGATCTTCTGGTGCAACATGGTGGAACAGCGGTTCTGAGTGAAACGCCAGAGATTTATGGGGCCGAACATCTGCTCACCAGCCGGGCTGTGACGCCGGATGTTGCTGAAAAGCTGATGGCACGCATCCATTGGTGGGAGGAATACACGGTTCGCCATGGGGCTGAACTGAATAATAATCCATCCCATGGCAACAAGGCCGGTGGGCTCACCACGATTTTGGAAAAGTCTCTGGGGGCGGTGGCGAAGGGCGGCACCATGCCGCTTCAGGCGGTTTATGAATATGCCGAGCCCATCAACCAGACGGGGCTGGTGTTCATGGACACGCCCGGTTACGGCCCTGTCGCCGTGACAGGGCAGATCGCGGGTGGCTGCAATGCGTTGATTTTCACCACGGGGCGGGGCTCTGTCTCGGGTTTCAAGCCCATCCCCACGCTGAAGGTCGCCACCAACTCGCACATGTTTGAGCATATGAGCGAGGACATGGATATGAATTGCGGCGGCATCATCACCGGTGAGGAAACCATCGAGGAATCCGGGACACGCTTATTCGAAAAGCTTATTGCAGTGGCCTCGGGTGAGAGGACAAAAAGCGAGCTATACGACTACGGCCACAATGAATTCGTGCCCTGGCAGCTGGGCGCAATAACCTGAAGGGGGGAGGGGCTCGCGTTGGAACGGACACCGGCATACAGACGGATTGCGGACCTGCTGGAAAGCGCCATCCTTGAGGGTGGTATTCCGGCGGGTGCGCTGGTCAAGATTTCCGATGTCGCAAAGCTGTTCGGCGCGAGCCGCTCGCCCGTGAAGCAGGCTTTTGCCATTCTGGAAGAGGGGGGGCTGGTGCACCCCCATGATGGGCAGGGCTTCGTTGTGGCGGGTGCGCAGGCCCCCATCCGCCATGTGCTGACCCCGGAAAATCTGGGGCTGGCGGAAGAAGACATCATGCCGGCCGTCAGCGCGGCAGATGATCTTTATTTCAAGATGGAACGGGAAATCATCCTGCATTCCATGTCGAATGCACTGCGGATTAATGAGCTGGCGCTTGCCCGTCACTATGATATTGGCCGCACATTGGCGCGCGATCTTATTTTTCGTGCGCAAAAGGCGGGCATTGTCACGCGCGGCTCTGGCGGACACTGGCGCATTGTGCCGTTGGACGAGCAACGCTGCCGGAATCTTTATGAGCTGCGCCGCGTTCTTGAGCCGATCGCTTTGCGTGCTGCGGCACCCTTCATTCCTCTCTCCAAGCTGAAGGCGATGCAGCGTCGGTTGCAACATGCGCTGGATGCGATGCCGGATGTTTCTATCCGGGAACTGGACCGGCTGGAGAGCGATCTGCACGCCACCTGCCTGTCTTTTTGCCCGAACGGAGAGTTTCTGGAGGTCCTGATGCGGGCCTCGCCCACTTATATCTGCGGCAAATATCTGGAAGTGATTCTGCGCGACAATCCGATCATCGAATCCTTCATGCATGAGCATCTGGATGTGATCGGTGCGCTGATCGCGGGCCAGCATGATGCGGCAGCGCAGGCATTGGAGGGGCATATTTCGCAGTCCACCGACCAGATCGGTGAACGTCTGAATCGGTTTCTGGCGCTCAAGACCCCACCCAATGTGCCCTTTATTCGTTGAGTGGGGTGAAGAAGATCAGCCTGCGAAGGTGATCGCGACCGGCACATGGTCAGAAGGCTTTTCCCAGCCGCGTGCATCCTGAAGCACAGCCATGGCGCTGGCATGGGGGGCAAGAGCCTTGTTTGCCCAGACATGGTCCAGCCGCCGGCCGCGGTCACTCGCCCGGAAGTCGCGGGAGCGATAGCTCCACCATGTGAAGAGCTTGTCCTGCGGCGGCACGAAGCGGCGCATGGCGTCCACCCAGCCGCCGGCATTTTGCAGGGTGGTGAATTTCTCCACCTCAACCGGGGTGTGGCTCACCACATTCAGAAGCTGGCGGTGGCTCCATACATCGGTTTCCAGCGGGGCGATGTTGAGGTCGCCGACCACGACCGAATAATGCTCCTGCGCTGCCGCATCTGCCAGCAGCATGGGGCTGGCGGTCATCTGGTCGAGAAAGGCCAGCTTGTGCGCGAATTTGGGGTTGATGACCACATCCGGCTCATCACCGCCCGCAGGCACATAGAAATTATGAATGGTCACCGGTTTGTTGAGGCCTGCGGAGGCACCCAGCGTCACACCCACATGGCGCGCCTCACCCTTGGTGCAGAAATCGCCGCGCGTGATCTGCGTGAACGGGTGCTTTGAGAGGGTCGCGACCCCGTGCCAGCCCTTCTGGCCATTCAGGGCAATGTGCTCGAACCCCAGTTCGCGCACGGCTTTCAGGGGAAACTTGTCATCCTGACACTTGGTTTCCTGAAGGCAGATCACGTCCGGCTTCAGGGTTTCTATCACCATGCGCAGCAGGTCGAGACGGATGCGGATGGAGTTGATGTTCCAGGTGCAGATGGTGAGAGACAAGGCGACCTGCGCATTCAGAAAGAGGGATGCCTTCGCTTACCCGCTGGCGGGGAAGGGGGCAAGGGAAGAGGGTTATGAAGGAGACACGGAGCCGGTGGTGGCCATTGCTTCGAACACACCTATCAGCCAATCCCGGAACACCCGAACGCGCGGGGAAAGCTGGCGGTTCTGCGGATACAGAAGGAAAACTGGTGAAGGTGCTGGCGGAAAGGCGGGCAGAACCTGTTCAAGCGTGCCAGCTTTCAACATGGCTTCCGCATGATAACGCGGCACCTGAATGAGGCCGAGCCCAAGCATGGCCGCCGACACATAGCTTTCAGCCGCTGTCACGCTGAAGATGCAAGGCAGGGTGATATCGCGCAACTGCCCATCCACCTTGAATTCCAGCGGCAGAAGCCCGCCTGTGGCAGTGGAATGGAAGCCCACCATGCGATGTCCGCCCGGCAAGCCATCCGGATGGGCTGGCCGGCCATGGTGCGCCAAGTAGGCGGGCGCGGCGAGGGTGATCTCATCAAGCAAGGTGAGGCGGCGCGCCAGCATGCCGCTATCGGGCAGATTGCCCACCCGGACCACGCAGTCCAGCCCTTCACGGACCGGGTCTGCCCAGCGATCTCCCTCGCTCATATGGATGTCGATATCGGGATATGCTGCAAGAAACGTGGGCAAAGCGGGCAGGATGACATGGCGCGCCAGCGTGCCGTGCACTTCCACACGCAGATGACCGGCGGGATGGGTGCTTGTGAAGGCACTTTCGGCATCCTCAATCTCGGCGAGAATGGAGAGGCAACGCTGATAAAACGCCGCACCGTCCAGAGTGGGACTGACATGGCGCGTGGTGCGCTGGAGCAGACGCACCCCCAGCCGTGCCTCGAGCGCCCGGATGGCATCCGAGATGGTGGAGCGCGGCAGGTCGAGGTCCTCCGCCGCGCGGGTGAAGCTGCGCCGTTCCACCACACGGGTGAAGACCTGCATGCTTGTCAGGCGATCCATCTCACTGTTCGTCTTATTCGGATAAAGATGGCGGATAGTGGCAGATTATCCGTTGATTGAAAGGGGCCATTCTATGCGCTGGTAACAGGATGAAAGAACACCCCATGTCGACACAGATTGAACGCAAGGTGGCGATTGTCACCGGGGCTTCGCGCGGTATCGGTGCGGTGGTGGCGCAACGGTTGGCGGCGGAAGGATTTGCCGTCGTCGTCAATTATGCCGGATCGGCGCAGGCGGCGCAGGATGTGGTGGCGCGTATCAGCGCGGCTGGTGGTCAGGCCATAGCCATACAGGCCGATGTGGCGGATGGAGAAGCGGTGCGTCGTCTTTTTGAGGTGGCTCAGGAGACCTATGGCGGGGTGGATGTGCTGGTGAACAATGCAGGCATCATGCAGCTTTCGCCGCTGGCGGACATGGCGGATGAGATGTTCTCAAAGCAGATCGCCATCAATCTGCAGGGTGTGTTCAATGGCCTGCGTGAAGCGGCGCGCACCCTGCGCAATGGGGGGCGCATCATCAATTTTTCATCAAGCGTGGTGGGGCTCTACCAACCCGGCTATGGGGTCTATGCCGCCACCAAGGCCGGTGTGGAAGCGCTGACCCATGTGCTGGCGAATGAGTTGCGAGGGCGCAATATCACGGTGAATGCCATTGCACCCGGTCCCACGGCGACAGATCTGTTTCTGAATGGCAAGCCCGTGGAACTGGTGGAGCGCCTCTCCCGCCTCGCCCCGCTTGAGCGGCTTGGCCAGCCTGAGGATATCGCAGGCGTTGTCGCGTTCCTCGCCGGGCCGGATGGTGGCTGGATCAACGGGCAGGTGCTGCGGGCCAATGGCGGGATCGTCTGATGCGGCGGTAGTGCTGCCCAAGATCTTGAACCGCAGCGGTTTTTCCACATAGCGTCACCTGCTGTGTGCACAAGTGCTTTGGGGGCAGAGTGCGGGTTCCAGTGTAAAGGCTGGGCCCGACTCCTAAGTCGCGCATGGACTTCAACATGCTGGAAGCAGTGAGGTTGTGCGGATGAGAGGTCGGCCGAGCATAGCGCGGCCACAGTCATGGTGCCGTGCCCAAAATGCCCTGATGGGATACGGCATATCCCGCCGAAAACGCTCAATTCATTTCGAATTGGGCTCGTAGGTGCAAAACTGGTGCATTTCAACGGGCCTGAGAGCTTGGTCTTGCTACCAGAGCAGGAGATGCCGCCCTTTCTCATCCATCTCTGTACACCTGCGGCTCAGGCCGGGCTTTATGCGCTTATGTCTGATGGTCTGCCGTCAGGTGTCATCTCTCCCCGATACCTGCATGAGGTGCCGGGGAGAGATGCCGTCGCCTAAATATCTCCGTGCCGGGTTCAGCGCAGGATGCGTTCGAAATTGATGACGAACAGGCGGGGGTCCGGATTGGTGTTCATCTTTGAGGTGTTCAGAACCACCTGCGTGTCATAGCCCTGCGGGTCTGTGATGATCCATTGCTTGAGCGCCCCGCTTTTCACATCAAACAGCAGCAGCAGCCTGTAGGTGCCCATCATCGGCACCTGCTGCTGCATCACCACGGTGACGAAGCGTTCGTCCTGGAAAATATCGGTGACATGCTTGTCGCGCGCCAGATCAACCTGCTGGGCGAGGAGGAAGCGCAGCGGGGTCTGGCCCAGCGGCGTGATGTCCTGCGTATTCAGCCGGCGGTCACGCACCGCAACGGACTGGCCATTGGCGATGAGTTCCACCGGGCTCGGGTCATCATACTGGAAGCGCACGCGGCCGGGCTTCTGCATGTAGAAATCGCCGGTGCGCCGGCTTCCGTCCGGGTCGGTCTGGGTGAAGGTGCCGGTCATGGACTGGACCGAATTATAGTAATCGGTGATGCGCTGCACTGTGGCGGGGCTTGCGCGTCCATCCACGGGGGGCTGGACACCGCCGCGACCGGCTTGCTGCGGGGCAGGGGGGGCGCCCATTTCCGGATTGCCCGTGGCCATGCCGCCACCTGTCACTCCGCCGCTTGGGGTGGCTGTGGTGGTTGTGGCCGGACCGGTGCCGGGCCTGCGTGGCGGTAGCGGGACAGCGCCGGGAGCAGCCTGCTGAGACATATCCTGCGCCGGGGCCGCAACACCACCGGGCATGCCACCAGAGGGCGGGGCCATGCCTGGTGCATTCTGCCAGACTTCAGATGGCGCTTCCGGCTCCACAGGCTGTTCCTGCACCTGCGGCTTGAAGAGCTTGTCGAGCGTATTGGTGAGGAAGTCCTGTGCCTGCACGGGTGCGCCGCACGCAAGGGTCAGGGCGAGAATCAGCCCCCCGGTCTGGGCGCATCTGGCGCGCGTGCGGTTCGGCATCATCTTGAAATCTCTGGCACGAGGACGGATCACGGCGGCGGTGCACTCGCTGGTGAGGGGCGTACAGAGCTGTAACTGGCCCTCTCCTAGGGCAAGCCTATGGCAATCCTGTGGTTCGTTTGCGTGTGTGACACAAGCGGAAAGGGGCGCGCAAGCACCCCTTCCAACTCATCTGCGCCATTGGGCTTCCCCAGAGGCACCGGGAACGTGGAACCAGATGCCGCCAACATCACTCGGCGGCTTCCTCGGGCAGAAGAATTTCGCGCTTTCCGGCATGGTTGGGCGGGCTGATGATGCCCTCATCCTCCATCCGCTCGATCAGCGATGCGGCGCGATTATAGCCGATCTGGAGCCGGCGCTGGATATAGGAGGTGGAGCATTTGCGGTCGCGCATCACCACGCCCAGCGCCTGATCGTACAGATCTCCGCCCTCTCCACCGAAGCCGCCCTTGTCGAATACCGCGCCGTCTTCCTCGTTGTCATCATCCATGGCGGTGACATCATCGAGATAGGCGGGCACGCCCTGCGTCTTCAGGTGGGCCACCACCTCTTCCACTTCCTCATCGGAGACGAAGGGGCCGTGGACGCGGGTGAGGCGGCCGCCGCCGGCCATATAGAGCATGTCGCCCTGGCCCAGCAGCTGTTCTGCGCCCATTTCGCCAATGATGGTGCGGCTGTCGATCTTGGAGCTGACCTGGAAGGAAATACGGGTGGGGAAATTGGCCTTGATGGTGCCGGTCACCACATCCACCGAGGGGCGCTGGGTGGCCATGATGAGATGGATGCCGGCGGCGCGGGCCATCTGGGCGAGGCGCTGGATTGCGCCTTCGATTTCCTTGCCAGCCACCATCATCAGATCTGCCATCTCGTCGACGATGACGACGATATAGGGCAGCACCTCGTGCTTCATTTCCTCGCGTTCGTAGATGGCCTCGCCCGATTCGTGGCAGAAGCCGGTCTGCACGGTGCGGGCCATGGTCTCGCCCTTCTCGGCGGCATCGCGCACGCGGGCATTGAAGCCGTCAATGTTGCGCACACCGAGCTTGGACATCTTCTTGTAGCGGTCCTCCATCTCGCGCACCGCCCATTTCAGGGCCACGACGGCCTTCTTCGGGTCGGTGACGACAGGAGCCAGAAGGTGGGGAATGCCATCATAGACAGACAGTTCCAGCATCTTCGGGTCGACCATGATGAAGCGGCACTCTTCCGGCTTCATGCGATAGAGCAGGGAGAGGATCATGGTGTTGATCGCGACGGACTTGCCCGAGCCGGTGGTGCCTGCCACCAGCACATGCGGCATGCGGGCGAGATCTGTGATCATCGGCTCGCCATCAATGGTCTTGCCCAGCGCGATCGCCAGCTTGTGGCCGGAATCGCCGAAATCACGGGTGGCCAGAAGCTCGCGCAGAAGCACCTTGTCGCGCTTCGGGTTGGGCAGTTCAATGCCGATGACATTGCGGCCCGGCACCACGGCCACGCGGGCGGAAATGGCGCTCATGGAGCGGGCGATGTCATCTGCTAGCCCGACAACGCGGGAGGATTTGATGCCCGGCGCGGGTTCCAGTTCATACATGGTCACCAGCGGGCCGGGGCGCACATCTCCAATTTCGCCGCGCACGCCGAAGTCTTCCAGCGTGTTGCGCAGCAGGGCGGCAGATTCACTCAGCGCCTCGGGGCTCTGTGTCGGGGCGCGCTGGGCCGGAGGTGAGGTGAGAAGCTCCAGCGCCGGGAATTTATAGCGTCCGGCACCCTGTGCACCGCGATGCGCCGTGCGTGCGCGACGGCTGGGGGTGAGCGGGTCCTGCGCCGTATCATCGTTGTCCGGTTCGGAGAAGGCGATGGCGGCGGCTTCCACCGGGCTGGCCTTGCGGCCACCAAGGCTGGGCTCGACGCGGCCGGGGGCCAGATTGACGGGCGGCTCCGCCACGGTCTTGCGGCGACGGGAGGGGCGCAGGCCTGCGCCGAACAGGCGGGCCTTCAGCATCAGCATGGTGTGGGTGAGCGCACCGAGCGAGATGGTGGCGTTGTCTTCCTCATCATCATCCGCGTCGTCGTCTGCGTCCTCGTCCCAGCTCTCGGAGGAGACGGGCAGGGGATTGCGACGCCCGCCTGCCAGAGCGATGAACAGGCCAACCGCCCCAGTGGCAGCCCCGATGCCACCAATAATCATATGGCCGAGCGCGGCTGTGGCGCCCGTCCCGAAGATATCCGCAATGCGCAGGAACAGGTCACCGATGGCCCCGCCCATGCCGGTGGTGGTGGGCCAGCTTCCGAAGGTGGGCAGCGCGCCGAGGAAGGCGCATGCGCCCAGCAGCCCCACGCCCCATGCGATGAGGCGCAGCTTTTCGGCGCTGAAAGGACGATGCGTCACCAGCCTCCAGCCCCAGTAGAGCAGGGGCAGCACCAGCGCCAGCGCGCCGAGGCCGAAGAACTGCATCATCAGATCTGCAAGGATCGCGCCCGGCCGCCCCAGCAGGTTATGTACCTGCGAGTTGGTGGCGTTGGAGAAGCTGGGGTCGGTTGCCGACCATGTGCCCAGCGCCACCAGCGCCAGCAGACCGGCTCCGATCATTCCCAGCCCGACAATCTTCCGGCTGAGCCGACGCGCGGCCTGCCGCACGCCTTCAGGAATGAAGTCGAAGCGGGAGGTCTGCGGCTGCATGCGTGAATGCATCACGGCGTCCACTTGTATGCGGCGTGCCATGGGCCGGCTCTCCTTCAGTCCAGTGCGGCGATGAGGCGGATGAGCACCTCTTCGCTGGTTGAAAGATCATGCACCAGCGCCACCCGCAGCCAGTTCTGGCAGGGGTTTTCGCCGGTCAGGTCACGGCGGGCGAGATATCCGCCCGGAACGGTGCGCAGGCCCTGCTCGCGCCACAGCTTGAGGGCTGCGGCCTCGCCGCCGCTCTGTGTGGGCGTTGCAAGGTGCGAGACATCGAGCCACAGGAAGAAGCCGCCGCCGGGGCGCTCATAGCCGAAGCGGCCGGCAAGAAGGCGGTCCGCCAGATCGAATTTTTCGGCATACAGGGCGCGCGAGGCCTCGACATGGGTCTCGTCATCCAGTGCGGCGATGGCGACAGCCTGCAAGGGCTCCGGCACCTGTGGCGCGGCCACCCAGCGGAAGGCGAGGAAGGCCTTCAGGAACTCGGGATCACCCGCGCAGAAGCCGGCCCGCAGCCCCGGAAGGGACGAGCGCTTGGAGAGGGAGTTGAACGCCACCGCCCGGTGATATTCGCCCTGCGCCACTTCCAGAATGCCGGCGGGCTTTTCCGGGCCCAGATAGATTTCCGAATAGCATTCATCTGAAAACAGATAGGCACCATTGCGGCGTGCCAGCTCCAGCGCCCGTGCAAGATAGGCCGGCGAGGCAATGGAGCCCTGCGGATTGGCCGGAGAGGCGAGATAGATCGCAACCGTGCGGGCCAGAAGTGCTGGGTCAAGCGCATCAAGATCCGGCAGCCAGCCAGTTTCATGGCTGGTGGGCAGCACCACGGCTTCGCAGCCGGCAGCCTCTGCGCCCGCCGCATAAGCTGCATAGAAGGGGTTTGGCAGCAGCATCACCGGCCGGTCCTTGCCCGCGCCGGCCAGATGCCGGGCCACAAGGGCGGCGGAGAACAATCCCTCGCGGGAGCCGTTCAGCGCCAGCACCTCGGTTGCCGGGTCCACCGGATGGGCGAGATTATAGCGCTGGTTCAGCCAGCGGGCGGCGGCTTCACGGAAGGCGGGGGTGCCTTCGGCGCGCGGATAGCGACCGAAACCGGAGAGGTTATCCTGAAGCACGGAACCGACAAAGGCCGGCATGGCGTGCTGGGGCTCACCCACCGCTGCGCTCAGGGGCGCGCGGCCGGGCTCGACCTGCGCCAGAAGCTCGGCGAGGCGGACGAAGGGAGAGCGGCGCTCATTCTCGGGCGCGGATGAGGAAATGGTGGCGGACAAGGGCGGCAGCCTTAACTCGCAGCATGAACAATTATGCTTATTCTTGCCGCCCGCCGGTT
>JAUCBT010000021.1:112500-231193 GCA_034676685.1 Xanthobacter sp. | reverse complement strand
AAACCCCATCCTTTTCCCATATGCCGGTGCGGGTTGTCCGGTCTGGAGAGATGCATGAACCATCTGAAAACGGTGATCCTGCTGGCTGGCCTCACGGCCCTGTTCATGGTCGTGGGCGGGGTGTTGGGCGGCACGCAGGGCATGATGATCGCCTTTGTCGTTGCTTGCGCCACCAACCTGTTCAGCTACTGGAACTCGGACAAGATGGTGTTGCGCATGTATGGCGCACGCGAGGTCGATGACCATTCCGCTCCGGAACTGGTGGGCATGATCCGGGAACTGGCGCACCGGGCCGAGCTGCCGATGCCGCGCGTCTTCATCATGGATAACCCCCAGCCCAATGCCTTTGCCACCGGGCGCAACCCGCAGAACGCGGCAGTTGCCGCAACCACCGGCCTGCTCAACTCTCTCTCGCGAGATGAGGTGGCGGGCGTGATGGCGCATGAGCTGGCGCACATCAAGCATTATGACACCCTGACCATGACCATCACGGCGACCATCGCCGGGGCGATCTCGATGCTGGCGAATTTCGGCATGCTGTTCGGGGGGCACAACCGCAATGGCAACGGGCCGGGGCCGATCGCCACCATCGTCATGATGATCTTTGCACCGATGGCAGCAATGCTGGTGCAGATGGCCGTGTCCCGTTCTCGCGAATATGTGGCGGACCGGACCGGGGCTCAGATCTGTGGTCAGCCCATGGCGCTGGCCTCGGCGCTGGCGCGCATTTCGGGCGCGGCCCATCAGGTGAATAATGATGAGGCGGAGGCCAACCCCGCCACCGCGCACATGTTCATCATCAACCCGCTCTCGGGCGCGCGGATGGATAATCTGTTCTCCACCCATCCGGCCACCGAGAACCGCATCAAGGCCCTGCGCGATCTGGCGGGCCAGATGGGCGGGGGGCACATGCCGAATGGACCCGCCAGTGGTTCTTCCCCGCGCACCAGTCCGCGTCCGCCCGGTAATCCCTGGGGGCGGCCGGCTCCCGATCGCCAGCGCGGGCCATGGGGCTGATGCGCAGCTGAGGGGGCGAAGCGCTCGGCGATGCGCTTTTGCTTTCCCCTTGCGGGGAGGGGGAATGCATTCACCCATTTCGGGGTGAAGCGGGTATCTTTGGCATGAAGACATTGCCGGGCGCAAAGAGCTGAAGCATGTCTCCGGTTCCATGAAACAAGCTTATCCGCCGCTGGACCCCGCGCGCCGTCACATGGCTGCAAGACGGGTGGACTAATCGGCAGTCCCATGGCCATGCGCTTTCGCGCGGGTACAGGGAGACGCATGATGTTCAGGACAGTTGCCACTGCCATTGCCGGTCTTGCCATGGTCGCCTCGGCCGCGATGGCTGATGGATATGTGAAGCCCATCGCTTACCCGCAGCCGGAAGATCCCTCCGAATTCTATTCGCTGGTCGAGATTTCGGCCGGCAGTTCTGTCAAATATGAGATCGACGACAAGACCGGCCATATCTTTGTCGATCGTTTCATGTCCATGCCGGTCGTTTATCCCGCCAATTACGGCTCCATTCCCAGTTCGCTCGCGGGTGATGGTGATCCGCTGGATGTGCTCGTCTTCACGCGTACGCCGGTGATGCCGGGTGCGCTGATAAAGGTGCGCGCGATCGGCGTTCTCAAGATGGTGGACGGCGGAGAAACCGACGACAAGATCATCGCGGTTCCGACCTCCAAGGTCGATCCCACCTATGACAACATCAAGTCGATCAATGACCTGCCGGAAATCGAGCGTGCACGCCTCGAAGCCTTTTTCCGCGTTTACAAGCAGCTTCCAAAGGGTACCAAGACCGTCGAGCTCGGTGGGTTCGAGGATACGGACAAGGCTCAGGCTGAAGTCGTCGGGGCGCTGCGTGTCTATCGCGAGAAGCACAAGTGAGAGCCGGGGCTCTGTTTCTTGTGCTTGGGTGTCGTCAGGCTCGTGGTGCCTGAACGCCTCATGTCACGGTTCTGCCCGGAAGGGCGGGGCCGTTACATGACAAGAGGCGCATCTGCGTGCGGCAGTGGTCTCGCTCTTCAACCGTCGTTGTCAGGGCTCATGCGGCATATGCCACCGGTCCCTGGAAACAAAGGCAGCAGAGCCATGCGCTGCTGTTTTCAAACCCGCGCTCCAGAAGTCAGCGTGCGCCACCATGCGGAGGCGCACTGCTTGCTGCATCGCTGGTGACGATCCGGTTCTGCTGGAAATAGGGTTTCGTGCGCAGGCGCAACATTACGATGGGGTAGGCCATGAGCAGTGCCCCAATCAGCACCCCGATTGCAATGGTGCCCGCATCTGCTGCCCCGGTTTCGAGCGCCGTCCACCAGGTCAGCGCGACACTGGGCAGGAAAAGGAACAGCGCCGTTGCCGCGCCCGGCGAGAAACGGCCTCTGGTGCGGATCATCGGCATAAAATGGAACAGGACTGCATTCACCAGCATCAGCCCGCTGAAGCTGAGGGCGACCAGCGGAAGTGTGGGCGCGAGCATGGCCTGGACAATGCCGAGGACCACCACCGACGCATTTGTCACGTAAAAATCGGGCCACTCCACCGGCAGCCTGATCACCTCGCACGCCCAGTTGCGCCAGTCAAAGAAAAACTCTTCCATGATGTGAAGCTGATAGGCGGCCACGGCCAGCCATGCCGCTGTTGTGAGCGTCATCTCATTCTCCTTGAGGTGCGGCGTTCCCGCGCCGCCAGATGTGAATGCTGAGATGAAGTACGGTTCGCGCCATTCATCCCAGCGTGCCGGTGAACAGCGACATATGGGCATCTCCCCAGCTTTTTAGCGCGATCAGCACGGGTTCAAGCTCCCGTCCCCGTTCGGTGAGCGAATATTCCACCTTTGGCGGCACCTGCGCATATACCTGCCGGTGCACCAGCCCGTCTTGCTCCAGCTCGCGCAGCTGGGTGGTCAGCATGCGCGGGGTGGCGCTGGGTGCGCGCCGGCCCAGCTCATTGAAGCGCAGCGTGCCCTCATTCAGCAGATGCCAGAGGATGACGCTTTTCCATTTGCCATCAATGACGCTGATTGCGGCCTCGACTGCGCATCCGGGGCTGCAATCGAAGCGGGAGTGGGGGCGCTTGGCCATGATACGAGCCTTCTTACAGTATAGTTTTTGACACTATAGGCTTTTCTTGTACGTATTGGCGAAATGAGAAGTTAGCCTATCCTCTCTCCATCTGGAATGGAGAGTGCGATGAAAACCGTTGCCTACAAGACCCCCGGCGAGATCACCCGGACCGATGCCTTGCTTGATGTGGAGCTGTCCGACCCCATACCTCAGGGCCGAGACCTGCTGGTGGAGGTGCGCGCCGTTTCCGTCAATCCAGTGGATACGAAGGTGCGCAAGAGCGCGCCGGCCGCGGAAGGCGGCTTCAAGGTGCTGGGCTATGATGCGGCCGGTGTGGTGAAGGCGGTGGGGCCGGATGTTACCCTGTTTCGCCCCGGCGATGAGGTCTGGTATGCGGGCGCGCTCAACCGGCAGGGCACCAACAGCGAACTGCATCTGGTGGATGAGCGGATCGTGGGCCGCAAACCCGCCAATCTCACCTATGCTGAAGCCGCCGCTTTGCCCCTGACCACCATCACCGCATGGGAAATGCTGTTCGACAGGCTGGATGTGCGCCACCCGGTGCCGGGTGCGGCGTCTGCCATTCTGGTGATTGGAGGTGCTGGCGGGGTGGGCTCCATCGCCATCCAGCTGCTGCGGGCGCTGACAGACCTCACCATCATCGCCACCGCCTCGCGCCCCGAAACCCGGGCTTGGGTGAAGGAACTGGGCGCACATCATGTGGTGGACCACGCCCAGCCGTTGGCGGCGCAGGTCGCGGCGCTGGGGCTTGGCGCACCCGGCTGGGTGTTTGCGACCACCGAGACCGATGCGCATCAGGTGCAAATTGCGGAACTGATTGCCCCGCAGGGCCGGTTCGGGCTCATTGATGACCCTGTGGCGCTGGATATTCGCCCCTTTAAGCGGAAATCGGCTTCCGTGCACTGGGAGTTCATGTTTGCCCGCTCCCTGTATCAGACCGCCGACATGGGCGAGCAGGGGGCCCTTTTGAATGAAACCGCAGAGCTGGTTGAGGCCGGACGCATCCGCAGCACGGCAACCGAGAGCTTCGGGCGAATCACGGCGGAGAATGTGCGACGCGCTCATGAGCTGATCGAAACCGGCCGTGCGCGCGGCAAGATCGTGCTTGAGGGCTTCTGAGGGCCGGGGAGCTTCGGCCAGCTCCGCCCTCCTGCGTTCGATTGTGAAACAGCGAGCGGGCCGCCCTCAAGATCTGTCCCATCCCGGAATAGCGTGCCGTCATTTCGGGGTGGCAGATTGCGATCATCAGGGGCTTGATGCAACAAATGCCAGCAATGCCTTCCGCCTCCTGCCAAGTGGGCGGGCCTTGTGCTGACAGGACCGCCCGCTGTGGCCAGCATGCTTCTGTGTTTCCCACAATGAACCGCAGACATACGCCAACTTGTTGAATGGTCGCTTTTTCTGCACGCCACCCGGTACCCACGGCGCTCGAAAATGCTCTAGCTTGGCCGCATGAGCAGAAAAGCCGCCTCTCCCAAAGCCTCCCCTTCTCCCGACGCTGCTGATGCACCCGCGCAGGACGCGCCTGCCATTGCGCGCGCCGATGAGGGCAAGGTGACGCCGATGATGGTGCAGTTTCTGGAGATCAAGGCCGCCAATCCGGACAGTCTGCTGTTCTACCGGATGGGTGATTTCTACGAGCTGTTCTTCACCGATGCCGAAATGGCCTCGCGCGCGTTGGGCATTGTGCTCACCAAGCGCGGCAAGCATCAGGGGCTGGATATTCCCATGTGCGGCGTGCCGGTGGAGCGCGCGGAGGAGTATCTCAACAAGCTCATCGCCATGGGCTTCCGGGTTTCGGTCTGCGAGCAGATGGAGAACCCGGCAGAGGCCAAGAAGCGCGGCAACAAATCCGTGGTGAAGCGCGGGGTGACCCGGCTTGTAACCCCCGGCACCCTCACCGAGGACACGCTGCTGGATGCCCGGCAGGAAAATGTGCTGGCGGCGCTCGCTCGCGTGCGTGCGGGGGCCGATGCCTTCGTCTGGGCGCTGGCCTTCACCGATATGTCGACCGGCAATTTCCGCGTGGCTGAAACCTCGCGGGAGGATCTGCCCGGAGACCTCGCCCGCATCAATCCGGCTGAAATTCTGGTCTCCGACGCCCTGCTGGATGATGCGGAGCTGAAACTCCTGCTGCGTGAATGGCCGGCCGTGACTCCGCTGCCCCGCCAGAATTTTGAAGGCGCGGGTGCGGAACGGCGGCTGGCGGATTTCTATGGTGTCGCGGCGCTGGATGCCTTCGGGGCCTTCAGCCGGGTGGAGCTGATCGCGGCCGCTGCCATTGTTGCCTATGTGGAGCGCACCCAGCTTGGCGCGCGCCCGGCTTTGCGCCGCCCGGCGAAGGAAGCCGCCGGCGACATCATGGTGATCGATGCTGGCACCCGCGCCAATCTGGAGCTGGTGCGCACGACTTCCGGTGAACGCAAGGGCTCTCTGCTGGCGGCGGTAGACCGAACGGTGACGGCTGCCGGCGCGCGGCTTCTGGCCCGACGCATCGCCGAGCCACTCACCAGCCTTGCCGCCATCCGCACCCGGCATGATGCGCTGGATTTCCTGCTGGATGACAATGGCCTGCGCGCTGAACTGCGTAGCCGCCTCGCCAGTGCGCCGGATATGGCCCGCGCGCTGACCCGCCTGGCCCTGAACCGGGGCGGACCGCGTGATCTGGCTGCGGTGCGTGATGGTCTTTCCGGGGCGCTGGCCCTGCGCGCCTTGTTCCACACCGCTCCGCCGACAGAGCTGGCCCGCTGCTTGGATGATCTCTCTGAGGTCTCGGCGCCGCTGGCGCAGGAACTCAGCGCTGCCCTTGCCGATGAATTGCCCGTGCACCGGCGCGATGGCGGTTTCATCCGTTCCGGTTATGAACGTGAACTGGATGAGACCCGGGCGCTGCGCGATGAAAGCCGACGCGTGGTGGCGGCGCTGGAGAAGCGCTATGCCGAGGAAACCGGCGTCAAATCCCTCAAAATCCGCCACAACGCCGTGCTGGGCTATTTCGTGGAGGTGAGTGCGCAGAATGCCGGCCGGCTTCAGGAAGCCCCGCATGCCGCGATGTTCGTTCACCGCCAGACCATGGCCGGAGCCATGCGCTTTTCATCCCTTGAGCTGGGTGAACTGGAAAGCCGCATTTCCAGCGCCGGTGAGCGGGCGCTGGGGCTGGAGCAGGTGGCGTTCGAGCGGCTCTCAAACGGCATTGTGGAGGAGGCTGATTCCATCCGCGCCGCCGCCGATGCGCTTGCCGAACTGGATGTGCTTTCAAGCCTCGCCGAGCTTGCCAGTGTGGAGCGCCATGTGCGCCCGCAGATGGAGGAGGGTTATGCCTTCCAGATCGAGGGCGGACGGCACCCCGTGGTGGAACAGGCACTGGCGCGTGATGGCGGACCCTTTGTGCCGAACGACTGCGACCTCTCGCCCCCCGAGCGGCAGAAAGACGGGCGCATCGTTCTGGTGACCGGGCCGAACATGGCGGGTAAATCGACCTTCCTGCGCCAGAATGCGCTGATTGCGGTGCTGGCGCAGGCCGGGGCCTTCGTGCCGGCGCGCGCTGCCCGCATCGGAATTGTGGACCGGCTGTTCTCCCGCGTTGGGGCGGCGGATGATCTGGCGCGCGGGCGCTCTACCTTCATGGTGGAGATGGTGGAAACGGCGGCCATCCTCAATCAGGCAACGGCCCGATCGCTGGTGATTCTGGATGAGATCGGCCGGGGCACCGCTACTTTTGACGGCATGTCCATTGCGTGGGCAAGCCTTGAGCATCTGCATGAGGAGAACCGCTGCCGGGCTTTGTTCGCCACCCATTTCCATGAACTCACAGCCCTGAGCCAGCGCTGTGCCCGCCTTTCCAACGCCACCGTGAAGGTGACCGAGTGGGATGGCGATGTGATTTTCCTGCATGAGGTGGTGCCCGGCGCGGCCGATCGCTCATATGGCATTCAGGTGGCCAAGCTTGCCGGCCTGCCGGAGCCGGTGATTATCCGCGCCCAGGCTGTGTTGGCGGAGTTGGAAGCCGCGGAGCGGGCCTCTCCCGTGCAGAAGCTGGTGGATGATCTGCCGCTGTTCTCCATCGCCGCCCGCCCGGCTGCGCCCGCGTCTTCGGCTGGTGCTTCGTGTCGCCCCTCACCTGCGCTGGAGGCGCTGGAGGAAATCGACCCCGATGACCTCACCCCGCGTGAGGCGCTGGAAGCGCTTTATCGGCTGAAGGGGCTCTGCTGAGGGGGCTCGTGGCTCGCAGGGTGTTTCTGACGGATGTGCGTCTTTGAGCCTGTCTGGAAACGATGAGTGTGCCCATCCTGCCGGGAGAGGTGCCGGAATATCGAAAGGGCGGGCCAGAAAAGCTCCTCCGTCCCGGATGAGGCTTTCCGGTTTCTCGATGGTTCCTCGCGGAAGCCGTTACAGGAGCTGCATCAGACTTTTGCTGGCGAATATATCCAGCATTTTTGATGCGTGAGAGAGGTCGGTGCAGCTGGTGTATCAGGGAATGCATATCTATGAGGGTATGTGAGTTGTATCCGCTTCAGGCCGTGAAACTTCATCGCCCAGTCTATTGGCCGTCCGAGGCGGTCTGATTCGCCAGATCGCATGTGGTGCGGTCAATCTTGGTCTTTGACGGATGCCAGGCGAATCCTGCACGCCCTCAATCGCATAAGACATGAACCCTCAAGCATCGGGCCGGTTTGACCAACGATCCATAAAGCTGGTCGTTCAGTTGACTCGATGTTGAGCCAGAACTGCTGCCCCGCGCATAGGCACATCCATGATGAGGCCCTTGCCCCATGAGGCGGCGGTTTGCGATGGACTTCTCACGGCGCATGTCCTGCGGGTCGTTTTTCAGCATGGGTGAGGGGGATGCTCCAATGGGCAGTCATGAAAAAACCGGCCTGATCTGAGGATCAGGCCGGTTTCAATTCATTGCGCTCTCAGCTCGTGCCTCAGCCTGGACCAGAGCCGGTCCGGGCTGAAACCGTTGGCTTACTGCTGCGGCTGCGGCTGTGCTGCGGCCGGGTCACGCTCGACCAGTTCACCCCAGGCCGAGAACACATCCTGGAAGACCTGCTCGCCGGTATCGCCCTTGTCGAACAGGATCACGGCCCGCTTGTTGTTCGTGTAGACGAACGGCACATCGAACCACGGCGAAATCTGCATCAGCGTGATGTTGCGCTGGCGCTCCGCAGGAACGGTGGACAGGCCGATCAGGAACAGTGAGGGATTTACCCGTACGGCGAGGCCTGCAAGGGGCACACCCTGTGCCTGCTGGTTCGGCTTCACCCGAATGCCGGGGATGCTCGCAATACCGCCAAAGGCGAAGTCCTGCGGCAGCTTGAACTGAAGCTCGATGGTGTGGGAGGCCGGCAGGGTCTGGTCCGCATTCCGGCGCAGCACGAAATCCATGGAAATCTGCCGTTCAGGAATGGTGATGACACCGCGTACGCCCATTTCAGGCGGCAGGCCGGGGCCGGCTTCAAAGGTTTCCGTGCGCCAGGTCACTGTGCCTTCAAAGCTCTGCGGCGGGCTGGTGCCGCCAGGAGTCTCTTCAAGCAGAACGGCGCGCTGGGTGCCGGCCGCCTGTTGGCGGGGGGCAGGGGCCGGTGCGCGGCGGCTCTGATCGGCAGAAGTGGTCGCAACGCGATCTTCAGATTTTGGGCGTTCTGCGGGTGCTGTGCTGGCAGCCGGGGCTTTCTGCGCGGTCTGGGGTGCGCTGCCAAAAATGGCATCGCGGTTCATCACGCCCATAACAATCGCGATCAGCACCAGTGCAGCCAGAAGCGCCCAGAGAACAGGCTTTTTCCAGGACGGTGCAGCCTTTTCAGCGGGACGCAGGCCGGGACGCAACACGCCTTCCTTGCCAGCTTCCTTGGCAGCTTCACGGCTACGCACCTTGCCGGGCGGGAGTGGGCCGCGGGGGGCATCCGACTTCTGCCCGGAGGCATTGGAATCCGTGCTTCGGCCGTCACTCCCATCACCACCCGCCCGCATCACCGGCGGTGGCAGGGGTGCAGAACCGGCCTGCTTTTCAGACCGTGATTCTGCCGGCGGCAGGGGAGTGTCCGCTACATCATGCCCGCGTGAGGGCTCATGCGGCGCGAAGCCGCCGGAGCGGTCCGCGTCGCGGGCATGGGGTTCAGGCTCATCTGCCTCGAAGGGCAGATCATCCTCGGGGGCATTGTCCTGTGGGGCGAGGTCCGCCTCCACGCGACGAATGGCTTCCTCGAGAGTCAGCCGTTCACGCGTGATCTCCCCTTCCGGCAGGGGTGGATCGACACTGCGCAATTGCCGCATGAGAGCGGCGCGCGCCCGATCGAACACCGCACGACGATTCTCGGCGGTGTTCTGGGGCAGGCTGGAAATTGCGCGGACGAGAAGCGGGTAATAGTCAGCCATGGGTGCTGCTGGCTCGCCTTCGGGCCCGATGGGCTGGATCAGTCCTGAAACGGATTGTGCACGAGAATCGTGTCATCCCGTTCAGGACTTGTGGAAAGCACGGCGACCGGGCAGCCAATCAGCTCCTCGACGCGCCGTACATATTTGACGGCCGCAGCTGGCAGGTCCGCCCAAGAGCGCGCACCCGCCGTGGATTCCTGCCAGCCATCCATGATTTCATAGATGGGTTCGGCGCGGGCCTGAGCCCCGCTTTCTGCTGGCAGATAGTCCACTTCGCGACCATCAACCTTATAACCGACACATACTTTAAGTTCAGTAAACCCGTCGAGCACATCCAACTTTGTGAATGCGATGCCCTTGATGCCACAGGTGCGCACGGTCTGGCGCACCAGGACCGCATCAAACCAGCCGCAGCGGCGGGCGCGACCCGTCACCGTGCCAACCTCGCGGCCACGGGTGGCAAGGCGTTCACCCACGTCATCCTTCAGCTCGGTCGGGAACGGACCTTCGCCCACGCGGGTGGTGTAGGCCTTTGTAATGCCAAGTATATAATCCAGCGCACCAGGGCCAATGCCGGTGCCGCTCGCCGCCGAACCCGCCACCGTGTTGGATGAGGTGACGAAGGGGTAGGTGCCGTGGTCGATATCGAGCAGTGCGCCCTGCGCGCCTTCGAACAGGATGCGCTTGCCCTCGGAGCGGGCGCGGTCCAGCAGTTCCCACACCCGGTCCATGAAGGGCAGAACCTTGGGCGCGATGGCCAGAAGCTCGGCGACCAGTTCGTCCGCCTTCACTTCTTCCATGCCCATGCCGCGACGCAGCAGGTTGTGATGGGAGAGCAGACGCTCCACCTTCGCCGGAAGAGCCTCAGCATCGACCAGATCCACGAGGCGGATGGCGCGACGGCCAACCTTGTCCTCATAGGCAGGGCCGATGCCGCGCTTGGTGGTGCCGATGCGGGTGCCGGCGCTTCCGCTTTCGCGCAGCGCATCCAACTCCCGGTGCAAGGGCAGAATCAGGGGGGTTGTTTCGGCGATGCGCAGCCGGTCCGGGCCGATGATGACGCCCTGGGCGGCAATCCGCTCCAGCTCGTCCACCAACGCCTGCGGGTCCAGAACCACGCCATTGCCGATCATCGACAGCTTGCCCGGGCGTACAACGCCCGATGGCAGCAATGACAGTTTGTAGGTGACGCCACCGATAACCAGGGTGTGTCCGGCATTGTGACCGCCCTGGAAGCGAACGACAACGTCCGCCTTCTCCGAGAGCCAGTCTACGATCTTGCCTTTACCTTCGTCGCCCCATTGGGAGCCGACAACGACAACGTTGGCCACGCTGTTTGCCTCCTCGCGCGGCGCGGGTCACTTCGGCCCGCGCGAACAAAGCAAAGCCCCGGTTTGGGTCCGGGGCCTTACCCATGCGTCTTACGGGATAGTGACGGCGGGTGCAAGCAAGGGAATGCCGCACCTGCCGGGATGTGAACATCCCCACTCCCGCCTGTGTGCCGCTGCGTCATGACGCAGGGCCGGAATTCTGCCCCGATACCCGGAACGTGAAAGCGGTTCAGAAGCTGCGCTGAATCTTCAGGGCCCCGGAAACGAGGTCAGTCGAGCCGCCATAGGCCTGATTCTTGGTGATGGCGAGATTCTGCTGGGCCAGATTATAGCCAGACGCCTTGCCGCTCTCGACCTTCGAGTAGAGCACTTCCGCGCCGATATCGAGATTGCGCACCGGCGACCACACGGTGTTGAAACCGATCTGCCAGATGTCGAAATTCACGAAGCCGTTCTGGAAAGCATAGGCGGAATCGGGCGCATCCACATGCACATAGCCGCCAAGTACCGCCGAGCGCAGGCCCGGGGTCCAGAAATGACGGAGCTGGCCCGTGACCGACCAGGCCTTGGTGCTGTCGAACCCGCCGGTCACGTCATTATAGACGACATCGGAGAGCTGGTAGAACGCCCCGAAGCCCGATCCATCCACCCGGCCGAACTGGGTGGCGAGGCTGCCGGTGCGGTCGGAGCCGGAGAAGCCGACATAGTTCATCGCGCCATCGCCGTAAGCGGCGGTCACGAAGATGCTGTCGCCCTCACCAAGCTGGGGCAGCTTGAATTCAAGCGAACCGCCCAGAGCCCAGCCCCAGTTGTCCGAGGAATTCTGGAAGGTGGCGGCAGAATAGGCCACGCGGGACTGGTGCGCCGCGAGCGAAAGCTGGGCCAGACCCCAGGCCTGTTCCAGCTTCAACGAACCCACGACATCCGGTGCCTGACTGCCACCGCGTACATTTACATCGTTGGGATGCAGGGCGGCGATGGTCGGCCCCAGCCCCTCGGCATTCATCACGCCATGCTGGCGGGAGTCTTCCACCGCCACGGAGGCCGACAGCCCATTCGAGAATTGGGTGGTGTAGGAGAGCAGGTTCACCTTGCGGTTCATCTGCGTGAAGGGGTTTGTGAACATGTAGTTCAGATTGGGCTGGAACACCGAGGTGGTGTAGCCCGCCGTGAAGCCTGCGAACTGGATGAAACCATTTTGCAGGTCAACCTGCGCGCTGCCATTCGTGCCAGCCCAGCTGTCAAGATTCGCACCAACGCCGATGAAGGCGCGCAGGGTGCCATATTCCGTTTGATTGCGTGCATCGAACTGGGCAATGGCCCGCACGCGGGAGGTGAGCTTGTCGACTTTGTCGTCGGCGACCAGTCTGTTGCTCAGGGTTTCATTGCTGATTTGGGGGTTGAAGGTTTCAGAGGCATTCGCCATGGCACCGAGCCAGATATAGCCGCCAATCTTGAGGCAGGTGTCCGAGCCGGGAATATAATAGAAGCCGGGGCCATAGGCCGCGCAGACCTTCACATATTCCGCCGCTTTGGCCTTGACCGGAAGATCGGCTGCAAGGGCTCCCGCCGCGCTCGCCACTGAGGCGCTGCCTGCCAGAACCACCACGCATGCCATGCGGCCAAGCTGGTGACCAAGACGGTCGCTCTTCGCCAAGTTCATGTCCATCCCCCCCGATTGCCCAGCGCGAATGGCTTGCCGGACAATGCCTTGTGTCAAACTGAACCCGCTGTCTCATGGCAGACGGATACCCGTCATGATCTGCGGATCTCTTTTCATGAGATGCAAAGTGGCAGGACTGAAAACATGTCGCGCGCCGGTGCATCCTGGAAAGAGCGTGATCTGGAATGGCACCGCATTTCCGGCCCAAAGCCATTCTTATATTTTCCTGCATCAGGAAAAAGATGCGATGCCTGAACTGATTTCATCAATTCCCTAGCAAGATACCATCGCTCGGTGCGCAATCAATGCACCGAATGTGTCTGAGTGGATATGAAGTCTGGTTTTGTGCTGTCCGTGGCGGGAATGACACATGCCAAATGGGAGATGCACAAGCTCTGTGTGGCAGTGCATCCGGGCTTTGTCTGTGCGTCTTCTTTTTTGCCTGTCAGTCTTTCAGGGCATAACATGGGGGCGATACATTCGATGGACAGCCACATGCCGCTCACGTCACATCCGCTTGCCGCCTTCCGTCTGGACCCTCGTCTTGAAGCCGATGGTCCGGTGGTTGCCGATCTGCCCCTCAGCCATGTGCGGCTTGTGGATGATGCGCGGTTCTTCTGGCTGGTGCTTGTTCCCCGTCGCGCGGATCGGGTGGAGATCATGGATCTTGCGCCGGAAGATCGCGCCCTGCTGATGGAGGAGATCTCCGCTGTTTCGGGCGTGCTGAAGGGCGTCTCCGGCTGCGCCAAGCTGAATGTGGCGGCGCTGGGCAATATGGTGCCGCAGCTTCATGTGCATATCGTTGCGCGCAATCCTGGTGATGCGGCATGGCCCGGCCCGGTCTTCGGGGTTGGTGAGCGGGAGAAGCTGGATGAGGCCACCCGGGCGGCGCGGCTGGATGCCATCCGCAAGGGGCTGGGGCCCCTTGTGCTTCTGCCGGCGGATAGCCGGGGGCAGGGCTGACCCGCACGGTGGGGTGCGCAGCTGTCATGTCCGTGCCATATGGTATCGTGAGCAGGATGCTGATAGAAAACGGCTTCGGAGGCACATATGCGCACGGCAAACATTGTCCGCGAGACCAAGGAAACCAGCATCTCCCTGTCGCTCGATCTCGACGGCACGGGTAAAAGCGACATTTCCACCGGCATCGGGTTCTTTGACCACATGCTGGATGCGCTCGCGCGTCATTCCCGCATCGACCTGACAGTGAAGGCCACCGGCGACCTGCATGTGGACGACCACCACACCACCGAGGATGTGGGCATCGTGCTCGGGCAGGCGGTGAAGCGTGCGCTGGGCGACATGCGCGGCATCACCCGCTATGCCGATAGCCTGCTGCCCATGGATGAGACGCTGACCCGGGTCGCCATCGACATTTCGGGCCGGCCCTTCCTCGTCTTCCGCACGCGCTTTCCCACCCAGAAAATCGGCACGTTTGATACCGAACTGGTGCGCGAGTTCTTTCAGGCCTTCTCCATGAATGCGGGCATCACCCTGCATGTGGAGACGCTGTATGGCGAGAATTCGCATCATATCGCCGAAAGCTGCTTCAAGGGGCTGGCCCGCGCCTTGCGCGCAGGCGTGGCGCTGGATGCGGCGGCGGCTGGCGAAATTCCTTCCACAAAGGGCGCCCTCGGCGGCTAGGTGCGGCATGGCGAGCTGGATCGTTTTCACCCGCAATGATGATGCGGCGGCTGATGCTGTCGCGGATCGCGCCGTTTTCGTGCGCGACGGGTTCTCGTGGCTCGCCTTGCTGTTCGGCCCCGTCGTGCTGCTCTGGCACGGGCTGTGGCTGGCCTTCGGCGTCTATGTGGCGATTGCGGTGGGGCTTCAGCTTGCGGTGATGTTCGCCCATGTGCCGGATGCGGTGCCGTCCATCGTCATGACCGGGGTGAATGTTCTCCTCGCCCTCGATCTGGCCGTGCTGCGCACCCGCAAGCTGGTGCGGCAGGGCTATGTCGAGGAAACCGTGGTGAGTGGCCGAAACCGGATCGCGGCGGAGCAGCGCTTCTTTGACCAGTGGCAGGGGCATCCGGCGTCCCGGCCCGCATCACGTCATGCAACTCCGCCTTCTCCTCCCGCCCCGCCAGTTCTGCGGCCGGGGCTTATTGAAGGGCCGCCCTCGTGGCGGCCGGTACAGGGACAGGCCTCGGGACAGCCCAGGGGGCCTGTCATCGGCAGCCTAGACACAGGGAATTCTGGCGCATGAGCGTCGCCATCATCGATTACAACTCCGGCAATCTGCACTCCGCCCTCAAGGCCATGGAACGCGCCGCGAGCGAACTGGACGCCGGCCTGCCTACTCCGAAAGTGGTGCTGACCAGCGACCCGGACGTGGTGCGCAAGGCAGACCGTGTGGTGCTGCCGGGCGTGGGCGCTTTCGCCGATTGCCGCGCCGGCCTTGATGACGTGCCCGGCATGGTGGAAGCCCTGACCGAAGCCGTGCAACAGCGCGGTAAACCGTTTCTCGGCATCTGCGTTGGCATGCAGCTTCTGGCCGAGCGTGGGCGCGAGCATGGGGTGAGCGAAGGGCTGGGCTGGGTGCGCGGCGAGGTTGATCGCATCAGCGTCTCCGACCCGCACCTCAAGGTGCCGCATATGGGCTGGAACACCATCCAGACCGTGCGCGAGCACCCCCTTCTGGCGGGTATTCCCACCGGCGAGGGCGGTCTGCATGCCTATTTCGTACATTCCTACCACCTGAAACCCGCTGATGGGCTGGACCTCGTGGCCACAACCGACTACGGCGGTGCAATTACCGCCATGGTTGCCCACGGCAATGTGGCCGGTACCCAGTTCCACCCCGAGAAAAGCCAGACCCTTGGTTTGGCCCTGCTCTCCAATTTTCTGAAGTGGCACCCGTGATTCTGTTTCCGGCCATTGATCTGAAGGACGGCCTTGCCGTGCGCCTCGAACAGGGCGACATGGCACGCGCCACCGTGTTCAACCGCGACCCCGCCGCGCAGGCAGAGGAGTTCGAGACCCTCGGCTTCCGCTATCTGCATCTGGTGGATCTGGATGGTGCGTTTGCCGGCAAGCCCGTGAACGCGGCGGCGGTGGAGCGGATTCTGGAAACCGTGTCCATTCCCGTGCAGCTTGGCGGCGGCATCCGTGATCTCGCCACGGTGGAAGCCTGGCTGGAGAAGGGTGTCACCCGCGTTATTCTCGGCACCGCTGCCGTGCGTGACCCGGACTTCGTAAAGGCGGCCGCAAAGGCCTATCCCGGCCGTGTGACCGTGGGGCTGGATGCGCGTGATGGCCGTGTGGCTGTGGAAGGCTGGGCGGAAACCTCCGACCTTGACGTCGCGGACATCGCCCGCCGGTTCGAGGATGCAGGCGTTTCCGCCATCATCTATACCGACATCGCCCGTGACGGCCTGCTCAAAGGCCTGAATCTGGAGGCCACCATCGCGTTGGCCGATGCCATTTCCATTCCCGTCATCGCCTCCGGCGGCCTCGCCTCGTTGAAGGATGTGGAACAGATTCTGGAGCCGCGCGCAGCAAAGCTCGCGGGCGCCATCACAGGCCGGGCGCTTTATGATGGCCGGCTGGACCCGCGCGAGGCGCTGGCCCTCGTGGCCGGTCGCTGAGGACACATTATGCTGAAGGTTCGCGTCATCCCTTGTCTCGACGTGAAAGACGGCCGTGTGGTGAAGGGCGTCAATTTCGTTGATCTGCGCGACGCCGGTGATCCGGTGGAAGCGGCCCGCGCCTATGACGCGGCCGGGGCCGATGAACTGACCTTTCTCGACATCGCCGCCAGCCACGAAAATCGCGGCACCATTCTGGATGTGGTGCGCCGCACGGCGGAGCAGTGCTTCATGCCGCTCACCGTGGGTGGTGGCGTGCGCACGGTGGAAGATGTGCGCGCCCTTTTGAATGCGGGTGCGGACAAGGTGTCCATCAACACCGCCGCCGTGGATCGTCGCGCCTTTGTGGGCGAGGCGGCGGAGAAGTTCGGCCAGCAGTGCATCGTCGTGGCAATTGATGCCAAGAAGGTGAGCGGTGAGGGCGAGGAGAACCGCTGGGAGATCTTCACCCATGGCGGGCGCAAGCCCACCGGCATTGATGCGCTGGATTTCGCGCGTGAGGTTGTGAGCCTTGGTGCGGGTGAAATCCTGCTGACCTCCATGGACCGCGACGGCACTGGCATCGGCTTTGACTGCACGCTGACCCGCGCGGTGGCGGATGCGGTTTCCGTGCCTGTCATCGCTTCCGGCGGCGTTGGCAATCTCGATCATCTGGTGGAAGGCATCCGCGATGGCGGGGCCTCGGCCGTGCTGGCCGCCTCCATCTTCCATTTCGGCACCTACACCATCCGTCAGGCCAAGGAACATCTGGCCGCCGCGGGCCTGCCGGTGCGTCTTGATCCCTGAGGCGCACCGCTGTGTGGCGAAGCGCTCAATACGGGCTGCGCCAACGGGCACGGCTTATGACCTGCTGCTTTTTCAGGAGCCATCCTCGTGAGTGACGCCTTCACCCTTTCGGATCTTGAGGCCACCATCTCCATCCGCGCGAAGGCGGAGGCTGGCGCGTCCTATACCCGCAGCCTGCTGGACAGGGGCATTGGCAAATGCGCACAGAAGCTGGGTGAGGAGGCGGTGGAAACCGTCATTGCCTCCGTCAGTGGCAGTGCGGATGAGGTGGTCAGCGAGACGGCGGACCTGCTGTATCACCTCATGGTGGTGCTCAATGCCCGTGGCATTCCGCTCTCACGGGTTCATGCCGAGCTTGCCCGCCGTACCGGCCAGTCCGGTCTTGCGGAAAAGGCCAGCCGGCCTCAAGACTGATATTATGGGCAAGAGCATTTTCAAGCGAAGTGGATACCGGTTCGCGTGAAGAAAATGCGACCAGATAATACGCTATCCCCTCCCGCGAGGCCGCCTGCCATGGATCAACCCCTCGATCCCAGCCTTTCGCCCTATCGCACCTTTTCCCGTGCGGAGTGGGCGGCGTTGCGGCTTGATACGCCCATGACCCTGACCCCGGCCGATATTGACCGGCTGGAAGGGTTGAACGCGCATCTGTCGCTGGCGGAGGTGGAGCAGATTTATCTGCCGCTCTCGCGCCTGCTTTCGCTCTATGTGGCGGCGACGCAGAAGCTGTTTCGTGCCATGAGCTACTTCCTCGATCAGCGCGATGACAAGCGGGAAGAAGCGCGCGATGGCGAGGGCAAGATGCCCTATATCATCGGCATTGCCGGCTCGGTGGCGGTGGGGAAGTCGACCACGGCGCGCGTGCTTCAGGCCCTGTTGGCACGTTGGCCCAATACCCCCAAAGTGGACCTTGTGACCACCGATGGTTTTCTCCTGCCCAATGCCGTGCTGAAGCGCGAGGGGCTGATGGAGAAGAAGGGCTTTCCCGAAAGCTACGACCTGCCGCTGCTGCTGCGCTTCCTTTCCGAGATCAAGGCCGGCCGCCGCCGGGTGCGCGCGCCGCTCTATTCGCACTTCTTCTACGACGTGATGCCGGATGAGATGGTGGAAGTGGACCGCCCCGATATCCTCATTGTCGAGGGGCTGAACGTGCTACAGACCACGCGCCCGCCAAAGGATGGCAAGGCTATTCCCTTCGTCTCCGACTTCTTCGATTTCTCGCTCTATATCGATGCGGATGAAGATGTGCTGGAGCACTGGTATGTCGACCGCTTTATGCATCTGCGCGAAACTGCTTTCCGCGACCCGCTCTCCTACTTCCATCGGTATTCCGAGCTTTCGAATGATGGCGCGCGGGAGCGGGCACTTTCCATCTGGCGCACCATCAACCAGCCGAACCTGACCGCAAACATCCTGCCCACGCGCCAGCGGGCAGATCTCATCCTGCGCAAGGCCGGAGATCATGAAGTGGCCGAGGTGAGCCTGCGCCGGCTGTGATGTCGGTTCCGGGGCGGCAGACGTTCTCAGACTTTCGGTGAGATATGCCAGCCTGCATGCAGCGCCTTGCGCTGATGATGCAGGGCTGCAAAAGCGCTGCCGCGCACCAGAAGCTCTGATGGCGTGCCATCTTCCACCACCCGTCCGTGTTCCAGCACCAGAACCCTGTCAGCGGCGGAAATCCACTCATACTGATGGGCGATGACCAATATGGTTCTGTGTCCGTGCAGGGCCGTCAGCATCTGGCCAAAGGTCGCGCGATTATGTGCATCGAGCGCACTGGTGGGTTCATCCAGCAGTAGAATGGGTGCGTCCTTCAGCAGGGCGCGGGCGATGCAGACCCGCTGGCGCTCTCCGCCGGAAAGGCCATGGCCGCCTTCGCCCACACTGCACTGCCAGCCTCCGGGCAGGCGCGCCAGCATGGCCTCAAGCCCGCTCAGAGTCGCGACATGATCGAGTGCTGCGTCATCCGCATTGGGGCGGGCCATCAGCACGTTTTCACGGATCGTACCGGAGAACAGATGCGTGTTCTGGAACACGGGCGAAACCAGCGCCGAAAGGGCCGTCGGTTCCAGTGCCCGCACATCCATGCCGCCGATGGTCACGGAGCCCGAGTCCACATCGAAAAACCGGGCGATGAGGTGCAGCACTGTGGATTTTCCAGCGCCGGATAGGCCCACCAGCGCAGTCGTGGTGTTCTGTTCCAGCGTGAAATCCAGTCCGTCTAAAACCGGCGGACCATTGCCATGGTTGAACCGCACATCCGTGAAGCTGATCGTGCTGCCCGTGGGCGGCGGAGCGAGCCGGACAGGAGAGGGCAGCGGGGGCTCGGCTAATATCCCTTCCACCTGAGACAGCTGGGCGGAGGCCATGCGGATGCCTGCACCCGAAGAGGCGACATCGCCCAGCGGTTCCAGCATGCGCGCCACCGGCACCATCAGCGCCACGAGAGTGACGGCATGGGCGGGGTGAGATCCACCAAGCCCGAGATAAACCATCATGGCCATGAGGCTGAGATAGCCCAGTTGCACCAGCCATGAATTGGCGAGAAGAGGCGGCAGAACCATCCAGAGCTGTCGTCGTCCGGCCCGGTTCTGCTGGCGCAGGGCGGTTTCCAGCGCGCCATGGCCACGCGTCACCACCCCATAGGCGCGCAACACCGCCTGTGCCTGCGCAAACTCCGCCACACGCTGCCCGGCTTCCTCAGCGGCTTGATGGACTGCACGGTCCGCGCTCTGGCCCAGCCTTCCGGCCCACCAATAGACAAGGCCGATGCAGGGAAAGAGCAGCGCGGCGGCGGCCGCCAGCCGGATGTCGAATAGCGCCATGCCTGCCACCACCACCGGCGGCACCACGCAGGCCTGCACCAGCGGCATCAGCTGATGGGCCGGCAAGGCCAGCAGTTCCATCACCCCCTGGCTGATGGTTCCGGCGATACGGGCTGTGCGCACAGGCGTGAACCAGCCCAGCGGAAGCCGCACCAGATGCGCACCCAGTCGTATCCGAAGATTCCGCAACAGCGCCAGGGCCAGATCAAAGCTCTTGAGGGTTGCCGCATGGGTGGCCCACCACGCGCCGGCAACAGCGACAAGGCTGGCCGCCAGCCAGAAAGAGGCTGTTGGCATGGCACCGCGCAGCAGCGCTTCAAGGCAGGGCACCAGCAGCACGAAGGCAATGGCCTGCATCAGGCTGGCCAGGCAGGCCGCCGCGATGAAAGCCGGCACCCGCTTGCGGTCCTGTTCGCCCAGAAGGCATTCGAGACGCCGCAAAATCATGGCTTCACCTGTGCGCTCTCAAGCGGTGAGGAGGCACTCTGCCGGGCGTTCCAGAGGCGGGCATAGGTGCCTCCTTCAGCTAGCAGACCCGCATGCGTACCGCGCTCCTTGATTCGACCTGCTTCCAGCACCAGAATCTGGTTGGCTTGCGTGATGGTGGTCAGATCATGGGCGATGACCAATATGCTCTGGTTATGAGAGAGATCGTGCGCTTCTCGAGGATGAGGAAAGGATCCGCCATCTTGTGTTGCGGCTATCCCGGGTACTGTTCTTTCTCCATCTGAGCAAGTCTCCGCCTGCGGCGAGAATGCTCTGGCGCGGGCGAGAAGGGCGCTGAGAGCCTTCTGGATATCTGCCTCTGTCTGTGGGTCGGCATGGGCTGTGGGTTCATCCAGCACCAGAATGGGCGGGGCATGCAGCAGGGCGCGGGCGATACCGATGCGCTGGGTCTCGCCGCCCGAGAACCGGGCATCCTCGCCGCAGATGCTGTCATAGCCGCGAGGCAGTTCCATGATGCGCTGATGAATGGAGGCCATCCGCGCAGCCGCCTCCACGACATCCATGGAAGCATCGGGCTGGCCCAGGGCGATATTCTCGCGCACGCTGGCGCGCAGCAGACGAGTGTCCTGAAAGACGAAACCCACATGGCGGTAGAGGGCATCTTCGGGAATCTGTTCCAGCGCGACCCCGCCGATGCGGATGCATCCGCTTTGGGGGGTGTGGAAGCGCAGCAGCATGCGCGCCAGCGTGGATTTGCCGGAGCCGGATGCACCGACCAGTGCGGTGACCGTGCCGGGCGTCATCTCGAAGCTGATGTCATGCAATGTGCCACGAGACCGCACGGGATCACCATTCGCCTCCTGTTCGTCGGCATAAGCAAAACACACCTGTTCGAACCGCACGCTGCTGCCAGCCGGAGCCTGCGGCTGGGTGGGCGGCGCGGCCTGCGGCAGGGCCAGAACCGTGCTCAGGCGTTCCAGCGCACCGTGTGAGGCCTGCAAACCCTGTGCGCCCCGGATGAGCCGGCTGAAGGGAGAGGAGAGGGCCGGAGCCAGCAGGACAAAGGGTAAAAGGTCTAGCGCATCCATGCCGCCGGTCTGCACGCGCAGCAGGCCCGCCCCCGCCATCAGGGTCAGCAGGGTGATGGGGGCAATGGCAAGGCCAGCCAGACTTTCTGGCCGCAGCAGCGGGTTCACCCATGCCAGATAGAAGGTCTCGAATGCGGCGATGGCCTTGCCATAAGCCTGATGGGCCTGATCACCCGTGCCGAACATCCGCACCGTGGGCATGCCGGTGATGAATTCCTGCACCGCCTGATTGACCCGCCCCAGCGCCACGCCATAAGCAGCTATGCGGGGGGCATCACAGGCGGCCAGCACCCGCTGATACAGCAGCAGATAGAGGGCGAGGGGAAGCAGCAGGGTTGAGGTCATCACCGGGTCCATACCCCACAGGATGATGATGATGGCGACAAGAGTGGCTGCCGCCCCCGCAAGATCCAGCCCGGAATGGGCGACAAGGTGATGAAGCGCGGCCACGTCATCCTGCATCGCCTGCTTGATATGGCCGGAGCCCATGGCCGTGATGGTGCCGAGCGGGGCATGGGCGATGCGATCACTCGCCGCCAGCCGCAGCCGCAGGCTGAGGGCATGGTCCGCCAGATGGGTGATGAGTTCCGCCGCCCCCCGCAGGCCAAGACCAAGGCCAAGCCCGAGGGCGGATAACCACACCAGCCGCCACATCGCATCCGGCTCCGGGGTGGGGGACAGAAGCTGGCGCGCAAGTTCGCTCATGCCCAGCAGGGGGGCCAGAACCAGCACGGCGGAGGCCATCTGCAAGACCATGGCCAGAAGTACTGGCAGGGCCACAGGGCGCAGCAGGCGGATCATACCGGGCCTCCTGCACATGCGGGCGTATGTCGGCGGGCACTGCGCATCCAGACCAGCAGGGCGGAGAGTCCGTAGCCGGCGGCGGCGCAAAACAGGGTCGCGCCATAGCCGAAATGTTCCGCCACCGGGCCGCTCAGGGCAAAGCCGGCCAGTGCCACGGCCGCGACCATGGCGGTGAGGAAGGTGACATCCGATGCGGCATGGCCCGAGCGGGCCAGCGCCAGAAACCAGCTGGTGAATGCCACATGCTGGATGGCGATGGCGCTCATCACCGCCGCCAGCGCGATGATGGCGGCCGGAGCTGCGCCCACCTGCATTCCAGCTGCGGCTGCCAGCATGAGAAGAACGGCCAGCAGCAGGCAACTGCCCGGCACCGCCCGGCGGGGCTGCATCCGCCCCACCACCAGCCCTGCGGCGGGCGCGAGCATGAGGAAAGTAAGTACATTTGCGCCGGCTCCCAGCAACCCCACTTGGGTCATTTCAAAGCCGGCATCCACCAGACGCGGCATCGCCATCGCATAGGCCATGGCGATGCCGAATGCGGCCGGCGCCACGGTGCTTGCCACGCCCCAGAGTTGGGGTGTGCCGGCCATGATCCGCAGGGTGTAGCCAGTCGGGGGCGGTGCCGTGGGTTCCGGCTCCGGCAGGCGCAGCAAGGTGAGGCCGAGGATGAGAAGGCCGGCGGCAAAGATCAGGACTGCCGGCTGCCAGCCCAGCGCGGCAACAAGGGCCAGGCAGGCCGCGCCCCCACCGGCATTGGCGATGGCCGCGCCGCATCCCATTGCGGCAGCTCCTGTCCCGCGCTCGGACGGGGCCAGCACATCCGCCACATAGCCCAGTGTGGCGATCCGTTGGGTGGCGACCACCAGCGCCAGAACCACCCCCGCCACGAACAGGCCGCCGACATGAAGGGCGGGATTCATCACTCCCATGGCCGCCACCACCAGCGCGCTGCCGATCTGTGTGACCAGAAGCCATGAGCGCCGCAGACCCAGCCGGCCGAACCAGCCGGGCCTGTGCCTGTCGACCAGCGGTGCCCAGAGGAAATTGATGGTGAAGGCGAACATCGCGGCACTGAACAGCCCCACCACCTCCAGGCTTGTTCCATCTACCCGCAGCACTACGGGGATGACCGCCGAGATCAGGGCCAGAGCCAGATATTGCTGGAAGGCGAGCGCGAAAATCGCGATGTGTCGCACGATACGAAATGACCCCTGCTGGTGATGCAAGGCATTCCCGCATCACCTTTGCCTTAGAAGTCAAAGCGCATCATGGCCATCGGGCTGACGTTTGCGAGCGGATAAATTGCATTTGCGAAAGTCCACGCGCATGAAGTCTTGGTGGCAAGAGGCGCATATTCTATATTTATTCTAAATATAGAATATGCTTCGAAACTTGTTGTTATTTGAGCAGATCAACATGTATTGACTGCGCGCAAACAAGCTTCATCTGCCCGCAAAGGCCTGCATTCTGGTTCTTCGGCACCAATCTCTCTACTCATCAGGCGAGGCCGGTTCTTTCATGCAGCACCCCACCGGCGGGTGAAATCTTGATGGTTGGAGGAGAAGGTGTCGCTTCCGGGACCCCGCATTGCGATCGCGCTTGCCTGTGCAACAAGCCTTGCATGGCTGCCCACGATCCTGCCAGCCTCTGCCCAGCCCGCCGCCCCACAGCCAGCCTCTGTACCGGAGGCGGATGCCGCAGCTTCCGGGAATGGTGGCGTCATTACGCTGGAGGCGTTGCAGGTGACGGCACGCCGGGAGGCGGAGCCACTGGCCAATATTCCGGTCAGTATCGGCCTTGTTACCGCCCGCGAGATCGGGATGGAATCGCCGGCCAATGCGGCCGTGGATATTTCGCGTTCCGTCCCGAACTATTCGGTGACGGATGTTGGCAACCCGCTGTTTGCCTTCGGGGCCATTCGCGGCGTGGGCACGCTGAGCTTCCCGCAGAACCCGTTCGATTCCACCGTGGGCTATGCGCTTAATGGCAACCCGCTCTCGCTTTATTCGGGCTCCCAGCAGCTTCTGGATGTGCAGCGGGTGGAAGTGCTGCGCGGGCCGCAGAATGTGCTGTTCGGTCGTTCCAGCCAGGGCGGCACGGTGAATATCGTCACCGCCGAGCCGGATGGTGAGCGCGAGCTGAAAGTGCGCGGCGAGATCGGCACAAACAGCACCTTCCTGACCGATGTGATCGCCGGCGGCACGCTCATTCCCGGTGTGCTCAATGCCCGTGGCGCGGTGCGCTTCAGCAGCGGCAAGGGCGATGTCACCAATCTGCTCGATGGCTCGAAACTGCCGGATTACGATATCGGCGCGGCGCGCGGTGCCCTGCGCTGGTTTGTGGGCGAGAGCACCACGGTGACGATCAACGGTTTCTATGAAAAGGACAGCCGGAACACCTTCAACTACATCCTGCGCGGTGGCCCGAACTACCCGGCCGTGATGCTGGATGAGCCGCTCGCCTTCAAGCGCAAGCTGGCCGTGGGTTCGGCAGAGGTGAAGCACGAGTTTGACAGTTTCGACCTGACCGCCACCATCGGCATTCAGGACATCAACACCTCCATGGATTCGGACAATACGGACGCGCTCATCTATTCAAAGGTGACCGGCCTGCCGCCGAGCTTCTTCATGAGCACCAACTGCTCGGACTGCACGCGCTACAATTTCACGGAGCGGGCCTATTCCGGTGAACTGCGTGCCACATCCAAGCCTGAAGCGCCGCTGCGCTGGATCGCGGGTCTGAGTGTCTATCGTTCCGATTTCGAGCATGCGGGCACCAATACCAGCTCTTTCGGCCCCACCCAGAACGGCTTCTACAATTCGAAGCTGACGCTCGACAGCTATTCGGCCTTCGCCGAGCTTGGCATTCCCCTTGGAGAGCGCTGGACCCTGACCCCCGGCGCGCGCGTGGGCTATGACAGCGTTTCGCGCGATGGGCTCTATATTTCCAATGGCGCGCCCGGCACGGTGCCGTCCTTCGTGGAATATGGAAAGGTGAGCGACCCCTATGTCGCGGGCGGGGTGTCGCTCAGCTACAAGATGAATGAGGAAAGCCTGCTGTATGGATCGATCCGGCGCGGCTATTCCAATGCCGGCTTCCCCTATTTCAACATGTTCTCGGTATTCGGCAAACCGGCTCCGTCCTATCCCGCATCCTATGTGTGGACCTATGAGATTGGCGGGCGCACCACCCTGCTGGATGGCCGGCTCGATCTGGATGGCGCGATCTTCTACAACAATGTGCTCGACGGCCATGTGAACGCATTCGACATGATGGCGAACACGTTCAACATCGTCGCGCTGAACTATTACACCTATGGCTTCGAGGCGAATGCCCGCTACCGCTTCAACGAGATGTGGAGCGTCTATGGCGGTATCGGCTATACGCAGGCCGCCTTCACCGATGTGGCCGCGAATGATCCCTCGGGCGCGAAGAATGGCAACGGCCTTCCCGGCATCGCCACATGGTCCGGCATGCTGGGGGTTGAGAACCGCCTGTCGCTGTCGACCCTGCTTCTGCCGGGTGAGGTGGTGAGCACGCTGGAATACCAGTTCGCCACGGGTGGCCGGGCGGCGGATCTCGCCAATACCTTTGATCTTGCCCCCTATCATATCGTGAATGCCAAGGTGGGCTGGCAGAATGAGCGCGTGAAGGTCTATGGCTTCGCTCGCAACATGTTCGATGAAAATATCGAGGTGGCAGGCACGGCCTATACACCGGATGTGCTGGCTGTGACCCCGGGGCTTGGCCGGGTGCTGGGTGCTGGGATCGAGCTGTCCTTCTGACAGGACGGTTCGTCAATCAGCCGGAGCGTGCCTCATACGCTCCGGCTGATTGTATGCCGGGGTGGGGGGCAGGGGCTGGGCCTCCTTTCTGGAATCGCATCAAACCGTTGTGGATGAATGGATTCAACTGCGGACGCAGGCTATGCTGATGGTCGCGGATTGATGGTGACCTCTTGCCCATGGACGTTCTGAACCCAGCCCAGCGCTCTGCGCCCTTCACCTCGCGTGAGGGAGGCATCGTGGCGTCCAATCTTGCGGATATCGCGCAGGCTTGGGGCTATGACTGTGACGTGCGTGAGGAGCAGGTTGGGGGATCGGCCCGCAGCCTGCCGGGTGCGCTGCTGGCGCAGGGCATGGTCGCCACCCATCATTTGCCCTCAGGGTTGCGGCTGTGCATCAGCGACCTGACCACCGTGATCGACAATTGCCGCTCCGGTGTGCTGGACCGCAGCCTGACCGTGATGCTGGCGCTGGATGGCGCGGCCCATCACTATGAGGTGGAGGGCGGTCGCGCGTTCACGGTCGGTTGCGGGCAGGCGCTCGCCATTACCTCTCAGGACAGCACGTCGCTGACAGGCCGTTTCCGGGCCGGAGACCGCACCCGTTATCTGGTGCTTCAGGCCCATAGCGATGCCTTGCGCGATGATGATCTGGCACAAGCGCTTGAGGGCTATCTCGGGTGCACCCGCTTCCGGCCGCTTCATCATGGGCCGCGTGCCGCGCATCTGGGGCGCGCGCTGTTTCCCGCTGCCATGACCGGTCTTGTGGGGCGGCTGCGCGCGGAAAGCTGCGCGCTGGACCTGCTGGCACTGGCGCTGGAGGAGTTCGGGGAAGCGCCAGTTGACGTTGCTCCCTCCAGCCCGCGCGAAGTGGCGCGCATATGGGCGGTGCGTGACCAGCTTCTTTCCCAGCTCGACAAGGACCACCGGCTGGAGGATCTGGCGCGTGATGCTGGCATGAGCGCCAGCGCCTTCAAGGCCAAGTTCAGCGCGGTGGTGGGCCAGCCGGTGTTCCGCTTCCTGCGCGAGCAGCGGCTGGAGCGGGCATGGGCGGGCCTGAGCGAAGAGGGGTGGACCGTTTCGCAGGCCGCCTTCCATGTGGGCTACAGCTACCCCGCCAACTTTGCCACTGCCTTCCGCCGCCGTTTCGGCATCGCCCCAACGGATGTGCGCGGGGCAAAGCCGGGTGGTGGAGCGGGAGAGAGGGAATAGCCGGCCCAGGCAGATATGAGGCAGGTGTATAGGCAGGTGCGATGGGCTGGCGTGAGGGCCTGCTGTTCATGCACCAAGAGGGGCGTCTTCTGGGCATTGGCGCAGGTCACAGATCTCGAGATTGTTTCCCCACTTCATGAAATTGGGACGTGATCCATACATTGTATGGGCGAGATTCTTTGCGCGAGCCACTCTCCACTTCACGCGAAAATTCCTTCAGGGCCATCGCTGTTTTGAACCTGAAAAGCGAGGTCTCCTGTTCTGTCGCAGGAAAGCCGAGCACGGGTAAGGCGGAGTGGCAGACTGGTGGTTCCAGAGCATTTTCGAGTGAAGTGGAGAGTGGCTCGCGGGAAAAAGGTGAGACCACTCAAAAGGTTGGCGCATTCCGCCGTTTCAATGAAATCCTGAAATGCTCGACCTGTGCGCAGCTCAACGGGTCAGCAGCCCCCGGCCACAGAAAAGGCCCGTGAACCTGAGGTCCACGGGCCTTGAAACGTCAATCTGAAACCGCACAGGCCCCAGAGCCTTATGCACCGGCAGTGGCCGGGCGCTCAGGCTCAGTCCTTCGCGCGCTCCACATAGGAGGCGTCCGCCGTCATCACCACGATGCGGGTGCCGGTGGCGATGTGGGGCGGCACGCTGGTGCGCACGCCATTGGAAAGAATGGCCGGCTTGTAGGAGGAAGAGGCGGTCTGGCCCTTCACGGTCGGCTCGGTCTCGGTCACTTCCAGTACCACGCGGGCCGGCAGTTCCACCGCAATGGGGTTGCCATTGTGGGTGGAAAGCATGCACTCCATGCTTTCCTGAAGATAGACGGCCAGGTCACCCATGATATCCTTGGTGACGATGACCTGGTCATAGTTCTCCGGGTTCATGAAGGTGTAGCCGTCGGAATCCTCATAGAGGAAGGTGTGCGGACGGTCTTCCACGAAGGCGCGCTCCACCTGCTCGGTGGTGCGATAGCGTTCGGAGATCTTCACGCCATCCGAGATGCGGCGCATGTCAAGCTGGGTCACCGGAGTGCCCTTGCCGGGGTGAATATTCTCGGCCGTAATGACCACATAGAGCTTGTTATCGAGATCGACAACATTGCCCTTGCGCAGAGAGCTGGCGATAACCTTGACCACGTCGCGTCTTCCTTGAACTGGTTGCGGCGGCGGGCCGCTTTTATCGATATATGGCGCGCACCATAGCCATCTTCGCGTCAAGCGCCACCCTCACGGCTGGTATTGTGAGCGTCATTTGCCGGGTTAAAGGATTTTCTCGCGTGAAAAAAGTATCAGGCTCCGGTGTTGCGTCGGTTTCCGCCCTCGGCCAGAGCCCGTGGTGGGACCGGGAGCGGCATGCGGACCGGCGACCTTTCCTTCTCGCACGCGGGCGTATCACGGCGGCAGTCCGGTGCTGGTTCGCACAGCAGGATTTTCTGGAGGTGGAAACCCCGGTGCTCCAGCGCTCGCCCGGCAATGAGACCCATCTGCATGCTTTCGGTACAGATCTGATCGGGTCTGATGGTGAGGTGAGTCACCTCTATCTACGCACCTCGCCTGAGTTTTCGGCCAAGAAACTTCTGGCTGCGGGCGAGGAGCGGATTTTTGAGCTGGCGCGGGTGTTCCGCAATCGTGAGCGCGGGCGCACCCATCATCCGGAATTCACCATGCTGGAATGGTACCGGGTAGGCGCGCCGTATGAAAAACTGATGGAAGATTGCGCTGCCCTGCTCAGCCTGGCTGCGCAGGTGGGAGGAGCCGCCCGGTTTTCATGGCGCGGGCATGATTGCGACCCCTTCGCCGAACCCGAACGTCTGACGCTGGTGCAGGCTTTCGCCCGTTATGCCGGGATGGATCTGGAGCGCTTCCTGCCCGAGCCGGGGGCGGACAATGCCCCTCTGGTGCCCGCATTCGCCGAAGCCGTGGCTTCAAGCGGGGTTCATGTCGCGGCGGATGATGGCTGGGGGGATCTCTTCTCCAAGGCGCTGGTGGCCCATATCGAACCGCATCTGGGCATGGGCCGGGCCACCGTTTTGTGCGAATATCCGGTGAGCGAGGCCGCTCTTGCGCGTCCCAAACCGGCAGACCCGCGCTTTGCCGAGCGGTTCGAGCTTTATGCCTGCGGTGTGGAACTGGCCAATGCCTTTGGCGAACTGACAGACCCGGCGGAACAGCGCCGCCGTTTTCTTCACGACATGGACGAAAAGGCCCGTCTTTATGGCGAGCGCTATCCACTGGATGAAGACTTCCTCGCCGCCCTTGCCCTCATGCCGCAAGCCAGCGGCAGCGCTCTGGGGCTCGACCGGCTGGTGATGCTGGCCTCCGGCGCACGGCAGATCGAGGATGTGCTCTGGGTGCCGGTGGCGGGGGGAGTGGGTTAACAGTCTTGCTGACTTGGTATTGATTTACATGAGATATTCAGCGTGATCATTTGAGGCGCACAAAACGGTCAGACACCTTTTCGAGCTGAATGATAAACCCCTGCCAACCAGCGCGTTTGGCTGTGACTGATAGGGGGGCTCTTGGCAGGAACATGTCTGGTTCTTGGAGATCCTTCGATAGAAAAAAGATTGAAGAAGATGTTCGTCCTGATCCGTCAGGACCAAATACAAAGAGAAATAGATGGCAGCTTCCATTCTCTCTTTCTGCGGTTGCCAAGCTGCCCCAAGAATACGTTTCGGCACGATATCGACATTGGGCACAGTTGCAGTCTTAACTTGAGTGAGATAACCGCAAAAATCACAAATCAAATCAGCGCATTTGAAGTTGGGGGTAGAAGTCTCATCGTTTTCTGGCGTTTGCATGCTGGGCAAAAGCATTCGGAGGAAACCAGCATTTCTCCCCAATCACCAAGTGTTTGTTTTTGCGTTCTTGCCATCCTCAGATCACCCGTATGCAAACACGTCAGAATCCAAATGCATGCGGTTAATCACCGGCTGCGGTGAGCTTTCGGTCTTGCCACCTTAACCCCCGCCGGGCTCTTCGCCGCCTTGGGCCAGCGCACCGGCCAGTTGGCGATATGGTCCACCAGTTCGAACAGGCCGAACTCCCCTTCCAGCCCCGAGACACGGCCGGAGACGGAGACGCCCGCCGTCACCACGCTTTCATAGGTGCCGGAAACCAGCGGATGCCAGAAGGGCAGGTCCTTGCCCTCGCGCACCAGTCGGTAGCCACAGGTGGGGGGCAGCCAGCCCAGCGTTTCCACCACGTCCGGGGTCAGGCGCACGCATTCGGGTACGGTCTGGCTGCGGTTCGGATAGTCCGCGCAGCGGCAGCCCTCGATATCGAACAGGCGGCAGGCGACATCGGTATAGGCGATCTGCCCGGTATCCTCGTCTTCCAGCTTCACCAGACAGCAGCGCCCGCAGCGGTCGCACAGGCTTTCCCACTGCTCGGCAGACATGGCGGCAAGCGGGGTGGTGCGCCAGAAGGGTGCGTTGGGAGGCTGGTGTTCGGCGGACCGGGCGGCGGTCTCATCCGTGGATACGATGGTAGTCATGGCGCTCATGTAGCACAGATGCGCCGGGTGTGGTGATGGGCCGGACACAGGCCAGATATGAATGCCCGCATGCCTGAAGCAATACAAAAACCCGCCGGGTGTTTCCATCCGGCGGGCTTGATAATCGCTCATGTCGTCATGTGGCGGCTTTTGTGGCCGGGGTCAGTCCACATAACCATTGCTGGTCAGCCATTCGAGCACGGCATCGGCCATGGCCTCGGGGCTGTCGGCACCGCCGGCCAGCGTGATTTCAGCAGCCTCAGGGGCTTCATAGGGGCTGTCGATGCCGGTGAAGTTCTTGATCTGCCCGGCCCGCGCCCGCTTGTAGAGGCCCTTCACGTCGCGCTCTTCCGCCACCGCCAGCGGTGTGTCGACGAAGATCTCCACGAATTCACCCTCACCCAGCAGGTCGCGCGCCAGACGGCGTTCGGCCCGGAAGGGGGAGATGAAGGACACGAGGGTAATCAACCCCGCATCCGTGAACAGCTTCGAGACCTCGGCCACCCGGCGGATATTCTCCACCCGGTCGGCATCGGTGAAGCCCAGATCCTTGTTCAGGCCGTGGCGGACATTGTCGCCGTCCAGAAGATAGGTGTGGCGGCCGGCGGCGTTGAGCTTCTTCTCCACCAGATTGGCGACGGTGGACTTGCCCGCGCCCGAAAGCCCGGTGAACCACAGCACGGCGGGCTTCTGGCCCTTCAGCTTGGCGCGGCTCTCCTTGGAGACGTTGAGCGCCTGCCAGTGCACATTGGTGGCGCGGCGCAGGCCGAAATCCACCATGCCCGCACCCACCGTGAGATTGCTCATGCGGTCGATAACGATGAAGGCGCCGGTCTGCGGGTTTTCCGCATAGGGGTCGAAAGCGAGCGGTTCGTGGGTGGCGAGGTTCACCATCGCCACCTCGTTCAGCCCCAGCGTCTTGGCGGCAAGGCGCTGGAAGGTGTTCACATCCACCTTGTGCTTGATCTCGGTGATGGTCGCACCCACCGTGCGCGCGCCGATCTTGATGAGATAGGGCCGGCCCGGAAGCAGCGCTTCATCATGCATCCAGATGAGATGGGCGGCGAACTGGTCGGAGACTTCCGGGCGGTCGCCGGCTGCGGTGAGAATGTCCCCGCGAGAGGCATCCACCTCATCGGTGAGGGTCAGCGTCACAGCCTCGCCGGCGGCGGCTTCCTCAAGCTCGCCATCGGCGGTGACAATTGCCTTGATGCGGCTGGTCGCGCCAGACCCCGCCACCACCACCGCATCACCCGGCCGCACGATGCCGGAGGCAATGGTGCCGGAGAAGCCGCGGAAATCGAGATTGGGACGGTTCACCCACTGCACCGGCATGCGGAAGGGCCGCGCCAGCGCATCATTGGCCACTTCCACGCTCTCCAGATGCTGGAGCAAGGTGGGGCCGCTGTACCAGGGCGTATTCTCGCTGCGTTCGATGACATTGTCACCGAAGCGGGCGGAAAGAGGGATCGGCACCAGCGTCTCGAAACCAAAATCGGCGACGAATTCGGAATAGGCGGTCACGATCTCATCGAACTTCTCCTGCGAGAAGTCCACAAGGTCGATCTTGTTCACCGCCAGCACCACATGGCGCAGGCCCAGCAGCTTGACGATATAGGAGTGGCGGCGGGTCTGGGTCAAAATACCCTGACGCGCATCCACCAGAATGACCGCAAGATCGGAGTTCGAGGCGCCTGTCGCCATGTTGCGGGTGTATTGCTCATGGCCGGGCGTGTCGGCGACAATGAACTTGCGCCGGTCTGTGGCGAAGAAGCGGTATGCGACATCAATGGTGATGCCCTGCTCGCGCTCGGCCGCAAGGCCATCCACCAGCAGCGCGAAATCGAGATCCGCCCCCGCCGTGCCATGCTTGCGCGAGTCGGCGGAAAGGGTTGCGAGCTGGTCTTCGAACAGCAGCTTGGTGTCATAGAGCAGGCGGCCGATCAACGTGCTCTTGCCGTCATCCACGCTGCCGCAGGTGAGAAAGCGCAGCAGGCCCTTGTTTTCCTGCGCGGCGAGATATTCGGAGAAGGCCGAGGTTTCAGGCTGATGGGTCATCAGAAATAGCCCTCCCGCTTCTTCTTTTCCATGGAAGCTGCTTCGTCATGGTCAATGAGGCGGCCGGCGCGCTCGGAGGTGCGGGCGGTCAGCATCTCGCCCACAATCTCTTCCAGCGTGTCAGCGTCGCTCTCGACAGCAGCGGTGAGCGGATAGCAGCCCAGCGTGCGGAAGCGGATGCGCTTCATCTGCGGCACCTCGCCGGGGTTCAGCGGCAGGCGCTCGTCATCCACCATGATGAGCTGGCCATTGCGCTCCACGACCGGGCGTTCGGCTGCAAAATAGAGGGGCACGATCGGAATCTGTTCGGCAAGGATATATTGCCAGATGTCCAGTTCGGTCCAGTTGGAGAGCGGGAAGACGCGGATGCTCTCGCCCGCCTTCACGCGGGTATTGTAGAGGTTCCACAGCTCCGGGCGCTGGCTTTTGGGGTCCCAGCCATGGTTGGCGGTGCGGAAGGAGAAGACACGCTCCTTCGCGCGGCTCTTTTCCTCATCGCGACGCGCGCCGCCAAAGGCGGCATCAAAGCCATGGTGGGTCAGCGCCTGCTTAAGCGCCTCGGTCTTCATCACATGGGTATAGAGGTTCGAGCCGTGATCGAACGGATTGATGTTCTGCGCCAGCCCATCGGGATTGGTGTGGGTGAGCAGCTCGAAGCCCAGATCCTGCGCCATCTTGTTGCGGAAGGAAATCATCTCCCGGAACTTCCAGGTGGTGTCCACATGCAGCAGGGGGAAGGGCGGCTTGGAGGGATAGAAGGCCTTCACCGCCAGATGCAGCATCACGGCGGAATCCTTGCCCACCGAATACAGCATCACCGGATTGGAGAACTCGGACGCCACCTCCCGCATGATGAAGATGGACTCGGCTTCCAGACGCTTGAGGTGCGTCATGCGATCAGACGACATCGTCACGGCTACTCCCTGCTGGCGAGGCGTCTCATCGCAGCGCTGCGTCCGGCTTTGCGGCGCGCGCAGGCGATGGGCTGTCCCTCTGCCCGTAGCCACTAGGAGTTACAGTGTTGAGTTCTTTTAATCAATATTTCTTGTGAGATTTATTTATTGCACTGAAAGAAAGTGTAATTTTTGTCGATCATTGTCATTTGCGCAGGAAGCGGCCCACCAGTTCCACATGCGCGGTGTAACGGAACTGGTCCACAGGCGTCACGCTCTCAAGGCTCCAGCCACCGGCGATGAGAATGCGGGCATCACGGGCAAAGCTCACGGGGTTGCAGGAGACATAGACCAGCCGGTCCAGCTTCGCGCCTGCCAGTTCCCGTGCCTGTGCTTCCGCACCTTGCCGGGGTGGATCGATCACCACCAGATCGAACGCGGCCAGTTCCTGCGCCATGAGAGGACGGCGAAACAGGTCGCGCGTCTCGGCTTTCACGGCCTTGAGACCGGAGGCGGAATGGCTGGCTTTCAGCAGTGCTGCAATGGCTCCGGCATGGTTCTCGGCCGCAAACACCTGTGCTGTTTCGGCAAGGCGCAACGCGAAGGTGCCGACACCGGAAAACAGGTCCGCAACCTTCTTTGCGCCCACCGCCGCCTCATTCACCAGCCGCGCCAGCATTTCCTCGCCCAGAACCGTGGCCTGAAGGAAGGCGGCAGCCGGCAGTTCCACCCGCGCACGGCCCATGGTGAGCGTGGGGGCGGCGCGTTGCAGCAGAAGCTCGCCATGGCGGGTGAAGCGGGCGAGATTGTACCGTTCGGCGATGTCTGCCAGATCCATCAGCACGGCGGCGGGCAGAGGGCCGGAGCCGCGCACATCCATGTCCAGACCGGTATCGGTGGCGATGAGTTGCAGGTCCAGCGGCTTGTTCAGGGTCGCCAGCATGTGTGCCACAGCACGGGCGGCTGGCAGGGCCTTTTCCAGCTCTGGCGAGAGAACCGGGCATTCCTCCAGGTCCACCATGGTGTAGGAGCGCCGCTCGGCAAACCCGACTACGGTGCGTTTGCCATAGCGCCGGCCATGAAAGATGACCCGTCGCCGCCCGGCCCCATGGGCATCCTGCGTCGGCGTGATCTCGGTCTCGATCTTCTCCCAGCCCAGCGCATCAGCCACCAGTGTGCGCTTCCACTCCAGATAGGGCGCGGGCTGCCAGTGTTGCAGCTGACACCCGCCACAACGGCCGAAATGGGTGCAGGAGGGGGCAATGCGCTCTGCACTCGGGGTGAGAATCTCCGCCAGTTTGAAGCGGTCTTTCTCCAGCGTACAGCGCACTATTTCGCCCGGCAGGGCATAGGGCACGAAGACCTGACCCTGTTCGGTGGTGGCGATGGCGTCACCCTGCGCACCCATGCGGGCGATGGTGAGGTCTGCGGTGGTTGCTGCCGTGGTTTCGCTCATGGTGCTCATTCCGGCCGCTCGGCCCCAAGCAGGAATTCAAGATTGCCATCGCCGCCGGCAATGGGGGAGGGGATGAGGTCCAGCACCCGCCAGCCCAGAGCGCTCACGCTGGCGCGGGCATTGGCGCACACCTCTTCATGCACCAGCGGATCACGCACGATGCCTTTCTTGAGCGCGCTGCGCCCGGCCTCGAACTGCGGCTTCACCAGCGCCACCAGCTTCGCACCGGGGGCGGCAAGGGCGAGGGCTGCGGGCAGGATCTGGGAGAGAGAGATGAAGCTCGCATCCATCACCACCATCTCCACCGGCACGCCAAGGCTTTGTGGGGTGAGGGTGCGGATGTCCGTGCCTTCCATCACTTTTACGGCCGGGTTGGCGCGCAGACGGGGGTGAAGCTGGTCGTGTCCCACATCCACCGCGAATACCTGTGTTGCACCACGGCGCAGCAGCACCTCAGTGAAGCCGCCGGTGGAGGAGCCAACATCCAGCGCGATCTTGTCTTTCGGATCAAAGCCGAAGGCATCCAGTGCACCCGCGAGTTTCAGCCCCCCGCGCGAGACATAATCATGCACATCCTGCGCCTCGATCTGCGCGGTCTCGGCGATATCGGCGGAGGGTTTGGAGACGACAGCGCCATTCACGCGCACCAGCCCCGCCTGCACGGCGGCCTGCGCCCGCGCGCGGCTCTCGAACAGCCCCCGCTCCACCAGAAGACGATCTATGCGCATGCCTTGCCGGCCCAAAGGGCCGTTCCCTCGCCACTCGCGCCACAAGGCGCGGGCCAGCCCCAAGGTTCGAATGGTTCCAGAGGCCGAATGGCTGCTGCATAGGGCATGGCACGGATGAGCGCAAATGCCGGCCCTTTTTGTCTTCTCGCATTCTGGTCTTTGCACGCGCAGCGGGTGTACATCTTCGAGCCGGAACACAGCAGAGGGAGCACGCCATGGACGAGGTGCAGAGCCATTATGGCGAGGATGCCAGCCTTGCCCGCACCATAGCCGCCCGTCTTGAGGCTGCGGGCAAGGATATGGCCCACCTCACTGTGAAGGATCTGCGCGCGGTCGATGAGTTCCACATTCGCGGGCATGCGGCCACGCTGGAGGTGGCATCACGGCTGAATTTCACCCCCTCCGCCCATGTGCTGGATATTGGCAGCGGTCTTGGTGGTCCTGCCCGTGCGCTGGCGCAGCTTCATGGCTGCACGGTTACCGGAGTGGACCTGACCCAGTCCTATTGTGATGCTGCCACCGAAATGAGCCGCTGGGTGGGGCTGGAAGATCTGGTGAGCTTCCGGCAGGGCGACGCCACCCGCCTGCCCTTCGCCGATGCCAGTTTCGATGCGGCGCTCACCATCCATGTCGCCATGAATATCGCTGCCAAGGACCGGATGTATGCGGAAGCGCGCCGGGTGCTGAAGCCGGGCGGGCGGTTCGTGATTTATGATGTGGTGCAGGGAGAGGGCGGGGAGGTGCTCTACCCCGTGCCCTGGGCGCGGGAGGCCACCATCAGCCATCTGGTGACGACGGAGGAGATGCAGGCCCTTCTCGCGATGGCCGGTTTCACGATTCTGGAGATGCAGGATTCCACGCAGGAGAGCGCGGACTGGTTTTCCCGGATAGCGGGACAGTCGGAGCCTGCACGTGTGCCTGCAGACCGCACGGGAGATTCGGGCACGCCGCCCAGCCTGCGGGAGGTTCTGGGAGAAGATTTTCCGACGATGATGCGCAATCAGGTGCGCAACCTGAAGGAAAGGCGCATTCGCACGGTGATGTGGGTGTGTGTCGCCTGAGGCGAGGGTAGGATTATCCCGCGCGGGGGCTTTTTGGAGTGAAGGGCACTAATCTCAGTGTAGGCCCAGAGCGCGGTAAGAGTCTTGCTTTGTCAGGTTGGGAAGGTAGACGAAAAAGAACAGGCGGCGAACGAAAGATCGTCCACCGCCTGTTCATGAAAAATGGGGTCTTCTCGGGATGGTCTGGCTGTCACTCGCCAGACCCGGTTGTCGCCCAGCCCGATCCGACGGGTATCAGCTCGCGCTGTCCTCACGGTTCTGGTTGGTTTCGAACAGGAACCACAGCCGTTTTTCAGCTTCATCAATATAGCCTTCAAGCAGACCGGCAGAAGCGATGTCATCTGCAGCATCCGTCACCGCATGGGCGTTGCGGATGGTCTTGATGAGCGCCTTGTTGTCGGCGATCAGCTCATTGAACATGGCTTCCGGAGAGACGAAACCGTCATTGTTCTCCGACAGCGTGGTGAGCTTGAGCACCTCGGCATAGGAGTGGATGGTGGGGGCACCCAGCTTGCGCACGCGCTCGGCCAGAGCATCAAAGGTGGCGAAGATGGTGCCGGCCTGCTCGTCCAGAAGCAGGTGGTAGTCGCGGAAATGCTTGCCGCTGACATGCCAATGGAAATTCTTCGTCTTCAGATACAACACGAAGGCATCCGCCAGCACCTGATTCAGGGCCGCGGCAACCTTGGCGACATGGGCTGGTTCAAGGTCAGTGGGGGTGGCAAGGGCGCCGCCGCCAGCTTTCTTGGAGAGTGAACGCACGACAGTCATGAACGTACTCCTTCTCTTCGATCTCCTGACGATGACTCAGTTTTTCCGAAAAAGCAAAGCTTTGACGGCTTAACTTATATCTACAGAAGCATATCGGAAATGGAGGAAGTCAAACCTGTCATCATCATGCAATCATTCCATTTCGGGCTCTGCGAAATGGAATGGAAGTTATGGCCGGGCTTTATCCTTGTCCTGCTGTGTTGCCGCCGTCGGCGTCTGAGCGTTTCCGGCGATCTCGCCAGAGGGCGCGGGGCAGCGCTCCGACTTCTGGTCGGTTGCGTCGCAATTATAACGCTGCCAGTCGCTTTCCATGGAACTGGAACCGTCCAGATATTCCGCCCAGCCGGAACCGGGGATGAGGCCGGGGCTCTTCCAGACAGACTTCAGCGTTCCATCCGCCGAGACCTCTCCCATGAAGACGGCGCGGCTGATGTGCCGGTTGGGCAGCATCTGGGTGATTCCACCGGTCAGGCTGAGCTGCTTGATGCCGGTCATGGCATCGCCGACAGGGTCCGCATCTGTCGTGCCAGCCTTGGCGACAGCCTTCGCCCACATGTTGAAGCCGAGAACATGGGCCTCCACCCGGTCACTGGCCGCGCGGTCGGGGGTGTTGCTGAAGGTGCGCCAGCGGTCCAGAAAGGCCTTGTTGTCCGGCGTTGGGGCAGACATCAGATAATTGCTGGTGATGAGCGTTCCCGCCATCGCCGCCCGGTCGAGGCGTTGCAGGTCTTCCTCGCCGAGAGACAGGCTGAGGACCGGCAAAGCATTAGCTGTGCTGGTGTTCTGCGCAGGTGTTGCCGTCTTGTCAGCCGTGTTTGCAGGGGTGGGTTGCGCGGGTGCCGCAAGCTCCGGGGCCTTCTGTCCCGAGAGGCCCTGTGCCGCAAGGGCACGATAAAAACCGTTATTGGCCGCATCGCCCAGAATCGTGGAGATAACGGCCGTATTGCCCGCGCCGCCGGCGAAGGAGCGAATATCGCTGGCCACACCGTTCCAGTCAGAGAGGTCCTGCGGTGTATCAATGATGAGAATATTCTCTGGAAGCACGCCGCGCGCCTTCAGATAGCTCTCGATAATGCGGTTGGTGGCGCGTGGCCATGGCGCATCTGTTCCAGCCAAAACCCAGCGCGTGATGCCTTTTTCGCGCGCCAGATAGTCCACGGCGGGGATCGCGATCTGGTTCGGGGCGCTACCCGTGCGCAGCACATGCTTGGGGCTGTCTGCACCCGTGGAAGGGGCGGCATCGAACAGCAGCGCGTTGGAACCGCTCACAAGCTGTTGCAGGTCCGCGCCGGTTTCATCGGTGGCGGCGGAGAAGACCACAGCGACCTTGTCCTGATTCAGCAGATCGAGCAGGACTTCCGAAGATGCATGCGGATCTGAACCGGGGGAGACCACCACCGGTTCCAGCTTGCGGTTGAGAAGCCCACCCTTGCGGTTCTGTTCCTGAATCTGCATCAGAACGACATCGCGCAGCAGCGCCGCATTGCCGGTGGGATCCTGTGCAGGCTGGAGGATGCCGACACGAATGGGCTGTTTTTTGGCATTTGCAGTGGCAGGCGCCGGGATGAGCATGCCGAAGCCCGAGGCCACCAGCATGGCCATGGCGATGAGAAGGCCCAGTCTGCGTGTCGTCCACCTCTGCACCCTGCGCATGCCTGCTCTCTTTCTGGTGCAATCCGGAAGAGGCGGGCCGGGATGCCCGGTACCGGATCCGGAAGGTATTATGTTCTTTCAGTCGGGTTCGGCGCAGGCCATATGCTCAGGGACGGAATCGCCCGCCGGTTGCCAGCCTGTGTCACAGAGCGCTTTTCCCATGGCCGGATTAAGGAATTTCATTCCCGCCACGGTTTCTCACCTTTTCTCCCCGTCATCCTGCGTTTTTCACAGCATCCGCGAATGCCGAGCCGGCTGACATAAAATTTCGATTCTGCGAAAAAACGCACCGCTCTCCCTATAATGTGTCTTGACTGCGACTGCGCATCGACATTCGGTGCGCAGCCACATCCGGCAGGCAGCAGGGAGCACCCGCGTGGACGATCTGATTTCAGGCTACAAACGGTTCCGCGAAGTCGCATGGCCCGAGCGTAAGCAGGTTTTCGAGCAGCTTGCCGCCAAGGGGCAGAAGCCGCAGACCCTTGTCATCGCCTGTTCGGACAGCCGGGTCGATCCGCAGATGATCTTCAATGCCGGGCCCGGTGAAATGTTCATCGTGCGCAACGTGGCCAATCTGGTGCCGCCATTCGGCCCGGATGCGAACTATCACGGCACCTCGGCGGCCATCGAATTCGCGGTGCGGGTGCTGAAGGTGAAGGACATTGTCGTCATGGGCCACGCCCAATGCGGTGGTGTCGGCGCACTGCTGGACGGTGCACCTCCCGGTGCGCGGGACTTCGTCGCCGGCTGGATGAAAATGGCTGAGCCGGCGCGCCAGAGGGCGATTGACTCCGATCTCCCGCCAGCCGAGCGCCAGCGCTTCTGCGAACAATGCTGTGTCCAGCTCTCGATCGACAACCTGCGCTCTTTCCCATGGGTTACAGAGCGTGTGGAAGCCGGTGATCTCACCATTCACGGCGCATATTTCGGTGTTGCAACCGGGCAGCTTGAGCTGTTGGGAACGGATGGCGCGTTCCATTGTGTTCCGATCTGAGCGGTCTGATTTAATTCTGTCATCGCCTTGCGAGATATGATGCCGGAGAATGCTGCAATGCCGTGCCGGTGACCCCCGGCCCTGCTTGCGGTAGCGGGATGGGCGTGCGCGCCGCACAGAGGGGGAATTGCATGTCGGGTGCAAACGAGCAGAAAGGTTCGGTGGATATGAACCCCACCGTTCTTGGCGCGCATATGGCGCATGAACATGTCGCTGACATCGTGGAATTGCTCAATGACAAGAGCAATGAAGATGTCATCGAGATGCTCGGGCGCATGCCGCTGGAGTGGGCGGTTGAGGTGTTTGACCGTCCTGAATTCCAGGATGCCAGCGAGATTCTCGCCGCCCTGCCGATTGAGAAGGGTGTCGCCCTTCTGGAGGGTATGTCTGCCGACCGCGCGGTGGATGTGCTGCGCTGGGTGGATGAGCCGGAACAGACCCGTCTGCGTGAAGGCCTCAATGCCGAGACCCGCACGGCTGTCGATCACCTCATGTCCTACCCGGAGGGGACGGCGGGCTCTATGATGACGACCGAGTTCGTCAGCGTGCCCTCAACCTGGACCGTGCAGCAGACCATCGAACATATCCGGCAGGTCGAGCGCTCCCGTGAGACGGTCTATGCCATCTATGTGATGAACCCGACCACGCACCGCCTTGAGAACATGGTGACCCTGCGCCGGTTGATCGCGGCCGAGCCGGAAGACAATGTGCTGACGGCGTCTCTGTCGCACCCGGTCATCACCCTCACGCCCGCCATGTCGCGTGAGGATGTAGCGCGCATCATCTCCAAATATGACGTTCTGGCCCTGCCGGTGGTGGACACCACCAACCATGTTCTGGGCATCATCACGGTGGACGACGTCATCGACGCCATGATCTCGGAGCAGACCGAGGACGTTCAGCGCATGGGCGGCATGGAGGCGATCGACCAGCCCTATCTCGATATTTCCTTCATGCATATGATCCGCAAGCGCGCCGGCTGGCTGTGCGTGCTGTTCCTGGCGGAAATGCTCACCGCCTCGGCGATGCAGGTCTTCGCCGATGAGTTGGAAAAAGCCATCGTGCTCGCGCTGTTCATCCCGCTGGTGATGAGCTCGGGCGGTAACTCGGGTTCGCAGGCCACCTCCCTCATCATCCGCGCTCTGGCGCTGCGTGAGGTAACGCTGAAGGACTGGTGGAGGGTGGCGCTGCGCGAATTGCCCACCGGTATTGTGCTGGGCGCCATTCTCGGCGTCATCGGCATCATCCGTATCACCGTGTGGCAGGAAATCGGCATTTTCGATTATGGCGAGCACTGGAAGATTCTGGCGCTGACCATCGGTGTGGCGCTGGTGGGTATTGTGACCTTCGGCTCGATCACCGGTTCACTGCTGCCCTTCATTATCAAGAAAGTCGGGTTCGATCCGGCCTCCGCCTCCGCCCCCTTCGTGGCCACACTGGTCGATGTGACGGGTATCGTCATCTACTTCTCGGTGGCCTGGCTGTTCCTGGCTGGCACCATTTTGTGATGTGATGGCGGGTGCGCCCGTCATGTGTGAAATATGGGCCGCGGGCGTATGACGTCTGCGGCCTTTTTCATGGGCAGTGCGGCTTTTGATGGCACATGCGAAGCCGGGGAAATGATCTCACCGATTCGTCCTCCGCCCAAGTCGCGTCCCATCCATGTCTCGATCTGGGACCCGCTTGATTTCGCGACCTTTTTGGAGGCGCGGCTCGGTTTTTGTCCACATGTCGCCCCAATCTGTGGAGCCGGCAAAAAGAGATTTTCCTGGCACAGTGATTTCTGTAATGGGTTGAAGCCGCGTCCTTTTCGCGATTGCTTCCAGTGTGTGACAAAAACAGCATATTGACCGAAGTGAGAGACCATGACCACTAGATATAGTGGTCATGGTCTCTCACTTGAGGGCTAAGAGGGAAGCCGGTGTGATTCCGGCGCTGCCCCCGCAGCTGTAAGGCGAAGAGCCGAAGTCCACGCATCTTTGGGGTGCAGCCACCGGGAAGCCGGCAAGGCGGGCGGTTGGCGATGATCCGCTGAGCCAGAAGACCTGCCATGACAGCAGAAACGACCACGGGCGGGGTGTCTCGAAGGATCGCTTGAGCGCATGGCGGTATCACCGGCCATGCCATAGGCGTTCTTTCGGCATTCCTTTCCACCACATGGGATGCTTTTCGAATGACTCTCTCCGTCCAGTCCGAACGCCAGAATCCGGTGGTTTTCACCCCGACATCTTCTGCCAGCTCGGCCCGTGCGGGGGAGCCGGCCTATCAGATCATCCGTCGTAATGGCTCGGTCACGCCGTTTGATCCGTCCAAGATCGCGGTGGCGCTCACCAAGGCGTTTCTGGCGGTTGAAGGCGGCAGTGCAGCCGCCTCGCGCCGGGTGCATGACATTGTTGCCGACCTGACCGAACAGGTGGTCGGCAATCTCACCCGCCGGGTGGATACGGGCCGCACTTTCCATATCGAGGATGTTCAGGACCAGGTTGAGCTGGCCCTGATGCGCAGCGAACACCACAAGGTGGCGCGCGCCTATGTGCTGTACCGTGAGGACCGCACCCGTGAGCGCGCCGCCGAAGCCGCGCAGAAGGCCGTGGGGCACGCAGGCGATGCCCCAACTGCCACGGTGCTCCACATGCGCACGGCGGATGGCACGCTGGTGCCGCTGGATGGCGCGCGCCTTGAAACCGTGGTGCGCGAGGCCTGCGCGGAACTGGATGGCGTTTCGCCCGATCCGGTACTGACCGAAACCCGGCGCAACCTTTATGACGGCATCTCGCGCGATGAACTGGCGCAGGCTCCCATTCTGGCCGCCCGCACTCTGATCGAGACCGAGCCGAACTACGCCAAGGTCTCCGCCCGCCTGCTGACCGACAAGCTGCGCCGTGAGGCCCTCAGCTTCGTGGCTGGCCGTCCGGATGAGGCGACGCAGGCGCAGATGGGCACCCGCTATGCGGACTATTTCCCCGCCTATGTAAAGGCCGGCATCGCGGCCGATCTGCTGGACCCGGAACTGGGCCGTTTTGATCTTGCCCGCATCGCGAGCGCCCTGAAGCCGGAGCGGGACCTTCAGTTCGATTATCTCGGCCTGCAAACCCTGTATGACCGCTATTTCCTGCATGTCTCCGGCACGCGCTTCGAGCTTCCGCAGGCCTTCTTCATGCGTGTCGCCATGGGTCTCGCCATCCGCGAGATCGACCGCGAGACGCGGGCCATCGAGTTCTATAACCTGCTGTCGTCCTTCGACTTCATGGCCTCGACCCCGACCCTGTTCAATTCCGGCACCCAGCGCCCGCAGCTCTCAAGCTGCTTCCTCACCACGGTGGCGGATGATCTGGACGGAATCTTCAAGGCCGTGCGCGATAATGCTCTGCTGGCGAAATATTCCGGTGGCCTCGGCAATGACTGGACCCCGGTGCGCGGCCTCGGCGCTCACATCAAGGGCACGAATGGCGAGAGCCAGGGCGTGGTGCCCTTCCTGAAGGTGGCGAACGACACCGCCATTGCCGTGAACCAGGGCGGCAAGCGCAAGGGCGCGGTGTGCGCATACCTTGAGACATGGCATGTCGATATCGAGGAATTCCTCGACCTGCGCAAAAACACCGGCGACGACCGCCGCCGCACCCATGACATGAACACCGCCAACTGGATTCCAGACCTGTTCATGCAGCGTGTGGAAGCAGGCGCGGACTGGACCCTGTTCTCTCCCGATGAAGTGCCGGAGTTGCACGACCTGTATGGCAAGCCCTTCAAGGCGGCCTATGAGGCGGCGGAAGAAAAGGCAGCGCGCGGTGAGTTCAAGGTGTTCCGCACCGTGAAGGCGCTGGATCTGTGGCGGCGCATGCTGACCATGCTGTTCGAGACCGGCCATCCGTGGATAACCTTCAAGGACCCGTGCAATTTGCGTTCGCCGCAGCAGCATGCGGGCGTGGTGCATTCCTCGAACCTGTGCACCGAGATCACGCTCAACACCAATGCCGATGAGGTTGCGGTGTGCAATCTTGGCTCGGTGAACCTGCCGGCCCATATCGGCCCGAATGGGCTCGATTTCGAGCGCCTGAAGCGCACGGTCAGCACCGCCATGCGGATGCTAGACAATGTCATCGACATCAATTTCTACACCATCCCCGAGGCGCGCCGCTCGAACCTGCGTCACCGTCCGGTGGGTCTGGGGCTGATGGGCCATCAGGATGCGCTGGAGAAGCTGCGTCTGCCGACCGCCTCGGAAGATGCAGTGGCATTCGCCGATGTTTCCATGGAAGCCATCAGCTACTTCGCTATTTCCGCCTCGGTGGATCTGGCGGCCGAGCGCGGGCGCTATGCCTCGTTCGATGGCTCGCTGTGGTCGAAGGGCATTCTGCCGATCGACAGTCTCGAACTGCTCTCCGACGCCCGTGACGGCGATGTGGAACTGGACCGCACCCAGCGCCTCGACTGGGAAAGCCTGCGCGCACGGGTGAAGACCACCGGCATGCGCAATTCCAATGTGCTGGCGATTGCCCCCACTGCCACCATCTCCAACATTGTCGGCGTGTCGCAGTCCATCGAGCCAGCCTATAGCCAGCTTTATGTGAAGGCGAACATGTCGGGCGACTTCACCGTGGTGAACGCCAGCCTCGTGCGTGACCTCAAGGCCCGCAAGCTGTGGGACGAGGTGATGATCTCCGACCTCAAATATTATGACGGCATGGTCAGCGCCATCGACCGCGTGCCGGAAGACCTGAAGGCGCTCTATGCCACCGCCTTTGAGATCTCCCCTGAATGGCTGATCCGTGCTGCCTCTCGCCGGCAGAAGTGGATTGATCAGGCGCAGTCGCTCAACCTCTATATCGCCGAGCCTTCCGGCCGGAAGTTGCATGAGGCTTATCTGTTCGCATGGCGGCAGGGGCTGAAGACCACCTATTATCTGCGCGCCCGCTCGGCCACCCATGTCGAGAAATCCACGCTCAAGGGCACCGATGGCCGGCTGAACGCCGTTTCCGCCGCTCCCATCCGTGTGGAAGCGCCTGTTGCAGCGCCAATGCCTGCTGCCTGCTCCATCAATGATCCCGATTGCGAAGCCTGCCAGTGAGTGCGGGTGGAGAAGAAGAATGATGCTCGACTGGTCTGATACGCCCGCCAAACCCGCGCCCTCCGCCGTGCCGTCCTCTGCCCTGATGACAGAGGCGGATGCCACCGGCCTTGGCGAAATCGACCGCTCCGGCGGGCGTGTCACGGTGGATGAAAAGCGCATGATCAATGCGCGCGCAGACGTCAACCAGCTTCTGCCCATGAAGTATAAATGGGCATGGGAGAAGTATCTGGCCGGCTGCAACAATCACTGGATGCCGACCGAAGTCTCCATGCAGGCGGACATCGCGCTCTGGAAGTCCCGCGACGGGCTGAGCGAGGATGAGCGGCGCATGCTCAAGCGCAATCTCGGTTTCTTCGCGGCTTCCGAGAGCCTTGTGGCGAACAATATCGTGCTCGCCATCTACAAGCAGATCACCAATCCCGAATGCCGCCAGTATCTGCTGCGGCAGGCCTTTGAGGAGGCCATCCACACCCACACCTTCCAGTATATCGTTGAAAGTCTTGGCCTTGATGAGGGTGAGCTGTTCAACATGTATCGCGAGGTGCCCTCCATTACCGACAAGGCGGCGTGGGCGCTGAAATATACGTCCAATCTGGCCGAAGGCACCTTCTCCACCGAGACCGAGGAGGGCGCGCAGTCCTTCCTGCGCGATCTGGTGGCCTTCTATGTCGTGTTCGAGGGGATGTGGTTCTACACCGGCTTCGCGCAGATCCTCTCGCTGGGACGGCGCAACAAGATGGTGGGGATTGCGGAGCAATATCAGTATATTCTGCGCGATGAGAGCATCCATCTCAATTTCGGCATCGATGTCATCAACCAGATCAAGCATGAGAATCCGCAGCTGTGGACCCCGGCTTTCCAGGAGGAAATGCGGACCATGCTGAAGGAAGCGGCGGAACTGGAAGCGGCCTATGGGCACGACACCATGCCGCGCGGTCTGCTGGGCCTGAATTCGGCATTGTGCGCGCAATATATGTATTTCATCGCAAACCGCCGCTGCGCCCAGATCGGCCTTGCCCCGGTTTTCCCGGACGTGGAAAATCCCTTCCCGTGGATGAGCGAGACCATGGACCTGAAGAAGGAAAAGAACTTCTTCGAGACGCGCGTCATCGAATACCAGAATGGCGGCGCGTTGGCCTGGGACTGATAGTAGATTTTTTCTTGCCGGAGCGTTTCACGGTTTCATGGAAACTGTGAAACGCCCTATTCCCGCAGGCTGCGCGGCGTGAAGCCGTATTTCTTGCGGAAGGCGACCGAGAGATGCGCCGGGCTGTAGCCGATATGATAGGCGATGGATGAAACGCTCATCTCGCCTTCCAGCAGCAGGCGATAGGCCTCTTCCAGCCGCAACCCCTGCACATGGCTATAGACGCTTTCACCAAAAGCGCGCTGGAATCCAGCCTGAAGCTTGCGTGAATTGAGCCCCACACAGAGCCCGAGTTCTGCGAGGCTTGGCGGGTTTTGCAGGCGGCCTGTCAGCATCTCCCGCGCCAGATGCACCTTTTCCATGTCCGAGCCGGACAGGCGCGGTTCCGCGACAACCGGGGTGTCATCAAAGGCGGTCACCACATGGGCCGCGATCTCCAGCGCCTTGCCGGAAAGATAGAGCGTGCGTGCAGCCCCCGTCAGCGGGCAGGTGGCGATCTGCGCGCAGAGCACCCGCACCGGCCGGGTGATGGCGGCAACAGAGAGATGCGGGGTGGAGGTGTTGTCCAACCCGAAGACTTGTCGCAATTGCTCGAAATCCGCGCTCAGGCGCTGTTCCAGCGCGGGGGCGGAGAGGGCGACCTTGGTAAAGGGCACCAATCCGCCGGAACGGAAGGACTGGATCGCCTCATTCTCTCCCTTGTTCCAGATGGCGCAGATGCATGGGCCGGTGATGCGGTCAAACGGGCGATTGGGCAGCTTGCAGATCAGTTCGCCCTTTTCCACCACTACGAATTTGAGGCCATTGGTGAGCGGTTCGGTCTGCCAGTGGTCGTTCTTCACCGCCATGGTGCCGCTGTTCAGCGCCACGGTGCCATCATAGAAGGCCTCGCCTTCATGCGCGCCCAGGGCCGGGGGTGGGCCCGACATCTCTGCTGCTCTCATCATCCGTGCTGCTTCTATCCATGGCGCGTCTGCATGCGCGCCCTGTGCCGTGACACTGCACAGCCAGAACATGGGCTGCATGCTAATGGCGCTGCACGGGCTCCGCAATATCTCGCACAAGATTGGAATTGATATAATTATTTGACTTCACTTGAGAATTTGTCCTGACGGGGATCGAAAGAAAGAGTCTCTTACGCTAAAGCCGATGCCATTGAGCTTCCGGGGCGGGCTGTGTCATCGAGAGACTGATTGTCATTCTCAGTTTCAGCAAGGCCATTTCATATGCCCGTCGCGTTGTCTGGTTGCCGCCGCAGCCTCCAAGCCCGTTCTGCTTTGGCATGTGCCGTCAGCCTCCCGGCCATGATGCTGGCTTGCGGCCTTGGTGTGGGCCTTGGATTGGTTGCCGTGGCGGATGACGCGCATGCGCAGGGCGTAGCACCGGATAGTGCGCGCAGCACACAGCAGGTGACGCAGACGCAGCAGGCCGCCAGCCGCCGGACGGCACGGCGTGCACAAGCCAATGCGCCCGCGGCAGGTTCAGAAGAGGGGGGAGACGCCATCTCCCTCGCGCCGGTGACGGTTTTTGGCGAACGCGCGACCGGCCCGGTGAATGGCTATGTGGCGAATTACAGCACCACGGCCAGCTTCACCGGCCAGCCGATCGCGGAAGTCCCACAGTCCGTCAGCGTGATCGGGCGTGAGGAAATGACCCAGCGCAATGTGCAGACCACCACCCAGGCGGTGCAATACACGCCCGGCGTGTTTGCCTCCAATGGCGCGGCATCCCAGCGTTTCGATTATTTCAGCATTCGCGGGTTTGACGCCACGCTGAATGGCGCGTTGCTGGATGGTCTGCGCTCCACCACCGCACAGTCCTATGTGCGTTTCCAACCCTATGGCATGGAGCGCACCGAGATTCTGCGCGGGCCTTCCGGCTTTATGTATGGCGCGGGTTCGCCCGGAGGCGTGGTGAACATGATCTCCAAGCGCCCCACCGAAGAGGTGCAGCGTGAGGTTGCCGTTCAATATGGCAGTTTCGACCGCTGGCAGGGCCAGTTCGATTTCTCCGGTCCGGTGAAGGAGGACAAGAGCCTCCTGTTCCGCCTGGTGGGCGTGGGGCGTCAGTCTGATACGCAGATGAAATATGTGCCGGACAATACCGGCTACCTGGCGCCCTCCTTCACCTGGGCACCCAATGATAACACGACCCTGACCGTTCTGGCCTCCATCAGCCGTGACGAGTTCGGCCCCCCGCGCCCGTTCTTGCCGATCAAGGGCACGCTGCTGCCCAACCCGAACGGCCCCTTGCGCTGGAATACCTATCTGGATGGAACCGGGCTCGACAATTATGTCGAGCAGGCCAATATCGCCTATATTCTCGACCATCGTTTCAATGATGTATGGTCGGTGCAGTCCTCCAGCCGCTTTGCCCACACCAATCTGTTCACGCAGACCCTCTCGGGCATGGGCCTTGCCCCGGACATGATGACGCTGAACCGATCCGCCTATCAGTTCGGGATCGAAGGCAATATTTTCTCCACCAACAATATGGCGAAAGCGGAATGGAGTACTGGCCCGCTGGAGGGCACCAGCGTCTTCGGCGTTTCCTATCGTCACGGCACGGAGAATTATTATCTCAATTACGGGCGCGCCGAGTCGATAAACATCTATTTCCCGACCTATACCGCGCCCTTCTCAGCCCCGACACCATTCACCAAAACATACCAGACCGCGGCTGAAACCGGTATTTTCACCGCCAATACCATCACGGTCGCCAAGCATGTGGTAGTGGATCTTTCCGCGCGGCAGGACTGGGTCACGGTGGATACCGATAACCGCCTGAAGAACACCTCCACCCGCCAGAATGACGATGACTTCACTTATCGCGCAGGCGTCACCCTGCTGACCGATTTCGGTGCCTCACCGTATGTCAGCTATGCCACCTCCTTCGCCCCGGTCCTGGGCACGGATTTCTATGGCGAGCCCTACAAGCCAACCACCGGCAAGCAGTGGGAAGTGGGTTTGAAGTACAAGCCCACCAGCTTCGATGGCCTGTTCACCATCGCCTGGTACAATCTGGAACAGGACAATGTGCGCACGCAGGATCCGAACAATCCGCTGAACAGTGTACAGACCGGGCAGATCACATCACGCGGGCTGGAGCTTTCGGCGGTGGCCAATGTCACCACCAATTTCAACCTGCGCGCCAGCTACACCTATATGGACCTGACCACCACCAAGACCACCGTGCAGGATGCGCTGGGCAAGGTGCCCACCGGCATGCCGGAACATATGGCCTCCGGCTGGGCGGATTACCGGGTGGCGAGCGGTGCGTTCGCCGGCTGGGGTTTTGGCGCGGGTGTGCGTTATGTGGGCGAGACCTTCGCCGATACGGCCAACACCATCATTGTACCCGCCTTCACGCTGGTGGATGCGGCCATTCGCTATGAATTCGGGCAACTGCGGCCCGAACTGGAAGGGCTGAAGCTTTCGGTCAACGCCACCAACCTGTTCAACAAGAAATACTACTCCACCTGCTCGGCCAGCAGCTGCAATTACGGCTTTGATCGCTCGGTCATTGCCACGCTCAGCTATCGCTGGTGAGTGAGGGAAGGCTCATGTCGATGATCCAGAACGCCGCACATTCCGCCAGCCCTTTCTCTGCCGCGCCGCCTGCGGCCATGTCGTCCCCGATGTATCCCAGCAAGTTGCGTGATGGCTTGCATATGCTGCTCCGGCAGCTTGCATCTCTGTCGGTTCGTGCATTGCTGTCCTCGACCCTGAGCTTGCCTGTGTTCGGCGGAATGGCTGTTGCGCAGCCAGCGGCAGTTTCGCACGAGGCAGCAGGGCAGGCTCAATCCGGGCAAGAAACGACAAAGCAGGCTCCGGCCATGCCCGCTCTTGCCACTCAAGCACCCGCTGGCCCCGTGACTGTCACCGACATGATGGGGCGCACGGTTACCCTTCCCGCTCCGGCGAAGAAGGTCGTGCTCTCCGAAAGCCGACACATCTTCACCCTCGGCCTGCTGGACAGGCAGCCGCTGCAATGGATTACCGCATGGGGCGATGATCTCCAGCGCTATTCCCCGGCGACCTATGAGGCCCTGCGCACACGCTTTCCGCAGGCGGATGCCATTCCGGTAGTGGGGCGCACCACGGGTGGTTCCTTCTCCATGGAGGCGGTGATTGCGGCCAAGCCGGAGCTGGTCATCTTCACCATGTATGGCCCACCCCCGCCCGGTCTGGAGAGGCTGGACGCCGCCGGCATTCCCTATGTGTTCGTTGATTTCTTCCAGAAGCCCTTGCTCAAGACCGTGCCTTCCATGCGCATGCTGGGCCAGCTTCTGGGGCGTGAGAAAGAGGCGGAGGAATTCGTCGCTTTCTATGAACAGCATATGGGCGATGTCGCCACGCGGGTGGCAAAGGCGGGCACGCGGCCGCGTGTGCTGTTTCACCTGAACCCCAATGGCAAGGACTGCTGCTTCTCATCAGGCCCCGGCAACATGAGCGATTTCATCGCCGCTGCTGGAGGCCAGAATATCAGCGAGAACAAGATTCCGGGTTCGGCCGGAAAGTTGAGTCTTGAATATGTGCTGGCCGAGGATCCTGATTACTATCTGGCCGGTGGCGGCTCCACGGTTGCGCCCACCGGCTTGCGGATCGGGCCGGGTGTGACGCCGGAACTGGCGCGCGAGACGTTCGACGGCGTGTTGCAGGCTCCCGGCATCTCCAGCCTGCGTGCGGTGAAGTCCGGGCAGACTGGCGGCATCTGGCTGTTCTATTTCGATAATCCGCTGTTCTTCATGGGCGTGGAGGCATTGGCCAAGATGTTCCACCCTGAAGCCTTTGCGGATGTGGACCCGGACAAGACCGCTGAAGAGACGAATGCGCGCTTTCTCGCCTTCCCGCTTGAAGGCACCTTCCGCGTGACGGCGGGGGCACCGGGGAAATGAGCCTTCCCGGTGTCTCGAGAGCGAGCGGAACAGGGGTGCCTCATGCCCATGCCCGCATCGTCTCCGCCCACGGCAAGGCCCGCCTGTGGCGCATCTGCGCACTGGCGGGCCTTGTTGCCCTGCTCATCCTTGGTGTGCTGCTGGATTTGCTGACCGGCCCGGCCGGGCTGTCGTTCGCCCAGATCCGCGATGGTCTGATGGGGGATGGCGATGTCTCGCTCTCCATCATCATGTGGCAGGTGCGCCTGCCTACCGCCGCGCTTGCAGTGCTGATTGGCGCGAGCCTGAGCCTTGCGGGGGCGGAGATGCAGACCATTCTGCATAATCCGCTCGCCAGCCCCTTCACGCTGGGGGTGTCATCGGCGGCATCCTTCGGGGCGGCGCTTGCGATCGTGGTGGGGGTGAGCCTGCCCTTCGTGCCCGCTCAGATGGCGGTGCCGGCCAATGCCTTCATCTTTGCATTTGGTGCGGTGCTGCTTATTCAGGCCGTGGCCGCGATGCAGGGTGGCGCGGGTGGCGGGTCAACCACGCTGGTGCTGTTCGGCATCGCCCTCGTGTTCGGCTTCAATGCACTGGTGGCGGTCCTCCAGTTTGTTGCGCCGGCGGATTCCCTTCAGCATCTGGTATTCTGGACCATGGGCAGCCTTGGCAGTGCGGATGGCACATCCGTGCTGGGCATGGCGGTGGTGCTGGCGCTGGTGGTGCCCTTCTCTCTGCGTGCCGCGCATTTTCTTACATTGCTGTCACTGGGCGAGGAGCGGGCGCGCAGTCTGGGTGTGAACATCGCCCTGCTGCGCTTTGGCTGCCTGTTGCGTGCCAGCCTGCTGGCGGCTGTCGCGGTGGCTTTCGCGGGCACTATCGGTTTTGTGGGGCTGGTGGGGCCGCATATGGCCCGCCTGCTGGTAGGGGAGGATCACCGCTTCTTCCTGCCGGCAGCACTGCTCTCGGGTGCGGTGCTGCTCTCTTTCTCCAATATCGCGGCCAAGCTGGTACTGCCCGGCGTAGTGCTGCCCATCGGCATCGTCACCTCGCTGGTGGGCCTGCCCTGCTTTCTGGCCCTGCTCTTGTGGGGGAGGGCGCAGAGATGAACGCGTTCAAGCCGACAGAAACCCTCAATGTGCGCGGCATTGGTGTGCACTATGGCGGGGCGCTCATTCTGGATAGCGTAGACTTGCCCCCGGTGAAGGCCGGGGCCATCACCGCCTTTGCAGGTCCCAATGGGGCGGGTAAATCCACCCTGCTGCGCGCCATTGCCGGCATGGTGAAGGCGCAAGGCGAAGCGCACTTTTCCGGGCAGGATTTGATGCGCCTTTCTGTTCCCGAACGCGGGCGCATTCTCGGCTTTATGCCGCAGGGGCTGGATGGCGCGAGCCGCCTCACCGTGCTGGAAGCAATTATCGCCTCTCTTCGTGTTTTCTCACCGGGCCTCCCATTGTCCGCCTGCCACGAAAAGGCTTTGGCGGTGATGGAGCAGGTGGGCATCCTTGATTTCGCCCTGCGCCCGCTCAACCGGCTTTCCGGTGGGCAGCGGCAACTGGCCAGTCTTGCGCAATCCCTCGTGCGCCAGCCGCGCATTCTGCTGCTGGATGAACCCACCAGCGCGCTGGATCTGCGTCACCAGATTGAGGTCATGTCCATTCTGCGAGATGTGGCGCGGGCGGGATGCATGGTGCTGGTGGTGCTGCATGATCTGGCGCTGGTGGCCAACTGGGCGGATGAGGTGGTGTTTTTGCAGGACGGCCGTGTGGCGGCATCCGGCGCACCGCTGGAGGTGATGACGCCCGAACTGCTGCGCAACATCTATGGCGTGCATGCGCTGGTGGGGCGCGGAGGAGATGACCATGCGTTCGTGACCGTGACGGGGCTGGCATGAGCTTTTGGACCGGCTTGGGGGCACTGTTTCCTGTCTGTTTTCTGCTCTGTCGCCGTGGCGCTTCGGCGGGTGATGCGAATGCCATGTGGTGTGAGGAAGGGAAGACCGATCAAGCGGCTGGAATAGCCAGAGGTATGCATCAAACGGATCGGTGCGAGCCGTCGTCTCCTGCGAGCGGAAGAGGTGCGCGGCATCAGACATGTTCTCCCAATCCGGAGATGTGGTCCGGTGCCGCGTACACTTTTCTGAACCTCCCGGCCATTTGGTGGAGGCATGCATGCGGCTGAACATGTTGCCGCGCACCCTGCTGCCGCCCTCTCCTGCGCGGCGGCGTGTGGTGTGGGCTATCGCATGCTGTGTCGGGCTCAGTACGGCCGTCACCCTGTGCTGGGCGGCGCAGGGGCTGGTTCTGGCGCACATTCTGGCGGGGCTGATGGGTGTTGGTGCGCAGGTCACCGGAATGGTTCTGCTCGCAGCGCTGGCCGGCATCATCCTGCTCCGCGCCGGTCTGGTCTGGGTGGGTGAACTGGTGGCGATGTCTGTTGCCGGCCAAGTCAAACAAGATCTGCGTCAGCGCCTGATGACGCATCTCCTGCGTCTGGGGCCAGCCGAAACCCAGCGGCAGCCAGTTGGTTTGCTACAGGCGATGATCGTAGGCGGAGTGGAGGCGTTGGAAGGTTATTTCAGCCGCTATGTTCCTGCGCTTCTATCTGCCTTTCTCGGGTGCGGCGTCGTGCTGGCCGTTCTGGCATGGCAGGATGTGTGGAGCGCACTGCTGCTGTCCCTCTTCATCATCATTCTACCCGTGGCGGACAGGCTCTGGCTGCGCTGGCAGATGCCGCGTGTTTCGGGCATCTTCGATGCGCTCGGCGCTTTCGGGGCCACCTTTCTCGACAGCCTGAACGGGATGACCACCCTCAAGGCTTTCAACGCCTCCGCCACAAGGCGACAGATGCTGGCAGCCCGCGCGGGAGAACTGCGCCGCCAGTCCATGGCAACACTGTCCGTCACCCTCATGCGCACGGGCATGACCGGGCTGGTTACGCTTTCCGGCATCGCGCTCATGCTGGGCGTGAATGTGTGGCGGGTGGCAGAGGGTGGGTTGGAACCACTGGGGCTGCTGGTCACTCTATTCCTGACGCGAGAGGCATTTCGGCCTCTGGAACGGCTGGAGCGGGAGTTCCACACCGCATGGGCGGCGAGTGGTGCAATAGCGCCGGTGGAGGCATTTCTGGCCCGTGCGCCCACCGTGACAGACCCCGCTCACCCACAGCCCACGCCGGAGGATGCTGATATCCGGTTTGAGCATGTGTCCTTCACCCATGAAGGGCGCGATGTACCGGCTGTGTGCGATGTCTCTTTCCATGTGCGGGAGGGAGAGATGGTGGCGCTTGCCGGCCCTTCTGGCGCGGGAAAGTCCACCATTGCCACCCTGCTGCTACGGATCTGCGACCCTGATCATGGTGTGGTGCGCATTGGCGGGGTGGATTTGCGCGATCTGCGGCTGGAGGATGTGCGTGCGCAGGCAAGCCTGGTGGCGCAGGACATCTTTCTGTTTCACGGCACCATTGCCGAAAATATGCGCATGGCGCGTTCTGATGCTTCTGACGCTGATATTCAGGTGGCACTGGAGATGGCGCAGGCCTGGGGTTTCGTGAACCGCCTGCCGCAGGGGCTGGAGACGGTTCTGGCCGAAGGCGGAGCCTCGCTCTCCGGCGGACAGCGCCAGCGGCTGGCGATTGCCCGCGCGCTGCTCAAGGATGCGCCCATTCTTGTGCTCGATGAAGCAACTGCAAGCATAGACCCCGCTGGCGCACGCGCCATCAGCACCGCGCTGGAGCAGCTGGCTGGGCGCTGCACTGTGCTGGTCATCGCACATCGCCTGTCAACGCTCACAAAGGCGGACCGTATTCTGGTGTTCGATGAAGGTCGACTGGTCGCGCAGGGCAAGCATGATGAGCTTGTCCGCGCGGGAGGTCTTTATGCCCGTCTTCTGGCCGCGGAGCGTGAGGCAGCATGAACGCGGAAAGCTTCTCGCGGTCCACCGGCTCCGCACCTGCGGTATCGGATGGATCGGCCTTCGGCATGGCGGGGTTGCTGCTGCTGGTGAGTGGGCAGAAGGCCCTGATGGCGCGCACCCTGCTGGCGGGTCTGCTGGCACAAGGGGGCGCGCTGGCGGTGGTGGCCATGGGTGCATGGCTGGCGGGGCAGGTTCTGACAGGCGTGCCGGGAACAGATATGCTGTCGGGCTTTCTGGTGTTGGCGGGTCTGGTGCTGCTGGCATCAGGTGCGCGGTGGTGGCAGGCCCATGCCTCTCATGAACTGGCCTTCGCCCTGATCGAAACCTTGCAGATGGGTATTTATGACGGGCTGGAGCGCGCTTCTCCCGGTCTCATCGAGGGCTGCCGCGCGGGGGAACTGGCTGCGATCGCCACGGCTGACGCGGAACTGATGGAGCATTTCTATGCCCATACGCTGGCTGATTATGTCACCGCCCTGGTGGTTCCGCTTGTGGCGCTTGGCGGCCTGATTGCGGTCTCGCCCATGGCTGGGCTGGTATTGTTGCCCTTTCTCGTTCTGGTGGCCTGTATCCCTCTATTTTTGGCGCACCGGGCCGAACTGCAGGGCCGGACTGTGATGTCGGAACTGGGCCGGCTCAATGCCGAGACCGTAGAGATCATCCGTGGCCAGCGGGAGATTCTCGCCTTTGGCCGGGGGCGGGAGATGCTGGGGCGCATGCAGGGGCAGATGGCACGCCTTGCAACTGCCCAGTCGCGATATGGCCTGCGGGCGGGGTTCGAGTTGTCCGTGGTGGATGGCCTCAGCGCTCTCGCGGTTCTGGCGGTGGCAGCGGTGTTTGTTCTCGGCGCGGGTGCTGAAAGCGCGCTTCTGCCCCTTGCTCTGGTGCTGGCGGGTGGGGCGCTCTCGCCTATCGCTGAAGTGACGCAGACCGCGCGCAGGATGGGTGAATTGCGCGCCGGGGCCGGACGCATCCTCAGCCTCATGGGCCAGAGTGCGCAGGTGATGGATCGCGGTCGCAGTCCCGCGCCGCAGGATATGACAATAAGGCTTGAGCACGTGCGCTTCGGTTATGCCCCCGGCATGCCGGTTCTGGAAGATGTGGACGTCACCCTGAATCCGGGAGAGGTGGTGGCGCTGGTCGGCGCTTCCGGGGCTGGAAAAAGCGCGCTGGGGCAGCTTCTGCTGCGTCTGCGGGATGTCGATGGCGGCTCTATCCGCATCGGCGGTTTGGATGTTCGTGAGCTGCCTTTAGCGGAACTGCGGCGGCTGGTGGCATGGGTGCCGCAGCATGTGCATCTGTTCGATATGACGATCGCCGAGAATATTTGTCTGGGCCGGCCAGATGCGGGCATGGCAGCCGTGCAGTCGGCTGCACGGCTGGCGCGTGCGGATGATTTCATCCGGTCCTTGCCCGAGGGATATGACAGCCGCTGCGGCGAAGGGGGCGCGCTTCTGTCCGGGGGGCAGCGCCAGCGCATCGCCATTGCGCGGGCATTGCTGATGGACGCGCCATTTCTGCTGCTGGATGAGGCTTCGTCGGCCCTCGACATGGAGAATGAGCAGGCACTGCGCCATGTGCTAGGGGCTCTTGGGGGCAGGCGCACGGTGCTTCTCATCGCGCACCGTCCGTCCATCATCCGTGTGGCACACCGCATTATCGTGCTTGAGGGCGGGCGCATCGTGGAGCAGGGCACGCATGAGGTTCTTCTCGCCAAAAGTGGCGCCTATGCCCGGCTGATGGCGCAGGCCATCGCGGAAGACTGAAGCCAGAGTGCGGGTGCCGGACGTGCGCGCATCCGGTTGAGGTCAGGTTTTTGCCGGAATCGCCGCAAGGGGAGGGCTTGATGTGAGGATATAACGCCCGGCCTGTGCCGAGATATAGGCGATCAGGACGCGGATCTTGGGGTGGCCAAGAAGGCTGTGCCTGAGATGTTCTTTTCGGTCCTGACCGGATCCACCCCGCCACATGGCTGAAAAGGGCAGTGTCATTCTGGCAAAAATCAGAGTATGCGCTGGCCATGGAACAAGACCACACCATCCTCGCAGTCCCTCATGACAGGGATGACAGCCACCCGGTCTGTGTGGCCGCGCTCTACCATTTCACCCCGTTCGATGACTGCGCGGCTTTTCGCGCGCCGCTTGAACGCCTGTGCCGTGATGAAGCGGTTCGAGGCACGCTGCTGCTGGCGGCGGAGGGGATCAATGGCACGATCGCGGGTCCGCAACAGGGCATCCTGCGGGTGCTGGAGCATATCCGGGCACTGCCTGGCTGTGCGGGGCTGGATGTCAAGTTTTCGGGTGCGGAGACCATGCCGTTTCACCGCATGAAGGTGCGCCTGAAGCGGGAGATCGTGACGCTGGGCGTGCCGGGTATCGATCCGCTGGCGAGTGTTGGCACCTATGTGATGCCACAGGACTGGAATGCGCTCATATCCGACCCGGATACGATCGTGATCGACACCCGAAATGACTATGAGGTCGCGATCGGGACGTTTGCCGGGGCAATCAATCCGCAAACCACCAGCTTTCGCGAGTTTCCGGCATGGTTCCGTGAACAACGCGACAACCTTCTGGCGCAGGACAGGCAGCCAAAGGTCGCCATGTTCTGCACGGGGGGCATCAGGTGTGAAAAATCGACCGCCTTCCTCAAGGGTGAAGGCGTGGAAGACGTTTTTCATCTGAAGGGTGGCATTCTGAAGTATCTGGAGGAGGTTCCCGCGCAGGAGAGCCTCTGGCAGGGCGAATGCTTTGTGTTCGATCAGCGTGTTTCAGTGGGCCATGGGCTGGCGCTGGGCTCTCATGTGCTGTGCCACGCCTGCCGCCGCCCGGTTTCCGAGGAAGACTGCGCCTCGCCCCATTATGAGGAAGGTGTGAGCTGCCCCGCCTGCCATGATGAACGCACCGACGAGCAGCGCGAGAGTTATCGTGAGCGCCATCATCAGCACATGTTGGCCTTGGCGCAGGGGCGAGAGCATATTGGCGCGGTTCAGTCTGTGACGCGTAAGGACGTCCAGACCGAAGGGTGATGTGCGGCCTGCATCATTCGGGTGGAGATGCGAGCCAGCCTATCCAGCAGGCAGCGGATAGCGCTTGTCTGAGGCATCTGAGGTGCCTCAAAAGGCGAGAGCAACGCTCCGGCTCACGGGCGTGCAGAGCTGCTCTGTCCTGCTGCTGCAGAAGGTTGCTTTCCGGGATCGCGATGCCGGATTGCGACGGTTCATCCGCAGCCTGTTTTTCGCCGGCCGCCAGCTATCTGCTTATCTTTCCCTTTTGATATCATCATAAAGTCGATCCCTTGCAGGCTCTGCCCTGTTCGCCTTGCAAGGGGCGGCCTGTTTCGCATCTGCACAGGTTGACTTGCGGGGCGAAATGCCCCTTCCTGCCGCTGTCGAAGGTTCCCGGGTGGAGACCCCCGGGACGAAGAGGGAATACGGTGAGGCCATGTGTGGCCGATGCCGTGGCTGCCCCCGCAACTGTAAACGGCGAGCGCCGCTTCATTCCGCCACTGGGATATCCCGGGAAGGCGAAGCGCGCGCGATGACCCGTGAGCCAGGAGACCTGCCTTCGTCACAAGGTGCCGGCTTGCCGGCATCATCCATAATCGGACGCCGGGGTGCGCGTTTGGTGGTTGGGCTCGCGATGGCTTGTGCTGTCCTGTGTCCACATCCATGCCATTTGCCCCTCGTCCCGCAAAGCCGCTGCATGCCCCGCACCCGTGGGGTTCCGGCGTTTGGGAGACGGGAACGTGATGTTTCGCAAGATGTTGAGTGCGGCTCTTGGGGCTGCCTGCCTGCTGGTCCCGGTTTCGGCCTCGGCCCATTTCCAGCTTGTCTATGTGGTCGAGGCCAATCTGACCAAGGCGGGCGAGGTCCCGGTCGAGCTCATCTTCTGGCATCCCATGGAAGGCGGCCCGGTGATGGATATGGTCGCGCCGCAGGAGTTCTATGCGGTCCATCGCGGCAAGAAGATCGATCTGAAGGACACGCTGAAGCCCATCACCTTCACAGCAGGCGATGGCAGCAGCGCAAGCGCCTTCACCGGAACCCTGCCGGTGAAACGGCCGGGTGATTATGTGCTGGTGGCCGTGCCTGCGCCCTATCTGGAGAAGAGCGAGGACAGCTATATCCAGCAGTTCACCAAGAGCTATGTGAACCTCAACCAGTTGCCGACAGACTGGCAGGAGCCGCAGGGCCTCGTGACTGAGATTGTGCCGCTCAACCGGCCCAACAATATCATCACCGGCTCCACCTTCTCGGGCCGCGTGCTGAACGAGGGCAAACCGGCGGCGGGTATCGAGGTGGAAATCGAATATATGGCCGCTGAGCCGGTGCATGGCGAGAACAAGGCCGGGCCTGCCAAGGCTGGTCCGATGCCAGGCGGCACCATTGTGGCCATCACCAATGAGAATGGCGAGTTCACCTTCGGTATTCCCAAGGCGGGATACTGGGGCTTCGCCGCTCTGGGTTCGGGGCCGGTCACGACCCATGAGGGCAAGGGGCTTTCGCAGGATGCGGTGATCTGGATTCGCGCGGACGACCTGCCCAAGCCGTGAGGACGGTGCCTCTGGGGGCATGGGACGAGGCGGGAGGGGAGAGAGAGGAGCGGTTGTTGTCCGCCCTCTCTCCGCGATGATCCGGCCTTCGTCCCTGTCTGGCGGCAGGGGCGCAGCATGCCGGGGGCAAAAGCATTTTCGCGTGAAGCAAAATCGACCAGTCAATGAGTTGGAGTGCTTCAGCGCCTTCGTGAAATACAGAGGCATTTCAGGTGCTTCGAGAACCCAGGTTGAAGACCGGGGAATCGGGGATCGACCTCCGGTCGCAGTGGCCACATCTCGCGAAGGCGTGGAGGCGGTCCGTCATATGTTTGAACGCCTGTCTCCCGGGGTTGGTCGAAGCCTGAGGCAGTCGCAGTTCTCTTGCGGTGCGGCGCATCTCGCCGTCTTCCCCGCGCAGTCCGCACACATGTTTCCGGTTCCGGTCGAGATCGGGGCCGCAGTCTTCAGTCCCACGCCCGCATGAGCGGGACGTTTCGGAGTGCTGCCAATGCATATCGTCGATGGAGCCCTGTCCTTGCCCGTGGTGGCGGGTGGCGCGGTGCTGGCTGTGGGCGGGCTGATGGTGGGGCTGAAATCCCTCACCATGGAGAAGATTCCGGCGGCCGGCGTGCTCAGCGCCACCTTCTTTGTGGCCTCGCTCATTCATGTGCCGATCGGCCCTTCCAGCGTGCATCTCATCATGAATGGATTGGCCGGGCTGGTACTGGGCTGGGCCGCCTTTCCCGCGCTGTTCGTGGGGCTTTTGTTGCAGGCGGTATTCTTCGGTTTTGGCGGGGTTACGGTGCTGGGCATCAATGCCGTGAACATCGCGCTGCCAGCGGTGCTTGTCTTTTATCTGTGCCGGCGCGGGGTGGCCTCATCCTCACCTGTGGTGTCGGCCCTGTGGGGGGCATTGGGCGGCGGGCTCGCCATTGTCTTCACCACCTGTTTCGTTGCGCTGTCTTTGGCGCTCAGCGGAGAGGAATTCCTGCCGGCCGCCAAGCTTGTCTTCGTCGCCCATATTCCGGTGATGGTGGTGGAGGCGCTGATTACCGGCGCTGCCGTTTATCTCGCCCGCCGGGTGAAGCCGGAACTCTTCGATAGCATTGCCCCCTCAAATATCGCCCGTTCATCTGGGAGCCTGTGATGATGATGTCGCGCCTGTTTTCTGCCTGTGCGCTGGCCTGCCTGTTGAGCGCGCCTTTCTCCGCACCCGCATGGGCGCACAAGGTGATCGCTTCGGTCTATGCCGAAGGGGATGTCATTGCTGGAGATATCGGCTTCTCCAATGGCGATATGGCCCCCGATGTGGTGGTGGAAGTGTTTGACCCCGCCGGCAACAGGCTGGGTGAGGCCAAGACCGATGCCGATGGTGCGTTCACTTACCGCCCGACCCAACTCGTGCCGCACATCTTCCGCTCCAATCTGGGGGCCGGCCATGTCGCCGAGGTGAGGATGGAAGTGGAGGATATGCCGGCCATTGGCGGCGGGGTGGCGCAGGCTGCTACTCCTGCTGCGAAATCTGGTTCCCAGACATCTGCACTACAGGGCACATCGGCATCCGCGCTGTCGATGGATGAGCAGGAGAAGCTGCTGTCCGGCGTGGTCCAGAAACAACTTCTGCCGCTGCGGCGCGAATTGGCCGCCTACAAGGAAAAGAACGACATTCAGAGCGTTCTGGGCGGCATCGGCTATATTTTCGGTCTGTTCGGGCTGGGCTTCTATATCGCCGCCCGTCGCAAGCTGGCGCAGGCTGGGGATGCTTCACCCTCATCGCCCGCCGTACAGGGCTGAACCATGGGGCATGTGGCGCACACGGTGCTGGGCAACAGGGCGCTGGCGGATGCCGGTCCGCGTGGCAGCGTGCTGGCGGGTATAGATCCGCGCGCCCGCATTCTGGCGGCCGCAGCCTTTGCGGTGGTGGTGGTGTCGCTTCATCATCTGGCCGCGCTCGGCTGTGCGTTGATGATGTCTGTTGCGGCCATGGCGCTGGCCCGCCTTGCACCCGGCCCCACCCTGAAGCGCATGGCGACGATGGATGGCTTCATCATCTTCATGCTGGTGCTGCTGCCCTTCACCGTGCCGGGGGAGCCGCTCTTCTCTTTGTTCGGGTTTCAGGCCAGCATGCAGGGGCTGAGGCAGGCTTTCATCATCGCGCTCAAGGCCAATGCGGTGGTTCTGATGCTGCTCTCGCTTGTTGGCTCGATGGAACCGGTGACGCTGGGCCACGCCCTGCACCGGCTGCGTGTACCGGAAGCGCTGGTGCATCTGCTGCTGTTCACCGTGCGCTATGTGGATGTGCTGCGCGAGGAATATGCCCGCCTGCGCGCCGCGATGAAGGCGCGGGGCTTTCGTCCACGCTCCAACTGGCACAGCTATCGCAGCTTCGGCTATCTCATGGGCATGATGCTGGTGCGCGCTATTGAACGCTCCGAGCGCATATTGGGCGCGATGCGCTGCCGGGGGTTCACCGGGCGCATTCCTCTGCTGGAAAATCTGGCCTTCACCCAGCGTGACGCCATTTTTGCTTTCATATGCACAGTTGCTCTTGTGGGGCTTATCGCCCTCGCTTTGCTGATCTGATGCAGGAGACCGGGATGAGCCCCCTCATTCGTCTTGAGAATATTCATTTCGGCTATCCCGGCGCGCCCGCTATTCTCAATGGGGCAGGGCTGGAACTGCATGCGGGCGAACGCCTGTGCCTGAAGGGGCCGAATGGCGCGGGCAAGAGCACGCTGCTGCGCATTCTCGTGGGCCTGCTGCGCCCGAAACAGGGGCAGGTCTGGGCCTTCGGGGCAGCACGGCAGGCGGAGGCGGATTTCCACGAGGTGCGCTGTCGCGCCGGCCTCGTGTTTCAGGACCCGGACGACCAGCTCTTCTGCCCCACCGTGCGCGAGGATGTGGCCTTCGGCCCGCTCAATCTCGGCAAATCCCGGCAGGAGGCCGAGGTAATCGTGGAGAAGGTGCTGGGCGAACTGGCCCTCTCCCATCTGGCCGATCGCATCACGCACAAGCTTTCAGGCGGAGAGAAACGACTGGTGACGTTGGCTGCTGTTCTGGCGATGGAGCCCGAGGTACTGCTGTTGGACGAACCCACCAATGCGCTGGATGAGAGGAATGAGGCCCGCCTCACCGAAATCCTGCTCTCCCTGCCGCTGGCGATGATCGTGATCTCGCATGATCCGCAGTTTCGTGCGTGCATCGGCACTCGTGCGCTGGCCTTGCAGGAGGGGCGGCTGGTGGGAGCGTGAGCGGGCCGATTGATTTTTGCCCTCACAATGCTTCAAGGAAGGCGACAAGCGCAGCCTGTTCCTCATCCGAAAGCTCAAGCGGGCGAATGTGTGGAGAGAGGCGCGCGGCAAAGGGGTAGAGCGGATGCGCCGCCTCCCGCGCATTGCGCGCCCAGACCTCGCCGCCGCCGCGATCATAGAAATGCACCACACCCTTGAGGCTGCGGAACAGTCCGGAATGCATATAGGGCGCGGTTTCACGCACATGGCGCAGGCTGGGGGTGCGAAATCGTCCAGCATCTTCCGCTCTTCCTGTCACGTCCGCCCGGCCCAGATCCTGAGCCGGTTCGCCAAAAGCGGAAATGCGCAGATTATGGAAAAGATTGTCGGTCAGGAGCGGACCGTGGTGGCAGTTGGCGCACCCCGCTTTGGTCCGGAACAGGTGCAGGCCACGGATCGCCTCATCACCCAGCGCAGTCGTGTCTCCGGCCAGAAAACGGTCGAACCGTGTGGGTTGCTCCAGTGTGGCGAGAAAGGCTGTCAGCGCATCCGCGAGTGCGGGAGCCGAAAGGTCGCCATAGAGAGCGTTGAAGCGTGTGCCATAGATCGGAGCGATGCGATCAAGCGCCTGTTCAAGCGACGCATTCGCCATTTCATCCGGCGCTGTCAGGGGGAGCAGAAGCTGTTCTGCAAGATTTCCGCCGCGCCCATCCCAGCCCCAGCGCGCATTCGGTGCAAGAATGGCGCGGGTCACGACGCTGCGCAGGCCCTGTGGGTTGCGTCGTCCCTCCATTCCGCCATGGCCATGGCCATGGGCGCGGGCCATGCCAGTACTCCAGCCTCGCACAGGATCATGGCAGGTGGCGCAGGAGATATCCGCATTTTGAGAGATGCGGGGATCGTGGAAGAGCTGGCGGCCCAGATCTGCTTTCTCCCGATCCGGAACGGGCAGGATAGGCAGGGGGGCAAACTCGATGAACGTCACTCCCGCATCTGTCCGTGCGGCAGGCCATTGCGCCACCGGCAGGGAATAGGCCCGGCGCAGGATTGCCGCATCAGAATTGGGCTGTGCAGCATGTGTTTGTGACCATGCCGGCCCCCATGCACATATGAAGCCAAGCATGACAAGCAGGCTGGCGGCACATGTGCTGGCTGCATGCATCTGCGCCCTGAATGGCCGGGAGGTCTTCATGGCACCGAACCGGGGCGGAGGGTGTCGTCATCCGAGGGATGTGCCGATGCGCCGACTTCCGGGATGTGTTCCGGGGGGCTGATACGTCTCATTCCACGCATGCGCTGCATAGATGTCTCGATGGATATGCTATCGGCAAAGTGGATCGTGTGCCTGTGCGATTTTTGGGGAACGCAGAGCACAACCGCCAGAGTGCACCCGCCGCTGTCTTCCGGATGGTGATGTGCTGTCGTGGGTTTGTGTTTGATGCTCTCTGCACCATTGCCATGGGTGGCGTATGCCCCGATTTCTCAATGTTCCGCTGTGTGCGGATTCGATAAAATCCCGAATTTCCAGTGCTGCCAGATGAGAAAAATACCTGAGCGTACCAGCATTCAGGAGCGGCATGAGCTTTCATATTTTGCTGTTATTATGCTCTATTCCCGCTCTTCTAATGGCAATCCCCTGCGACTTGATCCCGATAGACTTCGAAGGCGACTGTGCCCGCCCATCTCTTCTGGCGCTGTGGCCATGTCGCGGCCAGTTGCGTCTGGCTGAGTGCACGACGGAGTTGGCGGGCGAGGGCCGGCTTGTCCTGCGCCACCACGACAGCGAGTGGCACGGGCGTGGTTTCCGGCAATGTCGCATTAAAGCGCTGCCACTCGCGTTTCTGGAACAGCGGCGCGATACTGGCATGGTCATGCAATGCGGCATCGCATTCCCCCGTGCGTGCGCCGATCAGCGCTGGCGCCGGCGCGCGATAAGTGCGCACGCTTGCCCCCAACTTGCGCGCCAGTTTCTGCGCCTGCACATGGGCTTGCGACACGCAAACCGTGCGGCCCTTCAAATCTTCCCAGCGCCGGATGCCGGTATCCGAACGCATCACCGCTGACAGGCCGGATGATAAGCCGCTTGGCAGCACATGCGCTCCATCTGGCAGGGTATCCGTCCGATCAATGCGGATAATCAATGCATTTACCCGGCCCTCCGCCAGTGCGCGTGCCTGTTCTTCCGGTGCAACGAGAACGGGTTTCACGTCGACACCCAGCACATGGGAGAGTTCTGCGGCCAGTTCCAGCTCGAAACCCTCCTCCTGATAGAGGCGGGATTCAGGGGTATCCGGTGGCGGCAGGAAGGTGACGCCGACCGTGAGCGGCGCGGTGAGAGCGTGATCCGCGCGCTCGACAAGGCCGGCTCCCACACCCACCACTCCGCCTGTCAACAGCAGCATGCCCACCACTAGAGATTGCCATCCCCGGCGTGACAGATGACGCCACAGGCGCGCCAGACTTGGCGAAGTTATCCTTGAATTCATAGCCTTACAAAACTTTTTGGCGGTGAAGAGGTGCCGTGATGCAGGTGTGCACAACGGGGCTTGTGCAGCGCATTATATATATCTATAAAAAAGGTAGATATAGTATATTTATACAAAATGCGGGCGGGGTTTTTGCCCGGGGATTGGGGACACAGCTTCATGAATGTTCAGAATTCAGTTCTGGCGCAGCGCGCCCGCCGTGGTGTCGCCGCTTTTGGCATCGCGGCTTTCAGCCTTTCAACGCTTGCCACAACAGCTCTGCATGCCGAGCAGCCGGCCCAGACGCAGGCTCCCGCGCCAGCACAGGCTCCGGCCCATGAAGTTCTGCCTGCCATCAATCTGCAACTCACCCCCTGGACCGTGGTTGCGCAGGAGAAGGGGTTCTTCAAGGACGAGTTCGACAAGATCGGCACCACCAATGTGAAGCTCATCGCCTCGGGCGCGGGGGACCTTCTGGGGGCTGAGGCGGCGGCTGTGGGCGGCGGTGCAATCGCCATTGCGCAGCGCATGATCTACCCGGCCACCGTGCATCGCGCGAACGGGCTGGATGGCGTCATCATCTGGGCGTCCGAGCCCTCCAACCGCTATCGTGCCCCCATTCTGGCCCGGGCGGACAATGACCAGATCAATTCTGTGGCGGATCTTGATGGCAAGAAGTTCGGTTCAAGCCGCATCTCTTGCTATTGGTCCTCACCTTTCGAGATCGCCACAAAGGCTGGCCTGCCGTTTGACACGCGCGAGAAGCAGGGCCGCATTCGCTATACCTCTATCGACAATTCCGCCGTGGCCATTTCCTCGGTTCTGTCTGGTGCAACGGATGCCACAACAGCGCATCTGGCGGCGGGCGCCTTTGCCGGCGCATGGCTTTCCGGCAAGCTAAAGGTGGTGGACCGCTCCCCGGATGATGGCGTCTATGTCAACCATGCCGGCCGCGTGACCTATTTTGCCCGCCGCGACTTCGTGAACAAGTATCCGCAGGTGGTGAAGGCCTTCCTCGCCGCGCGCGAGAAGACCCGCGAATGGACCGGCGATAATGTGGATGAAGCCGCCGCCATCATCGCCGACAAGACCCGTGTGCCGCTGGAAGTCGCGAAGTTCCAGATCTCACATGCCGGTGAGTGGGAGTTCATGGCCGGTGAGCCCAATGCGACCCGCGCCCGCGAATCCATCAAGAATTTCCAGACCTGGTACATCGACAATGGTGATGATGTTCTGGTTGAGCGTCGCCTGAGCCCGGAACAGATCGACGCATTCGTCGATGGCCGCTTCTTCGTTGGTGGTGATTACTCCATCTATAACTGACAGTTGGCCGCCAGCCTTGAGTGAGGCTGGCGGCTTGTTACGGCAACGGCAGCGCTGCCGGGAGTATTGTGATGACCCATAGCAGTGACACCCTTACGGCCCCAGCTGGCCACGGGGGTGGAGGCTGAAAAGCCCGTGCGTGCAAGACGATTCCACTTTCTTTCCAGCATGGGCGGGGCGCAACGCCATTGGCTTTGTGCTGCCTTTCCTCGTTCTTGTTCTGTGGCAGTTGGCCGCCCAGAATGCCTGGGTCGATCCGGTGTTCCTGCCGCCCCCATCCAAGGTGGCGACAGCATTCTGGACCATGCTGACCAAGCAGAAACTGCTGATGGACTTCACATCATCCATCACCATTGTCGGGCAGGCCTTTATCTATGGGTCTGTGGTGGCGATTGTTCTGGGTATTGCTGCGGGTCTTTCCGGTCAGGTGGAGCGCTTCTTCGGGCCGACATTTGACACGATCCGCCATGTTCCCGGCATTGCATGGCTGCCGCTGATCGTGCTGTGGCTGGGCATTGGTGCGCCGGCGAAAATTCTCGTCATCGCAAAGTCGGTGTTTTTTCCTGTATTTCTCAATACGTTGCAGGGCATTCGCAATGTCGAGAAAAACTATGTCGAGCTGGCGCGCGTTCTCACGCTGACCCGTTGGCAGATGGTGCGCAAGGTGATCCTGCCTGCCGCCATGCCGTCCATCATGGTGTCCCTGCGCTATGCCGCGGGGCTGGCCTGGGCGCTGGTGGTGGTGGCGGAAGGGCTTTCCGGCCTTGAGGGTCTGGGCTTCCTCATCTTCCGTGCGCAGGGCCTGTTGCTGACCGACCAGCTTCTGGTCTGCATGGTCATTATTGGTCTTGTTGGGTTTGGGATTGATCGCGGCATGTATCTGTTTCAGCGCAAGGTGCTGAAGTGGAAGCAGGGCTTTGACGGCTGAAATCCTTTGTCGGGAAGGCCATGCGGTCTCCGGGAAATCGGCCCGCTCATGAGCGCTTGTGATGTGCGGGGCGCATGAAGCATCTGCCCCGCACAGACCCTCTCGTCAGGTCGTGCCCTGCGAGTTTTTTTGGAACAGGAGAATGTACCGTGGCCAATCCCGGACATCTTGAAATCAGGAACGTATCCAAGACCTATGCGAAGGCGGGCCGGCCGCTGGTGCATGTGCTGTCCAATGTGAGCTTTGATGTGCCGCCGGGCGCCTTTGTCTCCATTGTCGGACCATCCGGCTGCGGAAAGTCCACTTTGCTGCGGCTGATTATTGGACTGGATGAAGATTATCGCGGCAGCATCCTCATCAATGATGCCCGGATTTCCGGTCCGTCTCTGTCACGCGGTATCGTCTTTCAGGACCATCGCCTACTGCCATGGCTGACGCTGGAGCAGAATATCGGCCTGAGCCTGGAAAACTCCGGTTTGAGTGCTGCAGAAAAGGTCGCCTCAGTGCGCGAACATATCGCGCTTGTCGGGCTGGGCGGGTTCGAGAAAGCCTATCCGCATGAACTTTCCGGTGGCATGGCCCAGCGCGGTGCCATTGCCCGCGGGCTCGCCAACCGACCGGAAATTCTGCTGCTAGATGAACCGCTTGGTGCTCTGGATGCCCTCACGCGCCTGCATCTTCAGGCGGAAATTCAGCGCATCTGGCGACAGGAGCGCACCACCATGATTCTTGTGACGCATGATGTGGATGAGGCGATCTTCCTCTCTGACAAGGTGGTGGTGATGAGCGCCAACCCGGGGCAGATCGTGGAAGAGGTTGAGGTGAATCTGGAAGGCGAACGTGACCGCGTGACCCCGGAGTTCGTCGCTCTGAAGCGACGGATACTGGCGGCGATGGGTGAAATTCCCGGCCAGGCAAGCGCGACATGAGCGAGATGAGAGGCGGAGCCCGCACCATGAAGCATGGCTTTGAGCGCATCTGGCATCAGGTACGGGTGGCGGTATTCGCTGTTTTGGCCCTGTGGTTGACCGCTATTCCCTGCGCGCTGGCGGCGGACACGGCCCCGGTGAGCGACCTGCCAGACCTCTCAGCCATTCGTGCCGATGTTTATTCAGGTGAATATGAGGCTGCTGTCAAAGCCCTGCAGGGCCTGACAGAAAGCGTGCATCATGCCGATCTGTACAATCTGCTCGCATTCTCTCTGCGCAAGCTGAAGCGCTATGATGAAGCGGCGCGCTGGTACAAGGAGGCGCTCTATTATGACCCCGGCCATCGAGCAGCGCTGGAGTATCAGGGCGAGTTGTTCCTCGCGACTGGTGATCGAGCAGCGGCAGAGAAGAACCTAGAGCTTCTGAAACTGCTGTGCCATCCGTCAGGATGCGAAGAGCATGACAAACTCGCCCGTGCGCTCACGGGGAAAGAGGGCTGAGTTCAAACAGGCCAAAGGCCCGCGCGCTGACACACGGGCCTTTGCTTGAACTGGCGCAATGCTTGGGCGAAGCCTTATCGCTTCGGCTGATGTCAGCCCCTATCCATCACACACGAAACCGCGCGACGGCAGAAGGATTGAAGCTGAAGCCAAACCCCGGCCGGTTCGGCACCAAGACCTCTCCATCGATCATTTCAAGCGGCTCATTGTAAAGCGGCTGATACCATTCAAGGTGCTCAAGATAATTCACATTGGGCAGTGAACCCAGAAGCTGTAGGCTCATCTCGGGGAAGAGGTGAGAGGAAACAGGCACATTATAGGCCTGCGCAAGACAGCCGACCTTGAAGAATTCGGATACGCCACCGACCCGTTGCAGGTCCGGCATCAGAATATCTGCGGCCTTGAGATCCAGCATCCGCTTGAAGCCGTGCCGGGTATATTCATTCTCACCCGATGCCACGGGAATACGGATGGCTGCCGCCACATCTGCCAGCCCTTCAAGATCATGCGCCGGGATCGGCTCCTCGAACCAGCTGATGCCGTAAGGCTCCAGTTCGCCGGCGAGACGAATTGCTGTGCGGACATCAATGCCCTGATTGACATCGACCATGAGACCGACATCCGGGCCGATCGCCGATCGGATGGCGGCGACCCGCTTGATATCGCTCTCAACATGCCCGGAAAGGCGTGCCTTCATGGCCTTGAAGCCGCTTTTGGCAAGGAATGCTGCCTCATCCGCCGCCTCGCTCACACTTTGAGACAGCCAAAGGCCGCCGCTGGCATAGGCCGGCACGCGTTCACGCGCGACCCCCAGCATCCGGGAGATGGACAGGCCGGCGGCCTTGCCGCGCAGGTCCCAGAGCGCACCGTCTATGGCTGAAATGCCCATGATGGACACGCCGGTAAAGCCAATGAAGTTGATCCGCTTCCACGCATCTGCCCAGAAGGCTTCCGTGTGATTGATGTCACGGCCAATGACCGCCCCTTCAAGCACGCGAACCATTGTCTCAAGCAGGGGAAGCTGTTCTTCGCGGATCGTGAAAATGAGATTTTCACCGACCAGACCTTCATCCGTATGAAGATAAATCAGCAGGCAGGAGAATGATTTGATCTGCACCGTCGCATTGCCGAGCGGCCGCGTCACGGGCATGCGAACCCCAATGGTCTCAAGCCGGGTCACTTTCATGTGACGGTCTCTCCTGAACCGATAATCGACGCTTCAAAACGGAGGTGGAGGCGACGCGCGCCTCCACCGGGAATGAAAGGGGCTGTTGATCAGCCCTTCGACTTCAGGTTCGCCGCAATCGGCCGCAGACGATCAGAGACGCCCTTGACCCAGACATCCCAGTCCGCAGGCGGGTTCTGCACGGCGGCGATCAGTTCGCGATACAGGGCTTCCTTGAACTGGGGGTACCAGGGATGGACGCTCTCGGGGAAATCGTTCTGCGCGATGACCAGATCGGGGTTGGTGAAGAACGCCAGATGTTCCGGCAGCTTGTCGGTTGGGATATCGTTGCGGATCGCGCCACCCATGTTGGTGAGCGAGATTGCCTGCGCTTCCGGCGTCAGGAGGAACTCTGCAAACTTGACCGAAAGAGCCACATTGCGACCGTTCTCCGGCACCGCGACACTGCGGGCACCATGAACGACGATGCGCGGGGCTTCACCTTCGATCAGAACGGGCAGGGGACCAATTTCATAATCGCCCTTGATGCCTTCCTTGTCCCACTTCTTCACGTTCCAGTTGCCCACCCGGAAGAAGCCGGCGCGGCCACCTTCAATCAGCTGATACATGTCCGTGAAGGTATGGTTGCGGGTTTCAGGGGAAACCAGACCATATTCGCTGAGAAGCTTGATGTGCTCGATGACGACCTTGGAGTTGTTCGGCTGATCGAGAACGACTTCGCCCTGATCATCCACCACGATATGCTTGAGTCCTGCGCCAAAGCCGTAGAATTCGAGCATCTGGTGCATCACGGATGGGTCACCCGCCTGTGAGGCAAAACCGTAGGTGTCCTTGCGACCGTTCTTGTCGGGGTCTTCATCCTGGAACTTGCGGGCGACGCGCAGAGCATCATCCCAAGTCTTGGGGAACTTCTCTCCGACAGCTTCCAGCCACGAGGTGCGGGCGCCAAGTGCAACCAGGATACGCTGCGTGGGCAGCATGATCAGTTCGCCCTTATAGCGTGCGGCGGCCAGATCCGCATCGGTCAGTGCCTTGCGCTCATCAGCGGGCAGCTTGTCGATGTCAGGCCCGAAATTATGCAGCTTTCCAGTGCTTTGCTGGATGCGGGCCACTCGGAAATTGTCATTGAAAAGCAGGTCGGGGCCGGTCTTGGTATTGATCGCTGCAATCGAGCGGCTGAACCATTGTTCGGTTGGGAATGACAGGGATTTGACCGTTACACCGGGATTCTGCTTCGTGAAAAGCTCCCCGATTTCCTGGAACATCTTGACGCCGTCATCGCCCTTGTCGTGCCAGATCACCAGTTCCTGAGACAAAGCGGAAAATGTGCTGCCCATAAGCGCCAGCGCGGCGATGGACAGGGTTTTGAGTTTCTTCATTGGCTCGTTTCCTCCAGATTATTGTTTGATTCTCTGTGCCCTCAGCTCTCGGACTGGGCGCGTGCCTCCGATGCCCAACGCTGATAGCGCTGGGCGCTGCCGATCAGGTGATCACGCATGGCGTCGCGTGCACCCACTTCATCTCCGACAGCAATGGCCTGTTCGATCCGGCAATGTTCCCGCTGGAGCATCTGCAAATAGGCATCCGAGCCAAGTGACGTCTGGGTCTCGATGCGTACGCGCTGGCGGGGGATGACCAGACCGCGGATATAATTGAGAAACTCCGAAAAATGAGCATTTCCGGTCGCATCCGCTATCGCCTGATGGAAATGCAAATCTGCCTGTGCGGCCTCCACACTGTCATGCCCCACCTCGTCAATACGACGCAGTGCATTGGACACATCAGCAGCCTGCTGTGGAGAGCGGCGACGGGCGGCAAGGCCGGCGGCTTCGATCTCTACTGCCGCGCGCAGTTCCAGCACCTGAACAATGCTGGGAACTGTGTCAACATCCGCCAGTGAAATGCGAAACGGCTGGCTCTGCCGGTGTTCGTTGACATAGACGCCAGACCCGCGCCGGCTGTTCACCAGTCCTTCGGCACGCATGCTCGCGATAGCTTCGCGCACCACGGACCGGCTGACAGCGAATTGTTCGGTCAGCACATGTTCGGGCGGCAAACGTTGGCCGGGGGCAAATGCGCCGCTTTCGATGAGCTGCGCCAGCCGTGCAGCAACATCGGTCACGAGCGTCCGATCACGCGGAATGGGGGCGATAGCAACCGGAGGCATGGCATTTCCTAGTAGTCTGCTTGTCAGCTTAATTATTGAGTAATTTGCACCAAGGTGAGCCGTCAAGTCCATTTTTTCGTTAAAATCATGCATTTTTGATAAAATGAGGGCTTGCGGTCTCGATATTAGTCAGACTAATTTTTGTCCAACACGCCGTACAGGCAATATGAGTGCGCTTCAGCGCACCGTTCCGGGATGAATGAACGAGGAAGGGAGTGCGCTTGATGCCGTCTGCTGTTGCCCATGCGTCTGCGGGTCCGCCGCCAGCTGAATCTGCGGGCGGTCTGTCCATGGTATGGGGGATAATCTGGCGACATCGCACGCTGTATTTTCTCATTCTGCCATTCGCCGTTCTCACCATTGCATTTGGCATATGGCCAATAGCGCTTGGCATTCTGGTCGCGTTTACAGACTCTTATACAGCTCTTAGCGACGCGCCCGTTTATGTCGGTCTCGATAACTTCCAGACTGTATTGTCTGATCCATCATTCATCAGTTCACTGAGCGGAACGCTGCTCTACACGCTGATTTCTGTTGTGCTGAATGTTTCTGTTGCGCTTGGACTGGCTCTGATTCTTGCCAGCGAGGGGATGCAACGTGGCAGCACCTTCTTCAAACTCGCTATATTCCTGCCGGTCGTGACGCCTGAAGTCGCAACGTTCATTGTGTGGAAGTGGATGTTCAGCCAGGATCTCGGCGTGGTGAATGCCGTGCTGATCAGTCTTGGTTTGCCATCCTTCCCCGGAACAACAACCCCATGGGGTGCTTTCAGCACGCTGGTTGTTGTCGAGCTCTGGCAGCATGTTGGCTTCTACACATTGGTATTCCTGACCAATCTCCAACTGCTTGATCCCAGCCTGGACGAAGCGGCGCGCATGGATGGCGCCAGCCGGTGGACGCGTATTCGCCGCATCTGGATTCCGCAGTTGCGTCCGGCCATTGCCATCAACTCGCTTTATGCGCTCATCCAGTTCCTCAAGACATTCACATCCGTGATTGTGATTACAAAGGGCGGGCCGAACTACGCCACGAACTTTGTTTCCTATTATGCCTACACAAAGTTCGACCTTGCCCAGTATGGCGAGGCCATGGCGATGGCGACGATCCTGTTCATCATCGTTCTGGTACTGACGCTTGCCCTGCACATCTATAATGAGCGGAGGGACTACCGGTGAAGAAGTCCATCTCGACCACGCTGGCCTATGTCGGCATGACCCTGCTCTCACTTGTGTTTCTTTATCCTTTCTATTGGCTGGTCATCAGCTCGTTCCGCACCCAGAGTGCGATGTTGACGAACCCGCTCCGGCTTTTGCCGGAGTCGTTTGATCTTGCCGCCTATAAAGCCATTCGCATGATTGGCGGCGTGCCGGTTGAGCTCTACATGCTGAACTCACTTGCCATTACGCTGGCATCGACTGTTCTGGCCGTATTGATTACTGCACTTGGCGCTTATGCGATCTATCGCAAGAGCAATCTGCCGGGGTTCAAGGTTTTGCAGTTCGGGTTTCTCATCACCATGATGTATCCTGCGATGCTGCTGGTGATCCCAACCTATCTTGTGCTGTTCCATGTCGGGTTGCTTGGAACCTATACCGGCATCGTGCTCATGCTGAGCTTCCAGCCGATCCTGTTTCTGATGTTCGTGCAGTTCTTCCGCTCCATTCCCAAGGAACTGATTGAATCCGCGCGTATGGATGGGGCCAGCGAGATACAGATTTTGTTTCGTATCGTCCTGCCGATTGCCAAGCCCATCCTCTATACCGTATTCCTGATTGGGTTCCTGCTGAACTGGAAGCAGTGGCTGCCGATACTTGTGATTTCAGCCTCTCCTGAGCAGTACACGCTTCCTGTCGCTCTTCTGGCGATGAACAGTGAGTATGGCGTCAACTTCCAGTCGACCATGGCTTTGGCTGCTCTCACGACAATTCCTATCGTCATCTTGTTCCTGCTCACGCAAAAGCGCGTGATTGGTGGCTTTATCGCTGGTGCCGTCAAAGGTTGAGCACGCGCTCACCAGTGATGTCAGCCCCGGGATCTGATTGACGACGCCGTTGAAGGATAAAGGCTATGGCCAATCTTAATCTGAAGAACATCAAGAAGAGTTTTGAAAAAGTTGACGTTATTCGCGGCATCGATCTGGATGTACTGGATGGCGAGTTCACGGTCTTCGTCGGTCCTTCGGGATGTGGGAAGTCCACCCTCCTGCGTGTTATCGCCGGGCTGGAGGATGCAACCAGCGGGGAGATTCTGATCGATGGTGAGGTCATGAATGATGTCGATGCGTCAAAGCGTGGGCTCAGCATGGTTTTCCAGTCTTATGCCCTGTATCCGCACATGAGCGTGCGCGAGAATATGGCATTCGGCCTCAAGCTCTCAAAATTGCCCGCTGCCGAGATCGACAAACGTATCAATGACGCGGCCGAAATTCTCAAGATCACACATTTGTTGGACCGCTTGCCCAAGACATTGTCTGGCGGTCAGCGCCAGCGTGTCGCAATTGGCCGCAGTATTGTGCGCGAACCTAAGATTTTCCTCTTCGATGAGCCGCTCTCAAATCTCGATGCGGAACTGCGCGTGCAGATGCGGCTGGAACTCGCTAAACTGCATGAGCGCCTTTCCGCGACAATGATCTATGTGACCCATGATCAGGTCGAGGCCATGACATTGGCTGACAAGATTGTTGTGCTCAATGGCGGGCATATTGAGCAGGTTGGCTCTCCTCTCGAACTCTACAACAATCCAGTCAATGTGTTCGTTGCTGGCTTCATCGGTTCGCCGCAGATGAACTTCATTGATGTGAGCGTGTCAGACACTCAAAACGGCATGCCCGTTGTGACCCTTCCGGGTGGGGCCAGCTTGAACGTGCCCGTGGAAGCGGCGGATCTGAAGCCGGGTGATACCGTGAAACTCGGAATCCGTCCTGAGCATCTTCATCTCAGTTCCGGGCCCGGCGCTGATATTCCGGGGAAAATCATCCTGTCTGAGCAGCTTGGCAGCGAAACCTACTTGCATGCCGTCATCTCCAGCGGAGCGACGTTGGTGATCCAATCGCCAGGGCAGGTTCTTCTCAAATCGGGTGACAAGGTGTCCTTTGAGCTTGATGCCGCACACACCCACCTGTTCCGTGCGGATGGGGCCGCTTTCAAACGACAGGTGACGCACGCCGTCGCTGTAGCCTGAGGAGAAGTCATGCGTGTCCTGGTCACGGGTGGCAGCGGTCGTGTTGGTCGTTATGTCGTTGAAGAACTTGCACAGAGTGGTCACGATGTGACCAGCCTTGATCTGGTGCGGCCCCAGAACCCCGTGTCTGGTGTGCGCACCATTCTGGGTGATGCGGCCTTGCCTGAGGATTCTTACGGGGCGATTTCCTATATCAAGGCTGATGCGGTCATCCATATGGCAGCCTGGAGTGATCCCGGCATTGTTGCCGACACCCGCACGTTTCGGGATAATGTTGCTGCAACCTTCAATCTGCTGCATGTGAGCGCGGCTCAGAATGTCCGGAGGGTGATCTGTGCATCCAGTGCGCAGGTCTATGGTTTCGCGGAACATGCGCCGGTCTATGCATGTGTAGATGAAGAGCATCCTCTGCGGCCGCTCAACTCCTATGCGATATCCAAGGTTGCATGTGAGCAGGTGGCGGATTATTTCGCCCAGCGCAATGAGATGGATGTCCTGTCATTCCGCATTATGGGCGCGCGCGCGCCGGAGGATCTGCCGGGCGAGATAGAAGCACTTGCCGCGCACCCCGAAAATGGTCGCTTCCTGCTCTGGACGCGGACAGATGCGCGGGATGTTGCAATCGCTTGCCGACAGGCGATTGAGGTAGAGACGGTTGCATCCGGCAGTTACAATATCACCGCGCAACACAATGCGCTGGAATGTAACCCGCGCGATCTTCTTTCGGCATATTGCCCGCAGACTGAATTGCGCGGGGGCCTTCAGGGTACGTTGTCGCCAATGACATGTGCGAAGGCCTCTGCCGCTTTCGGTTATGCCCCGCGATACCGATAGATTGTCTTTGTGCCGGCAGATGCTCGCAGCTTCTCTGTTCTTGTTCAGATCAATGCAAAACATATGCGGTTAAAGATTCGGTCAAATCTGCTATCAATATTATAGGTGAGGCCCCATCTCTAAGAGATGGGGCCTTTCTTATTTCCAGTATAAACCGTGAGATACAGGTTTTATGGATTATCTGTGGTCAGCAGATCTTCCGGCAGAAGATCTCCGGGAATGTTCTGGTAGCTCACAGGGCGCAGGAAGCGACGAATGGCCATTGTGCCAACGCTGGTCGCCCCAAAGTTGGTGCTGGCAGGATAGGGGCCGCCATGCACCATGGAATCAACGACCTCTACACCCGTTGGGAAGCCATTCGCCATCACTCGCCCTGCCTTGCGTTCCAGAATGGGCAGAAGTGAACGGGCATGGCCCAGATCACCCTGATCCATATGCAGGGTAACCGTGAGCTGGCCTTCGAACTGCTTTGCGAGGGCGACCATATCGGCGATGGATGTGACACGCACCACCACACCCAACGGACCAAAGACCTCTTCACTGAGGTGATGATCGGCAAGGAAATCGGCACCGGAGACTTCATAAAGATTGGGAGATGCCTGCCTGTTTGCGCTTTCGGAATTCAGGAGCGCTGTCACGGCCTTATGGTTCTTGAAGAAGGCATTCCCATCGCGATACGCTTTTGCGATCCCATCGGTGAGCATGGTCTGGGGCGGGGTGGCCTCAAGTGCTGCGCGTGTGGCGTTGACGAAAGCGTCCGCATCAGGACCGTCGATCACGATGGCAATGCCCGGATTGGTGCAGAACTGCCCCGCGCCCATGGTGAGAGACTTCGCCCAGCCATCGCCCAGCGCGGCGGCCCGTGCCTTCAGGGCCTCCGGCAGCAGGAACATGGGGTTCACGGAACCGAGCTCGCCAAAGAACGGAATAGGCTCCGGGCGGCGGGCGCACAGATCGAACAGGGCGCGGCCACCAGCCAGCGAGCCCGTGAAACCAACAGCCTTGATGTGCGGGTTCTGCACCAGCGCTTCGCCAACCGCCCGGTTTCCACCCTGAATCAGGCTGAAGACGCCTTTCGGCATACCGGTCTTTTCGCTTGCGGCAAGAATGGCTTCGGCGACGATTTCAGCGGTGCCGGGATGAGCGGAGTGGCCCTTGACCACCACCGGACAGCCGGCGGCAAGAGCAGCGGCCGTATCGCCGCCGGCGGTTGAGAAGGCAAGGGGGAAGTTGGACGCGCCAAACACCGCGACCGGCCCGATGGGGCGCTGGATGAGGCGAATCTCGGGGCGTGGCAGGGGCTGACGATCCGGTAGCGCGGCATCAAAGTGCCGGTCCAGATAGGAGCCCTTGCGGATATGTTCTGCAAACAGGCGCAACTGACCGACCGTGCGGCCGCGCTCGCCTTCAAGGCGCGCGACGGGCAGGCCGGTTTCCTGTGTGCCGATTTCAGTGATGGCAGGGCCGCGCGCATCAATCTCGCTGGCAATAGCTTCCAGAAATTCAGCGCGCCGGGCGCGGGGCATATAGCCATATGTCCAGAAGGCATCTTCCGCCTGTTCACACGCGCGCGCGACAAGCTCGACAGAGCCGGTGGAGAAGCTATGCGAAGGGCCTGTCGCGGGTGAGGACGCAAAAGTGTCGGTGTTCGCGACCCACTCACCGGCAATCAGGTGAGATCCGCGTGGCGTAAAAGTCATTTCAGGCTATCCTCCGGGGTGGAATATGGCTGCGGCGACCGAGCACCATTCGGCTCTTTTTGTCGCGCTGACACGTCGAACTTATATTATATGTTGTGATTTTGAGGTCAACATTTCATATATATGCCGAAACTTGACTTATGAGTTGCGGCGCTGCTTTTTCGAACCCCGGCATGCTCGTGTAGCGAAAGGTGCGACGTGGTCTCTACATCCGAGAAAAGAAGGTCGCGCCCTTCCGGCAACCTGGTTGTGCAGGTGAGCGATGAGCTGAGGCAGTCGATTCTCTCCGGGGAATTCAAGCCCGGCGCGAAGCTTCCGAGCGAGGCCAAACTCACAGAGGCTTTCGGCGTCAGTCGTACGGTGGTCCGTGAGGCGATAGCCGCGCTGCGTGCGGACCGGCTGGTCGAGGCGAGACAGGGCGCGGGTGTGTTTGTGCTGGAAGCGCCGGTGCGGGATATGGCGCCGTTCCAGAATCTGGATTACCAGCGCATATCGTCGGTGATTGAACTGCTGGAACTGCGGATCGGTGTCGAGATGGAGGCAGCAGGGCTGGCGGCCCTGCGCCACTCCGCGCAGCAGGAAGAAAATATCATCAATGCCCACCGCGAGATCATGGCCTGCCTTGAAGCCGGAAAGCCCACGGCGATGGCTGATTTCGCGCTGCATCTGGCTATTGCGGATGCCACGAACAACTCGCGGTTCAGCGAGTTTTTGCGGATGATCGGCAGCGGGATTATTCCCCGTTTCGCGCTTGATCCTTCCGGAGAAGCGAACTCCAGTGACTATATCGCCCATCTGCACGATGAGCATGCCAGCATCATCGCAGCCATCTCAAATCGCGACGAAGAGGGGGCGCGTGAGGCAATGCGTCTTCATCTGAAGGGCAGCTTGATGCGATACCGCACGATCCTGCGTCGTGCCGTGAATGGCTTATAATATGTGATTGGTAAAATTCATAATACAAGTTGTTGACTTCGTTCTGACGAGTGGACTAGCTTGATGTGAACATTTCAAAAAGAGGCACCGATGGAACCGCATCAGATCAAGCAGAAGCTCGGAGCAGGACTTCTGTCTTTCCCTGTCACCCATTTTGATGCCGAAGGCCGCTTCGCCCCGGAGAGCTACAAGGCTCATGTGGAATGGCTGTCAGGCTTTGATGCGCCGGTTCTTTTTGCCGCTGGCGGCACGGGTGAGTTCTTCTCCCTGCGTCCGGATGAAATTCCGGCCATTGTGAGCGCTGCGAAGGAAGCAGTTGGGGGTAGCGATACGGCTATTGTCTCCGGCTGCGGCTATGGCACGGAAGTGGCCATCGAGATTGCACGTTCCGCCGAGAAGGCTGGGGCAGATGGCATTCTTCTGCTGCCACATTATCTGATCGATGCACCGCAGGACGGTCTTTACGAGCATGTGAAGCAGATCTGCCAGTCCATCGGGATTGGCGTCATGGTGTACAACCGCGATAACGCTGTACTTCAGGCCGATACACTTGCGCGCTTGTGCGATGCATGCCCGAACCTTGTCGGCTTCAAGGACGGTGTGGGCGATATTGCGCTTGTGCGTCAAATCTCCGCGAAGATGGGTGATCGGCTGACCTATCTCGGGGGCATGCCCACCGCAGAGCTTTATGCGGAAGCCTATCTGGCGGCAGGTTTCACGACCTATTCTTCCGCTGTCTTCAATTTTGTTCCAGGCCTTGCGGTTGAGTTCTATCGCGCCCTGCGCGCCAGTGATCGTGCGATCTGTGAGCGGATTCTGAACGAGTTCTTCTATCCCTTCATGGCCATCCGCAACCGCCGCAAGGGTTATGCCGTTGCTGCCATCAAGGCTGGCGTGCGCCTTCAGGGGTTCAATGCCGGCAAGGTCCGTTCGCCTCTTTCGGATCTCACCGCTGAAGAGGAAGAAATGATGGTAGCCCTCATTGGTACGCACAGCCGCAAGCCCGCGGCCTGAGTATATCCAGCGTTTTCGAGAGTGATGTTTAGGTTTGATTGATTGTGCGGGTCAGAACATCTGTTCTGGCCCGTTTTTCATGCTCTGCCGTATGGATGGCAGAGAGTCGTGGGGGATTGAAGCGCAGTCATTTTCTATGTCCTGGCACGAGCCTCTTATGTCCATTCACCATACATGGCGCGATCAAGTCTCTATTCTCATGCATTGAGATATACCTCTACGTGCGATGAATGAGAGGTGCGCAGTATCACCGCCGGTGGGGCCGCTTTCTCCGCTTACATCTTGACCCTTATCTTGCGCGATCTGCCTTTTAAGCGGGGCCTGCCTGGTGAGCCGGGCCAGCAGCACAGGCGGCTGGCCATGCAAAACTATGCCACAAAAAACGACAGGGCCTCTCCGGGGAGAGGCCCTGTCATCGTCTTCGCGGGGCAAATTACAGGAAGCCGAGACTGAGCCAGGGCACGGCGGCGATGATGATGATGGCGCAGAGCAGGGCGGCCAGATAGGGCAGCATGTTCCGCATGGCTGCATCCGGTGAGACATTGGCCACTGCGCAGGCCGTGTAATAGCCATAGCCAAATGGCGGGGTGAACAGGCCAAGCCCCATGGAGAGCAGCACCACCATCGCATACTGAACCGGGTGCACGCCGATGGCTTCCGCCGCCGGCACCAGCAGCGGGCCGAACAGCACGATGGCGGGAATGCCCTCAAGGATCGAGCCGAACACGATGAAGACAATGATCGAGACCGCCAGGAATCCGGCCTTGCCGCCCGGAAGGTTGGTCATGATGTCCACCAGCGTCTGCGCGAACCCGGATTGGGTCAGCGCCCACGACATGGCGCCCGCCAGCGAGATGATGATCATCACCGCACCGGAAATCGCCACCGTTTCCACCAGCATGTCAGCCATCTTCGTCATGGAGATGCCGCGCATCGCCACAAACCCGACCACCGCCACATAGACGATGCCGATCACCGCCACCTCGGTTGCCGTCGCCACACCTTCCAAAACCGCCGCGCGGATGATGAGGGGCAAGGCGAGAGCCGGAATGGCGATAAGGAATGTGCGGGCGATGAGCCGCATGGAGCGTTCGGTCGTACCCTGCGCTTCCGAGCGTGAGCGCAGATAGGCGACGAATGCCAGCGCCATCATGCAGACCAGAGCCGGCAGCAGACCGCTGACAAACAGTGCGGCGATGGAAATGCCCGTGACCGACCCGATGATGATGAGCACCAGACTGGGCGGGATCGTTTCCGCCGCCGCCGCCGAGACGGCAAGCAGCGCCACAATGTCTCCCTCGCTGGTGCCGCGCTCCTTCATGGCCGGGGAGATGATGGGGCCAATGGCCGCCATGTCCGCCGCCTTGGCCCCGGATATGCCGGAGACCAGATACATCGCGCACAGCATCACATAGCTCAGCCCGCCGCGTGCGTTGCCGATGAGGGCTGCGACGAAGTCCACCATGCTCTTCGCCATGCCTGTGTACTGGATTTGCAGGCCAAGGAAGATGAATAGCGGAATGGTGAGCAGGATGAAGTGCGACATACCTTCATTGATGCGCCCCACAATGACGCTGACCGGCAGGTCTGTCGTCAGCAGGAAGTAGAGCAGGGTGGCTGTGCCGAACGAGAAGGCGATCGGCAGCCCCATCATGATGAGGCCGATCACCCCCACGCCGAAGAACAGCAGCAGATTGAGATTGCCCAGATCCATCATGAAGGGCGGGGTGTAGGAGAGCACCGTGGACACCACGGCTGCTGCTGCCACACAGGCCAGGAACAGCCCTGTCGGCAGCATCCGGCGCAGACGCAGCAGCAGGAACACGACCATCAGCGCGATACTGGTCGCGGTGGCAAGCGGGGCAACCGAGCCCGGAATGCCCAGATTGGGCGAGGTCAGCGGATGGTTCAGCTCGATCAGTTCGATCGCCGGTCCCATCAGCTTGAACAGGAACACCAGCAGAATGCCGGAGGTGACAACCTCGCCCGCCTGTTGCGTCTTTGGCGCGGCCCGGTTGATGAAGAAGGACAGCCGCATATGGACGCCGCGCCGCAATGCGCTCGCCACGCCAAGCATGCCGAACCACAGGAAGAGGAGCGTGGCCAGCTCCTCGATCCATGTCACCGGCATGTGGAGGAGATAGCGCGTCGTGACAGCCCAGCCCAAAAGGCCGATCTCGACAAGAAGGAGCGTCGCGGCAACAAAATCGACGAGCCGCCCAAGATTGCGTTCCAGGGCATCCAGCATCGGGATCGCCGGTGCGGTTGCGCCGGAGGAGAGGGGTGGAGCTGTGCTGCTCACTTTGGCCATCTCCATCGCGCTCACGCCAGCTTGCCGGTGTAGAGTTCAAGGGTGGACCAGGCCTCATCGCCGAACTTGCCCTTCCAGTCCTTGTAGAAGGAGGTGGCGGAAAGGGCTGCGCGGAACTTCTCCCGGTCCGGGGTAACAAAGATCATGCCGGCAGCCTTCAGCTTTTCGACAATGCTGGCATTGAGGGCGACAATATCCTCGCGCTCGCCCATCACGGCCTCACGGAAGCGGCGGGCGATGATCTCCTGCACATCCTGCGGCAGTTTCTGCACGAAGCGCTGGTTGCCCAGCACCCAGAAACCGTCCCACATGTGCGAGGTCATGCTCACATATTTCTGCACTTCATAGAACTTGCTGGTGTCGATCAGCGGCAGGGGATTTTCCTGCGCATCCACCAGCTTGGTCTGCAGCGCCGTGTAGACCTCGCCGAAATTGATAGACTGGGGCGCGGCCCCGAACGCCTTGAACAGGGAGGTGGACATCGGGCTTGGCGGCACGCGGATATGCAATCCCTCAAGGTCCGTCGGCGCTTCAATCGGCTTGGAGCTGGTGGTGATCTGGCGGAAGCCGTTATCAAACATGTGAGGATAGACGAACAGGCCCGAGCCGGTCAGCGCGGTGCGCACCATCTCACCCACCTTGCCGTCCATGGCGGCCCACACCTGCGCCATGTCATTGAAGGCGAAGCCGACGCCATTGATGGACGCGATGGGCACAAGGTTGGAGAGTTGCGCCCCGGCCAGCGGATAGAACTGGATGGCACCCGAGCGGAGCTGGGACAGCACCTCGATATCACCGCCCAGCTGGCTGTTGGGGAACAGGCGGATATCGACCGCGCCGTTGGTGTCTTCCTTGATCTTCGCCACGGCATCCTGAAGGCGCACCAGCATGGGGTGCGAGGCTTGCAAATTGCTCGCCATCTTGTAGGTGGCGGCGAAGGCCGGGCGGATGACCGAGAAGGTCGTTACGGCTGCGGCGGTTGTGGCGAGAAATGTTCTGCGCGAGATGGTCATGGGGTTTCCTCCAGATGCCTTTTCATTCGTGCGAAAGGCTATTTGTTCGAAGCGTGGTTCAGGCGAGGATCAGGCCGCCGGAGACATCAAGGATCGAGCCGGACATGTAGCGGGAGGCGTCGGATGCCATGAACAGCACCACGTCCACGATATCCGCCGCCTCAGCCAGCCGGCCGATGGGAATCTGGGCGTTCAGCGCCTCGCCATCCTGTGGCCCGCCCAGAAGGCCGCTCACGCGCTCACCGGCGACAGGGCCGGGTGCGATGGTGTTCACCAGAACGCCGTAGCGGGCATATTCGCGCGAGAGATGGCGTGTCATGCCGATCACCGCTGTCTTGGCCGCCGTATAGGAGCAGCCGAGCAGGGGGCTGACCGAACGCCCGGCATTGGACGCGAAATTGATGATGCGTCCGCCACCGGCCGCCATCATGTGCGGCAGCACCGCCTTGGCGCACAGGAAGCTGCCGCGCACATTGGAGGCGAACACATTGTCCCATTCCTCCACCGGCGTTTCATGGGTCACCCGGTAGGCCGCGCCATAGCTTCCGGCCATGTTCACGAGCACATCAATCCGGCCGAAGCGGGACATGGCGGCCTCCACCATGGCGCGCACATCTTCCTCGCGGGAGACATCGGCGGTGATGGAGATGGCGCGACCGCCGGCAGCCTCGATCGTGCGGACCGTTTCATCAGCACGATCGCCGACAAGGTCGCAGACCGCGACCTGCCCGCCGAGTTCCGCCAGCCTCTCAGCCAGCAGTTTGCCGATGCCCCGGCCAGCGCCGGTAACGATAAAGCTGCGACCGGCGAAGATGTCGGGTGCAAACACATGTGGCATTTCAACAGGCAGCATCTGGTTCACGCGCTCAGCACTCCGGCATTGATGGGGCCCGCTTTCACATGTGCGGGGAGGGGCAGGGGGGCATTGGCGCTGTTCAGAAATTCGACAGTGACGAATTCGAGCGGCGTCGTGCCGGTATTTTCAAGGTCATGCAGCAGGAACTCACCGGCCGCGAAGTTCAGATGGCTGGTTTGGCCCGCGCTATAGCTGGCGTTCTGGGCCGGCCCGCCATTGATGTGCGAGCGGGCGGTGCCGGCGCTCAGCGCTGTCCAGAAATAGTCAAGCACATGGCGGTGGAAGCCCACCCGCTCACCGGGCGCGATGCGGATATGCCAGACCCGCACGTTCGGTGTTTCCGACAGCAGGGACTGGCCGACACAGGGGTTGAAAGCATTCTGCTGAAACTCGACCTTCAGCTCTGGCGACAGGCCGGGGTCTGGCGTGGGGATGGTTTGGGCAGGCATGCGTGACCTTTCGTGAGTCGTGAAAGGATGCGCCAGCACTCAGGGAATGATCTTCATGTCCCGGAGCTGGCGGAAATAGCCGAGGAACATCTCCTCGCTGTCGATGAATTCATGGAAGCCGAACTTGCGGCACTTGGTGGTGTCGCTCATCACGTCCCAGTCATTGGCGAAGGCGTAATTGGCGAAGCGCCAGCCGGCGAGCTGGTCGAGTGGGATGTTCCGCAGGTCGTACTTCTCGCCCATGCTCCGCCACAGATCCGCGTGGGGAGCTATTTCGGCCACCAGATCCTGTGTCTCGACCCCGCCGGCTTCCATGCCGAAATGGGCAGCGACATGCGGCCATAGGTTTTCGTAGCGGAAGAAGTCGCCATTGGTGATGTTGAAGGCCTCACCCGCACAGGCCGGTGTTGTGGCCATCCATGTCATGGCGCGCGCCAGCAGGCCGGCATCCGTGGCCTGATAGAGCGCGCTGAATGCTCCCGGCTTTCCGGGGAAGGTGAGCGGCAGCCCCAATTCCCGGCGGATGACCGCATAGGCGGCAATCGTGCTCACCATGTTGAGCGGATTGCCGATGGAAATGCCGCAGATGATATGCGGACGCACCGCCGACCAGCCAAAGCCCGACCGCTCGCTTGAAATAACGAGCAGGTCTTCCTGATCATAATAGAAATGGGGCACCGCGATGCGGCCATCGCGTTCCTTGGCCGGGGTTTTGAAGGGGCCGAGATACTGGCCATAATATTTGGTGCCCTGAAGCAGGCAGACATGCGCGAGCTTGGGCAGTTGCTCCAGCCCCGCGAGGGCATGGGCGAACATGGCGGTGTTCGGTGCGCGTGTTTCCACCACGGTGGGGCGGTCGAGATAGGCGGTGTAGAAAACGTGGGTCACCTCATGCAGGCTGCCGAGCACGCTCCGGCTGTTCTCCGCATCCATCAGGTCCACGGCCACGAAACGGGCGCTGGTTTCGAAATAGGGGGGCTTGCGTGAGGCTGCGATCACATCCCAGTCCGGCATAGCCGTGAGATGCTCGATCAGCGCCCGGCCTGAGACCCCGGTTGCACCCAGCACAAGGGCTGTCTTTCGTGTGGTGGCGTGGTCCATGGCTCCCCGCATGCGTCCTGTGCGTCATCAATGGAGCGGGCACGGCAGAGGTCTGGCACGCCTGGAGCATGCCGTATTCCCGTTCGTTTCCACCCTGTATTTATCGTGGCGCTCTTGAAGTGGCGCAGGGGAAGCGTAGGCAAACTTCTCCTTGCGTGGAACTCCACCGGCGCGATACATAATGTTGCATTCCGCTCAACAATGAATGCCGCATACGGGCGCACATGAGCAGCTTCGATGAACTGCGTGTCTTCACGCATGTGGCGGACCGGGGCAGTTTCTCCGCTGCCGCCAAGGTGCTGGGCGTGACCCGTTCAGCGGTGTGCCGACGTATCGACGGACTGGAGCGTCGGCTGGGCGTGCGCCTGCTGGACCGCACCACCCGACGCCTGAGCCTGACCGATGCCGGGGAAACCCTCTATCGCCATGGCACGCATATTCTGGCGGAAGTGGCGCAGACCGAATTGCTGGTCAGCGAGTTCGGAGATGAACCGCGCGGCATCCTGCGCATCACCAGCCCGGTGATGATCGGCCTGCACAAGCTCATCCCCCTGCTGCCGGATTTCAGCGCCCGCTATCGCCAGATCCGCATCCAGCTTGACCTCTCCGATGACGTGATTGATCCGGCCCTGGCGGAGAATGACGTGGCCCTGCGCTGGGGCGAGCAGAAGTCTTCCGCATTGCGCATCACCCGCGTGGCGGAAAGCCGGCAGATTTTATGTGCCGCGCCATCCTATCTGGAGCGCCATGGCACACCTGCCCACCCCGAGGATCTGCTGCGTCACAATTGCCTGATGATGAGCCGGCTGGGCCTTGTCGCCAATGAATGGGTGTTCAGCGTCGATGGACGGCCGACAACCATCCGCGTCTCCGGCAATTTCGTGGTGAATGGCGGGCACGGCAACTATGAGGCTGTTATCGCCGGTCTTGGTATTGGCCGCATGACGGATCTACGCGTGCTGGATGATATCAATGCCGGCCATCTGGTGCGGCTGCTGGAGGACTTCGAGACACCCGACGCGATGCCGATTTTCGCCGCCTACAAGAGCGGCAGCCTTGTGCCGCCCAAGGTGCGCGTGTTCATTGATTATCTGCGCGGGCAGATGCGCGGCACATCTGGCCCGGCTGCCGGGTAGCGACCCACCCGCACAGCCTTTACCCTGTTGATCAGAGCGTTTTCGGGTGAAGTGGAGACTGCTTCACATCAAGAAGGTGATGCCACTCAACATGTTGTGTCGTTTCTTCGGGTCCGTGAAACGATCTCATGTGTCATCCGTGCTCCACGCCGTGCATTCGTGCTCCCGTTATCCCGCACAGATGGCGTGAAAGAAACTGCCGGAAACCAGCCGCACCTTGTGCCCGGCGGGTCCGAGGTCGCGCCCCTCCGCATCGCTCACATCGGCGAAGGCATAAGCCGGGTCGGTCTCCATGTCGGTGATGCTGGCATAATGGAATTCATGCCCTACCAGCCGCGTTTCCGCCGGCCCCAGAATGCAGTCCTGCGCAAGGCGGGCGATGCGATAGCCCAGATGCAGCTTGCGCTTGGCATAGCTTGTCGCCACCGGCAGCAGGCCGGCCATGGGGTGCGCCACGCCATCGGCATCGGTGATGGCGCGGCCCAGAACCATGTAGCCGCCGCACTCGCCATGCACCGGCCGGGTTTCGGCAAAGCGGCGCAAGCCATCGAGAAAAACCGTGGCCGCTGCCAGCTGCCCGGCATGAAGTTCGGGATAGCCGCCGGGCAGCCAGCAGCTGTCGCATGCTTCCGGCGGGGCTTCATTGGCGAGGGGGGAGAAGGGAAAAACCTCCGCCCCCTGCTGCCGCCAGCCTTCCAGCACATGGGCATAGATGAAGGAGAAGGCGCGGTCCTGTGCCAGTGCAATGCGCTGGCCCGGTGCACGCAGCGGGGCAAGAATGTGGGCAGGGCTGTTGGCGGCCAGAAGGCCGGTCAGTTCATCTTCCGGCTTGGCGGTAGCCAGAGCTTGCAGGGTGGCAAGGTCCAGCCCGGCAGCGCAGGTGTCAGCCAGCCGTTCAAGCCGCGCCTCAAGGTTTTCGGTTTCATTGGCCTGCACCAGACCCAGATGGCGCTCGGGCAGCAACAGGGATGCATCACGGCGCACCACGCCCAGCACCGGCAGGCCGATGATCTTGAGCCCTTCCTCCACCAGCCTCTGGTGCCTGTCGCTGGCGACATTGTTCAAAATAACGCCGGCCACTGTGATGCGCGGATCATATTGCGCGCAGCCCAGCGCCACGGCGGCGGCGGACTGTGCCGCGCCCGCCACATCCACCACTAACACCACCGGCCAGCCGAAAATGGCGGCCACATCGGCAGAAGCACCCGTGCGCCCGGCCTGCGCCCGCACCCCGTCAAACAGGCCCATCGAGCCTTCGGCAATAATGAGGTCCGCCCCTGCGGCCGCGCCCTTCACCAGAGCCCCCATCATCTCTGGCGCCATGGCGAAGCTGTCGAGATTGATGGAGGGGCGCCCGGTGGCCGCTGCATGGAAGGCGGTATCGATATAATCCGGCCCACATTTCACCGCCTGCACCTTCAGCCCCGCGCGTACCAGCGCCCGCTGGAGCCCGAGCGTCACCGTGCTCTTGCCCGAGCCGGAGCGCGGCGCGGCGATGAGCAGGCCGGGCGGCAGCGCTGTGGCTGCGGTGTGGGCAAGATGATGGGGCGTATCGGACGGCGTGGTCATGAATTATATCCTGTCATAGGGGCAGGTCGTTTTCGGTCGAAGTCGGTGATGGTTCAGGTGAAGATGAAATTTCCGCTCAAAATGTTGGGTAGAATTTCTGGTTTCATGAATAAGATATGTGATTCATATGTTTCCAAATGCATATTCTGTTTTGGAGTAGCCCGTTTAATAGGGTGAGTACTCTCCAAAAAATACTATTTTGTTTTTAATATGAGTCGATCTTGAATTTTCTCAGAACTGCTTCACGGCGCGCTTCTCTTGCCTGTGTCCGATCAATATTCCCTAAAGGGATGCGCATGGCAGGAAGTGTGATGTTCCCTCATCTGAAGCATCTTGATGTGGCGGTGGTGAGTCTGGGCTCTTTGTCCGGGGGCGACCCATCAAGACCATTCCATCAAGACCATTCCATCACATGGCAGCTGCCCCGCTCATGTGCATGTTGAGCCTTTCTCCGCTTCACCCGAAAATGCGGATGGAGGCGGATTTCATGGCTGGCCTGACGGAGTGGGAAGAGCCGCCTCACTCATAAAATCGTCCGCAGTTGGTGCGGGCATGGCATTCAGAAGGCCCGCCTCAAGGCGTTTGCGCAGCGCGGCAATCGCACCGATGGCGACAACGCTCGGCGAGCGAATGGCCCCTTCTGCAGCGCGGGTGGGCAACTCCGCCAGTGTCGTTTCCACCACCTCTTCCTGTCCGGTGGAAACCGCATGGATCGCGAGTGCCGGGGTTTCCGGGGCAAGGCCACCTTCGAGAAGGTCCGTCACGATCCCACCCATGCGCGAAACGGCCATATAGAGCACCAGCGGCACCCCGGCCTGCGCCAGCGCCTTGAAATCCAGTTCCTGCCCTTCCGCGCCATGGCCGGTGGCGAGGATGACCGCGTGGTTGGTATCGCGGCTGGTGGCGGGCACGCCGTGTACGGCCAGCCCCGCCAACCCGCTGGAAACCCCGGGAATAATGCGAAAGCTGATGCCCGCTTGCACAAGCGCCTCGGCCTCCTCGCAACCCCGGCCGAAGATGAAGGGATCGCCCCCCTTCAGCCGAAGTACGCGCTTGCCCTGCCGTGCCAGCACAATCAGCCGCTCGGTGATGTCGCCCTGCGTGGCCGAGGGCTTGCCGCCGCGTTTGCCGGCAAATTCCAGCACTGCATTTGCATGGGCAAGGGCGAGAATGCGCGCATCCACCAATGCATCATGCACGATGACATCCGCACGGTTGAGCGCATTGAGCACGTGCAGGGTGAGCAGGCCGGGGTCACCGGGGCCGGCACCCGCCAGCCAGACCGTGCTGGGGGCGAAGGCCGGAGTGAGATGCGCGGGCACAAATGTTTGCGGTGGGTTATCATCCGGCTGGGCGCGCATGGTGGAGGGGTCGTGCTTCATGATGATGTTCCGGCGCGGGGCGGCGGTATGTGGGGGGCTGGTTGTGCTTCAGGTGAGGGCGGGGCCGCGATGGTGGTTTCATGCGCGGTTCCTGCCGTGGTTTCCGGGCCACCGGGCAGTGAAGAGGTGGAGCTTTCACCGTTCCCGCCTTGTGGCGCACCGCCATGGCGCGGACGAAAGCGGCGGTCATAGTCCGGGGAATAAAGAGCGCTTTCCCGCGCGCCCTGCATGGACAAACCGGGGCCGACAAAGATGATCGCCGAGCGCTCCACACCGCCGCTCTCAGCCACGGCCGCCGCCAGTTCTCCCAGCGGGGCGCGGATGATCTTTTCCTCCGGCCATGAGGCACGAAACACCACGGCGGCAGGGCAGTTCACTCCATAAAGCGGGGCCAGTTCCGCCACCACCTTCTCCAGCACATGAATGGAGAGATGGATGGCCAGAGTGGCGCCCGTCGCCCCGAAGGCGCTCAGCGTCTCGCGTTCCGGCATGGGTGTGGCCCGGCCCGAGGTGCGGGTGAGCACCAGCGATTGCGCCAGTTCCGGCACTGTCAGCTCGCGGGAGAGGGCGGCAGCAGCGGCGGCGAATGAAGGCACGCCGGGCGTGAGCGTGTAGGGAATGCCCAGATCATCCAGCCGCCGCATCTGCTCGCCCGCGGCGCTCCACACCGAAAGATCGCCGGAATGAAGCCGCACCACCTCGATGCCCGTCGCATGGGCACGCTGCATGTGGTCGATGATGGTATTGAGATCGAGCGGCGCGGTGTCGATGATCTCCGCATCAGGTGAACACCAGTCCAGCATTTCCGGCGCAACGACAGACCCCGCGAACAGGCACATGCCGGCATGGGCGATGAGGTTGCGTCCGCGCACGGTGATGAGGTCTGAAGCGCCGGGGCCGGCCCCGATGAAATGGATGCTCATGTCCGCTCTCCTGCCTGCCCGGCCAGCGCGCATGTGGCGGAACAGCGCGCGGTGCGCGCCCGCAGGCGCGGGGCCAGAATGCGGGCATCTGCCCCCGCCACCAGCAGGGCCGCCGCTTCCGCAATCGAGCCGGTGCCGAAGCGTTTCAGGATGCGTTCCGAACGGGTCACCACGCGCGCATCCACCTGTGGCAGGTCCGCCTCTTCCACCGCATGCAGCTTCACACCCAGCCGGGCCGAGAGTTCTTGGCAGGCGGGCAAGTCTGCATGAATGGCAAGAGTGGCGATGCCTGTGACCGCACCGGCTTCAAGCTGCGCGGCTTTCAGCGTTTCGGTGAACAACTCTATCAGGATGTCCACCGTCACATCCCTGGTCATGCCGAAGCCGGCGATCACCGGAGCGCCCGGCTGCGGGTCATGCTGGCCATGGTTCTTCTCCGTGTCGTTTTGTGCACCCTTCACCACGCGCCATTGGGTGACAGGCATCGCGGGCCGCCAGCCATGCATGCTGCCAAGAGGCTCCAGCCGGCTGATGGAAAAACGCTTCAGGCTGCCGCCATGGGTGGCATGCAGGGCGGCGAGGCGGGTTTCGCTTTCCAGCGCCACGGCATTGGCCACCAGCCGTCCACCCTCCGGCAGCGCAGCCCATGCGGCTTCAAACACCCCCGGCACGGTGAGCCCACCGCCGATAAATACGGCATCTGGCGCAGGCAGGCCGGAGAGGCTGGCAGGAGCAGGGCCTTCCACCACCTCCAGCCCTTCCGCGCCGAACTCCAGACGGTTCTGGCGAATGCGCGCGCCCCGCGCGGCCTGTGCCTCAATGGCCAGCGCCCGGTTCGCCGGGTGGCGCAGGCACCATTCAATGGAGATGGAGCCGGAACCCGCGCCAATATCCCACAGCAGTTCTCCCGGCCGGGGGGAGAGAGCGGACAAGGTGAGGGCGCGGATCTCCGATTTGGTGATCTGCCCGTCATGGGCGAACCCCTCATCCGCGAGCCCCGGCGTGAGCGGGATGATACGCGCACCCGGCTCTGCCTTTACCTCCAGCGCGATGATGTTGAGCGGATCGATATTCGGGAGGGCGAACCCGGCGGCTCCGGCATGGCGGATTTTTTCGCGCGGTCCGCCCAATGCTTCCAGCACCGTGAGGGTGGAGGGGGCGAAGCCGCGTGCGCAGAGCAGGGCCGCGAGTTTTTCCGGCGTGGTCTCATCCCATGAGAGGGCGATGATGCGCACGCGCGGCGCAAGATAGGGGATGATGCGTTCCAGCATGCGTCCATGCAGGCTGATGCAGGTGCAGTCCTGTATCGCCCAGCCCAGTTTCGCAGCGGCCAGAGAGAAGGCAGAAGGGTGGGGAAGGCAGATCATTTCCTGCGGGACCACATGGCGCGCCAGAACGCTGCCCACGCCATGGTGGAAGGGATCACCACTCGCCAGCACGCACACCTTCTGCCCGGGCTGCCCGCGCCGGGAGAGAAGGGCGGGAAAGGCGTCATGCATCGGGCTGGGCCAGGCCAGTGCCTCACCCGGGAAGGGAGCGGCAAGGGCAAGGTGGCGCGTGCCGCCTACCACCAGAGCGGCCGTTTCCAGCGCATGGAGCGCAGCAGGGGAGAGACCCGCGCGTCCGTCTTCCCCAATGCCGATGAGGGTGAGCCATGGCGGCATCTGGCCGGAATGATGTGTGTGCTGGCCGTCAGGATGAGGGTTGGATGGGAGGTCTGTTGCAGGCGCATCCGGCTGCCCCCCCACATGTGCATGCCCATCCGTTTGGGCGGGCCGGTGTGCGTTGTCCGCCTGGGGGTGCACCCCGGATGGGTCTGCAAGCGTGTGTGTTTTGCTCGACATCTCATCCGCCATGGGAGACACATCCTGCATGACAGTGCTCATTCTGGGTGGGGCCAGCGAGGCGGCGGCATTGGCGCGGGCCTGTGCCGGGGCGGGGATGGTCGATATTCTCATCTCTCTTGCCGGGCGCACCGCTGCGCCGCTGGCCCTGCCGCTGCCTGTGCGTGTGGGGGGCTTTGGCGGGGCCGAAGGGTTGGCCCGCTTCATCCGCGACAATCACATCACCGCGCTGGTGGATGCGACCCATCCGTTCGCCGCCCGCATCACCGCCAATGCTGCGCAGGCGGTGCGGGAAACCGGCATTCCGGCGCTCGCTTTGCAGCGAGCCGGCTGGGCGCGTGAGGCCGGAGACCGCTGGCTGGAAGTTGAGGGGCTGGATGCCGCGGTGGCTGCACTGGGCGAAGTTCCGCACAGGGTGTTTCTCACCATCGGGCGGCAGGGATTGCCCGCCTTCGCGGTCGCCCCGCAGCATCACTATCTGGTGCGGACCATTGAGCCGGTTGGCGATGCGCTGCGCGTGCCCCATCTCACCGAACTTAATGCGCGCGGGCCTTTTGATGCTGATGCGGAAGAGGCCCTGATGCGGCATGAACAGGTGGATATTCTGGTCACCAAGCATTCGGGCGGGGCTTCCACCTATGGCAAGATTATCGCGGCCCGCCGTCTGGGGCTGTCGGTGGTGATGATTGCGCGGCCGGTGGTGAGCGACATGCCGGCGACCACTCATGTGGATGAGGCGCTGGCTTTCGTGCGTGCCCATATCGGCGCGCGCGGTGATGGGCCGGCATGTCCAATGCAGGTGTGAACCCGGAAGTGATGAAGCGGGTTTTACGTTTGTCCTGAAAGATATCGCACGGTGCGCTGTTGCTAGCCGCATGCGCCACATCTTTTCCGTCCGCCTCGCATGCCGTGAACGCAAGCCGGCCTGCGCTGGCCGTGCGGTTTGAAAGCCCCTCTGTGGTTCGTGAAATTGAAGCGATGCTTCGGCATATTGAGCCGCCACATACTCTGCATGCGACCCGGCACCCGCTATGCTCGAAAATGCCCGGTTCTGCGGGGTGCGCGCATTTCCTGCATGCAGGAACTTGCCTGCATCTCCTGCGGGCGAATGCGAGGCATGCCCTGTTCGGGCGCAGTCATTCTTCCATGCCGGGGTTGGGGCGCGCGCAGTCATGTATCGGCGCCTTCCAGCCCGGCATGAGAGCGGGGTGTATACAAGTATGTGCCGCCATCTGTTCGGGGGATCATCCGGGTGGTGCTGGCCCCGATGATGACAATCGTGGACATGTCCGCCATCTCGCCGCGCACATTTTCCAAAGCAACCACGCGCAGGCTTTCATCCTCCCGGCCCACGGCACGGGCCAGCAGCACCGGGGTATGCGGCGCGCGGATGGTGCGGGCGATGTCGAAGGCCAGATCCAGCTGGTGCGGGCGGGCCTTCGAGATGGGGTTGTAAAGTGCGATGGCGAAATCCGCCTTCAGCGCTGCTTCCAGCCTTTTGGCAACCAGCGCCCATGGCTTGAGATTATCGGACAGCGACATGGCGCAAAAATCACCACCCAAAGGTGCGCCGGCGCGGGCAGCGGCGGCCAGCATGGCGGTAATGCCGGGTTCCACCGTGATGTTCAGGGCGCGCCAGTGTATGGGGCCATTTTCCAGCGCCTCGAACACGGCGGCAGCCATGGCGAACACGCCCGGGTCTCCACCGGAAACCACGGCCACCTTTGCCCCGCCTGCGGCCAGTTCCAGCGCATGGCGTGAACGATCCAGTTCCACCCGGTTGTCGCTGCTGTGCCGGCGCAGGTTTGGGCGCTCCGGCACGCGGGCGACATAGGGGAAATAGCCGATCAGATCGGTTGCCTCATCCAGCGCCGCCTGTGCGGCGGGGGTGAGGTAGCGCGCATCACCCGGCCCAAGGCCAATGATGGTGAGGCTTCCGATCTTGGGGGGCGTGGAAGGGTCGTGCCTTTCGCTCATGGCCTGATGCTCTTTCCAAACATGAGGATCATGGCGGGGTCGCTGATCAGGGCTGAGCGCATATCTCGCGCCGCACCTGCGATGTGGGGGCGATCAGCCGGCCTTGTGTCGATGTCGGTGGAACTGGCGATATCGGTGCAGGTCTCTCCGCTCATGGCCGGCGCCCCTCTCCGGGCACGAGGATCATGGAGAAATAGGGGGCGTCATCATCCGGCTTTTCGCTCAGCGGCATCAGCTTTTCTTCCGCCATGCTCACGCGCTCGGCATAAATGGCGCGCCATTCCAGACCGGCGGTGTGCAGCGCACGGCGCACCTTGGGCAGGTTGCGGCCCAGCTTCATGATGACGGCAGCGTCAGTCTGTTTCAGTTTTTCCGCCAGCACCTCTTCCGGCAAGGTTCCCGGCAGCACGGTGAGGATGTCATCGCCCCATGTGATGGGCGCATCCGCATGGGTCCAGGCCGCGGACATGCCGGAGACGGCGGGCACCACTTCTGTGGGAAAGCGGGGAGCAAGCCTGCGCCACAGATGCATGAAGGAGCCGTAGAAGAAGGGGTCGCCCTCGCACAGCACGCCAATGCGCCGCCCCTGCGCCAGTTCCTGCGCCAGCCGTTCCGCGCTCTCCTCATAAAAGGCCTTCAGGCGGGCGCGATATTCGGGATGGGTGGGGGGAAGTTCGGTGGTGAGTGGATAGGGCAGGGCCAGCTCGCGCTCCGGCTGGGAGGGCAATATGGCATCCACGATGCGCCGGGCATTGCCGCGTTCGCCCGCCTTGCAGAAATGCACCAGCAGATCAGCCTCATCCAGCAGGCGACGGGCCTTGATGGTCATATAGTCCGGGTTGCCGGGGCCAAGGCCGATGCCATGCAGCAGGGCTTCGGGGCGGCTATATGTGTTCTGTGTGGCAGGCTTTGACATTGCATTCACCTGCGGTAAGGGCGTGTTTTCATCCGGGGTGTGGGTGTTCATGTCGCGGGCACGAGCTGTTGGGGTGTCGCTGGTACGGTCCATCCGCCTCACTCCTGCGGGCTGGCGAGGGCATTGACCGCCGCTGCCGCCATGGCGCTGCCGCCGCGCCGTCCGCGCACGATGACGAAGGGCACGCGCCCATCCGCCGCCAGCGCTTCTTTCGATTCCGCCGCCCCGACAAACCCCACCGGAATGCCGATGACCGCAGCCGGTGGCGGGCAGCCCTCATCCAGCATTTCCAGCAGGCGGAACAGGGCTGTGGGGGCATTGCCCACCACCACGACTGCCCCGGCCAGCCTCTCTCCCCACAGCGCCATGGCGGCCGCGGTGCGGGTGGTGCCCTGTGCTGCGGCCAGTTCCGGCACGCGCGGGTCATTCAGGGTGCAGAGCACCTCATTAGCGGCAGGCAGGCGGGCGCGGGTGATGCCATCGGCCACCATGCGGCAATCACACAGAAGCGGGGCACCGGCCTGAAGCGCGGCCTCGGCCTTCGCCGCGAAATCATCCGACATGGCGATATCGGCGGGCAGGTCGGTCATGCCGCAGGCATGGATCATGCGCACCGCCACCCGCTCCGCCACACCCTGCCAGCGCGAGAGGTCCGCCTCGGCGCGGATGATGGCGAAGGAGCGCTGATAGATCTGCGCGCCGGACTTCTCATAAGTCTCGCGCGTGGCGGGCGGATGCTGCGGCATGGTCATCGGGCGGAATGGTCTTTCACGAAGGCCTCGCGCAAGGCGCGCCCGGCCGGAAGAGTGGAAAGGCGATGCAGGATCTCAGGGAAGGACAGCACCAGAGTCGGCGTATCTAGCGGCCCGCCATCGGGGATGACAGCGAACCCTCCGGCTTGGGCCACGAGGGTCAGAGGGGCCGGACCCCGGCGCGCGCAGCCCTTGAGGCAGGCGGAGAGGTGAATGTCTTCCGCGCCTGTGGCCGGGCGCAGATGCGCCGCAAGCTGGCTGGCGAGGGAATGGCTGTTGCACAAAGCCCGCGAACAGGCGGGTGCACCGGCACAGGTGAGAATGCGCAGGCGGGAATCATCCGCCCGGATGATGAGGCCCAGCGTATCAAGCCGTGTGCGCGCCTCTGCCAGCATGGCAGGGGCAAGGCCTGTCAGAACGATCCCGCGCAGTGGGGACAGGCGGATTTCCGCAAGGCCGAGATCCTGCGCCAGCCGGGCCACCCCTTCCAGCGCCCGCGCGGACATCTGGCCAAAGGGTGGGGCCGCGAAGAGGGCATAGGTGCCATCCTTCAGCCGGACCGTGCCAGCGCGCGGAGCTGAGGGGCGCGTGTGCTGGATGGTCTGGCGAAATAGCTGTTCTGCTCCGGGGTGGGCGGAGCCCGTAGGTGGTTTCGACCCCGAAGCGATGTCCGCCAGCATGTCATCTTCAATGGTGTGGAAGCTGGAGCGAACGGCAGGTGCGTGGAGGGATATGCCGGGTGCCTCTTTCCGGCCGGAACCATGTTCGTCACGCTGGTCTTGTGTTGTCGAAGCCGCCGGGCCGGATAGCGTTGGCGTGCTGGCCTGTTCAGGGTGAGGCTGCATCGGCCCGACAGCACTATCCCCGACCTGTGCGTCTGATGACGCTATCGCGGCTGCGGCAGTTCTGGCTTGTCCGGGGTGAAGGCGTGCTGCTTCAGCCGCGATGTGGCGGGCAGAGGTGGGCCGTTCGAAACCGGCATGGATCTCGTCACCGGGTGTGCCTGTTCCGGTTTGCATCGCATCCGTCGTGGAGACAGGTGGCATCGGCGAGCCAGCCTGTTCGGGGTGATGATGTGCGTTCCCGGAAGTGACATCGGCTGCCAGTTTGCCGGTGCTTGTGCCTGTGGCGTTCGTGGTGCCTGCGTGAACGAGCTGATGCAGAGCGGGCCGGACGCCATCGTTCTCCTGTGCATCTGCCTCTTTCATGTCCGGCAGCCCGGCTTCCATTAGCCCGGCTTGCACCAGCGTGGCGCGGCGGGCATTGCCGGTGAGCATCCGCACCCGGCGCACGCCCGCTTGCGCCAGAGTGTGAGCCAGCTTTTCAAGCAGATGGGGCAGTGCGGCCAACGCCTGTTCCACCAGAAGGGGGGCGGTGCACAAGGTTGGGCTTCCGGCCAGAAACAGTTGCAGATAGCCGGGTGCTGTCGCGGCAAGTCGCAGGTCCGGATTCAGGTGGCTGAGCGGAAAGCTGCCGCCGGAATCCACGGCGATCAGGAATTTGGGCGGCAGTGCCACGGCATGAGCCATGGTCTCCACCCGGTCTGCCAGCGCCAGGCCGTCCATCTGTTCTGCCCCATCCAACCCGGCCAGAGGCGAGAGCACGGTGGCGCGATAGGGCGCGCGCCGGCCGGCATCATCCAGCCCAAAGGGCGCGAGCCGTGCACGCAGGGCGGCATGAGTGGAAGGCTTCACCCCGCGAATTTGCAGATTGGCATGGGTGGTGATGTCGATGAGGCCGTTGCCCTCCCGGTGCGCGGCTTCCGCCAGCGCCAATGCCTGTTCAGGGGTGAGGCTGCCATGGGGCGGGTGCACGCGGGCGAGCAGGCCATCGCCACTGGCCATGGGGCGGGAGAGGCCGGGACACCAGCCACGGGCCATGGTGTCGAGCGTGGCCTCCGTGGGACACACGCGTGAAGAGGCGTTGGCCGTGTGGGAAGCCGTAGTCGCAGGCGTATTTACAGAAGGCGAAGTGTGGGCGGAAATATGGCTTTCAGAAGTGTTCATTCGCCCACCTCATCCAGCATTGCGACAGAATTGAGCCGGCTGTTCCACAGCCCGCGGGCGTGTAAATTCTTGAGCCGGCTACGTATTGATGCCTCTGCCTGCGGGTTGGCGGCATGAAGGCGGGCATTGACGACACCATCTTCTATCCATGCGGAGAAGATGTCATCGAATGCAGTCGGCGGCACCTCGCTTGTGGTGGCGGCGAAGACACACAGCGCATCCAGCCCCTGCGCCAGTTCAGCCCCGCCGCGCCAGCCATGGTCGAGCTGGGCGGAGATCCATGCCGGATTGGTGAGGCGGGAGCGCACGATGCGGGCAAGATCCTCGCGCAGGGTGCGGCTTCTGGGCTGTTCGGGGCGGGAGGTATCGAGGCTGTAGAGCGCGGGGTTGGCCCCGAGTGCGCGGGCCGCCGCCGCAAACCCGCCGAAACTGTCGGCGATCGAGTCACCATCCAGAATGTCCCGTTCGGCCACATCGGTGGTATGGATGAAGGCCTGTGCGGTGCGAATGCGCGCGGCAAAGCTGTCATCTGCCGCGCCTTGTCCCTCACGCCCGCCAAATGCAACGCCGCTTTCCTGAAGATAGGCCGCACCAAGACTTTCCGGTCCCTGCCATGCGCCATCCAGTGCGCGGCCCGCAACGCCCGCGCCATAGCGTCCCCATGCTGCGCCAAAAATGCGTTGCAGCGGCTCGCCCGCACGGCGGGCCTCGGCCAGCGCATTCCATTCCGCTTCTTCATCCAGCGCGGCGATGGCATGGACGGCCTGATCCAGCAGGGCGATCTGCTCGGGGAAGGTATCGCGGAACGCGCCGGAGATGCGCAGGGTCACATCAATCCGCGGGCGATCCAGCTTGGGGGCGGGGATGATCTCGAAGCCGGTGACACGGGTGGAGCCATCATCCCAGCGCGCCCGTGCGCCCATCAAGGCCAGGGCGTGGGCGATGTCTTCCCCGCCCGTGCGCAGGGTGGGGGAGGCCCACAAATCCATGACAATGCGGCGCGGCCAGTCGCCATGGTCCTGAAGGTGGCGGCGCAGCACCTCAGTTGCGGCCTTCTCACCCAGCAGGGTGGCGGCGCGGGTGGGAATGGCGCGTGGGTCGAGGGTGGCCAGATTGCGCCCCGTGGGCAGCATGTCTCGCCGCCCGCGCACGGGGTTTCCGGCCGGTCCGGGAGGCACGAAGCGGCCATCCAGCGCGCGCAGCAGGCCCTCACGCTCGCCGATGCCGCAATCCTCATAGCCTTCTGGCGCGGCGGCGAAGACATGCAGGCCGGTGCGCACTGAGGTTTCGCCCAGATCGCACAGATGGGCATCGAGCGCACTGAGGGCATCGCTCATGCTCATGTCGCGGGTCACGCCACATTCGCTGGAAAGACCGCTGAGGTCGGCGCGTTCCAGAATGTCGGCGGCGACAAGATCCGCCCGGCGCGGGTCCAGCACCTGTGCGGCAGAGAACTCCTCCACCAGCGCGCGCAGGGCCGCCGCCTCACCATGCAGCCCGGCCTCACCCACCAATGGGGTGAGATGGCCGAGCGTGACCGCGCCGATGCGCCGCTTGGCGGGTGCTGCCTCGCCCGGATCATCGACAATGAAGGGATAGACCACCGGCAGCCCCCCGGGCACAAGGCGCGGCCAGCAGGCGGGCGAGAGCGCCACTGCCTTGCCGGGCAGCCATTCCAGCGTGCCATGGGTGCCGAGATGGATGAGGGCATCAAAACCCTGTTGAAGTCCCAGATGGAAGGCGAGATAGGCGTGGGTCGGCAGTTCCTCGGGGTCGTGATAGATGGCCTTGCGGTCTACGCCCCGGCTGCGGTCCGGCTGAAGGGCGATGAGCGCATTGCCGGCCCGCATGGCGGGGAAATGGAAGGCGCCCGACTGGCAGGATGGGTCATCGGCCGGTGCGCCGTGGCGGGCCAGAAGCGCGGTGCGGGGGGCTTCTGGCAGGGTCTCCAGCCATGCCGCATAATCTTCTAGGGTGATGCTGAACCCGGTTGCGGCTGGCATCGCGGTTTTATGGAATTGGACAAGCGCTCCAGCATCCCGAGGGATGGCCTTTTCCTCACCTGAAGCCGTGTCCACTCCATGTGAAGATGCTTCGCGGTGCATGTCCGTTGCGCGGAAGTGGTGAGGCTCTCCCGCTCCATTGGGACGTGCTTCAGGCGCGAAGGCCGTGGCGGTGAGCCGGGCCATCAGCGCCTGCCCATCGAAATCGCGCGGGGTATCGTAGCCGGCCGCGTGCAGCAGATCGAGAATGTGACAGGCACTGGCAGGCGTATCCAGCCCCACGGCGAACCCGGCCCGCCCGCCGCGTGCGGGATAATCCGGCAACACGACAGCGATGCGCCGCTTCTGCACCGATGTGCGCCGCAGCTTTACCCAGCCCGCCGCCTGCCGGGCCAGCGCCTCTATGCCTTCCAGATAGGGCACCTGTCCGCGCCGGGCAAAGGCGAGCGTGGGGTCTTCCTCCATCTCCTCGCGGAAGGAGATGGGATAGCCATAAAGGCGGCCATCAAACTCGGGCAGGGCGACCTGCATCGCCAGATCCGCCGCCGCAAGGCCTCGGCCGGATGCCTCCCATGCCGCGCGGGTGCTGCCGGATGGGGTTGCCTGAAGGATGGGACAATCTGCGCCATCCAGCACGAAGCTCTCATCCTGCCGGGCGGAAAAGGCGGTGGTGGAGAGGATGATGTCTGGCGGGCAGGTGCGGAGATGGGCGAAAAGACCCTGTGCCACCTCTTCATCCTTCAGGCTGGTGAGGCCGAGGATTCGGGGGGTGAGGCCCTGCTTTTCCAGTGCTTGAGCCAGATGTTCCAGCGGTGCCGTCTCACCCGCGAGGATGGCCGAGCGATAGGCGAGAATGAGTGCGTGAGGGGGCTGCGCGGCCGGAACCGGTGATGCTTGCGCCGAAATTTCGGCGTGTCTGCTGGTTCTGGCGCGTTGGAGGTGCGCAGCCGGTGGAGCTTGAGCGAGTGCTGTGGCTATTTCGTCCTGTGCAACTGACACCAGACCGGATGATGCCCCTTCAGATGCTGCACCTTTCAGAGCGAGTCCTGAATGTGTGCCGGCAAAGGAGATGGATACATTTTCCCGCATACCAACAACCGGGGCTGTTGGCTGAGAGGCTGGCGTTGGGGATGTTGGTCCTGTGTCTCTGCCGGCAGATCAGCCGTTGTCGCATGCACAGCTGTGGGTAGGCTATTTTTTGGCTCATCCCGCTGAAGTGTGGAAAGACGTTCATCAGTGTCGCTAGCGGGCGGTGCACTTGTATGGCTGAACCCGTACTGCGCAGGTGAGAGCGCGTCTATGCGCGCCAGCTGTGCGGCATGAATGGCGGGAGTGCGGCCTGCTGGATCTTCGAGGACTGGCTTTGGCAGGGGCGTGATGCCGCCTGTGGCATCCCATGCAAACAGCTTTGGTACCGGACAGGGCGCAGGGGCATGCACCGGCCAGCCCAGTGCATCGCGGGCGAGGCGGCGCAGCATCGCTTCCATGTTCTGTGCGCCGCCCGCACGGAAACAGGCATCCAGCCCCGCGCGCAGTTCGGGTGAAACCGTATCATGGGCAGCAAGGCGGGGATCATCCCGGTCATCGCCGGGCAGAACTGCGAGCGCGATCCCACGGGTGCGACAGAGGGCTGCGAGCGTCTCAACGCCATAGCGCCAGTAATCGAGTCCGCCGAGACAGCGCACCACAACGGCCTTTGCCCCGGAAATGGTTTTTTCCGCATAGACATCCACCGAGAGCGGATGGCGCAGTTTCTTCAGGCTGGCGAGGCGCAGGGCGGGCAGAATATCCCGCGCTCGCCCATATGCGGCTGCAAGGGCAGACAGATCGCTGTCGGCGAAAGACAGCACCACCACATCACCGGGCGGTTGGGCGAGATCGATGGCGATCTCGCCTTCATCAAGACTGACAGTGCTGACGGGCAGGAGGTGCATGGCCGCCTACCCCACCTTGGCCGGATGAAGGCCGGACATGAATGCTGAAGTCCTTCCCCATTCCATCGAACCGGAGAAAGACTTCAGCCTGCTGAGGGGGCGTGTTTTCCTCGAGGGAAAGCGCTGCGGAGCGAAAGGCGCAGGCGTAAGGCAGCACATGGCCGGACACGGGGGGCGTAAAGCCTTCCCTTGCTGCCCATGGCTTTTGATGTCTGCCTGCACCAGTTGGTTCCTTTGCCGTCCGCTTTTATGCCAAGCCCTTCAGGCTGCCTCACCCGCCAGCGCACGTGCCACTGCCGCCTGATCGAACCCCTTCAGGCCGATCACCACCAGCTTGCCTTCGCGGGCTTCACCGGCGGCCCATGGCCGGTCGAAATGGTGAGAGATGCGCCGGCCCACACCCTGCACCACAAGGCGCATCGGCTTGCCTTCCACCGGCACGAAGCCCTTGATGCGCAGCACGCCATCGGCTTCCGCCGCACGGGTCACGCGGGCGGCCAGTTCCTCGGGAGAGGATGCGGCGGCAACCGCAATCGCCACGCTTTCGAAATCGTCATGGTCATGGGGCTCTTCGCCATCATGATGGGTCTTGCGGGCGTCGAGGTCATTCTCCACGGCGGCGTTCAGGCCCAGCAGCAAAGCTGGTTCCACCACGCCATGGGCGGTTTCCACGATCTTGACCGCGCGTGGCAGATGTTCGGAAATCTCCGCCTTCGCCTTTTCCTTGGCGGCTGCATCCATCAGATCTGCCTTGTTGAGCAGGATCAGGTCGGCGCACAGAATCTGGTCCTCGAACACCTCTTCCAGCGGGTTGTCATGGTCCACAGCCTCATCCTGCGCGCGTTGGGCGGTGAGGGCTTCCGGGTCATCGGCGAAGAAACCGGCGGCGACGGCGGGGCCATCCACCACCGCGATCACGCCATCCACGGTGACGCGGGAGCGGATCTGCGGCCAGTTGAAGGCCTGCACCAGCGGCTTGGGCAAAGCGAGGCCGGAGGTTTCGATGAGGATATGCTGGGGCGGGTTGTCGGACCCCAGAAGCTGGTCGAGCGCCGGCACGAAATCATCCGCCACCGTGCAGCAGATGCAGCCATTGGGCAGTTCCACCACCCGGCTCTCATCGCAGCCCTCAATGCCGCAACCTTCAAGGAAAGCGCCATCGAAACCGACATCGCCAAATTCGTTCACCAGCACGGCGATGCGCACGCCATTGGCGTTCTCCAGCACATGGCGCACCAGCGTGGTCTTGCCAGCGCCGAGAAAGCCGGTGACGATGGTGCAGGGCACCTTGGAGAGAGAGGCCGCGCTCATCGTCCTGCCTCCGCGCGCATTGCAGCGGGGGACATGCGGGTTGCCCGCGCACCACAGGTGCGGCAGGCGGTGAAAAGGCGCGCCATCATCAGCTCCGTCAGGCTTCCGGCCTATCGCGGCCTCTCGGGGCAGCGAAACATGCCGGACACTTCCACGGACGGAGCGGACGGCGAAGTCCGGCACAGCGCCACCCGCCACCCCGGCGAATGGGCCCATGGAAGCAGGGCATGACGGCAGGTCTCCTGGCTCACGGACCTGATGCCCTCCGACGCCTTCCCGGGCATGGCCCAGTGGCATGGTGCGGAAGGCGAATCCGCCTACAGTTGCGGGGGCAGCCGCGGCATTTCCACCGCATTCCCTTTTCACCCCGAATTCGGGGCACCGTCGCCTATAGGGTTAGCGGTCCATGCTGCACGGCGCAAGCGCGACCGGCTGGCAGGGGAGCGCCATAGGGTCGCCATCCCGCTCTGTCTTGTGTATGCCTGCGCTCTTCCGGTTCACGTTCCGCAGGAGAGCCCCATGGATAGCCCTGAATTGAACGACAGCGACGCCGCGCGCCACCGCGAGAAGATGCAGAAGCGCAAGGCGGTGCAGGACCGGGAGGTGGCGGAAAAGACCATCGAGAAGGGGCTTCTCATGGTCCATACCGGCCCGGGCAAGGGCAAGTCCACCGCCGCCATGGGCTTGATGCTGCGTGCGCTCGGCCATGGCTGGAAGGTGGGCATGGTCCAGTTCATCAAGGGCGCGTGGGAAACAGGCGAGCGCACTGCGTTCGAGCGCTTCGGCGACCAGATCCGCTGGTACACCATGGGCGAGGGCTTCACCTGGGAAACGCAGGACAAGGCCCGCGACATCGCCGCCGCCACCGCTGCCTTCGCCAAGGTGCGTGAACTGATGGCGGACCCGGAGATTCGCCTGATCGTGCTGGACGAGCTGAACATCGCCCTGCGTTATGATTATCTGCCGCTGGATGAGGTGATAGAGACCCTCACCAGCCGAAGGGCAGACCTCACCATTGTGGTGACAGGACGCAATGCCAAGCCTGAACTCATCGCCGCCGCCGATCTCGTAACCGAGATGGGGCAGGTGAAGCATCATTTCTCCGCTGGGGTGAAGGCACAAAAGGGCATCGAATTCTGATGACACGCGCCCTCATGGTGCAGGGCACCGGCTCCAATGTGGGCAAGTCCCTGCTGGTGGCGGGGCTGTGCCGGCTGTTCGCACGCCGGGGGCTGAGGGTGCGCCCGTTCAAGCCGCAGAACATGTCCAACAACGCGGCCGTGACTGCGGATGGCGGGGAAATTGGCCGGGCGCAGGCGATGCAGGCGTTGGCGGCTGGGGTCGCACCCAGTGTCCATATGAATCCGGTGCTGCTGAAGCCGCAAAGTGATGTGGGCGCGCAGATCGTGGTGCAGGGCAAGGTGGTGGGCACGGCCCGTGCGCGCGAATATCAGGGCCTCAAACCCGGCCTGATGGCGGCGGTGCAGGACAGTTTCAACCGCCTGAAGGCCGAAGCGGATATTGTGATAGTTGAGGGCGCAGGATCTGCGGCGGAAGTGAACCTGCGCGCCTCCGATATCGCGAACATGGGCTTTGCCCGCGCCACCCATACGCCTGTGGTGCTGGTGGGCGATATTGATCGCGGTGGGGTGATCGCCTCTCTGGTGGGCACGCAGGCGGTGATCGCGCCCGAAGATGCGGCGATGATCCGCGGTTTCATCGTCAACCGCTTCCGTGGCGACCCGGCCCTGTTTGCCGATGGCATGAGCTTCATCGCCGCGCGCACCGGCTGGGCAGCGCTGGGGCTGGTGCCGCATTTCGAGGATGCCCGCCGCCTGCCGGCCGAGGATGCATTGGGACTGGCCAGTTCGCCCAAACGCCCCGGCAAGCCGCTGGTGGTGGTGCCGGTGACCCCGCGCCTCTCCAATTTCGACGATCTCGACCCGCTGCGTGAAGAAGAGGGAGTGGAAGTGCGCTTCATCCCTCCCGGAACGACACTGCCAACGGATGCCGCGCTGGTCCTGCTGGCGGGCTCCAAGGCGACCATTGACGATCTGCTGTTTCTGAAGGCCGAGGGCTGGGATATCGACATCCGCGCCCATGTGCGCCGGGGTGGGCGGGTGCTGGGCCTGTGCGGTGGTTACCAGATGCTGGGGCGCATCATTGATGATCCGCTCGGGTTGGAGGGCCCGCCGCGCCGGGTGGAGGCACTTGGTCTTCTAGATGTAGAGACCCGCATGGAGTCCACCAAGCGGTTGGAGATGGTGCAGGGCCATCTGGCGGAGAGCAATGTGCCGGTGGCAGGCTACGAGATGCATATGGGCCTCACCACGGGGCCGGATGCCGCCCGGCCCTTCGCGCTGTTGGATGGCAACCTGCCTGATGGCGCACGCGCGCCGAGCGGGCAGGTGGCGGGCACCTATCTGCACGGGCTGTTCGCGGGTGATGTGTTGCGCCGTCATGTGCTGGCGCAACTGGGTGCCGGCCCTTCTTCCCTTTCTTACGACGCGATGGTGAACACCGTGTTGGATCGATTTGCCGACCATCTGGAAGCCCACCTTGATTGTGATGCGCTCTGGCGCATCGCCGGGGATGCGGGGAGCAAGTGATGCGGCGGATTCTTGTTATCGGCATCGGCACCGGCAGCCCGGACCATCTGACCATCGAGGCCGTCACCGCGCTGAACCGGGCGGACGTCTTCTTCATTCCCCGCAAGGGGCCGCAGAAGGAAGCGCTGGCCCATGTGCGCGAGGCCATCTGCGCGCGATACATCCGCCACACCGCTTATCGTTTCGTGGATGTGGGCATCCCGGCCCGCGAAGCGGCACCCGCCGATTACAACGCCACTGTCGCCGACTGGCATGGCCAGATCGAAGCCGCTTATGCCAGCGCTTTCCTGGAAGAGCTGGGTGAGGAGGATTGCGGGGCCATGCTGGTCTGGGGCGACCCGGCCTTCTATGACAGTACCTTGCGCATTCTGGACCGGATGAAGGCCACTGGCGCTGTGGCCTTCGAGCATGAGGTGATTCCGGGAATCAGCAGCCTCCAGATGCTGGCGGCGCGCCATCGCATTCCCCTCAATCGTATTGGTGAGCCGGTTCTAATTACAACCGGGCGCAAGCTGATGCAGGGTTTTCCTGCGGATGCAGGCAGTGTGGTGGTGATGCTGGATGGGGAGCAGACCTTCAACCACATCAATCCCGATGGGCTGGAGATTTTTTGGGGCGCCTATCTGGGGATGGAAGCCGAAATCCTGATTCATGGCCCTTTGGCCGAGGTTGCACCGCGCATTTCCGCCGTTCGTGCCGAGGCACGACGTCAATATGGCTGGATCATGGATATATATCTGCTGCGGCAGATGGGCTGACAGGGGCGTTTTCAACCGTATGTCATTCCATTCAGGTTGTACCTGAGGCTGGACGTGGTTTTTCCGGATTCAGTATTTTTCTTGAAGCCATCACTTCATTTTCGATCTGTGTAATATTTTACATATTTCAATATGTATTGAATTGCATGGCTTCTAATTTTATCCCGTTTTTTTGTGCGCGCCCTATCGCGATATGGTGACGTGCTTCTGGCAAAAACCGGCCTTTCCCACTTGTTTTTTCATTTTTCAAATGACAGGCATGCTTATGCAAGAGGGTCTGTTCTCCTCTGCTGCTGCTGAATTCATGGATCGAGAATCCTCAACTGGCCAGCGCCCTCTTACTGCACGCGATTGCAACTAGCGGTGTATATCACCGAAAGTACGGTATGCGTTTTGTGCAGGCCTGCTAATACTTGAGGTCTTAGCAGGCTGGCGGTTGCTGTGATCGTTCGGCTGTAGAAAACCGGAAAACAAAAATAGCCGGGCAAAACCGGATGATTTAGGGAGCATCTGATGGAAACATCACTCGTCGAGAGGGTCTCGGCAAATCCGGATTACCAATTATTAAAGCAGAAGCGTTCGCGTTTCGGCTGGCTGCTGACGATCATCATGCTGATCGTCTATTACGGATTCATCCTGCTGGTTGCATTCGATAAGGCGTTTCTTGCCACGCGTTTCGGCAGTGGCGTGATGACTTACGGTATTCCGATCGGCTTCGGCGTGATTGTGTTCACCATTCTCATCACGGCGGTCTACGTGCAGCGCGCCAACAGCGAGTACGACGCCCTTTCCGAGAAGATCAAGCGGGAGGTCCTCAAGTGAACGCCATCCGCAAGACTCTCGGTTCAACGGCGGTTCTCGCCGCATTGCTCCTGCCCACCCTGGCGTTCGCCGCCGGTGAAGCGCTGGGCCCCACCGAACGGCAGCCCACCAACTGGACCGCCATCATCATGTTCGCCGTGTTCGTGGCGGGCACGCTCTACATCACCAAGTGGGCGGCAGGACGTACCAAGTCCGCATCGGACTTCTACACCGCCGGCGGCGGCATCACCGGCTTCCAGAACGGCCTTGCTATCGCCGGTGACTATATGTCCGCGGCGTCCTTCCTCGGCATCTCTGCCGCGGTTATGGCCTCCGGCTTTGACGGCCTGATCTACTCGATCGGCTTCCTTGTCGGCTGGCCCATCCTGACCTTCCTGATGGCGGAACGCCTGCGCAACCTCGGCAAGTTCACCTTCGCCGACGTGGCCGCCTTCCGCTTTGCCCAGACCCCGGTGCGCGTGTTTGCGGCGTCCGGCACGCTGGTCGTGGTGGCCTTCTACCTCATCGCGCAGATGGTGGGTGCAGGCCAGCTGATCAAGCTGCTGTTCGGTCTCGAATACTGGATCGCGGTGGTGCTGGTCGGCATCCTGATGATGGTCTACGTGCTGTTCGGCGGCATGACCGCGACCACGTGGGTGCAGATCATCAAGGCCTGCCTTCTGCTCGGCGGCGCATCCTTCATGGCCTTCATGGTGCTGCTGCACTATGGCTTCAGCCCCGAGCGCCTGTTCGCCGGCGCGGTGCAGATCAAGGCCGGAATCGCTACGGGCAAGGGTGCAGACCCGGCCGCGGCTGCGGTCGCCGGCCAGTCCATCATGGGCCCTGGCAGCTTCGTGAAGGATCCGATCTCGGCCATCTCGTTCGGTATGGCGCTGATGTTCGGCACCGCCGGCCTTCCGCACATCCTGATGCGCTTCTTCACCGTGCCTTCCGCTAAGGAAGCACGCAAGTCGGTGATGTGGGCCACGGGTTGGATCGGCTACTTCTACCTGCTCACCTTCATCATCGGCTTCGGCGCCATCACCTTCGTGCTGACCAATCCGGAATTCCTCACCCCTGAGGGCGGCCTGATCGGCGGTAACAACATGGCGGCGGTGCATCTGGCCAATGCGGTGGGCGGCAGCGTGTTCCTCGGCTTTATCTCCGCGGTGGCGTTCGCGACCATCCTCGCGGTGGTGGCCGGTCTTGCGCTCTCGGGTGCCTCGGCCGTGTCGCATGACCTGTATTCCACGGTGTTCAAGGGTGGCAAGGCCGACAGCGCTGCGGAACTGCGTGTCTCGCGCATCACCACCCTGTGCCTTGGCCTTCTGGCGGTTGTTCTCGGCATTGCGTTCGAGAAGCAGAACATCGCCTTCATGGTGTCCCTGGCCTTCGCGGTGGCGGCTTCGGCGAACTTCCCTGTGCTGTTCCTCTCGGTGCTGTGGAAGAACTGCACCACGCGCGGTGCGGTGATTGGTGGCTTCCTGGGCCTTGCGTCCTCGGTGCTGCTGACCATCCTGTCGCCGTCGGTGTGGGAAGCGACCCTCGGCAATCCTGCCGGTTCGGCTCCGTTCCCCTACACCTCGCCGGCCCTGTTCTCCATGACCATCGCTTTTGTGGGTATCTGGCTGTTCTCCATCACGGACAACAGCGCCCGCGGCAAGCTGGATCGTGCAGGCTTCAATGCCCAGCAGGTTCGGTCGGAAACGGGTATCGGCGCGTCGCAAGCTTCGTCGCACTGAGCAGAGGTGCCGGTCGATGGCACCCGGAACCCTCACGTCTCCTGCACCGGGCCATGGCCCGGTGCAGGATGCATCTGAAGAGCGCGGCTCGCCCCGAAAGGGGCGGGCCGATGCGCGTGACATGGGCTTGGACGAACGTCCGGCCGGGCCGGATACCGATGCGCGGGGGCGCGAGCAGCGCGAGTTTGTTTCGCTCATGGCTTCACGCGTGGGTGACGCTTATCTGCGCAAGCCTTTCTTCGTAGATGGTGGGACCGATATCATCACCCTGTGCCGGGCGCTTTCCGCGCGGGGACTGAGTGATGCGCTGGTGCGCGATGGCGAGCGTCTGGGTGTTTTCACCACCACCAATCTGCGCGATGCTCTCATTCGCGGCACGCCGCCGGAGCAACTCGCCGTGCGCGAGGTTGCGAGCTTCGAGCCGTGGTCCGTCTCGGTCGATAATGAACTGCATGCCGCCCTCATCCTGATGCTGCGTCATCGCATCCACCGTGTGGTGGTGCGTGATGGTGAAGCCGTTGTGGGGATGCTGGGACAGCTCGACCTCATGGCCTTCGTGGCCAGCCACTCTCATCTCATCTCTCTGGAAATCGACAGCGCCCACAATCTGGCGGAGCTGAAGGCTGCCGCCAGCCAGATCGACAGCCTTATCGCCGTCCTGAACGAGGATGGCGTGCGGGTGGACATCATCGCCGGTCTGGTGGGCGAACTGAACCGCCATCTGTTCCGCCGCCTGTGGGAGTTGCTTGCGCCCGAAAGCCTGCGGGCCAACAGCTGCCTGATCGTGATGGGCAGCGAGGGGCGTGGCGAGCAGATCATCAAGACCGATCAGGACAATGCGCTGCTGCTGCGGGATGGGTTCGAATGCCCGGAGCTGGAGCAGGTGACGCAGGCCTTTACGGAGGCACTGATCTCGTTCGGCTATCCGCCCTGTCCCGGTGGAATCATGGTGAGCCGGCCGCTGTGGCGTCAGTCTCTCACCGGCTTCCGCATGACGCTGCGTCGCTGGATCTATGAGGATTCTGCCGGTGATGGCCCGATGAACATCGCCATTTTTCTGGATGCGGATGTGGTGGCGGGCGATGCCAGCCTGCTGGATGAGGCACGGGTCTATCTGGACCGGATGATGAATGATGATGCCGCCTACCACATCCGGTTCGCGCGGGCGGTGGAGCAGTTCGCAGCCGGAGGCAGCTGGTGGACCCGCCTTCCGGGCTTGCGGGGGCGCGAGGCGGCGGAGATTGATCTCAAGAAATTGGGCCTGTTTCCCATCGTGCATGGGGTGCGGGCGCTGACATTCGAGTTTCGCATGCATGCGCGTGGCACGGCTGCCCGTTTGCAGGAACTGGTGAAGACGGAACGGATCGAGGCCCCATTTGCCCGCGACCTGACCGATGCGCTGCATTTCCTGATGGGGCTGAAGCTGTCCAACAATCTGCGGCAGATGTCGCAGGGGCGCACGCCGGGTAACACCATCCGCCTGAGTGAACTGGGCACGCTCGACAAGCAGGCTTTGAAGGATTCCCTTGCCATTGTGCGGGAGTTCAAGGCGTGGCTGGCCCGCCATTACCGGTTCGACCGGCTATGATCCGCCATCGCCACCAGAATTCCGCAAGCCGGGGGCCGCGCACGCAGGTGCTGCTGGCCCTGTGCGCGGCGGGCGTGGTGCTGTTTAACTTCCCGCTGCTGATGGTGTGGGACAGTGCCGCCACCGTGTTCGGCTTGCCGGTTCTGCCGGTGGCTCTGTTTCTGGTGTGGGGCGCGCTCATTCTGGCGCTGGCGCTGGTGTGCGAACGCACACCCCGCCGTGTGGGTCGGACACATGTGCAGATAGATGGGGGCGGACACGGGGTGGATGAGGCCGTTTCACCTATCCTGCCTCCGGGCGAAGGCCAGCATGATGATGGCCGGGCCTGAACCGGCGCATCGCCGGAGCATGAGCCTGTGCAAATGGGCTAAGGGCGCGAAGCTTTGTCATGCCCGTTTGGCTACATCCGGTTTTGCTTCCAGAAATGAGGCGGTCGCATGGGCACATATGATGCTCTCGATCTTGCGCCATAACCTCATATCTGGCGGATATGTCCGTGCTTTACGTGGCTCTGCACCTTTGCCGCGGCAACTCAGGGGGAGGGCATACGCATGAACCCCTTCCTCGTGATTGGTGCGTGCATTGGCTATCTTCTGCTGTTGTTCGCCATTGCTGCCTTTGCGGACAGGCGGGCGGCGGAAGGGCGCTCGGTCATCTCCAATGGCTGGATTTATGCGCTCTCGCTGGCGGTCTATTGCTCGGCCTGGACTTATTTTGGTTCCGTGGGACGGGCGGCGGCGAGCGGCATCTGGTTTTTGCCCATTTATCTCGGGCCGATGCTGGCGATGATCCTGGCATGGGTGGTGGTGCGCAAGATGGTGCGCATCGCCAAAACCTACCGGATCACCTCGATCGCGGATTTCATCGCCAGCCGTTATGGCAAAAGCCCGCTGCTGGCAGCGCTGGTGACGCTCATCACCGTGGTCGGCATCGTTCCCTATATCGCCTTGCAGTTCAAGGCGGTATCGGCCGGGTTCCAGATCCTGACGCAGGATGCAGGCGGGCAGGCGCTGCCGGGCTGGTGGGGCGATGGCGCACTGGTGGTGGCGCTGGCGCTGGCCGCGTTCACCATCATCTTCGGTACCCGCCACCTCGACAGCACCGAGCGTTATGAAGGCATGGTTGCGGCGATCGCGTTCGAGAGCGTGGTGAAGCTGGTAGCCTTTCTGGCTGTCGGGCTGTTTGTCACCTATGGCCTGTTCAACGGCATGGCCGATATCTGGGCGCGCGCGCAGGCCCTGCCGGGCATTGAAAACCTGCTGCGCCTTGGCGGTGGGGAAGGGCAGGGCGCGTTTGGCTATGCCCAGTGGTTCACGCTCACCTTGCTCTCCATGCTTTCGGTTCTGCTGCTGCCGCGCCAGTTTCAGGTGATGGTGGTGGAGTGCGTGGATGAAAAGCATATCCGGCGTGCGGCCTGGGCGTTCCCAGCCTATCTGCTGCTCATCAATATCTTTGTGCTGCCGGTGGCGATTGGCGGGCTGGTGCTGTTCGGCCCCGGTGGGGAAGACCCTGAAACCTTCGTGCTCTCCCTGCCGCTGACCTATGGTATGCCGGCCTTGGCGCTGTTCGCCTTTGTGGGTGGGCTGTCTGCGGCGACCGGCATGCTGATCGTGGAAACCATCGCGGTCTCCACCATGGTTTGTAATGATCTGGTGATGCCTTCCCTGCTGCGGCTGAAGAGTTTCAGTGCGCAGGCGGGCGGAGATCTCTCGCGGCTTCTGCTGAATATTCGCCGGGTCGCCATTCTCGCCATTCTGCTGCTGGGCTATCTCTATTTCCATGTGGCGGGCGAGGCCTATGCGCTGGTCTCCATCGGCCTCATCAGCTTTGCGGCGGTGGCACAGTTTGCACCGGCCTTATTCGGCGGCATGTATTGGCGCGGGGGCACGCGGGCTGGCGCGCTGGGCGGGCTGCTGGGCGGTTTCATCGTGTGGGCCTATACGCTGATGCTGCCTTCGGTGGCGAAATCCGGCTGGATACCGGACAGTTTCCTTGCGGATGGCCCGTTTGGCCTCATCCTTCTGGCGCCGGAGCAACTGTTCGGTCTTTCCGGCCTCGATAACCTCACCCACGCGTTGTTCTGGAGTCTTCTGGTCAATATTTCGCTCTATGTCGGCCTCTCGCTGTGGCGCGAACCCACGGCGCGCGATGCCAGTCAGGGCCTTCTGTTTGTTGATGTGTTCGAGCGCACCGGCGATGCCGCCCCGGTATTCTGGCGCGGGCGCGCGCGGCTGGATGACCTGATGGGCCTTTCCGCGCGGCTTCTGGGAGAGGAGCGCTCCCAGCGCCTGTTTGCGCAGCATGCCCGCGAAATGGGCGTGGATGATGTGCGCGCCCTCGTGCCCGATGCCCGGCTGGTGGATCTTGTGGAACGGCAGATCGCCGGTGCGGTCGGCAGTGCCTCGGCACGGGTGATGGTGGCGGCCGTGGTGGAGGAAGAGCCGCTCGGCATCAATGACGTGGTGGAAATTCTGGATGAGGCCTCACAGTTGCGGGTCTATGCCCGCGCGCTGGAGGAAAAATCCCGCTCGCTGGAAGTGGCCTCGGCCGAATTGCGGACGGCGAATGAGCAACTGAAAACGCTGGATGAGATGAAGGATGACTTCGTCTCCTCCGTCACGCATGAACTGCGCACGCCGCTCACCTCCATCCGTGCGCTCTCCGAACTCATGCATGACACGCCGGACATGGAGGAGGCGCAGCGCGAGGAATTCCTACGTATCATTGTGCATGAGAGCGAGCGGCTGGGGCGGCTGGTGAATCAGGTGCTGGACATGGCCAAGCTGGAATCCGGCCTTGCCGAATGGCACAGCACTGATGTGGATATGGCGCGCCTCATTCAGGATGCCACTACCACCACGGGCGAACTGTTCCGCAATCGCGGTGCGCAACTGGTGCTGGATCTGGCCTGTGATGTGCCGCTGCTGCGCGCCGACCCTGACCGCCTGACCCAGGTGATGCTGAACCTGCTGTCCAACGCCGCAAAATTCGTGCCCGAGGATGTGGGCCGGGTGGAGGTGCGCCTGCGGGTGGAAGATGGGCATATCGTGGTGCATGTAACGGACAACGGCCCGGGTGTGCCGGCAGATGATGCGGTGACCATTTTTGAGAAGTTCCGTCAGGGGGGCGAGGGGGCAAACCGCCCACCCGGCACCGGCCTTGGCCTTCCCATCAGTCGCCAGATTGTGGATCATTTTGGTGGTAACATGTGGTTTGAGCCGGCAGTCGGCGGCGGAGCGTGCTTCGCCTTTCGCCTGCCGCTCGGGGCCGGAACCGCGCGGGCGGATGCCTGAGCGGGGATGGACTGCAAGATCAAGAAAAAGGCATGCCCTCCTGCATGGCAGGAGCGCGTCATGTCCGTGAGGGGGAAGCCATGAACCTGAATGCCAGCACAACTGCCAGCCATAAGGTTTTGATCGCCGATGACGAGCCCAACATCGTCATTTCCCTCGAATTCATGATGAAGCGCGCGGGTTATCAGGTGCTGGTGGCGCGTGACGGGATCGAGGCGCTGGAACTCATCCGCCGCGAACATCCCCGCCTTGTGCTGCTGGATGCCAGCATGCCCGGCATGAGCGGTTTCGATGTCTGCGCCGCCGTGCGCGCCGATGCCGCTTTCGAGCACACCCGCATCATGATGCTGACCGCCAAGGGGCGCGAGACGGATATGGCGCGCGGCATGGGAGCGGGGGCGGACCTTTATGTCACCAAGCCCTTCTCCACCCGCGAACTGGTGCAGAAGGTGGGAGAGCTGATGGCATGAGCGGTATGCGCGCGGATTATCGCCGCCTTCTGGCCATTCTGGTTCCGGGTGTGGTGCTGGCGCTGTGGCTGGTGTTGGGCGCCGTGCTGGGCTGGGTGATGCTGGTTCCGGTGCAAAAGGTGGAGATGATCGAGGCGGTAGAGCCGATCGTCGAAAGCCATGGTCTGCTGGTGTTTGCCTGGTGGCTTCTTCTGGCGGGGCTGGCGGCCTGGGTGGCTGCGCGCTTTTACGCCAGCCATGTGGCGGGGCCGGCCCGTCTGACGGATGCGACCCGCGCTCTGGCCGAAGATGTTGTCGCCCCCGATCTGACGGTGGGCAAGGGCGGTTCCTTCGATGCTCTGGCTGAAGCGGTAAACGCGCTGGCCGCCCAGCGCCGAGCGCTGGCGGTGGATATGGAACGGCTGGTGGTTGAGGCCAGCCGCGATGTGGCCGAGCAGCGCGACCAGCTCGCCGCCCTGATGGCGGAACTGGAGCAGAGCGTGGTGGTGTGCAATCTGGAAGGTCGCATCCTGCTGTATAATGCAAGGGCGCGGGGGCTCTTTCGCCGGGTTTTGCAGGAGAAGGGGGGAAAAGGGCGGTGCGCCGGCCAGTGCCGCCATCGGTCTTGGCCGTTCCGTTCATGCCCTGATCGACCCAGCCTATATGGATCATGCCCGCGCCGAGGTGGAGCGACGCATTGCGCGTGGAGAGGCGGGTTCTTCGGCCCGGTTTGTCATTACCACGCCGGCGGGCCATCTGCTTCAGGTGAGCATGGCCGCGGTGCGCCCGGCTGGCGAAAGCGGTGTGGCAGGCCATGATGATGCGGGCATGTCCGGTTTCGTGCTGCTGCTGGACGATATTACGGAAGAATATGAGGCCCATGCCCGCCGTGACCGCCGCCTGCTGGAACTGACGGAAGCCAGCCGCGCCTCTTTCGCCAGCATGCAGGTTGCGCTCGACATGCTGGATTATCCTGATCTGGAATCCTCTGAGCGCGAACAGTTTCAGGCCATTGTGCGCGATGAGGTGCGGGCCATGAGCATCCGCCTTGCCGCGCTGACGGTGGATGCCGGGCAGGATTTGAAAACCCGCTGGCCGCTTCAGAATATGCCGGCCACGGATCTGGCCACCACGGCGATGGATCGCATCCGGGCCGCGACCGGAGTTCCGGTGGCGGCGGATGAGGTGGATGGCACATTGTGGCTGAGCGTGGACAGTTTCGCGCTGATTGCAGCACTGACCTTTCTTGCGCGTCAGCTCAAGGACGCAAAGCCGGAGCTGGGCCTTGCTTTGCGCCTTTCCCCCGTTGGCGGGCGCGTGCATCTGGACCTGATCTGGCAGAACGGGGACATTGCGGGGGAAAAGCTCTCCGCATGGCTGGGGATGCCCATGACGGCAGGCTCGCCTTCGGGGAGCGCTGCGCCGATGTGTGTGCGCGATGTCGCCGAACGTCATGGCGGTGAGGTTTGGCTGGAGCATGAGGCTGCGGGCGGGCGCAGCTTCTTCCGCTTCCTGCTGCCGATGGACGCCGGCGAGGCCGTCGATCTGCTGAACCCTGGCGACAGCAGGCCTGAATATTATGATTTCGACCTGCTGGCCGCACGCGCGGGCACCCGCGATCTTGAGGAGCGAGACCTCACGGATATCACCTATACCGTGTTCGATACCGAGACCACGGGGCTTGATCCGCGCGGGGGTGATGAAATCCTGCAGATCGGGGCCACACGGATCGTGAATGGCAAGATGCTGCGGGGGGAGTGCTTCGACCAGATTGTGGACCCGCAGCGCTCCATTCCGGAAGCCGGCATCAAGGTGCATGGGGTGACGCCGGAGATGGTGCGTGGCCAGCCCACCATCATCGAGGTGCTGCCCCGCTTCCGCGCCTATGTCTCGGATACGGTGCTGGTGGGGCACAATGTGGCCTTCGACATGCGCTTCCTCAAACTGAAGGAAGAGACGACGGGCATCCATTTCGACCAGCCGGTTCTGGACACGCTGCTGCTGGCGAGTGTGGTGTATCCCAATGAGGAAAACCACGGGCTTGAGGCGCTGGCGCAGCGGCTGGGTGTGTCTGTCTCCGATCGTCACCGCGCATTGGGGGATGCCCTGGTGACGGGGGAGATTTTTCTGAAACTTCTGCCTTTGTTGCGCCAGCGCGATATCCATACGCTGCGGCAGGCGCGTGAGGCGGCGGCGGCGACCTATTATGCGCGGCTGCGATACTGAGAGAGTTCCTGTACGCCGATCATAACCTTGCTTCGAAGAAGACAGCACCGGCCATGATCAGCTTGTGAGGCGATCTGAGCCGGGACCCGTGATGTGCCAGCACCTGTGCGATACCTGAAGACCCGTAGCTGGTTGCATCTCATCATTTCTGCAACAGCAGATAAGAAGATTATTGAAAGCGACGCGGACCTCAGCAATTGTTTCGAAGAGAGGGCTGAGTTGAAAGGCGTGGTCTGAATGCATGATGCATGGAAACGGCTGATACAAGGGCCCGGCCTGTTCATTGCCGTGGCGGTTCTCATTATCGGCATCCTGACAGTTCAGGCGTTATCCATATATCGCTCCTATAACGCCACATGGGCGCTCGCGACCCGCTCTGCCGAAAATGTGCTTCAATCCCTGAGCGCGAATATCGAGCGGAACCTGAATGTCATCGACTTGTCTGTTGCCGGTCTGCAGGATGCTGCCGCGATTGACGGGATTGATGGTCTTTCTCCCGCTGTGCGACATGCCCTTCTGTTCGACCGGGCCGGGACGGCGCGCTATCTGGGCTCTCTTCTGGCGCTGGATGCCAAAGGCAATATCCGCTTTGATTCCCGCTCCGACAAACCGCGTTCGGGAAACTTTGCGGATCGCGACTATTTCCGTGTTCAGGTTGCACCCTATGAGGGCACCTATCTCAGCAGGCCATTCGTGGGCCGGCTGGGAAACAAGGAAATGAGCATTGCGCTCAGCCGGCGGATCTCGGGTGAAAAAGGTGAGTTTCTCGGTATCGCGGTTGCCGCGCTCAGAACCTCTTTCTTCGAGTCCCTGTTTGACGAGGTGAAATTGGGACCGGACAGTGTCATCCGGCTGGTCAATACTGATGGCATCGTCCTTGCCGCCCATCCGGATGTGGAGGGGGCGGAGGATGATGTGGGGGGCGATATTTCAACCTCTCCTCTCTTCGGTCTCATGAAGACGACGCCGCGTGCTCCATTTTCATTCACGACTGCGGATGGCATTGAACGCCTGTATCTGACCCGAAAGATTGCCGAGTTCCCGTTGCTGCTATCGGTTGGCCTCTCCAAGACAGAGGTGCTGAGGGAGTGGCAGAGCCAGGCTTTCATCGCACTGATGCTGACTCTGTCTGCGTGCAGCTTCATCGTGCTTTTGTTCGCGGCGCTCCGCACGGCTTTGAGCGAGAGCCAGAAAATGGAAGCGCACATGCAGAGCATGGCGCAGACCGACAGCCTGACCGGCATGCCCAACCGACGCGCTCTGGATGTGGCCATCGCCAATGAGATGCGCCGTTCCCGGCGATATGAGACGCCTCTTTCAATCCTGATGATTGATATCGATCACTTCAAGGATGTGAATGACAGGTACGGCCATTCCGTGGGCGATGAGGTGCTGCACCGTATGGGACAGTTCATCATGGGCAAGTGTCGCCGTGCGGGGGATCTGGCGGCCCGCTATGGCGGAGAGGAATTCACCGTACTGCTGCCGGGGACGAAACCCGAGGAGGCAGGCATCTTCGCGCAAGCCATCCGGCGCGGCATCATGGAGATGGTGCCAAGCCTTGCAAATCCGAGCTTGAGCCAGGTGACGGTGAGTATCGGTATTGCCTCGAACAGCTTGGATACCGTCATGACACCGGATGATCTTCTCAAGCGTGCGGATCATGCACTCTATATGGCCAAGGAAAGCGGGCGGAACCGGGTGTCCTTCGAAA
>JAUCBT010000021.1:0-105000 GCA_034676685.1 Xanthobacter sp. | reverse complement strand
GGCATCATCAGCGATTGCCACATTGAGGATATTGGTGATGGGTTCCGCATCTCGTCCTTTGGCATTTCGAATATACATGCTGGGAACTCCGTTTAACGAGGCTGAGGAATGCCCAGCCCCTCTATTTCATTGCACTCATGCGCGACTGGCTTGTGGAATCAGCCGATGCATTGCGATAAAGGCTAAGTCCCTAAGGCTTTGATGCGGGTGCTATAATGGATGGTCCAATGGAGCAAATGGAAGCAGCTCTTGGTTCTCATCCTGGCATTGCAGCGGCGTTCTGGCTTTGCCTCCTGCTTGCAGCTGCTGTTCTCATTCATTTTATCGTTAAATTTATATTGGTTCGTGTTGCTGATAAATTGATCGTCGGGGCAAGGTTCATCACCTTGCGGGATATTATCGAGTCCGGCGTCATCGGGCGGTTGGCCTCCGCAGTGCCAGCTTTGGTGATATCAGGATGGATCAGCGAGCTTCCGGATGTAAATCCTGCCGTTGCCCTGATTGGTCAGCATGTTGCAAACGCCTTCATCATTCTTTTTGTCGCCATGGCGATCTCAGCCGCCATCCGCTTAACCGGAAAGCTCTGGCAACATCGTCATAGTGGTTCTGGCCATTCCGTCACGGGGTATGTGCAGGTCGCAACTATCGTAGTTTATGGCGTGGCGATTGTTCTAATGATTGCTGTCATCGTGAACCGGTCGCCACTGATCCTGATTTCAGGTCTTGGCGCGCTAACTGCCGTTATTATTCTTGTTTTCCAGGATACGTTGCTGTCCTTGGTCGCATCCATAGAACTATCCTCGACAGATATCGTGAAGGTGGGTGACTGGATCGAAATGCCATCCATGAATGCCAATGGGGCTGTGGTTGATCTTTCACTTTACACGGTCACGGTCCGGAACTGGGACAATACCTATTCCAATTTCCCCGTCCGCAAGCTTGTTTCCGAGCCGTTCAAGAACTGGCGCGGCATGACGGAAGCCGGTGGCCGGCGGATCATGCGTTCAATCCCGATAGATCAGAGCACGATCCACTTCGTGGATGATGCGGATATCCAGCGCCTTTCACAGTTGCGCCGGATCACGGGTTATATCTCGCATCGAACTGAAGAAATTTCAGACTGGAATGCACAGCTTGGCCCATTGGCACAGATTCCTGCAAACCGACGCAGGATGACCAATCTTGGCCTTTTTCGTGCCTATGCGGAAAACTATATCAACGATCATCCCAAGCTTCACAAGGACATGACCATGATGGTGCGCCATCTGGAACCGGGTCCGTCTGGCTTGCCGCTGCAAATATATTGCTTCACGTCGGCGACGGAGTGGAAGGCTTATGAAGCAATACAGGCCGATATATTCGATCATCTGATTGCGATACTGCCCGAGTTTGGTCTGCGTATATTCCAGTCCACTTGAGAATGGAGGTCGATGCGTACAGGCGGAGAAAGAGCATGCGCTTTTTGCGTCTTTAGCGGATCGTCATTCAACAGAGACATGGCCGATATAGTCAGGCGAGGGACATGTTTGCGGATATAGCTTTGGTGCGTCGTTTGTCGCGTATCCGGCACCCGAGTTTATCCGCTCTATTCACATAAGAGATGGCAGCTTTCCAGGTCGGCCGGAATGCCGAGGCAAGGATAACCGTGATGGCCAATTCTGACCTGACCAGTAACGCTGCTGCGCATTCGGTCCCTATGCATGCGGGCAAGACGCTGACGCTCTCTTTGGCTGCGCTGGGGGTGGTCTTCGGAGATATTGGCACCTCGCCGCTTTACGCTTTTCGGGAAGCGATGAGTGCTGCAAGCGAAGCCAGGGGCGGGGTGACAAGCGGGGATGTCCTCGGCTTGTTGTCCCTCATCGTGTGGGCATTGGTGCTCATCGTTACGGTGAAATATGTCCTCATCCTGATGCGCGCGGATAATGAGGGAGAGGGGGGCACACTGTCGCTTTTCGCCCTGGCGCAGAGGGCCATGGGCCGGCCCAGTCTGGTTGTTCTGGTGCTGGGTCTTCTGGGCGCATCTCTCTTTTATGGCGATGCCGTCATCACGCCGGCTGTTTCTGTGCTTTCGGCGGTGGAAGGCCTTACGCTGATCACTCCGGCTTTTGACCCTTATGTGGTGCCGATCGCGGTTGCGATCATTGTCCCGCTGTTTTTGGTGCAGAATCGGGGGACCGCTGCCGTTGCGCGTTTCTTTGGGCCGGTCACGCTCATCTGGTTCATCGTCATGGCGGCGGGCGGTATCCACCAAGTCGTTCAGGCCCCGGAAGTTTTGGCCGCGCTGAACCCTCTCCATGCCGTGACATTTCTGGCCAGCAATGGTGTGGTCGGCCTCATTGCTCTTGGCGCTGTCTTTCTGGCGGTGACGGGCGCCGAGGCTCTTTATGCCGATATGGGGCATTTTGGCCGCCGACCCATCCAGCTTGCATGGCTGATCGTGGCGCTGCCGGCCCTGCTGCTCAATTATTTTGGACAGGGCGCGCTGGTTCTTGCCAATCCGGAGAAGATCGACAATCCGTTTTTCCAGCTTTATCCGGAATGGGCCTTGCTGCCGGTTGTGCTTCTGGCGACAGTCGCGACCATCATTGCAAGCCAGGCGGTGATTACCGGGGCGTTTTCGCTCACTCGTCAGGCGATGCAACTGCGGCTTTTTCCGCGCATGCTCATCCGGCATACCTCTGTGGAGCATGAGGGGCAGATCTATCTGCCGGGGGTCAACCTCCTGCTTCTGGTGGGGGTGCTTGCGGTTCTGGTGTCATTTGGAAGCTCCTCCGCGCTGGCTGCCGCCTATGGCATCAGCGTCACCGGCACGATGGTGGTGTCGGCATTGTTGGCGATGATTGTGGCACACCGTCACTGGGGTTTCCCGCTGTGGCTCGCTGTGGGCATGATGCTGCCTTTCCTGGCGATTGATCTGGTCTTTTTGGGCGCGAACATGCTCAAACTGATGGATGGAGGCTATCTCTCCCTCAGCATCGCGGGTGTGCTGCTTGTGACCATGTGGACCTGGCGGCGTGGCACCGATGTCATCATGGCGCAGGAAAGTGGTTCAGAACGTCCGCTGGCCGGTTTCGTGTCTCAGATTCAGGCTGATGACATTGCCGTGGTTTCCGGAACCGCCATCTACCCGACAGTGCGCCCGGACTTTGTCCCCACGGCGCTTCTGCAAACCCTCAATCACTTCAGGGCCCTGCACGAGCATAATGTCGTGCTGAATGTCACGTTCGCCGACGTGCCGCGCGTTGCCCCTGCAAACAGGGTGAAGGTGGAGCAACTGGCTCCTCGCCTGACCAGAATCTGCCTCACCTTCGGCTATGCCGAGGATGCCGATGTGCCCAGAAGCCTGCTTCTTTGTGAAAAGCAGGGCTGGAAATTCGACATGATGAGCACATCCTTCATTTTGTCCCGGCGCGTCCTGCGTCTGGTGGCAGGTGGTGGCATGCCGTTGTGGCAAGGGCGCTATTTCATCTATCTCGTGCGCAATTCGGCGAATGCGTCGGATTATTTCCGCATTCCGGCCGGCCGTGCGGTGGAGATCGGAACACAGGTTGATATCTGAGGCATATGCATCTCTCAGATCGCCGGGCACACCGGATGGTTGCATGGGTTGTAAATAAGCTCATGCATTTCCGCAAGGTTAAGCGCATGCGCAGCAGGTTCTGGAAATAAAGGCGACAGGAAAGGGTCACTCATCTGTCACCCGTCCGTGTCAACGGAAGTTGTCGCCAAAGACTGGCGAGCATGACCCACGGACGGAGACGTCTATGTCCCAAACGGCGGCACCAGACCACAAGGCATCGGGCGCGCACCCTCACGCTGCGCCGCGCCGGTCGCTTATTGATTATAAAAGCAGTGTCACTGAGAAGTTCCTGTTCTTCGCCGTCCTTCTGGGTGGCCTGATTTTTACCGGCGTTTCCATCTGGAGTGATATCAGCGCTTCGGGTGTCAGCACCCTGGCGATCCTCCCCTTCATCCTGCTGGTTGTTGCGCTGCTGATCGCGCTGGGCTTTGAGTTCGTGAACGGCTTTCACGACACTGCAAATGCCGTGGCGACCGTCATCTATACAAATTCATTGCCGGCCCAGTTCGCGGTTGTATGGTCCGGGGCATGGAACTTCCTCGGGGTGCTGGCATCCTCGGGTGCCGTTGCATTCGGCATCGTGTCGCTATTGCCTGTGGAACTCATTCTCAATGTGGGTTCCGGCTCCGGCATGGCCATGGTGTTCGCGCTGCTCATCGCTGCCATCATCTGGAATCTGGGCACGTGGGCGCTTGGTCTGCCGGCCTCTTCTTCACACACGCTCATCGGCTCCATCATCGGCGTGGGTCTGGCCAACCAGTTCGTTCAGGGGGCTGATGGCACCTCGGGCGTGGACTGGGGCCAGGCAGCCAATGTGGGTTACTCGCTGCTGTTCTCGCCGATCATCGGTTTCTTTGCGGCGGGTCTGCTGCTCATCACCCTGAAGGTGATGGTGCGCAATCCGGCGCTGTATCGCGAGCCGGAAGGCCGCAAGCCGCCGCCGTGGTGGATTCGCGGGCTGCTGGTGCTGACCTGTACCGGGGTCTCCTTTGCCCATGGGTCCAATGATGGCCAGAAGGGCATGGGTCTCATCATGCTCATCCTGATCGGCATCGTGCCCACGGCCTATGCGCTGAACCGGGCCGTGAATGTGGAGGAGGTTGCGCAGTTCCGCTCGATCGCCCGCGCGACCGAGACGGCCCTGATCGCCGCATCCGGCTCAACGCCCGCTCCGGCCGATCCGCGCGCGGCTCTGACCGTGTTTGTGCGGGACCATGTCGCTGCGCCGGAAGTGTTGCCTGCTCTGGCGCAGGTGACCCGTGAGATTTCCGAGATGGTGGGGGCTCACGACACGCTGGCGCAGGTGCCGGCGGCCTCTGTCTCCAACATGCGCAACGACATGTATCTCGCCTCCGAGACCATCCGCATCATGAACCGGATCAAGGCTCCGGCGGTGAATTTCGAGCTGCATGAAGACCTGACCGCCTTCAAGGAGCGGCTCGATTCGGCGACCAAGTTCATCCCGCTGTGGGTGAAAGTCTCGGTCGCTCTCGCACTGGGCCTTGGCACTATGGTGGGCTGGAAGCGCATCGTGGTGACGGTGGGTGAGAAAATCGGCAAGACGCATCTCACCTACGCGCAGGGCGGCGCGGCTGAGGTGGTGGCCATGGTCACCATTGGCGCGGCGGATATGTATGGCCTGCCGGTTTCCACCACGCAGGTGCTGTCTTCGGGTGTGGCGGGCACCATGGCAGCCAACAAGTCAGGTTTGCAGATGTCCACGGTTCGCAACCTGATGATGGCCTGGGTGCTGACCCTGCCGGCAGCGATTGCTCTTTCTGCCGGCCTCTATCTGCTGCTGCGCCACATCATGTGAGGCAGCAGCCTCTTTGATACTGACGAACCGGGGGCTTTGCTTCCGGTTCGTCTCACGTTCCTTCCGGCCTTTACCGAAACAGGGCGCGGGGCATGCCCGTGCATGCTGATGAAATATGCGTATTGCGTGTGAGCGTTCAAACGCACCGGGCTTTCACCAGACATGCTCATGGCACGATGACACAGCATGGCGGTCATGTTGCGCTGACCCACGCTCACACCCCAAAATGCCGTCTGCGCATCCAGATATACCATGCGCCCGTCGTGGTGCTGGCGTTTCCCATCATCCTGTCCTGATATAGGAAGAGTCAGACAGCGCGCACCACGGCGCTGTGCCGGAGACCTTGCGCCCCATGTTCCGCCGCCTCTGTCATCCTGTCACGCTTGTGGTTGGCGTGGTTGTTCTGCTGTTCGTGCTCTACGAGGTTGGCGCACGCTTCTTCGCCTACACGGCGGATGCCTATGTGATGAGCGACATCATCGTCATCTCGTCCGAGGTTGACGGGCCGGTCTCAGAGCTGACCGTGCAGAACAACCAGCCGGTCGCCACCGGTGATCTTCTTCTGAAGATCGAGCGCACGCCCTATGCGCTGCGGGTGCGCAATGGGGAAGCGGCGCTGGATCAGGCAAAAGCTGAGCTGGAGCTGGCACAGGATGAAGTGCATGCCGCCAATGCCGGCATTTCCTCCGCACAGGCCGTGCTGACCAATGCGCAGAGCCAACTCAACCGGGTGAAGGCGCTCACCACCGATGGCTTCTCCACCGACGCCAGTCTGGATGTCGCGACCCGTGATGTGGGCACAGCCAGCGCCAATCTTTTGATGGCACAGGCCGGGCACAGTGTGGCCATCCGTCGTGTGGCTGCGGCGGATGCGAGCATCACCGCGAACGAGGCCATGCTGGCAAGGGCACGTTATGAACTCTCCAAGACCACGCTGACAGCGCCCGAGGCCGGGCGGGTTGCGCCATTCATCATCCGGCAGGGTGATTTCCTGCGTCCGGGCACACAGGTTCTGGCTCTTGTGACCGAGCGGCGACGGCGGGTGGTGGCGAACATCACCCAGCGCCATCTCTCCCGCATTCGCATGGGCCAGAGCGTGCTGGTCACGCTGGGCTCGGATCCATGGGTTGTTCATCGGGGGCGGGTCAGCGGCATTGCGGCGGGTGTCGCACGCGCCCCGGCCACGCCTGATGTGGTGCCTTATGTGGCGCCGACAACAGATTGGGTGCGCTTGCCGCAGCGCTTTCCTGTCGAGATCACACTCGATGACTGGCCGCCGGATTTGGGCGTGTTCACCGGCGCGGATGCCCGTGTCCTGATCTGGTTCTGAAGCGATGGATGATGTCACCCGGCAGGCACTCGCCACGGCTGTCGGCGTTCTGGCCGCGGTTTATGTCGCCCTGTTCATGGGGCTGGAAGATCCCTTCTGGGCCGCGCTGAGCGTGATGGTTATCGCCAATGTGGACCGCGATGCGCTGTTCACAAAAGGCGTATTGCGTGTTGCCGGTACGCTGGTCGGGGTCACATCCGGCTTTTATGTCAGCCAGTGGACCGAGGGGGAACTTGTCCAGCAGACGGTTCTTGCCGCTATCGCCGCAGGGGTGGGCACCTATGTTCGTCAGCGCAGCGTCTATGCCTATGCGTGGTTCTATGGCGCGCTGACCTTCATGCTGATGATTCTCTACAGCATGGTTGAGCCACAGGCGCTCTACAGCTTCGCCCATTATCGCTGTTATGAAATCATTGTCGGCGTGGTGTGTGGCACGGTTGCCAGCTGGGCGCTGGGGCCACGCGCGGGTGGTCTGCATGTGCGGCTGGTGGCGCAGCCCGGAACCCTGAGCGCGAAAGAGGCATGGCGGCAGTCCTGTATCGCTGTTCTTGCCGTGCTCGTTATCATCATGGCGTGGTCGTGGTTCGATCTGCCCCAGCTGCCGCAGGTTCTGGTTTCAAGCCTGATCGTTATTGATTCCGACCCGGTCGCGACCCGCCACAAGGGGTGGCAGCGCATTCTCGGCTGCGCCATTGGCGGTGCGGCGGGGCTTGTGGTTATTGCCATTGATGCGGTGGATATCTGGTGGTGGAGCGCGATGCTCTTTCTTGGTGTCTTCACCTTCGCGCGCATTCATCTCACCAAATCCGATACGGCCTATATCGGCACCCAATCAGCAATTGCCTATCTGGTGACTTTGGTCGGTTCCGGACCGCCGCTCACGCTTTATCCGCCTGTGGACCGGCTGGCCGGTATCATGATTGGTGTATCGATCATCACGGTTCTGGTGTGGGCCTTGTCGCCGCGCTCGCCGAGGGCAACTGTGCTACCAGATGTCCCATGATCGACCGGAATATAGGGGTGTTCAGGGAGTTTCAACCGTTTTGATAATTTCGATCTTGATGTAAATACATCGGTCAATATTCATTTCATGCCCGAAACAGGGTGGAGTGAACTGGAATTTTCATGATGAAATCTTTTCATCATTGTTGCTGAACAGCATTCACGGAGCTCCCCATGTCCGTACAAAGAGTTGATCTGAACCTGTTCCGGGTGTTCGAGGTGATCCTGCAATGTCGCAGTGTCAGTGGTGCCAGCAAAGAGCTGGGCGTCACCGCCTCAGCGGTCAGCCATGCGCTTGCGCGGCTGCGTCAGGCCGTGGGTGATGATCTTTTCGTCCATGGCAAGACGGGCATGGAGCCAACCGCACGCGCGCTCGAGATTGCCCCCGCCATCCGTGTGGGTCTGGGGCAGCTGGAAGGGGCGCTGAAGCTGGTGCCGTTCGAGGCCTCCACCACGCCGCGCACCTTCCGCATCTCCGCCACCGATTATGGCACGACCATCATCCTGAACCGGCTGGTTTCCCGCCTTGCCGTCATTGCGCCTCAGCTGGAGCTGCGGGTCTTTCCTTACAGCCGGATGGATGTGATCCGGCATCTCGATGAGGGGCGGCTGGATCTCGTCATTGGCTGGTTCGATGAACTGCCGGAACGGGTGCAGCGCGCGGAAATCCTGAAGGACCGGGAAGCGATCGTGGTTCGCAGCGGCCATCCGCTTGTGGAAGGGGATATCAGCCGGGAGCGCTTGTGTTCCTACCCCTTCGTGGTGGTGGAGCTGTCCGGCAGCGGGGAGCAGACGCCGGATGGCTTCATGGATGAACGCGGTGTGTGGCGGCGGGTCTGGATTGATCGCCTGCTGATCGAGACGCAGGATGACGGCGCGGTTGCCCATGTGGCGGTGTCTCTTCCGCATTATGCCGGTGTTGCCGATATTCTGACGCAGACGGATATGGTGGCCACCCTGCCGGAGCGCATGGCCCGCAAGCTGGAAGCCGCCGGCACCCATGTGATGCTCAAGCTGCCCTATGTGCCGCTTGAGGTTTCGGCGGAAGCGATCTGGCATCAGCGCGGGGAGCGGGATGGCGGCTTGCAATGGTTGCTGGGAGAACTGATCGACGTGATGCGCGAGGATTGATCCCGCCTGTTCCGGCTTAGGGGGGCCATGGGCGCATCACTTTGGATGCTGCCCTCGCGGAGAGATACCTTCTGCACCTGCGCTGAACATGCCGCCATTGCGGCATGGAAGATGTGCTTCCTTTCCGGGTGGCATCGGGCCTCTGGTGCCTGCTCTTTGGGGGCAAGCTGTCTGGCCGCCTGATGTGTGATGCATATTCCCGCTATAGTGTGTCTACTGAAACCAGTGCGCGGTGTGCTGCCGCATGTCGTGCGCAGATGGGGAACAGCCATTTTCAGTCATGGCGACCAGGTCTGTTCTTGTGGAGGTTGAGATGGATATCCGGCGAAATGGTGCGCGTCCTTCCATGCCTGGGCCGGGCGACTGGTTTACCGGGCAGGTGCGAATTGAACCGCTGTTCGATGCCGAGGAACCGGCACGGGTGGCGGGCGCGAGCGTGACCTTCGAGCCGGGCGCACGCACCGCATGGCATACCCACCCATTGGGGCAGACACTGATTGTAACGGCGGGGTTTGGCCGCGTGCAGCGCGAAGGCGGCCCCATTGAGGAGATCAGCCCGGGCGATGTCATCTGGTTCCCGCCCGGCGAGAAACACTGGCATGGAGCATCCCCCACCTCGGCCATGACCCATATCGCCATTCAGGAAAAGCAGGATGGCAAGGCTGTCGACTGGCTGGAGAAGGTCAGCGATGGCCAGTATGGCGGCTGAGGCCAAAGGCTTTGAGATTGTGCGGGTAGGTTCGGGACGCCCTCTGGCAGGCGTCCTCCAACCAGCCGGGTTTCTTCTCGGGCACCATTTTGCCTTTGGGTGTGGGGTGGTGATGGCGGCGTGCCTGATGCAGCCCATGTGGCTGCCCTCGCCAAGCCCGGTTCATGCATAGAAATGCCAGTCTCCCGGCACCATCTGTTGGCGTGTCATCGCAAGTCTGCGGGCACAGCAGATGGAAACAGGTGCCTCACTGACGCCTCATCATTCAGGAATTTACACCCGGCGTCTTCTGAAGGCGCATGCAGGAAGGGAACTTTCGATGGTCACGAAAGCGTATGGTGCTTTTGCCAGTGACAAGCCGCTGGAAGAGATCAACATCGAGCGCCGCGCACCGGGTGCGGATGACGTGCAGATCGACATCGCCTTCTGCGGTGTCTGCCATTCCGATCTGCATCAGGTGCGTTCCGAGTGGGAGGGGACGCTGTATCCCTGCGTGCCCGGTCACGAGATTGTCGGTCATGTCACGGCGGTGGGGCCGGGCGTCACGCGCTTCAAGCTCGGCGATGTGGTTGGTGTCGGCTGTATGGTAGACAGCTGCCAGCAGTGTTTTTCATGTGATGAGGGGCTGGAGCAGTTTTGCGAGCACGGTTTTACCGGCACCTATAACAGCCCTTCGGCCGATGCGCCGGGCCACACTCTGGGCGGTTATGCCCAGCGCATCGTGGTGAAGGACAAGTTCGTCCTCAAGATTTCTCACCCGGAAGAGCAGCTTGCGGCTGTGGCACCGCTGCTGTGCGCGGGCATCACCACCTATTCCCCGCTGCGCCACTGGAAGGTGGGGCCGGGCAAGAAGGTGGGCGTTGTCGGCATTGGCGGGCTGGGCCATATGGGCATCAAGCTGGCCCACGCCATGGGCGCGCATGTGGTGGCTTTCACCACATCTGACAGCAAGCGGGCGGATGCCCATGCACTGGGTGCCGATGAGGTTGTAGTCTCGCGCAATCCGCAGGAAATGGCGGCGCATGCCAACAGCTTCGATTTCATCCTGAATACGGTGGCGGCCAGCCATAATCTGGATGCCTTCACCGCGCTTCTGAAGCGTGATGGCACGTTGACGCTGGTCGGTGTGCCGGAGCATCCGCACCCCTCGCCCAGCGTCATCAATCTCATCTTCGGCCGTCGTTCGATTGCCGGTTCGCTCATCGGCGGCATCGCCGAGACGCAGGAGATGCTCGATTTTTGCGCGGAGAAGGGGATTGTTGCCGATATCGAGATGATCCCGATCCAGAAGATCGAGGAGGCCTATGACCGGATGCAGAAGAGCGATGTGAAATATCGCTTCGTCATCGACAACTCGACATTCGCGGCGTGAGCTGAAGGCGGGCTGGTCTGGCGCGGCTGATGCGTGAAGAACAGTCTACGCAGAGGGCTCAGGACAGACGGGCGGTGCGCAAGGCGTACCGCCCGCTTTCATATCCGGGAGGCAGGCTTTTGCACCGGCGCCTCAAAGCGTGCGGATCACATAATCCTTGAGGGTGGTTTCCAGCACCTCCCATGTGCCTTCAAAACCGTCCTGCAGAATGAAGCTGTCACCGGCTCGCACTTCCCGTGGCGGGTGGCCATCCTCGGTGACAATCGAGACGCCCTGAAGGATGCGGCAATATTCCCAGCAGTCATTGCGGAAGCGCCACTTGCCCGGTGTGGCCTCCCACAGGCCGGCTTCAATGCCGCCTTCTGCCTGTGTGCAGGGCCATGCGCGAAAGCGTGGTGTGCCGTGAAGCACGTTTTGCGGGGAGCTTTCTTCCAGCGTTTCGGGATTGGCGGAAAGGAAGAAAAAAAGTTCTGCATCCGTCGGCCTCTGTATGCCGGTTCAAGAGCGTGGAAAGCGGGACGGCCGCAGAGGAGCGCGGCCAGTTGTGTATGGGCTGCCAGCGGACGCCATCCCATGCCGGTCTGCGGAATGGGAAAGCGTCCTGTTGCGTTCATATCCGTGGGTGGATCAGTTTTCCGACAACAGGGCGGTGTTGAACGTGCCGGAGATGTCCTTGCAATTGTTCGGGTCCGCCTGGTCATCGAACTCAGGGGTCAGGCACAGGCGGGCTGAGAAACGCCCTTCGGCCTGGCCCTTCTTGTCGCCCATCTCGAAGTGGGTGAAATGGACATCCGCCCCTTTCCCGCGGCCATCCTCGGAGTTCCAGTAGGGCGGGTTGGAGCCATCGGGAAAATAGATCACCTGTGGGGGCTCAACGTCAGGGGCGGTGGGCCTCACATTGGGGTCCGTATCATAGGGCAGGGTGATGGTGAGCATGCCGCCATTGCCATCCGCCCCAATGGTGCCGGAAATTGCGATTCGGTTCGGCACAGTCGGCCTCTGGGTGTTCGTGAGGTCCGGATTGATCTCGCGGTAAACCGCCGAGGTGCTGGCGAACTCGCCATCGCTTTCCTGCGCGAGGGAGTGAAAGATCAGGTCCTTCCCGTCGAACTGGGCCGTGATCTCCCCCACCTTCTTGAAGGACTGGGCCTGCACCGGAAGTGCTGCTCCGGCGAAAATGAGGAGCGTGGGGATGAGAAGCCGTCTCATGCTCTGTCCTTTGAAGAACTGCCAACAGGCGCTCTTGATCATATCCCTGTTTCGCCGAAACGGGAAAACGATCTAACTCATTGAATGGTTGCATTTTCTTTACGCGGAACGGTGTCCACTTCACCCGAAATGCTCTGGCGTCACCGGGTTGATCCTATCCGATGCATGTCGGAGGCAGATGTCAAGGCGAGGGAATGCCAGCAGGGCCTTGGCATTTATCTGCTCGGAACCTGATCGTGGGACGGGTTGAGGCCGCCCCACATATGTTCAGGGTGCGCGGGCAGCCTTGGCTGGCTGTGTATTGGCGGGCTGTGTCGCGGGGCGGCCCCGGCCGGTGCTGGCTGTGCCCGTGGTCGGGAAACCTGCCACATCGTTACCGGCGATGTCCGGCATTGCGGTTTCCCCGGCGGTTTCTCCGGCACCCTCAACCTGTGACGCACCGTGCTTTTTTTTGAAGGTGCCCAATCGCACTTCCCGGATGCCAAGAATGGAAAGGGCAATTGCGAAGGGGATGATGTAATAGAACACGCGGAAAATGAGCAGCGCGCCCACCATCTCGCCCACTTCGAACTGCGAGAGGGCGACCAGCATGGCGGCATCGAACACACCCAACCCACCCGGCGCATGGCTGGCAAAGCCCAGCAGTGTGGCGGTGACGAAGATCACCGACAGCGAAATCGGGTCGATATAGGGTTGCTCCGGCATGAGCATATACATGGCAGCGGCGCACAGGGTGAGATCGAGGATGCCGATACCGATCTGCATCAGGGTGGAGCGGCCATGGGGCAGCCGCACGAACCAGGAAGACTTTCCGATCTCACGCGGGGCGATGGACACCCAGATCACATAGGCCACAAGCCCGGTCAGCGCCGCGATGCCGATGATGCGGTTGATATAGGGCGGCAGATGGTCCACCGCCGAGGCTGCCTCGGGGTGGATGGTGATGCCGATACCCAGAACCGCAATATTGCCCAGCCAGAAGGTGAGGCCGGCGATGAAGCAGACCTTGGCGACATCAATCGCGCCCAGCCCCCAGGCCGAATAGATGCGATAGCGCACCGAACCGCCTGTAAACACGGTGAAACCGACATTGTGCCCCACCGAATAGGAGCAGAAGCCAGCCATGGCGGCGACGCGATAGGGCACATTCTGCTTGTCGATGGCACGCAGGGCGAACCAGTCATACAGCGTCAGGGTTGCGTAGGCGCACGCCACCAGTCCGAAGGCGATGGCCACATTCACCGGGTTCTTCGACTCAAGCGCCTTCGACACATCCGTCCAGGAGAGATCCTGAAGCATGTGATAGAGCACCCAGCCCGCAAAGCCGATGATGATGAGGGTGAGGACGAAACCGAGACCATGCAGGCCAACCCGGTCACGCAGGAACGCCCAGACCTTTGAGACACCCGACCGAAAAGCCATACCGTTCTGTTTCCCTCGATCGAGACCTGCCCGGCAACCCCGCAGCATGTATCTCACGCTATCACATGCACGCCGCGAACTTCCGGGACACCGCCTGCGCGAATACGCGCGCACAGTCATAACCGCAGGGCGGCGTCATCTCCACCCGCTTTTGAATATCTCAGTCGCAGTTCATGTTTCTGGAAGGGATCGGACAGCGGACATAACCCCTCCCGCTCCGAAAGGATGCGGGTGCATGCATGGGGGCCGGCTTTGTCCAGTATGATCCACTCGTGAACCTCTCATCGGTGCCACGTCTTTAATGCTCAGTCTTGGCAGTCTGGCACGACAAAAAGATGGCATGACGTAAGGGCAAACGCAAGGCCTTGAAAAGCCGTGATATTACCAATTTCATATCGGGGCATGGTGGCGTGGTTTTGTGGGGAGTGGCCGCGAATCTTGCAGGAAAAGGGCAAGATGAGAGTTCTGGATGCGAGAGAGGATTTGACCTTCCCGTCCTCCTCACGCATCACCGGGGCATGAATCTGCCTCCCTCACAGTCGGCTCCGTTCAGGGCCACCATTCTTTCCCTTTATCCGGAAATGTTTCCCGGCCCCCTCGGCCATGCGCTCGCCGGCAAGGCGCTGGCGCGTGGCCTTTGGGCGCTTGAAGCGGTGCAGATCCGCGATCATGCCACCGACAAGCACCGATCCGTGGATGATACGCCGGCCGGCGGCGGGCCCGGCATGGTGATGCGGGCGGATGTGCTGGCCCGGGCCATTGATGCGGTTTCTCCGGCCGATGATCCGCGTCCGCGCCTGCTGATGACCCCGCGCGGACGCCCCCTCACCCAGGCGCGTGTGCGTGAACTGGCCGCCGGGCCGGGAGCGGTCATTTTGTGCGGGCGGTTCGAGGGCGTGGATGAACGCGTGATCCCGGGCCGTGGGCTGGAGGAAATCTGCGTGGGTGATGTGGTGCTCTCGGGCGGCGAAACCGCAGCGCTTCTTTTGCTGGATGCCTGCGTGCGCCTCATTCCGGGGGTGATGGGGAAGACCGAGAGCGGGACGGAGGAGAGCTTCTCCGGCAATCTGCTCGAATATCCACAATATACCCGCCCCCAATTGTTCGAGGGCGAACCGGTTCCGGCCGTGCTCACCAGCGGCGATCATGCCCGCATTGCAAAATGGAGGCATGAGCAGGCGGAAGCCATCACCCGTGCACGCCGGCCAGATCTGCTGGAGTGTGATACCGGGATTTTGGGTGAAGACTGGGAGTAAGAGCGTAAAGGAGTGAGTGAACGCGCCTCAGCCTCTTGCCTGCAACCCCAAAACATAAGGGGCAGGCTCGTTATGAGCGCCTCTTTTATTCCGAACAAAGGTTTCAAGGCGTGCCGCGATAGCCGGGAGCTGGATGCAGAAGATGCATATGGTTTGGGCAGAGATGTCAGGGCAGGAGCTGCAAACCGGATGCTGGATCTTTAGCTCAAATCCAGTCTCACAAAGGCTTGGGAGTATCTCTCTGATTCAATGAACCAGAGAGATATTCTGATGCTGCTTCCGAGATCCGAGCTCAGGGGCATGTGGATGCCTTGCGGCCTGTTGGTCTCTATCTTTGGGGCAGGACTGCGCATGTGCAGGGCGGCTCATGAGGTCTTGTCTGGCTGGCATGGAGGATGGGGCGGGAGGCCGCGTCCGGCTGTCCAGCCAGATGCGCGAACCGCATCCGGCCTTTAGCGTTTGTCTCTCACTCGCCTTTCAGCGCATCCTGACCCTGCTGCAACAGGCCGCCGAGTGCGCCAAGCCCGCCAATATTGCCCAGCGCGCTGGGCAGATTGTTCAGCATCTTGCCGCCCAGTTGCACGATCTGCACATCCGGTGGGAAGGAGAACTGGTCAGGGTTCTGGGGTGCACGCGTCACGCTCTGGGCCTCGAAAATGATGCGTGAGGCGCCGCCCACATCTGCCTGTGTCCGCAGGGCGATACCATCACTGGTGATGCAGGCAATCGTGTTGCTGGAGCCAGCCTTGTCTATCTCCCACAGATCACAGGTCTCGCCGGCCACTTCGGCCTGTCCCGACTTCCGGCCGGTGCCCTGCATGGTCAGGGCCGCATATTGAGGTGGCAGTTCCACCTCCATCGCCATATGCGACATATTGGGCGCAAGCATCAGCATCTTTGCGCTCTTGAGGTCGATGATGCTGATGACGGCTGCGTCTGCACCGGGCTTTTTCAGCTCCACCCGCATCTTTCCATCATGATGGGCCAGATCCATCGCAGCTCCGCGCATGGACTGGCCCGTCATCGCGAAGTCGATGGTCGGCATGGGCAGAGGGGCTGAAGGGGTATCCTCAGCCATGGCAGCTATCGGGAGTAGTGTCGCAGAAATGGCCAGCGCAAGCATTGCGCCCATGGTCACCACGATGGGAGGCCGCGCCAGTTCGGGGACAGGCTGTGTTCCGGAAAGAGCGGGCAGGCGACGGCGCATCGACTTCATGAAATCTGTTCCTGTTCCTCGTCGGGTTCTTGATAGCAGCCTGGAGCGGCGGGAAGGGGGCGGGCGAGATCACATTGCGTGACCGGGCTGGCACAGAATGATCGCCCTGACAGCGGGCACCCTTCGCCCATTATGGCTGGGCTCGATCCATCATGCACCTGTTTCCGGGGGGAAATCCCGTGTTCCATCATCGGGCCGCCCGCCGCATGCGGTGGTGACTCTGCTGCGAGCCTATTTATATTCCGCGCTCCGATGACAGGATGGAAAGCCGCGGAAAACGCCGTGTCTGCTCGGGATTTGCGCTCACATGTGAGGGGATACGGGAACCTCGCACCCCTGAGAATGACCCATCGGTCTCAACTGTCGTAAAGTCTTTGCGCACTCGGGCGACGATGCGGGTTCAGCCTTGTTCGTTCGGCTTCCCCCTTTTGTGCGGGGAATTTCCAAATGATCGGGCCCAAAAGAGAGGCAGGGCCTGACGTCATCACGCGGGCCAAATGCTTCTGGGTGCAGCTGAATGGTGCAGGGGGAGCGACCATGCCACAAGAGCGCAGTGTGGAAGGAAAAACACGGGGGAGTCGCGCGGGCCGCGCGGTTCGTTCACCCCGTTCAGCTGCTGCTGTCGTCGCAGGAGATGCGGATGAAGTGGCTTCCAAGGTGCGCGCGCCCGTTGTATCTGCCGGGGAGAGTGTGGACGTGCCCGTTGCAGCGCCGCCTGCTTCTGCCCGTAGGGGGCCAGCGGGAGAGAAGGGTGCAGCAAAAGCGGCACCGGCAAGGTCCGCGCCTGGAAAGTCTGATCTTTCAATGCCCGATCTTTCAAAGCCTGAGAATTCCAGGCCAAAGGTTATGAAGTCCGAGTCTGTGAAATCCGAGGTCATGCCGGTGGAGGTCGCGCAACCGCAGGTCCCGGCATTCGAACCTGTTCTGTCCGAAGAGGCGGTGGTTCAGATCATACCAGCCCCCATGGCGGTATCCTCCGGGTCGACACTCTCCATCCCCTTGGCTGAATCCGCTGCTGGTGGAGACCTTCCGGCCGCTCCTGCGCTTTCACAGTCAGATGATGCTCCGCCGGTGGTGTCGGAAATCGAAGCCGCTGCGGGTCCGAATGCAGCGGGCATCCCTGTTTTTGATGAAGATGTGCCTTCCCGGCGTGCCCTGTGGGTGTGGTGGGGTGTCGTTCTTGTTTTGTGTGTGGGCAGTGCTCTGGCGGGGCTTGTTCCTCCGCTCCTGGCTTTGGTTCTGGGAGGCCTTTCTCTTGGACCGCTCCTGTTGGTCCGGCCCCGACCGATTGCGCCCCGTGCACCCACCGCCGCACCCGAGCCGACGACCCGGCGCGACACCCGGGTGCAGGCACTGGTGGCGGCCTTGCCAGAACCGGCCCTGCTGCTGACGGCGCATGGCGATATCGTTACCGCCAATGCTCGAGTTGCGCTTGCTCTTGGTCCGGCACGGGTGGGAGACCCGCTGTCCTTCGTGGTGCGCGTGCCGGAGGTTCTTGAAGCCGTGCGCGCCGCCGCTGCGGATGGTCTGCCCCGGCGGGTTGAGTTTGCCGAGCGTGTGCCGCTGGATCGCTGGCTGGAAGCGCATGTGGTGCCGTTGCATCTGGATTCGGGTTCACAGGGGCGCTCTGCACGGTCTGGAGGCAGTTCGGATGCCGTGCTGCTGACGTTCCGTGACCTAACCCATCAGCGTCGGGTGGAGCAGATGCGGGCAGACTTCGTGGCCAATGCCAGCCATGAACTGCGCACACCGTTGGCCTCTCTCTCCGGCTTCATCGAGACATTGCAAGGCCCGGCGCGCAATGATGCGGATGCACGCGAGCGATTCCTTGGAATCATGTCAGTCCAGGCCCGGCGTATGTCACGGCTGATTGATGACCTGCTCTCCCTCTCGCGCATCGAGCTGCATGTGCATGTTCAGCCGGAGACCGAGGTCGATCTGCGCGACATCCTCAACCATGTGTGTGATGCCCTCTCGCCTCTGGCGCAGGACCGGGGTGTGACCATTGAACAAGCCTGCACCAGCGGCCCCCTGCTGGTACGCGGGGACCGGGATGAACTGATCCGGCTGCTCGAAAACCTGGTGGAGAACGCCCTGAAGTATGGAGCCAGTGGCGAGCGCATCACGGTGAGTGTGGATCGCGAGGAAACAGAGGGCGGGGCCGTGGCGGTGGTCAGCGTTCGGGATTATGGACCGGGCATTCCGCCGGAGCATCTCCCCCGCCTGACGGAGCGCTTCTACCGGGTGAATGTGGCGGCCAGCCGAGGGCAGGGTGGAACCGGACTCGGTCTCGCAATCGTGAAGCACATTGTGGCCCGTCATCGTGGCCGGATGAGCATCGAAAGCGTGCATGGAGAGGGGGCAACTTTCGCCTTTCGTCTCGATGTTTTGCCGGATAATAAAAAAATCGTTTAATAACAGTGGGTTGTATGGTCATTCAAGTGTCACGTATGCGTCATAGAAGGTTGACGCACGCGGACTAAGAGTCCAGCGCTTGATTGTTGCGTCACGGCGAGATCGTCGGGCAGCAGTGAATAGCCAAGGAGAGAGATTGTGAAGCTCACCACCGCTTTCGGCGCCGTCGCCGTTGCTGGCACCATGTTTGCCGGCGTTGCCCAGGCGACCGACTTCAACGGCGCGGGCGCGTCCTTCCCCGCTCCTGTGTATCAGAGCTGGGGCGCTGCCTATAAGGAAAAGACCGGTAACGCCCTGAACTACCAGTCCATCGGCTCTGGCGGCGGCCAGAACCAGATCATCAACCGCACCGTTGATTTCGGCGCGTCTGATGCTCCAGTGGCTGACGACAAGCTGGAAGCCAACAAGCTGCTCCAGTTCCCGACCGTGATCGGCGCGGTTGTCGCGACCTTCAATCTGGACGGCATCAAGAGCGGCGACCTGAAGCTGACCGGTCCGATGCTGGCCGACATCTACATGGGCAAGATCACCAAGTGGAATGACAAGGCGATTGCCGACCTCAATCCCGGCGTGGAACTGCCCAACCAGGCGATCGTACCGGTTTACCGTTCGGATGCTTCCGGCACCTCCTATATCTTCACCAACTACCTCTCCGCCGTGAGCCCGGCTTGGAAAAGCGACGTGGGTGCAGCCACCTCCGTGCAGTGGCCTGCCGGTTCGGGCGCCAAGGGCAATGAAGGCATTGCCTCCAACGTCAAGAACCTCAAGGGCGCCATCGGTTACGTGGAATATATCTACGCTTCCGCGAACGATCTGGTTGTGACCCAGCTCCAGAACAAGGCCGGCAACTTCGTCAGCCCCTCCGTTCCGAGCTTCGTTGAAGCCGCTGCTGCCGCTGACTGGGACAATGCGAAGAACTTCGCTGCTTCCATGATCGACACCGCTGGTGCCAATGCATGGCCGATCGTCAGCCCCACCTACGCGCTGATCCCCACCGACCCGAAGAATGCCGAGACGTCCAAGGCCGTTCTCGAGTTCTTCCAGTGGGCCTACACCAAGGATGGTGCAGAGATCGCTGAGAAGCTGCACTACATCCCCCTGCCTGAAGCTGTTGTGAAGCGGGTGGAAGAAGCCATGAAGACCCAGATCAAGGGTCCGGATGGCAAGCCGGTCCTCTGAGATCGCTGCTAATCTAGAATAATGGGCATCGCCTTTCCTGCGTCAGGGCGCGGGGAAGGCGGTTTCCGGTGGCAGCGACATATCGCTGCTTCTCGGGTCTGGGCGGCTTGAGTGCCATGCAGGCTTGGAATGACACAGCGTCGTTCTGACGTTGATACTGCCGCAACAGAACGGCATCGCGTGAAATGCGCAGGCTTCATCGGAAGCCGGGAGACAGGCCTGGAGCTGAGTGCGCACTGCGCCGGCCGGGTTATGGGAGGGGTGCCTGATGTTCCAGCGCTGGCCGCGGGACATGGGGGAACGGGATGGGGCGCTCTGAGTGAGTGTCATCTCGGTATAGCGAATTCTGTCGGGGCCTGATGGCAGGCCACGGCGTATGCAATGAAAGCCACGCATGGGTCGTGGCGCGCAAGGGGCTTGGCATCCGATGGACGCAACGGTGGACAGTGTGAAGGGGGGCGGCAGCCAGCCCATTCATTTGGCCCGGCGGCGAGGGGCGATTTCCGACCCCATCTTCGTTGGCCTGCTCTGGGCGAGCGGCATTTTCGTCCTCATCCTGCTGGGACTTATCATCACCGAGCTGTTCAAGGGTGGCCTTCCGGCCCTTCAGCATTTCGGTCTTGATTTCATCTGGACCGCAACCTGGAACCCGGTGACCGAGAAATACGGCGCGCTGGTGATGATTTACGGCACGATCTTCAGTGCTGTCATCGCCGTGGCCGTTGCGCTGCCGCTTTCCTTTGGCATTGCGTTCTTCCTCACTGAAATCGCACCCCCGGCGCTGAAGCGTCCCATCGGTGTGGCCATCCAGCTTCTGGCTGCGGTGCCCTCGATCATCTTCGGTATGTGGGGCTTCTTCATCATCGTTCCGCTGATGGCCGGCTATGTGCAGCCGCCGATGATCGAGTGGCTGGGCGGCATTCCGCTCATCGGTCTGCTGTTCCTGGGGCCGCCGTTGGGTTCGGGTATGCTGACCGCCGGTCTCATCCTTGCGGTGATGATCCTGCCCTACATCACCTCCATGTTCGTGGAGACGCTGGAGGCCGTGCCCCCCATGCTGAAGGAATCGGCATATGGCGTGGGCGCCACCACCTACGAAGTCTACAAGAACGTTTCGGTGCCTTATGGCCGCACGGCCATGGTGGGCGCGGTGATGCTCGGCCTTGGCCGCGCGCTGGGCGAAACCATGGCGGTCACCTTCGTGATCGGCAATGCCACTCGTCTTTCGGCATCCCTGTTCGCTCCGGGTGCCACCATTGCCTCCACCATCGCGAATGAGTTCCCGGAAGCGCCGCTCGGCTCGCTGAAGCTGACCTCGCTGCTCCAGCTGGGCTTCATCCTCTTCGTGATTTCCTTCATCGTGCTTGCACTGTCCCGGGCGCTCATCCGCTCGCGGATGGACTGATCAGGAAAGGCACGCATCATGGCTTCTCTTGCAGTCCGTCGGACCAAGGACACAACGGTCAAGGCGATTTCCATCGGCTTCGCGGCCTTCAGCATCTTCCTGCTGGGCTGGATCCTGTGGACCCTTCTGGCGCGGGGCCTGCCTGCGCTGGGAACAAATGTCTTCACGCAGATCACGATGCCGCCCGGCTATAATGGCGGACTTCTCAATGCCATCGTCGGTTCGCTCATTCAGGTCGGCATCGCGGTGCTGATCGGCGGTCCTATCGGTATTTTCGCCGGCACCTTCCTTGCTGAAAACGGCAAGGGCACGAAGATTGGTGAAATCACCCGCTTCGTGAACGACATCCTGCTCTCCGCCCCGTCCATTCTGGTGGGTCTGTTCATCTATTCCCTTTTGGTGGTGCCCTTCGGCGGCTTCTCCGGCTGGGCGGGTGCGCTGGCTCTGGCCATTCTGGTCATTCCGGTTGTGGTGCGCACTACCGAGGACATGCTGAACCTGGTCCCGGTGGGCCTGCGTGAAGCTGCCTTCGCTCTGGGTGCGCCGCAGTGGAAGGTCGTGATGTTCATCACATGGCGCGCGGCACGTGCCGGCATCGTGACGGGCGTGCTGCTGGCTATTGCCCGCGCTGCCGGTGAAACCGCGCCGCTGCTGTTCACTTCGCTGGGCAACAATGCGTGGTCGGTGGATCTCAGTAAGCCGATGGCGAGCCTTCCGGTGGCTATCTACCAGTATGCCGGCGCACCGTTCGATGACTGGGTTGCGCTTGCCTGGGCTGGTGCGCTGCTGATCACCGTCGGCGTGCTGCTCCTCAATGTCTTCTCGCGCCTCGTGCTGGCACGGATGAACTGAGGCAAAGCCTTGAATTTGGGTCACTGCCTGCGGGCAGAGTACACATCAATATTTACCCGACGGATGGTTCGCCGGGTTTTCGCACCATCCGTTCGCCCGCCTGTGCCGGGCACCAGAAATTTCCAGTGAGGCTCAGATGACTTCTGCGGTCGACCCCACCTTCAATATCGCTTCTTCCGTCGCCGCCAAGCCCGGTGCGGAAGCTTCGCCAACGAAGATCAAGGTGCAGAACCTGCAGTTCTATTACGGGCAGAACCATGCCCTGAAGAACATCAACTTCGACATTCCCGAGAAGCGCGTCACCGCGATGATCGGTCCGTCCGGCTGCGGCAAGTCCACCCTGCTGCGCGTGTTCAACCGCATGTATGACCTGTATCCCGGCCAGCGCGCCGAAGGTCAGGTGATGTTTGACGGCGTGAACGTTGTCGGCAAGGAACTGGACTCCACCGTGGTGCGTTCGCGCATCGGCATGGTGTTCCAGAAGCCCACCCCCTTCCCCATGTCCATCTATGACAACATCTCTTTCGGCGTGCGCCTGCACGAGCGGTTGAGCAAGTCGCAGATGGATGAGCGCGTGGAATGGTGCCTGCGCAAGGCCGCCATCTGGGAAGAGACCAAGGATCGTCTGCACACCTCGGCTCTCGGCATGTCCGGTGGCCAGCAGCAGCGTCTGTGCATCGCCCGCACGATTGCAGTGCGCCCGGAAGTGATCCTTCTGGACGAACCGACCTCTGCGCTTGACCCGATCTCGACCTCCAAGATTGAGGACCTGATCGACGAACTGAAGCGTGAGTTCACGATTGTCATCGTGACGCATAACATGCAGCAGGCCGCGCGCTGCGCCGACAACACCGCCTTCTTCTATCTGGGCGAGTTGATCGAAGTTGCACCTTCGGATGTGATCTTCACCAACCCGAAGGAAATCAAGACGCGCGATTACATCACTGGCCGCTTCGGCTGAAGCGGGAAGGGCATAAGAGATGAACGATCATATCGTTACGTCCTTCGACGTCGAGCTGAAGGAAATCAGCCGCGCTATCGTCGAGATGGGTGGCAAGTCCGAGCGTCTGGTGGCCGATGGCGTCACCTCGCTCATCCGCCGGGATATCACGCTGGCCCAGAAGGTCGTGCTGCAGGATGCAGGCATTGACCAGGTTCAGCGCGACATCGAGGAAAAAGCGGTTCTCATCATCGCCAAGCGTCAGCCCGTGGCTGGCGATCTGCGTGAGATCGTGGCGTCCATCCGTATCGCCAATGATCTGGAGCGGATCGGCGATCTGGCGAAGAACATTGCCAAGCGCGTCATCGCGATTGAGGGTGAATATCACCCCCAGAAGCTGGTGCGCGGGGTGGAGCATATCTCCGAGCTGGTTCTTGAGCAGCTCAAGGAAGTGCTGGACGCCTATGCCGGCCGTAACCAGGCCAAGGCTCTGGAAGTGTGGGGCCGTGATGGTGCGATCGATACCATCTACACCTCGCTGTTCCGCGAGTTGCTGACCTATATGATGGAAGATCCGCGCAACATTTCCGTGTGCACGCATCTTCTGTTCTGCGCCAAGAACATCGAGCGCATGGGCGACCATGCCACCAATGTGGCGGAGATCGTCTATTACATGGTGACCGGCGAGGTGCTGCCTGAAAGCCGCCCCAAGGCGGATGCCACCAGCGAGACGACCGTTGCTTTCCCCGGCGTGAGCGCCAAGGTCTGATGCGCTTTCGCGCATCACGCTGACGCAAAAGCCGGAACCGGACCAAAGCTGCGTATCAGCGCCCTTTGTGGCCCTGATACGCACTTTTCCGGCACGCGTGGCGGCTCCCCAATGGGCCAGATAGCCATGCGCCTTTTTTCCTGCATGCTTGAGACGCTGCACATCGCCCTCATCATGGGCAGGCAGCTTAGAGGCAGGCCGTGAGACGGATGTGAACAGTGGCGGCGCGTATTCTGATCATCGAGGATGAGGAACCCCTGACCCTGCTGCTCCGCTATAATCTTGAAGCGGAAGGCTATGGTGTCGAGAGCGTGGATCGCGGCGATGAAGCCGAGACACGGTTGCGGGAAACAGTGCCGGATCTTGTGATCCTCGACTGGATGTTGCCCGGTCTGTCCGGTATCGAACTGTGTCGCCGGTTGCGCAGCCGGCCGGAGACCCAGCGCCTGCCCGTTATCATGTTGACCGCGCGTGGCGAGGAGACGGAGCGCGTGCGCGGCCTCTCCACCGGGGCTGATGATTATGTGGTGAAGCCTTTCTCGGTGCCCGAGCTTCTGGCCCGTGTGCGCGCTCTTCTGCGGCGTGCAAAGCCCGAGCATGTGGCCACCCTGCTGCGGGCCGGGGATATTCAGCTGGACCGTGAAACCCATCGCGTCCACCGCTCCGGTCGCGAAGTACATCTGGGGCCGACCGAGTTCCGCCTGCTGGAATTCCTGATGCAGAGCCCCGGTCGCGTCTTCTCACGCGAGCAGTTGCTGGATGGCGTGTGGGGGCAGGACGTCTATATCGATGAACGCACCGTGGACGTGCATGTGGGACGGCTGCGCAAGGCGATCAATCGTGGGCGTCAGTCAGACCCGATCCGCACGGTGCGCGGCGCTGGCTATTCCTTCAATGAGATGTTTGCCCGGAGCTGACGGGGATGACACAGCGAGAGGCGGGGCGGTCTATGAGCCGCTCCTGTCCTTTGCCGCCGGTTCTCAGCGCGGGGCCTGCGCCCGTTGATTGAGCCAGATGCTGCCTAGAACCATCACTGCTCCGGTGATCTGTATTGGTGTCAGGCTTTCTCCCAGAAGCATCCATCCCAGCAGTACGGCTGTCAGAGGGCTGAGAAAGCCGAGGGATGAGACCACGGCGGCCTCCAGCCGGGCGACCCCTCGAAACCAGAGAATATAAGTCAGAGCCGCGCCGAACATGCTGAGCCATGTGATGCCCGCCAGGTTGCGCCATGTCAGGGGTGGCAAGGCTGGCTCCAGCAGCAGGGCGAAGGGCAGCAGGAGCAGGCCCCCGGCCGTGAGTTGCCAGGCTGCAAAGGTAATCTGCGATACGGGTGGCATCCAGCGGCGGCTCAGTACCAGCCCCGCTGCCATTGAGGCCGCGCTTGTGAACCCCGCCACCAGGCCGGCTGGGTCTAGCGATGTGGAAGGCGCAAGAACCAGCAGAGCTACACCAACAATGCCGGCGAGAACCGCGACAACGGAGAGGAGCCGGATCGGCGTGCCCAACAGGAAATAGGCCAGGATGATGACCATGGGCGGCTGGAAGTTGCCCAGAGTTGCAGCAACGCCGCCGGGAAGTCTGTAGGCCGCGAAAAACATCAGCCCCCAGAACAGGGAGAAGTTCAGCGCGCCCAGAACCATGCAGCGCCACCACCATCCACCCCAGGGCAGTCGCCGCACAAACAGCATCAGCAGCAGGCCGGCGGGCAGGGCACGCAGCATCGCGAGTGTGAGCGGATAGTCCTTCGGCAGGAACTCGGTGATGGCAATGAAGGTCGTGCCCCAGATGATGGGGGCGATCGCCGTCACAAGCAGGTCGGAACTGCGAGACATGATCTGTTTCTATGCTGAAAAGCCGCCTCTTGGATAAAGGGGCGTGAGACGCATCAGGGAGTCCGGATCAGGAGCCTGAGTTTTCGCAATATGAAGGGCGCAAAGACTCTTGTGAACAGCTGGTTCCAGTTCCTGATCTTCCGTTCTGATGAAATGCGGACTGACAGGTGCAGGTTTACGGCAGGCGCTTGGTTTTGCTGCGGGGACAGTCAGGGCAGAGATATCTTGCCCGCGTGCCCGTTCTGAAACCGTTCTGTGCAGGCGGGTCAAACCGCGACATGCATCACAGTTCATATCTGAAGCAGCATACCGACAAGCACAAAAGCAAACGGGGCGCTGGTGCACCCCGTTATCAACTCAGCTGATGCTGCAAGCCATTGCCCCGTCTTGCTCAGAGATAGGCAATACGACGATCGCGGCGACGATCCTGTACGGGCTGATAGGCGATGCGCGCATGGTGAGCGCAATAAGGTACACCCGGAGTGGAGCGGGCACCGCAGAAATGGAAGCTTTCGCTGCCCGGCTCACCCAACGGCCAACGGCAGGTATATTCGGTGAGGCTCATGATGGTGCAGCCCTTGCCTGTGGGCACCACATTCAGCTCAACCGCACGGGGTGCAGGCGCTTCCTCCACCATCTCTTCCAGCACCGGCGCAAGCGCGACATTGCCTTGGACGAGAGGACGCTGCGGAGCTTTCTGTTCGGGCTGCTCTGGAGCCTCTTCCGGCCGGGTCTTGGCACGGGGGCGGGCCGGGGCGGCCACGGTCTTGGCACGGCCGGAAAGGCCAAGCCGGTGGACCTTGCCAATCACCGCATTGCGGGTGACTTCGCCAAGTTCTCCTGCGATCTGGCTTGCGGAGAGGCCTTCACTCCACAGCTTCTTCAGGAGTTCGACGCGCTCGTCGGTCCAGCTCATCGTTCGTCTCCACTTGCCGCATTTTCAGCGCCGCGCCGGATCGCACACGGCTTGGGCAGTATGATGGCGGGCAGCGCCACACGCCTCTGGCAGATTGACACGTCCGCCATCAGGTGTTCCGTTTCAGGCTGCACGGCGACTTCACAATCTCTTGTCACCCTGAGACGTAAATCTACAACATCTCGTAGGTAGCAGGTGAGAAGCTACAATATGCCCGGATACGGGGACAGGCCCGGTTAACGAATCATTAGCGTTTTCCCCAGCTGCTTGCGAGCATTTCTTGTCGAATGGGTCAGAAAGCGTGCATGCATGGCCTCTGTGGCGGCCTGACAGCCTCTGGTTGAACCGTTTGAACGCGTTTTGCAGGCCTTGTCCTGTCAAGAATTGTTGACCTCCCGCGCGCGATCATTAGAATTTCCCTGTCGGGCCGTCCCCCGCTGGGGCGGCCCTTTTTGGTTTTGATCTGCGTGGTCGTCATTCTTCCGGAATTGACGTCTGCGCGGTCTGTGCTGTTGTTCCTGTTCCCAGCCCCGTGAGGAGGGGCACCCCAGGCACCCGAGGAGGGTCTCGTGATCACCGCCGTTCTGCCGACCTACGCGCGCATCGACCTCGAATTCGAACGGGGAGAGGGCTGCTGGCTCGTCACAACGGACGGGCGACGTTTCCTCGACTTCACCGCCGGCATCGCGGTGAATGTGCTGGGCCATGCTCACCCCTATCTCGTGAAGGCGCTGGAGGGGCAGGCTGAAAAGCTGTGGCACATCTCCAACCTGTTCCGCATTCCTGGCGGCGAAACGCTGGCCACCCGCCTGTGTGCGGCCACCTTCGCGGACACCATGTTCTTCACCAATTCCGGTGCGGAAGCGTTGGAGTGCGCCATCAAGATGGCGCGCAAGTATCATTTCACGAAGGGTGATGTGGAGAAGAACCACATCATCGCCTTTAAGGGCGCGTTCCACGGACGCACGCTGGCCACCATCGCTGCGGGTGGAAATCCGGCCTATCTCGAAGGCTTCGAGCCCAATCTGCCCGGCTTCACCCATGTGCCTTTCGGGGATTTTGATGCGGTGCGCGCGGCTGTGACCCCGCGGACCGGCGCGATCCTGATCGAACCCGTGCAGGGCGAAGGTGGTGTGCGCGTGCCGTATGAAGGCTTCCTGCGGGATCTGCGCACCCTGTGTGATGAAAAGGGTCTGCTGCTGATTCTGGATGAGGTGCAGTGTGGTGTCGGGCGCACCGGCAAGCTCTTCGCGCATGAATGGGAAGGTGTTACGCCCGACATCATGGCCGTGGCGAAGGGTATTGGTGGTGGCTTCCCGATGGGTGCGTGCCTGGCCACAGAGGATGCGGCCCGGGGCATGACGCTGGGCACCCATGGTTCCACCTATGGCGGCAATCCGCTGGCCATGGCGGTGGGCAATGCGGTGCTGGATCTGCTTCTGGAAGACGGGTTCCTTGAGCAAGTCAATGCGGTGAGCGACCATCTGCATGCCCGGCTTGAAGCTCTGGTCGCCGCGCATCCTGCCATTCTGGCCGAGGTGCGTGGCAAGGGGTTGCTGCTGGGCCTGAAACTGAACGTGCCGGTGGCTGAAATGGTGGCGCATCTGCGCGCCGAAGGGCTGCTGGTTCCTGCCGCCAGCGACAATGTGGTGCGGCTGCTGCCGCCTCTTGTCGTGAGCGTGGCCGAGGCGGACCTCGCGGTCGAGAAGATCGCGGCCGTGTGCCGGCATCTGGAGGCATCTGCCGCCATGGTGCAGGGGGCCGCTGAATAATGGGGATGGAAACCGGCGTGCGCCATTTTCTTGATTTGACGGAGCTCTCGGCGGCTGAACTGCGCCGGTTGCTGGACTTCTCGAAGGAACTGAAGGTCCGCTTCCGCAAGGGCGAACAGGAAAAGCCACTGGGCGGCAAGATCCTCGCCACCGTCTTCGACCGGCCTTCCACACGCACCCGTGTGTCTTTTGATGTCGCGATGCGCCAGCTTGGCGGTGAGACCATCATGCTCACCGGCGCGGAGATGCAGCTGGGGCGCGGCGAGACCATCGCCGATACGGCCCGTGTGCTCTCCCGTTTCGTGGATGCCATCATGATCCGGATTCTGGATCATGATGCGCTCACGGAACTTGCGGAATATGCATCCATCCCGGTTATCAACGGGCTTACGCGCGTTTCCCATCCCTGTCAGGTGATGGCGGATGTGATGACCTTCGAGGAACATCTGGGCCTAATCACAGGCCGTTCCGTGGCCTGGGTGGGGGATTCCAACAATGTGCTCGCGTCGTGGATTCATGCGGCTGAGCGGTTTGATTTCACGCTGAATGTGGCGACCCCGAAGGAACTCGCGCCCCGCCAGGATATGCGCGATTTCGTGGCCGCCACCGGCGCGAAAGTCCATTTCATGGAAGACCCCAGGGCTGCTGCGGAGAAGGTGGACTGCATCCTAACCGACACCTGGGTCTCGATGGGTGACAAGGAAGCCGATCGTCGCCACAAGTTGCTGGCACCCTACCAGGTGAATGCGGACCTGATGGCGTTGGCCAACAGCAAGGCCATCTTCATGCACTGCCTTCCGGCCCATCGTGGTGAGGAAGTAACCAGTGACGTGATGGACGGGCCGCAATCCGTGGTGTTCGATGAGGCGGAGAATCGCCTGCATGCCCAGAAGGGAATCCTCGCCTGGTGCTTTAATGCGGCAGGGGAATGAGGAGACAGCCTCATGAGCGCTGACAAGACCAAGTCTGGCAAAGCCGGAGCTAAAGAATCCGGAGCGGAAAAGGCTGGTGCCAGTGAGAGCGCCACCCGTAGCCGCGCCGCCGGTGCCTCGGCTACTCCTGATGCGGGCGCGAACATCCGCGACGCAAGTGCAGATGTTATCGACAATATCGTCACGCCTTTTCAGGTGGATGCGCTGGATGTACGCGGGCGCGCGGTGCGGCTGGGCTCGACGCTTGATGCCGTACTGGCGCACCACGATTATCCCGGGCTGGTGAAGCGTGTGGTGGGTGAAGCGGTGGCCCTGGCGGTGCTGCTGGGCTCGACCCTCAAATTCGAGGGGCGCTTCATTCTTCAAACCCAGACCGATGGGCCCGTGAGCATGGTGGTTGCGGACTTCGTCGCTCCAGACAAGATTCGCGCCTATGCCCGTTTCGATGCTGACGCGCTGGCTGAGGCCGAGCGCAAGGGCGAGACGACGCCAACCGAGCTTCTGGGGCATGGCCATCTGGTCATGACGATAGATCAGGGGCTTTCCGCGAACCGTTATCAGGGTGTGGTGGCGCTGGATGGTTCGGGGCTGGAAGAAGCGGCCCACGAATATTTCCGCCAGTCCGAGCAGATCCCCACGTTGGTGCGCCTTGCGGTTGGCGAGGAAATGCGGCCCGGCGGCAATGCCTCATCCTGGCGGGCCGGCGGCCTGATGGTGCAGTTCCTTCCTCAGGATGCTTCGCGTGCGCGGATGGTGGACCTTCATCCCGGTGATGTGCCGGGTGTTGAGGTTGGCCAGGGCGAGCAGACGGATGATGCGTGGGTTGAAGCCCGCTCCCTCATGGGCACGCTTGAGGATGTGGAGCTTCTGGATAGTGGGTTGTCCAGCGAGCGCCTGCTGTTCCGTCTGTTCCACGAAGGTGGGGTGCGGGTGTTCGATGTCACGCCAGTCCAGTCACACTGTTCCTGTTCGCGGGAGAGGGTGGCGGGCGTGCTCGCCTCCTTCTCGCATGGTGAGCAGGAAGCCATGGTGCATGAGGATGGAAAGGTGACTGTCACCTGTGAGTTTTGTGGGCGCAGCTATGGTTTCGCTGCCGAGGAGATTCTCGGCGAAACCAGAAAGGCGTGAGTGACAGGCCGGCCTTGTGCCGGCCTTTTTTGTGACCGTCTTTTGGGGCCACCTTTTTCGTGTGGCACTGGCTATGGCGCTTTGTCGCGGGCCGTGTGGCTCAGGTTTGCACCGCGTGAAAGCCCTGTCCCGGGCGCTTTATGCCCCTTTCTCTGCCAGCTCTGCATTCGGAACGATTTCATCATGCACGGCAAGAGCTTGCGCCGGCAGATGTGACCAGCTATCCCGGATAGAGCGACGCAGGAAGGTATCTCGATGCATAAGATCCCTGATGATGTTTTCACCGAGCCGGAGGACTTCTCGCCGGACACGCTGGCCAATCTCGGTCCGCTCCGTCATCTGGCCGGGGTCTGGGTGTCCGCGAACGGCGTGGATGTGAACCCCAAGGCTGATGGGCCGGAACGCCGCGCTTTCATCGAGCATGCGCGGTTTGAGCCGATTGATCCGCAGACCAACGGGCCGCAGTTGCTCTATGGGCTGCGTTATCATGTTCTCATCAATGCACCCGATGAAGATGCGACCTTCCACGATCAGGTCGGCTACTGGCTGTGGGAGCCCGCCACCGGGCAGATCATGCAGACAGTCGCCATTCCGCGCGGGCAGGTGGTGCTGGCGGGCGGCAAGGCCGGTGTTGATGACAAGACCTTTTTTGTCGAGGCCCGCCGGGGCGATCCGCTGTTCGGGATTTCCTCTTCGCCCTTCCTTGATGGCGCATTCCGCACCGATTATTACCGGATCGACATCACCATCCATGAAGATGGCACCTGGACCTATCTGACCCGCACGGATCTCGCGATCCGGGGCAAGGAGCCGGTCTTTAATCACCATGATACCAATACGCTGAAGCGTGTGGAGCATGCAAAGCCCAACCCGCTGCTTGAGATTGTCGAGAGCAAGAAGCAGGACTGAGGGGCGCCTCTGACGTTCAAGACGCGACGGCGCGCCGAGAGCATTTCGTGTGACGCGGACAAGCGCTCACATGAAGAAAATGAGATCAATATGCATATTGGAGCATTTCCCCGCATCCGTGAGACGGGGAAATGCTCCAGGTGATGGCGCGCCGTGTCGACACGGCTTCAAGAACCGGAATGTTTGCCGATCCGCCCCAGATGCGTGATGGAAAAGCCCTCCGGGGATTTGAGGCCATAACCCAGCATCCGATCAAAGCCGGAGTGGGCAAGCCATAAGGCCCCGAGCGCGGCGAGGATCGGCCACGCAAAGATCAGACCCATGGCAAGGCATGCCGCGCCAAGCGCATAGACATGCAGCATATTATAGATAAAGGCCCCAATTCTCGGGCCCGCGAGATAGCCCGCAAAGCTGAGATCCGGTGCGAAGAAGAGCAGGAATGCTGCCCACCAGCTCAATCCGGGGGCAAGATGCAGAAAGAGGGCGATTCCGGCCAGGAAGACCAGCCCGCCCTCAAGTTTTTGCCATAGAACAGCCCTGTCCATTTCTGGCCTTCCGCCTCCCCGTTCGGGCATGAGATGAGATGTTCGGCACACCGGCCTGCGCTACCACGTCATTCGGGTGGGCTTGTCAGTATCTCTTCCTTACAAGCGAAAGAGGGGCCGCTACAGCAACCGAGCGGTGCTGAGAGCATCTTTGGGCGGGGTGACACTTCTCATGCGAAGAAAGCGCCACCCCACAATTATTCGATAATCTCACCGCTTCCGTGAAACGGGGAGATGCTCAGTCGTCCAGTCCCAGCGTCGGTTCGGCCCGGCGCTCCAGAACACCGCGAATGGCGTCTACCAGTTCGCTTTCCTTCACCGCGAACTGTGCCGGACGCACAGCGCGATATTCGGCATTGTCGGCGATGGACGCGGCGATTTTTGCGCCCTCCACCAGATCCTTGATCTGGACCTCGCCGGCTTCCTTCTCGTTCGAGCCCTGAATGATGACAGCCGGCGCGCCGCGTTTGTCTGCATATTTCATCTGGGGCTTCATGCCGCCGCCGCCCATATACATCTCGGCACGGATGCCATTGGCGCGCAGGTCCGAGACCATCTTCATATAGTCGGCGATGCGCTCTGGCTGCTTGTCCATCACCAGTACCACGACCGGGCCAACCTCGGCTGCAACATCCAGCTTGCCCAGCGCGGCCAGCGCCGAGAGCAGACGCGAGACGCCGATGGAGAAGCCGGTGGCCGGCACCTTCTCACCCTTGAACCGGGCGACCAGCCCATCATAACGCCCACCGCCCGCAACCGAGCCGAAGCGCACCGGACGGCCTTCGTCATCCTTGATCTCGAAGGTGAGTTCGGCCTCATAGACCGGGCCGGTATAGTATTCGAGACCGCGCACCACGGAGGGGTCGATTTTCACCCGGTCCTGATAGCCGGCGGCAGCCACCAGTGCCGCGATGTCGCGCAGTTCGTTCATGCCGTCCTGGAAGGCGGCATTGTTTAGCAGGCTCGCGGCCATCTCCACATCGCCGCCCAGTTCAAGGCGCGCGCCATCGGCATCGGCGGAAAGGCCGCTCTCACCGGAGAGCATGGCCAGAACCACGGCACTCTGGCGTGCATCCAGCCCCGCACCCTTGGTGAAATCGCCGCTCTCATCCTTGCGGCCCGTGCCCAGCAGCAGCGCCACGCCTTCCAGCCCGAACTTGTCGAACTTGTCGATGGCGCGCAGGACGGTGAGGCGGCGGCCGAAATTCTCGTCCCCACCCAGACCGATGACCTCCATCACGCCATCCAGAACCTTGCGGTTATTGACACGGATGATGAAATTACCGCGTGGCACGCCCACTGCTTCCAGCGTGTCGGCGGCCATCATGCAGATTTCGGCATCAGCCTGCACGCCGGGCGCGCCCACCGTATCGGCATCAAACTGCATGAACTGGCGGAAGCGCCCCGGCCCCGGCTTCTCATTGCGGAAGACATAGCCAGCGCGATAGGAGCGGAAAGGCTTGGGCAGGGTCTCATAGTGCTCGGCCACATGGCGAGCGAGGGGGGCGGTGAGATCGTAGCGCAGCGAGAGCCACTGCTCGTCATCATCCTTCAGCGAGAACACGCCCTCGTTCGGCCGGTCCTGATCGGGCAGGAACTTGCCGAGCGCGTCGGTATATTCAAACACCGGGGTTTCCAGCGCATCGAAGCCATAGAGGGCATAGACGGCGCGGATCTTGTCCAGCATCGAATGGGTGGCGGAAAGCTCCGCGCCGGTGCGGTCAGCAAGGCCGCGGGGCAACCGCGCCTTCGGCTTGAAGTCTTTCGCCATGGGACTCTCGATATGTCTGGATCAGGGAAAACGGAAAAGACCATGCGGCGGGCATGATCCACGCCACATGGCTCCGGTCTTAAAAGAAGCGGCGGCGTGCGGCAAGGCAGCGGCATGATGTTGCCGTCTTGGCGGAGGCTATTTCATGCGTTCTGTGCGGCTCCACTCAGATTCGTGCGCCATGTTGAGAGAAGTCGTGTGGCGTTTGCCGATCATGTGGCCGAGGCCATCGGTCATGGTATGCTCTTCTGCCGGGCGAGACGATGGCGCATGCCAGCGCGCAAGTTCTGGTGGAAGTGCCTATTACGGGGGGGTGGAAGAATGTGCTGAACCCGCGCTCACGCGGCAGGTCATCAGCGGCCGCGCGATCCGTGGAGCGATTTCAGCCCCTTCCGGCATGTTCGGTTATTACCGCCGTGGAGTCATGCTTATCGGCGCAAATGGCCCAAAACCGTTCACGGCGCGGCTGCTGTCTGGCCATAGAAAAAGGCTGGGCGCCATGATGTATGACGCCCAGCCCTGAAATCCTGCCGAAAGACCTGTGAGGTCAGATCAGCGCTGCACAACCACCTTGGTGCCGCTGGGAACGCGCTCATACAGGTCGATGATGTCCTGATTAAGCAGCCGGATGCAGCCGGAAGACACCTGCTGGCCAATGCTCCATGGCTCGGTCGTGCCATGAATGCGGAACATGGTGTCGCGGTTGCCGCTGTAGAGATAGAGCGCACGCGGGCCAAGCGGATTGGTTTCACCGCCCGGCAGACCACCGGCATAGGGACCATAACGCTTGGGTTCACGACGGATCATATTGGGGGTTGGGGTCCAGCTCGGCCATTCCGCCTTGCGGCCAACCGTGGCGGTGCCGCGGAAGGAGTAGCCTTCCTTGCCCACGCCCACGCCGTAGCGCATGGCCTTGCCACCCTTCTGCACCAGATAGAGGTGGCGGTTATTGATATCGACCACGATCGTGCCGGGTGGCTGCGAGGTGGGATAATCCACCACCTGACGGCGGTATTTCGGGTCAACGTCGGTGAGGTCCACCGCGTCCACCGGGAAGCGCTCATTGTTGATGGCGTCGTAGCGCGCATCCATAAGCGGCGCGCCCATCTGCGGGCTTTGGGTCGTTACGCAGGCTGCAAGGGCCATGGGTGCGAAAACGATGAAAAGGAGGCGGGTCAGAAAGCTGCTTTTTGACGGTTCGATTGCCATGGTCTGCCCAACACGAAGATCCGGAACGAAACTGCCTTCGCGTTTTCTGCGTGGCAGAGGCGGCTACTGCCTGTCTGTCAGCGCATTCAATCGCGGTAAGGTGGCATTAAGGTTAACGCCGCGAAAAAAATTCCGGTTTTTCCGTGCGCTTCAGTTTCTCTAGCATGGGCTTGCTGCGTCGCTGGTTGCAAGAGTGCAACAGTGTGACGTGAAAGATACGGATGCATGAGGTGACGTGAGGTCCTGAAGTCGTCGTTTTTGTTTAATATATTGATATATATCAAATTTATGAGATGTGAGCCGGCTCTCCATAGTGCAAGACTAGCGCGATTCCAGACTGCCCCGGCCACGCTGACCGGCAAGGTGCGGCCTGTCGGCAACAGCCTCTGCGAAGGCGGGATTACGATACGGACGTGATTTCGCCGGGCTGAACCTTAAAGTGTTCACCATCTTTCAGCTGCTCAAAGGCGGCTGGGTCGGCTCCTGTCATCCAAACCTGCGCACCCAGCCGGGCAAGAGCCGCGAACAGGCCGGCACGGCGTTCGGAATCCAGATAAGCCGCGACATCGTCCAGCAGCAGCACGGGGGAGAGCCCCTGCATGGCTGCGACCAGCCGGGCATGAGATAAAGTCAGGCCAATGAGCAGGGACTTCTGTTCGCCCGTGGAGCAGCGCGCGGCCGGAATCTGCTTGCCGCCATGGCTCACCAACAGGTCACACAAGTGGGGGCCTTCGAGGGTTCTCGCCGGCGGCGCGGTCCCGTGGGCGGTTGTCGCGCAGGAGGGCCCGGTAGCGGTCTTCAACCTCCACCGCCGGTGCATCGGCCAGCATCCGCTCCACCGTGCCATCCAGACCTATACCGGCAAAGGGGAAGGGCGAGGCATTATCGCGGCTGGTTGCGATCTCGGCAGCAAGCCGCGCCACGGTTTCAACGCGTGCGGCTGAAACGGCAATGGCGAGGTCCGCCAGTTCATGTTCCACCGCATCCAGAAAACGAGGGGCCCCATTCTCTTCCAGCAATCGGTTTCGGGCGCGCAGGGCGCGTTCAAGGCCATTGACCCGGCTACCATGGCTGGCATCCACCGCCAGCACCAGACGGTCCAGATAGCGCCGGCGATCGGAGGGAGGTCCGGTGAATAGCCCGTCCATTTCGGGGGTCAGCCACAACACCTTCAGATGGTCGAGAAAGGCATTGGCGGAACCGGCAGGTTCTCCATCCACCCGACAGCGCCGCTGGCCAGCCTCACCCGTCTCAACGCCCGTGCCAAGACGGGCCGCCCCTAGAGCGCCATCCACTGTTGCCGATACGGCCCAGGGAAAGGATGACGTGGAAGGTGGAATGGATGCTGGACCCCGCACGTTTTTGCTGTGGTTTCCATCTGCATCCGCTGTGGTGTGCTGGCCAATATCCTGAAGCTGAGCCCGCCTGAGGCCACGCCCGGGAGAGAGGAAGGAGATGGCTTCCAGCACATTGGTCTTGCCTGCGCCATTCGGCCCGGTCAGTACCACTGGCCCCGCACCGACATTCAAACGCGCCGCACCATAGGAGCGAAAGCGCGAGAGAATCAGGGTTCGGATGCGGGCATGCGGCATGGCTGGGAAACGACCGGAGAGGAATGGCGCAGAAGAGTGGCAGGGCAGAGAGGCGGGTGGTGCGGCAGGGCAGGACACGCCGCACGTGTTCTTATATGAAGCAGCCTCGATTGCCTCATGCGCCCATCGGGCTGACCCGCATGGTCGCAAATGGTGGGAGCTTGCGTGGCCGTCCCAAAGATGCGGCTTTCCCAATGCGGGCCTCAGCGGCTCAACGCGCAATGCAAGAGCGGGCATCCGGGCGGAAAAAAAGTGCCGATGGAGAACAGCTCTGGCAAGGCTGGCCGTGGTGAGACATACGAAATCCTCGCATGAAACTGGCCGCTCTCTACGGGAGATGACGGCAGGGCTCTTGTTTGCCTCTGCCGTCCGGCATGCGAAACCCGCACAGCCTTGCTCAGGCAATATGGGCTTCGACAAAACCGCCCAGCTCGAGTTCATTGCCATGTCATGCGACATGGCAAGCCAAGCCCTACACCCGCATCGGCATCAGCACATAAAGCGATCCGGCCGTGTTGGTATCATGCACCAGCGTGGGAGAGCCGGAATCGGCGAACTGGAGTTCGGCAAGATCGCCTTCGAGCTGGCCGGTAATATCCAGCAGGTAGCGGGCATTGAACCCGATCTCGAGTGCCTCCGCGCTATATTCCACTTCCAGCTCTTCGGTGGCGCTACCTGAATCGGGATTGCTGACCGAAAGGGTCAGTCGTCCTTCCGAGAGGGCGAGCTTCACGGCGCGTCCGCGCTCGCTGGATACGGTGGAGACGCGGTCTACCGCGGCCGCGAAGGCATCCTTGTCCACCTTCAGGATCTTGTCATTGCCCTGCGGAATCACCCGCCCATAATCCGGGAAGGTGCCATCGATGAGCTTGGAGGTGAGCACGATGGCACCCACCTGAACGCGGATCTTGGTGGTGGAAATGGAGACAGAGGCCTCCGCTTCCTTGTCTTCCAGCAGCTTTTGCAACTCGGCCACGGTCTTGCGCGGCACGATGATTCCCGGCAGGCCCGCAGCCCCTTCCGGAGCCGGCAGTTCAGCCTGTGCCAGGCGGTGGCCGTCGGTTGCGACCGCGCGAAGTGTCGTTCCGCCCGCACCTTCCGCCACATGCAGATAGATGCCATTGAGATAATAGCGGGTCTCTTCGGTGGAGATGGCGAACTGGGTCTTGTCCACCAGCCGGCGGAACTCCAGCGCCTTCACCTTGAAGCTGTGCGCGAACTCGCCGGCTGCCAGATCCGGGAAGTCGACTTCCGGCAGGGTCTGAAGGGAGAATCGGGCACGCGAAGCACGCACGGTCAGCGTGCCATGCTCGCCCGCGCTTTCCAGCTGCACCTGCGCGCCATCGGGCAGTTTGCGCACGATGTCATAGAGCACATGGGCGGGCACGGTGGTCGCGCCTTCCTGTGTCACTTCGGCAGGCACGCTTTCCACCACCTCAAGGTCGAGGTCGGTGGCCTTGAGCTCAAGGCCGGCACTGGTGGCGCGGATGAGCACATTGGCGAGAATCGGAATGGTATTGCGCCGTTCGACGACGCGGTGAACATGGCTGAGCGACTTGAGAAGCTCGGCGCGCTCGACGGTGACCTTCATCGCCCGTTGACTCTTCGCTCTGGAGCTATGCCCGGCAGGGCCTGCGGCCCTGTGCGGTCGCCCCCGTATTCAGGGATGGAACTTGCCCGCGCCGACATGGCGGCAGGCCCGCTCCTTGTGAGTGTCGCGCAGCAACGGTCGCAAGCCCTCTCGCAAACCGTAATGCACAGGCGCCGCCGAAACGAACGCCGGGGCGGGAACATTGCCGTCCGCGCGGCCACAAGGCAAGGGCGCGGCGCGAAATTGGCATGATCCCATGGCAGAGAACTCACCTCCGGCCGGGAAGCCCGGTTCCGGATGGGCAAGTTCTTGGCCTGTCTGCCTCAGGCTTCCAGAACGAGACGCTTCAGCAGCTCGGTCTCATCCGACAGCGAGCGGTCGGTGGCCAGCAGCCGGTCGATCTTGCGCACGGCATGCAGCACGGTGGTGTGATCGCGCCCGCCAAAACGGCGGCCGATTTCCGGCAAAGAGCGCAGGGTCAGGGTTTTGGCCAGATACATGGCCACCTGGCGCGGCTTCACCACATTGGCGGTACGGCGCTGGGAGAGCAGATCGGCGCGGGTCACATTATAATGCTTGGCGACAATGCGCAGGATATCGTCCACCCGCACCCGCTTGGGATCGCAAGGACGGATGAGATCCTTCACCGCATTCTCGGCCATTTCCAGCGTCACCGGCTCGCCGGTCAGCTGGTTGAAGGCCAGAAGCTTGTTCAGCGCGCCATCCAGATCACGACCACTTTGGCCGACACTGCGGGCCAGGAATTCAAGCACGGGCAGGGGCACGGCGAAGCCGGGATGCTGCTCGGTCAGGGTCTGGTAGCGGGTTTTCAGAATCTGCAGGCGCAGTTCCTCTTCCAGCATGCCCAGTTCCACCACCAGGCCGCCGGCGAGGCGCGACCGCACCCGCTCATCCAGATGTTCGAGGTCTGAGGGGGGGCAATCTGCTGCCACCACCACCTGTCGCCCGCCATCGAGAAGGGCATTGAGGGTGTGGCAGAATTCCTGCTGGAGATTGTTGCCCTTCAGGAACTGGAGATCGTCGATCACCAGCGTATCGATGGAGCGCAGGGCATCCTTGAACGCAATGGCGGAGTGGGACTTCAGAGCCGCCACGAAGCCATACATGAAGCGCTCAGCCGTGAGATAGGTGGTGCGGCGACCATTCTGTGTGCCACTTCCGGCTATAGCCTGAAGCAGATGGGTCTTGCCGAGACCAACAGCGGCATGAAGATAAAGCGGATTGAAGACCGGGCTGGCTCCGCTCGCGGCGTCCGCCACCTGGCGGGCGGCGGCAGCTGCGAGTGAATTGGACTTGCCGACCACGAAGGTTTCAAACGTGAGGCGCGGGTCCAGCGGCGAACCCGATGACATGTCCGATGCGGCAAGGCTTGCCGGGTGGGCTGCTGCTGCGGCCGCATGAGCAGATGACGAAAAAGCGGACAAGGACTGCCCGGTCATGCCCGCATTTGAGATGGTCTGTGCAGAAGGATCGACAGCGCGAAAACGCGGGGCTGTCCGTTCAACCGGGGATTCGCGACGGATCACAGGCTTGAGCGCAACCGGGCGTGCCACAGCCGAGCGTACATTCAGATCCACACGGCGTTGTGCTCCGGTCTCATCGGCGAACAGTTCGGAAATGCGCGGGAGATAGTTTTCCTGAATCCAGGATTTGAGAAAGCGGGTGGGCACAGACAGCTGCACCGACTCGCCGCGCAGGGCATCAAGCTCCATGCGGGCAAACCAGCTTGAGAATTTTTCCTCGCCGATCTCCTCACGCAGACGCTCACGCACCCGCGGCCAAGGTGAAGAATCGGCACCCATGTCCCCTGAGGTCAGGGCCGCACTCACATCATCCCTGCGCGCCTGTCCGGGCAGGCCAGCCTGGAAGGCGGCGCCGTTCGGATGGGCATCGTGAGGCTGAGGCTTGAGCATGGCTGTCCTGCCGCGCATGGCGCGTTCCTTATTGAGACACATCGTTCGTTCACGCCCCGGAGAAACAGGGCGCGTTTGGGCGGTGTCGTTGATCTTGAAAACGGCGAAAATGAAAAAACAGGATAGGTTTTCCGGACCGAGGCGAGCCTCAGCCAGGTGACATCCTGAGACAGTGCCCGGTCACGCGGGTGGCGCGTGGCCGCCGGGGTGTGTGAGTGGGGGAGGGAGTATCGGCCCGGGTGCAGGACAAGATGTCCGCAGGCTTGTCTGTCTGCGACTCGCAATCGGAGTCACGGCTGAAAAGCGTCCTATCCGGTTCCGAAACTGTGCCTGAAATCATAGCCGCCCCATCTGCCGCCGGTCTGTTTGCCTGGCTGCTGTCTAAATGAAACAGAATTCCCCTGATTCCTATATGCGTCGGAAGTTGAGGTTGCAGCGCAATCCCAGTACACCCGCAACAAAGTGGAGGTTGCCTGTTCTCAAAGCATGGCTGGTCATCAGGATATTCTGTACCTTTAGAGACAAAATATACCCCTCCTCGTACACGAAGAGCACTGAAGACTTCTATCTGTCAGTGGAATTCCAGAGCCGCGCCCGGAGTAGGAGTGACCATACACAGCCGGTCGGGGGGGTGCAACGCCTTTCCCTGAGCAGGGGGGATTACGGGGGCAAGTGTAAATTCCAAACCTTTCCACACGGCGTTTCGGTCAGTCGGCAAACCGCTGGCGTGACAATGAGAATCCCCGCACCCCTCTGCGGGAGGAAATTTTTGAACGAAAAACAGGGTGGGCTCCGGAGTCGGGGCACAGCATGCGCCTTGTCAGAGCCGGATATCGCTCTTTGCCTCTATCCTGTTGCCATGAAAGAGGTTTTTCTGCGCGATTGTGATGTTGAGAAAAGCTGGAGGGATCCGCTTTTTGAGGTGCTGCATGCTTGACTCCAAGAGCGTCACCCGGCAGTGAGTCCGGCGATTCTCAATGGGGCAGGTGCGTGCAGGCGCGCCAAGAAAAAAGGTCCGGCAAAGCCGGACCTTTTGCTTTTCTACTTTCAATCAGAAAGTAAATATCAGGCGCTGAGCTTGCTCACGCGCGCTGCAAGGCGAGAAACCTTGCGGGAAGCGGTGTTCTTGTGCAGCACACCCTTGGTCACGGCGCGCATGATCTCCGGCTCGGCAGCCTTGAAGGCTGCGGTGGCCGCAGTGGCGTCGCCGCTGGAAATGGCGCTTTCGACATTGCGCAGGAAGGTACGCATGCGCGAGCGGCGCGAGCGGTTGACTTCGGTGCGGCGAGCGATCTTACGGACCGCCTTTTTGGCGGAAGGCGTATTGGCCATCGGCCATCCTTGCTTCTGTTTGCGTGCTGGGCGCCCACATGTGCTGTGAACCCGGCATCGCGGAAATGGCTGATCATGCGGGCGACGGATGTCGTCTGCGGAGTGCCCGGGCTTATAGGGGTGAGCGGGGCTTTCGTCAATAAGGAAGGCGGCTATGGCTCGCGCGTTTCGGTTCTTGTCTATCGGGAAGCTGGACCGGCCGCGCGCCTTCGCGTATGTGCTTTCTATACTTATTACATAAACAGGCCCCGCCCAAGGCGGACGGGTGAACTGGGGGTTATGGCATGAGCGATGTGGCGGTAACCGAGCGTCCGGTGAACAACAGCCTGGTCACGGTATTCGGCGGTTCGGGCTTCCTGGGTCGCCATGTGGTGCGTGCGCTGGCGCAGCGCGGCTACCGGATTCGCGTGGCGGTGCGACGTCCGCAGCTGGCCGGCTTTCTGCGCCCCATGGGCGGTGTGGGCCAGATTGAGCCCATTCAGGCCAATGTACGCTTCCCTGATTCTGTCGCGCACGCCGTGGCTGGTGCCGATGCGGTGGTGAACCTTGTTGGCATTCTGGGCCAGAGCGGCCGGCAAAAGTTTGATGCCGTCCATGTGGAAGGCGCGCGTGACATCGCGAAGGCGGTTGCCGCCACCGGCGCGCGTCTGGTGCACGTCTCGGCCATTGGCGCTGATTCTTCCTCTCCCTCCGGCTATGGCCGCAGCAAGGGTGAGGGCGAGGCCGCCATTCATGCCGCTGTGCCGGATGCGGTGATTCTGCGTCCCTCGCTGCTGTTCGGGCCGGATGATGATTTCTTCAACCGTTTCGCCGCCATGGCGCGGATCTCGCCGTTCCTGCCGCTGGTGGGTGGCGGTGTCACCCGTTTCCAGCCGGTCTTCGTTGCCGATGTGGCGAGCGTGGTGCAGCGTGCGGTGGACGGTCATGCGCGGCCCGGCACCATCTATGAACTGGGCGGCCCCGAAGTGCGCAGCTTCCGTGAACTGATGGAACTGATGCAGCGCGAGATTGGCAGCAAGCGGGGTTATCTGAACCTGCCGTTCGGGTTCGCCAATTTTATTGCTTCGATGACCCAGTGGGTGCCAGGTGCGCCCATCACCACCGATCAGGTGGCGATGCTGCGCTCTGACAATGTGGTGTCCGCTGGCGGCGCAGGCTGAAGGACGCGATCTTTCAGCCTTCGCAATCACGCCGGCCGCCATGTCCATCGTGCTGCCCACTTATATTTGGCGCTTCCGCAAGGCGGGTCAGTTCACGCATCTGGAAGCCTGAGCCGCTCGGGTTGCATGCCTGCGCTCTTGGGTGCAGGCTGCAAGCGTGTTGAGGGCGTCTCGTGAAGGGTGGGTCGTGGAGGGGAAGCCCGACCAGATTCCCCTTGGCCTGCGCGATGTCTGGTCATTCAGGGGCAGATGTGCGGGCATCTCCTGTCCCTGGCCGGAGATGGATGAAGATGGCTCTTGAGGTGAAGATTTGCGGCCTGAAAACCGCCGGTGCCGTCGATTCGGCACTGGAGGCGGGAGCTGATCTGCTCGGTTTCGTCTTTTTCCCGAAAAGCCCCCGTCACCTTCCTCTGGAAGCTGCGCCTGAATTGCTCGCCCGCATTGAGGGACGCGCCCGCAAGGTTGCGCTCACGGTGAATGCCGATGACGCGTTGCTGGCCGATATCATCACAGCCTATGCGCCGGACCTGTTGCAGCTTCATGGTTCTGAAAGCCCGGAGCGCGTGGCCGATGTGCGTGCCCGCTTCGGCCTTCCGGTGATGAAGGCGCTGCCCGTGGGGCAAAAATCCGATCTCCTCGTGCTACCGGCCTATGCGGCTGTGGCGGACCGGATTTTGTTCGACGCCAAGCCGCCAAAAGATGCCGTTCTGCCGGGGGGCAATGGCCATGCCTTCGACTGGAACCTGCTGACCGGCCTTGACGTCGCCCGGCCTGTCATGCTTTCCGGGGGGCTGGACGCCGACAACGTGTCGCAGGCTCTTCAGACTGTCCGGGTGGATGGTGTGGATGTGTCTTCCGGTGTGGAGGATGCGCCCGGTGTGAAATCACCTGCCCGGATACGCGCTTTCGTGGCGGCGGCCCGGCAGGCGGCGGCTCATTCTCTCGCATTGAAAGTCCAGGCTTCGTGAACGCTCCCAATTCCTATCGCACCGGCCCGGACGAGCGCGGCCATTTCGGCATTCATGGCGGGCGTTTCGTGGCCGAGACGCTGATGCCGCTCATTCTGGAGCTGGAGCAGGCCTATGCTGCCGCGAAGGCGGACCCGGCCTTCCATGCGCAGATGGCCGATTATCTCACCCATTATGTGGGTCGCCCCTCGCCGCTCTATTATGCCGAGCGGCTGAGCACGCATCTGGGCGGCGCGAAAATTTATCTGAAGCGTGAAGAGCTGAACCACACCGGCTCTCACAAGGTGAACAATGTGCTGGGGCAGATTCTGCTCGCCCAGCGCATGGGTAAGCAGCGCATCATCGCCGAGACTGGCGCGGGCCAGCATGGGGTCGCCACTGCCACGCTCTGCGCGCGCTTCGGGCTGAAGTGCGTCGTTTATATGGGCGCGGTGGATGTGGAGCGTCAGGCGCCCAACGTGTTCCGTATGAAGCTGCTGGGGGCCGAGGTGGTGCCGGTGCAGTCCGGCTCTCGCACCCTGAAGGATGCGATGAACGAGGCGCTGCGCGACTGGGTCACCAATGTGCACGACACCTTCTATTGCATCGGCACGGTGGCCGGCCCCCATCCCTATCCGGGCATGGTGCGCGATTTCCAGTCCATCATCGGCCGCGAAACCCGCGCCCAGATCATGGAGATGGAAGGCCGCCTGCCCGATTCTCTGGTGGCGGCAGTGGGCGGTGGCTCCAATGCCATGGGCCTGTTCCATGAATTCCTGGATGAGCCGACGGTCGAGATCTTCGGGGTCGAGGCGGCGGGGCATGGCGTGGCTTCCGGCAAGCATGCGGCGTCCATCGCCGGTGGCCGGCCCGGTGTGCTGCATGGCAACCGCACCTATCTGCTGATGGATGGCGACGGGCAGATCACCGAGGCGCACTCCATCTCCGCCGGTCTGGATTATCCCGGCATCGGCCCCGAGCACAGCTACCTTCATGATGTGGGCCGGGTCACCTATCTGCCCTGCACCGATGATGAGGCGCTGGCCGCGTTTGAAATCCTGACACGGCTTGAGGGGATTATCCCGGCGCTGGAATCGGCCCATGCGGTGGCCAAGGCGATTGAACTCGCACCCCAGCGGGCGAAGGACCATCTGATGGTCATCAACCTCTCCGGCCGTGGCGACAAGGATGTGCCGCAGGTGGCGGAAATTCTCGGGGACCGGCTATGACAGGCATGCGCATGGCAAGCAGGTTTTCTGGCGGCTGTGTTGGTTTCGCGCGCACAGCCTGTGTGCTTGGTGCGCTGATGGGGGCTGGTGCCTCTGCCGCGCTGGCGGATGGGGGAACATCTCAGCTCTCCCTCACGACACAGGAATTCATGACCGATGAGGGCGGCGCCTTCATCTCGGTCGCGGTGAAGAACGGTGCGGCGCAGGAACAGAACCAGGTCATCGTGAGCTGTGTGTTCCGGGCCGGCCAGACGCCGGTGGGCAGCGCCGCCACCCCCCTTTATGCCATTCCAGCCGGCGAGACCGGCTATGGCCAGGTCCGCCTGATTGGCGCGACCTCGGCGACCTCCGCCTCTTGCAGCATCACCAGCGCCCAGTGAGCGCGCCTCCCCGGAAACGGGGAGCAACCACGGCTTCGATAAAGATGACCACCCGCATCGCCACCCGTTTCGCCGCCCTTGCGCAGGAGGGCCGTCCCGGGCTCGTCACCTTTGTCACGGCCGGGGACCCGGATGGGGCAACCTTTACCGAGCTGCTGAAGGCGCTGCCGGGGGCAGGGGCTGACATCATCGAGGTCGGCGTGCCCTTCACGGACCCGATGGCCGATGGCCCGGCCATTCAGGCGGCCGGCCTGCGCGCCCTTGCGGCGGGGCAGTCTCTGGCCCGCACGCTGGAGATGGTGAAGGAGTTCCGCACCGGGGACAACGACACCCCGATCGTGCTGATGGGCTATTTCAACCCGGTCTATGTCTATGGTGTGGAACGCTTCCTCAAGGATGCGCGCGCCGCCGGGGTTGATGGGCTGGTGGTGGTGGATCTGCCGCCGGAAGAAGATGATGAACTGTGCCTGCCCGCGCTGGCGGCCGGTCTCGATTTCATCCGCCTCGCCACCCCAACCACGGATGAGAAGCGCCTGCCGGTGGTGCTGAAGCACACGGCTGGCTTTGTTTATTATGTGTCGATCAATGGCATCACCGGTTCGGCCACGCCGGATGCGAACACGGTGAGTGTGGCGGTTGCTCGCATCAAGAAGCACACGTCGCTGCCGGTGGCCGTGGGCTTTGGCGTACGCACGCCGGAACAGGCCGCCTCCATCGCCGCTGGTGCGGATGCGGTGGTGGTGGGTTCTGCATTGGTGGAAACGGTGCGCCGCTCTCTGGACAGTGAGAATCGCGCGACAGCCGAGACCGTGCCGTCCGTTCTCGCACTGGTGCGAGATCTGGCAAAGGCGGTGCGGGCGGTGCGCCGCTGACGCTTTATAAACCGCGATAAACCGTCTCGCCGCACTTTTGCCGTCTCAGGCTTGTCAATGGTGCGGTTTCGGGCGATGGGATCGCCGGTGAAGCAGGCAAGCCTGCACGATGAATATCTGGACATGCCGCGCCTTTTACAATGCGGTGCGCCCGAAGGGCTGGAGAGGGATGGCGAAACCATCAGCTTCAGCTGGTTGTGATGAAGATTGGAGACGCGTTCCCCGTTTCGCCCGCGGCGCAGGCAAAATGGTGCGGCTCCAGAGGCCGAATGCGGAAAGGCCGCAGATGAGGTGAGCCCTGCTTGGGTTTTACCTTCACCGTGCCCCCGCTCGCCGCCGGAGAGAAGCTTGTGAACTGGATTTCCAACGTCGTCCGCCCCAAGATCCGTGACTTTCTGGCTCGCCGTGAGGTGCCAGAGAAGCTCTGGGTGAAGTGCCCCGAGACAGGGCAGATGGTGTTCCACAAGGATCTGGAAGCCAATCTCTACGTCATCCCGTCTTCCGGCTATCACATGCGGATGGACGCGGTGCGCCGGCTGAAGGCCACCTTCGATGATGGCGCCTATGAAGAGGTGCCGCTGCCCGAGGTCGCAACCGACCCGCTGAAGTTCCGCGACGAGCGCCGCTATATCGACCGGCTGAAGGATGCCCGCTCCAAGACCGGGTACCAGGATGCCGTGAAGGTGGCGACCGGCCTGCTGGACGAACTGCCTGTGACAATTGCGGTGCAGGACTTCTCCTTTATGGGCGGCTCGCTCGGCATGGCGGCCGGTGAGGCCGTGGTGAAGGGGTTGCAGACCGCGGCGCAGAAGGGCACGCCTTTCATTATGTTTGCGGCATCCGGCGGCGCGCGCATGCAGGAGGGCATTCTCTCCCTCATGCAGATGCCGCGCACCACGGCGGCCATCCAGGAACTGCGCGAAGCGAAGAAGCCTTATATCGTCGTGCTCACCAACCCCACCACGGGCGGGGTTACGGCTTCTTACGCGATGCTGGGTGATATCCAGATTTCCGAGCCCGGTGCGCTGATCGGCTTTGCCGGCCCGCGTGTGATCGAGCAGACCATCCGTGAGAAGCTGCCGGATGGATTCCAGCGTGCTGAATATCTCTATGACCATGGCATGCTCGACATGGTGGTGCATCGCAAGCAGATGCGCGAGACGCTGGGCCGTCTGTGCCGCCTGATGATGAAGGCTCCGGCCTTGCCGCCACGCGGGCGCATTTCCGGGCCGGTGGCAGCGGACGTCGCCGAGGCCGCCGAGGCGTGATCAGCGGTTCTGGTGTCGGGCTCTGGAGCCGGATGACCGAGGCTGCGTGAATAAGACTACATCTGGCATATGGGCCGGGTTGCCCTGCACCCCGGCCTTTTTGTTTCCCGCTTCCGCCCTGGGCTGGCGGGGCAACATCTGGCACCTTTTAAAAACTTTCCTTTTTTTGCCTTCTTGGGGAAACCCCCCTCTTTTGGCTCCCCCCTTTCTCCTCCTTCCCTCCCGGCCCCCTCCCCTCTCCCTTTTTTCCTTCCCTCCATAGCTTTTTCAAAAATTCCTTATCTCCGCTTCCATCAACCGGGCCGCGCCCGGACTATGCACGGGCTCCACATGCTGAACCCTGATGAAATCCTGAGCCGTCTTACAGATCTGCACCCGCGCAAGATCGATCTCTCCCTTGGGCGCACCGAGCGGCTGCTGGCGGTTCTGGGGCACCCGGAGAAGCGCCTGCCGCCGGTGATTCATGTGGCGGGCACCAATGGCAAGGGGTCCACCATCGCCTTCATGCGCGCCATGCTGGAGGCGGCGGGGCGCAGCGTGCATGTCTACACATCGCCTCATCTGGTGCGGTTCAATGAACGCATCCGGCTGGGTGTGCCGGGCGGCGGAGTGCTGGTGAGTGATGCCGCACTGGCAGAGGCGCTGCATCGGGTGGAAACCGCCAATGCGGGTGAACCCATCACCCTGTTCGAGATCACGACCGTGACCGCCCTGCTGCTGTTTGCGGAGCATCCGGCGGATGTGCTGCTGCTGGAAGTGGGGCTGGGCGGTCGTTTCGATTCCACCAATGTGGTGGAAGCTCCCCGGGCCAGTGTCATCACGCCCATCTCCATCGACCATGTGGAGTTTTTGGGGAATACAGTTGAGGTGATCGCCGGCGAGAAGGCCGGCATCATCAAGCCGCGCGTGCCGGTGGTGGTGGGCGCGCAGCCGCCCGAGGCGCTGGCTGTTCTGGAGCGCGTGGCCCGTCGCGCCCATGCGCCGCTGTTCGTGCGCGATGAACACTGGCATGTGCAGGAAGAGGGCGGCCGGCTCGTCTATTCGGATGAAGGCGGGCTGATCGACCTGCCGCGCCCACGTCTGCTGGGGCCGCATCAGATCGATAATGCCGGGCTCGCGGTGGCGGCCCTGCGCAGTTTCCAACTGCCGGTGGCGGCGATGGAAGATGGTATCTCGCGGGCTGAATGGCCGGCGCGGATGCAGCGTCTTTCTGCCGGAAAGCTGGTTTCCCGTGCGCCAGAGGGGGCAGAGGTGTGGCTGGATGGCGGGCACAATGCCGCTGGCGGCACCGCTCTCGCCCATGCCTTGTGTGAGTTGGAAGAACGATATCCCCGTCCGCTGGTTCTTGTGCTGGGTATGCTGACCACCAAGGATGCGCAGGCCTTCCTCTCGCCTTTTCGGGGGCTGGCGCGTGAGGCTGTGGCGGTGCCTATGCCCGGCGAGCATGCCGGACGCCCGGCGGAAGAGGTGGCATCTGTAGCCGCGGGCCTTGGTATTCCGGTGCGGGTGGCGACGGGCGTCGGCGAGGCGCTGGGCAGCCTCACCGTTACAGCCGGCCTGCCGCCGCCGCGTGTGCTCATCTGCGGCTCGCTCTATCTGGCCGGAGCGGTGCTGGAGGCGAACGGCACGCCGGTGCAGTGAGGCCGGGACCATCGCGGTTGATGGCGCGGTGGCTTTGGCTGGGGGCCGCTTTCTGGCTGAATGGATGCCATGTGCCCGGTGCGTCTTCGCAATGGCCGGTCATGCGGTGATGGTGCTTCGGCGATATGCAGAAGGGCTTTCCAGCCAGAATATGAATGGCTCCCGCAGAATATATCTGCAAACAGGGAGCAGGTCATTTTGCGGTTCGGGTGAAGGGCGGATGCGTCATGGACGCGGTTTGTCCCGCCCTTTGGGTCGCGTATAGGTTCCCAGCCTTGTGGCCATGCTGTGGTGCGCGAGTTCAGGGTTGGGCTTTTCCCCGTAATTTCTTCATCTGTTGCAAGCTATCTTGTCCACGCAGGTGCGACCCTTCTACCGATTCTGTCGCTCCGCTACAGTCCAAGTGATTCGGATGGTGTCGGTGTGTCCTGGAGATGCCGACCGCACAAGGAGGGTGCCGGGCGCATGACGGGGCAGGGGCAAATACTGGGCGGTCATCTTCTCCGGAAAAGCCGTGAGAAAACAAGCTCGGTTCGGCGCAGAGTGCGTACGCTGCTGGCGTCCACTCTTCTGGCTTCCGTGAATGTTCTGGGTGTGCTTCCAGCCAGCGCGCAGGCGATGATGCCGGAGCGCGCTTCGGCCATGCCGTCCTCCTCACTTTCTCCCAGCTCATTCCCCCAGCTGTCCTGGTCACATGTGGTGAGCGCGGATATGGCCGCCGGCACATGGTTTGCCATTCTGGCCTTCGGGCTCGCCGCAGTTGCCGCGGGTGCATTCCTGCGGCGCGCCCAGGCATCGGATGCCGCACTCAAGGCTGCGGAAGACCGGGCAGAGGCCGCCGAGCGTCTCGCCGCCCGTGCCCGTGCCGAGGCGCATGACGCCCGCAGCCTGCTTGTTCACAGCGCACCCAGCGCCTTCATGTGGCTGAAGGCGGGGGATGAGGTGATCTCCTATGGTGCGCCCGAAGGGTCACGCGCGCAGTGGCTGGGTGAAATCGGCGCTGCGGAGCTGGAAGCCGCGCTTGCGCGCCTGCGTGCCGGTGGCGAGTCTGTCGAACAGACCGTAAAAGGTGCGAATGGTGCCATTTTCCGCCTTGTCGGCCGTTCGCTGAATGGGGCGGGCGTGCTGCTGGTCCATAACGGCGCGCTGGATGCTGCACAGGATCCGTTGCAGGCCGGTCTGCGCGCGGTGCTGGATGCTGCGCCCACCCCGGCATGGCTGCGCGATGAAGATGGCGCGCTCACTTATGCCAACCCCGCTTTCCTCGATGCCGTAGGTGCGACCTCTGCTGAGGATGCACGCGCACAGGGGCTGGACCTTCTCGACAGCAAGACCCGCGCCGCCGCTGCAAGCGCGGAAAGTGGTTCTGGTGCATTTCGCGGGCGGGTGCGGGCGGTGGCACGCGGGCAGCGCCATCAGCTGGATGTGGTGGAGATGGCCGGCCCGTTCGGTATTGCCGGCATCGCCGTGGACGTGACCGAGGAAGCCGCCGCGCGGGCCGAGATGAGCCGTGTGGTGACCGCCCATCGCAATACGCTGGACCACCTCACCACCGCTGTCGCCATCTTCGGGGCAGATGAACGGCTGGTATTCTATAATGCCGCCTATGAGCGGCTGTTCGATTTCTCCCCCGCCTTCCTCGATCAGCGCCCCTCGGACAGCCAGATTCTGGAAAGCCTGCGCAGCCGTCGCAAAGTGCCGGAACAGGCCGACTTCCGCGCATGGCGCGCCCAGTTGCGCGAGGCCTATCGCGCGCTGGAGCCGGTGAATGACTGGTGGCATCTGCCCGGTGGCGAGATGCTGCGCGTGGTCATCACCCCCAATGCCGAAGGCGGCGTGACCTATCTGTTCGATGATCTCTCCGAACATATGGCGCTGGAGAGCCGCTATAACAGCCTCATCCGCATTCAGGGCGAGACGCTGGACGGGCTGGCGGAAGCCGTGGCCGTGTTCAGCAGCGACGGGCGGCTGGGCCTTTACAATCAGGCCTTCCTCACCTTGTGGCGGCTCGATGCCGGGACGTTGGGTGACAAGCCCCATATCGATACCGTGGCCGCCCTGTGCCGCCCGCTGCATGGGGAAAGCTCTGCCTTCTCGCGCATCCGTTCCGTGGTGACCGCGATGGAGCAGCGCGAGCCGCAGAATCTGCGCATCGACCGGCCGGATGGACGGGTGCTGGATGGCACCGCCCAGCCGCTGCCGGATGGCGGCACCATGGTGACCTTCCGCGATGTGACCGACAGCGTGAAGGTGGAACGTGCCCTGACCGAACGCGCCGAGGCGCTGGAGGCAGCGGACCGGCTCAAGAACGCGTTCGTGGGCCATGTCTCCTATCATCTGCGCACGCCGCTCAACACGCTGATCGGCTATGCCGACATGCTGCGCGAGGGCATGGCCGGCCCGTTGAGCCCGCGCCAGCGTGATTACCTCAACCACATGCACCATTCCTCTGACCTGCTGCGGGCGCTGATCGACGATATTCTTGATCTTGCCACCATTGATGCAGGTTCGATGGAGCTGGACATGGTGCAGGTGGATGTGCGCGAGATGCTGGAAGGGGTGGCGGATGCCATTCAGGACCAGATCAGCGCAGGCAATGTACGTCTGGCGTTGAATGTCCCCGCGCAGGTGGGGCACTTCACGGCGGATCCGCGCCGGGTGCGGCAGGTGCTGTTCAATCTGCTCTCCAACGCCATCACGGCCTCGCCTGAGAGTGGGGTGGTGATACTGGCGGCGGAACGGCGGGCCGAGATGCTGGTGCTCAGCGTGCGGGATGAAGGGCCGGGCATAGCGCCGGATCGGGTGGAGACCCTGTTCCAGCGCTTTGAAAGCCGCAGTTCCAACCCCGACCATCGCGGGGCCGGGCTGGGTCTGTCGATTGTGCGTTCCTTCGTTTCCCTGCATGGGGGGTCGGTGCGCCTTGTGCCGGCGGGTGGGCGCAATGAGGCTGGAGCAACGGGAACGCTGGCCATCTGTGAGTTTCCCCTCAAGGGGCGGCCGGATGAGCAGGAGGTGGCTGCATGAGTGCCTTCATTCAGCGCGTATCCGGTGGGGGCGGAGCCTGCCAGGTGATGCTGCCAGACCTTGCCGCCACGCGTCGGCTTGGCATGTTGCTCGCCTCATGGTTCGGGGTGGGGGACATCATCACCCTTTCGGGCGATCTTGGTGCAGGCAAGACCGAACTGGCCCGCGCCGTTGTGCGCGCGGCGGCGGGGGATGAGCGCACGGATGTGCCAAGCCCCACCTTTCCCATTGTCATCACCTATGATTTCCTGCGTTTCCGGGTGGTTCACTCCGACCTCTACCGCATTGTCGAGGAAGATGAACTCGACGAACTCGGCTGGGATGAACTGGCTGATGACGCGCTGGTTCTGGTGGAGTGGGCGGACCGGGCGGGGGATCGCCTGTCTGAGTCCCATCTCGATATCATGCTGCATCTTGCCCCTGATCTGGGACCGGAGGCGCGCGTCGCCATTCTCACCGGCCACGGAGCGATGGCGGAGCGGTTGAACCGGATGCATCTGGCCGAGGTGCTGATCGAATCCGCAGGTTTTGGGGCATCCGACCGGGTGTTTATGCAGGGCGACGCCTCCTCGCGCACCTATACAAGGCTGGTGGAGCAGGGCCGTACCGCGATTCTTATGAATGCGCCGCCCAAGGCAGATGGCCCGCCGCTGCGGCAGGGGCCTGCCTTATAGCCGACTGGTGCATCTGGCGGAGGATGTGAAGCCCTTCGTGGCGATGGACCGCGCCTTGCTGGCACAGGGTTTCTCTGCGCCGTTGATCCATGCCGCCGATCTTGATGCCGGCCTTCTGGTGCTGGAAGATTTGGGCGGCGAGGGCGTTGTGGCGGGAGACCCGCCCGCACCCATTCCCGAGCGGTATGAAGCGGCGGCACAGGTGCTGGCGACCCTGCATTCGCGCCCGCTGCCGCACACGCTGCATGTTGCCCCGCGCGTGGAGCGCCAACTGCCGGCTTATGATGCCCCCGCCTTTCTGGCCGAGGTGGATCTGATGCTGGACTGGTATCTGCCCGCCTTCGGTATTGCGGTGGATGGCGTGGTGCGCGAGGAGTTCCATCTGCTGTGGCGCACCGCACTGAAGCCGGTTCTGGATGAACAGCAGACTTGGGTTCTGCGCGATTATCATTCCCCGAACCTGATCTGGCTGCCGGCCCGCGAGGGGCTGAAGAAGGTGGGGCTGATCGACTTTCAGGACGCCGTCACCGGCCCGGCGGCCTATGATGTGGCCTCGCTGGCGCAGGATGCGCGGGTGGATATGCCGGAGCAGCTTGAGTTGCATCTGGTGGGGCAATATGTGCGCATGCGGCGCGCGCAGGATCCCTATTTCGACGTGCGCGGTTTTGCGCGGGCCTATGCCTTGATGGGCGCACAGCGCGCCACCAAGATTCTGGGCATCTTCACCCGGCTCGACCGGCGTGACGGCAAGCCGCATTATCTGCGCCATCTGCCGCGTATCCGGCGTTATCTGGCGCGGTGCATCGCGCATCAGGAACTGGCTGCGCTGAGAGGGTGGTATGAAGCCATCTTGCCGGCTCAGCATATTCCACCAAAAGATTTGCCAGCGCAGGACCAGCTTTCGTGATCCGCATCAACACAGCCATGGTGCTGGCGGCCGGCCTCGGCACCCGCATGCGTCCCCTCACCGATACCCGCCCAAAGCCATTGGTTGAGGTGTGCGGACGCCCGCTTCTGGACCATGTTCTGGACCGGCTGGATCAGGCCGGTATCGCGCAGGCGGTGGTGAATGTGCATCACCATGCCGGGCAGATCGAGGCGCATGTGCAGGCCCGCAAGGGCGGCCCGCACATCACCATTTCAGATGAACGAGACGCCCTGCTGGAAACCGGCGGCGGTGTGCGCCGGGCCCTGCCGCTTCTGGGTGATGCCCCGTTCCTCACCATCAATTCCGACACCATCTGGGTGGAGGGGGCGCAGCCCAATCTGGAGCGCCTTATCGCCGGCTTCGATCCGGAACGGATGGACGTGCTGCTGCTGCTGGCTCCGGTGGCGCTGTCTGTGGGGTATGACGGGACGGGCGATTTCGCGATGGACCCGGCCGGCCACCTTTCACGCCGCATGGAACGCCAGTTGGCCCCGTTCGTCTATGCCGGGGCGGGCATCATAAAGCCGGAACTGTTCGCGGATACGCCCGAGGGGGCCTTCTCCCTCAATCGCATTTTTGATCGGGCGCTGGAGGCCGGGCGGCTGTTCGGCGTGCGGCTGGATGGCATCTGGATGCATGTGGGTACACCGGATGCCATTGCTCTCGCTGAAGACGCGATCCACGCCTCCACGGAGTGATGCGAGCGGCTGTGTCTTGCCGCCTTGTTGGCGATGGCTGCCGGAAACCGAGCCTTTAGTTCTGCCTTGAAGGCCGGTTCCGGCTTTGTCGTGCTCTTTAGCCGTGTGGTGGTGCGGGCAGTGTGATCCATCGGTCCAGCCCAAGGCGTTCAAGGAATGCCGTGTCATGGCTTACCACCAGCAGAGCGCCATCATAGGCGGCCAGAGCTGTTTCCAGCGCCTCGGTCGCATCCAGATCAAGATGGTTGGTCGGTTCATCCAGAAGCAGAAGTGAGGAAGGTTCGGCCCGGCCCAATATGCAGGCAAGGCCGGCCCTTAACTTCTCACCACCACTCAGATGCCCCGCCTTGCGCAATGCATCTCCGGCGCGGAACCGGAAGCGACCCAGCGCTGCCCGGCACTGGTTCTCATCTGCCTGCGGGTTTAGCCGCAGAAAATTGTTGCGCAGGGATAAGGTCGGATCGAGCAGGCTCACATCCTGATCGAGAAGGGCAAGGGGCACGCAGGCCTCGACCATGCCGCCGAGAGGGCGAAGCTGTCCGGTGATGAGCGAGAGGAGCGTGGTCTTTCCGCTGCCATTCGCGCCGGTAATGGCCACGCGTTCCGGCCCCGTGATGGTCAGGGATAGCGCCCGGATGACGGGATGGGCCGGGTCGTGGCCACCTGTCACGCCCTCAAGCCGCAGGACCAGCCTGCCCGGAGGAAGACGGGTGGAGGGCATGTCCATGCGCAACGGCTGGATGATTTCCACCCTCTCGCGCGCAGCTGAAAGTGCATTCTGCGACTTTTCGAGCCGGACTTCGCGCAGCCGGGCATTCGCCCCGCCGCTTGCTTCCGCCCGACCCTTCGCCGCATCCATCAGGATTTTGGGTTGGCCGCCCTTCGCCCGTGCCTTTTGCCCGGCGCTGTCCTTGCGCGCCTTGTTCTCGTTCGCCTGTTGTGCGCGCTGCCGGGCTATGGTGTGGCTGTTCTCGGCATCTGCCAGATCGTGGAGGATGGCCGCTCGCTCCCCAGCCTTGCGGGCCTGCCAGGCGCTGTAATTGCCCCCATATCGCGCGGCACCGTGCGTGGTCAGTTCCACGATCGCATTCATCTCTTCAAGAAGTTCGCGATCATGGCTGGCAATGATCGCACAGCCGCGCCACCCCCGGACAAGTTCAATGATGGCCTCGCGCCCGGCGCGGTCCAGATTGTTGGTCGGTTCATCCAGCAGCAGAATATCCGGAACGCTGAAGATCAGCGCCGCGAATGCTGCCCGCACGCGCTGGCCGCCAGAAAGGGTGGCCAGCGGCGATTGCGGATCAACACTGAGACCACAGCGCAGAAGGGCTGTCTCGATCCGTGCAGGCAGTGACCAGTCGGCTCCGGCAATCTCGTCGGCATCAGCGTGCCCGGTTTCGGCGCGTGCCAGCAGCGCCAGCGCCGGGGATACACCGAACAGGTCGGCGATGGTTTCGCCGGGATGTGTGCCGACATCCTGATGCATGACACCGGCTCTGCCGGATACCAGGATGGTGCCGGATTGCGGCCGAACCTCCCGGGCGATAAGGCGCAGAAGCGTGCTCTTGCCGCTGCCATTGCGCCCGACCAAGCCAGTGCGTTCCGGGCCGAAACTGAGATTCAGATCATGGAAGAGAGGGGTGTTGTCAGGTGTGGACCATGACAAGCCGGACAGAATGACGGATGCAGGCATGAAACAGGACTTCTCGCAGCAGGGTTCGACGGGCGAAGGCGGCGAGAGGCATGTTCATGCTGAGAAAGCTCCGGTGCTGTCTGATCCACATTAGATGAGGTGAGGCTGGCCCAGATGCAAGCCGTTTTGAGCCAGCACAGCCCTGAATGAATGCAGACGTGCCGCGGAAATTGGGTGGTGGGGCCCTTCGATCTAGCCCGCAGATGCGACCAACTGCACCCTTTGCACATCCTCATAGCGAAGAGCTTCTGGCGATGGTGCGAGAGAGTTATCCCCTCAGGCAGTAAGATCACTTCGCTGTTTCAATGAAATGACGGTATCATCTAACATATTGATCAGGCGTATTTTATTCCGGGAAGGCGATGTCGGCTTCCCGCGAGAATGCTCTATGATGCCTGTAACAGATTCTATGCCCATGGCCTCCGCTTCATGCTGGCCGGGGCATGCCGAGGGGGCCGGCCATGCCGCGTGTACTGACCATTCCGCCATCAGCGCCTTTCCTGCCGGTGCTGGCGCGGGCGTTTCTGAATGGCACGCTGGTTCCGGGTTTCACGCCGGGGGGCGACCCGTTCGCGCTTGCCTCGGCCACAGTGTTCCTGCCCACGCGCCGGGCCGGGCGCATGTTCGCCGATGCGCTGCTGGAAGCTGCCGGTACCACGGCACTGCTTTTGCCGAAAATCGTGCCTCTGGGCGATGTGGATGAGGATGCGCTGGCCTTCTCCGAAGATGCCCCGGTGCTGGCCGCGCCCCATGCCATTTTGCCCGTGCACCGGCGCGTGGTGCTGGCACGGCTGGTGGCGGCATGGCGCGATGCCCTGCGTGAAGGCGAGGGGCGCGCGGCGGTGGCGGCGGGCCCTGCCGCAACATTGGCGCTGGCCGATGAACTGGCGCATCTGTTCGATGACCTCACCACCGCTGGCGTGCCGATCTCGCGGCTGGATACATTGGTGCCGCAGGATCTGGACCCCTATTTCCAGATCAGCCTCGAATTTCTGCGCATCGCCCGCGCGGCCTTCAATGGCTTTCTGGATGAAAAGGGGCTGGTAGAACCCGCCGTGCGGCGCGACCAGTTGATGGATGCCGAAGGCGCACGCCTCGCGGCGCTGGGTGCGCAACTGGGCAGGGCGATGGGGCCTGTGATCGCGGCAGGCTCCACCGGCTCCATGCCCGCCACCGCGCGCTTGCTGCGTGCCATCTCACGCCTGCCCAATGGCGCAGTGGTGCTGCCGGGGCTGGACCAGATCATGGAGGAGGACGCCTTCGCGCTGCTCACCCGCAAGGCGACCAGCGCACCGGACCATCCGCAATATGGCATGGCCCGCCTTCTGAACACGCTGGAGGTGACGCGGGCCGATGTGGTGCCATTGGCATCACCTGCGCCTTATGGCCGTGAGCATCTCATCAGCGAGGTGATGCGGCAGGCGGAAACCTCCGATCTCTGGGCCACCCTGCCGGAGCGCCTGCCGGCAAAGGCGCTTGGCGAGGCCATGGCGCGGGTGAGTGTGGTGGAGGCGGATGACCCCCGCCAGGAAGCTCTCGCCATCGCCCTGCTGCTGCGTGAGACGCTTGAGCGGGCGGACGAGACGGTGGCGCTCGTGACACCTGACCGTGACCTTGCCCGGCGCGTGGCGGCAGAAATGGCGCGCTTCAAGGTGAAGGTGGACGATTCATCCGGTGCGCCCTTGGGCGAGACCGAGCCGGGCCGCATTGCCCGTCTCATCGTGCAGGTGGTGGCGGAGAACTGCGCGCCGGTGCCTCTCTTCGCTCTTCTCTCCATGCCGCAGGCCCGTTTTGGGCTGGAGGGGCGTGAGAAGGCTCTCGGCGTTTCCGCTCTGGAACTCATCGCCCTGCGCGGCCCGCGCCCGAGGGGCGGCATTGGCGGGTTGAGGGCCGCACTCGATGGGTTCGACCGGGAAAAACTGCGGGGCAACGACCCCAAACGCCGGGTGGATGGCGCAGGGCTGGCGGCGGCGCGTGAGCTGGTGGCCCGGCTGGATGCGGCATTGGGGCCGCTGCTCGCCTTCGGCCGGCAGCATGAGCCGGTGCCGCTGACGGAGCTGGTGGCTGCCCATAAGGCGGCGCTGGAGGTCATCATTGGCCCGCTGGATCCGCAGGCGGAAGACGCCGCCCTTGCCGCGCTGGCCAATGTGTTCCGTGCGGTGGAGGCCGCAGCCAAGGATGGTCCGGCTTTCACTATGCATGATTATGCCGATGTGGCAGGCCTGCTGATTGCCGATGCGGTGGTGCGGCCGGAAACCAGCCCCGGCGTGTCGCGGGTGCGTCTTCTGGGGCCGCTGGAGGCGCGCATGGTGCATCTGGACCGCATCGTGCTGGGTGGGCTGGTGGAAGGGGTCTGGCCGCAACAGGGGCAGACCGACCCGTGGTTGTCACGTCCCATGCGGGCAGAGTTGGGACTGGCCTTGCCGGAGCGGCGCACCGGCCTTTCCGCGCACGATTTCGCGCAGGGGTTCGGCTCGAAAGAGGTGGTGCTGACCTATGCCGGCAAGGTGGGCGGAGCGCAGAGCGTCCCTTCCCGTTTTTTGAAAAGGCTGGAAACAGTCGCCGGGCCGGCATTGTGGGCAGAGGCAAAGGCGCGCGGCCTGCGTTGGAAAACCGGCGCGCTGGCGCTGGATGCTGCAACGCCCGTGCCCCGTGCCCAGCGTCCGGCTCCGGCCCCGCCGCTGGCCCTGCGCCCACGCCGCCTGACGGTGACGGAGATCGAGACCTTCCTGCGTGACCCCTATTCCATTTTCGCCCGCCATGTCCTGCGCCTGAATCCGCTGGACCCGTTGGACGCCGCTCCCGGTGGGGCGGAGCGCGGCACGGCGCTGCATGAGGCGGTGGGCAATTTCTCCCGCGATTTCCCAAAAGACCTGCCGCCGGATGCATATGAGCAACTGATCGCCTATGGCCGCAAGGCCTTCGCTCCGCTCACCATCTTCCCGGCCGAGCATGCCCTGTGGTGGGCGCGGTTCGAGCGGGTGGCGGCGTTCCTCGTGGAATTTGAGCGCGCGCGGCGTGAGAAACTGGATGCGGTGGTGGCGGAAACATCTGGTCAGATTGAGCTGCCCGTGGGCGCGGAGGGCTTTCGCCTTGCTGGCCGGGCAGACCGGATCGAGATCAAAAAGGATGGCACGCTGGCCATTCTGGATTTCAAGACCGGCACCGCCCCCACGGCGAAGCAGGCGGCCTCCCTCTCACCCCAGCTTGCGCTTGAGGCTGCGATGGCGGTGCGCGGCGGGTTCAGGGATGTGCCGGCCTTGCCTGTGACAGAACTGGCCTATGTGGAACTGAAGGGCGGCGCGCAAGGCGGCGAGGAAAAACCCATCCGCTGGAAGGACAGGGAGCCGATGGAGGTGGCGGAAGCCGCCCTTTCGGGTCTGATATCACTGCTTCAGGCCTTCGAGGATGAGCGGCAGGGCTATCGTGCGCTGGCGGCTCCGCAATGGAAGGGGCGGTTCGGGGATTATGACCATCTGGCCCGGGTGCGGGAATGGGCGCTGGCCGGGGATGAAGACGAATGAGCGCGCGCGAAATGGAGACGTCTCCCATGGAAACCTCGCCCGGAGAATCCTCGCCAAAGGCCGAGGCCACGCGCCGGCAGGGGCGGGCGTCCGATCCCTCCCATTCCGCATGGGTTTCCGCCAATGCTGGTTCGGGCAAGACGCATGTGCTTGCGCGCCGGGTCATCCGCCTGCTGCTGGCGGGCACCGCACCCGCGCGCATCTTGTGCCTCACCTATACCAAAGCGGCGGCGGCCAATATGTCGAACCGCGTGCTCTCCATGCTGGGGCGCTGGGTGAGCCTTTCCGACGAGGAGCTGAACGCCGCCCTGCGCGAGACCGATGGCGGTACGCCCACCGCCGAGATGCGCGCCCGCGCCCGCCGCCTGTTCGCTGCGGCGCTGGAAACACCGGGCGGTCTGAAGATCCAGACCATCCATGCCTTTTGCGGTGGCCTGCTGCATCGTTTCCCCTTCGAGGCCGGCGTGGCGGCGGGGTTCCGCGAGCTGGACGAGGTGGGCCGGGCCGAGCTGATGGCCCGCATCCGCGAGAAGATCATCATCGATGCTGCATCCGACCTTGAGGCTCCGCTGGGCCGTGCCCTGATGCGGATGATGGAGGACCTGTCGGACGCCAGCATCACCGCAATGCTGGATGCCGCCATCGCCGCCCGCGCCAAAATCGAGCAACTGGGCGAGGATGAAGGCGCGCGCCGGGAGGCCTTGGCCGAGGCGCTGGGCATTTTGCCCAATGTCTCCCTCGCCAGCCTGAAAAAGCAGATGCTGGATGGCCCGAACATCCCCCATTTTTCATGGCAGGAGATTGCGGGCACTCTCAACACCTCTGACAAGAAAACCGACCGGGACCGCGCCGCCGCCCTTCTTGCCGCCTATGCGGCGGATGATGAGGACGAGGTGCTGGCCCATTACACCAGCATCTTTCTCACCAAGGAACGCACGCCGCGTTCCGAGCGCGCCTTCTTCACCAAATTCATCCAGACCAACCATGCCGGCCTTTATGAAAGCCTGCTGGAAGAGCGCGACCGCATCGCCCTGCTCGAAGGCGAGATGCGCGCCGCCGCCATACTGGAACGCACCGAGGCCGCACTGACCCTGGGCGCGGAGGCCTGCCGGCGCTATGAGGCGGACAAGGCGGCGCGCGGCCTGCTGGACTTTGACGACCTTATCGCCCGCGCCTCGGCCCTGCTGAATGCGGTGCCGTCTTCCTTCGTGCACTACAAGCTGGATCAGGGCATCGACCATGTGCTGGTGGATGAGGCGCAGGACACCAGCCCGGCCCAGTGGCAGGTGGTGCATGGGCTGACCTCGGATTTCTTCTCCGGCGAGGGTGCGCGTGAGGGCGTGACCCGCACCATCTTCGTGGTGGGTGACGAGAAGCAGTCCATCTTCTCGTTTCAGGGTGCGGACCCGCGCGCCTTTGGCGGCATGCGGACCGAATTCATGACCCGTGCCGGCGGTCAGGGCTTCCAGCGGGTGGAACTGCCCCATTCCTTCCGTTCCGCCCCCGGTGTGCTGGAAGCGGTGGATCGCATCTTTGCCGCTGATGCCGCAAAGGCGGGGCTGACACTTGATGACACCGCCCCCGCCCATGCCGCCATCCGCGCCGATGCGCCGGCGCTGGTGGAAGTGTGGCCGACCACAGCGCCCGAGGCGGTGGTGGAGGTGGATGACTGGCGTCGCCCGCTCGATGAAGTGCCATCCGATGACCCGGTGAACATGCTGGCCCGGCGCATCGCGGCCTTTGTGCAGGCGGGCATTGCCGCCGGCCTGCCGGTGCCCTCGCGCAACGGACGCGCGATGCGGGCAGGGGATGTGCTGGTGCTGGTGCGCCGGCGCGGAAAGGCATTCGAGGCCATCATCCGCGCGCTCAAGGAACTCAAGACCGTCGCGGTAGCGGGTGCGGACCGGCTGGTGGTGGCCGAGCACATCGCCGCGATGGACCTGATGGCGCTGGGCGATGCACTGCTCTCGCCCGATGATGACCTTGCGCTGGCGAGCGTGCTGAAGAGCCCGCTGTTCGGCTATACGGATGAAGATCTCATTGCCCTGTGTCCCGCCCGTCCGGGACGACTGGTTGCGGCGCTGGAGAAGGCCGGTGAGGGCGATGCGCGCCATGCGGCCACCTCTGCTCGCCTTCAGGGCTGGCGCATGGATGCGCGGGCGCTGCGGCCGTTTGATTTCTATGCCCGTGTGCTGGGGCGCGATGGCGGGCGCGCTGCCATGCTGGCCCGTCTCGGCCCGGAATCCGCCGATGTGCTGGATGAGTTCATGACCCTTGCCCGCACCTATGAGAGCAGTGAGCCGGCCAGTCTTGCCGGCTTCCTCGCCTTTTTGCGGCGCGGCGGGGCCGAGACCAAGCGCGACATGGAGAGCGGGCGCGATGAAGTGCGCGTGATGACCGTGCATGGCGCAAAGGGATTGGAAGCGCCCATCGTCATTCTCGCCGATACGGTGGATGTGCCGCGCGGGCGCAATGAGGGCGGCTTCCTCGCTGTGCCGGATGGGCAGGGCCGTGAGGTTCCGTTGCTGGCCCCGCGCAAGGTGGAGGATTCCGCCCCGCTCGCCGAGGCGCGCGCCGCCGGCATGGAGCGGGAGCGGGCGGAATATCGCCGCCTGCTCTATGTGGCGCTGACGCGGGCGGAAGATGCGCTCATTGTCTGCGGCGCGGAAACCCGGCTGCCGGCCGAGGGCAAGGACCACGCCCGGCCGGAGGGCAACTGGTATGATCTGGTGCGCGATGCGCTGGAGGGGGAGGCGGAAACCGTTCCGGCCCTCGGCTTCGAAGGCGAGGTGCTCCGCTGGCGCAACGGGCGGGGGTTGAGTGTTGCCCGTGCTGGTGCGAAGCCGGCGGATGATGCGGGCGCACCCTCTCCCGCGCCCGACCCGGTTGTTCTCTCCACCACTCCGCCGCGCGAGACGCCGGTGCGCATTCTGCGTCCCTCACAGGCCGGTGGCGCCGAAGGACTGGCGCTGGAGGCGGAACTCGCCGGCACGTTCCTTCAGGATGCGGGGCCGGATGAGGCCGGTTTGTCGCTGGATGATGCCCTGCCGCCTCTGGTGCGCGGAGATTTGGTGCACCGTCTGCTGGCGGGCCTGCCGGATGTGCCGCCGGAAGGGCGCATGGAGGCGGGCCTGCGCCTGTTGCACCATGCGGCCGATGGCGTGCCGGAAGCCGTGCTGCGTGCGGTGCTGGATGAGGCTTTGGGCGTTCTGGGCCAGCCATCGCTCGCCGAACTGTTTGGTCCCGGCAGCCGGGCCGAGGTGGGCGTGGCCGGCCAGTTCCGCGACAGGGACGGCGCGATCCTGCACCTCACCGGCCGTGTGGACCGGCTGGCGGTTTTTCCGCAGCGCGTGCTGGTCGCGGACTTCAAAACAGACCGTGTTTCACCCTCCGCCGATGGAATCGCCCCCGGCTATCTGGCCCAGCTTGCGCTCTATGGGGCGGCACTGGGGCATATCTTCCCCGGCCGTGCGGTAGAAGCATGGCTGGTCTACACAAATGGTCCGGTGCTGTTTCGCCTTGATGGCGCTCAGCTTGTGAAGGCTGCTGCCGGTCTTGTGCCGCTCACGGAACGGTGAGCCACCTTGACGAAGGGGGGAGGGGCTTCTTACGTTCCGGTTCCATAGATTAGGGATTAATTCCCTCTGCGAGGTGTGAAATGGCCGTCGAGAAGGTGACCGATCAGAATTTCGAGGCTGAAGTCGTCAATTCCGCAACCCCGGTTGTGGTCGATTTCTGGGCGGAATGGTGCGGCCCCTGCCGCATGGTGGCGCCGATCCTCGACGAAGTTTCCGGCGAGATGGGCGACAAGATCCGCATCGTGAAGCTGAATGTGGATGAGAACCCGGAAGTGGCCGGCAAGCTGGGCATCATGTCCATCCCCACCTTACTGCTTTACAAGGACGGCCAGATCGCCGCTCGGCAGGTGGGCGCTGCCCCCAAGGCCAAGCTGGTGCAGTGGATCAATTCCGCCATCTGAACATCTGTTCAGGTGGGTGAGGCTGACGGGGCGGCGCAGTTTGCGACGCCCCGTTTTTATATGGTGTGAGCTTTCCCCATCGGCGGCGGCGTATGAAAATGCCCCGGCACCGCAAGGGAACGGCACCGGGGCATGAAGGACAAGGCACGCGGCCCCCCGCCGGACGAGAGAACGCCAGCCGGCCAGTGACTGTCCTTCATCCGTCGCCCTCCGGTTCCGCATGCCGGAGGGGACGGATATGCGGAGAACGTGCAGTGCCTGTGCGGCTGTTGCCAGATCAACTGGCGGTTTGGATGCCCTTCATCAGGAGCACGGCTCAGGAACCGACCGGTGTGCTCCTCAGAAAAACCCGCGCTCGGGAAGAGGCTCGCCCTTCACCAGCAGTGCACCAATGGCCCTGGCCTTGAAGCTTGCCGGATTATGCGAGGCGATGGTACGGGCATTGCGCCAGTGGCGGTCCAGATTGGCGCTGCGCTCGGTGGCGGATGCTCCTCCGGTCTCGAACAGCAGGGACGCGGAGCGCAGGGTCAGTTCATCCACTACCAGCTTGGCCTGAGCGGCGGCGCGGGCTGCTGCAGCCGCGAGGATGGCCGCTGGCTCGCCTGCATCCCGCGCCTTGCCGGAATTGTCCAGCGCATCAGCGGCGGCCAGCACGGCGGCACGTGCGGCAAAGGCATTGGCCGCGAGATGGCCAAGGGTTTCCTGAATCAGCGGATCTTCTGCCGGCACGGGAGAGATGGCATAATAGAAGCTGCGCTTGCGGCGGCTCACCAGCGCCAGCGCATCATTCAGAATGCCCTGCGCGATGCCTGCCACTACGGTGGTGAGGAACAATTGCGCCTGCGTATTGGAATAGGCGATGCCATAGCCCTTGTCGGGCGCATCAAACACCACTTCTGATGCTTCCACCCGCACATTGCGGAAATGGGTGGTGCCGGAACCGGTGAGACGCTGGCCCGCGCCATCCCAGTCATCGACAACCTCGATGCCCTCACGCGGAGTGGGGATGATGATGGCGCCGTTGCGCCCGTCCTCGGTGGCAGCGCGCACCAGCACATAATCAGAATAGAGCGTGCCGGTGCAGTAGAACTTCGTGCCATCAAGGCGGAAGCCGTCTCCTTCCGGTGTCAGGCGTGTATCCGGCTTGTAGCTGCCCACCGGGCTGGCATTCACCTCACCATTGGCGAGGCCGAACAGCGCGCCTTCCGCTGCCGCCTTGCGCCAGACCTGCCCTTGCTGGTCATCCGCCCGCCGGGTGAATTGCTCCACCACTGTGAAGTGATTGCGGAAAATATGCGCGACATTCGGGTCCGCCGCCGCAAGGTCCAGCGCCAGCGCATAAAGCTGGCGGAAGCTTGCGCCCGCTCCGCCATCTTCCGGGCGCAGACGCAGTGCGCCGAAGCGGGCCTTGCGCAGCAGGTTCACGGCCTCGAAGGGCAGGGTGCGGGTGCGCTCGCGCTCTGCCGCATCATGGCCAATATGCTCGAACAGGCTTTTCCAGTGGGCCTCATCGGAGCTGGGTGGGGTCGGGTCCACGGGGAAAAGATCAAAAACCGGCTTGTTCATGGCAGTCTCCTGAATATGGCCGCCGCCTCACAGCTGGGCGAGATGGTCGGAGACCGTGATGTGCTCGGGCAGGATCTTGCGCACGGCCAGCCAGTCCGCGGCCTTTTGAAGGTTCGCGACGAACTGGGTGTCGGATGCCGGATAAAGCGTGTAGTTGCGCTTGCGGGCGATGAACTGGTCGCGGATCGCATCGCTGTATCCGGCGCGCTTCTGCACGATGTGCTCGGCATCGGAGACGTTGGTGTTGGTCCACTTGGCCTCATCTTCATAGGCCTTGCCAACGGCACGCACGATCTCCGAATTATTCTTCGCGAAATCCTTGTGGGTCACGTAAGAGCTGTAATCGATCTGGAAATCGAGATCGCGCCCTTCCAGGAAGACATCATGGGCTTTGTAGTCCTGCCGCGCGATATCGACACCCGGGCTCCACATCGACCACGCGTCCACCTTGCCTGAGGCCAACGCCGGGGCAGCATCATGCGGGTTGAGATAGACGAAGTTCACCTTGCTGCGGTCCACGCCATGCTTTTCCAGCGCGGCCACCAGCAGGAACTCGCCAAGGCCGGAGCGGTTGACCGCCACCGACTTGCCAACCAGATCCTCCACCTTGTCGATGCCGGACCCATCCTTGGCGATGATGGCGGTGGTGCGCGGCTCATAGAGCACGAACTGCGAGAAGACGAGCGGCGAGCCGGCCAGAATAGCGGCAAGGGCCGGGGTGGTGGAGCCGCCGAAGCCGAAATCTGCGCTGCCGCCGGTCACCGCCTGAAGCGTGGGGGCGTGGTTGGGGAACGGGCCGAGCCATTCCACCTCGATACCCTTGTCCTTCAACGCCTTTTCAAACTCGCCGCGCTCCTTGGCGATGAGGGTGAGGCCATGGAAACCCCAGGTGAGGCGTACCTTATCGGTGTTGCGGGTGTCTTTAGGGGCATCCTGCGGCTTAGCGGCCGTTTCAGCATGGGCCAGCGTGGGCAGAAGGCCGGTGGCTGCAACACCCGCGCCCAGCGCTGCGGCGGTGAGGAACTGGCGGCGGGACGGCGTGAAACGGTTGGTCATGCTGCGGTCTCGGTTCTGTCTGTTCTGGAAAGAGAGGATTTCAGTGCCGTGCCGGGACGTCTTCGACACCCAGTTCGGCGAAGAGGAGTTCACGCCTTGCGGCAGGTGCGCCGGGGGCGGGGGCGCGATATTCGGCGGCGATGTCGCCAGCGCGCATCACCAGAATGCGGTCTGCCAATGCTATGGCTTCATCCACATCGTGGGTCACGATCAGCACGCCGGGGCGATGGCGGGCCACCAGCTGCTTCACCAGCACATGCATGCGGATGCGGGTGAGGGCATCCAGCGCCGCGAAGGGTTCATCCAGCAGCAGGAGTTCCGGCTCCTGCACCAGCGCACGGGCCAGCGCCACGCGCTGGGCCTGTCCGCCGGAGAGGTTGCGCGGCCAGTCATCGAGCCGGGTGCCAAGACCCACTTCGCTCAGCGCCGCGGCTGCCAGTTCGCGTGCGCCCTTTTCGGGAAGGCCAAGGGAAACGTTGCGCCACAGGCTTTCCCACGGCAGCAGGCGATGCTCCTGAAACACGACAGCCGGCCGGCGTGGCGCGTCTATCTGCCCGCCCTGTACCGGATCCAGCCCGGCGAGAGTGCGCAGAAGGGTGGTCTTGCCGCAGCCGCTTTCGCCAAGCAGGGCTACGAATTCCCCGCGGGCAATATCGAGGTCCAGATTGTCGATGACAGTGCGGCTGCCATAGGCCCGCCGCAGACCGCGTACCCGCACGGCGAGGGGTTCATTCAGGGAAGGGGCCGGGGCTGGTACCGAGGTTTTGAGGGGATGCACGCTCATCGGTCGGCTCCCCCGAAATTGGGGTGCCAGGCCAGCAGGCGACGTTCCAGCAACCGGGCGATGGAGTCCGCCGCAACGCCAATCAGCGCATAGATGACGATGGTGAGCACCACCACATCGGTGCGGAGGAACTCACGCGCATCCATGGCCAGAAAACCGATGCCGGATTGCGCGCCGATCGTTTCCGCCACCACCAGCGCCAGCCATGCGGTCGCCAGCGCATAGCGCACGCCGGTGAGGATGGAGGGCAGTGCGCCGGGCAGGATGATGCGGCGGATCATCTGCCAATGGGAGAGCCCCTGCACCCGCCCCAGTTCCAGCAGCTTGGGATCTACCTGCCGGATGCCGAGCGTGGTGTTGATATAGATGGGAAAGGCCACGCCAAGGGCGACGAGGAATATCTTCTGCCCCTCACCCACGCCAAACCACACGATGACCAGCGGCAGCAGCGCCAGAAAGGGAATGGCGCGCACCATCTGCACCGTGCGGTCTACCAGTGCTTCGGCAAGGCGGGAGAAGCCCACCAGAATGCCGAGGCTGAAGGCGACGAACCCGCCAATGATAAAGCCGATCGCCGCGCGCAGAAGGCTGGTGCCAAGGTCTTCCAGCAATGTGCCGGAGACTGCGAGCTTCCAGGCTGTGGCCAATACCTTGCTGGGGGCGGGCAGCACCTGCGGCGTGACAAAACCCGTGCGCGCCAGCGCTTCCCACACCAGCAGGATGATGAGAGGGGCAGCCCATGACAGCAGGAAATACCCTCTGGGAGAGGTGATGAAGGCCGCACCGCTGCTGGCCTTGCGCCGCGTAACGCGGGCGGAGGCGGGCAACGGCAAGGCGAGGGTGTTTTCTGCGTTGCTCACGGTAACCTCGGCGAAAAATGAACGATATGGGCGTTGCGCCAGTGGCCTCAGCCCAGTGAAGCGTGACGTGCGGCCAGAGCTGGCGCGGTGCGGCCAAGGCGGGGAAAGACTTCTGCCGCGAAGCGCTCCAGCTCGGCTTTCAGGGGCTGGAACTGGAGCATGAACAGCTCGATACCCGCATCATTGAAAGCGCGAATGCGCTCGGCCACTTGGTCGTAACTGCCGACAAGACCCGCTGCCGTGCCGCCATTGGTGCCGACACGGGGGGATTTCGCGAAATTGCGGATCATCACCACATTGTCATCGGTGCGGGCCGCGATCTCATCGCGGGCGGCGCTGTCCTGCGCGGCAAGAGCGGCGAGGTGGCGATACTGGTCCTGCGCCTCGCGCTCGGTCTCCCGGGCAATGACGAAAGCGGCAAGGCCAAACGAGAGCGGCGCACCCGCGCGCGGGCGGCGGCGCAGATCGGCAATGAAGGCCTGCACATCTTCCAGCGGCTGGCCATTCATGAAGAACACATCGGCATGATCGTTCGCGAGGGCGCGGGCGGGTTCGGACTCGCCGCCAAGATAGATGCGCGGGCGGGTGCGGACCGGGCTTTTGGGTGAGAGGCGATAGTCCGTGATGTGGAAATTCTCACCCTGATGATGCACCGTTTCGCCGCGCACGAGCCGCTCCACCACCTCGATCCATTCGCGGCCATAGGCATAGCGCGCATCATGTTCGCCAAAGGGGATGCCGGCTTTTTCGAATTCCGCGCGGTTCCACGCATTCACCAGATTGAAGCCGAAACGGCCGCCGGAGATATTCTCGATCTGCAATGCCATCTTCGCCAGCACCACCGGGTGGTAGAGATAGGGCTTGATGGCGGCGATGATTTCGATGCGGCTGGTGAGTGCGGCAAGGGCGGCGGAGGCGGTCCAGGCCTCAAGCTGGTCTTTTTCCGGCAGATGCGGGTTCACTGTGTGCTGGGCGACGAGCGTCGCGTCATAACCCAATGCTTCGGCCGCCAGAACCACGTCGCGATTATGTTCCCACGAGGCATTGAAGGGTTCTGCCGGGTCTTGCCACGCTGCGCGCGGGCCATGAACCGGAGCCCAGACGCCAAGGCGCAATGGCGTGGCATGCGTGGGGGTGGAACTCATGTCGATCTCCAAAATAATTATGTCTATAAAATTAGTAGATTTAATAAATGTCAAGTCGCATTCGGGCTTCAAGCGCGCTTTGAAAGGCTGGGGGCGGGAGTGTCGTTTCTAGAAAACCATTATTTCAGAATGGGTTGGTATTCATTCTGAGACCCGTATTCACCCGGTCGTTTCGGGTGTGGGCGTGGCGCTGGAGCAATGAGATTGGATGAAGCAGACATCCTGTCGCGGTTGAGCCATGCACATCCACCATGCCGGGAGGGATGTGGGACTGAAGAGCTATGCGTGCGCCCGCAATATGCGAATTGCGTGGTGGGTGTGCTTCAGGTGCGCGCGGGCTTGCGACTCACAGGCCGGTATCAGGCTGTGGCGACAGGGGATGCGTGGGTTATCAAAAACCAGGCCGGTTTGCGGCTTCTGGCACGCTCTGCTTTTTTCAAGCCGATGAGGACGCTGGGCGCGTGCGCCGCGTCTCGAGATGGGCGTTTCCAAGCGTATGTGCGCTTGTCAGCCCAGCCATGCCCCACAGCGTTTCATGAAAGGGGCGGAGCATAAAAGCGAATCTATGCGCTGAGGGGCTGACCCATCCAGCCATGTATTTCCTCAAGCACAAACAAAAACCGCAGGCTCAGCACCTGCGGTTTTTCATCATTCAGGAATAAGAGGGCAGAGGCTGCCGTTCAACGCTCCGGGGCGAAGACCGGGACCGGATTGGCGGTGCCGGCGATTTCCGCACCCACCGTTTCGCGCACCGGGCGGGCACCTTCCACGATCGCATAATTGGAGCGATCGGAGAGAAGGGCACTGACCATGGAGGCGTTCAGCTTGTGGCCACCGCGATAGGAGCTGTAACGGGCCAGAAGCGGCAGACCGGCGAGGGCGAGATCCCCCACCGCGTCCAAAGCCTTGTGGCGCACGAATTCGTCCTCAAAACGCAGGCCGTCTTCGTTCATCACGCCGTTTTCGTCGAGGCAAACGGTGTTCTCAAGAGCAGCACCGCGGGCATAGCCAGCTGCGCGCAGGCGTTCCACATCGCTGAGGAAACCGAAGGTGCGGGCGGCGGACAGTTCGCGGCGGAACACCGATGGCGACATGGTGGCCGCAAAACGCTGGCGACCAATGGCCTCATGAGCGAAGTCGATTTCAACTTCAAGGCGGAAGCCGGCATCATAGGGGCGCAGTTCACCGAAGGAAGCGCCATTCTCGACACGTACAGGCTTGAGAACCTTGAGATATTTGCGACGGGCGGAGAGGGCGGTCAGGCCGGCCTCATCCACAGCCTGCACGAAGCGGGCGGCGCTGCCGTCGAGGATCGGAACCTCGGGGCCATCAATTTCAACCAGCGCATTGTCAACGCCAAGGCCGGCAAAGGCGGAGAGCAGATGCTCGACCGTGGAGACCAGTGCGCCGGAACGATCACCCAGCACGGTGGCCAGATCGGTCGCCTGCACAGACTTCCAGTTGACGGCAGCCTTGCGGGGGGCGCTGTCAGCGAAAGAGCGGGAGAAGACAACACCGGTATTGGCGGCAGCAGGCTTCAGGGTCAGGGTCGCTTCAACCCCGGCGTGAACACCCACGCCTTTCAGAGCCACTTCGCGCGCCAGAGTCGTCTGCATGATCGGTGCCGTCCCATTTTCGGAAGAAAAGCGCCCTGAGGTCGCCACATCCTTCCTTCAACTTTCACCCCGCGCCGCTTTGCCAGACAGCCTCCCGGAGGGGCTGTGCGCCATATGCGGCACTTGCGAGATGAGGCAACCTAGTCTGGTCAGAGCCTCGCGACAAATCACGCTTGCTTACGTCCTGTTACCAAACTGAAATTCATTTTTCGTTAGAGATAACAGGCTCTTAAGAGTGCTTATCCGCCAGCCTATGATGTTTGTATCACAACGTGTGAGGATGCCGGACCGTCGAATCAGCCGGTTTCGCCCTGTCATGCTGGCTTATTAAAATACCGGCGCCGGGCGAGTTTCGCCGGCGCCGGTCTGAAGCATCCGTGTGCAGTGCAATCCGGGCTGAAACCCGTGAGCGCGGCTCACGGGTCACAACACTCAGTTGGCCTGGCGACGCAGGAAGGCGGGGATTTCCAGCTGGTCATCCTCATCGTGCCGCTGCGGTGCGGGACGGGAGGGCACCTCGGAGGTCGGGCGACCCATGGCGCGGTCCTGAGGACGCTTGCCATATTCCGCATGCGCCTCGGGGCGGCCCTGCATCATGGGGCGTGCATCGGGGCGGTAGTCCTGCTCGGGGGCAGCGGCGCGGGCCTCGGGGGCACGCATGCTGGGCTGCTCGCGGCGGGCGGGTTCCTGTGCAGGCTCTTCCTCGCGGCGGCCGACATTGGCCAGACGCTGAAGCAGGGTCATGCGCTTCTTGTCCGCCTGAGGCTGGAGCACCGGCGGCTCACCACGCTGGGCGCGGATCTGGTTCTGGGCCGGCAGGGGCAGCTCGTCCACACGCGGCATGCGCGGGCCACGCGGGCGCTGGCTCTGCGGGGGTACATAAGGTGCAAACTCGTCTTCATCCGCAATCGGGGCAGGGGCAGCATGCTGCTCCGGCTCGGCGAAGAAAGACGGCTTGGGCGCTGCGGTGCGGATGGTCACATCGTCAATCGCCACGGCCTGATGGTGATGTTCTGCCGGGGCATAGGCCTGCTGGGGCGCATAGGACTGTGCCGGTGCATAGGCGTTATGGGCCTGATGGGCTTCCGGTGCGAAATCGTCGAGACCGATCAGGTCTTCAGCAGAGATCGCGGCAACAGCGCTGCGAATCTGGGCTTCACGCGCCACTTCCACGGCCATGCGGCCGGCGTTGGACATCTTGCGGCCCTGAAGATCGGCCGGGGGCTGCATCTGGTCGGGCATGACTTCCGGGTCGATACCGGTGGCCACCACGGAGACGCGGATGATGCCTTCCAGCATGTCGTCGAAGGTTGCGCCGAGAATGATGTTGGCGTCCGGGTCCACTTCCTCGCGGATGCGTGTTGCGGCTTCGTCCACCTCGAACAGGGTCATGTCCTTGCCGCCGGTGATCGAGATCAGCAGGCCGCGCGAACCCTGCATGGAGACATCGTCCAGCAGCGGGTTGGCAATGGCGGCTTCAGCAGCCTGAAGGGCGCGCTTCTCGCCGGAGGCCTCGCCGGTGCCCATCATCGCCTTGCCCATGTCGCGCATCACGGCGCGCACGTCGGCGAAGTCGAGATTGATGAGGCCTTCCTTCACCATCAGGTCGGTGATGCAGGCAACGCCCGAATAGAGCACCTGATCGGCCATCGCGAAGGCGTCGGCGAAGGTGGTCTTCTCGTTGGCGACCCGGAACAGGTTCTGGTTCGGGATGACGATGAGCGTATCGACGCTCTTCTGAAGTTCGGTGATGCCGTGCTCGGCAACACGCATGCGGCGCTGGCCTTCAAAGTGGAAAGGCTTGGTGACCACGCCAACGGTGAGGATGCCGAGCTCGCGGGCGGCCTTGGCCACAACAGCCGCAGCGCCGGTGCCGGTGCCGCCGCCCATGCCGGCGGTGATGAACACCATGTGCGAACCGGAGAGGTGATCGCGGATTTCGTCGATCACTTCCTCAGCGGCAGCGCGACCAACTTCAGGCTGGGAGCCGGCACCGAGACCCTCGGTCACGGCCACGCCCATCTGCACCACGCGGTCGGCGCGGGTGAGGGAGAGGGCCTGCGCATCGGTGTTCGCAACCACGAACTCGACGCCGGTCAGGCCGGAGGAAATCATGTTGTTCACGGCGTTGCCGCCGGCACCGCCCACACCGAACACCGTGATCCGAGGACGGAGCTCACGAATATCGGGCATCTGAAGGTTGATGGTCATAATGTTGCTCCGTCGAACCCGTTCGGCTCAATGCGTCTCAGAGTGAATCTGGCTGAGCCAATTGATACGTCTGATTTGGTTAATCATGTCTAAAAGCTGTCTTTCAGCCAGCGTCCAACGCGACCGAAATATCCACGCTCTTCCGCGCCCACAGCCTGACGGCGGCGGGGCTCAAAGTGTTCAAGTCCAGCTACTTGTGGGTAAACCAGCAGGCCGGCAGTCACCGCAAAAGCCGCTCCACGCGCCGCTTCAGGAAGTCGAGAAACTCCTAACGGACGACCGATGCGCACCTGCGGGCCGATGGCTTTCACCACCAGATCGGCCAATCCCTGCAACTGGGCCGCGCCGCCGGTGAGCACCACACGCCGTCCGGCATCACCCGCATGGCCGGAAGCCCGCAGGCGCTCGCGAATCAGTTCCACAATTTCTTCCGCGCGCGGACGCACGATGGTGACGAGGCGGGATTTGGGAACCATGTTCGGCTGGTCGCGCGGCTCGCCGGAAAGCGGCGGCACGGTGAGCATGTCATGCTCATCGGAGGACACCGCCACCACCGCGCCATGCAGGGCTTTCAGCCGCTCGGCATCATTGAGGCGGGCGGGTAGGCCGCGCGCCACGTCGTTCGTGATGTGCTGTCCGCCCAGCGCGACCCCGTCCATATAGACGCAGTGCCCACCAGCGACGATGGAGAAGGTGGTGGTGCCCGCGCCCATGTCGATCATGGTCACACCCAGTTCCATCTCGTCATCGGTGAGGGAGGAAAGCGCGGCCGCATAAGGCGCGGCCACCATGGCCTCAATGGAGAGATGGCAGCGCTCCACGCACAGCACGAGATTTTTCAGCGCGGTGAGATCGGCCGTCACCACATGCATGTTCGCGCCGAGTTCCCGGCCCAGCATGCCGCGCGGTTCGCCAATGCCGCCGCGCCCGTCCAGCGCATAGCCCATGGGCAGCGCATGCAGCACGGCGCGGCCGTCGCCCACGCCATAGGTTGAGGCGGCTTCCAGCACGCGGCGGATGTCTGATTCCTCAACCGCCGGAGAGGTGAGTCGCACTGCTGCTTCATAATGCTGGGAGGTGAGACGTCCACCCGAAACCCCGACCACCACCGAGGCGATCTGCACGCCCGAGGCGCGCTCCGCCATATCCACCGCCTGACGGATGGCAAGTTCCGCCTTGGCCATGTCCACCACCGCGCCACCCTTGATGCCATAGGCGCGGGTATGGCCGATGCCGAGCACATCGATGGAGTGGGTGCGTCGGCGCAGGACATCAGATTGCCCGCGCGGCTTCAGCCGGGCGATGGCGCACACCACCTTGCTGGTGCCGATATCCAGAACGCCGACAATGCCGCTCTTGCGGGGCGGCAGCGGGCGCATCTTCGGCGCAAAGCCCTGAGCGAGCCGGGACCTCATGCGGGGCCTCCTTTCTTCTTGTCCTTCGCCTTCAGGGCTTCGGCGCGGGCGGCGGCGGCGGCCTCGGAAAGGCGCACGGCCACCCGGTCGGGCAGGCGCAGGTCGATGATGGTGATGTCGCGGGTGAGAAGTTTCTTGTCCTGATCGAGCGTGACCAGCTGCATCAGGGCGTCGTCGAGGCCGACTTCCGGCAGGCGCACGTCAATGCCGTTGCGCATTTTCAGGGTCCAGCGGCGCTCGGCCACCAGAATGGCGGCGCGCACCTGATCGCGCAGGCCGGGCAGGCGGGCTAGCGCATCTACAATCTCGCCGACACGCTTTTCAGCGCCTTCACCCACCACGATTGGAAGGTGAATGTAGCGTGGATCATCCGAATAGGGCGCGATCGGCGTGCCATCGCGCGAGATGACGCGGATCTCGCCATTGCTCTGCCACAGGGCGAAGGCCTTGCGCTCGGCGATGGAAATTTCGATTCGGTCCGGGAACAGCTTGCGCACGCTGGCGGACTGGATCCACGGCATCGCCTCAAGCTTGGCGCGCATCTCGTCGGCATTCACGAACAGGATCGAGGTGGAGGACTTGATGCCCGCCCCGTTCAGGATTTCTGTTGGTGTCACATGATTGTAGCCGGAGAGCTTCACTTCGCGCACCTGGAAGCCGACGGTGTTCACCGCCGCATCCGCAAGGTCGTAACCGATGGTCTTGGTGGCTTCCACATGGCCGCCCAGCGAGACGCCGAGCGCCACGAACCCGCCAATGACGAGCGCCGTGAACATGCCGGAGCCATGACGGCCAAGGCGGGAAGCAGACAGGCGCACCATGAGCCGCCGCCACGCCAGAGCCGTGCGGCTGGCGGGGCGGGGTTCCGGCATCAGGCGCTTGTAGCGCCCGGGCGGGGGCTGGGGCGTCTTCTGCCCGGCAGGCCCGTGCCGGGGCCCTACCGCTTCAGGGAAGCGTCCTCCACCATCCATGTCACAAGCTCGCCGAATGTGATGCCCGCATGGGCTGCCAGTTCGGGCACCAGTGAGGTCTGCGTCATGCCGGGCTGGGTGTTCACTTCCAGACAGATCAGGCCGGAGCCGTCTGTTCTGGACGGATCGAACCGGAAGTCCGACCGTGAAACCCCCCGGCAGCCGAGAGCTCGGTGCGCCGTTAGGCTTAACATCCGCACTTTCTCGTAAACGTCAGGTAAAATGCGGGCAGGAAGAATGTGAGAAGAGCCGCCTGGTGCGTATTTGCTTTCGTAATCGTAAAACGGTTGAGTGGCCTCAATCTCAATGACACCAAGCGCCTGCTCGCCCATGACGGCGCAGGTAAGTTCGAGACCGGGAATAAATTCTTCCACAAGAAGCGTCTCGCCGAACGACCAGTCCTCGCGATTCAGTTCCTGCGGTGGGTGTTCCTGCCCCTCGCGCACGATGAACACGCCGACGCTGGAGCCCTCCGCTATGGGCTTGAGCACATAGGGCGGCTCCATCACATGGGCTTTGGCCGCATCAAGACGCGCCACCGGCCCGCCACGCGCCACCGGCACGCCTGCCGCCGCCAGCGTGATGCGCGCCTGCGCCTTGTCCATCGCCAGCGCCGAGGCCAGCACGCCGGAATGGGAATAGGGAATCTGCATCACCTCAAGAATGCCCTGAATGATGCCATCCTCGCCGGGTGTGCCGTGCAGAACATTCAGTGCCACATCCGGTTTCACCTCGGCCAGCACCTGCGCGATGCCGCGATCCACATCAATCCGGCTCACCCGGTATCCGGCCTTCTCCAGCGCATCGGCGCAGGCCGCGCCGGAACGCAGCGACACCTCGCGCTCGTTGGACCAACCGCCCATCAGCACTGCAACATGTCTGGCCATCTGCGCCTTCCTGATCTTCTGAGCCTTTTCCGGCATGATGCATGCGTGCCGGCCAAAAGCGGTCATTCCATGAGTGCGCACGCCGCCCATGCCGTGATGCGGGAGACGTGCTGATCCGCGATCTCGCGGTTGCCTCCACCATGGAGGGGGAGCCTTGCACATTTGCTAATGCTGGCATGGCAGAGAGGAACAACATCTGGCAAGCGGGCAAAAAACGGCATGCCCAGGCCACAGAGGCCGCCATGTCGGGTGTTCATGCTTCAGGCTACTATAGCCGCTAGCTGTTCAGTCCCTGCATCTGATGGATGGGGTTGAGGGTGAATTGATCCAGGCTCTGGGGTCCACACCCTGCAGATATATTCGTAGGGCGTGAGGCTGTTCAGCATCTTGATTCTGCTGGCGAAGTTGTTGGCTGCGAGGACGTCGGCAAGGTGCGTGCGCAACTGGTCATGATTGTCGGAATGGAAGCGTTTGACCATCGCCGCGTTCATCATGCGGATCATTCGCTCGACTCAGCTGTTCGTCCACGGGTGATGAGGTGGTTCGGCTTGGTGATGCGCATCGGCTGCCTTGCTCTTGCCCGCGCCTTGTGGGAGAGGCTGGAACCGCCTTTGGGTAGAACATGCACCGCCCTATATGTTCTGCCGCCATCATCATGAGGCGGGTTTCGGATGCCATGCCGGACCCCGCCCAGCACCGGACGACCCGCATGACCGCAGCCGAGAGCCGCCAGCCCACGCCCTTCGCGGACATCACGCCCGATCTGCGTGCCGCCGCGACTGGCCTGCGGGGCACCCTCACCGCCAATGCGGCGCTGGCACCCTATACGTGGTTCCGTGTCGGCGGCCTGGCGCAGGCGATGTTCCTGCCGGCAGATGCCGAGGATCTGGCGCTGCTGCTTTCCCACCTGCCGGCCGAGGTGCCGCTCACCGTCATCGGTCTTGGCTCCAACCTCATCGTGCGCGATGGCGGCGTGCCCGGCGTGGTGATTCGCCTTGGCAAGGGCTTCAATGATGTGAGCGTGGTGGGGGATACCATCACCGCCGGGGCCGGTGCGCCGGATGTGAAGGTGGCGCGCGCGGCGGCGGATGCGGCACTTTCCGGCTTTTCCTTCCTGCGCGGCATTCCCGGGGCTATCGGCGGTGCGCTGCGCATGAATGGCGGGGCCTATGGCGGAGAGACAAAAGACGTGCTGCTGCACGCCGAGGCCCTTTCCCGCAGGGGTGAAGTGCTGCGGTTCTCCAACGCTGAAATGGGCTTCTCCTATCGCCATTGCGATGTGCCGGATGATGTCATCTTCACCTCAGCCACCTTCCGGGGCGTGCCGGGTGATCCTGCGGTGATTGCCGCGCAGATGAACCAGATCACCCAAAGCCGAGAGGCGACGCAGCCGATCAAGAGCCGTACGGGCGGCTCCACCTTCCGTAATCCGCCCGGCACCAGCGCATGGAAGCTGGTGGATGCGGCGGGCCTGCGCGGCTTCACCATGGGCGGGGCGCAGGTTTCGGAACTGCACACCAATTTTCTCGTGAACATGGGTGGGGCCAGCGCCGCCGACATTGAGGGACTGGGCAATGAGGTGCGTCGCCGGGTGAAGGAGCAGTCCGGCGTGGAGCTGGTCTGGGAAATCAAGCGCATCGGCATTGCGCTGGAAGCGTGATGCGTGCGTCTGGCGCGTTACGCCAAAGGCCATGAGATTGACCCGTGGACCTTTGGCGAAGTTGCGCGGCGCTTGAGTGACATCTGGTCACTTAAGCTCTGATCAGATGGGCTCCACTATCTTGCCCATGATGCGGGCCGGACAGGATGATGGACGGAGTGCATCCGGGCCCTCTGATGCCTGATTGAGCGCAGCCGCAATCAGTTTCTGAACAGGCTTAGCCAAAGCTGAGCCCGTTCACAGCTTCACTTCGCCCGGAATCTCCGAATCCCGCCGCCCGTGGGAGCGGGCCATATATTCGCTGGACCGCATCTCGGTGAGGCGGGACACCGTGCGGGCGAATTCGAAGGCTTCCGTGCCATCGGCTCCCACATACAGGTCTTCCGGCATGGCGGCGGCAGAGGCCACCAGCTTCACATTGGCATCATAGAGCGTATCGATGAGCGAGATGAAACGCTTGGCCTCATTGCGCTGCTCGGGGGTCATCACCGGAATGTGCTCCACCACCACCGTGTGGAACTGGCGGGCAATGGCCAGATAATCCGGGTTCGGCCCCAGCGGCTTTTCGCACAGATCCGGGAAGGTGAAGCGCGCCGCACCATGGCCCATCTGCGGGATATGCAGCGTGCGCCCCTTGAGCTGAAGCGCGCCGGGCGTGCTGCCGAGAGGGCCGACAATGCGCTTCCACGCCGTTTCCACCGCCGCATCCGCTTCCGGTCCCAGCGGGGTGTGCCAGATATGCACGCCTTCCAGCTTTTCCATCCGGTAATCGGTGGGGGAATCGAGGTTCAGCACCTTCATCCGGTCGCGGATTTCCGCGATGAAGGGCAGGAACAGGGCGCGGTTCAGGCCATTGAGATAGAGATTCTTCGGCGCGACATTGGAGGTGGCCACCACCACCACGCCATCGGCGAACAGCTTCTCGAACAGACGGCCGAGGATCATCGCATCCGCGATATCGGTCACGGAGAATTCGTCGAAGCACAGCACCTTGGCTTCGCTGGCCAGTTCCGCCGCCACCAGCGCAATGGGGTCGGCATTCTTGCGCGGATTGGTTTTCTGGGCCTCGCGCTCCTTGAAGATACGCTCATGCACATCGCCCATGAAAGCATGGAAATGGGCGCGCCGCTTGCTCTTGGGGGGCAGGGCTTCATAGAACATGTCCATCAGCATGGACTTGCCGCGCCCCACCTCGCCATAAATATAGAGGCCCTGAGGTGTGGTGGTCGCGGCCTTGCGCTGGAACAGCCAGCCGAGCGCGGAAGATTTATGCGCCATCACATGCTGGCGCAGTTCCAGCTCCAGCCGCGAAAATTCCCGCACCACCGCAGCCTGCGCCGGATCCGTGCTGATATCACCCGTGGCGAGGCGCGCTTCATAGAGTTCAGCCACACGCGCGGTCTTGTCGTTCGGCATCTGTCTCCCCCGCCACTGGCGTGGCATGGCCTGAGGCTTCTCTCAGGATTGTTCCGCACGGCATGTTCGCACCCTGCGAACATGCCCCAGCGTCACCCATGCGCCGCGCTGCTCTTGATGGGTTCCGCTTAAATCATCTGGCCTCAAGTTTGAAGCCGATGGGGTCAAAACTCCTGCATTTCCGTACTTTTGCCGCACGGGCTCACGGTGATGTGCAGATGCACAAACTGTCCGTTATTCGGCCCCTTTTGCTCTCTATTGCCCAGCGCATTCCGCCTGCACATCCACCCATTCAGAGGTGACGGCGTGCGTCGCGCTGGACATGCCGCCCCCGGCATGACATCAGGCACCGACGACGCCGGAGGTTTGTCCGACGCCATGCCGCTGCATCCGCCAACGTTCCGCACCCCGCGCCGCCCCCTGATGGAGCGGCTTGCGGAATGGCGCGCCTATCATGACCCCGGCGCGATCGACACCACGCGCGCCCTGCATCTGGCCCTGTGCTTCACGCTGGTGATTTTCATTGGCTATGCCACGGCGCGCGGGTTCGGCCTCGATGTGGGCATGCACACCACATTCCCGCTGATGGCCGGGGCCGGTGCCCTCACCATGATTTCCTTCACCCCGGCCGCCAGCCGGGGGGCGGAAGCGCAGAACATGTGGCGGGTATTCGCCATCTGCGCCAGTTTTCTGGTGGTGCTGACAATGGTCGGCCCGGGAGACGGCGAGACCAATGCGCTGGTCCAGAAACTTCTGCTCATTCCGCTGTCGGCCGGTGCCCTGTTCCTGCGCAGCTGGGGCATGCCGGGCCAGAGACTGGGCATGGCGCTGACCGTGATCGCAACCGTGGGTACGGTGGTGCGGCCCGGACATGAGGAAGCGGCATGGCTGCTTGCCGCTTATTGTCAGGGTGCGCTGATCGCCGCCATGGTGCGCCTTTCGCCCTGGCGACCCTCGGCCGTGGCGGCCTATGTGCGCACCACCCATGACATGGAAGCTGCTGTCGCCGCCTATCTCCGCGAGATGTCGGAAGCCGTGCGCGACGGATACACCTTTCCCGAAGAGGCAGCCCAGCCGGTGGAGGCCCTGCGCGGGCGGGTGTGGGCGGCGCTGGCCAATGCCAATGCGGAGGCTCCCGAAGCGCAAGATGAGTTCGAGGCCCTTCGCGCCAAGCTCTATCGGCTGCGGGTGGCGGTGGAACTTCTGGCGAACTGCATTCCTGCCGGCCCTTATGCCCCCGACGGTGCGCCGGATGACTGGCGACGCCCCTTCTCTGCCGCCACCGATTATCTGGCCCGCCGACTGGAGGCGATGGATATTCACGACCTTCAGGGGCAGGAACGCTTCATGCGCGCCACCGGCCGCCTGCGTGCCTGCGCCTTTTCTCCCACCTTGCCGGCCGAGGCCCGCTTCGCCCTGCTGCGCGCACTGACGGCCTTTGAGCGGCTGCTCCATCTGGTGGACGCCATAGCCGAGACCGAGAGCGCGCCCTTTCCCTCCAGCAAGACCCGGCCGGGGCCGAACAGCTTTCCGCCGCGCATTCCGATGCTGGAGAAAGACAGCACGGGCCGAAAGGTGCTTTCCGCTCCCATGAAGGTGGCGATACAGGGCCTGCTGGCGACCGGCCTCACCACCTCACTTGATGTGCTGATCGGCCTCGACCATGCCTATTGGGCGACGATGACCGTCATCTTCGTTCTCGGCAACAGTCTGGGCGAAACCTATATGCGCGTGCGCTATCGCACGCTGGGCACGCTGATTGGTGTGCTGCTGGGCATCGGGGTTTTTCTCACGCTGGGCCACCATCTGCTTTTGCTCGCCACGGCATGTATGGCGGCGCAGGTCATCGCTCTCATCACCCAGAAGGACCGCTATGATGTTTCTTCGGCCGCCATCGGCTTTTCGGTGGTGCTGGGGCTGCATCTCATCAGCGGGCTTGGCACCGAGGGCATGCTGGCGCGCATCTATGAAACCGCGATCGGCGCGGGTGCTGCGCTCATCGTCTCGTTTCTCGTGTTGCCGGTGTATCTCACTGACCAGTTGCGCCCTGAACTTCACGACATCCTGAAGCGGTGCCATGATGTGCTGGCCTCCTGGTGGCCCCATCGTGGGCCGGCCCAGAGCGTCGCGCCGCTGGCCCAGATTGTGCGGGATTTCGACCTGCGTGTGCCGAACCTGGGTGCCGAGCATATTTTCGGCCACTCGGCCGGCAATGTCGCCAATCTCATTTCCACGCTGGATGTGGTTCTGACCTATCTGGCCCTGCTGGAAGACACCGCCCACCGTCTGGCTCTCACGCCTGTGAATGAGGAAGTGCTGCCGGTGCTGGAAACGGCTCGTTCCCGCATTCTCACTGCCTTCGAACTGGCCAGCGCGGCGGCGTTGCACCATCATCAGGCGGACATTGCCGATGCGGGCGCGGCGGCGGCTGCCCCGGCGCTGGATGCCGCCATTTCAACGGCGCTCAGTCTGGCGGATGATCCCTCGGTGCAGGGCACACTGCCGCTGGTGGCGGATTATCTGGCCTATTCGGAAACCCTGATGCGCCCGCTGCGCGAACTGCGCGCCAGCATGCAGAACCAGTCTCCCTGGTGGCGTGAAAACATCATCGCCGCAGATCAGCCGCCGCATCGCTGAGCGTCGTGAAGAGGGCACTCTGCGCGCGCGTGATGCCGGCCGCTCTCGTCCGCGCATGATGTGGCGGGGAGAGAGTATTTGTGTGCGCTTTGTAAGGTTCACGTCAGCCGCATGGCATAGGATCGCTCCATCAGCAGATTTCAAGTTTCAGGAGCTTGATGATGGCCGACGATTCCAACAGCGTCTCCGTGAATGACGAGACGCTAGAGGCCGCAGCAGGCGGTGTGTACAGCTATGAATCCCTCAAGCACATAAGGGACGGGCTGGACCCTGAAACCAAGAAAGAGGCGCGCGGCCATCTGAATACCGGGGCGAAGATTGTATCGCCCGCCTATGCGCTGATCTCTCTTCTCAACAAGGACTGATGCATTCCCATCACGGGATGCCGGGCGTAGCCTTTTAGAACACGAAGCTGATTTTTGGCTTTTCGTTTTTGAAATGATCGCCTGAACTTCTCAGTTTCACCTCCGATCATGATGCAAGATGGCAGGACAGCAAGCCCATGATGACCGACAAACCTGAAAACCAACTCATTGAAGATGACAAGCTGGACGACGTTTCCGGTGGCTCCATGCACTATAACGACTTGAGCAAGCTTATTTCGCCTGAAACGAAAGCTGCCATCAGGAGTGGGATGGATATCGCCGGGAAAGCGACGTCGCCGCTTTATGGATTGGTCTCGATCATCACCAAGGACTGACGCAACTGAGCGCAGGCCTCCGCTGATCCATTTTGCATGGCCGCTCATGGCAAACGGCAAGGGTGCGTTCAGTTCTGCCGGTCCGCGAGAGTGGTGATTCAGCGCTGCCTGTTTGCAAGGAGCAGGCGTGCGGCCCAAAACATGAGGCCGGTTCATACCGGCGCTCTGCGTCTTGAGGGGCAGAAGAGGCGTGGGGCAAGGGACGTCTGAGGCGGTGCCCTCAGATGTCCTTCAGCACCTTGAAGTGCTTGGAGAGCTTCAGTCCCTGTCCCTGATAATGGGAGCGCATGTCGGTGCCATACAGCGTGCCGGGGCGGCTGGACATGCGTTCATAGACCAGGCGGCCCACCGTCTGCCCATGTTCCAGAATGAACGGTACTTCGCGCGAGCGCACTTCCAGCACCGCGCGCGCGCCATGTCCGCCCGCGCCCATGTGCCCGAAGCCGGGGTCGAAGAAGCCTGCATAATGCACCCGGAACTCGCCCACCAGCGGGTCGAACGGCACCATTTCCGCAGCATAATCCGGCGGCACATGCACGCTCTCACGAGAGGCGAGGATGTAGAAGGCGTCGGGGTCCAGCACCAGTTGGCCCCGCGTGCCGGGGCGGACATGGATCGGCTCCCAGAAATCCTCCACCGCCAGCGCGCCGGGCTGGTCCACATCCACCACGCCGCTGTGGCGCTTGGCACGGAAGCCCTGAAGGCCGCCCCATGCATCGCCCGCCAGATCCACACCCAGCGCGATGCCGCCAGCGGCGACATCTGCTGTGTCCATATCCACGAGGCGTTCTGCGGCCTGAAGGTTCAGCAGTTCCAGATCATTCAGCCGTGCGACGCCCCGGCGGAACCGCACCTGTGACAGACGTGAGCCGGTGCGGACCAGAATGGGGAAAGTGCGCGGGGAAATTTCAAGATAGAGCGGACCCTTATAGCCCGCCGGAATGGTATCGAACGCGCGTGCATCATCGGTGATGACGCGCACGAACACATCCAGACGCCCGGTGGAACTCTTGGGGTTGGCAGCCGCCGCAAGATCTGCCGGGAGTTTGAGATGCTCGAACAACTCCACCAGATAGACGCATCCGGTTTCCAGCACCGCGCCTCGGCTGAGATCGAGCTGATGCAGCGAGAGATCCTTCAGGCGGGATTTGACCGTAACTCCCTCACCCGGCAGGAAGCTGGCCCGGATACGCCATGCGGTGCGCCCAAGGCGCAGGTCGAGACTGGCAGGCTGGATCTGGTCTGCGTCAAATTCACGCCGGCAGGAGATGGCGCCATCCGCCTTCAAAGCTGCGATCGCCTCTGCCGGCAGGATACCCGGCCTGGAAAATTCCGCCATGCGCGTTGTCATTGCCTGCCCTCTTCGCCGTTAATCCGGTTTCCGCGTTCGTTTTACCGAACGGCACCCTTGACGCCGCAAGAACGGCAGACTTATGTGACCCTGCTCATGATGGATATGAGCCTTTCTGGCTCTCCATCGCATTCATAATGAAGAGTTTGAAGGCCAAAGCAAAAGGGTCACACCAAGTATCTGCCGCAAAAGCGTAAATTCTTGGTTGCTTCTCCCTCTTCGCCCCGGCCGCTTCTGGAGGCATCCATGTCGTCCGCGTCCGACACCACCCGCAAGCCCGCCCCCTTCGTGCCCGCAGATCCTGCAACCCTGCATCCCGAGACCCGGCTGGTGCATGGCGGCACAATGCGTTCCGCCTTTGGAGAGACCTCCGAGGCGCTGTTCCTGACCCAGGGCTTTGTCTACGACTCGGCGGAATCCTGCGAGGCCCGCTTCAAGAATGAGGAGCCGGGTTTCGTCTATTCGCGCTATGCGAACCCGACGACCGAAATGTTCGAGCAGCGCATGGCCCTGCTGGAAGGGGCGGAAGCCGCGCGCGCCACCGGCTCCGGCATGGCGGCGGTGTATGCTGCACTGCTGTGCCAGCTGAAGGCCGGCGACCATGTGCTGGCGGCCCACGCCCTGTTCGGTTCCAGCCGCTGGATTCTGGAAGAGTTCCTGCCGCGCTTCGGCGTGGATGTGACGCTGGTGAACGGCACCGACCTTGACGCATGGCGCAAGGGAATCCGCGAGAACACCAAGGTGGTGCTGCTGGAAAGCCCCACCAATCCCACGCTCGACATCATCGACATTCAGGCGGTGGCCGATATCGCCCATTCGGTGGGGGCATGTCTGGTGGTGGACAATGTGTTCGCCACCCCGCTGCTTCAGCATCCGCTGAAGCTGGGCGCGGATGTGGTGGTTTATTCCACCACCAAGCATGTGGATGGGCAGGGCCGGTGCCTCGGCGGCATCATCCTCACCTCGCGCGCCTTCATGGATGAGCACCTGCAGACCTTCCTGCGCCAGACCGGCCCCTCCATCTCGCCCTTCAATGCATGGGTGATGCTGAAGGGCCTTGAGACGCTGGGTCTTCGCGTGGAGCGCATGCAGGCGAGCGCGGCCAAGGTAGCTGACGCGCTGGCCGAAAATCCGAACGTGGAAAAGGCGCTCTATCCCTTCCGCGCCGATCATCCGCAGGTGGAACTCGCGCGCAAGCAGATGTCTGGCGGCAGCACGCTGGTCACCTTCACCGTGAAGGGCGGCAAGGAAGCGGCGTTCCGCTTCATGAACGCACTGCGGGTCATCCGCATTTCCAACAATCTGGGCGATGCCAAGAGCCTGATTACCCATCCGGCCACCACCACCCACCAGCGCTTCACGCCAGAGGCGCGCGCGGAAATGGGGATCAGCGACGGCCTGCTGCGCCTTTCCGTGGGACTGGAGCACCCGGATGACCTGATCGCCGACCTGCAACAGGCACTCGCGCAGATTTGAGGGACGAAAACTCTCCCGGAGTTGGCTCGAAGGGGCCGGCTCTGGGAAAGTATTGGGCCGGGCTCGACTGTGAGATTCCACGCACCACTGTTGCCGGCTCTGCAATTTCGGGGATTCGCTGCCCCCTCTTGAGGCGGTGCGGAGCCGGTCTGGTTGCAGGCGTATCCGTGATTCAGATATTGGCTCCGGATGATGAGCGGCCGTTGCTTCCGTCCCCTTTCAGGGTATCGGCCTGACGACTCAGGTGACCGCGCATTCCATTCTCTTGAACGCATGGATGGACATGACCGGGACTTGCGCAGCCCCTGGTTTCAGGGGCTTCTCGAATGTCAGCTTTCCGTTGCCACCGGTTTGTGGTTTTCAGCGCAGAGCATCTGAGCGGTGAAGCAGACCTTGCGGCCGTGCACATCACCAATCACCACCGGTTGCTGGTAGAGGCGGCTGAGATTCTCTGCCGTCAGCACCTCTTCCACCTTTCCGCTCGCCATCAATGTGCCATCGCGTAACATCGCGACATGGGAGCCGATGGCGAAGACCTGATCGGGATGGTGGGTGGAAAACATCACGCCAAGCCCTTCAGTTGCCAGTGAAGCGAGCAGGTGCAGAACCTTGTCCTGATTGGAAAAATCAAGACTGGCTGTCGGTTCATCGAGAATCAGGAGACGCGGTTCCTGCGCCAGAGCGCGGGCGATGAGCACCATCTGTCGCTCCCCGCCGCTGATCTCTGTGAAGGGGCGATCAGCAAGAAAGGTCGCGCCCACACGTTCCAGCGCGGCCATAGCGATGGCTTCATCCGCGGCAGAGGGGCCTGGAGAACAGGCCATGGCGCGCCGCCCGGCCCATCAGCACCATATCCTTCACCGGGAAGGCGAAGGCTGAGGGGGCATTTTGCGGCACGAAGCCGATGATGCGAGCCTTTTGTGTGGCGCTCATGCTGGAAAGCGGTGTGCTTTCCAGTTCCACATGCCCGGCCATCGCGGTTTTCAGGCCCACCAGTGTTTTCAGCAGCGTGGTCTTTCCGCCGCCATTGGGGCCGAGCAGGCACAGCACCTGCCCGGCATTCAGGGTAAGATTGACCCCTTGCCCCACTTTCCTGTCGTCATAGCCAAAGGCGAGATTGCGCGCGCGCAGCAGTGCAAGTGTCTGTTCCATCATCATCCCCACCTGCGGCGGGAGGAGGCCAGAAGCCAGAGGAAGACTGGCGTGCCGACCAGTGCTGTCAGCACGCCCAGCGGTATTTCCACATCGCTTGCGCCGCGCGCCACCGTATCAACCGCCAGAAGGAAGCCCGCGCCACCAAGGGCTGCAGCTGGTGCGGCGCGGGCAAAGGCCGGGCCCACCACCATGCGCGCCAGATGCGGCACAACCAGACCAACCCAGCCGATAATGCCGCTGATGGAGACCGCCGTGGCCGTGAGCAGCGTGGCTGCAATGATGACCAGCAGCCTAACGCGCCCCACATTCACACCCAGCGCACGGGCCTCTTCCTCGCCAAGGGTCATGATGTCGATGCGCCAGCGCAGCACCATCAGAACCCCCAGCCCCAGCACAAGGGCCGGCAGCAGCATGCCCAGTTCCTTGTGCCCGACGCCAGCCAGAGAGCCGAGCAGCCAGAAGGTGATGGCCGGCAACTGGTTATAGGGATCCGCCAGCACCTTCAGGATGGATATGCCGGCGGAGAACAATGTGCCGATGACGATGCCGGCGAGCACCAGAACGAGCAGCGTTTCATGCCCCCGCACCAGCCGCGCCACCAGAAACACCACGGCCACCGCCAGCAAACCACCGGCGAAAGATGACGCCTCGACTCCCGCCACCGGCAGGGAGAGAAATATACCGATAACCGCGCCCAGAGCCGCCCCGGATGAGACACCCAGAATATCGGGAGACACCAGCGGGTTGCGAAAAAGGCTCTGATAGGCCGCGCCCGCTGTCGCCAGCGCTGCGCCAATGCCGGCAGCGGCAACGATGCGGGGGCCGCGGATATTCTCAATGACCGTCACGGCAATTTCCGGCGGTGGTGCGCCCATCCCGAGCCGCCACAGAACCCATGCGAAGAGATCTGCCGTGCTGACAGGGATAGGCACCAATGGCGAAAGCCAGAGCGGCCAGCATGAACAGCACGGCAAGGCCGGCGCTCCACAGCCAGAAAAGAGCGTTTCATTTGAAAACCGCATCCTTCAGAAGCTGATCCATCTGCAGCTCTGTCAGCTCATGATGATAGAAAAGCTGATAAAATTCGCGTGCAGCTGCGCGTACATCCAATTGCATCTGCTCCGGGTGAAAGAGCTGTGCCAGCCACAGCACACCCATGACGCGATTGACGGATGGAGGATAATCGACCCATGGAAAGGGCAGTTGCGGGGTGAGAACAGCCCGGCCGGTTTTCACCGCACGCAGTTGCCTCCAAAGTGGGTCTGTCTGCATGCGGATGTAGAAGTCCGGGTCCAGAACGACGATCACATCCGGGTCGAAGGTGAGAAGCTGCTCCATAGAGACGGTGACAAGACTGCCGCCGCCCATGGCCTCGCCCACCACATTGCGTCCGCCAGCAAGGCCCACCGCCTCGACATTGATGGACCCCATGCGGGCGCTTTCCAGCCCGGATGCGCCGCGCGCCAGATATACCTTCGGGCGGTTTTCATGCGGAATGGCGGAGAGGCGCTCTTCCACTTTGCGCAGATGCGTTTCGATCCATTCCGCACGGGCATTGGCGGGCGCGGGTTTGTTCAGCACCTGCCCCAGCAGGCGGTAGGTTGCGGGCAGGGCAGGAATCCGCCCATCCAGCAGCAGAACCGGAATGTGGGTGGTTTGCTCGATGCGTTCGGCCAGTGAGACATAGGTGCCGCTGGTCATGCCGATATCGACGATGAGGTCCGGCTTCATACGCAGCACGGCCTCAAAATTGGCTTCGCCGCCACGGCCGCCCACCCAGCCGAGCGTGGGCTTTGTGGCATCTGGCCCCAAAAACGCCAGAGCTGCCTTTGGCGGCTGGCGGGTCCAGCCGATCAGGCTCTGCGGATCGAGTGAATAGAGGATGAGGCTGGCCGGAGGACCTGCCGGAAAGATGCGGGACACCTTATCTGGCACCTGCACCTGCCGGTTCGCATCATCCCGCAACTCAAGGGCGCATACAGGAGCAGGTGAGAGCACGGGTGGCAGAACGCAGAGCGCGGCCAGAGCCAGAAGTTTCAGGTGCTTCAATGGCATGTGCGCAACCGGCCTCTCTTGTATCCCCACGGCACAAGCGGCAATCGCATGCGCATAAGCTATATATTCTTGGATATATCGTGAGTCATCACGGATTGCCGTTAAACCGGGCCAGACAAAAGGAAAACAGGCGAGAAAATGGCCTGTTACCTTTATAATATAACATAATATCAATGACTTGATGATTTTTGCCCCATTTTTGTCACATGAATGTTGCTCCCATTCAGACTCAGCTATATACATGTGAATATATCTAAACTCTACAATGATACCTCATTGGCGGCGCGGTCTGGTTCCTGTCTGTTCGTCGTCGCAATGATCTGGGAGCACGGTAATGGCAATGCGGCTGTCGGCGGGACGCGCCTCTCTTCTTGCAACGGTATCGACCGTTACGCTTCTTGTCGGCACCTCGCTGGCACTGGCGCAGCAGGCGCAGGAAGAGAGCACGGCGCAGAATGTCTCACAGACCACAAGCCGCGATGACTCCAATGTATTCCATCTGGGTCAGCTCAATGTGGTGGCGCCCGGCGGGGCGGGGCCATGGGGCAATAGCGGGTATGCGATTTCAGAATCCACGGTCAGTGCCGAGGAGATGTTCACCTTTGATCGCAACCGGCTCGATGATGCATTGACCCTTGTACCAGGTGTGACCGTCTCCAATGGCGGCTCGCGCAATGAGCCGCTGATCTCCGTGCGCGGCTTTACCCGCTTCCAGGTGCCGCTCTATATCGACGGTATCCGGGTCTATCTGCCCTATGACAACCGCATTGATTTTGGCCGGTTCATCACGCCGGATCTGTCCGAGATTCAGGTGCAGAAGGGCTATGTTTCTGTGCTGAATGGTCCGGGCGGCATGGGCGGCGCCATCAATCTTGTGACCCGCCGACCCACCAAGGAAGTAGAAGGTGAAATCCGCGCCGGTGTTGAACTGGGCAATACCGGCACCTATTCCAGTTTCAACACCATGGGTTCTTTGGGCACGAAGCAGGAGAAATACTACCTGCAGGCCGCCGGTTCTGTTCTCGATTCTAATGGCTGGTTCCTGCCGGGTGGTTTCCAGCCGGAAAACTATGCAGCGCAAGGAACAGGACTGCGTGATTTCTCAGATACACGGGATTGGCGGGTCAACCTCAAGGCCGGCTTTACACCGAATGAGACCGATGAATACACCATCAACTACACCGCCCAGCAAGGCAGCAAGGGTGCACCTTATGATGTCTATAACCGTGTGCGCACGCCCTGGGGCGTGATTGGGCCGAAGAATGGCTCTATCCAGCGCAACTGGAGTTGGCCGGAGTGGAACTATTCGAGCGTCTACTTCCTCTCCCGCACGGAGCTGAGTGATACGGCTGCTGTGAACACACGCGTGTACTACAACAACTTCAAGAACACGCTTTCGTCCTATGACGATAACTCATTCACCACGCAGACCTCGCGGGATGCTTTCAATTCGCTCTATGACGACAACAGCTATGGCGCAGACCTTGAGCTGATCTACAAAATTGACCCGCGAGACACGATGAAGATCGCCTTCACCTATCGCCGCGACGACCACAAGAGCGAGAACATCAACTCTCCCGGCCTGCTCTCCTCCACCTGGGATCCCGATGTGCGGGACAAGGAGGATGTGATGTCGCTTGGCTTCGAGAACACCGTGCACTTTACGCCGGATTTCGATTTCGTTGCGGGCGTGGCTTATGAGTATCGTGACCTGCTGGAAGCGCAGGACTATTCCTCGCGGGATGGGTTGTTCAATCACCCGCTCACCACGGAAGGCGACATCAACTGGCAGTTCGCGGCCATCTATCGGTTGAGTGAAACCGGACAGGTGAATGCCAGCGTGTCCAGCCGTACGCGCTTTCCCACCCTGTTTGAACGCTTCAGCTCCCGCTTCGGCCGCTCCATTGCCAATCCGGACCTGCAATCCGAGCGCGCGACCAATTATGAGCTGGGCTGGCGTGATACATTCAATGGGAATATCGCGCTGAGTGCTGCCGTGTTCTACAGCCAGATCACGAACCTGATTGAAAGTACAAATACAAAGCAGTGGAGCAGCCAGAACAATCAGTGGATCACCCAGAACCAGAATGTGGGTGACAGTGATAATTATGGCGTTGAGCTGACGGCAGAGTGGACTATTTCAGATACGTTGCTGCTCGGTGGAAATTATAGCTTCGTGAAGGTAGATATCACATCTCCCACGATTGCAAACATCAAGCCCGTGGCGCAGCCTGAGCACCTCGCCTTCCTCTATGCCAAGTGGCGGGCGATGGACAAGCTGACCCTTATTCCCAGCCTCCAGCTTTCATCCTCGCGCTATACCAATATGAGTTCTGGCGCGGTGGACTATGTGAAGACCAGCGGCTTTGCGCTTGCAAATGTTTCAGCCGAATACCAGTTCAATGAGAACACCACAATCACGGCCGGCATGAAGAACGTCTTTGATAGCCAGTATCAGACGGAGTATCTTTTCCCGCAGGCTGGGCGCAGTTTCTACCTGAATGGGCGCTTTGTGTTCTGAGCTGATGCTGGATCAGGAGGTCCAAATGAAAATTGGATATGTATGTTCCAGTGAAGAGCATCTGACCGATATTGTATTGGCGGATGCCTCCAGAAGCGCGGCGAGAGAGGGACTTTCTCTCGCCGGAACCATACAGATTATCGACCCTGAGTCTGTGGCCGAAAAGTGTGATATTACATTAGGTCTGCTTCCTGATGGCGAGCGACGCAGTATCAGTGTTGACCTCGGTCCCGGTGTTACAGGGTGCCGTCTGGATCCTGCCGCTCTGGAAGATGCCGTGATGGTGGTTCACCAGCGGCTTGCTTCTGCACATGCATTGGTGGTGAACAAGTTCGGGAAGCAGGAAGCTGCGGGTCGTGGGCTGGTTTCCGCTATTGGTGAGGCATGCGAGCGGGGGCTTCCGGTTCTTGTTGGTGTCTCGCCTGAATGGCGGGAAGCCTTCCTGGAGTTCACGGAAGGTCAGGCGCAGCTGCTATCTTCGGATGCTGAGACGATCCATCAGTGGCTGAAGAGGTCCTGTTCTGCGGGTGATTAGTCCAATGCATTGGGCGCATATTTCCACGCGTCTGACACATGGAAAATTGTTTCTGGTCTCTTCCAAAGGGTGAACTGAGCCGGCCTTATCAGATTGATAGAGTTTGCGGCCAGATGAGCCAGAGTTTCCACTCATTCACATTATTGAGTGCTGCCAGAAAAACAAAAGGGCCATTCGAACTTACATTCGAATGGCCCTTTTGTTTTTCTGGCAGTCATGAGCCCAGCCCCGCAATTTACCGAGCCGGCCAGATAGTCCCCCCCTCGGTTCAAGTCGCAACACCCAAAGATGCGCGGCCCCAATGCCGAGGGGAGAGAGAAGTAGACTCAGTAATGGACTGACAGCGAGTCGAGTGGCGTTGCCTTCGGCGGGGTGAACTTGGTCAGATCAATCCCCTCAACTGCGGCCTTGTACTCCTCGGCGCTCGGCATGCGTCCAAGAACAGCAGAGAGTACGACGACCGGGGTGGAAGCCAGAAGTGACTCGCCCTTCTTCGCTGCCGTGTCTTCCACAACACGGCCCTGGAACAGGCGGGTCGAGGTCGCCAGAACGGTGTCGCCCTTCTCGGCCTTTTCCTGGTTGCCCATGCACAGATTGCAGCCCGGACGCTCCAGATAGAGAATATTCTCATATTCTGTACGTGCTGCGCCCTTCGGCTTCAGGTCATCGAATTCAAAGCCGGAGTACTTCTCAAGGATTTCCCAATCCCCTTCAGCCTTCAGCTCGTCGATGATGTTGTAGGTCGGGGCGGCAACCACCAGAGGAGCCTTGAACTCGACCTTGCCTTCGGTCTTTTCGATGTTCTTCAGCATCTGCGCGACGATCTTCATGTCGCCCTTGTGCACCATGCACGAGCCCACAAAGCCCAGATCCACCTTCTTGGTGCCGCCATAGTAGGACACCGGGCGGATGGTATCGTGGGTGTAGCGCTTGGAAACATCGGCGTTGTTCACGTCCGGGTCGGCGATCATCGGCTCGTCGATCACGTCCAGATCCACGACGACTTCTGCGAAATACTTTGCATTGGCGTCGGGCGCCAGCGCGGGCTTCTCACCCGAGCGGATCTCGGCGATGCGTGCATCCGCCTTGGCGATCAGGCCCTGCAGTGTGCCGGCGGCATTTTCCATGCCCTTGTCGATCATGATCTGGATGCGCGACTTGGCGATCTCCAGAGACTCGATCAGCGTCTCGTCCTGCGAAATGCAGATCGAGGCCTTGGCCTTCATCTCGGCCGTCCAGTCGGTGAAGGTGAAGGCCTGATCGGCGAGCAGGGTGCCGATATGCACTTCGATGATACGGCCCTGGAAGACGTTGTCACCGCACTGCTGGAGCATCTGCGCCTGGGTGGCATGCACCACGTCGCGGAAGTCCATATGCGGCTGCATCTTGCCCTTGAAGGTCACCTTGACCGACTGCGGGATCGGCATGGTGGCCTCGCCCGTCGCCAGCGCCAGCGCCACGGTGCCGGAGTCCGCACCGAAGGCCACGCCCTTGGACATGCGGGTGTGGCTGTCGCCGCCGATGATGATCGCCCAGTCATCCACGGTGATGTCGTTCAGCACCTTGTGGATCACGTCCGTCATGGAGTGATACACGCCCTTCGGGTCACGGGCGGTGATCAGGCCGAAGTTGTTCATGAAGGACATGAGCTTCGGAATATTCGCCTGAGCCTTCTTGTCCCACACGGAAGCGGTGTGACAGCCGGACTGGTATGCGCCGTCCACCAGCGGGGAAATGACGGTGGCCGCCATCGCCTCAAGCTCCTGCGCGGTCATCAGGCCGGTAGTGTCCTGCGAGCCGACGATATTCACCTTCACGCGCACGTCCGAGCCGGCATGCAGCACCTTGCCAGGGGTGACGCCAACCGCATTGCGGTTGAAGATCTTCTCGACCGCAGTGAGGCCTTGGCCCTCAACCGTGATTTCCTTGTTCGGGGCGAAGACCGGGGTGGCCTCGACACCGAGGGTTTCAGCCGCAAAGGTCTGGAGCTTCTTGCCGAAGACGATAGCGTAAGAGCTGCCCGCCTTCATGAACTCCATCTTCTGGGGCGTGAAGGCAGCAGAGATATCGACCAGCTCCTTGCCATTCTCGTCGCGCAGCTTCTTGTTCTTCGCGTCGATCTTCAGGATGGTGCCGGTTGCAACCGAATATTGCTCCTCGAGAATCTGGTTGCCGTCAGCATTCAGCGCCGGCTTACCGTCTTCGCCGAGCTTCTTGGTCCAGTTCTTGAGGTTGAGGCCAATGCCGCCGGTCACGTCCACCGTGGTCGCGAAAATCGGCGAGATGCCGTTGGTGCCCGCGACGATAGGTGCGAAATTGACGAAGGGCACATAGGGGCTGGACTGCTTACCAGTCCACAGCGCCACATTGTTCACGCCCGACATGCGCGAGGAGCCCACGCCCATCGTGCCCTTTTCGGCGATCATCATTACACGGGCATCAGGGTGCTGCTTCTGGAGCGCAACGATTTCCTGCTGGGCCTCGGGCGAAATCATGCACTGGCCGTGCAACTGGCGGTCGGAGCGCGAATGGGCCTGATTGCCGGGGGAGAGAAGGTCGGTCGAGATATCGCCTTCAGCGGCGATGAAGGTCACAACCTTGGTTTCTTCCTCAATGGCCGGCAGCTTCGTGAAAAACTCGGCCTTTGCATAGCTCTCCAACACGCCCTTCGCGACAGCATTGCCTGCCTTGTAGGCATCGCGCAGTCGGAACATGTCGGCGTCATAAAGGAAAACCTGAGTCTTCAGGACTTCGCCGGCCTTACGCGCCATCTCGGCATCATCAGCGAGGGCGATGTCGAGCAGCACCTTGACCGAGGGGCCACCCTTCATGTGCGACAGCAGCTCAAGGGCAAAGGTCGGGGTGATCTCCGGCACGATGACATCGCCCAGAATGACCTGCTTCAGAAAGGCCGCCTTGACGCCAGCCGCGCTCGTGGTGCCGGGCAGGGTGTTGTAAATGAAGAATTTCAGCGCTTCGGCACGGTGCACATTGCCGGCATCTTTGATCAGTTCGATGATTTCGCTGGTGAGGGCGCCGTCATCAATCGGCTTGGGAGCGAGCCCCTGTGTTTCTCTGGTTTTGATCTCAGCGAGGTAATCTGAGTAGAGGTTCATCGCAATCTCACCATCATGAGGTGCGTAGCACTGAAGCACAGCGCTACCAACCGGTGTTGTTAATCGGCCTGAGGCTCATGGGTTCGAATACGCTAACTTAGGCCAATTTTAAAGATGCCAGAGTCTATCAGAAAAGTGTCTCTGATACAGCGGGTCGGCCCAAAAATTGCAAGGGACATGATTGTTGGGCTGGAGCTGTGGAAGCATTCCACCTGGCGGCTTGGCTTTTCGGTCGGCGAAGAGGTGATCTGCTTGTTTGAACCAAGAGTTTTCCACTGGTTCAAACAAGCCCTTGCATGCAGGAAAAGAGGCTGTATATTCCGCCTCCACGCTATAGGGGCGCACTCAACCGGTGCCGTATAAAGTTTCTGGTTTTATGCTGGAGGCTCAATCCTAGAGGTGCAAAAGCTTAGAGTTGAATGGGTATCAAGCCTTCTTCAAATTCTTTGTATTTTGTTTTCGTGCATGGCACGGAGAGGTGGCCGAGTGGTTGAAGGCGCACGCCTGGAACGCGTGTATACGGGAAACCGTATCGAGGGTTCGAATCCCTCTCTCTCCGCCAGATCTTCAAATTTTCATATATTTTCAATGTGTTGTGAGGGGTTAGGGGTCACTCCCCCACGCTTCACCCCACATTTCTGAACGGCTTGGTCTCGCGCGCGTGAGGCCGCTGCCATGCGTGCAGAGCTTAGATTCGCTTATTTGGCTTTCGATGCCTGCTTCTCATTCTGCAGCTTCAAAATGACCTCCACCTGCAAGACGGCAATCTCAAGCTCGTAATCGCCCAGATTGTTGACCGCTGACACAAGGCGGTCGATCAGCGTCGCACGCTCCGTCGGCTCCGACAGGTCTTCAGGTTCGCGTTTCACGCCCAGCAGCGCATCGGGCGTCGTGCCCAGCGCTTTCGAGATTCTCACAAGCGTCGCCAAGTCCGGCTCCCTCGCCCCACTCACATAATGGAAATAGCGACGCTCGTTCAGGCCAGCCCGACGGGCCGCCTCGGCATTGGAGAGATTGAGCGCCGCTGCACGGGCTCGAAGATTGGCTGCAAAAAGATCCATAGGAACAAAATGTTCATGCCTACTTGCCGCGTCTACGAACTATTTGTAGTGTAGTAGTTGTCCATAATGTTCTCAATTGCCATGAATCGCACCCTACAAAAATATGCAGCACTCTCACTCGCCTCCCTTCTCGCCATCGCCCCGACGGTCGGGACCGCCCAGTCCCGAGAGTATGGCTACAAGGATCGGATCTTTGAACGAAAGTACCTGATCACCGAGCAACCTGAGTACGAGCTGATGCTGGCGACAGCCGTGGCAGTGCCCGTCCGTCTGCGGCCACGTGCGGATGGCGGACCAAAGCTGCCTTCACCCCGCGCGCTTCAGATCTTGGGCGGCGTCTGCCAGCAGATTATCTTCAACGAAGATATCGGGGGAGAGTTGAAGCCGCGCAAAGAGCTCGATGAAGCTGCGGCGAAGAAGCAAGCTGAAAGCGCCGGTCAGCCGAGCCGAGCCCCGTCGGACAGCCCCGAGAGCATTGCACAGCGTAAAGAGCATCAGGATTGCGTTCTGCAACTGGCCTTTTTCGAACTGGCCTCTGAATATGAGCTCTCCACCAGATCCCAGCTGGAGTGGCTCGCGAGCGATATGCGGGAGCGCTATCGCAATGTCTGGGTCAGCTTTGAGGATGCGAATGACCCCGCCGTAGAGGAAGGCGCCAGGCGGCTTCTTCTCGGCATCAGGCGTGCACTCAGGCTGCAGCGCGCCGGCATTTTCAGCCGGCAAGAGATGACCTCATCCCCCAATAGCCCGACAGCCCCATATGGCGCGCAGATCGCCGAGCATCTGAATAAGGGGGAATGGGTCGCCGCAGCACGACATGGCCCAGCCTGAACCTTACGCCACCTTCGATCGGGAGCTCACGGAATGGGAAGACAAAGCTGTGCAGCGCTGGTAGCAGGGAATGCTGGTCTCCCAGCCCAAACCTGCGGCTGATCCAGAGCCAGCCCTTTCCCAGCGATCTCAGCCTCAGGCCAATCTCAACCAGACACCCGATGGCGCAACGGACTGCCGGCTGGATCAGCTCTGCCCGGTGATCCAGCTGACTTTGTTCTGCCACACCCCAGAGCAGATGCAGGTCATTCTCTCACGCCGACCCGGTCCTGATCGCAAGAAGATACTGGATCGGTTCACTGCTTCCGGCGCGTGCCGCCAGATACGCAGTGGCGACACCCTGCGCTGGACCTCTCCCATCATCACCATTCAGCCCAAGGGCGAGCCTGTCGCCGAACTGGTGCCGGGCACACTTGCCGACGGCATGTCGGGCTTTGCGCTCAAGGGCGGGATCTTCCCGTAACACCTCTCCAAACCACAATCCTGCAATCATAACGGCAACACAGGGGAACACCGTGAAGGTCAAGATGAAGAATCCGAAGACGGGGGAACTGAGAGAGGTCAAGGTTGGCTGGAGCTGGGTTCTGTTTTTCTTTGCCTGCTGGTTTGGCCTGCCTCTGTTCCTGCGCAAGCTCTATCTGCTTGGAGCCGTGCTGTTGTGCTGGACGCTGTTGAGTTTCACCTTGAATTTCCTGATCGCTGCCTCGGGCATGCACCCCGATGATGTTGGGCTTTTGAGCTTCTCGCTGTTCACGACCACCATGGCCTTCAATATCTGGCTGGCCATCAAGGGCAATGAATATACGGCCAAGAACTATCTCGACCTTGGCTGGGTCTTTGCCCAGCCTGACAGTCTGGAAACGCAATATGCTCTGACAAAATGGAAGATCGAGCCTCCAGACAGGCCAGCCGCCTGAAACGCGTTGCCACGCACAAAGCCGCCAGTCAGATGTGCGTGGCGGCTTTTCCGTGCGCAGGCAGACTTACAGACGCGCAGAATGCGTGCAGGCCATGCCAAGTGGCGAAAAAGGCAGACAATGGCGTTGAGCGGCGCTCTGAGAACACAATCATGCAAGCGGCAGCATCGACCCTTTGACAGATAGGGGGATTTTATGAACCCAAACAGGGCACAAGCTATCTGTGCAGCGGCCTTCGCCGCTTTCATAAGCCTTCAGGTCCCAGCCTCTGCCTCAGAACGCAGTGCTCTCCCGTCAACGCCTGCGGCTCAATGGACGGAGCAGCAGGCCGAGGCTGTAAGCAAGGCGACAGACTTCACAGGCAACCTTCAGATGCGGCAGCAGCGGGAGTTCTGGCTCGCACTTTCGATGATGGCGGTTCATGTCTCAATGGACTGCAAAATCGTCCACCTACCGACTCTGGTCTGGAACTTTCCGGCTTTTGTTGGCGAGAAAGACCTTTTGCAGTTCGCACGTGTCGCGCACGAGCTGATGGAAAATTACGGCAGCGCCTATAGTGAAGACGGGGCATTTACTCAGCCCGCATCCCACTAATTTACGCCGCGAGTTTAGGCAAATGTTCTGACGACGGACAAGGGGCATGCCCCGGGAGGGTGGTGTAGGAGTGGGATGCTAAGTCTTCAGGCGACACGGCATGCGTGCCGCCTGAAGATACTTTATTCCGCTGTCCAGCCGCCATCCAGCATCACGGCACTGCCGGTCATCAGGGCGGAGGCGTCGGAAGCAAGATAGAGGGCTGCGCCAGTGATGTCGTCCACCTGACCCAGTCGCCCGAGCTTGATCTTGTTCATGCAGAATTCCATGAAGACGGGATCTTCGAAATAGGGCTTGGTGAGCGCTGTTTCGATGAAGGTGGGGCAGATAGTGTTGACGCGGATTTTGTGCGGGGCAAGTTCCACCGCCACAGATTTTGTCAGGCCCTCAAGGCCCCATTTGGTGGCGCAATAGAGCGAGCGCTTCTCGCAGCCAATATGCCCCATCTGCGAGGACATGTTGATGACGGAACCGCCGCCGCCATCCGCCTTCATCTTGCGCGTGACGCTTTGCAGGGCAAAGAAGGCGGCGCGCAGATTGAGACCGACCACAACATCAAAGTCCTCCTCCGTCACCTCCAACTGAAGCTTGGGGCGGTTGACGCCGGCATTGTTCACGAAAATATCCAGCCGGGGCAATGCCTCCACCAGTGCGCGGAAGGCAGAAACGTCCGTCACATCGCAGGCCCGAGCCTCGGCCTTATAGCCAGCGGTGGTGATCTCCGCTGCTGCCGCTTCCACTTCAGAGGCCGTGCGGGCGCATAGATACACCCTGGCCCCTGCCTGCGCATACACATCGGCAATGGCGCGCCCTATGCCGCGCCCGGCACCCGTGATGAGGGCAGTTCTACCCGCCAGCGAAAAATTCGGCATCGGTGTCATTGCGCTGCCTCTCCATAGGGGATGTTGTCGCCGCCATAGCGGCGCACGCGCACATTGGCCTGTTCCGCATGGCCCACAAAGCCTTCCAGCAGGCACAGGCGGGAGCAGTAGCGGCCAACGCCGGCGGCGGCCTCATCAGTCAGCACACGCTGGTAGGAGTGGGTCTTGATGAACTTGCCAACCCACAGCCCGCCCGTGTAGCGCCCGGCCTTGCGGGTGGGCAGGGTGTGGTTGGTGCCGATCACCTTGTCACCATTGGCCACATTGGTGCGCGGACCAAGGAAGAGCGCGCCATAGCTGGTCATCTTCTCCAGGAACCAGTCATCGCGGTCTGTCATCACCTGTACATGCTCGGAGGCGACCTCTTCGGCGGCTTCCAGCATTTCGTCATAGCTGTCGCACAGGATCACCTCGCCATAATCACGCCAGCTGGCGGATGCGGTGGCGGCGGTGGGCAGAATGGTGAGCAGGCGCTCCACCTCGCCCATGGTCTCCTCGGCCAGCTTGCGCGAGTTGGTGATTAGCACGGCCGGGGAGTTGTAGCCATGTTCGGCCTGACCCAGCAGATCGGTGGCGCAGAGTTCCGCATCCACCGTTTCATCGGCGATGATGAGGGTTTCAGTGGGGCCGGCGAACAGGTCGATGCCCACCCGGCCAAACAGCTGGCGCTTGGCTTCTGCCACAAAGGCATTGCCGGGGCCAACCAGCATGTCCACCGGCTTGATGGTCTGGGTGCCGATGGCCATGGCGCCGATGGCCTGAATGCCGCCCATCACATAAATCTCATGCGCGCCCGCAAGGTGCAGGGCGGCAATGACGGCGGGGTTCGGCTCACCCTTGAAGGGCGGTGTGGCGGCAATGATGCGCGGCACGCCGGCAACCGAGGCCGTAAGCACCGACATGTGCGCCGAGGCCACCATGGGGAACTTGCCACCGGGCACATAGCAACCCACGGACTGCACCGGAATATGCTTGTGGCCGAGGATGACGCCCGGCAGGGTTTCCACTTCCACATCCAGCATGGAGGCGCGCTGGGCCTGTGCGAAATTGCGCACCTGTGTCTGGGCAAAGCGGATGTCTTCCAGATCCCGTGGGGCGACGCGGGCGATGAGCGCCTCAATCTCCTGTTCGCTCAGGCGAAAGCTGGCGGGTTCATACTTGTCGAAACGCGCGCTCATATCGCGCACGGCATCATCACCGCGCGCCTCGATATCGGCCAGCGCGGCTTCCACCGTGCGGCGCACATCAGCATCATCGTTCGAGCGTTCGGCTTCCGATTTGCCGCGCTTGAGAAAAGTAATGGCCATGGGTGTTTCCTTACAAAACGAATAGGTCCTCAGAAGCCGACAGCATCACCGCCCTTGAGATCAAGCATCTCGCGCGCCTCATCAGGCGTGGCGATTTCCAGCCCAAGCCCCTCGATGATCTGGCGGGCCATGCGCACTTGCTGGGCGTTGCTCTGCGCTGCTATGCCCGGGCCAGCCCAGAGCGAGTCTTCCAGCCCCACGCGCACATTCCCGCCCATGGCGGCAGCGATGGCGGCAATCGTCATCTGGTTGCGGCCCGCACCCAGCACGGACCAGCGATAATTGTCGCCGAACAGCCGGTCTGCCGTGCGCTTCATGTGCAGCACGTCTTCCGGGTGCGCGCCGATGCCACCCATCAGGCCAAACACGGTCTGGATGAAGAGCGGCCCGCGCACGAGGCCTGCATCATAAAAGTATTTGAGATTGTAGAGATGGGCGGTGTCATAGCATTCAAACTCAAAGCGGGTGCCATTGGCGCCCACGCTCTGCATCACATGCTCGATATCGCCGAACGTGTTGCGGAAGATGATGTTCTTGTTGGACAGATACTCGCGCTCCCACTCATGTTTCAGGTCCTTGAAGCGGTTGAGCATGGGGAACAGGCCGAAATTCATGGTACCCATATTGAGCGAGGCCAGTTCCGGCTTGAAGGCGAGGGCAGGCTGAACACGCTCGGCAATCGGCATGGTGGGCGCGCCGCCGGTGGTGATGTTCACCACCGCATTGGTCGCCTGCTTGATGACACCAAGGAAGGGCGCGAAAGCTACCGGGCTCTGGTCCGGGCTGCCATCATCTGGGTTGCGGGCGTGCAGGTGGATGACCGCCGCGCCCGCTTCCGCCGCCTCGATCGAGGCCTGCGCGATTTCCGCCGCCGTGACCGGCAGCGCCGATGACATGGAAGGGGTGTGGATCGCGCCCGTCACGGCGCAGGTGATGATGACTTTCTTCTTGGCTGCCATGATGTCTTCTCCCGGATGCCTGATGCGGGCGCGCCTGAAGGTGCGTCCTCAGCTCTCAAGCCATTGTGTGTTATGAGCGGTTTGCGGACCGGTTGAGCAGGTGCCTGTCCAGCGCCGCCAGCTCACCATCCCGCCATTCCTGACGAGCGCGGATGTCCTCGCGGGTGTCTGTGCTGAAATCGGCTCCCGCCTTTCTGGCGGCATCTGCCGTGAAGGCTTCCCCACGCGCGGCATCATTTGAAAGCCGCGCCATGGTGGGGCCGTAGCGTTCCAGATAATCCTGGATACCGCCGGGGGCATTGAGATGGATGGTTTCCATCGGCCCCATGAAAGCCCAGCGCCGGCCAAGGCCGTGCCGGATGGTGTCATCCAGCCCTTCAGGGGTGACGATACCTTCCGAGATGAGACGCAGGGATTCAGCCAGAACCACGGCCTGCAACCTGTTCAGCACGAAGCCGTCAATCTCCCGCCCCAGCAACACCGGAACCTGCTGGGCATCGCGATAGATGACAGCGGCCCGTTCCATCACATCCGGGTCGGTATCCGGGGTGGGGCACAGTTCCACCACCGGCACCAGATGCGGCGGGTTGACCGGATGGGCGATGAGGCAGCGCGCACGCCCCTCAAGCCCTTGCGTAAAGGTGGAGGCCATCAGCGCCGAACTGGAGGAGGCGAGAATGGTCTGCGGCGCGGCGAGCCGGTCCAGTTCCGCAAACAGGCTCTGCTTGATATCAAGCACCTCAGGCCCGTTCTCCTGCACCAGATCGGCACCGTCCAGCGCATCCTCAAGACGCGGGCAGGCGCGGATGCGGGAGGGCAGGCCCTGCGGGTCATCTCCCGCCCGCTCATGCGCGCCGGCTCTGGCGTGCATGGCGCACACATCTTCATCCAGCCGGTCCAGCACGGCGGCCTCCGGGTCCCACACCACCACCTGCATGCCGGCGCGGGCGAACACATAGGCCCAGGAGCGGCCAATGAGGCCGGCTCCCACAATTGCGATTTTCGTCATGCTTTGGTCCTCACATCCACAGGAGCCGGCGACGCAGCTCGATATCGGTGGCGAGATCGCGCGAGGGCACCTCATGCAGCACCCGGCCCATTTCGAGCACGATGGTGCGGTCTGACAGCGCCAAAGCGAGATCGAGATTGTGGTCAACGATCACGATGGAGAGCATGTCCCGCAGGTCATCAAAGGTGCGGAACAGTTGCTCGACCACGGCCGGGGCAAGACCCTCGAACGGTTCATCCAGCAGCAGCACCCGTGTATCGCCGGAAAGGGCGCGTGCCACAGCCACCATCTGCTGCTCGCCGCCGGAGAGGCGGTCCGCATCCGTATCAAGGCGTTCCTTCAGGCGCGGGAAATACTGGAAGATCTGGTCTAGCGTCCAATGATCGCCTGCACCGGTGATGCGCCGCAGACGGCCCAGCTCCAGATTTTCACGCACCGTCATGCCGGCGAACAGGCCACGACCCTGCGGCACATAGCTGATGCCGGAGCGGGCGATTGCCGCGCTGGGCAGGCCGGCCAGTTCCTTCGTTCCCAGACGGATGGAGCCGGAGGAGGGCGGAACAATGCCGGTGAGTGCCTTGAGCAGGGTGGACTTGCCCGCTCCATTGCGACCCAGTAGCGCAAGAATCTCGTTCTTGCGGATGTCGAGCGAGACATCATGCAGGATGTGGCTCTTGCCATAATGGACATTCACCTTGTCCATCGCGACAATCGCCTCCATGGAGCCGCTGCCCTGCCGGGCGGAGGCTGCCACCGCGCTGGTGCCGGAGCCGATATAGATCTCGCGCACCTGTTCGGATGAGCGGGCCTGATCCACCGTGCCATCCAGCAGCACCTTGCCCTCGTTCATCACGGTGACATGGTCGGCCAGATCGAACACGCGGTCGATATCGTGCTCCACCAGCAGCACCGGAATGTTGCCGGAGACTTCCTTGATGAGATTGCCCACGCGCTCACGTTCGGCAACCGAGAGGCCGGCCAGCGGTTCATCCGCCAGCAGGATGCGCGGGGAGGTGGCAAGAGCCAGCCCCAGATCCAGCAGTCGCTGCCCGCCATAGGACAGGGAGTCCGCACGTGCCTGTTCCATGCCGCCAAGGCCAACCCATGCGGTGATCTCCCGCACCCGCTCCGCCACTTCCGGCACATGGTCCGCATCCCGCAGCGGATTGGTGCGCGAGGCATGGTGGGCCTGCACGGCAAGGCGCATGTTCTCGCCCACGCTCAGGGTCGGAAACAGGCTGGTGATCTGGAACGAGCGCCCAAGCCCCTGATTGGCGATAAGATCCGCGCTTTTGCCCGACACATCATTGCCGCACAGCGTCACCGTGCCAGAGGTGGGCGGCAGAACGCCGGTCAGCAGGTTGAAGGCGGTGGTCTTGCCCGCACCATTCGGCCCGATCAGCGCATGCAGGGTGCGATCCTTCACACCGAGCGAGACACCATCCACGGCGAGGAAGCCGCCGAACTTCTTGCTGATGCCATCGGCCACCAGCACATTCTCGAGACCATCCTCACGCGCCTGAAGGGAGGCGGGCAGCGGCTGCTTCTGGGTGGAACGCCCGGCCATGGCTGCGGCCAGAGAGGGGCCGGGGAAGAAGCGCTGCTTGAACTGAGCGCCGACGCCAATGAGACCATCTTTCGCGAACAGCACGAAGCTCACAAAGATGATACCGAACCAGATCAACCAGTTCTCGGTATACATCGAGAGATATTCGCGGAAGATGATGTAGAACAGCGCGCCCAGTGCCGGCCCCATGAAGCCGCGCATGCCGCCAATCACCACCATCGCAAGTAACTCACCGGAGAACAGAACGGACATGGGTTCTGCCGAGGTGAGACGGTTCTTGTAGAGCAGCAGCGCGCCGGCAAGCGAGGTGATGGTGGCTGAGACCATGAATGCCGCCAGCTTGTAGCGTCCCACACGGTAGCCCAGAGCAATGGCGCGGCCTTCATTCTCACGGATGGAGACAAGCACGGTGCCTACCGGAGAATGCAGGAAACGCCACACCAGAACAGTCAGGATGAACACCAGAACCGAAACAACAATGTAGTAGTTCCAGTTATTGTTTAGGTCAAAACTGCCCCAAATGGGGCGCTCAATGCCGCCAAGACCATTTTCGCCGCCAGTCACTTCTGTCCAGCGATAGGCCAACTGGAAACACATGGCGCTGAGGGCCAGCGTCATCAGGGAGAAATACACGCCGCGCCGGCGTAGCATGAAGAAGCCGAAGATGGCGGAAACAGCCGCCACCACCACAATGACCACCACCAGCGGCAACACGAAGTGGTGCCCCGGCAGGGCCAGTGCGGTAAGCCCGGCTACATAGGCACCCAGACCAAACCAGGCACCATGACCGAAGGATACAAGGCCCGTGTATCCGGCCAGAATATTCAGCCCCAAAGCTGCAAGGGCAAAGATGACGACCTCTGTCGCCGAGTTTGCACCCAGCCCGAGAAGCTCCAGAAGGAAGGGCAGAACAAGCAGGCCAAGTGCGGCCACAACAAGCGGAAGATTCTTTTTCATGATGAGTCTCCGCCTCATTCAAAGCGCGTGATGCGCTCGCCCATCAGTCCGCGCGGGCGCACCAGCAGGACGATGAACATGAGCATGTAGATGGCGAGCATGGAGAATTGGGACAGGCCGATACCGATCATCGTGCCCTTCACGAGCCCCACCAGAAGCGCGGCAATCACCACTCCCCAGAAAGAGCCGAGGCCGCCGATCACCACCACAACGAACGCGGCGACAATCACTTCCGCGCCCATCATGGGGTGAACGGGGTGAATGGGTGCCAGCAGCATGCCGGCAAGCCCGGCAAGGCCAATGGCAATGGCCGCAACCGCAGACAGATATGGGCGCAGGGAAATGCCGAGCGTGCCCAGAATATCCGGATTCTGAATGCCTGCGCGCACAATTCGTCCGAAGGCCGTGCGGTTCAGCAGCAGCCATAGGGCTGCAACAGCCGCAATTGCCACGCCGATAAGGAACAGGCGGTAGCGCGAATAGATGAAGTCTCCGATGAAGACCTGACCACGCAACGCTTCCGGCATGGAATAGGCTTGTGGAGATGCGCCGAATATCCAGCGCAGAGCCTGCTCGATAATCATGGCCAGACCAAAGGTCAGCAGCAATGAATACAGCGGATCCGCCCTGTAGAAACGGGTGAACAGGAAGCGTTCCACCACGACAGCCATTGCAGCAACTATCAGCGGTGCAACAACAAG